>NZ_JBVKBY010000001.1:1378054-1761369 GCF_055656945.1 Streptomyces sp. NPDC111606
CTCGGCACTACTGAGAGAAGGCCTCGTACGGCTGCTCGCCGAGGAGGGGCACGTCGTGGCGGCGGCCGTGGGAGACGCGGAGGCGTTGCTGGTGGCGGTGGCGGCCGAGCCGCCCGACATCGTCGTCGTGGATGTCCGGATGCCGCCCACGCACACCGACGAGGGGCTGCGCGCCGCGCTGCGGATCCGGGAACGGCATCCCGGTACGGCCGTGCTGGTGCTGTCGCAGTACGTCGAGCGCCGCTACGCCACCGAGCTGCTCGGCGGCAGCAGCGAGGGCGTCGGGTACCTGCTCAAGGACCGGGTCATGCAGGTGGAGGAGTTTCTCGCCGCCCTGGAGCGCGTCAGCGCCGGCGGCACCGCCTTCGACCCGGAGGTGGTCCGGCGGCTCCTCGCCCGCAGCGCCCGCACCGACCCGCTGCACGGGCTCACACCCCGGGAGCGCGACGTCCTGGCGCTGATGGCGCAGGGCTGCACCAACGCGGCCATCGCGCAGCAGCTCTACGTCTCACAGAGCGCGGTCGAGAAGCACACCAACGCGATCTTCGACAAGTTCGGCCTGACCGGCACGACCGGATACAGCCGCCGCGTCCTCGCCGTACTGCGTCACCTGAGCGCCCCGGCAGAGGGCTAGCGCCGACCAGCCGTACGGCTCACTCCACCCCGGCCGCCCCGAACGCCCCCCGCGCCATCCGGTGCAGCAGCACCGCCGTGACTCCCCGCCCCGGCAGCGACCCCGGCCGCCCCAGGTGCGGCGTCGAGTTCAGCAGCCCGAACACCGAGTGCACGGCCGACCGGGCCGTCGGCTCCGTGAGGTCCGGGTACACCTTGCGCACCACCTCCACCCACAGCTCGACGTACTGCCGCTGGAGCTGCCGTACGAGCTTGCGGTCGCTGTCGCGCAGGCGGTCCAGCTCGCGGTCGTGCAGGGTGATGAGGGGACGGTCGTCGAGGGCGAAGTCGATGTGGCCCTCGATGAGCGAGTCGAGCACCGCCTCCGGCGGCACGCCGTCGGCCTCCGCGAGGCGCCGCTTCGCGCCGGTCAGCAGCTGACCGCTGATGCCGACCAGCAGCTCGGCGAGCATCGCGTCCTTGCCGGCGAAGTGCCGGTAGAGACCGGGGCCGCTGATGCCCACGGCGGCGCCTATCTCGTCGACACCGACGCCGTGGAATCCACGCTCGGCGAAGAGCCGCGCGGCCTCCTTGAGGATCTGTTCGCGGCGGGTCGGGGCGTCGGTTCTGGTGGCCATGGAAGCAATTCTAGACAGGGAGGTTAGCGGTCGTTAACCTGAAGGAAATGCGTTAACGCTCATTAACTGGTCGACCACTGGGTGAGGGGACCGCACGATGCACGAGGCACCGGAGCTTGCGAGCGCGGCAGATCCCGCGTCGGAGGCCTGGCAAGCCAACGAGGAGGCCCACCGGGCGCTCGTGGAGGAGCTGCGCGGCAAGCTCGCCGCCGCCCGCCTGGGAGGCGGTGAGAAGGCCCGCGCCCGGCACACCGCGCGCGGGAAGCTGCTGCCGCGCGACCGCGTCGACGCCCTCCTCGACCCCGGCTCGCCCTTCCTGGAGCTCGCTCCGCTCGCGGCCGACGGCATGTATGACGGACAGGCCCCGGCCGCCGGCGTCATCGCCGGGATCGGACGGGTCAGCGGGCGCGAGTGCGTGATCGTCGCCAACGACGCCACGGTCAAGGGCGGGACGTACTACCCGATGACCGTGAAGAAGCACCTGCGCGCGCAGGAGGTGGCCCTGGAGAACCGCCTGCCGTGTCTCTACCTCGTCGACTCCGGAGGCGCCTTCCTGCCCATGCAGGACGAGGTCTTCCCGGACCGGGAGCACTTCGGGCGGATCTTCTACAACCAGGCCCGCATGTCGGGCGCCGGCATCCCGCAGATCGCCGCCGTGCTGGGCTCGTGCACCGCGGGCGGCGCCTATGTGCCCGCCATGAGCGACGAGGCCGTGATCGTCCGCAACCAGGGCACGATCTTCCTCGGCGGCCCCCCGCTGGTGAAGGCCGCCACCGGTGAGGTCGTCACGGCGGAGGAGCTGGGCGGCGGTGAGGTCCACTCCCGGGTGTCCGGCGTGACCGACCACCTCGCCGAGGACGACCCGCACGCGCTGCGGATCGTGCGGAACATCGTCGCGACGCTCCCCGCGCGCGGCAGCCTCCCCTGGGAGGTAACTGCGGCCGCGGAACCGAAGGTCGACCCCTACGGCCTGTACGGCGCTGTCCCCGTCGACTCCCGCACCCCCTACGACGTACGCGAGGTCATCGCGCGCGTGGTCGACGGCTCCCGTTTCTCGGAGTTCAAGTCCGAGTTCGGCCAGACCCTCGTCACCGGCTTCGCCCGTATCCACGGCCACCCGGTCGGCATCGTGGCCAACAACGGCATCCTGTTCTCCGAGTCCGCCCAGAAGGGCGCCCACTTCATCGAGCTGTGCGACCAGCGCGGCATCCCGCTGGTGTTCCTGCAGAACATCTCCGGCTTCATGGTCGGCAAGGACTACGAGGCCGGCGGCATCGCCAAGCACGGCGCCAAGATGGTCACGGCGGTGGCCTGCACACGCGTGCCCAAGCTGACGGTCGTGGTCGGCGGGTCGTACGGCGCCGGGAACTACTCGATGTGCGGCCGCGCCTACTCCCCCCGTTTCCTGTGGATGTGGCCGGGCGCCAAGATCTCCGTCATGGGCGGCGAACAGGCCGCCTCCGTACTCGCGACCGTCAAGCGCGACCAGTTGGAGGCACGGGGCGAGGACTGGCCGGCCGCGGACGAGGACGCGTTCAAGGCGCCGATCCGGGAGCAGTACGAGCGCCAGGGCAACGCCTACTACGCGACGGCCCGCCTCTGGGACGACGGCGTGATCGACCCGCTGGAGACCCGTCAGGTGCTGGGCCTCGCCCTGACCGCCTGTGCCAACGCGCCCCTGGGTGACCCCCAGTTCGGCGTCTTCCGGATGTGAGGGGGACTGTGCAGATGACGCAGACCATGTTCGACACGGTCCTCGTGGCCAACCGCGGCGAGATCGCCGTCCGCGTGATCCGTACGCTCCGCTCGCTGGGCGTGCGCTCGGTGGCCGTCTTCTCCGACGCGGACGCCGACGCCCGCCACGTCCGGGAGGCCGACACCGCGGTACGGATCGGTCCGGCGCCGGCCGCCGAGAGCTATCTGTCGGTGGAGCGCCTGCTGGAGGCGGCGGCCCGCACCGGCGCCCAGGCCGTCCACCCGGGATACGGCTTCCTCGCGGAGAACGCCGGCTTCGCGCGCGCCTGCGCCGACGCCGGGCTGGTCTTCATCGGACCGCCCGCCGACGCCATCTCGCTGATGGGCGACAAGATCCGGGCCAAGGAGACGGTGAAGGCGGCCGGCGTCCCGGTCGTCCCGGGCTCCAGCGGCAGCGGGCTCACGGACGCCCAACTCGCCGACGCCGCCCGCGAGATCGGCATGCCCGTGCTGCTCAAGCCGTCGGCCGGCGGTGGCGGCAAGGGCATGCGGCTGGTGCGGGACGCGGCCGTGCTGGGCGACGAGATCGCCGCCGCCCGCCGTGAGGCCCGCGCCTCCTTCGGTGACGACACGCTCCTCGTCGAGCGGTGGATCGACCGGCCGCGGCACATCGAGATCCAGGTCCTGGCCGACGGCCACGGGAACGTGGTCCACCTCGGGGAGCGCGAGTGCTCCCTCCAGCGCCGGCACCAGAAGATCATCGAGGAGGCGCCGAGTGTGCTCCTCGACGAGGCCACGCGAGCGGGAATGGGCGAGGCTGCCGTACAGGCGGCCCGCTCCTGCGGCTACCGGGGCGCGGGCACGGTGGAGTTCATCGTGCCGGGCGGTGACCCGTCCTCGTACTACTTCATGGAGATGAACACCCGCCTCCAGGTCGAGCACCCGGTCACCGAGCTCATCACCGGCCTGGACCTGGTGGAGTGGCAGCTGCGGGTGGCCGCGGGCGAGCCGCTGGCCTTCGCGCAGGAGGACGTACGGCTCACCGGGCACGCGGTCGAGGCCCGGATCTGCGCCGAGGACCCCGCGCGCGGGTTCCTCCCCTCGGGCGGCACGGTCCTCAAGCTGCGCGAGCCCCAGGGCGACGGCATCCGCACGGACTCCGGGCTCAGCGAGGGCACCGAGGTCGGCAGCCTGTACGACCCGATGCTGTCCAAGGTGATCGCGTACGGCCCCGACCGCGCCACGGCGCTGCGCAAGCTCCGGGCGGCTCTCGCGGAGACGGTCACGCTGGGCGTGCAGACGAACGCCGGGTTCCTGCGGCGGCTGCTCGCGCATCCGGCGGTCGTCGCGGGCGAGTTGGACACCGGGCTCGTCGAGCGCGTGGTGGACGACCTGGTCGGCACGGACGTACCGGACGAGGTCTACGAGGCGGCGGCGGCCGTACGACTGGAGGCGCTTCGGCCGGCGGGCGGCGGCTGGACGGACCCGTTCTCGGTGCCGAGCGGCTGGCGGCTCGGCGGGACCCCGAAGCCCGTCGGCTTCCCGCTGCGGGTGCAGGACCCGGTGGAGTACGCCCCGCGCGGCTCCGCCACCGTCGCGGGCGGCCGCGTGTCGGTGACCCTGGACGGCGTCCGGCACACCTTCGACATCGCCGCCCTGCCGGACGGCACCTGGCTGGGCCGCGACGGCGACGCCTGGCACGTGCGCGACCACGACCCGGTCGCCGCGTCCCTGACCGGAGCCGCGCACGCCGGCGCCGACTCCCTCACCGCGCCGATGCCGGGGACGGTCACCGTCGTGAAGGTGGCCGTCGGGGACGAAGTGGCGGCCGGGCAGAGCCTGCTGGTCGTCGAGGCGATGAAGATGGAGCACGTCATCTCCGCCCCGCACGCCGGCACGGTCGCCGAACTGGACGTCACCCCCGGCACCACGGTCGCCATGGACCAGGTCCTGGCGGTCATCACCCCGGTGAGCGACCCCGCGCAGGAGGAGCGATGACACTGCCCATGGTCGTGCCGGCGCCGGGGCTGCCCGCCCGCGTCCGCATCCACGAGGTCGGGGCACGCGACGGCCTGCAGAACGAGAAGTCGACCGTGCCCACCGAGGTCAAGGCGGAGTTCGTGCACCGCCTCGCCGAGGCGGGGCTGACGACGATCGAGGCCACCAGCTTCGTCCACCCCAAGTGGGTGCCCCAACTGGCCGACGCGGAACAGCTGTTCCCGCTCGTCAGCGACCTCCCGGTGGCGCTGCCCGTCCTGGTCCCGAACAACCGCGGCCTGGACCGCGCGCTGGCCCTCGGCGCGCGCCGGGTCGCCGTCTTCGCCAGCGCCACGGAGTCCTTCGCCAAGGCCAACCTCAACCGGACGCTCGACGAGTCGCTGGCGGTGTTCGAGCCGGTCGTGGCCCGCGCCAAGGCCGAGAGCGTCCATGTCCGCGGCTATGTCTCCATGTGCTTCGGCGACCCCTGGGAGGGCACGGTCCCGATCCACCAGGTGGTCCGCGTGTGCAGGGCGCTGCGGGACATGGGCTGCGACGAGCTCAGCCTGGGCGACACGATCGGCGTCGCCACGCCCGGGCAGGTGCTGGAACTCCTCTCCATGCTCAACGAGGAGGGCGTCCCCACGAACGTGATCGGCGTCCACTTCCACGACACCTACGGCCAGGCGCTGGCCAACACCTACGCCGCCCTCGAACACGGCGTCACCTCCGTCGACGCCTCCGCCGGCGGCCTCGGCGGCTGCCCCTACGCCAAGTCCGCCACCGGCAACCTCGCCACCGAAGACCTGGTGTGGATGCTGCGGGGCCTCGGCATCGACACCGGAGTCGACCTCGACCGCCTAGTCGCCACGAGCGCGTGGATGGCCGAGCAACTGGGCCGACCCAGCCCTTCCCGCACCGTACGAGCCCTGTCCCACAAGGAGCAGTGAACAGCCATGGACCACCGTCTCTCCCCCGAACTGGAGGAACTCCGCCGCACGGTGGAGGCGTTCGCCCACGATGTCGTGGCGCCCAAGATCGGCGACTTCTACGAGCGCCATGAGTTCCCGTACGAGATCGTGCGGGAGATGGGCCGCATGGGCCTGTTCGGCCTGCCGTTCCCCGAGGAGTACGGCGGCATGGGCGGCGACTATCTGGCGCTCGGCATCGCGCTGGAGGAGCTGGCCCGCGTGGACTCCTCGGTCGCCATCACGCTCGAAGCGGGCGTCTCCCTCGGCGCGATGCCGATCCACCTGTTCGGCACGGACGCCCAGAAGCGGGAGTGGCTCCCCCGCCTGTGCTCCGGCGAGATGCTCGGCGCCTTCGGCCTGACCGAGCCCGACGGCGGCTCGGACGCGGGCGCGACGCGCACCACGGCCCGCCTGGACGAGTCGACGAACGAGTGGGTGATCAACGGCACCAAGTGCTTCATCACCAACTCCGGCACGGACGTCACCGGCCTGGTCACGGTCACGGCGGTGACGGGCCGCAAGCCGGACGGCAAGCCGCTCATCTCGTCCATCATCGTCCCGTCCGGCACACCCGGATTCACGGTCGCGGCTCCCTACTCCAAGGTCGGCTGGAACGCCTCCGACACCCGTGAGCTGTCCTTCGCGGACGTCCGCGTCCCGGCGGCCAACCTCCTGGGCGAAGTGGGCCGCGGATACGCCCAGTTCCTGCGCATCCTGGACGAGGGCCGCATCGCCATCGCGGCACTGGCGACGGGCCTGGCGCAGGGCTGTGTGGACGAGTCGGTGAAGTACGCCAAGGAACGCCACGCCTTCGGCCGCCCCATCGGCGCCAACCAGGCCATCCAGTTCAAGATCGCCGACATGGAGATGAAGGCCCACACGGCCCGTCTGGCATGGCGCGACGCGGCCAGCCGCCTGGTCGCCGGGGAGCCCTTCAAGAAGGAGGCGGCGCTCGCGAAGCTGTACTCCTCCACGATCGCCGTGGACAACGCCCGTGACGCCACCCAGGTCCACGGCGGCTACGGCTTCATGAACGAGTACCCGGTGGCCCGCATGTGGCGCGACTCCAAGATCCTGGAGATCGGGGAGGGCACGAGCGAGGTGCAGCGGATGCTGATCGCGCGGGAGTTGGGGCTGGTGGGCTGAGTCTCACCGCCGGACGGGCCCGCTGTCCCGGGAGCCTCGGCTCCCTTCGGCGATCCAGCGGGCCCCGCTCGGGGGCGATGCCGGCGGCGTGCCGGGAAGCCGGACCGTGACGAGGAGACCTCCGGCGGGGCGGGCGACGAGGTCGAGGGTCCCGTCGTGGGCGCGGACGATGCTGTGCACGATGGCCAGGCCGAGGCCGACGCCGGCGTGTTCGTCGGTGCGTACGCGTTCCGTGCCGCGCCGGAACGGTTCGGTGAGGGTCGGCACCAGTTCCGGTGGGAGCGGACGGCCCGTGTTCTCGACCCGCAGCACGCTCGTGTCGTCGTGCGCCTCGGTGCGGACGGTCACGGTGCCGCCGGCGGGCAGGTTGTGGACGACGGCGTTCTGGACGAGGTTCGTCACCATCCGCAGCAGGAGCTCCGCGGAGCCGCCGATCCGTGTCGGCCCGCCGGTGACGTCGAGCGTGATCCCGCGCTGTTCGGCGAGGGGGAGCAGCGTCTCGGCGGCCTCCTCGGCCACGAGGGAGAGGTCGACGCTCTCGCGGGTGAAGTTCCCCCGGTCGCTGCGGCTGAGCAGCAGGAGAGCCTCGGTGAGGCCGATCGCACGCGTATTGGCCACCTGCAGACGCTCGATGAGTTCGCCCCGGTCCCGCGTGGGGTCCTCACGGGCGACGTCGAGGAGCGTCCGCGAGATGGCCAGCGGGGTGCGCAGCTCGTGGGAGGCGTTCGCGGCGAACCTCTGCTGCTCGGCGACATGGGACTCGAGTTGCCGGAGCATCGAGTCGAACGTGTCGGACAGTTCACGGAACTCGTCCTGACGGCCCTTCATGCGGATCCGGTGGGACAGCGACCCGTTCCCGGCCCTCCGTGCCGCGTCGGTGATCCGGGTGAGCGGTGCCAGCATCCGGCCGGCGAGGATCCATCCCCCGACGAGGCCGAACACGAGCAGGAGGACCATCGCCACGGCCGCGGCGGGGGCGAACGTGCGCACAAGGAGATAGCGGTTGGGCGAGATCCCGAGCAGGCCCTGGGAGTTGTCGGGCACGTAGCGCAACAGGAACCACCACACCACCGCCAGCAGGAGTGCGCCGGCGACGGCGAGGAATCCGGCGTAGCTGAGAGTGAGTTTCAGTCGGGCGCTGAGCCCGGGGCGTCTATTCATGCGTGGTTCCGGTGTCGATCCGGTAGCCGACGCCGGGCACCGTGGCGATGATCCATGGTTCGCCGAGCCGCTTGCGCAGTGCGGAGACGGTGATGCGCACGGCGTTGGTGAGGGGGTCGGCGTTCTCGTCCCAGGCGCGTTCCAGGAGCTCTTCGGCGCTGACGACCCCACCCTCGGCGGCGACGAGTACTTCAAGGACGGCGAACTGCTTGCGGGTGAGGGCGACGTAGCGTCCGTCGCGGAAGACCTCCCGGCGGAAGGGGTCGACCCGCAGGCCCGCGATCTCACGGACCGGGGGCCGGGCATACGCGCGTCTGCGGTCGAGCGCCCTCAGCCGCAGGACGAGCTCCCGCAGTTCGAACGGTTTGGTGAGGTAGTCGTCGGCGCCGAGCCCGAACCCGGAGGCCTTGTCGTCGATCCGGTCGGCAGCGGTGAGCATGAGGATCGGGATGCCGCTGCCGGAGGCGACGATGCGCCGGGCGACCTCGTCGCCGGAGGGGCCGGGGATGTCGCGGTCGAGGACCGCCAGATCGTAGGAGTTGACGCCGAGGAGTTCCAGCGCGGTGTCGCCGTCGCCTGCGATGTCGGCGGCGATCGCCTCCAGCCGCAGACCGTCACGGACGGCTTCGGCCAGGTCGGGCTCGTCCTCCACGATCAGCACGCGCATGTGCGGAGCCTAGGCAGCGGAACGTATCGCCGACGTATGGTCCGACGGTGCTTGTGCCGTGGTGCACCACCAGCGGCGCGACGCCAGCGCTGCCAGCACGGCGCCGGCTGTGTTGACCAGCACGTCGTCCACGGACGACACCCGGTCGAGGCGCAGCACGTGCTGTGCGGTCTCGACCAGGACCGAGCAGCCCGCCCCGAGCGCCAGGATCCGCGGCACGGACGCGAGCGCCGCGAACCGCATCGGGGCGAAGAACCCCAGTGACGCGAAGACCAGCAGGTTGCCGACGATCCCGAGCGGCCCCATCGTGACCAGGTCCCGCAGCGGCACCAGGCTCACCCGGGCGGGGGCGATGCCGGGCTCGGCGCCGGGCATCATGGTCAGCCACAGGAACGGCACCGTCCCGTGGACCATGCCCACCTCGGCCAGCGACTTCCGCCACGCCGACGTGACCCCGGCGGCACGCCGACGGCGCGCCGGCGCCCACGCCACGAGCACGGCCAACGGCAGCGCGACCAACGTCATGAGCACCACGCCGTGGAACGTGTCGAGGCAGCCGTGCCACCGCCCCGCCATGCACGCCGGAGCCGACATCATGAGTGGCCCCCGCACGACGAACACGGCACTCGCCAGGCCGAGTACCGCCAGACCGAGGAACACGATCGTGCGTGTACGGCGGGGCGGTGCCGGCAGGGATGCGTTGGGGTTCATGTCCCCATTGGAGACGGAGGGCCCGTTGCCATGGCGTATGCGATTTTCGATACGTCCGCGATACACGCGCGGGGCGCCAACAGGCCCTCAATGCAAGGCGGTTGAAGCCTGGTGGTTTAGGTACGCATCTCTCAGGACACGCACAGCTTCGATCACAAGGCCCCCACCCCTGGGAGATCAGCTCAGGTTAGGCTAACCTACCTTCGAATTGTCCGGCCGGTGATCCGCCCTGTTCGAAAGCAGCGTACCCATGTCCAACGCAAGAGCCACCCACCTCACCCGTCGCGGCATCCTCGCCGCAGGCGGCGCCCTCGGCCTTGGTGCCGTGCTCGCAGCCTGCGGGGACGACGACGCGAAAAACGGTGGCTCGGACGAGGCCACGACCGCTGCCAAGTCCGGCCCCTGGACGTTCAAGGACGACCGCGGCACCGCCGTGAAGCTCGACAAGGTCCCCACGAAGATCGTGGCCTTCGTCGGCGTCGCGGCCGCTCTCCACGACTACGGCATCGAGGTCAAGGGCGTCTTCGGCCCCACCAAGACGCAGGACGGCAAGGCCGACGTCCAGGCCGGCGACATGGACGTCAGCAAGCTGACGGTCTTCGGCAACGTCTGGGACCAGTTCAACGTCGAGGAGTACGCGGCGTTCGCCCCCGAGGTCCTCATCTCCACGACCTTCGACAGCGCGGGCACCCTCTGGTACGTCCCGGAGGCCTCCAAGGACAAGATCGCCAAGCTCGCCCCGAGCGCCGCGATCTCCGTCTACGACCGCCAGATCACCCAGCCGCTGCAGAAGATGTGGGAGCTGGCGGAGTCCCTCGGCGCGGACATGAAGGCCGACAAGGTCGCCCAGTCCAAGAAGGACTTCGAGGCCGCCGCGGAGCGTCTGCGCAAGGCCGCCAAGGCCCGCCCCGAGATCAAGGTGATGGCCGGTTCCGCGAGCCAGGACATCTTCTACGTCTCCGGCACCAACCTCTCCATCGACCTTGAGTACTTCAAGGCCCTCGGCGTGAAGTTCGTCGAGCCGCCGGAGAGCGCCAAGGACGAGGGCGGCTGGTTCGAGAGCCTCAGCTGGGAGAACGTCGACAAGTACCCGGCCGACATCATCATGATGGACGACCGCTCCTCGACGATCCAGCCGGCCGACATCACCGAGGCCACCTGGAAGAAGCTGCCCGCGGTGAAGGCCGGTCAGGTCATCGCCCGCTCCCCCGAGCCGATCCTGTCCTACGACAAGTGCACGCCGCTTCTCACGAGCCTCGCGGAGGCCATCGAGAAGGCCAAGAAGGTCAGCTAGGAGTCACTGTGACGACCGCCGTAGCCGCCCCGTTCCGTTTCTTCTCCCTCCAGGTCGTACGGACGAGGCGGCTCGGTCCGTCTCTGGTGCGGGTCACCTTCGCCGGGACCGATCTGCACGCCTTCCACTCCGACGGGTGCGACCAGAGCCTTTCGCTGTTCCTGCCGCACCCGGGCCAGAGCGAGCCGCAGGTCCCCCTGGAGCTCGGTGACGGCTGGTGGCAGGGCTGGCGTGAACTCCCGGACGACGTACGGGCCGTGATGCGGTCGTACACGCTGCGCGCCCTGCGCCGGAACCCCGACGAGATCGACATCGACTTCGTCCTGCACACCCCGGCCGGGCCCGCCTCGGCGTGGGCCGCCCGCGCCACCGCCGGTGACCGCGTCCTGCTGCTCGGTCCCGCCATCGCCGACAACCGTGCGATCCGGTTCCGGCCGCCGCAGGACACCGACCTGGTCGTCATCTGGGGCGACGACACCGCCGTGCCCGCCGCCTCCGCCATCCTCGAGACCCTGCCCGCCGGCACCCGTGCCCGGGTGTGGCTGGAGGTGCACGACGCCGGGGACATCCAGGACCTGGTGACCGAGGCCGACGCCGAGATCACCTGGCTGGTCCAGGAGGGCACGCGCCCCGAGGGGTCCCCCATGGCCCTCGACACCATCCGCGCCGCCCAACTCCCCGCCGCCGCACACCCGTACGTCTGGATCGCGGGCGAGTCCGGCTGCGTGAAGGCGCTGCGCCGCCACTTCGTCGGCGAGCGCGGGGTGGACCGGCGCCGGGTGACCTTCGTGGGGTACTGGAGGCAGGGGCTGAGCGAGGAGCAACTGCGCGAGCAGGCATAACTACCCCTGAAAGCAAGGCAATCGGGTGGCTACCACTGCGTAAGTGATCGCAGTCACCCTTGACGCTGCCATGATCCAAAGGAACTTAGGTTAGGCTAACCTAAGTTGCACCCCACCTCGTACGTCACGGCAACCCCGCACTTCACGGCCCGTCCCCACCGGAGGACCTCCCCATGCGCTCGCACCTGCTCAATGACACGACCGCGGAGCAGTACCGCCGCTCCGTGACCGAAGGTATAGAGCGGGTGGCAGCCAAACTCGCCGCCACCGACCGTCCGTTCACCGGTGTCACCGTCGACGCCCTCGCCCCGACCATCGACGCGATCGACCTCGACAAGCCGCTGCTCGACCCCGCCGCGGTCCTCGACGAGCTGGAGGACGTCTACCTCCGGGACGCGATCTACTTCCACCACCCCCGCTACCTCGCCCACCTCAACTGCCCGGTCGTCATCCCGGCCGTGCTCGGCGAGGCGATCCTCTCCGCCGTCAACTCGTCCCTGGACACCTGGGACCAGTCGGCCGGCGGCACCCTCATCGAGCGCAAGCTCATCGACTGGACGACCGAGCGAATAGGCCTCGGCGAGAACGCCGACGGTGTCTTCACCTCCGGCGGCACGCAGTCCAACCTCCAGGCGCTGCTGCTGGCCCGCGAGGAGGCCAAGTCCGACAGCCTGGCCAAACTGCGCATCTTCGCCTCCGAGGTCAGCCACTTCAGCGTGAAGAAGTCGGCGAAACTGCTGGGCCTCGGCCAGGACGCGGTGGTCTCCATCCCCGTCGACCACGACAAGCGCATGCAGACCGTCGCGCTCGCCCATGAGCTGGAGCGCTGCAAGAAGGACGGCCTGGTCCCCATGGCCGTCGTCGCCACCGCCGGCACCACCGACTTCGGCTCGATCGACCCGCTGCCCGAGATCGCCGAGCTGTGCGAGCAGTTCGGCACCTGGATGCACGTCGACGCCGCCTACGGCTGCGGTCTGCTCGCCTCAGTGAAGTACCGGGGCCGTATCGACGGCATCGAGCGCGCCGACTCGGTCACCGTGGACTACCACAAGTCCTTCTTCCAGCCGGTCAGTTCCTCGGCCGTGCTGGTCCGTGACGCCTCGACGCTGCGCCACGCGACCTACCACGCGGAGTACCTCAACCCGCGCCGTATGGTCACCGAGCGCATCCCCAACCAGGTCGACAAGTCCCTGCAGACGACCCGTCGTTTCGATGCCCTCAAGCTGTGGATGACCCTGCGCACCATGGGCGCCGACGGCATCGGGCAGCTCTTCGACGAGGTCTGCGACCTGGCGGTGGAGGGCTGGAAGCTCCTGGCCGCCGACCCGCGCTTCGACGTCGTGGTCGAGCCGACCCTGTCCACCCTGGTCTACCGCTACATCCCGGCGGCCGTCACGGACCCCGCCGAGATCGACCGTGCCAACCTGTACGCCCGCAAGGCCCTGTTCGCCTCCGGCGACGCGGTGGTCGCGGGCACCAAAGTCGGCGGCCGCCACTACCTGAAGTTCACCCTGCTCAACCCCGAGACGACGACCGAAGACATCGCCGCCGTCCTCGACCTGATCGCCGGCCACGCCGAGCAGTACCTGGGAGAGTCCCTTGACCGCGCGTCCTGAAAACCCGACCAAAACCCATGACTTCGTGGGGATCGGGCTCGGCCCGTTCAACCTCGGCCTCGCCTGCCTGACCGAGCCGATCGACGAGCTCGACGGCGTCTTCCTGGAGTCGAAGCCTGACTTCGAGTGGCACGCGGGCATGTTCCTGGACGGCGCCCACCTCCAGACCCCGTTCATGTCGGACCTGGTCACGCTGGCCGACCCGACCTCGCCGTACTCCTTCCTCAACTACCTGAAGGAGAAGGGCCGGCTGTACTCGTTCTACATCCGCGAGAACTTCTACCCGCTGCGGATCGAGTACGACGACTACTGCCGCTGGGCCGCGAACAAGCTGAGCAGCATCCGCTTCGGCACGACGGTCGCCGAGGTGACGTACGAGGACGACCTGTACGTCGTGACGACGACCGCCGGTGACACCTACCGCGCCCGCCACCTGGTCCTCGGCACCGGCACCCCGCCCTTCGTACCCGAGGCCTGCCAGGGCCTGGGCGGCGACTTCATCCACAACTCCCGCTATCTGCAGAACAAGGCGGAGCTGCAGAAGAAGGAGTCGATCACGCTGGTCGGCTCCGGGCAGTCCGCGGCGGAGATCTACTACGACCTGCTCAGCGAGATCGACGTCCACGGCTACCGGCTGAACTGGGTCACCCGCTCCCCGCGCTTCTTCCCGCTGGAGTACACCAAGCTCACGCTGGAGATGACGTCGCCGGAGTACGTCGACTACTTCCGCGAGCTGCCGGAGGCGACCCGCTACCGCCTCACCGCCGCGCAGAAGGGCCTGTTCAAGGGCATCGACGGCGACCTGATCAACGAGATCTTCGACCTGCTCTACCAGAAGAACCTCGGCGGCCCGGTCCCCACCCGGCTGCTCACCAACTCCTCGCTGAACGGCGCGACGTACGAGAACGGCACGTACACGCTGTCCTTCCGCCAGGAGGAGCAGCACAAGGACTTCGACCTCGACTCGCAGGGCCTGGTGCTGGCCACCGGCTACAAGTACGCCGAGCCCGAGTTCCTCGCGCCCGTGAAGGACCGCCTGGTCTACGACTCGCAGGGCAACTTCGACGTCGCCCGCAACTACGCGATCGACGTCACCGGCCGCGGGGTCTTCCTGCAGAACGCCGGCGTCCACACGCACAGCATCACCAGCCCCGACCTGGGCATGGGCCCGTACCGGAACGCGTACATCATCCGCGAGCTGCTCGGCACCGAGTACTACCCGGTCGAGAAGAGCATCGCGTTCCAGGAGTTCTCCGTATGAGCATCGGCACGTTCACCATCCGCGCCCTCGACCCCCTGAAGGACGCCGAGCTGCTGCACGGCTGGGTCACCGACCCCAAGGCGGCCTTCTGGATGATGCAGGACGCCAAACTCCAGGACGTCGAGCGCGAGTACATGCGCATCGCGGCCCACGAGCACCACCACGCGTACCTGGGCCTGCACGACGGCGAACCGGCCTTCCTGATGGAGAGCTACGACCCCCGGTACGTCGAGCTGGTCGGCCTGTACGACCCCGAGCCCGGCGACGTCGGCATGCACTTCCTGGTCGCCCCCACCGACCGCCCGATCAGCGGCTTCACCAGGGCCGTCATCACCGCCGTGATGGACGAGCTGTTCGCCGACCCGCGCACCCGCCGGGTCGTCGTGGAGCCCGACGTGGGCAACAAGGCCGTGCACGCGCTGAACGAGGCCGTCGGCTTCGTGCCCGAACGTGAGATCGACAAGCCGGAGAAGCGCGCGCTGCTGAGCTTCTGCACGCGCGAACAGTTCTTGTCCGCCCGAGGAGTAGCTGTATGACCCTGTCCGACGCCGTAGCGCATCTGTCCCCCCACCGCTGGGCGCGGGCCAACCGCCTCCTGATCCGCAAGGGCCTCGCCGAGTTCGCCCACGAGCGGCTCATCACGCCGGAGGCCACCGGCGCCGGCGAGTACGTCGTCCGCAGCGACGACGGTCTGACGCGGTACACCTTCAAGGCGGTGATCCGGGCCCTCGACCACTGGCAGGTCGACGCCGACTCGATCACCCGCCACCGGGACGGCGCGGAACTCCCGCTCGCCGCCCTGGACTTCTTCATCGAGCTGCAGAAGTCCCTGGGCCTGAGCGACGAGGTCCTGCCGGTCTACCTGGAGGAGATCTCCTCCACCCTCTCCGGCACCTGCTACAAGCTCACCAAGCCGCAGGTCCCGGTCGCCGAGCTCGCGAAGTCCGGCTTCCAGGCCATCGAGACCGGTATGACCGAGGGCCACCCCTGTTTCGTCGCCAACAACGGGCGGCTCGGCTTCGGCATCCACGAGTACCTGTCGTACGCCCCCGAGACCGCGAGCCCCGTCCGGCTGGTCTGGCTGGCGGCGCACCGCGACCGGGCGGCCTTCACGGCCGGTGTCGGCATCGAGTACGAGTCCTTCGTACGGCAGGAGCTGGGCGAGGAGACCGTCGAGCGCTTCAACGGCGTCCTGCGCGACCAGGACCTCGACCCCGCCGACTATCTCCTCATCCCCGTCCACCCCTGGCAGTGGTGGAACAAGCTCAGCGTCACCTTCGCCGCCGAGGTCGCCCGCAGGCACCTCGTCTGCGTCGGCGAGGGCGACGACGAGTACCTGGCCCAGCAGTCGATCCGGACCTTCTTCAACCGGTCCAGCCCCGAGAAGCACTACGTGAAGACGGCCCTGTCCGTCATCAACATGGGCTTCATGCGCGGCCTCTCGGCGGCGTACATGGAGGCGACCCCGGCCATCAACGACTGGCTCGCGCAGCTCATCGACAACGACCCGGTGCTGCGGGACACGGGCCTGTCGATCATCCCCGAGCGCGCCGCCGTCGGCTACCGACACCTGGAGTACGAGGCGGCCACGGACCGCTACTCGCCGTACCGCAAGATGCTGGCGGCCCTGTGGCGCGAGAGCCCGGTCGCCTCCCTGAAGGAGGGCGAGTCGCTTGCCACCATGGCCGCCCTCGTCCACGTCGACGACGAGGGCGCGTCCTTCGCGGGCGCGCTGATCGCGCAGTCGGGGCTGACGCCGGTGGAGTGGCTGCGCCGCTACCTGAAGGCGTACTACACCCCGCTGCTGCACAGCTTCTACGCCTACGACCTCGTCTTCATGCCGCACGGCGAGAACGTGATCCTGGCCCTGCGGGACGGCGTCGTCGAGCGGGCGATCTACAAGGACATCGCCGAGGAGATCGCGGTCATGGACCCGGACGCGGTGCTGCCGCCGACGGTCGAGCGGCTGCGGGTGGACGTCCCGGAGGACAAGAAGCTCCTGTCCATCTTCACGGACGTCTTCGACTGCTTCTTCCGCTTCCTCGCCGCGAACCTCGCGGCCGAGGGAATCCTGGAGGAGGACGACTTCTGGCGCACGGTCGCCGAGGTCACCCGCGACTACCAGCACTCGGTGCCCGAACTCGCCGACAAGTTCAAGCAGTACGACATGTTCGCCCCCGAGTTCGCCCTGTCCTGCCTCAACCGCCTCCAGCTGCGCAACAACAAGCAGATGGTCGACCTCGCGGACCCGGCCGGCGCCCTCCAGCTGGTCGGCAACCTGAAGAACCCCCTCGCAGGGCTGTAGTCCACGGCCCCACACAGACAGACGGGCACCCCGGGGTACGGTCCCCCGGGGTGCCCGTCGGCGCATCTAAGGGGCCTTGGCGGCAACGCCCTCAAGGGGCGCGGGGCTGTGTCGATCTGCGGCTCCGCCGCGGGGCGCGACCAGCCCCCACCGGGCCGGCGGACGAAGAACCGCGCTCACGCCGGAGGCCAAGGCACCTGCGGCGACCGATAGAACCCGATCCCCAGCGCCTCCCACCGCTCAGCCTGCGCGGCAAGCCGCACCTTGTACGCGTCCCAGTCATGCGTGGAAGCCGGCGACCAGCCCAGCTCGGCCACGCCCGGCAGCCTCGGGAAGGCCATGTACTCGATGTCCGCGGACTTGGTGAGCGTCTCGCTCCACAGCGGCGCCTCGACACCCCGGATCGCCGAAGCGGGCGCCCCGGCAAGGTAGTTGCCCGGATCCCAGTCGTACGACCGCTTCACCTCGACCAGGCCGGCCCAGTCCAGCCCCAGCGGAGTGTCCGCCGTGTACTTCATGTCGAGGTAGATCCGGTCGGCCGGAGACAGCACGATCCCCGTCCCGTTCTGCGCGGCCTCGGCGACCTGGGCCTTCTCCTCGGCACTCGTACCGTCCAGCCCCCAGTACTGCGCCACCGCGCCCCGCGAGGGGGTCGCCCCGGTCAGCTGATGCCAGCCCACCACCGTCTTGCCGTACTTGGCGACGAGCGGCTGCACCCGGTCCATGAACTTCACATAGTCCTCGTGGCTGGTCGAGTGCGCCTCGTCCCCGCCGATGTGGAGGTACTTGCCCGGCGTGAGCGCGGCGAGTTCCCGGATCACGTCGTCCACGAAGTCGTACGTGATGTCCTTGCCGACGCACAGCGAGCTGAAGCCGACCTCGGTGCCGGTGTAGAGCGCGGGCGCCACCCCGTCGCAGTTCAGCTCGGCGTACGAGGCGAGGGCCGCGTTGGTGTGGCCGGGCATGTCGATCTCGGGGACGACCTCCAGATAGCGGGAGGACGCGTACCGGACGATCTCCTTGTAGTCGGCCTTGGTGTAGTGGCCGCCGGGACCGCCGCCGACCTGGGTCGAGCCGCCGTACGTCGCCAGGCGCGGCCAGGAGTCGATGGCGATGCGCCAGCCCTGGTCGTCGCTGAGATGCAGATGCAGTTTGTTGATCTTGTAGAGGGCGAGCTGGTCGATGTAGCGCTTGACCTGGTCGACGGTGAAGAAGTGCCGGGAGACGTCGAGCATGGCGCCGCGCCAGCCGTAGCGCGGGGTGTCCTTGATCGTGCCGCCCGCGACCAGCCAGGGGCCGCGCTGGACGGAGTCCTTCTCCACGGCCGCCGGCAGCAGCTGGCGCAGGGTCTGGACGCCGTGGAAGAGCCCGGCCGGCTGCGCCGCGGTGATGGTGACGCCCTTGCGGCCGCTGTCGAGGCGGTAGCCCTCGGCGCCGTACTGACCCTTCGCCAGGCGCAGTTGGATGCCGCCACCACCGTGGGCGGTGACGGGGATGCGGTAGCCCGTGGAGGGGCGCAGGACGGCCGCGAGGTACTCGCCGACGCGGCGGGCCTCGCGGGAGTCGTCGACGCGTATGTGTGTGTCGCGGGTGATCCGGTAGGGGGATCCGCTCGCGGCGACCGAGGCGGGCGCGGGGACCACCCGGTCGAGCGGGGTGGTCGTTGCCGCCGGTGCGGGAGCGGCTCCCGTCACGGAGACACCCATCGCGACCAGCAGCAGGCAACCGAGAAGGCGAAACGATCTGTGGCGCTGTCTCACAAAGCCGTCCCTTCCATGAGCCGTTGAGCCCTGAGCCGTTGGCCCCGGGGCTCCAAGAGGTCTGGACCACTCTCTCGTGAGACTGGTGGAACAATCCACCCCATGGCGGAAATCATCCAGAAGGACGGCACGTGGGTCTTCGACGGCGATGCACTGCGGCTGACTCCCGGACGGGACAAGAACGTCAGCCTGTTCCGCAAGACGCTGGGTGAACTGGTCCTCCCCCTGGGGGCGTTGGCGGGCGTCTCCTTCGAGCAGGGCAAGAAGGCCGGGCGGCTGCGACTGCGGCTGCGCGACGGCGCCGACCCGCTGCTGCACGCCACCGGCGGCCGGCTCACCGAGCCCAACGACCCGTATCAGCTGATCGTCGAGTCCGACCGCTACGGCGTCGCCGAGTACTTCGTGGACGAGGTGCGCAACGCCCTGCTGCTCGACCAGGTCCCCGCCGACCCCGTCGACGCGTACCTGCTGCCGGGCCCCTCGGTGCCCCTGTCGGTCTCCGCCGGGGACGGCACCGCGACCTTCGACGGCGAGCACATCCGCCTGGAGTGGAACTGGAAGACGGAGGACGCCAAGGCCGCCGCCGGCAGCCGCTCCCTCACGGTCACCGACATCTCGGCCGTGGAGTGGCATCCGGCGGCGGGCCTGGAGAACGGCCACCTCCGCTTCACCGTCAGGAACGCGCCCACCAAGGCCCCGCCCAAGTACGACCCGAACGCGGTGGAGCTGTGGGGCTTCAAGAAGGACCCGCTGATGGCGTTGGTCGCGGCGGCGGTCCAGGCCCGCCTCCCGCATCCGGCCAGGGCCGCCGGCACGGACGGGGCGGACACGCGACCGGAGCTGCCTTCCCCTCCGGTCGCGGCCGCCGAGGACGATCACGACGCCCTCCTGCGCCGCCTGCGCGAACTCGGCGAGCTCCATCGCACGGGCGTGCTGACGGACGAGGAGTTCACCCTGGCCAAACAGGCGGTTCTCAAGCGGATGTAGCGGACTTGCCGGGCCCCGCGTGGGCCTACTTGGCCCGGCGGGCCACCGTGAAGTGGTCGATCCGGTCACCGGTCTCGGCGATGCCCTGGACCTTCAGAGTGGCGTAACGGCCCCGCGAGGCGGGCTGGACGTCCACGCGCAGGAACGAGTAGTTGAGGTAGCGCACCCGTGACCAGGCGACCGTCTCGTTCTGCATGCCGTCCTTGAGGTTGACGAAGGAGGCCACGGAGTCGACCTCGTTCTCGTGCCCCTCGTAGGAGTCCGGGGCGCTGAACGCGTACAGGCTGCGGCCCGCCGCACCCGCGGTCACGTACACCACGCCCTCGGTCTCGGGGTACGCCGTGCCGCCGATCTCCAGCTTCTTCGTGACCTTGTCGCCCTTGATCACGTCCGTGCGCTCGTACTGGTGGTTGTGGCCGTTGATGACCAGGTCCACCTGGTACTTCTCGAACAGCGGCACCCACTCCTGGCGCACGCCCCCCTCCGAGGCGTGCGCGGTGGAGGTGCAGTACGCGCAGTGATGGAAGAACACGACGACGAAGTCGATGTCGTGGGCCGCCCGGAACTTCTTCAGCTGCGCCTCGAACCACTTGGTCTGCGTGCCGCCGGAGATACCGAGGTTGGCGGGGATCTCGTACGACACGTCGTTCGGGTCGAGCGAGATGATCGCGGTGTTGCCATGGACGAAGGAGTAGACGCCCGGCAGGTTCTTCCGGTCCGGCCCGTTGTCGGGGAGCGTGAAGCGGGCCTCCTCGCCGCCGTAGCCGTTGGGCGAGTACCAGGCCTCCATGTCGTGGTTGCCGTAACTCACCATCCACGGAACCGACTTGGCGACGGACTCGGTCTGGGCCAGGAACTGGTCCCACACCCGCGAGTCGAAGCCGGTGTCGGCGGACTTGCCCTGGCCGGCCGGGTCGGCGTACGCGATGTCACCGGCGTGCAGGTGGAAGGCCGGGTTCTGACCGAGGAGCAGGCTGTCGTTGGCGAGGCCGTGGTAGCTGACGCCCTGGTCGCCGAAGGCCGTGAAGGTGAACGGCTCCTTGTGGCCGGGCGCGGTGGTGAAGGTGCCGAGGGTGCCGAGCAGGTGCGACTCGGCGGGGTCGAAGCCCTGGTGGCCGACGCCGTAGTAGTACGTCCGGCCCGGGCGCAGGTGGCTGAGCCTGGCGTGGACGTAGTACTGCGTGTGGTCGGCACTCGCCCCGACGCCGGCCGGGGTGTGGAGGGTGCGGACCTCGGCCTCGATCTTGCGGGACAGGTCCCAGGGGCGGGCGCCGATCCGGACGAACGGCTTCTTCACGGCGACCGGGACCTGCCACGAGACGGTCATCTCGGTGCGCGCGTCGTTGCCGTAGGCGAGGTGGCGGCCGAAGGGGGCGACGAGGGCGCCGTCGACGGTCTCGGTGCGCGGGGCCGTCCGTGTCGGCACGGCGGCCTGTGCGGTGGCGCCGGGTACGAACGCGCCACCCGCGACGGCGCCCAGCGTGACGGCGCCGCCTCTGATCATCGTGCGCCGCGAGAATTTGGCGCGCAGGTACTCGTGCTGCTCGGCCATGCTCATGCGCTCGGCCAGCTGCTGGGGTACTCCCATGCGAGGAATGTCCATGGCGCCCGAAACTCGTCCCCTCAGGCAACGAGATACGGACCGCGGTATGGACGGCTCCGGAACAGGCTCCCATGAGACCCTCAATGTTCTTCCAAGGAGTTCCAACAGGAGATTGCCAGCCGATTACCAGAGGGCTGCCCGAAATCGGGCAAGATTCTTGCGAAGCGCTCCCCCATACCCCAGGATCTACCGAGTGCACGACGACCTTGTTGATCACCTGACCCGCAGCACGCCCCTCAGCCGGGGCGAGGCACTGCGGGTGATCCAGGACGTGCTCGCCTACTTCGACGAGACGACCGAGGAGGTCGTCCGTCGCCGCCACCGCGAGCTGCAGGCCCAGGGCCTGGTGAACGCGGAGATCTTCGAACGGATCGAGGCGGACCTGAAATACCGGGCGGTGGCACCACCGGAGCTCACGCTCCGCCAGCTGCGCCGCATCGTCTACGGCTAGGGATACCTATATATATGTGCGGAATCGTCGGATACATCGGGAAGCGTGACGTGGCGCCCCTGCTGCTGGAGGGCCTGCAGCGTCTGGAGTACCGCGGCTACGACTCAGCCGGCGTGGTCGTCTCCTCCCCGAAGGCGCCCGCCCTGAAGATGGTCAAGGCCAAGGGCCGGGTGCGCGACCTGGAGGCCAAGGTCCCGGCGCGCTTCAAGGGCACCACCGGCATCGCCCACACCCGCTGGGCCACCCACGGAGCCCCCTCCGACGTGAACGCCCACCCGCACCTGGACGCCGAGGGCAAGGTCGCGGTCGTCCACAACGGCATCATCGACAACGCCTCCGACCTGCGCCGCAAGCTGGAGGCGGACGGCGTCGAGTTCCTCTCCGAGACCGACACCGAGGTCCTCGTCCACCTCATCGCCCGCTCGCAGGCGGAGAAGCTCGAGGACAAGGTCCGCGAGACGCTGCGCCTCATCGAGGGCACGTACGGCATCGCGGTCCTGCACGCCGACTTCCCGGACCGCATCGTCGTCGCCCGCAACGGCTCCCCGGTCGTCCTCGGCATCGGGGAGAAGGAGATGTTCGTAGCCTCGGACATCGCGGCCCTGGTCGCCCACACCCGGCAGATAGTGACGCTGGACGACGGCGAGATGGCCACCCTCAAGGCCGACGACTTCCGCACGTACACGACGGAGGGCACCCGTACGACGGCCGAGCCCACGACCGTCGAGTGGGAGGCCGCGTCGTACGACATGGGCGGCCACGACACGTACATGCACAAGGAGATCCACGAGCAGGCCGAGGCCGTGGACCGCGTCCTGCGCGGCCGCATCGACGACCGCTTCTCCACCGTGCACCTCGGCGGCCTCAACCTGGACGCCCGCGAGGCCCGCAAGATCCGCCGCGTGAAGATCCTCGGCTGCGGCACCTCGTACCACGCGGGCATGATCGGCGGCCAGATGATCGAGGAGCTGGCCCGCATCCCCGCGGACGCCGAGCCCGCCTCGGAGTTCCGCTACCGCAACGCCGTGGTGGACCCCGACACCCTCTACATCGCAGTCTCCCAGTCCGGCGAGACCTACGACGTCCTCGCCGCCGTCCAGGAGCTGAAGCGCAAGGGCGCGCGGGTCCTGGGCATCGTGAACGTGGTCGGCTCCGCGATCGCCCGCGAGGCCGACGGCGGCATCTACGTGCACGCCGGCCCCGAGGTCTGCGTGGTCTCGACGAAGTGCTTCACGAACACGACGGTCGCCTTCGCCCTGCTGGCGTTGCACCTGGGCCGCACCCGCGACCTCTCGGTCCGCGACGGCAAGCGCATCATCGAGGGCCTGCGCAAGCTGCCCGCCCAGATCGCCGAGATCATGGAGCAGGAGGGCGAGATCGAGAAGCTGGCCCAGCAGTACGCCGAGGCCCGCTCGATGCTCTTCATCGGCCGCGTCCGCGGCTACCCGGTCGCCCGCGAGGCATCCCTCAAGCTCAAGGAGGTCTCGTACATCCACGCCGAGGCCTACCCGGCCTCCGAGCTCAAGCACGGCCCGCTGGCCCTGATCGAGCCGGCCCTCCCCACGGTCGCGATCGTCCCCGACGACGACCTCCTGGAGAAGAACCGCGCCGCCATGGAGGAGATCAAGGCCCGCAGCGGCAAGATCCTCGCGGTGGCCCACCAGCCCCAGGAAAAGGCCGACGAGACGATCGTCGTCCCCAAGAACGAGGACGAACTGGACCCCATCCTGATGGGCATCCCCCTCCAACTCCTCGCCTACCACACGGCCCTGACCTTGGGCCGGGACATCGACAAGCCGAGGAACCTCGCCAAGTCGGTAACGGTGGAGTAGTTGGCCCAAGGGGCGCGGGGAACTGCGCGATCAGCCCCCACGCACCCGCAGAGGCCACACAACGGAACGGACCCTCACGTGATGCCACCATTCACGGAGGGTCCGTCCTCATTCGCCGGGGAGCCGCCCAACCCCCCAGCCGGCGCAGCTAACCGGTGGCCGTCACCCCCCGGCCCGCAGCGCGTCGCGGAAGCGCGGTCGGCCAGTGCGCGAGAGCCGCAGTCGCGGCGTACCAGGCCACCGCACCCGCGGCGACGGCGAACCAGCCGCCCACCTTGGTGAGCCCGTCGTTGTCCGCGAAGCCCGCGATGGCCATGAGCAGCAGGGACACGAAGAACAACCCGTACGCGGCCTGACCGAGCTGGTCGCCCCCCGCGAGGGTCAGCGTCAGCGCCACGAGGGCGAACAGCAGCAGGAACAACCCGGCCGCGTTGGCGGACACCTGGTTGTCGGCAGAGACGGCCCACGTGAACCACAGGGCGCCGAGCGTCACGAACGCGGTCCCGTTCGCGGAGTCACGGTCGCGCAGGGCCATCAGGCCGGCGACGAAGAGGGCAATGCCGCCCACGTACTGGGCGATTGATACGGCGTCAGCAGCCGACACGCCGTCGATCACATCGGCGTACCCCAGCCCGAAGGCCAACAGGGTGACACCGAGGGCGAGTCGGCCGACCACGGTGGTTATTCCGCTTCCCGCAGAGACGTCGTTGTCCACGGCGGGCTCCCTTCATGCATGTGCAGTTGTGCAGTGAGCGATATATGCCCTTCACAAAGGCACAAACACCTCTACGCGCGAGTAAGTTCACGCATTGCAAGAAGGGGGGCGACGTCCCGAACGGCTCATCTCACCTGGGACAACGGCGAGTTACGGAATGACAACGACGGGCCGCTTGGCCCGCTTGGCGAGCCGCCCCGCCACGGAGCCGAAGAGCCGTCCGACGATGCCGTGCGTGGAACCGACGACGATCGCGTCCGCCTCGTACTCCCGCCCGACCTCTTCGAGCTCGTGGCAGATGTCCCCGCCGCGCTCGACGAGGATCCAGGGCACCTCGGCGAGGTACTCCGCGCAGGCGAGTTCGAGGCCGAGCACCTCGGTGCGGTGGTCCGGCACGTCGACGAAGACCGGCGGCTCGCAGCCCGCCCACACCGTGGTGGGCAGCCGGTTGGCGACGTGGACGATGATCAGGGCCGACCCGGAGCGATGAGCCATACCGATGGCGTACGCGAGGGCGCGCTCACTGGAGGTGGAGCCGTCGAAGCCGACGACGACGCCGTGCTTGAAAGCGGGGTCGCAGGAATGGCGTGGCTGTTCCGCCGCCAGGGGCTCGGCCGCCGTGGGGTCGGCGACGGGCCGCTTGCGGTCCGCGGGTTCGAAGAATTCGTGACCGGCCATGGCTGTCTCGGCGTATTGATCCTTTATGGGTGGGCCCGCGAGCGGAGCTCGTTGACGGATGCAGCAGTGTGGCGGAGCTGTGTCCGGGAATGGTCTTCCCAACCCCATACCCCAAGGGTACGGCGGCACGCCTCCTTAGCCCAGATCCCCGCTCTCGGTCGGTGCGGGTTCCAGGGAGCATGCACGAGGGTGCGCCCGTAACGCAATGGTTGCTGCGGTGTACAGGCGGTTTGCACAGGGTTCACCTGCGTCGGCGGTCATGACGGCCGCGTACCAGTGACCGACCGCCCGGGCATGCGTTGATCACCACGAGCCACCGCCCAGGGAGCCCAGGGAGCACGCACCCCATGCCCGTACCCCGCACACCCACCGAGGACAGCGTCACCGACGTGGTCCGCTGGGCGGCCTTCAGCTGCGTCCTCGTCCCCGTGGTGCTCCTCTGGTACGGCACCTCGCTCGCCGGCGCCGCCGGCACCGCCTTCGGCCTGGCCGCCGTCACGGCCGTGTGCCGCCTGCTGCTGCGCCAGTCGGAACGCGGCGCGGCACGCCTGAAGGCCGGGGAACAGTTCGGCCCGACGCCCCGGCGCCGCGGACGTCACCACAGGACCGGAACAGGGGCACATAGAGGCGGACGTCACACCGGGGGAAATACACCGGTCGGTTGACCGGTTTCCGCGCACAGGCACGCTGCTTTTCAGCCAACTTCTGGCGCGCATGCATCCCCCGTCCAGAACACCCCCCAACCCCCGTTCCACCTGCACGGAAAGGGCCTCAGGGGCCCTGCGCACCCTACGTGGATTGGCCACTGCGACAAGGCGCACTTCCCTGCACGGCCCGTGAGTGCAACGCTTCGTGATCGAATGCTTCACGCCAAGTTGCCAAGTCGACAATCTACCGAGTGCCGAACCGGCCACTCAGGCGTGACGCGACACAGTAGATTCGATCTTGACTGTCTACGGCGGGGGACTCGTGCAGGACCGAGGGGAAACGTGCAGGAGCGACACAACCGAGGAGCCGCGACCACCGAGGGGGGCTTAGCAGTATGAGCCACGACTCCACTGCCGCGCCGGAAGCCGCGGCCCGGAAGCTTTCCGGGCGACGCCGCAAGGAGATCGTCGCGGTGCTGCTGTTCAGCGGCGGCCCCATCTTCGAGAGTTCCATACCGCTGTCGGTGTTCGGGATAGACCGCCAGGACGCCGGCGTGCCGCGCTACCGCTTGCTTGTGTGCGGCGGCGAGGAAGGCCCACTGCGGACCACAGGGGGCCTGGAACTCACCGCGCCACATGGCCTGGAGGCGATCTCGAGGGCGGGCACGGTCGTCGTACCGGCCTGGCGCTCGATCACTTCGCCACCGCCCGAGGATGCGCTCGACGCCCTGCGCCGAGCGCACGAGGAAGGCGCCCGCATAGTCGGGCTGTGCACCGGCGCCTTCGTCCTCGCGGCGGCAGGCCTGCTGGACGGCCGCCCCGCGACGACACACTGGATGTATGCACCGACGCTGGCCAAGCGCTATCCGTCGGTGCACGTGGATCCGCGAGAACTCTTCGTGGACGACGGCGACGTACTGACGTCGGCGGGCACGGCGGCCGGCATCGACCTCTGTCTCCACATCGTGCGGACGGACCACGGCAACGAGGCGGCCGGGGCTCTGGCCCGCCGCCTGGTGGTCCCGCCGCGCCGGACCGGCGGTCAGGAGCGCTACCTCGATCGATCTTTACCAGAGGAGATCGGCGCCGACCCGCTGGCCGAGGTCGTCGCCTGGGCGCTGGAGCACCTGCACGAGCAGTTCGACGTCGAGACGCTGGCGGCACGCGCGTACATGAGCCGCCGCACCTTCGACCGCCGCTTCCGCTCCCTCACCGGGAGCGCGCCGCTGCAGTGGCTGATCACCCAGCGGGTGCTGCAGGCGCAGCGGCTGCTGGAGACGTCGGACTACTCGGTGGACGAGGTGGCGGGCCGCTGCGGCTTCCGCTCCCCGGTGGCACTGCGCGGTCACTTCCGCCGCCAGCTCGGCTCGTCGCCGGCCGCGTACCGGGCGGCGTACCGTGCGCGCCGCCCGCAGAGTGACCGGCAGACGGACGCGGAGCCCACGGTCGGTCCGGGCGCGGCGCCCTCGGGTCCCCCGCCCAGCCCGTACGCGGAGGGCGGCCCGGTCCCGCCGCAGACCCGCCGCACCCCGGCCCCCGTAGGCCCGCACGCTCCCTCGGAGAACGGGCGCGAGCTGTACATCGGAGGCCGGGCGACCCTGCCGGGGCAACGCAGCGGAGCGTGACCTCATGACGCCGGACGGGCATCTCGGCCCGTCCGGCTTCATGCACGCCCACTGCGACGCGGGGCACCCAAAGACGGACGTCAGCCTTAGGGTGGTCGCATGAACGATCGCATGGTGTGGATCGACTGCGAGATGACCGGCCTCTCGCTGTCCGACGACGCGCTCATCGAGGTTGCCGCCCTCGTCACCGACTCCGAGCTGAACGTCCTCGGCGAGGGAGTGGACATCGTCATCCGCCCGCCGGACGCGGCGCTGGAGACGATGCCGGAGGTGGTGCGTCAGATGCACACCGCGTCCGGACTGCTCGACGAACTCGCCGGCGGCACGACGCTGGCGGACGCCGAGGAGCAGGTCCTGACGTATGTACGCGAGCACGTGAAGGAACCCGGCAAGGCCCCGCTGTGCGGCAACTCCGTCGGCACGGACCGGGGCTTCCTGCTGCGCGACATGCCGACGCTGGAGGACTACCTCCACTACCGGATCGTCGACGTCTCGTCGGTCAAGGAGCTGGCCCGGCGCTGGTACCCGCGCGCCTACTTCAACAGCCCCGAGAAGAACGGCAACCACCGCGCCCTCGCCGATATCCGCGAGTCCATCGCCGAACTCCGCTACTACCGCGAGGCCGTCTTCGTACCGCAGCCCGGCCCCGACTCGGACACCGCGAAGTCGATCGCCGCGAAGCACGTTCTGCCTGCTCAGTAGGGATCCGGAAGGGGTGCGAGGGGGCCTCTCGGGGCCGCCGCGAAAAGCTGTGCGCGAGCACCCCTTCGGACCCTGTACACTTTTTCTCGGCCGGTCGGGGATTCCACGGAAGACATCGCCGGTCATGGTGGGTGTAGCTCAGCTGGTAGAGCACCTGGTTGTGGTCCAGGATGCCGCGGGTTCGAGTCCCGTCACTCACCCTGAGCGATCAGCCGGTGACCTCGACACAGAGGTCACCGGCTGATCGCGTTCTGCGGCACCGACAGGACCCGGCACGCTGAGGCGAGTTGAGAGGACTCCCGTGCTGACCGAACCGATCCGCACGCCCCGTATGGATCTCCTCCCCCTCCGGGCCGACCACGCGGCGGAACTGGCCCCGGCCCTGTCCGACCCGGCCCTGCACACCTTCATCGGCGGCTCGCCCCTGTCACCCGAAGCCCTGCGCACCCGGTACGAACGCCTGGTCGTCGGCTCCCCGGACCCGTCCGTCACCTGGTGCAACTGGGTCCTGCAGCTGCGCACGGACTCCCGCCTCATCGGCACGGTCCAGGCCACGATCAGCGAGACGACCGCGGAGATCGCCTGGGTGGTGGGCACCCGGTGGCAGGGGCGCGGGTACGCCCGCGAGGCGGCGCAAGGGCTGGTGGCGTGGCTGCGGCAGCGGTCCGCACATGCCACCGCCCCTCCCGTCCGCACGGTCGTGGCCCACATCCACCCCGACCACCTCGCCTCCGCCGCCGTGGCCAGGGCCGCGGGGCTGCTCCCGACGGACGAGGAGCAGGACGGCGAGACCAGATGGCGACGGGTGCTGCGCCCCTGAGGTCGCCTCGCCACGGACGTCGCCACGCCGGCGACGTCACCGCACATCCCGCGGCGCCCGCTACGACGACGCCCGCTCCACCAGCTCCGTGGCCAGCACCACCTGTCTCCTCTCCAACCCCCGTGACACCGCCGGACGGCGGTCCGCGATCTCGGTGAGGAGGAGGTCGATCATGCGGCGGCCCATCTCCTCGATGGGCTGGCGGACGCTGGTGAGGGGCGGGTCCATGTGGCGGGCGATGGCGGAGTCGTCGTAGCCGACGAGGGCGACGTCGTCGGGGATACGGCGGCCCACCTCGCGCAGGGCCTGGCGGGCGCCGGCCGCCGTCACGTCCGACCCCGCGAAGACCGCGTCCAGGTCGGGGCAGCGCGCGAGGAGAGCCTCCATCGCGCGCCGGCCGCCCTCCTCCGTGAAGTCCCCCGGCTCGATCAGCTGCTCGTCCACGCCGGTCCCCGCGTCACGCAGGGCGTCGCGGTAGCCGTCGACGCGGCGCTGGGCGCCGTAGACGTCGAGGCGGCCGGTGATGTGGGCGATTCGGCTGCGGCCGTGGGCCATGAGGTGCTCGACGGCCGAGCGGGCGCCGCCGTAGTTGTCCGAGTCCACCGACGTCAGCGTCTCGGCGGCCGAGCGCGGGCCGCTGATCACGGCCGGGATCTCCAGCTGGGCCAGCAGGTCCGGCAGCGGGTCGTCCGCGTGCACCGAGACCAGCAGGACGCCGTCGACGCGGTGCGCCGCCAGGTACTGGGCCAGGCGGCGCCTCTCCTTGTCGCTGCCCGCGAAGATCAGCAGCAACTGCATCTCGGTGTCGGCGAGTTCGGCGCCGACGCCCTTCAGCATGTCCGAGAAGTACGGTTCCGCGAAGAAGCGGGTCTCCGGTTCGGGCACGACCAGGGCGATCGCGTCCGTACGGTTCGCCGCCAGGGCGCGGGCCGCGGTGTTGGGAACGTAGCCGAGCTCCGCCACCGCCGCTTCCACCGCCGCGCGGGTCGCGTCGCTGACCCGGGGGGAGCCGTTGATCACGCGGGAGACGGTGCCCCGGCCCACCCCCGCGCGAGCCGCCACCTCTTCGAGGGTGGGCCGACCGCCGCTCCGGCCCCGCGCTCCGTGGGTTGCCATGGGCTCCACCTTCCCGCCGTTGTCTTTGCGCCGGCCTGGAATTTAACAGTCCTGCCAGGGAGAGTGACCGTGCCGGGGGCCGGCGGCCCCGGTCCCGGACGGGCTCAACTTGGTCCAGTTAACGGCCCGATAACTGAACGCAGAACTCCGCGTCCGCTCCCTTGACACCCCCGCCCGGACCGACGACTCTTCAACACATCACTTGTGGGAGCGCTCCCACAGTACCTGACTCATACACATCCCGCACGTTCCCCGCCCGAGCCGCAGCGAGAACAAAGAACGGGCCCAACAGTGCAGTTGGCCGGGGGGTCGGCACGTCAGGCAACAGGAGGACGCAATGCGCACGAGTACCCGCGGGTCCCGCCGGGTGATGGCCCTCGCGGTCGCAGCCGCGCTGACGACAGGGCTGCTCGCCGGCTGCGCCGAGGACTCGGACGACGGCTCTTCGGGCGACGGGGGAGGCAACGGCGGAGGTGGCAAGACCACGCTCACCATCGGCACCTTCGGTGTCTTCGGCTACAAGCAGGCCGGTCTCTACGACGAGTACATGAAGCTCAACCCCGACATCACGATCAAGGAGAACGTCACCACCCGCACCGACGTCTACTGGCCCAAGACCCTGACGCGCCTCCAGGCCGGTTCCGGTACCGACGACATCCAGGCGATCGAGGTCGGCAACATCACCGAGGCCGTGCAGACGCAGGCCGACAAGTTCGTCGACCTCGGCAAGGAGGCCGACAAGTCCCAGTGGCTGGACTGGAAGAACGCCCAGGCCACCACCAAGGACGGCAAGCTGATCGGGCTCGGGACGGACATCGGACCCATGGCGATCTGCTACCGCAAGGACCTCTTCGAGAAGGCCGGTCTGGAGACCGACCGCGCCAAGCTCGCCGAGCAGTGGAAGGGCGACTGGGGCAAGTACGTCGACCTCGGCAAGGAGTACATGAAGAAGGCGCCCAGCGGCACCAAGTTCGTGGACTCCGCCTCCTCCGTCTACAACGCGGCCCTCGGCGGCGAGGTCGAGCGGTACTACGACAAGGACGGCAACGTCGTCTGGGACAAGTCCGCGGGTGTGAAGAAGGCCTGGAACGTCGCCATGGAGGTGGCGACCAGCGACATGTCGGCGAAGCTGAAGCAGTTCGACAAGCCGTGGGACCAGGGCTACGCCAATGGCACCTTCGCCACGGTGGCCTGCCCGGCCTGGATGATCGGTTACATCCAGGAGAAGTCCGGTGACTCGGGCAAGGGCAAGTGGGACGTGGCGGCGGCGCCGACCGCGGCCAACTGGGGCGGTTCGTTCGTCGGCGTGCCGACGGCGAGCAAGAACCAGAAGGAGGCCATCAAGCTGGCGCAGTGGCTGACCGCGCCCGAGCAGCAGGCGAAGGTCTTCGCCAAGCAGGCCAGCTTCCCGTCGACCCCGTCGGCGTACTCCGGTCTGAAGCCGGCGACCGCGACGCAGGCGTACTTCTCGGACGCCCCGATCACCGAGATCTTCTCCGCCTCCGCCGAGACCATCCCCACCCAGTACCTGGGCGCCAAGGACCAGCCGATCGGCACCGCGATCACCGACATCGGCATCCTCCAGGTCGAGCAGAAGGGCAAGTCCGCCGACGAGGGCTGGGACGCCGCCACCGCGGAGATCAAGGACGTGCTCGGCCAGTGACCAGCTCCAAAGAGGCCCTCGCGCATCCCGCGTCGAGCGCCGACGCCGCGCCCGGTGACCAGCCGGGCGCGGCCGGCCGCGCGCACGGTCGCGGTACGCCGCCGCCGGGGAGCACTTCCTGGCGGAGCCGGCTGTACCGCTGGGACATGAAGGCGTCGCCGTACGCGTTCATCGCCCCCTTCTTCATCGTCTTCGGGGCGTTCTCGCTGATCCCGCTCCTCTACACGGCCTGGTACTCGCTGCACAACGTGCAACTGGCGAACCTGGACGGCCAGTCCTGGGCGGGCCTGGACAACTACCAGAACCTGCTGTCCTCGGACTTCTTCTGGAACGCTCTGTGGAACACCTTCACCATCGGCGTGATCTCCACGGTCCCGCAGCTGCTGATGGCGATCGGCCTGGCGCACCTGCTCAACTACAAGCTGCGCGGCTCGACGGTGTGGCGGGTCGTGATGCTCACTCCGTACGCCACCTCGGTGGCGGCGGCGACGCTGGTGTTCGTGCTGCTGTACTCCTGGGACGGCGGCATGATCAACTGGCTGCTGGAGTTCGTCGGCATCGACCCGGTCAACTGGCGTGAGTCCGACTGGGGTTCGCAGTTCGCGGTCTCCTCGATCGTGATCTGGCGCTGGACCGGCTACAACGCGCTGATCTATCTCGCCGCCATGCAGGCGATCCCGGCCGACCTGTACGAGTCGGCGGCCATCGACGGCGCCAACCGCTGGCAGCAGTTCATCCATGTGACGATCCCGCAGCTGCGGCCGACGATCCTGTTCACGGTCGTCGTCTCGACGATCGGCGCGACCCAGCTCTTCGGTGAGCCCCTGCTGTTCGGCGGGGTGAGCGGCTCGAAGGGCGGCTCCGAGCACCAGTACCAGACGCTCGGTCTGTACATGTACGACCAGGGCTGGATCATCGGCAACCTCGGCAAGGCGTCCGCGATCGCCTGGTCGATGTTCTTGATCCTGCTGATCGTCGCCGTGATCCAACTGCTGGTGACCCGACGGCTGAGGAAGTCCCAATGACAACAAGTGAACTGACGACTCCTCAGGCAGCGACGCAGAAGGTACGACAGCCCCGGAGCCCCCGCGTGATGGGTGCGGGCAAGCAGCTGCACGCCGGCCCGCTCACCTACGTCGTCCTGGCCGTCTTCGCACTCGTCTCGCTGGCCCCGCTGGTGTGGACGGCGATCGCGGCCTCGCGCACGGACCGGCGGCTCGCGGAGACGCCGCCGCCGCTGTGGTTCGGCGGGAACCTGTTCAAGAACATGGACCGGGCGTGGGAGGAGGCCGGGCTCGGAAAGGCGATGTTCAACACCATGTTCGTCGCCGGCACGATCACCATCAGCACGGTGCTGTTCGCCACGCTGGCCGGCTTCGCCTTCGCCAAGCTCCGCTTCCGGTTCTCCGGCGTCCTGCTGCTGCTGACGATCGGCACCATGATGATCCCGCCGCAGCTGGCGGTCGTACCCCTCTATCTGTGGATGGCGGACCTCGGCTGGTCGAACCAGCTCCAGACGGTCATCCTGCCGACGCTGTGCACGGCCTTCGGTACGTTCTTCATGCGGCAGTACCTGGTGCAGGCGCTGCCGAGCGAGCTGATCGAGGCGGCTCGGGTGGACGGCGCGAGCAGTCTGCGGGTCGTCTGGCACGTGGTGTTCCCGGCCGCCCGGCCCGCGATGGCGGTCCTCGGACTGCTGACCTTCGTGTTCGCCTGGAACGACTTCCTGTGGCCGATCATCGCCCTGAACCAGGAGAACCCGACCGTGCAGGTCGCCCTCAACTCCCTCGGCACCGGCTATGTCCCCGATCAAGCGGTGATCATGGCGGGCGCCCTGCTCGGCACGCTGCCGCTGCTGATCGCCTTCCTGCTGTTCGGCAAGCAGATCGTGGGCGGCATCATGCAGGGCGCGATCAAGGGCTGACGCCCGGTCACATCGCCTTTCCGGTACGTCGCTTGGGGCCGGGTCATTGCCGCCTCGGCCCCTCTCCCCCTCGGCCCCTCTTCCCTCATCCCCCTCCCCTCCTACTCCCCTTCTACCCGTCGGTCTCCACGACCCCCTATGGGAGCGCTTCCATGCCTGAGCCCATGACCTCCGTGTCGTTTCCGCCCGCCTTCCTCTGGGGCGCCGCGACGTCCGCGTACCAGATCGAGGGGGCGGTGCGGGAGGACGGCCGTACCCCGTCGATCTGGGACACCTTCAGCCATACGCCGGGACGGACCGCCGGCGGCGAGCACGGTGACATCGCTGTCGACCACTACCACCGCTACCGCGACGACGTGGCGCTGATGGCCGAGCTCGGCCTCACCGCGTACCGCTTCTCGATCTCCTGGTCGCGCGTGCAGCCCACGGGCCGGGGCCCGGCGGTCCAGCGGGGCCTGGACTTCTACCGCCGGCTGGTGGACGAGCTGCTCGCCCACGGCATCAAGCCGGCCGTCACCCTCTACCACTGGGATCTGCCGCAGGAGCTGGAGGACGCGGGCGGCTGGCCGGAGCGCGACACGGCGTACCGGTTCGCCGAGTACGCGCACATCGTCGGCGAGGCGCTCGGCGACCGCGTGGAGCAGTGGATCACGCTGAACGAGCCGTGGTGCAGCGCGTTCCTGGGCTACGGGTCGGGCGTGCACGCGCCGGGCCGTACGGAACCGGAGGCCTCCCTGCGCGCGGCCCACCATCTCAACCTCGCGCACGGTCTGGGCACCTCGGTCCTGCGTACGGTGATGCCGGCCCGCAACACGGTGGCGCTCAGCCTCAACTCCTCCGTGGTCCGGCCGCTTTCGCAGGACCCGGCGGACCTGGTGGCGGCCCGGAAGATCGAGGACCTGGCCAACGGGATCTTCCACGGCCCGATCCTGCACGGCGTCTACCCCGAGACGCTCTACGCGGCGACGGAGCCGGTGACGGACTGGTCGTACGTCCTGGACGGCGACCTCGCGGCGATCCACCAGCCGCTGGACGCCCTGGGTCTGAACTACTACACCCCGGCGCTGGTGTCGGCGGCCGAGACGGACGTCAGCGGCCCGCGGGCGGACGGCCACGGGGCGAGCGCGCACTCGCCGTGGCCGGGGGCGGACGACGTGCTGTTCCACCAGACTCCCGGTGACCGCACGGAGATGGGCTGGACCATCGACCCGACCGGCCTGCACGAGCTGATCATGCGCTACTCCCGGGAGGCCCCGGGCCTGCCCCTCTACATCACCGAGAACGGCGCGGCCTACGACGACAAGCCCGACCCCGACGGCCGCGTCCACGACCCCGAGCGCGTCGCCTACCTCCACGGCCACCTCTCCGCGGTCCGCCGCGCGATCGCCGACGGCGCCGACGTCCGCGGCTACTACCTGTGGTCCCTGATGGACAACTTCGAGTGGGCGTACGGGTACAGCAAGCGGTTCGGGGCGGTGTACGTCGACTACTCGACGCTCGCCCGGACGCCGAAGTCCAGTGCGTACTGGTACGGGGAAGCTGCTCGGACCGGGACGTTGCCGGCGGTGGAACCGGAGATCTAGACGGATCCGCCCCGGCCGGATGGGGGGAAGACCGGCCGGGGCGTGCCCCTGTGGGCTCAATGGACCCGAGTGGTGGGTCAGTTGTAGGCCGCGAACGCCTTCGAGAACGCGAACTTCTCCTGGAGGATCGAGCTGCACGTGGCGTCCGCCGCCGGCTTCTCGCCGCCCGCGCACTGCTTGTCGCGGGTCGCCGACCACATCGACAGCCAGCCGAGGCCCTTGGACTTGGCGAAGTTCACCAGCTGGGTGGCGTCGTCGACCTTGAAGATCTCGGTGACGACGTCGTTGACGCCGATCATCGGGGTGACGGCGACCGTCTTCCAGGCGGCGCTGTCGGAAAGGCCGAGCACACTCTTGACCTGGGCCTGGGTGGCGGTGGCCGCCTGCTCGGCGTAGGTGCCCATGTCGTCGCTGTACGCGGGGCCGTAGTCCATCGCCATGATGTTGACGGTGTCGATCTGCACGCCGTTCTTCTTGGCGTCGGCGAGGAGGTCGACGCCGGGCTGGGTCAGGCCCTCCGGCATGACGGGGAGGGTGAAGGAGACGTCCAGGTCGGGGTGGGCCTCCTGGAGCTCGGCGATCGCCTGGGCACGGCGGGTGTTGGCCGCCTTGTCAGGCAGGGCGCCGCCCTCGACGTCGAAGTCGACCTTGGTCAGCTTGTACGCGCTCACGACCTTCTCGTACGCCGCCGCCAGCGCGTCCGCCGAGGAGCAGGTCGTCGCCAGCTCGCTGCCGGCCGCACCGCCGAACGAGACACGGACGTCGCCGCCCTTGGCACGCAGGTCACCGATCTGCGCGGCCACCGCGTCGCCGCCGAGGTCGGTGACGCCGCCCCACTTCGGGGTGCAGCCGCCGCCGTCGGTGACGAAGGCGAGATTGTAGTCCTTCACGCCGGTCGCCTCGGCGCTCGCGACCATGTCGAAGGCCGGGTGGAGCGAGGTGTCGATGTACGGGGCGAAGCCGGCGGTGGCGGCCGTTCCGGATCCGGGGGTCTGCGAGGGCTTGGCGGTGGGGGTGGCGGACTGGGTGGGCGGCGCGCTCTGGGTGGGGGTGGCCGTCGGCTTCGCCGGGCCGGATTCGGTGGCCGTCGGGCGGCCGCTCGGCTCGGGTGTCGCGCTGTCGTCCGCGGAACACTTCGCGTCGTCGATCAGACAGCCCGCCGGAGCGCCCGTGCCGTTGACGACGAAGCCGACCGTCACCGACTCACCGGCGGCCAGGCCGTCCTTGTCCCACTTCGGCGGCGTCGCGGTGACGTGCTGCCCGCTCACACTCGACTCGGCGTTCCACAGCGAGCTCAGCTTCGAGCCCGACGGCAGGTCGAACTCCAGCTTCCAGTCCTGCTGTGCCTGACCGCTGTTGTTCGTGACGACGTACTGCGCGGTGTAACCCGTCGACCAGTCACTGGTCTTCGTGTACGCCGCTCCGATCCCGGCGGCCTGCGCGGTGCCGGTGAACACGAGCGCGGCGCCGCCGACCACGGCCGCGGCGACGAGACCGCCGATCGCCTTGTTCCTGCCGCTGATCTTGCGCCGGTGGGTGCTCATCGCGTGTCTGCCTTTGCTGTTCGGGGTGGGGGGTGCGGCAGCACGCTAGCGATCTCGAATCGGGCAAAGCTCCTGATCCGGGCGGGGGTTGGGGACCTTAGGGTGCGCTTAAGGAAGGGATCGGGAGCGGTTAAAGGTCGAGACCAATCTGCCCGGTCGGCGACGGCGTACCGAACCCCGGTGGCCCCTGCGCACCGGCGCCCGCGCGTCCAGCTGGATCCAGATCCGCACCTCGGTCCCGCCGAGCACCGACGACCCGATCCGTACGTCCCCGCCCGTGGACTCCGCGAGCTGCCGCACGATGTCCAGCCCGAGCCCGGTCGACCCGGCGCTGCCCGAGCCGCGTCCGCGTGCCATCGCCGCCTCGGGGTCGGATATGCCGGGCCCCGCGTCCGAGACGAGCACGATCACCGCGTCCTCGCCGTTGTGCACGTCGACCGCGAACGCCGTGCCCTCGGCGGTGTGCCGGAAGACGTTGCCGAGCAGGGCGTCCAGCGCGGCCGCCAGATCCGCCCGGGCCACGGGTATCCGCACCGGCCGGTCCACGCCGGCCACCCGCACCTTGCGGCCCTCGTCCTCCGCAAGCGCCGACCAGAACGCCATGCGCTCGCGCACCACCTCGGCCGCGTCGCACCCGGCGCCCGGGCCCGCCGCCACCGTCTGCGGCTTGGCCTCCCGGGCCGTCCGGATGATCGTGTCGACCTCGCGCTCCAGCTGGGCGACGGCGGCCCTGGTCTGCTCGGCGGCCGGACCGTCCCCGAGCGAGGCCGCGTTCAGCCGCAGCACCGTCAGCGGCGTCCGCAGGCGATGAGAAAGGTCGGCCGCCAGCTCCCGCTCGTTCGCGAGGAGTTGTACGACCTGGTCGGCCATCGAGTTGAACGCGACGGCCGCCAGCCGCAGTTCGTTCGGCCCCTCCTCGGGCACCCGGGCGCCCAGCTTCCCCTCCCCCAGCTCGTGGGCGCCCTCGACCAGGCGCTGTGCGGGCCGCACCATCCGTACGCCGAGCCGGTCGGCGACCGCGACCGACCCGACGATCAGGGCGAGGCCGACGCCGGCGAGCACCGCCCAGGCCGTGGTGAGGCCGTTGGTGACCTCTGCCTCGGGGACGTACACCTCGACGACGGCGATCTCCCCGGAGCTCAGCGCGACCGGCTGGAGCAGCGTGGACCCGCCCGCGACCTCGGCGGTCGAGGCGCGGCCCAGCCGTCGTACGGTCGCGATGTCCTCGGCGGCGGCGCGCTGCCGGCCGAGGTCGACGGCGGCCGCGTCACCGGAGGCCGGTATGTGCACGGCCATGCCCGCGTCCGACCCGGCCGAGGCGACGACCCGCTCCAGTTGGTCCCGTTCGGTGGTGATGGACAGGGCCGGGGCGACGGCGGCGGCCTCGCGCTCGGCGTTGGAGAAGGCGCGGTCGCGGGCCATCTCCCTGATGACCAGGCCGAGCGGGACGGCGAAGGCGACCACGACCATGGTGGTGACCGCCAGGCAGACCTTGACCAGTGCCCATCTCATCGCGGCGGCTCCAGCTTGACGCCGACGCCCCGCAGGGTGTGCAGATAGCGCGGGCTGGCGGCCGTTTCACCCAGTTTGCGGCGCAGCCAGGACAGATGGACGTCGATGGTCTGGTCGTCGCCGTACGACTGCTGCCAGACCTCGGCGAGCAGTTCCTTGCGCGGGACGACGACGCCGGGCCGTCCGGCCAGGAAGGCGAGCAGGTCGAACTCGCGGCGGGTGAGGTCAAGGCTCGCACCGTCCAACTCGGCCTGGCGGCGCAGCGGGTCGACGGTCAGGCCGCCCACGCGCAGCACGCTGGAGGGGGCCGCCTCGCCGCCGTTCGACCGGGCCCGGCGCAGCACCGCGGACATCCGGGCCGACAGGTGCTCCACCGAGAAGGGCTTGGTCAGATAGTCGTCCGCGCCCGCGTTCAGCAGCCGGACGATCTCCGCCTCGTCGTCCCGGGCGGTGGCGATGATCACAGGTACGTCCGTGATGCCGCGCAGCATCTTCAGGGCCTCGGAGCCGTCCAGATCGGGCAGACCGAGGTCCAGGATGACCACGTCGAAACGGAAATGGGCGACCTCGCGCAGCGCCTCCAGTGCCGTACCGACGCTGCGCACCGTGTGGGTGGCGTCGGTCAGGTGCCGGATCAGCGCCGAGCGTACGAACTGGTCGTCCTCGACCACGAGCACACTTGCCATGCGCCGCACCGTACGCCATGCGACCGAGCCCGGTCCGGGCCTGTGGACAACTCGCCCCCTGTGGACAACTCGGCATCCAGGGGCGCCCGTGCGGCAACCGCGCGACACGTCCGGGACGCGTGAGGCAGTATGGCCCGCGATGCGCAGAGGACTCGTACACGTACTGGCTTGGTCGCTCGCCACGGGCGCGGCGGTCACGCTGTCGTGGTGGGGTGTCCACACGGTGATGGCCGGCACGGTGTACGACCGGCCGCGCGCCCTGCCCATCACGGCGGCCGAGGGGACGACCCAGGAGTCGAAGCCGCTGGCGTCGTCCACGAACCGGCCGACCCCCTCGAAGACTTCCTCCAGTCCCTCGCCGAAGCCGACCGGGACGCCTCGCACGCCGGATCCGTCGAAGAAACCGCCCAAGAGCACCAGCCCCTCCCCCACCACGTCCGGCCGGGTCAAGAGCTATGACACCGACGGCGGACGCGCGGTCTTCGACATCGGCGAGACCTCCGCAACCCTCGTCTCGGCCACCCCGGGCGCGGGCTGGTCGATGCAGGTGTGGAAGACGGAGACGTGGATCCGGGTGGAGTTCGGCTCCGGCGCGGACCGGGTGTCGGTGTTCTGCACCTGGCACGACGGGCCGCCGCGGGTGGAGATCGGAACCTACTGACCGCCCCCGCGCGGCCGCCGGTTCACCTGAAGACGGAGGCGGGCGGCGCCGGTGAGGCGACCGCGGCCGCGTCCGTGACGGCTGCGGCGCCGCCGGTGAAGTCGGTGAGGGACCTGCCGTGTTCGACGCGGCCCGGGTGCGGGTCGGAGGCGGTGAGGCGGGTCAGTTCGGCGATCGGGAGGGGCCGGTCGGAGGCGACGAGAACCGCGTTGCCGAAGCGTTTGCCGCGCAGCACCGTCGGGTCGGCGACCAGCGCGCACTCGGCGAACCGGGCGACGGCGGTGGCGATCTGGCCGCGCAGATGCGCGAGCGGCGGCCCGTCGGCGAGGTTGGCGGTGTAGACGCCGCCGGGTTTCAAGGCCCTGCGTACGTCGTCGAGGAACTCCGTCGACGTCAGGTGGGCGGGGGTGCGGGCCCCGCTGAACACGTCGGCGATGACGAGATCGGCCCACCCGTCGGGCACCTTGGCGAGCCCGTCCCGGGCATCCGCCGACCGCACCCGGATCCGGGCGTTCGGATCCAACGGCAGTTCGCGTCTGACCAGTTGGACGAGGGCGCCGTCCCGCTCGACGACCTGCTGGGTGGAGCGGGGCCGGGTGGCGGCGACGTAGCGGGCGAGCGTGAGGGCGCCGCCGCCGAGGTGCACGGCCTGCACGGGCTTGCCGGGTGCGGCCACCAGGTCGATGACGTGCCCGAAGCGGCGCTGGTATTCGAAGGAGAGGTGGGCGGGGTCGTCGAGATCGACGTGCGACTGGGGAGCGCCGTCGACGAGGAGGGTCCAGGCCCGGGCGCGGTCCGGGTCGGGTATCAGCTCGGCGAGCCCTCCGTCGACCTGTTCGACGACGGCATCGACTGCGGCCGACCGGCGCCGGGTTTTCCTGGGCTTCCTCATTGGGTCATTGTCGCAAGTGGGAGGCGGTGCCGCCCGGGCAGCGGCGTCAGCTGCAGTTGTCGGCCGCCTCGATCAATCGCGCGGCCTCCCCCAGCGCCTTGCGCAGCACCGCGGGATCCGTCGCCAGGTCGGCGTCCCCGGGCGGCAGGAGCCAGTCCGAGCCCTCGACGGGCGGCCCGGGGTTCAGGTTCAGGCTCATCCCGCGGCCGTCGGTCTCCGTGCAGGTGCTGCCGGGCACGTCCCAGGCGGCCGCCGTGCCCGGCGGGACCACGAAGCCCAGTGTGTCGCAGTCGTCGTCGTGCAGGACGGGGCCCACCGCTTCACCGGTCGCGCCCCGCCGCAGGATGTCGACCGCCTCCAGGCCCTGCCGCGCCGGAACCGTGACCACGTCACAGCCCGCCTCCGGCGGCTCGCTGCACTGTGCGGTCGGCGCGTGCCCCACCGTCGTCGACGGCGTATGCGGAGCGATGCTCTGGCTGGTCTCCATCTCGACCTCCACCACGGAACCCCTTTTGCAGTCCGAAGAGTTCAACGCGGCACGGCGTCAACGGCTACGGCGGAAGTCCGCCGCAAAGGATGGCAGTTCATGGCAGATCCTGCATGAGATATCCGTTTTGTAGCCAAACACTGCGTGGCGGCTCCGCTACAGCAGGTACGTTCTTGCCCGCTGGAAGCAAGGGCACCACACGGGTATTCGGTACGGATACCCGGTTCGGACATTCCGTTCAACTCGCCCGGATTCCGGCATGGTTCGACGGTTCGCACGAGAGGACCCGGCCATGGCGTCGTCAGAGCTGACCTCGTCCCAGTCCCCCAGGCCGCCACGGCCGAATCTCGCGTTCCGGCAGTTGCGCGGACAGCGCTCGCCGGCCGAGTTCGCCGCGGCGGTACGACGGGCCGCGCGCGAGATCGGCGAGCGGGTCAGCTGTGACGCGCGTTACGTCGGACGGGTCGAGGCAGGCGAGATCCGCTGCCCCAACTACGCGTACGAACGGGTGTTCCTGCACATGTTCCCCGGCCGCACGCTCACCGACCTCGGCTTCGCGCCCCGCTCGTCCGTACGCGGACGCCGGGCGCATGCCGACGAGGACGCGCCCCTCGTGCACATCACGAGCCCGGTGTGCATCACGAGTGAGACGTGGGGGGCTCACGAGCCGTATGACCAGAAGGACTCGCTGAACCCGCAGGACCCGTACGACCCGTATGCCGCGTACGCCGCATACGGAGCACAGCAGAACCACGAGAACGACGAGATCCACGAGGAGAGCGACGTGCTGCGTCGCGCATTCATGACCGGCGGAGGCGCCACGATGGCCGCCGCCTCGCTGAGCCCCCTGGGGCTCACCTTCGACGCCGCGGCCGCGGAGCGTCCCGTCAGACGTGTCGGGGGCCGCGAGGCGGACGCGCTGGAGGAGGCCGTACGCCGTATCCGGCTGCTCGACGACCGGCACGGGGCCGACGGCCTCTACCGGCGCGCGGCCGCTCCGCTGCGTGCCGCGTACGAACTGCTCGACGCCGGTACGACCCGGCAGGCGACCGGCGAACGGCTCCACGCGGGCGCCGGTGAACTGGCCATCTCGGTGGGGTGGCTGGCGCACGACTCGGGGCGGTTCGACGACGCGCGCTCGCACTACGCGGAGGCGTTGGCCACGGCCCGGATGGCGGGCGACCCGGCGCTCGAGGCGCACGCCTTCTGCAACACCTCGTTCCTCGCGCGGGACGCGGGCCGGCCGCGGGAGGCCGTGCGGGCGGCGCAGGCCGCGCAACGCGTCGCGCGGCCCCTGGGCTCCTCCCGCCTGATGTCGCTGCTGGCGCTGCGCGAGGCCGGCGGCTGGGCGGGGCTCGCCGACCGCACCGGCTGCGAACAGGCCCTCGCCCGCGCGCAGGCCCTCTACGACCGGGGCAGCTCGGACGCCGACCCCGAGTGGATGAGCTTCTACGGAGAGGCCGAGCTGGAGATCCTGGAGGCGCAGTGCTGGTCGATGCTGGGCAACTGGCAGCGGGCCGCGCGGCACGCCGGGCGGGCGGCCCAGCTCCAGGACCCGCACTTCACACGCAACATCGCCCTCTACACGGCGGAACTGGCGGACGACCTGGCCCGCGGGGGCCGTCCCGATGAGGCGGCGACGGCCGGGATGCGCGTGCTGGATCTCTTGGACCAAGTGCAGTCGTCGCGGGTGCAGACGATGCTGGCGGGGACGGCGCGGGTGCTGTTGCCGCACCGCAGGGCGCGTGGAGTGTCGGCGTTCCTGGAACGCCACGCGAGCGTGCCGCGCACGGTGTGACGGCCCGCGGGCGACGCCGGCCGGCGCGCTATCCGGCCAGGTGTCCCAAGTCGTTCCAGCTCTCGATCGCCGGCTCTCCATAAGCCCACCCGAGCACGGACAGCGACGTCGGGTTCAGCCGTATCCGTGCCGCGAAGTCGAGCGGCAGCCCCAGCCAGCGCGCGCCTATGGACCGCAGGATGTGCCCGTGCGCGAAGACCAGCACGTCACGGTCCTCCGCGCGCGCCCATGCCACCACCTCGTCGGCCCGGGCCGTCACCTCGGACAGGGTCTCGCCCTCGGGCACGCCGTCGCGCCAGATGAGCCAGCCGGGGCGGATGGCCTGGATGTCCGCCGGAGTCATGCCCTCGTAGGCTCCGTAGTCCCACTCCACGAGCGTGTCCCAGGTACGCGCGCGTTCCCCGAAGCCGGCGAGTTCGCACGTCTCACGCGCGCGTGACAGCGGGCTGGTGCGGATCTCGACCCCCGCCAGCCCGTCGTACGGCGACCCGTGCAGGCGCTCGCCGAGCAGCTTCGCGCCCTGGCGGCCCTCCTCCAGGAGCGGCACATCGGTCCTGCCCGTGTGCTTGCCGGACAGCGACCACGCCGTCTGTCCGTGCCGGGCGAGCAGGATGCGCGGTGCCATGAAGGAGCCTTTCCCGGGAGAAATGAAGAAGCGGAACCCATCCATCATCGCGCACGCTGTGCCGGGGCAACCCGGTGGGCGATCTCTGCGTCTTGAGGGCCGGGGCGCCTGAAGGGGGCTCGCGCATACACCGTAAAGTGGTACGACCGGTCAACCGGGCGCTGACAAGAAGGGGGAGGCGATCGGATGCCACACGCCGATATAGCTGGCGTGGAGGCGACGCCGCGGACCCGCCTGCGCTGGTGGACCGAGCTGCCGCTGATATTGCTGGTCTACGCCTGCTACTCGGCGGGCCGACTGCTCGCCCGGGGCGATGTCTCGCACGCCGTCGACCACGGCCTGGCGATCCTGGACATCGAAAAGGCCCTGTACCTGAACGCGGAGCACCCGCTCAACCGCCTCTTCACGCGCGAGCCCTGGATCGGCGTCCCGGCGGACTTCTGGTACGCGTCGCTGCACTACCTGGTGACGCCCGTGCTGCTGGTCTGGATCTTCAGGTCCCGCACCGTGCGCTACCGCGCGGCCCGCACCTGGCTGATGACGTCGACCTTCATAGGCCTGATCGGCTTCACCCTGCTGCCCACCTGCCCGCCCCGGCTGCTCGCCGGGAGCTACGGCTTCGTGGACACGATGGCGCAGTACAGCTCGTACGGCTGGTGGGGCGGCGAGGCGAGTGCGCCCAAGGGCCTCGGTGGCATGACGAACCAGTACGCGGCCATGCCGAGCCTGCACGTCGGCTGGGCGCTGTGGTGCGGGGTGATGCTGTGGCGGTACGGCGGGACGCGCCTCACGAAGGTCGCGGCCGTCGCCTACCCCCTGATCACGACGATCGTGGTGATGGGCACTGCCAACCACTACTTCCTCGACGCGGTGGCGGGCGCCGCCGTGATGGGCGCCGGGCTGCTGCTGACGCCGTACGTCATGCGGACCGCGGACCGGGTCCGGGCACGCTTCGGGGCGGTGGCCGCACCCGTCGCGACGGCCTCCGTCGGCACGGTCGCCCGGGGCGCCGACGCCATGGTCACGAGCGGCGTCGGTGCCAAGGTCACGAGTGGCTCCGGCACCACGGTCACGAGTGGCTCTGCCGACGCTTCTTCCTCAATTGTCAGTGGCGGATGCCAGACTTCCGCGGGTGAGCGAATTCCACGGCAGCGCGAGTCCCGGTTCGGATCCGGAGCCGAGCCGAGTGCCTCTCCCCAGGACGCGGGGGACGGCGCTCCGGCACCGGCTCGCTGAGCTGCGCGGTCCCGAAGTCCCGGCCAAGGCGCTGGACGCGCGCGCCCTGGCCGCCCTCGCCGCCAACCCCGGCTGCAAGCGCAGAGCGATCCTGGACGGCGCCGGGGTGAACAAGGCCGCGCTGGCGAGCGCGCTGGGCTCGCCGGCGGTCTTCGGGCAGTCACAGTTCGCCTTCACACGCGGCAACGCCTTCGAGGCCAAGGTCAAGGCGGACGGCGGCGCGGAACTGCTGCGCCTGGTCCACGAGAAACTGGACCGCGCTGCCGAACCGCCCGCCCACGCGCGTGTGCCGGAGCTCGTCGCGTCCGGCCCCGAGGGCCGCACGGCACGTACGGCACTGGCGCTGCGCGAGGCCACCGAGGCACGCGGCGAGTGGACGCTGCTCGACCACCCCATGCTCGCGCTGGACGTCGCCGGGTCGCCCGCCTTCCTGGAGCCGGACGCGGTCGTCGTGCACCCGGACGGCAGCTGGACGGTCGTGGAGATCAAGTCCTTCCCGATGCTGGACGGTTCCGCGGACGCGGCGAAGGTGGGCGCGGCCGCGAGGCAGGCGGCGGTGTACGTCATGGCGCTCGAGCAGATCGCCCGCCGTCTCGGCGCGGAGCCGGAGACAGGAGCCGAGACCGAAGCTGAGGCGCTGCGGGGGCAGAGCGCCTCGGACAGCGCTCCCGCCCCCCGCGTACGCCACCGGATCCTGCTCGTCTGCCCGAAGGACTTCTCCAACCTCCCCACCGCGTCGGCCGTCGACGTCCGCAAGCAGCGCGCGGTGACCTCCCGCCAGCTGGCCCGCCTCACCCGCATCGAGGACATCGCCGACACGCTCCCGGCCGGCACCTGCTTCTCACCCGAGCTGCCCGAGGCCGACCTGACGGCTGCCGTCGAGTCGGTCCCGGCGGCCTACGCGCCCGAGTGCCTGTCCGCCTGCGAGCTGGCCTTCCACTGCCGCGCCCGCTCGCGTGCGGCCGGCGCGGTGACGTCGCTGGGCCGTTCGGTGCGGGCCGAGCTGGGCGGCCTGACGACGGTCGAGGACGTCCTGTCGGCGGCCCGCGGTGAGTCCGGCGACCCGGACGACCCGGCGGTTGCGGCCCTGCGCAGGGCCGCGCGGCTGCGCGCCGAGGCCCTCGGCCGGGACGCCCGGGACCTCGGTCAGGATGCCGGTGCCCTCGGCGCGGAGGCGGTGGCCGCGTGTCACTGATCTCCACCCTCGCCCGCCTCGAAGCCGTCAGCACGGGCCGCGCCCAGCCCGCCGCCACCGTCCACCACCGGCGCCTGACCGAGCGGCCCCTGGTCTTCGTGCCCCTGACCACCGCCGGTGAGGCCGGCGCCCCGCTCGGCGCGCTGGTCGGCACGGACCGGGACGCCCCGCACCTGCTGGTGGTCCCGCAGCCACGCGACCGGGACCTCAGGTTCGCCTTTCTGTCCGAGCTGGCGGACGTCGTCCTGCCGCACCTCGACGCCTTCGCCGAGGACGTCGAGGCCGCCGAGCGCAACGAGACCGATCCGGAGACCGGCAAGCGGGTCAAGGTCGAGGTCGAACTGTGCGCGGACGCACCGCAGTTGATCGTGCCCAGCCGCGCGGGCGTCGACTTCGTGCGGCTCCTCGGCCGTTCCATGCGCTTCAGGCGTACGGCGGAACAGGACCCGGAGACCCCCTACCCCGCACCCCCGCGCGTGCCGTTGCTCGGCCGCTGGCTGACCCACTTCGGCGAGCGAGCCCGCGTGCCGGGCTCCTCGCTGCTGCTGGCCATGACCGACGTACTGGCCCGGCACTGGGCGACCGGGCAGTCCACCCTGGAGGACCAGCACCTGGGCGCGCTGCTGGCGTGGATCGCCCCGCCGCAGGGTGAGACGGGCGCCGAGGCGGCACTGCGCGCGGAACTCGCGCGGGACCGCGACGGCCAACTGCTGTGCCCGCCCGCCGGTCCCGCCACCGACCCGGCCTTCGACAACAAGCTGCTCGCCCCCGCCATCGAGCGCTACGACCGCGCGCGTACGGCCCTCGCCGCCGCCGAGGACGGGCTGGAGGCCGACGACCGGCTCGGGGACCTGACCGCCGCCGAGCGGAAGATCCGCGCGCTCGTCGAGAGCCGGACCCGGCCCACCTGGGACGCGGTGTGGCGGGGCCTCGACCTGGTGCGGGAGCTGCCCGAGGCCGGGCGGGTCGAGGAGCGGTGGACCCGGGACCGCTGGTCGTTCACCGGCCACCGCGACCGCGTCGTGGCCGGCGAGCCCCCGCAGCCGCGCCGCGACGACGCGGTCACCGCCGCCAACAAGCTCGCCGCGCGCGAGCGCGAACAGGCCCGGCTGGAGGCGCAGGAGGCGCTCGACGACCCGTTGGTGATGGCGGGGCGGCGGCTGGCCGGGGAGGCGTTCGCGGGCGAGGTCACCGATGTCGTCATGGCGTACAGCGAGGGCAAGCGGCCCAGTCCGCGCCCCCTGGTCACCGTTCGCACGGATGACCGGCCGCATTTGGGCGAGCGCGCGAAGGTGTTCCGGTCGCTGGGTGGGAAGCCTCAGTCGGCGGAGTTCGTCGGCTACGAGGGGGACTTCGGGGATGACGGGGCGCTGATGGTGCTGCGGGTGCTGGACAAGATGGGCCGCGGCAAGGAGCCGGAGGAGGGGTCGGTGCCGGAGAAGGGCGACCTGGTCTGCTTCACGCTGTTCGAGCACGAGCAGCGCGGCGGCGCGAAGCTGCCCGACCCGGAGGAGACGCCGTGGACGCACGGCGGGCCGCCCGGGGAGCAGGTGTCCGAGGCCGCCGATCCGCTGACCCAGGAGGACGTCCTGTGACGGCCGTGTTCGACCCCGGCGCCGCGGCGACCGAGGCCACCGACGCGATCCTCCACGACACCCTGCACGGCACCGCGCGCGGTGTCGTCGTCGACTCCCCGCCCGGCGCCGGCAAGTCCACGCTCGTCGTCCGCGCGGCCCTCGAACTCGCCGACGCCGGGCGCCCGCTGATGGTCGTCGCACAGACCAACGCCCAGGTCGACGACCTGGTGCTCAGGCTCGCCGAGAAGAACCCCGAGCTGCCGGTGGGGCGCCTGCACAGCAGCGACGCCGACCCGTACGACAAGGCGTTGGACGAGCTGCCGAACGTACGCAAGTCGGCGAAGGCCGGCGACCTGAGCGGCCTGTCGGTCGTCATCTCGACGGCGGCCAAGTGGGCGCACGTCAAGGTCGACGAGCCCTGGCGGCACGCGATCGTCGACGAGGCGTACCAGATGCGCTCGGACTCGCTGCTCGCGGTGGCCGGCCTCTTCGAGCGGGCGCTGTTCGTCGGCGACCCGGGTCAGCTGGACCCGTTCTCCATCGTCGGCAGCGAGCAGTGGGCGGGCCTGTCGTACGACCCCTCCGGGTCCGCCGTGACGACCCTTCTGGCCCACAATCCGGAACTGCCCCAGCACCGCCTGCCGGTCTCCTGGCGCCTCCCGGCCTCGGCCGCACCTCTGGTCTCCGACGCCTTCTACCCCTACACGCCGTTCCGCAGCGGCACGGACCACGGTGACCGCAGCCTGGCCTTCGCGGTCCCGTCGGACGGCTCGGGCCCGGACCGGGTGATCGACGAGGCGGCTCAGTCGGGCTGGGGGCTGCTGGAGCTGCCCGCCCGGCACACCCCGCGCACGGACCCCGAGGCGGTACGGGCGGTCGCGACGGTCGTACGGCGCCTCCTGGACCGGGACGGCGCGGCGACCTCGGAGCGCTCGCCGGATCCCGCGCCCCTCACCGCCGACCGGGTCGCGGTCGGCACGGCCCACCGCGACCAGGCGGCGGCGGTCCGGGCGGCACTGACCGAGCTGGGGGTGACGGACGTCACCGTGGACACGGCGAACCGCCTCCAGGGCCGTGAGTACGACGTGACCGTGATCCTCCACCCGCTCTCCGGCCGCCCCGACGCCACCGCCTTCCACCTGGAAACGGGCCGCCTGTGCGTCCTCGCCTCCCGCCACCGCCACGCGTGCATCGTGGTGTGCCGGGCAGGGGTGAGCGAACTGCTGGACGACTATCCGTCGACAGAGCCGGTGCAACTGGGGACGGTGGTGAAGTTTCCTGATGGCTGGGAGGCGAATCATGCGGTGCTGGCACGGCTCACCGAGCATCGGGTGGGGTGGCGGCCATGATCATGCGGTGCCGGCGCGGAGCATCGGGTGGGGTGGCGGCCGGGGTAGAACCCGGCGACCGTCCCTCTGACCTGCGCCCGGTGCCCACTTGCGTGGGCGCGGGACAATGGACGGTGGGCCGGTCCGCTGGGGATGCCTCCGCTCGCGGGGGAGGGGGACGGTGACCTACGAGATCGGTGACGTACGAGGAGGACAAGACATGGCGGAGCCCACGCCGCGTCGGAACGAACCGCGGCTACGCCCCGCGCCCCTGCTCTTCGAGCCCGCGCAGGCGGCCTCCGATCCGGAGCACTTCTTCGACCTGGAGTCGATCGACGACCCGCGGGCACTGCTGGCGCGGGCGACCGAGCTGACGCAGGCGTTCCGGGCGGCGACGGACCGTGCGATGGAGTTCCAGGCCATCGCGGCGGCCCAGCTGGCGGATCCCCGGCGCTTCGACCGGCTGACGCCCGCCGACATCGCCGCGCAGGCCGAGTGGACCGAGGACTACGCCAAGAAGATGGTGGAGTTCGGCAGGGATCTGATGCGGGGGGTCGAGGGACCGGGACACGTCGACCCGGTGTGACCGCTGGGATCGACGGGACGGACGGGACGGATCCGCGCGTGCCCCCATGGCATATGCCAGGCGGGCGGGCAAGATACGCCCTGCCACCCCGCCCTGTCCCGGTTTCCGGGAACTCCAGGGAACGAAGTGCTCACCGTCGGTAGATGTATCTGCCATGAGCAGCACAAGCAATGCCCCGCTCTCGCCCGCCTCCCTCACCGCGGACGGCGCCGCCTGGCTCGCTTCCGCAGAACCGTATCCGCGCAGCACCCGGGCGCTCTGGGACGAGCAGCCGACGGCCCCCGTGGTCCTGGACTGCGGTTCCGTCTTCGACATCGTGAGCGCACCCGCGATCTTCGGCCGACGCATGGTCGACCAGCTCTGGGAGGAAGGCCCGGGATCGGGCCCGGTGGCGATGCTCCGGGGCCGGATGCTGCTGTTCGCCGCGCCCGGCACGGCCCAGCGGCTGCCCTCGCTGCTGCGGTGGGAGGAACTCGGCCGTGTGGGCGACGTCCCGCCGCTCCTGTGTCACGGCTCCGGAGACGCGGTGACCGTCCCGGGCGGGTCCGCCGCCGACACCCCCTCCGGCTCCCGCTGGCTGGTCGCCCCCGACACCCGTAGTCCCTGGTTACCGGGCCCCGAGGTACTGCTCTGGGCGGCCGTGCGGGCGGCTCGCGCGGCCGTTCGGATATCGATTTTTCCCCACCCCGATCAGGGTGCTAAGGTCTACGACGTCAGCAGGCGCCGCTAGCTCAGTTGGTTAGAGCAGCTGACTCTTAATCAGCGGGTCCGGGGTTCGAGTCCCTGGCGGCGCACAGACAGGGAAGCCCCTCGCGGAAGCGGGGGGCCTTCGCTTTTGAGGAGGGATCTCCCGGTCCCGCAGGGGGCGACTGGGGGTCCAGGGGTCATCCCTCGGGGAATGCAGCATCCGCGGGTCCGGGGTTCGAGTCCTTGGCGGCGCACAGGCGGTGAATGCCCCTCGCGGAAGCCGGAGGCTTTTCGCATGCCCCCGGCGCACAACCCGCTCGCCGGGCGCACAACCGGCCGGCCCGGCACACAACCGGCCCCCGGCACGCACTGCTACCGCCCCGGCACACCACCGGGCACCAGGCGTGCCCGTACCGCCCCGGCGCACATCCGGCCCGCCACGCGACCCCGCACTCGGCGCACGCGCTACCTGACCGCCGTGATCTTCACCGTCCACGCCCCCGCAGCCGTCCGCCCCTCCACATCCACCCGCACGCCCTCCTCCCGCACCGTGAAGTTCTCGCCGAGCCCCACCGGCGCATCCGCGAGCGGCGGATACACGGACTCCTCCCAGCAGGCCTCACTGTGCGGATGGGCGTCGATCACCTCGACCGGCCCTCCCCCGGACTCGGTCTCGCTGCGCACCCGATACACCAGCACTCCCTGCCGGCAACCCTGCACGTCGTTGCCCACGGAGCCGCGCACCTCGAAGGCGAGGGCGCTCTCCGGCCCGGTGGGGACGACGGCGAGCTTGATGCCGCGGCCCAGCCCGAAGCCCGGGACGGCGGCACCGGGCGAACTGCCGTAGGAACCGCCGTACGCCCCTCCGAACACGCCGACCGCTCCGTACGGGCCGGGCGACCCGGCCGCTCCCGTCTGCGCCGGGACCCCCGGCCCCGCCGACAGCGGCTCCAGCGTCAGCCGCGTGGAGCCGGCGCCCTGCCCCTGCACGCACACCACCTGCCGCGGCTCCAGCCACCCCAGCTTCCACTTGTGCCAGCCGAACAGATCCGGTGCCATGCCGAACTGGCTGCCCATCAGGTCCCAGTCACCGACGTACGTGTCCCAGTCACCCTTGCCGTCCACCGGGCGGTGGTACAGGTCCGGCAGGTCGAAGACATGGCCGGTCTCATGGGCGAGGACCAGCCGGTCCGGCGGATGGTTCTCGAACACCGTGACGACGCGCCGGATGTCGGTGCCGTCGGCCCGCAGCGGGGTGTCCAGGTTGACGACCTTCGTGGCATCGGAGTCGACACCGGGCGCGTCCGGGTCGGCGACGAAGTAGACGATGTCGTAGCGGGAGAAGTCCACCGCCCGGTCCGCCACGGCGAGCGCGTCACGCAGATAGGCGGCCCGGTCGGTGACGCGCCAGTCACGCTGTATGGCGTACGCCGTCGACGGGCGCGGCATGCGGAGCCAGTGCCGGAGCGGATGCGGGCGCAGGGTGAATCTGCCGTAGGAAGCGCGTTCGAAGAAGCGGGTGGTGGCCGGGAAGTGGTCGGCCGTCAGTTCGGCGGGTGTCGTCAGGGGTGCCGAGTCCGGGAAGGACAGGAAAACCATGACCGCGTCGAGTTCGCGGGTCGGGCGCGGATAGGCGGCGTTCCAGGTGTCCAGGCCCTCGGAGTGGTGGGCCGCGGTGCGCTTGAGGGCACACGGCGCGGGATCGAACGGTTCGGCGATCGAGGGGCCGGCGAACAGGGCGGTCGCGGCGAGCGCGGACATCGTGGTGAACACCGCGGCGGTGCTGCGCAGTCGGGGCCGGTCCCGCAGCAGGCCCATCCCACGGAGCAGGGGGAACTGACGCGGCACGTGGACCTCCGGGAGCGGTTCGCGGGACACCGCACCCAGCCTGTGTCGGATTGTCGTACTACGTCCTGTTCAGCTGCACCAGACGGGTGAGAGGGACGAGGGATCGTCAGAACCGACACCCCCGAATCGCTCACGGAACGTCACAACTGGTCGGGGGTCCTAAGAAGCCGTCCACGTGCGGGCAGAAACGATCTGTCAGAAGCGCGCGTCACGCGGGAACACTGAACAGTAGGTGGAAGGCCCTCGGGCCAGCCTCTATGATCGGCACACTTTCCTGACACTTTCCTGCACGGACACGGCCCGGTGGCCGCCCCCAGGGCTCGACTTCGCTCGAGCAGGGGGGACCCCCCTTCACCCGGCCGGCCATTCCGATGAGACCCATCCGAAGAACGAGTGCACTGCGGGAGCGAGCGGTGAGCGGAACGTCCGAAGGGCCGACGCCCGCGGCAGACCTCATCGGGGCAGCCGTGACAGAGAGTAACCAACAGCCATCCCCCGGTACGGCGGCGCCACCCCACCCCGCCGCCTCCGCCGCCTTCAGCGCCGCCCCCCTGGCGATGGCCGTGGTCGACCGCGAAGGCCTCGTGACCGGCGCCAACCCGTCCTTCGCCGGCCTGCTCGGCACGACCCCCGAGGACCTGCCCGGGACGGTCGCCGCCGATCTGGTGGACCTCGCCTCCGACGCCCGCACCTGGCACACCTACCGCGAGGTGCTGCGCGGCCGGCAGGCCGAACTGAGCTGTACGCGCCGTATCAAGCACCCGGACGGAAGCTCCCTGTGGGCGCAGGTGACGGTCGCGCCCCTGCCCGGTGCGGAGCCCGGCGGTGTCCTGCTGTCCGTCGCCGACATCAGCTCGCAGCGCGAACTCCAGGCGCGGCTGCGGCACTTGCAGATGCACGACCTCGTGACCCGGCTGCCCAACCGCACCCTGTTCTTCGAGCGGTTGACGGCCGCGCTGGAGGTGGAGTCGTACGACGAGAGCGGCACCACCGGCCGAATCGGCCTGTGCTACCTGGACCTTGACGGTTTCAAGGCGATCAACGACACCCTCGGCCACCGTGTCGGCGACAAGCTGCTGGCCGCCGTCGCCGAGCGGCTGACGCACTGCGCCGAGGAGGCGGGACATACCAGGTCGATCCCACCCCTGGTGGCCCGGCTCGGCGGTGACGAATTCGCCCTGCTCGTCGAGGACTCGACGGGCACCGAGCAACTGGCCGACCTCGCCGAGTCGGTGCTCGAATCGCTGCGCGCCCCCTTCGACATCTCCGGCCGGCGCCTGTCGGTGTCCGCCTCGATCGGCGTCGTGGAACGCCACGCGGCCGGCACCACCCCCACCGCCCTGATGCAGGCCGCCGACACGACGCTGTACTGGGCGAAGGCCGACGGCAAGGACCGCTGGACGCTCTTCGACCCCGAACGCAACGCCCACCGCATGACCCGCCAGGCCCTCGCCTCCACACTCCGGCCGGCCATCGAGCGCGGCGAGTTCGCCCTGGAGTACCAGCCGCTGGTGAGCATGGACGACGGCCGGCTGCGCGGTGTCGAGGCGCTTGTCCGCTGGAATCATCCTCAGTTCGGCATACTGGCGCCGAATCGGTTCATCGGACTGGCCGAGGAGGACGGTTCGATCGTGCCGCTCGGCCGCTGGATCCTGGAGACCGCCTGCCGCCAGGCGCAGTCCTGGCAGGAGGCCCACCCCGACGAGCCGCCCATCTTCGTGAGCGTGAACGTGGCCGTCCGCCAGGTCTGGGACTCCGACCTGGTCGCGGACGTGGCCCGGATCCTCGACGAGACCGGACTCGCCCCGCATCTGCTCCAGTTGGAGCTGACCGAGTCGGCGGTCATGGGCTCGGCGGGACGACCGCTCCAGGACCTGCAGGCCCTCAGCGACATGGGCGTACGCATCGCGATCGACGACTTCGGCACGGGCTACTCGAACCTCGCGTACCTCAGCCGGCTGCCGGTCTCCGTCCTGAAGCTGGACGGCTCCTTCGTACGGGGCTTCCAGTACGAGAGCGACAACAGCGCGGCCGTTCCGCCGAACCCGGCCGACGAGGTCGTGGTCGAGGCGATGATCCAGCTGGCCCACCGGCTGGGCCTGACGGTCACCGCGGAGTGCGTGGAGACGCTGGCCCAGGCCTCACGGCTGCAGCGGATCGGCTGCGACACCGGCCAGGGGTGGCTGTACTCGCGGCCGGTGTCGCCGGATCGTATCTCCGAGTTGCTGGGTGTGCGGGTGTAGCGGATCGGGTCAGGCGGTCGGCAACCCGTAGGCGTCCGCGATGAGTTCGTACGAGCGCAGGCGGATGTCCATGCCGGGCGCATTGCTCGTGATCATCAACTCGTCGGCGCCGGTGCGCTTCTGGATGTCGTCGAGGCCGGCGCGCACCTCGTCGGAGGTGCCGTGGATGACGTTGGCGTTCCAGGAGTCGGCGAACTCGCGCTCCATCGGGGTGAATTCGTAGGCCTCGGCCTCCTCCGGCGCGGGGATGAGGCCGGGGCGGCCGGTGCGCAGGCGGACCATGCCGAGGGCGGCGGCCTCGACCTGGCGGCGGGCCTCCTTCTCCTCGTCGGTGGCGAGCGCGGAGACGCCGATGAGGGCGTACGGGCGGTCGAGTACGGCCGAGGGCTGGAAGGACTCTCGGTACAGGTCCAGGGCCGGGATGGTGTTCCGGGCCGAGAAGTGGTGCGCGAAGGCGAAGGGCAGGCCGAGGACGGCGGCGAGGCGGGCGCTGAAGCCGGAGGAGCCGAGCAGCCAGATCGGGGGGCGGTGCGGGGACTGGACGCCGCCGGGTGACGTCGCCTGGACGGGGCCGGGGACGGCGTGGATGCGGCGGTAGGGGTGGCGGTCCGGGAAGTCGTCGTCGAGGAAGCGGGTGAGCTCCGCGAGCTGCTCGGGGAAGTCGTCGGCGCCCTCGTTGAGGTGGTCGGTGCGGCGCAGGGCGGCTGCGGTGGCACCGTCTGTGCCGGGGGCCCGGCCGAGGCCGAGGTCGATGCGGCCGGGGGCCATGGCCTCCAGGGTGCCGAACTGCTCCGCGATGATCAGCGGGGCGTGGTTCGGCAGCATCACGCCGCCTGAGCCGAGGCGGATGCGCGTGGTGTGGGCGGCCAGGTGGGCGAGGATCACCGCGGGGGACGACGAGGCCACGCCCGGCATGGAGTGGTGTTCGGCGACCCAGTAGCGGTGGAAGCCCCGGGCCTCCGCGAGGCGGGACAGCTCGACGCTGGTGCGCAGGGCTTCGGTGGCCGTGTGGCCGGAGCTGACCGTGACCAGGTCCAGTACGGAGAGGGGGACGGGGGCGGTGCCCTGTGTTGTGCCCCGGATCTCGTCTGCCGGGCCCCGGGTCTCGTCTGCCGCCACGTGTGCCTCCTGCGGTTGTGCCGTGCGGTGTCCGTCCGGCGATAACAGGAGGGTGGCTCCGGTTTATTCCCTCGCCCCCGCCGCCCCTTCCCGTCCCTGGGGGCTGCCGCCCCCGGACCCCCGCTGCCGGCCTGAACGGCCTCGTCCTCGAACGCCGGACGGGCTGGATCATGCCGGCCGGAGGCGGGGTCCGGGGTGGGCGGGAAGGGCGCTAGACCTGCACGATCGGCTCCCTGGTGAACAGTGTGCCCAGGGCCGGGGCGTTCACGCGGCGGGCCGTGAGCCGCAGGGCCTCCCAGACCGTGACCTGGTTGGCGGTGAGGACCGGCTTGGAGAGGTGCTGCTCCAGCGCCGGGATGTGGGAGGCGGTGTGGAGGGCCGTGTCCGGGAGGAGGACCGCCTCGGCGTCGGGGTGGTCGGCCTCCTTCGCCAGGGCGAGCACCTCCTTCTCGCCCCAGGTGCCGACCTCCGCCGCCGTGATGATGCCGGCCCCTCGGACCGACACCACCTCCACCTCCGCGGCACGCAGGAAGTCCGAGAAGAGACCCGCCACGTCGTCGGGGTACGTCGCGCCGATCGCCACCCGCCGCACCCCGAGCTCGCGTACCGCGTGCGCGAAGGCGAAGGACGTCGACGACGCCGGCATGCCCGCCGCGACCGCCAGGGTGCGCACCTGCTCGTGGGCGCCCTCCCAGCCGTAGACGAAGCTGCCGCTCGTGCACGCCCACACGACGGCCTCGGCGCCCGTCAGCCGCAGCGCCTCCACGCCCGCCGCTAGCCGCTCGGCCGAGCCCATCCGCAGCAGCGCGTCCACCCGGTGCGCGTCCTCGCCGATGTCGGTGTGCACCAGGTCGAGCCGGATGTCGCTGGCGATCAACTGCTCGATGCGTGGGTAGTCGTCCTCGGCGGAATGGCCCGGGTAGAGGAATCCGAGTGCCGTCATGTCAGCCTTCCTGCTGCTTGCTGCTCCTATTGCTGTTCCTGCTCTGGTACATCCGGTACTTCCGGATGTACCGCACCGCCACGCGCCGCCGGATCGATCAGCGCCTGATACGGCCCCACCGCTCGGGTACCCAGTCGGCGCAGCGCAGCCCACATGGTCACCTGGTTGGCCGAGAGCACCGGGATGCGCAGCTCCGCCTCCAGCTGGGGGATCACGTCGTAGGTGGGGAGGTTGGTGCAGCTGATGAAGAGGGCGTCGGCGGCATGACGTACGGCCTGGCGGGCCATGTCGGCCACATCGCGGTACGGCACCTTCCAGATGTGCCGGGTCAGACCCATGAACGCGCACCCCGTGACCACGGTCCCGGCCTCCGCGACGTACTCCTCCAGCGCCCGCGTCACCGACACGGTGTACGGCGTCACGAGCGCCACCCGCCGTACGCCGAGCTCGGCCAGCGCCTCCAGGAGCGCGCCGGACGTGGTGATGGAAGGCACCGCGCCCGCCCGGGTCATCGCCTCGCACATCGCCCGCTCGCCCGCGATGCCGCCGACGAAACTGCCGGAGGTGCAGGCGTAGGCGATGACCTCGGGGGCAATCGCGTTCAGGGTGCGCACGCCCTCGCTCAGCGTCTCGTGCTCGCTGACCAGACGGGCCAGGTCGAGGCTGACCTCGACCGGGACGAACGGTGTTCGGGTCAGGTGCAGCGAGACCTCGTCCGGCACCCAGCGCCAGAGTTCCCGGTCCAGCGCGAAGTCGAAGGGGGCGACGACTCCGACCCCACGCTGGGGTCGAGGTCCGCCGAGGAAGGAGATGTCCAGGGAGCTCATTGCAGGCACCGCCCTCACTACGAGAAACAGGTGAGCAACGGACCGTACGCACGCCCGTGTTGACGAAGGTAGGTTCGGGTGCGAGCGTGGTCAAACCTCGCATGTCAGACGGCCATCCGATCCAGCAGAACTCCGAGAATCGCCCCCCGCAGACCCCCGGAGAGACGACCCCGTATGACGGCACCCACGCCCGGTCCGACACCCGCCTCCGACCCCCGCTCCGGCACCCCGCCGACACTCCTCGTCCTCGACGCCGAGCCCCTCCCCCGCCTCGGCCGCCTCACCGGTCGCGCCCGCGTCGAGCACGCGGACGAGTCGACCCTCGCCGAGCGGCTGCCGCACGCCGACGTGCTGCTGGTCTGGGACTTCAGCTCCCACGCCGTACGGCACGCGTGGCCGGGTGAGGGACCCCGGCCGCGCTGGGTGCACACGGCCAGCGCGGGGGTGGACCATCTGATGTGCCCGGAGCTCACCGAGTCCGACACCCTGGTCACCAACGCGCGTGGAATCTTCGACCAGCCGATCGCCGAGTACGTCGCCGCGCTGGTGCTGGCGATGGCGAAGGATCTGCCCAGAACCCTGGCACTGCAGGCCGCCCGGGAGTGGCGGCACCGGGAGGGGCAGCGGGTCGCCGGCACGCGCGCGTGCGTGGTCGGGACCGGCCCCATCGGCCGTGCGATCGCCCGCACGCTCAAGGCTCTCGACATCACCACTGCGCTGGTCGGCCGGACCCCGCGCACCGGCATCCACGGCCCCGACGACCTCGACCGGCTGATCGCCCGCGCCGACTGGGTGATCGCGGCCGCGCCGCTCACCGACCGGACGCACGGCATGTTCGACGCCCGCCGCTTCGGCGTCATGCAGCCCTCCGCCCGGTTCATCAACGTCGGGCGCGGGCAGCTGGTGGTGGAGGACGCGCTGGCCGAGGCCCTCGCCAAGCGCTGGATCGCGGGGGCCGCGCTCGACGTCTTCGAGCATGAACCCCTCACCCCCGAGAGCCCGTTGTGGCAGGTCCCGAACCTGATCGTCTCGCCGCACATGAGCGGGGACACGATCGGCTGGCGGGATGAACTCGGTCTTCAGTTCGTGGAGTTGTACGAGCGGTGGGAGGCGGGCAGACCGCTGCTGAACGTGGTCGACAAGCGGCGTGGGTACGTACCCGGACGCTGATGTCTACGGCTGGAGGGCGACGCATGACGGATCTCACCGAACTGACCGCCGTACAACTCCTCGACGGCTACCGCAAAGGAGAGTTCAGCCCCGTCGACGCCACCCGCGCGACCCTGGAGCGGGCCGAACGGATCCAGCCGGAGGTCAACGCCTTCGTGCGCCTGACCGCCGAGGAGGCGCTCGCGCAGGCCGGCGCGTCGGCGGACCGCTGGCGGCGCGGCGAACCGGCCGGGCTGCTCGACGGGGTTCCGGTCACCGTGAAGGACATCCTGCTGATGCGCGGCGGACCGACACTGAAGGGCTCGAAAACCATCTCCGAGACGGGGAGCTGGGACGAGGACGCCCCCTCCGTGGCCCGGCTGCGCGCACACGGCGCCGTCTTCCTCGGCAAGACGACGACCCCGGAGTTCGGCTGGAAGGGCGTCACCGACTCGCCCCGGTCCGGCGTGACCCGCAACCCGTACGACCCGACCCGCACCGCGGGCGGCTCCAGCGGCGGCGCGGCGGCGGCCGTGGCGCTCGGCGCGGGGCCGCTCGCGCTGGGCACGGACGGGGGCGGCAGTGTCCGTATCCCGGCGGCGTTCTGCGGCATCTTCGGCCTGAAACCGACGTACGGCCGCGTCCCGCTGTACCCCGCGAGCGCCTTCGGCACCCTGGCGCACGTCGGGCCGATGACCCGCGACGCGGCCGACGCGGCCCTGCTCCTGGACGTCATCGGCACGCCCGACTCCCGCGACTGGTCGGCCCTTCCGTCGGCGCCGGGTTCCTTCGTGTCGGGCCTGACCGGCGGTGTGCACGGGCTGCGCGTCGCCTACTCGCCCTCCCTCGGCGGCCAGGTGGCGGTGCGCCCGGCGGTCGCGGCGGCGGTACGGCGGGCGGTGCAGCGGCTGGCGGGGCTGGGGGCGTACGTCGAGGAGACCGACCCCGACTTCACCGACCCGGTGGACGCCTTCCACACCCTGTGGTTCACCGGGGCCGCCCGGGTGACCCAGCATCTGGGGCCGCACCAGCGGGAGTTGCTCGACCCGGGCCTCAGGGAGGTCTGCGACACGGGCGCCCGCCTGACGGCGCTCGACTACCTGGCCGCGGTGGACGTCCGTATGGAACTGGGCCGCCGCATGGGCCACTTCCACGACACCTACGACCTCCTCGTCACCCCGACCGTCCCGCTCACGGCCTTCGAGGCGGGCGCCGAGGTCCCGAAGGGTTCGGGGCATCGCAGGTGGACGGGCTGGACGCCGTTCACGTACCCCTTCAACCTGACCCAGCAGCCGGCGGCCACCGTCCCCGTCGGCACCGACGGGGACGGCCTGCCGATCGGCCTGCAACTCGTGGCCGCCCGGCACCGGGACGATCTGGTGCTGCGGGCGGCTCACGCGCTGTACGAGACCGGTTGGGCCGGGCTCACGCCCTCCGGGACCTGACCGTCGTACCGGTGTCGATCACTTCGAGGGGCGCGCCCGGGCGACGCGTCACTCGAGGCGCCGGAACCTCAGCGACTCTCCCAGCGCTCCTGCCCGCCACAGGTCGTTGCAGCCCTGTGCCAGCTCCTCCAGGCCCTCCACGATCTGGCCCCAGACGATGCCGGGCACCCAGCCCACGTCGCCGTTCAGCAGCAGGTTGTTGCGCTCGTAGAACAGGGCCAGGTCGACCAGCGTCGTGCCGGGGCGGACCTCACGGTCGTAGCCGTAGGACTTGGTGCCCAGTTCCGTTCCGGCGAAGGCGAAATAGCATAGATCGCCCGGAATTGGGGTGACTGTCGGGTTTTCCAGCGGCGGCTCCGTTTCCGCGAAGGGCGGGAAGAGGGCGTAGATCTCGTTGCGGGCGTACTTGGCGTGGTAGACGTCGCCGGTCAGGGGCAGGGCGTCCCAGACGGCCGCGCAGGTGAGCGGGGCGCGATCGTCCAGGAGTTTTGCGGTGCAGTGGATGCCCCGCTTGACCAGCGACACCTCGATGAACCGTTCAGTCATGCTTTCCAGGGTGCATACATCGCATGGTCTCGGGTAGCCGCGCCGCCATGGCTCCACCTATGGAACATGTCCGAACACAAGTCGAACACAGATCCGGGACCACACGCCGGTCGCTGCTCGCGGGGGTGGCGGCGCTCGGCGCGCTGGGCGCGGCGGGCTGCTCGCGTGTGGCAACGGCCTCCACCAAGGAAGGCGGCGAGCTGCTCGACCGGCTGCGCGCCGCCGGTGTCGTACGGCTCGGAATCGCGGGTGAGATTCCCTTCGGGTACATCGACAAGAACGGTGAACTCACCGGTGAGGCGCCCGAGCTGGCGAAGGTCATATTCAAGCGGCTCGGCGTGGACCGGGTGCAGCCCGTGCCCACCGAGTTCGGGTCGCTGATCCCCGGGCTGAACTCCCAGCAGTTCGACGCGGTCGCCGCCGGGATGTACGTCAATCCCGAGCGCTGTGAACAGGTCATCTTCTCCGACCCCGACTATCAGATGCTCGACGCCTTCATCGTGCGCAAGGGCAACCCGATGGGGCTGCACACCTACAAGGACGTCGTCGAGAAGAAGGCCAAGTTCGCCACCGGGACCGGCTATGCCGAGATCGCGTACGCCGTCGAGGCGGGGTACAAGGAGAGCGACATCCTCATCGTCCCGGACCAGGTCGCGGGGCTGAACGCGGTCGAGGCGGGACGCGTGGACGTCTTCGCCGGTACGGCGCTGACCACCCGTGAGGTCGTCAAGAAGTCGGCCAAGACGGAGTCCACCAAGGCCTTCGCACCCCTCGTCGGCGGGAAACCGCACGTCGACGGCGGCGCGTTCGCGTTCCGGCAGACCGAGACCACGCTGCGGGACGCCTTCAACGCGGAACTGCACAAGCTGAAGAAGAGCGGCGAACTGTTCCGCATCCTCAAGCCCTTCGGCTTCACCGAGGCCGAGATGACCGACCTCACCGCGAAGGAGCTGTGCGGCGGAGGGAAGAGCGGATGACCTCGGGACTCTGGGACCTCGTACTCCAAGGAATCTGGATCACCGTCCAGTTGCTCGTGCTGAGCACGCTGGTGGCCACGGTGGTCGCCTTCGGGGTCGGCATGGCCCGCACGCACCGGCTGTGGATAGTCCGCTTCCTCGCGGGCGTCTACACCGAGGTGTTCCGCGGGACCTCCGCCCTGATCATGATCTTCTGGGTGTTCTTCGTGCTGCCGGTCGCCTTCGGCTGGCAGTTGGTGCCCCTGTGGGCGGGCACGCTGGCACTCGGGCTGACCTACGGGGCGTACGGCGCCGAGATCGTGCGCGGCGCCCTCAACTCCGTCGACCCGGCGCAGCGTGAGGGCGGCATCGCGCTCAGCTTCACACCGTGGCAGCGGATGCGGCTGATCCTGCTGCCGCAGGCGATACCGGAGATGATCCCCTCCTTCAACAACCTGCTGGTGGAGCTGCTCAAGGGCACCGCGCTGGTGTCCGTCATGGGCATGGGCGACCTGGCCTTCAGCGCCAACCTGGTGCGCCTCGCGCTCCAGGAGAGCGCGGAGATCTACACGTACATCCTGGTGATCTACTTCGTCATCGCCTTCCTGCTCACGCGGGGGATGCGCGGACTGGAGCGCAAGCTCAAGGCCGGTGTCGGCAAGTCCGTCGGGCGCACGCCCGACCAGGAGCTGCACCGTCCTGAAACGACCGGCGTCGGCGCGGGAGGTGCCCTCTGATGACCTGGGACTGGGGCGCTGTCGCCGACTTCATGCCGCGTTTCTGGGACGGACTGCTGCTCACCCTGCAGATCCTGGCCCTCGGCTCGCTGATCTCGTTCGCGCTGGGTCTGGTGTGGGCGCTGCTGATGCGCGCACCGAGCCGCTTCGTGCGCTGGCCGGTCGGGGCGGTCACGGAGTTCATCCGCAACACCCCGCTGCTGGTGCAGCTGTTCTTCCTCTTCTACGTGCTGCCCGAGTGGGGCATCACCGCCTCGGCGCTGACCACCGGCGTCGTCGCGATCGGGCTGCACTACTCGACGTACACGATGCAGGTCTACCGGGCCGGCATCGAAGCGGTGCCCGTCGGCCAGTGGGAGGCCGCGACGGCACTGAACCTGCCGGTGACCAGGACGTGGCGGGTGGTGATCCTCCCGCAGGCGATCCGCCGGGTCGTGCCGGCACTCGGCAACTACGTCATCGCGATGCTCAAGGACACACCCATCCTGATGACGATCACGGTCATGGAGATGCTCGGCCAGGCGCGGCTGTTCGCGCAGGACACCTTCCAGTTCACCGAGCCCCTGACGGTCATCGGTGTGGCCTTCATCCTCATCGCCTACCCGGCCTCCCTTCTCGTACGAGCCCTGGAGCGACGCCTTGTCCGCTGACACCCCTCTCATGAAAGATCCCGACGCGAGCGCCAACCCGCCGGTGGACGGCAGCGAACTGATCCGCTTCGACCACGTCACCAAGCGCTTCGGGTCCAACACGGTCCTCGACGGTCTCGACTTCTCGGTCGAGTCCGGCAAGCACGTCACCCTGATCGGCCCGTCCGGCTCCGGCAAGACGACGATCCTGCGGCTGCTGATGACCCTGCTCAAGCCGGACGAGGGCAGCATCACGGTGGCCGGGGACAAGCTCTTCCCGGCGCCCGAGAAGCAGGTCCGCGAGGTCCGCAAGAACATCGGGATGGTCTTCCAGCAGTTCAACCTCTTCCCGAACATGACCGTGCTGCGGAACATCACCGAGGCCCCGGTCACCGTCCTCGGTCTGCCCAAGGACGAGGCGGAGGCGCGCGCCCGCGAGCTGCTCGACCTGGTCGGCCTCGCCGACAAGTGCGACGCCCGCCCGACCCAGCTGTCCGGCGGCCAGCAGCAGCGGGTGGCGATCGCGCGGGCACTGGCGATGCGGCCGCAGGTGCTGCTGCTCGACGAGGTGACCTCGGCGCTCGACCCGGAGCTGGTCGCGGGCGTCCTCGACGTGCTGCGGGACATCGCCCGCACCACCGACATCACCATGCTCTGCGTGACCCACGAGATGAATTTCGCCCGGGACATCTCGGACCAGGTCCTGATGTTCGACTCCGGCCGGGTGATCGAGTCCGGCAGCCCGGAGAAGATCTTCAACGACCCGGAGAACGACCGCACGAGGGAGTTCCTCAGCGCTGTCCTGTGACTTCGCGACCGGCCCGTGACGTGGGCATATGCCAGAGTGCTGGTACCGCAGTTGAGGGCGTCGCAATCTCGTCAACAACCGCTCACTACCAGCCTCTTGCCCGTTATCGTGAAGGAGATTGGCTGACACGAACCCGGCCCAATGAGAAGCGACGTGCGACCGCAGGGGGAACCGTGGCGCTGCAGCACGAGCCGACGACGCCGTACCACTCGGCCCAGGACGCCCTGCGCGTCCTGGAGACCGTGGCGCGGCACGGCACCGGAGTCACCGACGCCGAGCTCGCGCGGCACACGGGCATCGACCCCGAGCGCCTGACCGGCCTCCTGCTGATGCTGCGCCGCGAGGGCTACGTCGAGCAGGTCGCCGACGGGGCGTACGTCACGGGCGAGGCACTGGCCCGCCTCGGCTCCGCGCAGGGCCGCGAGCAGGCCCTGCGCGAGAACCTCCAGCGCACCCTCGACCGGCTGCGCGACTCGGTCGGCGCCGCCGTCTACATCAGCCGGTACGTCGACGGCGAGATCAAGATCGACCAGTACGCGGCGGGGCCGGCCACCCCCGTGGTCAACGAGTGGGTCGACTTCCGCTTCTCCGCCCACGCCACCGCGATCGGCAAGAGCCTGCTCGGCCAGCTCGACCACAACGGCCGGCGCGACCACCTCTCCCGCCACAAGATGGCCCGCCTCACCTCGCGCACGATCACCAGCGACCGGGTCCTGCTCTCCCGTCTGGAGTCCCAGCCGCCGACGGTCCCCCACCTCGACCTCCAGGAGTACGCGGTGGGCACGGTGTGCGCAGCGGTTCCGATCACGGCCGGGTCGTCGGTGGGCTGCCTGGCCCTGTCGCTCCCGCTCGAGCACGCCCACCGGCTGCGCCAGGCGGCGGATGCGCTGAACCGGAACGCGGCGCCGGTGCTGCTCTCGCTGGCGATCTAGGCCGCGCGGGCCCGGTGATCCGGGGCCGGTCCGGGTGGTCAGAAGCACCCCTGCGGACCGGGTAGTATTTTCTCCGTCGCCAGCCGCGGGAGCACAGTGAACGCGGTCGGCGCGAGTCATGCGCCGCTAGCTCAGTTGGTTAGAGCAGCTGACTCTTAATCAGCGGGTCCGGGGTTCGAGTCCCTGGCGGCGCACCGGTGAAGGGCCTCTCGTGGGAGCGAGGGGCCCTTCGGCGTCTTCCAGGCTCCGATACGCCTGCTCGCCGGGCGGCCGCCACCACACCGGGTCGGCGCACCGCACGCCCTCCCTCCGCAGCCCCGCCCGGTGAATCTTGTTCGTGGCCGTGACCGGCATCCGCTCCACCACCCGCACGAACCGGGGCGCCATCTTGGTCCCGAGATCGGGCTGAGCGGCCAGAAAGTCCGCGAAGGCCACCGGATCGAAGGTCCCGGCGATCGTCGCCATCACCTGGTCCCCGGTCACCGGATCGGGGACGGCGTACACGGCTACGGCCGTCGCCCCCTCGTACCGGGCGAGGATGTTCTCGATCATCGCGGCGGCCAGGTTCTCGCCGTCGACGCGGATCCGGTCGTCCGTGCGGCCGGCGAAGTAGAGATAGCCGTCACCGTCCCGGTAGAACAGGTCGCCGGTCCAGTACCAGCCGTCCCGCCGCCGCTCGGCCTCCGCCTCGGGATTGCGCCAGTACCCCTCGAAGGGGTTCGGCGCCCGGTTCACCAGCTCCCCTATCGCCTCGTCGCCGTTCAGCAGCCGCCCGGCCGGATCGAAGACCGCGGGAGGGCACTCCTTGCGCGTCTTCGCGTCCAGTACGACGAGCCCGGGCGCCGCCCGGCCCACCGCGCCCCGGGGAGTCCCGGGCGCCCACGGGATCGCGGCCCCGCCCTCGGAGGAGCCGTAGCCCTCGACCAGCCGCACCCCGAACCGCCGCTCGAAGGCCACCGCGTCCTGCGCCCCCGCCTCCGTCCCGAAGCCGAGCCGCAGCGGATTGTCCCGGTCGTCGGGGTGCGGCTCGGTGGCGAGGAGGTACTGGATCGCCCGGCCGACGTAGGTGAAGTACGTCGCCCCGTAGGCCCGTACGTCCGCCAGGAACCCGGACGCCGAGAACCGCCGCCGCAGCGCCACGCCCGCACCGGCCACGAGGGCGGGCGCCCAGTCGGCGATCACGGCGTTGCCGTGGAACATCGGCATGCACACGTAGTGCACGTCGTCGGGCCGGACGCGGAACTGGTCGGCCAGTGAGCGTCCGGCGGCGGCCAGCCGTCCCTGGCTGCAGATCGCGGCCTTGGGGGCGCCGGTCGACCCGGACGTGAAGTAGAGCAGGAACCGGTCGTGCGGGGCGGCACGTGAGGCGTCGGGCCGCGCGTCGGCGTACGGGGCGAGCAGGGCGCCGTACTCCGCCGAGTCTGTCAGCAGCAGGCGCAGGCCGGGCAGGTCGAGGCCGGTCAGGAGGGGCAGGTGGGCCCGGTCGGTGACCAGCACCCGGCACTCGGTGTGCAGGATGTCGCGGGCGAGCTCGGCGCCGCGGCGGGTGGGGTTGATCCCGGCGACGGCGGCCCCCGCGAGGGCGGCCGCGCCCAGCCACAGGGGGTACTCGGGGGTGTTGTCGAGCAGCACCCCGATGTGCGGCTCGACGCCGGGCGGCAGCAGGTCGGCCAGCAGCGCCGCCCGGACGGCGGCCCCGGCCGCCGTCTCGTGCTGCGTGAGCATCCCGCCCTCGAACCACAACCCCGGCCGGTGGTCGTCCCACCGCGCCGCCACGAGCTCCGCGACCGTGCGTCCCGTAGTGGACTCCATGGCGGCGCACGGTAGTTGATGGTCCGTCAGATGTGGAGGGTCAGAAGCCGCCCATCGGGTCCATGCCCGCGGACATGTCCGAGTAGGTGGACATGAAGCCGGCGCAGAACACCACGACCACCCCGAGGAACACGAGAATGCCGACGGTGGCCGCCGCCTGCCTGGCGTGGCCCGGCGCATGGGCCGTGGCCACCACCTGCGCGCCCTCGGCGTAGTGGACGGTGACGAGGTCGCCCTCGACCCGCATGCCCGGCCCGCCCTCCTCCTCGAACCGGACGAGGCGGCCGTCACGTGCGACGAACTCGTACACATGGTGCAGGGTGGTGTGCACGGACGTGTTGCCGTGGCCGCCGCTCACGGTCGTGTACGACCGCAGACAGCGGGCCTGCGCGGTCAGTCCGCTGTTCCACGCGCTGCGCATCTGCAGTGAGCGGTGGACCACCCGGTACGCCACGAAGAGGGCCACGGCCATGATGAGGCCTGGTACGACGTAGAAGATCGCGTCCATGCTTCGTCCCCCGAGGTCGGTGCGCCGACCCCGATCGGCCGGCGTGGGAGTGATCTACCCACGCCGGCCGGGGCGCTGACTCAAGAGAACCTCAGAACGTGACGTCCGAGCAGGCGTAGAACGCGTTGCTCGTGTCGGCGATCGTCCACACCGCGAGGATGACGTGGTGGCCGCTCAGCCCGGACGGCAGCCTGCCACTGTGCGAGAGCGTGGACGGCGGCCGCTGCCCGTTGTACGGGACCGTGAAGAACGGCGTGAGGTTGAGGTCGGAACGGGACAGGTTGTGGTTCTGGTTCCAGCCCGGCTTGGTGACGTAGTACCGGAAGTCGGTCGTGGCGTGCATGGCCGTGAACTGCCAGCGGAAGGTGTAGTTCTGTCCGCCGGTCACCTTGGTGGTGGGCCAGGCGCCGCCCGACGGCGTCTTCGGCGCACTGAGCTGACTGAACTGGCCCAGCCCGCCGTTGCATATCGACCCGTCGGCCGGGCCGGAGCCCGGGAAGCCCTTGGGGCCCTCGACGCTCTGCGGCTCCCACTGGATGGAGCCGCAGTTGGTCACGGTGCCGTTCTGACAGAGCTTCTGACGGCTGATGGGGAGGTCGGTGTAGCCGTGGCTGGACGCACCCCCGGCGGAGAGCACGAGAGCTCCGGCCGTGGTGAGTCCTAGTGCGGCGGCGTACAGCTTGGTCTTTCTGCGCATGCTGCTGCTCCTGGGAACGTGGGGGAAGTTCGGCGAGCTTGCAGGTCTAGACCAAGTCTCAGATTATTGCTGACTGTTGAACATGTCCATACCAATCGACGAACATGTTCGACGTGCCGTCAGGTACACGCCGTGGCGATCGCGCCGTCAGACGGCCGTCTCCCCCCGCCCCGCACAGAACGCCACCGTCAAGTCCTTGACCAGCGCCTTGCGTTCGTAGTCGTCGAGTTCGACCAGGCCCCGCATGGTCAGCGTGGTCACCGTGTCCTCCACCGAGTCGACGACCGAGGTGAGCATGGTCGCCCGGGCCTGCGCGTCCAGTGCGGCGATACGGCGGCGGTGCATGGCGGCGGCGACCTCGGGGGCGTACTCCATCCGCACCGGCCGCACCGAGAACACCTCCAGGCCGACCATGCTCGCGTCCCGCACCACCATCCGGGTCAACGCGTCCGCGGTCACCTCGGCGGAACCCCGGGTGGCACCCGGCATCTCCACCGGCACCCGGGCGAGCGCCGCCTCGACGCACTCGCGCAGGTAGAGCTCGTGGTCCTCCACCCCGAGCGTCGCCCGCGCGGTGTCCTTCACCCGCCACACCACCAGGACGACCACCCGCAGCGCGACCCCGTTGCCGTCCGCCGCCTGCATCTCCTCACTGCGCCAGTGCCGCAGCCGTACGTCGACCCGGCGGCGCAGCAGCAGCGGGTTGACCCACAGCAGGCCGGTGCGCCGGACCGTCCCCTGATAGCGCCCGAACAGCCCGAGCACCCAGGCCCGCCCGGTCCGCCCCCGCGCGAGCCCGCCCAGGCCGACGCAGCCAAGAGCCCCGGCCCCCGCGTACGCCGCCCACTGCGCCGGCCCCAGCCCGGCCCCCGCGGACGCCGGCAACCGCAGTGCCTCCACCGCCAGCTGCGGCAGCACCCCGGCCCACCACGAGGTGGCCAGGCACCCGGCCGCCCCGCAGGCGCCGGCGAGCACCCCCGCCGCCCCGGGCAGCACGCGCGCGGGCCGCTCCACCAGGTCGGGGTCGACCTCCGGAGCGGGACGCGGCTTCGGCTGCATGGGGCGGCGCAGCCGCGGCTGCTCCCCCGTGCCCTGCCGGCGCGCCACGACCGTCGGTCTGAGCGGCACCGACACCGGGCCCGCCTCGTCGCGGAACAGCAGATGGACGGGGATCTCGGTGGTCACCTCGTTCTGGATCAGCCGCGCGGGACGGGCAGGCACGTCGGCCGGCCCCTCGAGCCCCGCGAGCCCCTCGGGTTCGGGCGTGTGAGAAGTGGTCGTGGTCATGCGTGCCTCCAGCCTCCGCGCCAGATGCGTCACAGCAGTGGTTGTCGGATTGCGGCGTTACGAGAAGAGCCGCCGCCAGGTCTCCGGCCCCGGAAGGCCGTCCGCCGCGCCGCCCCGCCAGCCCTGGGCACGCTGGAAGGCCTCGACGCCCCGCCGGTCCGCCTCGCCCCAGCGCGGTCCCGGCCCGGTCTTGTAGTGCTTGCCGAACCCCTTCTTCACCAGCTGCCTGCCGAGCCGGGTGACGTACTCGTTGTCGGAGCCCGGCCGGAACATCGCCCGCCCCGGATAGCCCGGCACCCCGTGCGACGCCGGCTGCAAGGGCCCGGCCGCGCCCACCTCCCCGCCCGGCACGTCCTTGCCCTTGCCCGTCACCAGCAGCAGCCACGTCTGCGGCCCCGGCAGCCCGTCCGCGTCCTGGCCGCGCCAGCCCTGCGCCTGCTGGAACGCCCGCGTGGCCCTGCGGTCCGCGTCCGTCCAGCGCGAGCCGGAACCGGAGGTGTAGTACCGCCCGGCGCCCCGCTCGACGAGGAGGCGGCCCAGCCGGTCGACGTGCCTGTTGTTGGCCCCCGGGCCGAAGTACGCCCGTCCCGGGTACGCCGTCGCGCTCCGCGGGGCTCCGGGGTTGGGGGTGGCCGGCATGGAGGTGGTGTCCGGCTCGGGGGTGGCGGGCTCGGTCGTGGCCGGCTCGGCGGCCTCCTGCTTCCCGGTGGCCGGCTCGGTGGTGGTGGCCGGCTGCGCGGTCTCCTGCTTCCCCGTGGCCGGTTCCGTGTCCGTCGTGGCGCTCTTGAGCCCCTTGTAGCGGTAGGGCACGTAGCGGTCGGAGTTGCTCGAATAGGCGTACGGGGTGGTCTTCCGGCGGGCATGCGGCGGTGTCGACTCGTAGGCCACGTAGTAGGTGTGGGTGTGGTCCGTCCAGCCGCCGAAAATGACGACGTGCGAGCCTTTCTCGGGGTTCGCCGGATTGTGGAACAGCAGAATGTCGCCGGGCTGCAGGTCCTTCTTGGCGATGCGTACGCCGTACTCGTGGAGGCTGCCGGTCCATTCGTTTCCGGGCAGCTTCCAGGCCATCGAGACGAAGCCCGAGCAGTCCTGCCGGTATCCGTCCGACCAGTACTTGGACATGCTGTACGGAACCTTCGCGGCGACCCATTTCTTGGCCCGCGTGATGATCTCCGCGCGGGTGGTCGCGGGTGTCTTGACCGGGCCCGTCGGAGTGACCGGCGTGCCGCCCGGGCCGTGCAGCGGGGCCCGGGCTCCCTGGGGTGTATTGGGCTCGTCACCTGCGGGAACGCCCGGCCGGTCGGTGACGTGGGGGGCGGCGATGGCCGGGGCCGTATGGCCTACGGCGAGGGTCGTGGAGGCGGCTGCGGCGAGGATCAGCGCCCGGTGGGCGGCCGGGTGGCGGCCGGTCGTGGAATGCGGCAGAACGCGTCTCCAGTGAACGCATCCCGGGCAGTCGCAGTCACTCGCAGGATCGAATTCCTCGAATACCGGAGTCCGAGTCTCCATGCGATTCCCCTCACACTCCGGTTGGATATCTCCGCGGCAGTACACCCCGCCAGTCTCACAACTGTCTTCCGGACTCGCATGTTGACGGTCCGAATGGTTTACGGCCGCCCCGGCGCCCCCGGCCGCCCCGTCCGCGCGGTCCGGGCCACCCCCGCAGGTCATGTAGAGTTACGCCGTCACCAAGCGCCGCTAGCTCAGTTGGTTAGAGCAGCTGACTCTTAATCAGCGGGTCCGGGGTTCGAGTCCCTGGCGGCGCACCGACAGTGAAGGCCCCTCGTGCAAGCGGGGGGCTTTTCGCGTGTTTGGCCGGATACTCTCTGGCCATGGCAGCGCGTGACCTCCAAGAGCGGATCAAGAAGCTCATCATCGACCGCCGGCTGGCCTCCGGGGCCCCGCTGCCGACGGAGCCCGAGCTGATGGCTCATCTGGGTGCCAGCCGCAACTCCGTGCGCGAGGCGCTCAAGGGGTTGCAGGCGATGGGCATCGTCGAGATCCGGCACGGCTTCGGCACCTACGTCGGCACCATGTCCCTGGCCCCGATGATCGAGGGCCTCGCCTTCCGCACGGTCGCCGGGCACTACCGCGGCGAGGACACCCTGCTCCAGCTGGTGCAGCTGCGGGAGGCCGTGGAGACGGGGCTGGTGTCCCGGCTCGCGGGGCGGATCCCGGATGCCGACCTCATTGAACTGGATGCGCTCGTCGACCGTATGGAGGAGCAGGCCGCGCGCGGCGGTGACGGCATCGCCGAGACCGACCGGGCGTTTCACGCCACCCTCTACCGGGGGCTGGACAACGCGCTGCTGGGCGAGGTCATGGAGGCGTTCTGGGACGCCTTCCACCGCGTCCACACCGATCTCGGGGGTGCCCCGCAGGATCCGCTGGTCACGTGCCGGCAGCACCGGGAGATCGTGGACGCGGTGCGGTCGGGCGATGCGATACGAGCAGAGGGAGCCATACGGGAGCACTTCGGCAACATCCGTGCACGGGTATCCACGACGGGTACACAACACCCCCACAGGTGCCACAATGAGCGCGTATGACCGGTAAACACCTCGTTTCGCATCTTGCGATCATGCGGAACGGCGTAGAACTCTGGTGATTGGTTTTTCAAGATGCTGCGGATACGCGGCAGTTGGGGGGCAAGGAGCCGGTTGCCGGTTTTCGTCGGGGGGTAGGGGCCCCGTTCATGACCGCATGCCGAGGGGGGCATGATGCAACCGGAAGGTCGCTGTTCCATGTCTAAGGTGTGGAAGACGTGGTGACTGCGGCCCACCACTGATACGTCTGTGAAGGTCGAGGGGGACTGGAGCAGCCGTCAAGGAACCGACAGACACGTGGGGTTACCCGCGTGTGGGGGGATGACTCATGACGTCGACGCCGACGGGCGCCCGGCAGAACTTCGACCCGTCTCAGACCACCCAGCTAAGGGTGCCTTCGCAAACCCGGACCGGCGCGTTCCGCCGGATCAAGAAGACGCTGCCGAAGTACGACTACGAGCACTACAGCCGGCTGGCCGGCCCCCTCACGCAGCCCGACCCGAACAAGCCGTACCGGGTCGAGTACCGCTCACTGATCTCGCAGGAGCCGCACCGGATCAGAGTTGCGCTGATGCTGGCGGCCGCTCCGCTGCTGTCGCTGGTTCTGCTCTTCTGGCTGCTGCAGCCCGAGCACTGGACCGAACGCGACTATCCCGCCTTCGACTTCCTGCCCGCGCTCGACATCGTGATGCTCGTCTCGATCGGTCTGATCGAGTTCTTCCGCTGCATGAACGTGCTGTCGAACGCGCACGCCACGCTCGTCGCCCGCGACCCGATCCCGGTGGTTCCCGAGACCGGCACGAGAGTGGCCTTCCTGACCTCCTTCGTGCCCGGCAAGGAGCCGCTGGAGATGGTGACGAAGACCCTGGAGGCGGCCGTCAAGCTCCGCCACCGGGGCCTTCTGCACATCTGGCTGCTCGACGAGGGCGACGACCCGGAGGTCAAGGAGGTCTGCAAGCGGCTCGGCGTCCACCACTTCTCCCGCAAGGGCGTCGCCAAGTGGAACCAGGCCAAGGGCCCGCACCGCGCCAAGACCAAGCACGGCAATTACAACGCCTGGCTCGACGCCCACGGCGACGACTACGACTTCTTCGCCTCGGTCGACACCGACCACGTGCCGCTGCCGAACTACCTGGAGCGGATGCTCGGCTTCTTCCGCGACCCGAACATCGGCTTCGTCATCGGCCCGCAGGTCTACGGCAACTACGACAACTTCGTCACCAAGGCCGCCGAGTCGCAGCAGTTCCTCTTCCACGCCCTCATCCAGCGCGCCGGCAACCGCTACGGCGCCCCGATGTTCGTGGGTACGTCGAACGCCGTACGCATCAAGGCGCTCAAGCAGATCGGCGGTCTGTACGACTCGATCACCGAGGACATGGCGACCGGCTTCGAGATCCACCGCCACAAGAACCCGGCGACGGGCAAGAAGTGGCGCTCGGTCTACACGCCGGACGTGCTCGCCGTCGGTGAGGGCCCGAGCGCCTGGACGGACTTCTTCACCCAGCAGATGCGCTGGTCGCGAGGGACGTACGAGACGATCCTCAAGCAGTACTGGAAGGGCTGGTACTCGCTGCCGCCGAGCAAGCTCTTCAACTACACGATGATGATCATCTTCTACCCGATGTCGGCCATGAACTGGATCCTGGCGGCGCTGAGCTGTGCGCTATTCCTGGGCATGGGCGCCTCGGGTGTGAACATCGACCCGACGATCTGGCTGATGCTCTACGGCAACGCCTCCGCGCTCCAGATCGGCCTGTACGTCTGGAACCGCCGCCACAACGTTTCGCCGCACGAGCCCGAGGGCTCCGGCGGTGTGGCGGGCATGGTGATGTCCGCGCTGTCGGCGCCGCTGTACGCGAAGGCGCTGATCGACTCCGCGCTGCGCAGGAAGAGCAAGTTCGTGGTCACGCCCAAGGGCGATTCCGCGAGCCCCGACAGGTGGTTCGGAACCTTCCGGTACCACTGGTACTTCATCGGGATCTTCGGCGCCTCCATCACCGCCGGTTTCGTGTACGGCCACTCGCACCCGGCGATGATCATCTGGGCGACGTTCGCCATGCTGATCACCGCGACGCCGATCTTCGCGTGGCGCTACATGCTGCGGCAGGAGAAGAAGAAGCCCGCCGCGACGGTCCCGGCGCAGCCCGCGCCGGCCCAGCCCGCGCCGTATCAGCCGGAGACGCAACCGCTGCCCGCGCAGCACGCGTCCCATGCCCCGCAAGCGGCGCACGCGCCGCAGCACAAACCGAGTTGGGCCGCCTCCGGCAGCGGCACCGACCAGACCATGCAGATCGCCCTTGGTGGACTTGGGGGACGTAAGGAATGAACGACCGTGCAGGCCGCCGCCGCGCCCGTCGACTCGCGATAGGTACGGCGGTGGTGCTCGCGCTGGCCGGAATGAACGGGCCGTGGCTTTATCGCGTCGGCACCGAGAAATACCACCAGTACCAAATCAACAGACCCGAGTACAAAGCCGAGAACGGCAAGTGGGAGATCGTCGATTTCCCCGAGGAGTACCGCCAGAACACGATCCACGCGGCGCTCCTGCACACCGGCAAGGTGCTGCTGATCGCGGGCTCGGGCAACAATCAGGACAACTTCGACGCGAAGAAGTACGACACCCGGATCTGGGACCCGGTCAAGGGCACGATCAAGAAGGTGCCGACGCCGAACGACCTGTTCTGCACGGGCCACACCCAGCTGTCCAACGGCAACCTGCTGATCGCCGGCGGTACGAAGCGGTACGAGAAGCTCAAGGGTGACGTCACCAAGGCCGGCGGCCTGATGATCGTCCACAACGAGAATCCGGACGAGCCGATCACGCTGCCCGCGGGCACCAAGTTCACCGGCAAGGAGAACGGCAAGACGTTCGTCTCCAAGGACCCGGTGCTGGTGCCGCGCGCGAAGAAGGTCTTCGACAAGGCGACCGGCGAGTTCCTGCGCAACGACCCCGGCCTGGGCCGGATCTACGTCGAGGCGCAGAAGAAGGGCGCGAAGTACGAGACCGGCACCCAGGACAACTACCGTGTCCAGGGCCTGTCCGGCACCGACACGCGTAACACGTACGGCATCGCGCAGAAGCTCGCCCTGGACAAGAAGGACTTCCAGGGAATCCGGGACGCCTTTGAGTTCGACCCGGTCGCCGAGAAGTACATCAAGGTCGACCCGATGCACGAGGCCCGCTGGTACCCGACGCTCACCACCCTGAGCGACGGCAAGATCCTCAGCGTCTCCGGCCTCGACGACATCGGCCAGCTGGTGCCGGGCAAGAACGAGGTGTACGACCCGAAGACCAAGAAGTGGACGTACCTGACGAAGGTCCGGCAGTTCCCGACGTACCCGGCGCTGTTCCCGCTGGAGAACGGCAAGATCTTCTACTCGGGTTCGAACGCGGGCTACGGTCCCGACGACGTGGGCCGCGACCCCGGCGTCTGGGACGTCGACACCAACAAGTTCAACAAGCTGCCCGGGCTGAGCGACCCCAAGCTGCTGGAGACCTCCGGCACGGTGCTGCTGCCGCCCGCGCAGGACGAGAAGTACATGGTGATCGGCGGCGGTGGCGTCGGTGAGTCCAAGGAGGCGAGCGAGAAGACGCGGCTGATCGACCTGCAGGCCGACAGTCCGAAGTTCGTGGACGGGCCTTCGCTGGAGAAGGGCACGCGGTATCCGCAGGCCTCGGTGCTGCCGGACGACACCGTGCTGGTGTCGGGTGGCTCCGAGGACTACCGGGGCCGCGGCGACTCCAACATCCTCCAGGCGCACCTCTACCGCCCCGGGGCGACGTCCCTCGACCGGGTCGCCGACCCGCTGGTGGGCCGGAACTACCACTCGGGGTCGATCCTGCTGCCCGACGGCCGTGTGATGTTCTTCGGCTCGGACTCGTTGTACGCCGACAAGGCCAACACCAAGCCGGGCAAGTTCGAGCAGCGGATCGAGATCTACACGCCGCCGTATCTGTACCGGGACGCGCAGCCGTCGCTGTCGGGTGGTCCGCAGACCATCAAGCGGGGCGGGACGGGCACGTTCACCTCGCAGCACGCCTCGTCCATCGAGAACGCACGGCTGATGCGGCCGAGCGCGTCGACGCATGTCACGGACGTGGACCAGCGGTCGGTGAAGCTGGACTTCAAGAAGTCCGGTGACAAGATCACGGTGGATGTGCCGACGAACCGGAATCTGGTTCCGTCCGGCTGGTACATGCTGTTCGTGACGGACGACCAGGGCACGCCGAGCAAGGCGCAGTGGGTCAGGGTCCCTTAGCGGACACGCAATTGGGGCGCCCTCCGCGACGGAGGGCGCCCCAATTCACGTAGCAGCTACTTGCTGGCCTTCGCGAGACCCAAGGCGTACTGGGCCCACCACTCGCCCGCCTTCGGGCCGCCCTTGCACTCGCCGTCCGACTCGCCCGGGCGCTTGACCCACACGTACGCGTCGACCAGCGGGTCGGTCGTCTTGGTCGTGGGCGTCTCCCCCAGCGCGCGGCCCGGCGGGTTGCACCAGCGCTCGTCCGGGTTGCCCTCGGTGTAGGGGCCGTTGCCGTTGCGGCTGGTGTCGATGACGAACGGCTTGTTGCCCACCTTGGTGGACAGTTCCTTGCCGTACTTGATCGAGTCCTCGGTCGTGTAGAAGTTGGAGACGTTGACGGAGAACCCGTCGGCCTGGTCGATGCCCGCCCGCTTCAGGGGCTCGAAGATCTGGTCGGGGTGACCCCAGCCGGCGTTGCCCGCGTCGACGTAGACCTTGGTCTTCTTCAGGGACTTGAGCTTGGTGATGGCGCCCTTGAGGAGGTCGTAGCGCTCCTCGTGGAACTCGCCGGGGGTGCAGCCGTCGACCAGGTGCAGGACCGCGTCCGGCTCCAGGATCACCGCCGTGTCCCGGTCCCCGATGCCCTTGGCCACACCGTCGATCCAGCTCCGGTAGGCGTTGCCGTCGGCGGCGCCGCCCTGCGAGTACTGGCCGCAGTCGCGGTGCGGGATGTTGTAGAGGACCAGCAGGGCCGTACGGCCCGCCTTGTCGGCGGCCTCGGTGAAGCCGCGTGCCTCCTCCTCCGGGCTCTCCGGGCCGATCCACTCGCCCGTCGGCTGCTCCGCTATCTTGCGGATCTCCTCGGCGTCCTCCTTCTTGCCGGCCTTCGCATAGGCCGCCACCTGCTCGGCCGCGTTCCCGTCCGGGTTCACCCAGAACGGGTCGGTCTCCTTGGGCTGTTGACTGATTCCGGCGCCGGCGCTGTCGTCGGGGTCGTCGCCGTCCCCGGAGGACGAACAGCCCGCCATCAGCAGTGCCGCCCCCAGCACCACCGCGGACGTCCGCGCGCGAGCCCCCCGCCAGGCCCCCCTGTTCAGGTACATCCAGCTCCCCCTCGGGTGCACTGTTCCAAGTCTCAATCCTGACATACGTGTCGTGGGGCACACGAGTTCGCCGAGCCTTGTCGGGGAGCTGTTACAGCCACTATGACGGCTGCCACAACGACAGGGGAAAAAAGGGCGACAGGGGAAGGGGAGGGTGCGGTCATGCACCGGAGCACCCGGGAGATCCGGCTGGCGGAGGCGTTGGTGGAGTCGGCGGACACGCTCGTCGACGGATTCGAGGCCGCGCACTACTTATCGGGCGTCGCCGACCACTGCGTGGGGTTGCTGGCCGCGCGGGGCGCCGGGTTCATGCTGATCGACGACGGCCGGGCGGTGTCGCTGGCGGCGGGCGGCGCGGACCGGGATATCACCTTGGAGCTGCTGCGGGCCCAGTACGGCGGCGGGCCCTGTCCGGACAGTTACAGCTCCGGGCTGGCGGTGCCGCCGGTCTCGATCAGGGCGGCCCGGACGGACTCCCGCTGGCCGGAGTTCACGGAGCGGGCGCTCGCCCACGACATCGCGACGACGTACGCGGTCCCGCTGCGCCGCCGGGACCGGCTGCTCGGCGCGCTCAACGTCTTCGGCGCCGACCGCACCGGCGGCTCCCCGTCCGAGGACGGTACGACGCTGCGGCTGGCCCAGCTCCTCGCCGACTGCGCGGCCCTGGGCCTGGAGAACAACACGACGTACGTCCAGTGCCGCAGCCTCGCCGGTCAGTTGCAGCAGGCGCTGTCCAGCAGGGTGCGCATCGAACAGGCCAAGGGCATGCTGGCCGAGCGCTGGCACACTGCCGCCGACCACGCCTTCGTGGCGATGCGGCAGTACGCGCGCCGGCGCCGGCTACCGCTGGACCGGGTCGCGCAGGAGGTCATCGACCGGGTGGCGGACGACGCCGAACTGCGCCGGGAGGCGGGGCGTGCGAACGACGAGGGACGCGCGTAGCACCCCCGCGGACTTCCTCTGGGCCACGGCCGCCATCCGCTCTAGAGTCATTTCCGGACGACCCCAGCCCCCGGTCGGACGAGCCCCCCAACTCTGGTCACTCAAAGCCTCCCGCGCCGGTCGCCGGGTTACTCCCGCAGCCCGTGCGCGCGCGGTCGAGGACCAGCCCGGTCGGCGACTTCGGGGGAGCGGTCGTCGACCGGGCCAGGTGAACGGCTGCGGCCGTCACAGCCCCGACCCCGTGAGGTACGCCGACACGATCACGTTCGCCGTGTAGGTGCGGGTCGTTCGGTCGAAGGTGCCGCCGCAGGTGAGGAGGCGCAGTTCGGCGCGGCCCCGGTGGTGGGTGCCGTAGGCCTGGTGGGCGTCGAAGCGGTTGCGGGGGACGACGTCGACGTCGTCCACGGTGAACTCGGCGACCTTGCCGTCGTCGCGGAGCACCCGCACCGTCGCGCCCGGCTTCAGCGCGCGGAGGCGGTGGAACACGGCCGGGCTGCTCCGGGTGTCGACGTGACCCACCATCAGCGCGGCCCCGACGGCTCCGGGCTTCACCCCGGCCGCGTACCAGCCGACGTCGGCGGCCTGGACGTAGGGCGGTGGATCGATGGCGCCGTGGCGGTCGAGACCCCGGGCGACCACCGGGGCCTGGATCCCGAGCCCGGGGACGTCGAGGCGTTGCGGCAGCGCGTCGCCCAGCGGGCGGGCGGCGGGCGGCAGGTCCACCTGCGGCGGGCGGCCGACCGCGGCCACGTCGCCGGCCACGGGTGCGGAGATGCCCTGTTGTACGTCGGTGACCTCGCGCCCCCACAGCCACAGTCCGAGCAGCAGCACGGTCCAGGCCACGCCCATGAGCAGACGGCCCCCGTAGGCGGGGCGTTCGTGCTCGGTCATGGTCAGTGCGGCCTGCGCTGCTCGCGGCTGCGGCGGGCGCTGCGCAGCGCCACGGCGGTCGCGGCGACACCGGCGAGGATCAGCCCGGTCACGGTGTGCGCCGTGCCGGGGCCGGCCTCACGGGCGTCCACGACGGCGAGCCGGGCGGTGCCACCGCCGCCGGCGGGCACGGGCGCCACGGGAGAGGCGTGGCCCGACGGCTCCGCCCCGTGCCGCGCGCCCTGCGGCCCGGCGACGGTGACCGCGCCGGTGCGGGACAGCTCCCCGCAGGCGACCGTGATGTCGTACGTGCCCGCCTTGAGCGTGGAGCGGATGCGGCTCTCGCCGGTGAGGGTGCCGTCGGCGCCGACGGTGAGGCGGGCGTCGGCGACGAACGCCTCGGAGACGGCCTCGGCGGCCCGCTCCGGGCATCCGCTCACGTGCAGCACGATGTCCCCGCCCGGGCGGGGGGACGACGGGCTGACCGAGACACCCCCGTCCGCCGCGTGTGCCGCCGGAGTGACGGCGACCGCGCCCAGGGCGGCCATCGCACAGAGAGTGACCCGCAGTGATCCCATCGTGAACCTCCAGTTACCTGGAGACTCCCCCCGGGGCACCGGCCCCGCATCCTCAGCGGGGCCGCACTGCTCCGTACGGGTCGTGTTGCGCCCCGTTTCCCCGTCCCCTGGTTTCAGATCCGGTCGACGAGGTCCGCGATGGAGTCGACGACCTTGGAGGGCCGGTACGGGAAGTTCTCCACCTGCTCGGGCCGGGTCAGCCCGGTGAGCACCAGGAACGTCTGCATCCCGGCCTCCATGCCGGCCAGCACGTCGGTGTCCATGCGGTCGCCGATCATGGCGCTGGACTCGGAGTGCGCCCCGATGGCGTTCAGGCCGGTCCGCATCATCAGCGGGTTCGGCTTGCCCGCGAAGTACGGCTGCTTGCCGGTCGCCTTGGTGATCAGCGCGGCGACGGCGCCGGTCGCGGGCAGCGGGCCCTCGGTCGACGGCCCCGTCTCGTCGGGGTTGGTGCAGATGAAACGGGCGCCGGCGTTGATCAGCCGGACGGCCTTGGTCATGGCCTCGAAGGAGTAGGTGCGGGTCTCGCCGAGGACGACGTAGTCCGGGTCGTGGTCGGTGAGGATGTACCCGATGTCGTGCAGCGCGGTGGTCAGGCCGGCCTCGCCGATGACGTACGCCGAGCCGCCCGGGCGCTGGACGTCGAGGAACTTGGCGGTGGCCAGCGCCGAGGTCCAGATGTTCTCGATCGGCACCTCCAGGCCCATGCGGTTCAGCCGGGCGTGCAGGTCGCGCGGGGTGTACATCGAGTTGTTGGTGAGGACGAGGAAGGGCTTGCCGGACTCGCGCAGCCTCTTGATGAAGGCGTCGGCGCCGGGAATCGGGACGCCCTCGTGGATGAGCACGCCGTCCATGTCGGTGAGCCAAGAATCGATGGGCTTGCGGTCTGCCATGTTGCTGTGCTCCTGGCCTGCGTACGGGATGAGCTGGGGGCGCCGGAACCACGGCGTACCGACGCCCCCAGAGTAATCAGGAGTGGCTGATCCTGACCCCGTCGATCACCCAGTACCAGTTGTTGGACCCGGTGTAGCGGAACCGGAAGCTCACGCTGGAGGCCCCGGCGGGGACGTCGACGGAAACGGACTGCGGCTGCGAGACGACATCGGAGGTGTAGCTCTTGACGACGGTGGGCGTGCCGCCGTTGAAGGACGCGAGGATCTGCGCCGTCTGGGAGCCCTCCTGCCGGTAGAGGGTCGTGAAGTCCAGCCGCACCCGGGTCTGCCCGGTGACGTCGTACGCCGGGGTCACCAGCGTCGAGTCGTACGGGCCGGAGAAGCTCTTGTCGGCCCACTCGTCGGAGTCGGCGACCGCGAAGACGCCGCGGGCGCGGACGTTGAGCTCACGCCACTGGTCGCGCTGGGTGCGGGACCAGAACTCGTCGGTGGCGAACGCCCAGCCGCGCCACTCGGTCATGCCGCCGGTGCCCATGGCGTTGTTGATGACGGACCAGCCGCCGGGCGGGGTGTGCGTGTAGCCCCGGACGGTCGACGGGATGCCCGTCTCGTCCGTACGGGTGGACAGGGTGAGTGCGTCGAAGGGGTCGCCGGAGCGCTCCTGGACCGGCTTGCCGTCCAGGCCCCAGGCGGGGTCGACGGGGATGCCGAGCTGCTTGAGAACGGTGGGGACGACGTCGACGAGCCGGGTGTCGATGGGACGGGCGCCCGCGGCGATGCCGGGGCCGGTGGCGAGGACGAACGTACGCCGCTCCTCGATCGAGGACCCGCCGTGGCCGCCCGGGTCCGTGTGGCCGTGGTCGGTGGCGACGATGACCGTCCAGCGCTCGGAGGCGTAGCCGGGCCGGGCCTTGATCGCGGCGCGCAGCCGGCCGACGAACGCGTCCTGGACGGCGATCTGGTCGAGGTAGGCCTGGCTGCCCGCGCCCTGGTTGTGGCCCACGATGTCGGACTGACCGAAGTAGACGAACAGGACGTCCGGGTTCTGGTTGCGCAGCAGCGCCTCGGTCTCGGCGGCGATGGTGGCGTCGTGCCCCGTGTAGCCGTCGGCGTCGCCGTCGAGGACCAGCTTGGCGTCCGCGCCGGGGGTGACGGTGCCCTGGGTGTCCAGGGGCTTCCAGTCGACGGCGGCGTAGGTGGACAGGGCGGGCCGGACCTGGGCGAGGCGGGCGAGGAAGCCGGGGTAGCGGGCGTAGTTCTTGCCGATGAAGGTGTTGTCCTTCACGCCGTGCTTGTCGGGCCAGACGCCGGTGGCGATGGTGGACCAGCCGGGTCCCGAGGAGGTGGCGGCCATCGGGCCCGAGTACAGCAGCGAGGTGCCGTACGTGCCCTCGCTCATCATGGCCTTCAGGTGCGGGGCGTTGGCCGCGTCGATGCGGTCGTGCCGCAGGCCGTCCATGCCGATGACGAGCACCTTGTCCGTGCTGGTGCCGTTCGGGAGCGTGGGCAGGGCGTGGGCGCCGGGCGCGGTGGAGGCGCCGAGTGCCAGGGTGGCGGCGGTCGCCGAGGTGGTGGTGAGGACGGTGCGGCGGGACAGGTGTGACGTCACGTGATCCTCCTGAGCGGGTGTGTGCGGGTGCGAGCGGGCATGGCGACGCCCCCGGTGTGGTGCCAGGGGCGTTGCGTGGTGCGGTCCGTACGGGGTGGGTCAGCTGTCGGTGGCCGACTTCCAGGCGTCGACGTACGAGGTCAGGTTCTTGTCGATGTCGTCCCAGTCGGGCTCGAAGACCTCGACTCCGTCGATGATCTCGGCGAGCGCGGTGGCGTTGGCGTCGGTGGCCTTGACGTCCTGGCGGGCGCTGAAGCCGCCGCCGATCTCGCTGACCTGCTTCTGGGCGTCCTGGCTCAGCATGAAGTCGAGGAGCTTCCTGCCGTTCTCGGTGTGGGGGGCGTCGGTGACGAGACCGGCGGCGTAAGGCAGGGCGAAGGTGGTGGGCTTGCCGCCGTCCTTCGCAGGGAACCAGATGCCGAGGTTCGGCATGGTCTTGGACTGGGCGAAGTTCATCTGGACGTCACCGTTGGCGACGAGCAGTTCACCCTTGTCGACCTTGGGCGCGAGCCTGCCGGTGGAGGCGGAGGGTCCGACGTTGTTGGACTGGAGGTTGCGGAGGTAGTCCATGGCGGGCTTCTCGCCGCCGAAGTCGTGCATGGCCTTGATGAGCACGGCCGTTCCGTCGCCGGCGACGCCCGGGGTGGAGTACTGGAGCTTGTTCTTGTACTTGCCCTCCAGCAGCTCCTCCCACGTGGTGGGCGCCTGCTTCAGCTCGTTCTTGTTGTAGATGAACCCGAAGTAGTTGTTCACGACCGAGGTCCAGGTCGCACCGGCGGCCTTGTCGGCGGCGCTGACCTGGTCGGAGCCCTTCGGGGCGTACTTCTGCAGCAGGCCCTTGCCGTCGGCCTGCTGGATGAAGGGCGGGAGCGTGACGATCACGTCGGCCTGCGGGTTGCCCTTCTCGCGGGCGGCGCGCTGCACCATCTCGCCCGAGCCGCCCTCGACGTACTCGACCTTGATGCCGGTCTGCTTCTCGAAGTCCTTGAAGATCCGGTCGTACCAGCCGTCGCCGTTCTCGCCCTTGAGGCCGTCGGCGCTGTAGACGGTGACGGCCTTCTCGTCGGCGGCGGCGGAGTTGCCGCCGCAGGCGGACAGGACCGGGGTGGCGAGGAGGGAGAGGGCTATGGCGAGCTTGAGGCTGTTTCTGGGCATGGCGGAGGAACTCCTTGCGCGTTGAGGGTTCTTGCGAGCCGGATCGGCGGGGCGAGCCGGGGCTGCGGGTCAGCGGTAAGAGGCTCGGGTGCGGATGCGGGAGACGGCGAACAGCGCGAGCAGCGTCGCCGCCATCAGGACCACCGCGAGGGCGGAGCCGGCGAAGAGGGCACCGCGGTCGGTGGCCGCATAGATCAGGACGGGCAGCGGGGTCCAGTCGGGCGGGTAGAGCATCATCGTGGCGCTCAACTCGCCCATGGACAGGGCGAAGCAGAGGCCGGCGGCAGCGGTGAGGGACGGCAGCAGGAGGGGGAGCCTGACCCGCCACAGCACGTACGCGGGCCGGGCGCCGAGGGAGGCGGCGGCCTGTTCGTACGCCGGGTCGAGGCGGGCCAGGGCTGCGGACACGGACTGGTAGGCGAAGGCGGTGATCAGGACGGTGTGGGCGAGGATCACGATCTCCCGGGTGCCGTTGAGCAGGAACGGCGGCTGGGAGAACGCCACCAGGATCGCGAGGCCGACGACCACCGAGGGCACCGCGACCGGCAGGACGAAGAGCGCGTCCAGAACCCTGCGGTACCGCTTCTTCAGCCCGGCCGCCGCGAGGGCCGCCCAGGTCCCGGCGGCCAGGGCGAGCAGGCTCGCGGCGGCGGCCGTGGCCAGGCTGGTGGTGAGGGCCTGGAGGGCCTCGCCGCGGGTGGCTGCGCCGTAGTGGCCGGTCGTGAAGCCGGAGGGCAGCACGCTCGACCAGTTGGTGGCGAAGGAGGCGCCGAGCACGACGAGGAGCGGAAGGGCGAACAGGGGCAGGAACAGGACGAGGAACAGGGCCCATACGGCCCACTTGGCCCCGCGGCTATGCACGAGCACGGCGGCTCACCACCCGGTAGAGGCCGTAGAGGCCCACGGAGATCAGGACGTTGACGACGGCGACCACGCACGCGCCCGGGTAGTCGGACTCCAGGATCGCCTTGCTGTAGACGAGCATCGGCAGGGTCGTGACGCCTTTCGCGCCGGTGAACAGGACGATGCCGAACTCGTTGAGGCACAGGACCAGTACGAGGCTGCCGCCCGCGGCGAGGGCGGGCAGCGCCTCGGGGAGGATCACCAGGCGGATGATGCGCAGCGGGCGCGCGCCGAGCGAACCGGCCGCCTCCAGCTGGGCGGTGTCCAGCTGGGAGAAGGCCGCGAGCAGCGGTCGTACGACGAACGGCGTGAAGTACGTGATCTCGGCGAGCAGGACCCCCCAGGGCGTGGTGAGGAACTGGAAGGGGCCGTCCTGGGCGCCGGTGACGTCGGTCCACAGGCCGTTGGCCATGCCGACCGTGCCGTAGATGAACAGCAGGGCCAGCGTGATCAGGAAGGACGGGAAGGACAGGAAGACGTCGATGAAGCGGGCCACCGCCCGTGCCCCGGGGAAGGGCACGAAGGCGATGACGAGCGCGATCACGAATCCGAGGACCAGACACCCGACGGTCGAGCCGACGGCCAGCCACACGGTGGTCCACAGCGCCTCACGGAACGCGTCGGAGGCGAAGACGTCGGCGTACGGCTCCAGCGAGGTACCGCCGGTGTCCGGCTGGAGGGACTGCTGGACCACGAGGGCGAGCGGGTAGAGGAAGACGAGGGCGAGGAGGGCGACGGGCGGGGCGGCCCACAACAGCGCGGCGCCCCTGAGGGGCGCGGGGAACTGCGCGACCAGCCACGACCGGCCCGCGGACACTCGACGGCCGATCGCGGCGCTTCCCGCGGAGCGCTCAGTCATGGGTGACTCCCGCGGTCAGCAGTACCGCGTCGTCCGGGGAGAAGTGCAGGATGACCTCGTCGCCGTGAGCGGGCGGGTCCCTGAGTTCGCGCAGGTCGGCGATGACCCGGTGGCCCTCGACCTCGACGTACAGCCGATGAGTGGACCCGCGCCACTGGATCTCCGTCACGGTCCCGGAAAGCCCGTTGGGTCCGTCGCCGAGGCCGACGAGGTGGGGCCGTATACAGAGCGTCGCCTTCGCACCCGGCGCCGCGCCCTCCGTGTCCACCTTCAGCTCGCCGCCGCCGAAGGCGACGCCGCCCGAACCGACCGTCACCGGCAGCAGGTTGGCGTTCCCGACGAAGGACGCGGTGAACTCGTTGGCCGGCGCCCGGTACAGCTCCCGCGGGGTGCCGCAGGCCTGGAGGCGGGCACTGTCCATCACCGCGATCCGGTCGGCGAGGGTGAGGGCCTCGACCTGGTCGTGGGTGACGTACAGGATCGTGACGTCGGGCAACTCACGGTGCAGGCGGGCCAGTTCGGCGAGCATGCCGGAGCGCAGGCGGGCGTCGAGGGCGGAGAGCGGTTCGTCGAGGAGGAGGACGCCGGGGCGGATGGCGAGCGCGCGGGCGATGGCGACGCGCTGCTGCTGGCCGCCGGACAGCTCGCGCGGGTAGCGGCGGGCGTAGGCGGCCATGCCCGTCATCTCCAGCGCCTCGGCGACCCGGGTGCGGATCTCGGCCTTGGAGACCCTGGGAGCCTTCTGCGCCTTCAGTCCGAAGGCGACGTTCTCCTCGACCCGCATGTGCGGGAAGAGCGCGTACTGCTGGACGACCATCCCGATGCCCCGCCGGTACGGCGGCAGGTCCGTCACGTCCTGTCCGCCGAGGAACACCCGCCCGGAGGCGGGCCGTACGAACCCGGCGACCGCCCGCAGCGCGGTGGTCTTGCCGGATCCGGACGGCCCGAGCAGCGCCATGACCTCGCCGGGCTCGACGGTGAGGTCGAGGGAGTCGAGGACGATGTTGCCGTCGTAGGCGACGCTGACGGAGTCGAAACGGATGCCGCTCATGTCAGCACTCCTGGCAACTCCGCGACGGAGCCGAGGACATGGGTCGCGCCGGCCGCCCGCAGCGCGTCCGCTTCGTGCGCGCCGGTCAGGACACCGGCGACCAGGCCCGCGCCCGCGCGGACGCCGCTGAGCATGTCGTAGGAGGTGTCGCCGGCGACGGCGATCTCCCGGACGTCGTCGGCGGCCGCCGTCCGCAGGAGCGCGGTGAGGACCATGTCCGGGTACGGCCGCCCCCGGCCCCCGGCGTCGGCCGGGCACAGGGTGAGGGGGACGAGGTCCTGCCAGCCGAGCGCGTCGAGGATCGCGTCCTGGGTGACCCGGGCGAAACCGGTGGTGAGGACGACGGTGCGGCCGCCGGCCTGGAGCTCCTCGATGGCCTCGCGGGCGCCGGGGACGGGTGCGACGAGCCCGCCGTCGACGAGTTCGCCGTACGCCTCCTCGAAGGCCGCGTTGGCACGCTGGGCCCGCTCCTCGGCGCCGAACAGATGCCGGAAGACGGAGATCTTGGACTCGCCCATGGTGGCGCGTACGTAGGCGAGCTTGTCGGCGTGGTCCGGGGAGCCGGGCTCGACGCCCAGTTCCGCGGCGGCCGCCGCGAAGGCCCGCTCGACGAGGCCGCCGTCGGCGACGGTCGTACCGGCCATGTCGAGCACGACCAGCCGCGTCCGCTGATTGTTCGTCAACTTCTTCACCAACCCAGTTCGTTCGCGGTCGTCTCGGCTATCGCGGGCGAGCAGGTCATCCCGCGCCCGCCGGGCCCGGTCACCAGCCACACCCCGTCGCGCACCTGCTGCCGGTGCACGACCCGGGAGGTGTCCGTGCACTGCGCGTACACCCCGGCCCAGCGGCGCCGGATCTTCGGCAGCGGGCGGCCGAGGAGGGACTCGACGACCTCGGTGAGGTGGTCGTAGGGGTCCTCGAGGGTGTCGAAGGCGAAGGGGTGCTCGTACTCGTGGGTGTCGCCGATGGTCAGCCCGCCGTCGGCGCGCTGCACCATCAGCAGCTGCATCCGGTGGGCCGCGGCGGTCTCGGCCTGCGCCTGACCGGCGTTGAGGGCGTCGAGCGCGGCTGAGGCGTACGCCGGGTAGTAGCGGAAGCTGTCCGAGTCGGCGACCGAGGTGGGCAGCGGCTCGCCCAGCGGGGCGGTCTGCATCATCTGCAGGCGGACGCGGCGCACGGGCAGGTCGGGGCCGGCCAGCTCGCGGACCAGGCCGCCGAGCCAGGCGCCCGTGCACAGGACGACGATGTCGCCGCTGTGCACGTCCCCGTGGTCGTCGCGGACGGCGCTGCCGCCGATGACCTCGCGGACCTCCCGGCCGGGCCTGAAGGTGTAGTTCGGGGACTTCAGCAGTTCCTCGCGCAGGGCGAGCTGTGCGGTGCGCGGCTCGACGGCGGCGTCCCGCTCGCAGTACAGGGCGGCGGTGAAGTCGCCGCGCAGGGCGGGGTTCACGGCACGCGCCTCGTCGGGCGTCAGCAGTTTGTGTCCGCGGGCGGCGGCGTCCTCGCGCGCCACGGCGGCCTCGGCGACGGCGAGCTCCAGGTCGCCGCGGACGGGGGTCAGGGAGCCGTTCGGCCGGAAGCCGAGGCCCTGCACGCGGGCTCCGATTTCCTCCCACATCTCCCGGGCCCTGAGCGCGGTCCGCAGCTCCTCGCCGCCCGCGCGTCCGCTCACCCAGATCTGTCCGAAGTTGCGCAACGACGCGCCGCGAGCCTCCGCCTCGCGCTCGATCTGTACGACCTCGTGGCCGCGTTCCACTGCTTGCCAGGCGTGCATGGTGCCCACCACGCCGGCTCCGACGACTATCACTCTCACGACGGCCACGCTCCTCGGGATTCGGTAACCGGAAGGGTCCGGCTGACAACGAGAGCGTGAACTGGCCATCACGTTTGGGCTAGACCCGTTACCCCTTCGTGATATTCGACGACGTGGTGAACAGGTCGAATTCCGGACTTTTCAGCCGCGCAGACGGGTGGTGAACGAGAACCGGTCTCCCCGGAACAGCGTCCGCACCCGCTCCAGCGGCTCCCCGTCGGTGTCCCGTGAGACCCGGTGGATCAGCAGCATCGGGAGGGCGGGCGGCGTCCCGATGAGCAGGGCCTCGCGCGGGGTCGCCAGCACGGTCTCCAGGCGCTCGTCGGCGTCGCCGAAGACGATGCCCTGTCCGTGCAGGAAGGCGTAGAAGGAGGAGTCGGGGTCGAAGTCGGCGTCCAGCCGGGGCACCCGGGCGACGGCGACGTACGTGCTCTCCAGGCCGACCCGCTCGTCGTCGGCGAGCAGGACGCGCTCCATGTGCCAGACGGGCTCGCCGCGTACGAGGCCGGTCTCGGCGGCGAGGGCGGCGGGGCAGGGGAAGCGGTCGAGGGTGACGAGGCTACGGCCGGGGGTGCGGCCCTGCCGCCGTACGCCCTCGGTGTAGCTGGCGAGCGAGAGGGGCTGTTCGAGCTTGGGCCCGGCGACGACCGTGCCCCGTCCCCGCCGCCGCAGCTTGCCCTCCAGCACCAGTTCGCGGATCGCCTGCCGGACGGTCTCGCGGGCGACCTCGTACTCCTCGGAGAGGTCGCGCTCGGTGGGGAGCGGGTCGCCCTCGCCGAGTTCGCCGACAAGGAGGTCGAGCCGGGCCTTCGCCGCGTAGTACTTCGGGATCCGGCCGTGCTCCGGGATGCCCTGGCGCACGGGGGCGCCGGGGGCCTGGTTGTTCGGGTAGTCCACGCAGGGATCGTCGCAGACGGGGCGGGCACCTTCAGCGGCGCCTCCGGGCGACGAGCAGCGTGATGCCGGCCAGGAGGAGGGCCGCGGTGGTGGCGAACGTGGCGCCGGGGGGTGTGAGGCCGGTACGGGCCAGTTCGTCGGCGAGGCTGAGATGGCCGCGGGGGTTGTCGGCGCCGGGGGTCGCCGAGGGGTTCGCGGCGGCGGAGGCGCCCGGGGACGCCGAGGACTCGCGGTCGGCCGGGTCGGTGGGAGAGGCCGTGTCGGCCGGCTCGGCCTTACCGGTCCGGTGGGCCGGGTCTGCCGGGTCGGCGTCGATGGTAAAGCGGTAGTCGTTGGACTGGCCGACCCAGTCGCCGTCGCCCTCGTGCCGCTGGACGACGGCCGCGTTGGCCGTGACCTTGTTCGGTACGGCGTCCGAGGTGACGGCGAGCCGGACCTTCACGGTGACCGTCCTGCGGGGGCCGACGGTGAAGCCGGGGAAGTCGCCGGACCCGCCGAAGGCGCCGACGAGTTCGTCCTCGTCGGTGGTCTCGAATTGGACGGGGTGGGGGCGGGCACGGTCCGGGCCGCCGTCCGCGCCGCCCGTCGGGCTGCTGCTCGGACTGCCGCTCGGGCTGCCGTAGAACTCCAGGCGGGGCTGGGGCGGCTTGAGGGCCCGCTCGGCGTCGATGAGGACGACGACGGGGTGGATGCCGGTGCAGGTGCGGCCGGTCTTGTTGGTGAGGTCCAGGTACCAGGTGCCGAATCCGCCGCCGGCCACGTAGGAGTCGGGGCCGCCGTGGAGGCGGGTCGTGAGGGGGAAGGCGCGGTCGTCGGTGGCGCAGCTGGGCAGCTCGGCCGAGGGCACCGCGTGCACCGGGGGCGCCGCGGCGAGGAGGGCGGCTGCTGCGAGGCAGAGGGAGGCGGGTGTGTGCAGTCGCATGAACACATGACCATGCCGGGTGAGGGCGGGTTCCCGGCGGTGCCATTCCGTACGGCTTCGCAAGTCCGCTCGATCAGCGGACGCCCGCCGTGGGGGCCGAGGGCGCAGCCACGAGCCTCAACGCCGCCGCCTCACCCCTCGGCCCGCCCGAACAACGGCGCCAGCAGCAACTGGGCCGCCCCCTCGGCGACCCCGCGCTCCCCGCCTGCGGCGACCCGCACCGGCACGGCGTCCTCGCCCGCGCGCCGGGCACGCTCGTCGAGCACGGCGGCGACACCGCGTACGAAGGTCTCCGGCGCGGCGGCGACCGTACGGCCACCCAGCAGCACGAGGTCGACGTCGAGCAGCGCGACCAGGTTGCCCGCGGCCGTGCCGAGCACCCGGGCCGCCTCCGCCAGGTCACCGCGGGCCACGGCGGCCAGGCACAACGCCTCGACACAGCCACGGTTGCCGCACCCGCAGGGCGGGCCGTCCAGCTGGACGACCTGATGCCCGAACTCCCCCGCCCCGGTACGGGTCCCGCGGTGCACCGCTCCCCCGATGACCAGCCCGCCGCCGAGGCCGGCGCCGAAGTGGAGGTAGGCGAAGGAGGCGCCGGAGGGGGTGGCGCCGGAGGGGGTGGCGCCGGACGCGGGGACGGCCGAGGCGGACATGCCCGAGGCCGAGGTGCCGGGCGCGGCAGTGAGAGGCGCGGTGGTCCCGGAGGCGCTCGCGTCGGCCCCGGCAATGACGGGCACGGCGCCGCCAGCCCCGGCCGTCCCAGGCGCGGCCGTGCCGGACGCCGCCCCACCCCCAACCGCACCGCGCACCGCAAGCCCGAGCGCCGCCGCGTTGGTGTCCTTGTCGACCACGACCGGCAGCGAGAGGCGCCGGGCGAGCACGTCGCGCAGCGGGAAGCCGTTCCACTCCGGGAACCCGGTGACCCGGTGCAGCACACCGCGCCGGTGGTCGAGCGGCCCGGGCAGCGCCACGCCGACGCCGAGCACGGCACCCTGCCGACCGCCCCCGGCCACCAACTCCCCCACCTCCCGCACAGCACGCTCGACGACCGTCTCCGCACCGGCCCCCAGGTCCAGCGGGGTCCGGCGCCGGGCGATCACGGCACCGGTCAGATCGCAGAGCACGGCCGTCAGCTCGTCCCGGTCCAGGTGCACGCCGACCGCATGCCCGGCCTCCGGTACCAGCCGCAGCACCGTGCGCGGCTTGCCTCCCGTCGACGCCCGGCGCCCCGCCTCCGCCACGAGCCCGTCCTCCCGCAGCCGGGCGGTGATCTTGCTGACCGCCTGCGGGGTGAGGCCGGTGCGCTCGGCGAGCTCGAGCCGGCTGATGCCCTCGGGACCGGCCGTGCGCAGCAGGTCGAGCACGAGCGCGGTGTTGTGAGTGCGCAGGGCGCCCAGATTCACGCCGCCGGCCACGCCACCGTTCAGGCCACTGTCCACACCATGCTTCACGCACCCATTGTCCCCGGCGCTTGCACTTTGGCAACAGCGTTGCGAAAGTGGGATTCATGAGTGCTACTCCCCTCCGCGTCGGCCTGGTCGGCTACGGCCTCGCAGGCTCCGTCTTCCACGCCCCGCTGATCGCCACCACCGAGGGGCTCGCCCTGGACACGGTGGTCACGTCGAACCCCGAGCGGCAGAAGCAGGCCCGCACCGAGCACCCGGACGTACGCGTCGCCGCCACGCCCGACGAACTGCTCGCCCGCGCCGACGACCTCGACCTGGTCGTCATCGCGTCCCCCAACAAGACGCACGTCCCGCTGGCGACCGCCGCCCTGAAGGCGGGCCTCCCCGTCGTCGTCGACAAGCCGATCGCCGGCACCGCGGCCGAGGCACGCGAGCTGGCGGCGCTGGCCGAGGAGCGCGGCCTGCTCCTGTCGGTCTTCCAGAACCGCCGCTGGGACAACGACTTCCTGACGCTGCGCCGGCTCCTGGCCGAGGGCGAACTGGGCGACGTATGGCGCTTCGAGTCCCGCTTCGAACGCTGGCGCCCGCAGCCCAAGGGCGGCTGGCGGGAGTCCGGCGACCCGGCAGAGATCGGAGGTCTGCTGTACGACCTCGGCAGCCATGTCGTCGACCAGGCACTGGTCCTCTTCGGCCCGGTCACGCAGGTGTACGCCGAGGCGGTCGTCCGCCGCGCCGGCGCGGAGACGGACGACGACACGTTCATCGCGCTCACGCACGCGAACGGCGTCCGCTCCCACCTGTACGCCTCCGCGACGACCGCCCAACTGGGCCCGCGTTTCCGGGTGCTGGGCTCGAAGGCCGGCTACGTCAAGTACGGCCTGGACCCGCAGGAGGCGGCCCTGCGCGAGGGGCAGCGCCCGGACACGACTGCCGGCTGGGGCACGGAGCCCGAGTCGCTGTGGGGCCGGGTCGGCTCCGGCGAGTCTCCCCTGACGGGCGGCGGTCGCGTCGAACGCACCCTCCCCGGCGACTACCCCGCCTACTATGCGGCCGTGGCAAAGGCCCTGCTGGACGGCGGCCCCAACCCGGTGACGGCCCTGGAGGCGGCATCCGCCCTCGACGTCCTGGAAGCGGCACACCGTTCGGCACGCGACGCAGTGGTGGTGAAGCTGTGATGACCAACAAGACGCACAACCCGGGGATCACCCCGAAGTTCCACCCGGAGATCACCCCGTCCCTGGAGGAACTGGAGGCCCAGGAACGCGGCCTGGTCTTCCGGCAGTTCACCTACGAGGACGCGTGGGCGCTCGGCTCCCTCCTCGTCGAGATGGCCCGCGAGCGCCAGGCCCCGGTCGCCATCGACATCCACCGGGCCGGCCAGCAGCTCTTCCACGCGGCCCTGCCCGGCTCCACCCCCGACAACGACGCCTGGATCGCCCGCAAGCGCCGGGTGGTGGAGCGCTACGCCACGTCCTCCTACGTCGTCGGCGCCCGCTTCCGCGCCAAGGGCACGACCTTCGAGGACTCCTCCCGCCTGGACCCCGACACCTACGCGGCGCACGGCGGTTCCTTCCCCATCAACGTCGAGGGCGCGGGCGTCATCGGGTCAGTGACGGTGAGCGGCCTGCCCCAGCTGGAGGACCACCGGATGGTGGTGGAGGCGCTGAAGCACTTCCTGGAGAAGCAGTAAGGGCAGCGCCCTGCTTCTGTTTTTCAGAGGCGCGGGGAACTGCGCGAGCAACCACGCACCATCCGCAGTCGCCGAACTAGCGCAGTCCCCCGCCCCTTAGGCATCCTTGAGCTCTTGCCGCTGCCGACCGAGCCCCTGGATCTCCAGCTCAACAACATCCCCGGCCCGCAGGAACGGCTTCGGCTCGGGCTGCCCCATCGCAACCCCCGCCGGCGTACCCGTGTTGATGACGTCCCCGGGATACAGCGTCATGAACTGGCTGACGTACCGCACGACTTCGGCGACCGGAAAGATCTGCTCGGCCGTGGTGCCGTCCTGCTTCAGCTCGCCGTTGACCCACAGCTTCAGCGCGAGGTTCTGCGGGTCCGGCACCTCGTCCGCCGTCACCAGCCAGGGCCCCAGCGGGTTGAACGTCTCGCAGTTCTTGCCCTTGTCCCAGGTCCCGCCCCGCTCGATCTGGAACTCCCGCTCGGACACGTCGTGCGCCACCGCGTACCCGGCGACATGCGCGAGCGCCTCCTCGGCCGACTCCACATACCGGGCCGTACGTCCGATGACGACCGCGAGCTCGACCTCCCAGTCGGTCTTGGTCGACCGGCGAGGGACCAGCACCGTGTCGTTCGGTCCGACGACCGTGTCCGCGGCCTTGAAGAAGATGACCGGCTCGGCGGGCGGCTCGGCGCCGGTCTCGCGGGCGTGGTCGTGGTAGTTCAGCCCGATGCACACGACCTTGCCGATGCGCCCCAGCGGCGGCCCGACCCGCAGCCCGGTGGCGTCCAGCTCGGGCAGCTCACCGGCGTCCGCCGCCGCGCGGATCCGGCCGAGCGCGGCGTCGTCGGCGAGCAGCGGTCCGTCGATGTCCGGCACGACGCCCGACAGATCCCGCAGGGTCCCCTCGGCGTCGAGCAGCGCGGGCCGCTCCGCTCCTGCCGTACCGACTCGCAGCAGCTTCATGATCACAATCTCCCTCGATCGCGGGGCGCCCGCCGACGGGTGCAGCCATCGGAGGACTGGTCGATCCTCCAAGGTCTACGGCCAGTCCGCAATACCCGGTTCACGTACTGGACCGTAGGCTCGGAGGACGGCGGACCCCAGGCCGCGGACCCAGGCCGCGAGCCCCCACGGGTCCACGCCGGCCAGCGGCAGAGTTCGGTCAGCGATAGAGCACAGCCCGCTCCACCGCGCTCCAGGTCGTACTGGTCACGACGTACAGCGCGGCCGCCAGCGGCACCACCGCCACGGTGAAGAGCGTGAAGAAGGACATGAACGGCATGACCTTGCTCACGGCCCCCATTCCCGGCACCGGCTCCCCGTCGACCACCGGCACCGCCGGATTGGCGGCCATCATCCGCTTCGTACGGCCGTAGTTGAACGCGGCGACGCAGGCGACGACCACGAACAGCCCGAGGTACACGAGCCCGGCACCCCCGAACGCCCCACCGTCGCCGAGCGCGTCCGCCCACCGGTCCCCGAGGGGCGCCGCGAAGAGCTGGTGCGACAGCAGCTCGTTCGCCTTCCCGCCGATCGTCGTGTTCGAGAACAGGTGGTAGAGGAGGAAGAAGGCGGGCAGCTGGAACAGGCTGGGCAGGCACCCGGACAGCGGCGACACCTTCTCCTTGGTGTGCAGCTCCATCACGGCCTGCTGGAGCCGCTCCGGGTTCTTCCCATGCTTCTTGCGCAGCTCGGCGATCTTCGGCTGGAGCTCGGCCCGCGCCTTCTGCCCGCGCGCGGAGGCCCGGGACAGCGGATGCACGAGCAGCCGTACGAGCGCGGTGAACAGGACGATCGCGGCGGCGGCAGCGGTGGCGCCGAACAGCGGTTGGAGCAGGTCGGCGAGTTGCTGAACAAGGTCGGCGAAAACGGACATGGGTGAGCCCTCCGGGGGTCTCGTCGTGCCGGTGGAATGAGCTGAATGCCGGAAATCGGCATGGCGGCATGACGACCCGCGCGGGGTCACACGTGGGAGCTGTTTCCGATGCGTGCCCTACGCGGCGGTCGCCGGGAGGGCGTGTCCGGGTGCCCGGGGCCGGGGCCGGCCCGAGGCGTCGGGGTCGCGTTGCGGCAGGAATGCCGTACGGCGGGCCCGGTCGCGGATGGCGGTGCGCACGCGCGTGGGCGGCACCGCGGGGGCGGCGCGCGAGGCGAGGAGCGAGCAGACGGCGAACGCGGAACCGGCGGCGGCGGTCGCGGCCAGCGCGACGGTCGCGGAGAGGCTGCCGGTGTCGAGCAGGGCGACCTCAAGGAAGAGCAGCACCAGCACGGCGGCGGGACGCAGACGGGTCCAGCTGCGGATCATCGACGGCCCTCCCCTCGTGAGCACTTGCCCCGACGAACTCGTCCTGACGAACGCGCCCGATCGAACTCGTCCGGTCGAACTCGTCCTGACGTTCGTTATACAGGATGCCCGGGATCCGTCACGCCGGCCGGTTCGGCCTCGATGGGCTGCAGCAGGCGCTTGGGCCCGAGCAGGGCCCGGCCGACCGGGTCCGCCGGGTTCGGATCAAGTCCGGGTCCCCGCACCATCTCGACGTCCGGAACGGGTACGACGGTTCCACAGGCCGGGCATTCGCCGTACGGGCCGAGTTCCGTGCCGCAGTCGGCATGCCGGAAGACACGCAGCTTCTCCTCGCCGAAGTGCTCGCGGCCCCACAGGCCGAGCGAGCGCAGGGTGGGCCACAGCGCGATGCCGCGGTCGGTGAGGACGTACTCGTCGCGCGGCGGCGACTGCTGGTACCGGCGCTTGTCGAGGATGCCCTCCGCGGTGAGCGCCTGGAGGCGGGCCGCCAGGACGGCGCGCGGGATGCCGAGGTGGACGAGGAAGTCGTTGTAGCGCCGGACGCCGTACAGGGCGTCGCGGACGACGAGCAGCGTCCAGCGTTCGCCGACGATCTCCAGCGCCCGGGCGATCGAGCACTCCTGCGTCGCGTAGTCCTTGCCCAGTGCCATGGCGCCCACTGTAACGCCTTTCCACCTTCTTGGTTCAATGACCGAACCTACGATGTTACGGTGGGACGCATGCCTCGGTTCAATGAACGAACTCTCACTGCGGCGCCCACCGAGACGTCGGCCGCCCCCGCCCCGGAGCAGCCCGCGAACCCGCGTGCCACCCTCGCCCTCACCAGCGCCGCCACCGCCGTGGCCCTGATGACGTACACCGCGCCGATGGTCACGCTCCCCCAGACCGCCGCCGCCCTGCACACCCCGCTCTCCGCCCAGGCCTGGCTCCTGAACGGCACCCCGCTCGGTCTCGCCGCACTCCTTCTGGTGGCCGGCAGCCTCGCCGACGACTACGGCCGCCGCCGGATCTTCGTCGCCGGCACCTTCGCCCTGGGTATCACCACGGCCATGGGTGCCCTGACGACGACCACCTGGCTCTTCACGCTGGCCCGCGTCGCCCAGGGCGCGGCGAGCGCGGCCCTCCTCGCCAGCAGCCTCGGCCTGATCGTCCACGCCTTCCCGACCGCGCGCGGTCGCCTGCACGCGACCGGCGTCTGGGGCGCGTTCGTGAGCGGCGGCATCGCGCTCGGCCCGGTCGTCGCCGGCGCGATGCCGAACTGGCGGATCGGGTACGGCGTCCTGGGCGCCGCCGCGCTGATCGTGGCGGCCCTGTCCCGGCGCACACTCACCGAGTCCCGCGCCCCACGCGGCGGCCGCCCCGACCTCGCCGGAGCCGTCACCTTCGGACTGGCCCTGGTCGCCCTGGTGGCGGCGCTGACCCTGGGCCGGGACGGCTGGCTGAGGGCACCCGTGGGCCTGCTGCTCCTGGCGAGCGTGGCCCTGCTGGGTCTCTTCGTCGCGGTGGAGCGCCGCACGGCGACCCCGATGATCGACCTGTCCCTGCTCCGCCGCCCCCGCTTCCTCGCGTCCTCCGCCGGCGGCCTGTTCACGGGGCTCGCGGTGATCGGCCTGTTCAGCTTCCTGCCGGCCCTGCTCCAGCAGACGCTCGGCCTGTCTGCGATGGACACGGCATGGCTGTTCCTTCTCTGGTCCGGCCTGTCCTTCGCCGTCGCCCTCCAGGCCCGCAGACTGTCCGGCCGGGTGTCACCGCGGTGGCAGCTGGCGATCGGTTTCATCCTCCACGCAGGCGGCGCCCTGGCGATGCTGGGCGCGCTCGACGCGGGTTCCTGGCCCCGGCTGCTGCCCGGCCTGCTGCTGGCCGGCATCGGCAGCGGCCTGCTGAACGCCGCGCTGCCGCTGCTCGCGGTGGAGTCCGTACCGGCCCAGCGCGCCGCGATGGGCTCGGGCGCCCAGCAGACCTTCCGCTACATCGGCTCCTGCGCCGGGGTGGCCCTGACCATCGCCCTCGCCACATCCGCCGGGGGCGGCCTGGCACGGGGCGCGGACATCGCGATGGTGGTGTCGGCGGCGCTGGCGCTGGTGGCGGCGGTGAGCGTGGGCGTGCTGCGGGAGCGGGGGGCGGCAGCATGAGGGCTGCGGCTTCAGCGCGGGCGCATCGACACGAGCTTGCCCCACACCACCAGGCGGTGCTTCGAGGTGTACTCGGGCGTGCAGGTGGTGAGGGTGAGGTAGTACCCCGGGCGCTCGTATCCGTAGCCCGGCTTGACGCCGGAGCGCGGGATGGGCCGGATGACGCCGCCGTCATGGGCGGCGGTCTGCGGCAGGGTCCGGTCGACGGCGTACGTGTAGGTCGCGCTCCGCGTCTCGACGCGCACGATGTCCTTGGGCGCGAGCCGGTTGATGTACCGGAAGGGCTCACCGTGGGTGTTGCGGTGCCCGGCGACGGCGAAGTTGCCGGCCTGGCCCGGCTGCCCGGTGCCGGGATAGTGGCCGACGTAGCCCTTGTTGAGCACACCCGCTTTGCCGACGCCCTCGGCGACGGGCACGCGGAGGCCGAGGCGCGGGATGCTGAGGATGGCGTAGGCCTGGGACCAGTCGGGGGCGGGCGGGGCCGCGGTACGGCGCCGGGTGCCGGCGGTGGGCTCGGCCGCCCCGGTGTCCGCGGGGACCTCCCCGAGCGGGGGTTCGGCCGTGGCCGACGGCGCCGATACGCCCGTACGGGAGTCGCCGCCCTCGCCGTCCCAGGCCCGCTCCAGGGCACGGACCTCGCGCCCGGCGCCCTCCCTCGCCTCCCGGTTGGTCCACCACACCTGGTGAACGACCAGCAGCAGAAGCACCACCCCGACGGTGACGAGCACCTCCCCGCCACCCCACAGCACGCGGCGCCGAAGGGCCCGCCGCCGAAGCCCGCTGTGCCGCACGACGCGAACCCGCACCATCCGTGAGCCTCCTTCGCCGGGCCGCCCGCACGATAGGGGCGCCCGCACGATAAAGGGCGGGGCACGAGGTCTCCAGAGCCGTACGCACACGAGTCGCGACGCCTGCCCCGGCACCGTCCCGGCCCAGCCCCCACGCCCGTCCCAACACCCGCCCGTCCCCGCCGTGTCCGACCCTCCGAACGCTTCCCCCACCCCTTCCTCCACAGGTTTGAGAAAGGGCTGTCAGAACCCTCGACAACCTCACACGCCACACCCGATGCTTCCTGACGGCATGAACGGGACAAGCCACGGAGCCGGTTCGACGCCGACAGCGCCGACACCGGCCGTTGAGCGAAGCGGAGAAGTCATGATCCGACGTAGAACTCTGCTGGCGGCATCGGGCGGCGCACTCCTCGGCAGCGCCCTGGCAACGGGCACCGCCCACGCGGACGCCACCATCGCCGTCAACCCCGGCACGTCGTACGGCACCTGGGAGGGCTGGGGCACGTCCCTGGCCTGGTGGGCGAACGTCTTCGGCAACCGGAACGACTTCGCCGACCTGTTCTTCACCACCAACTCGGTGGCGTACAACGGCACGACCCTCCCCGGCCTCGGCCTCAACATCGCCCGCTACAACCTCGGCGCGTGCAGCTGGAACAGCGTGAACGGCGAGACGATGGCCGAGTCGCCGAACATCCCCGGCTTCAAGCAGATCGAGGGTTTCTGGCAGGACTGGAACAACGAGGACCCCACCTCCTCGGCCTGGGACTGGACCGCGGACGCGAACCAGCGCGCGATGCTGGTGAAAGCGACGGCTCGCGGCGCGACCACGGAACTCTTCGCCAACTCCCCCATGTGGTGGATGTGTTCCAACCACAACCCGTCCGGCGCGGCGGACGGCGGCAACAACCTCCAGACCTGGAACTACCGCCAGCACGCCGCTCACTTGGCGGCCACGGCCCTGTACGCCAGGAACAACTGGGGCGTGAACTTCGCGACGGTCGACCCCTTCAACGAGCCGGCGTCGAGCTGGTGGACGGCAACCGGCACCCAGGAGGGCTGCCACCTGGACCCGGCCGTCCAGGCGGCCGTACTGCCGTACATGCGCAGCGAGTTGGACAGCCGCGGCCTGACGGGCACCCGCATCGCGGCCTCGGACGAGACGAACTACGACACGGCCCGCTCGACGTGGGGGTCCTTCGGTACGTCGACGAAGGCCCTGGTGTCGCAGGTCAACGTGCACGGCTACCAGGGCTCGGGCGGCCGCAGGGACCTCCTCCACACGGACGTGGTGACCACGTCCGGCAAGAAACTCTGGAACTCGGAGACGGGCGACAGCGACGGCACCGGCCTCACCATGGCCTCCAACCTCTGCTACGACTTCCGCTGGCTGCACCCGACCGCCTGGTGCTACTGGCAGGTCATGGACCCGTCGACGGGCTGGGCGATGATCGCGTACGACGCGAACACCCTCCAGCCCACCACAATCCAGACGAAGTACTACGTCATGGCCCAGTTCAGCCGCCACATCCGCCCCGGCATGCGGATCCTCGACACGGGCGTGAGCTACGCCGCGGCGGCCTACGACGCGTCGGCGCGCCGCCTGGTGATCGTGGCGGTGAACACGTCGACGTCGGCCCAGACGTTGACCTTCGACCTGTCCCGCTTCACGACGGTGAGCGGCGGCTCGGGCGGCCTGGTCCCGCGCTGGAACACGGTGACGACGGGCGGGGACCAGTACCGGGCGTACGCGAACACGTACCTGAGCGGAAAGTCGGTGGCGGTGCCGTTCGCGGCGAAGGCGGTGCAGACGTTGCAGATCGACGGGGTGGTGATCTGACGCGACGGACGCAACCGGAGGCGTATCCGGAACGTCGTGTGTCACGTGACGAATCCAGCCACGCGAGCGAAGGATGACGAGCGCGGGCGCCCGCCCCGAGCCGGCCGCCGATTCGGCCTGCTGGCGCCCGCACTGGCGAACCTGGCCCTCGGCGTACCCGCCATCATCCCGCTCTACCTGACGTACTGGCTGCTGACCGACTACCTCCCCTCGGACTGTGACGCCTTCGCGACCGGTCCGGAGCTGAGGGAGATGTCGAACTGCGACTACCACACGCTCGATCACGCCCCTGTGGTGATGTTCCTGCTGGCGGTGACCGGGACGATGCTGCTGATCGCGTTGCTGGCTGTGAACGTCCGCGGGCCCCGGCGCCGCAAGGACACCCGCCGGGCCCACTGGCCGGCCATGGCGCCACTGATCACAGTCCCCTTCCTCGTTCTGCTCTGGATGGCAAAGGCATAAGGACAGCCGAAGCCAGGCCGAATCCTCGTAAGCCTCGACCCCACCGCGCCCGGGAACGGCCTGGACCAGGCAATATCTGCCCCCTTCTTCCCCCTCTCCCCTCCGCTCCGCCATCCACGGGCAGTACGGTGTCCCCCATGCGCCCCGACACGCCTGCCGAAAACGTCGACCACACCGCCGAGGCGGCACGCCTGGAGCGAACCGCCGGCCTCTACCCCGAGGACGCCGAGGCCCTGCTCCTCCAAGCCGCGGCCCACCTGGAACTGTCCGGCGACCGCCCCGCCGCGACCGCGCTCTACGACCGCCTGCTGTCGTCGTCGACCACCCTGGACAACCCCCACCTGGCGCGAGCCCTGAAGGCATCGAACCTGTGGGAGTACGGCCACGAGGCAGAGGCCCGCGCGATCATCGAGGGCGTCCGCTCGTCCTCCCCCCGGGACCCGGCAGCGTGGGTGATCGTCGCCGAGGCCCTGGAGTCCCACGACGAGTTGGAACAGGCGCAGGAAACCTTCACGGAGGGAGCCCGCCTCCTCCTGACGGACGTCCCGGAGCCCCCGTACGCCACGCACCCCCTCCTTTTCGGCCGCCACCGGGTGCGGCGCATGCTGGGCCTGACCCACGACGAGTGGGACACCCTGGCGGACACCCTCCACTCGATGCCGATCTCCCTCGACGAACTCCACGACCCCAAGCGCGTCTGGTCCCTCGGCTCGGACAACCCGGCGGAACTGGAGGCGGAGATCTCCCGGCTACGGGCCGAACTGGGCGCCTACCGAGAGGCCCTCTCCCGCCCGTTCCCGGTGGCGGTACTGCACTGGACGGCGGACGAGCTGACCGAGCTGCTCTCCGCGTATCCCTCACTGTCCGCCGAGTACCCCTCCCACGAGGAGCACCTGGCGACGATAGAGGACTCCCTGCGAGAACTGTCCTCCTCCGGCACCCCCAACCTGGGCATCGTCACGGGCACGGTCCCGTCCTACGAAGCCTTCGCCGCGTCAGAGCTCTCGTCCCCGGAGGACACGACCCTGCTTCCGCAGTACGCGACGACGCTGGCGGCGCGGGGGCGGGCGGTGGCTTGGCCGCCGCAGCGGGGGGCGGGTTGTTGGTGTGGGTCTGGGCGTGTGTACGGAGAGTGCCACGGGGTGGAGCCCCTCGCCTGAGCGTCCAGGTCGCTGCTCGTCATCGACCCGGTACGGCGTAGTCGTCGCCGCGGCGGCCCTGCCCTCCGGTACTGGCCCGAGAGCAACACCCCGTCGTGGCAGTGGGGACGCTCGAACCATCCATGGCTCCCATGCGTGTGCGTGGCAGCTCAGTTGCCGGGCCGCTCGGCGAGGGTGTGCGCGACGAGCGCATTGGCGTGACCATGGCCCAGCCCATGCTCGGCCTTGAGCCAGTTCACCAGCTCCATGTGCTTGGTCAGAGACGAGGAGCGGATGATGTCCTTCCACTCCACGATCGGGCGACCGTACTTCTTCTCGATGGAAGGGAAGTAGCTGGCAGGGCCCTTCACGGTGGCGGTCATGTCAGCCGTCCTGTCTGTCCGTTGTGCTGCTTCGGTGTTGTCGCTGGTATGACCGAGGGGTGCGCACGGAGTCATCGGTCGATGAGGGTGGGCTGCATCACACCTCCAGCTCGCCAATGTGCGGGGCAGGTTGAAAGCGGGAGCAGCCGCTCGGTGTCCCGGAGGCGAAGACATGGATGTCGGTGAACCGGTCCCCGATCGGGCAAGCCAGCGACAGAGCCCACCCACCTGCCGCAAGCCGCTAAACCCACCCGCCATGCCCGGCACGCGAACGCGCCCCAACCCCGCCCAGCCACCCGGCCGACCCACCCTCCAACCCACCTGGGCCACCCATCCCTCCGGGCCGCCCGCTCGCTTCTCCCTCGTGCTGGAGCGGGCCGGGTCAAGGGTGGCCCGAAGGGCCATCGGCGCAGCCGACGCGGAACGCAGCGCAGCGGAGTGAAGCGCCCTTGACGCGGCCTGCGGAGGCACGACACTGCCAAGGAAGCGGGCGGTCCCTGCCGCACCGATGAACCTCTCCCAATTGACCGGAGGCAGTCGATCACGCCGTCCGCGGCTCAGACACTTGCAATCGACCATAAGCAGGCCATCGTCCCGGCCAGCCGCGGCGATTTCTTCACCACACCCCCGCAACACTGCCCGACCGCCGGCAGAATACTTCCGTGCCAGGTGCTATCCCGTCCTCCGCTTCCGTTTCCGCCCGAATGAGCAAGCAGGGCTCGCGCGACACGGCCCCCGAAGTGGCGGTACGAAAGCTTCTGCATGCTTCAGGCCTGCGCTACCGAGTGAACGTGCCAGTCCCCGGCATGCCTCGTCGCACGATCGACATCGTCTTCAGCAAGGCCAAGATCGCGATCTTCATGGACGGCTGCTTCTGGCACGGCTGCCCTCAACACGCCACGCACCCGAAGGTCAACGCAGAGTGGTGGCGAACGAAGCTGGACAAGAACATCGCTCGCGATCTGGAGACCACCAAGCACCTCACGGATGAGGGGTGGACGGTCCTCCGCTTTTGGGAGCACGAATCGGCCGAAGACGTGGCGGACCAAATCGCCGCTTCGCTCGCCCTCTTCCGAGCGCACCCGCCCGGACCCTCACCCGGTGCACGCCGACAGTGACGTCTGCCGCCTCGAGCCCAACCGGAACGGCTCGGCGAACGCTACGGATCAGGGGCCGAAAAGAATTGAACCCACGACGACCACCGTGACAGCGTTCTATGCGTGACTGCATAGCTCACCCAATACTGTGTAGTGATTGTACGAGTGGGGTGCCGATCTGCTTCCAGGGGGCTGTGGTTCACGGAGTGATCCGTCGGACCGAAGGGCCTCTGTGGGCCAGTCGGCTTGACGAGCGAGAGCGGAGACGGTCGATTCCATGACCGACGAATTCGACGGGATGTACGAGACGTTCAAGGCTCTCTTGGACACGTTTCCGCCTTCGGAGACGGTCAAGCGACTGGAGCTGTTGGGTGTCAGCCCGGACATCGTCGAGCAAATCCGTGAGCGCCATGAGCAGCAGACGATCCGTATCAAGGAGCTCGAGGAACCGCATGCCGTGGTTCTGGGTAACCGCGACACGTGGTACACGGGTCCGCAGACCAAGGACAAGTGCTGGCCTGCGGTGGTGGAGCGGTTGCGCAAGGACGGCTGGTCGGAGGAACCCGCTATCCGGGACCTCGACGATTCCTCCACCCGCGTCGTCTCCCTACTGAATCATCCGAAGGAGCGGGCGTTCTCCACGCGGGGCCTTGTCGTCGGGTACGTGCAGTCCGGCAAGACGACCAACTTCACGTCGGTGATGGCCAAGGCCGCCGATCGCGGTTACAAACTCTTCATCGTCCTGGCCGGCATCCACAACGGGCTACGCCGCCAGACCCAGGCCCGTCTGGTGCAGCAGCTCGTGGAGCCCAACCCCTCCATGTGGTCCCAACTGACTGGACTGGACAAGGACTTCACACCTCAGGAGAACCCGGCTTCGTACTTCGGGAAGAGCAATAAGACACATGTTCTGTGCGTGGTAAAGAAGAACGCGACGGTACTGCGCAAGCTCGCTCGCTGGCTGGAGAAGGCGTCGGACTACCTCAAGGACTGTCCTGCGCTCATCATCGACGACGAGGCTGATCAGGCGACGGTTGCAACGAAATCCATCAACCCCTTGATCCTCAGCATCATGTCCAGTCTGCCGCGTTCCGCATACGTCGGATACACAGCTTCGCCCTTCGCCAACCTGCTGATCGACCCGAGCGCTGAAGATCTGTACCCGCGCGACTTCGTCGTCAACCTGCCCAAGCCTCAAGGGCACTTCGGCACCGAGGTTCTCTTCGGACGCTACGCACTCGACGGCGAGGATCCGGAGCAGGTCGACGACGGCCACGACATGATCCGTTCGATTCCCGATGCCGACGTGGCGTGTGTGCGCCCCGAAACAAGGGCGGACGTTGAGGGCTTCGAGCCCGTAATCACAGACACTCTTTGTCGTGCTGTCGAGTACTTCTGGCTCGTCACAGCCGCCCGTCGCGTACGTCGCGCGGGCAATCCTCACAGCACGATGCTGATCCATACCAGCGTCAACACCGCAGTGCACAACAGCTTCGAGCGACCGCTGCGGCACTTGCTCGAACGAGCTGCCCGGTCCTTGGCGGATGCCGCCTTTCTCTCCGGATTGCGAGAGCTTTGGGATCAGGAAACAGCACGCGTGCCAGCCGAGGACTTCGGTGAGACGAGAGTGCAATTCGACGAGTTGGTGTCCGAGTTGCCCGGCGTACTCCGCAGTTGTCGGGTCATCATGGACAACTCCAGCAGCGAGGCTCGACTCGATTACGAGACCGGACCTGTCGTCGCGATCGCGGTAGGGGGCAACACCCTGTCGCGAGGCCTGACCCTCGAGGGCCTGTCCGTTAGCTACTTCGTTCGGGCCGTGTCGGCGTACGACACATTGCTCCAGATGGGACGTTGGTTCGGCTTTCGGAACGGCTACGCCGACTTGCCTCGGATCTGGATGACTGACGAATTGGCCGAGTGGTTCCGACACCTCGCCACGGTCGAGACCGAGATGCGCAGGGACATCGACATCTATATGACCGAGGCGGAGACGCCTCTCACGTTCGCGGTCCGTCTGCGGACACACCCCGCGCTCCGGGTCACCGCGGCCGCCAAGATGCGCGATGCAGTCACGGCCGCCTCCTCTTATGGGGGCAAGCGGGTTCAAACTCACTATTTCCGCACCAACGCCGAGTGGCTGCGCGGAAACATCACCGCCGCGCGCGACCTCGTCGCCGCAGCGGTGTCGAATGCTGTCACGGTGGAGGAGCGCGCGGCCGAAGGCCGTTACCTCTTCCGCGAGGTGCCGTACAACGTCGTGACCGGCTTCCTGTCCACCTACAAATTTCACGAGAAGTCACCCGAGAATGACCCGGACCTGATCAGCGATTACATCCGGAAGCGGGTCACGACGGCCGGCTCGCTACGCCGCTGGAACATTGCGATCGTCGGTAACCCCACGGGAGAGCCCTACACCTTTGTCCCCGGCGTGACCGTGGGGCGCAACGCCCGTGCACGCCTGGACGTGAAGACCCCCGATCCTGACTTCGCCGATATCAAGACACTCATGAGCCGCCGCGATGGCGCAGTCGACCTGACCGGAGAGACGGCGAGGCTCACGGAGGCGGGCATCAAACAGGCTCGTCGCATCCAGCTCCCGGACACAGGGCTTCTGGTCCTGTATCCGATCGACAAGACCTCAGCGCCCGGTCCGGACAAGAAGGCGCGTGCGCCGTTGAATGCCGAGGAGCACGTCATCGGCGTCGGCCTCATGTTTCCCGAGGCGCTGCATGCAGACAGCACCGTCGAAAGGTACATCTCTGCGGACCTGTCCGGTGTACGCATCGAGGACGAGGACTTCAGTCTGCTCGAGAGCGAGGAGGTATGAATGACGACGCCTGGCGGGACCTCGTTGAGGAACACTGGGCTGCGCTCGAAGTCGAACAGACCACTGGAGAGCACCGTCTGCGGTTCTCACAGCTGCCGGTGAGGACAGAGCACGGCCACTTGGGTGTGGCCGTTGATCACAACGGGAACCGTCACGTTCTGGTTCCGATTCATGCGCACCGAAGAGTTCGGTCCGGCCTCGACGGTCCCGTCCTCCAACTGCGCAAGAGGCCTTTGGAGGATGAGGAGTCCTACCAGACGTACGCGGACCTCGCGTGTTTGCGTACGGACCTCAACGACCTGTTCACCGCTCTGTGCGTGGACGTGGTGAATACAGTCGAGGAGCTTCCCGAGCATCCGGTCAAGGCCCTCTACCACGTCCTCGACCGTTGGAAGGCGCTCTTCCAAGCTCAGGCAAATCTCCTGGGACCCGACCAACTGTCCGGTCTGTTCGGCGAGTTGCTGGTGCTGGATCGCATACTCCAATGCGATCCGAGTGCCCATCGATTGTGGCTCGGGCCGAGCGGGCACCGCCACGACTTCTCCGCCGCACGCATCGCGATCGAGGTCAAGTCGAGTACCGCGGGAGAAGGGCGAAAACCTCGGATTCATGGCCTCGACCAACTCGATGCGCCCGACAATGGAACACTCTGCCTGGCCTGGTTCCGCTTGCACCGCTCCGCCACGAACGACTCCGGAACTGGGTTCCTCGAGCTGATCGAACGAACACTTCGGGCTTGCGACGACGAGAGCGCACTTCTCGAGTTGCTCGCCGCCGCCGGATACCGGCCTTCTGATGCCGACCGTTACCTAGACGTCCGGTTCACGATCGATGAGGAGAGGTGGTACGAGGTGTCTCCTGGTTTCCCGGGGCTGACGATCCGGGCGCTCGCTGCAGCGGGGATACCCGTTTCTGCCGTGGACGTCGAGTACAGCATCGACCTCTCGGGAGAGACTCCCGAGTACATGGCTCCGAACGACGTGGCCCAGGTGATCGACCTCATGATCCAGGAGGCAGTGTGACGACGCAGGGCTGGTTCTCTCAGCCCTATCCCCCAGAAGGCGCGACTGCGGCCGAGGGGATCCGCAACCAGCTCGGGCGGCCCGAACTGGATCTACTCACCATATTGGTGCGGGAATCGGCCCAGAACAGTTGGGACGCACGGCTCTCACCGTCCGCCGAACCGGTCGACTTCCGAATCGACATGTGGACGGTCGGACCCGCGCACACCGGTGCGTGGCGAGAGCTTTTGCTCGCCGATGCACCGAGCAAGGCTGAGGACTTCCCTCTTCGCAACACGCTCAAGCTCGGTTCGATCCGCGTTCTGGCCGTCTCGGATCGCGGTACACGTGGTCTGGGAGGCCCGACCCGAGCGGACGATGCGGTGGGCCCTGACCGTGACTTCGTCTCCTTCATCCGCAACATCGGAGAACCACGCGACACCGCGCTCGGCGGCGGCACTTACGGCTTCGGCAAGGGCATCTTCTACCTGCTGTCCAAGTCCGGAACGGTCCTCGTGCATTCTCGCTGTCGTACTCCAGAAGGAGGCTATGAAACCCGCCTGATCGGCTGCGCTCTCTGGAAGAGTCATGTGGTCACGGGCCCTCACGGGAGCCGTCGCTTCACGGGCAGGCACTGGTGGGGCGACACGTCGGGGAACGTTGTCGAACCACTGGTCGGACAGGAGGCGGAGGTTACGGCCCAGCGGTTGGGGCTGAGGCCGTTCGATGCGCGGGAGACAGGAACCAGCGTGGTCGTCATCGACCCGAGCCTGGACGCCCTGGAACCAGCCGAGGCTGCCGGCTATTTGGCCGACACGATCGCATGGCACCTCTGGCCCAAAATGATCTCCATCGGTGACAAGACGCCCGCCATGCGCTTCTCCGTCACTTGTGACGGTATCCAGCACTCAGTGCCCGATCCCCGGGATACCCGTCCGCTCAACATGTTCGTCGCAGCCTACGAAGCAATGGCCGGGTCGAACGGCAGCGAGCTCGAGTGCTTCAAGCCCAAGCGATTTCTGGGCCGGCTCGGGTTGGTAAAAAGGATCATGCCTCCGCTGGAGCCGACCCGCGCCTCGCGCATGCTCGACATCGAGGACCTGATTCATCACGTCTGCCTGATGCGTCCGGCTGAACTCGTTGTCACGTACCACGCCGGCCCCAAACCACCGAGCGCCAATCATGGATACGCAGGTGTCTTCCGAGCTGACGAGACAATGGACGACATCTACGCCAAGGCAGAGCCACCGACACATGACGCCTGGCACCCTCAGTCCCTGGAAAGGCCGGAGAGCACCTTCGTCCACACAACGTTCCGGCGTATCAACGAAGCGCTGGAACGCCTGCTCTCCCTCAGTGGAGTCACTCGGCCCGGAGCCAGCAATGTCGCGCTGGGTGCGGCCAGCTCGCTCTTCTCCGGGTTGGTCGGCGGAGCGTGGGGAATCGGTGGAGCGACCGACTACTCCAAGCCGGGGAGCACTGCGACGCGACCTTCTTCGTCGGAGGCCGCCGAAGAGATCACAGCTCGTCCGAACTCGGGCCGGCCCGTTTCCGCATCGAAGCCCTCTTCGAGCGCATCAGCAGCAGGTACCGCGAGTCGCCCCGCCGAGAGTACGGGCCTACGGACCCCACACCGTCGCCCTCGGGTGCAATACAACGGTGATCCGTATTACGACGATCGTCGAGACGCCTCCGTCCTGGTCCAAGAGTTCCGGCTGCCGGAATCCGGGCCACAGCGTGTGCGGGTCGAACTTGCTGTGACGCTGCCGGGCACAGGGGGGAGGGAGACGGATCCGCCGATCGGGGCGAGCATGCCGGAGCTGATCGGATGGGAGGACGAGAACGGACGCCTGTACGCCTCCGATGCCCAAGTGATTGAAGGCGGTGACTCCGTCTGGCGCGCCTTGGTTCGGCCGGCGCCGGACACCATGACGGAAATCGCCATCAAGGTTGAGGGGGTGAGGACTACGTGACTCGACGAGTACTCCCTTACCGAGTACCTGCCGCGGACGTCGTCATTGCCGAGACGTGGCGACTGGAGCTCGAGGACGGCGAGGTGGCCTTGCCCGAGGCGCTTCCGGACTGGGATTACCAAATGGATCTGCGGCTGCGCAGGACCGTACATGTCGACATGGACCGGACTCGCCGGCAGTCGGGACTCCCAGACGGTGCTGCTCTCATGCTGTCGGCCGTCTGGACCGCCACTGGTTCCAACCTGAGCGGCCCCGCGCAACAAGTGCGACTGGTCGACGCCAGCGCGAGCACGGTGGAGTTCGACGTACATCTGCGCGGTGCCGATCTCGGCGGTCTGCTTCTCCTGGACACCGCGCTCGTGCTTGCCGAGCGCAGGACAGACGCTCGACCGTCCTCACCTCGCCGGGCGGGCTCCGTTCTGTGGAGTGACCGTCAGATCCTGCGCCTCCAAGGCGACGCTCCCCAATTCCCCATGGCCGTGATCGACTTCGCGCGGACATCCTTTCCTGACGAAGCTGCATGGCACCTGCAGATCAGTGGCGGCCTGGAGCATGCCACCATGGGCTCACTGCTCCTACTCGTGAACGAGAGGAACGCAGTGACCTCCACGGCATTCCAGAGTGCGGGCAAGCCGCGCCCCGTGGACCGAATCGTGCTCTCCGCCGTGTACGCGGATGCCGCGCGGGTCATGGTTGAACACGCCCTTGCTTACGATGACTTCACCGAGGATGCGGATTTCCCAGATGGTTCACTCGGTGCCACGCTCCTGAATCTCATCCACCAGCTGTTCCCAGGGCAACCGATCTCGGACATACGTCTGCGCCAACGGCAGTCGCCTGCCTTGTTCGCATCGGATCTACAAGCAGCCGTCAAGATTTTCGAGGGTTAGTGATGAGCTTCCTCTATCCTCGGCTGCTGGCCGAGCAGGCGCGTCCTCTCTTCACCGAGTACCAACACCTCACGGTCGCGACACTGTCCAATCATGTGGCCACGGCTCACGAGTCCGCGGTCTACGTGGCCACAGGAGGAGACCGCATTTCGCCCGCACAGCTCAGTGAGCTACGGAAGGGTGTACTCGACCTGGCAAAGCGGGCCGGTTTCCCGGACGGCTCCGACCGAACACGTAATGCCGAATTCGACCTGAGTTTGGCAGCTCTACTGCATACCGAAATGGGAATGGTCCCTGCCGAAGCCGCGTCTCGGGACGTTTGGGCGTTCCTGGCCCTGGTCCTTCTGCCGGACATCGCCTTCTGGCGCTACCCGCAGCCACCCAAGGACCGTGTCCTGGGGACCGACCTCACCCGACATGTATTCGGCCGGTTGTGGTGGCGCGCTCAGCTCGTACGCTCGCCCGGTGATCCGGCGCCGTACAGCGCCCTCGACATTCTCGGTGAGGCCGCGTTCGACCAGATCTACGCCCGACGCTCCGCTCTCGGGGGAAGCCCTCACTTGGTGCGCGGCATTCTGCGCGTCTGGAGGGATATGGATCTAGCCGGCCTGAACGAGCGCGAAACGCTCCGCGACTTCCTCAAGCGGCTACTCAGGCTTGCCCCCTTCGTGCTCTTCGATGGAATCAACGAACGGGCCCTGGACGACGAATTGCGCTCAGTAGCCCAGGAGAGCGTCGAAGCCCAGCGACTTGCCTCGGCACCGGTGGGCCCCATCGTGGACAGACCACCGAGCGAAAGCTTCGAAACGTCAACGGTGGCGCTCTCGTACGAGGCCTTGCCCGCGTCTCAACAAGCGGTGCAGCCAGTGAAGGACGAGAGCCGACGCTTCCGGTCACTGGAGATCTGCGCTGGCGCCGGAGCACAGGCCCTGGGGCTCGAACGTGCAGGATTCGACCCGGTACTGCTGATCGACAGCAAAGCCGATGCTTGTTTCAGCATCGACCTGAATCGTCCCAAATGGGACGTTGTATGCATGGATATCGTGCAATTTAAACCGATGATGCGTCCCGACACTCAGGCGGTGGACCTGATCAGCGGTGGACTCCCGCGCGTCAAGTCTTCGGCCGCCGTAGGACGAACTGAGGACACCGATGAGCGTCGCGTCTTGCGAGCCGCAATCGACCTGGCATGTGAAATCAGGCCCAAAGCCGTGCTCTTCGAGAATGTTTCTCACATCGTCGACGGCCGCGACTTTGACGCCGACCGCGACTGGATCAACCACGAACTGCGCCGGGCAGGTTTTCGATCCAGTTGGAAGATCCTGAACGCTGCGGATTTCGGTGTCCCGCAGAACCGCAACAGCGGCTTCTTGGTTGCTCTGCAAGAACAGTACTTCGCCCGCTTCGCGTGGCCGGAACCTAGTCGGTTGCCCCCTCCCACCGTGGGCCAGGTCCTTGGACCGTCCATGTCTGCCAGGGGCTGGCCCGGAGCAGAGGAGTGGATCAAGAAGGCCGATCGCATTGCGCCAGCGCTAGTCGGCGGCTCCGATCGACGTGGCGGCGCCGATCTTGGTCCCACCGGCAGCAAGAAGGCTTGGGCCGCGCTCGGAGTGAACGGGAACAGCCTCGGTGACGAGCCGCCTGACATGCACTTCCCCATCGACGGCCAGCCCAAGCTCATGGTCGAGCAAGCAGCCGTGATCCAATCGTTCCCCCTCGACTGGAAGCTCTTCGGAGGCAAGACGTCCAGGTATCGTCAAGTCGGTCACGCGATGCCGCCGCCTCTTGCCACTGCTGTCGGTCTGGCCATCGCAACCGCCCTACGAAGCTAAGATCGCCCCATGGTTACGCCCCGTCCCGTCGCTTCCGAACCCATCACTGTCGTAGACCTGTTCAGCGGCTGTGGCGGCTTCACGCAGGGGTTCCACGAGTTCCGCCCGGCAGGTCAGGAGGGCGGGAAGCCGGTCTTTCACAGCATCGCGGCCGTCGAGCACAACGAAGCCGCAGCGGCCACGTATGCGGTGAACTTCGGAAGCCTTCGACTGGACGAGACCATCCCGGCCGCGCGTGTCCACGTAGGTGACATCGAGGCTTGGGAACCTACTCCGGATGCCCTCCACGCCGACGTGGTCGTCGGAGGTCCTCCGTGCCAGGGATTCTCGGCGCTCAACCGGGAAAGGAAGGGAAGCGAACGGAATCGCCTTTGGGAGGAGTACGTCCGGATCGTCGCCGACATCCGCCCCAAGGTGTTCGTAATCGAGAACGTGGACCGCTTCCTCAAGTCGGACGAGTTCCAGAATCTACTTGGGCAGGTGGAAGAGGGGGGGCGTCTTGCCGAGTATCGGCTGGTTGATCCTCCCGGCCATGAGCCGACGGACACCGAGCCTGAGAAGAACAGGCGCTACCTCCTCAACTCTGCGGACTACGGCGCCGCCCAAGCACGTCGCAGGGCCATTGTCATCGGCGTTCGACGGGACATTGAGAACGGGCGCACGATGATGTACCCCACCACGACACACGTGCGTCGTCCGAAGCGGTTCACCACATTCTCCAGCCAGTCAATCACCGGCGTCGATGCGGGAATTTCTTACTGGGAAGCCGTGGACGACATCTTCCGTGAGTCGTCCAAGCGCACCATTCGTGGGACCGAACTTCCCGACGGACAAGAATTCATCCCCGAGGTGGACGCCAAGCTGCCTGGAATTTTCGGTACCGACGATCTCCATATCGGCCGAAACCCCGAGCCTCTCTCCAGGGCTCGCTACATTGCCATCCCCCCGGGGGGGAACCGCAAGGACCTCCGCGACAAGTGGTACACCCAGGATGAGTCCGGGGCGGTCCACGTGTTCAACACGCCGAACCCTCCGGGCGTGAGGACGCCGGTCGAGCCACTCTCGACCAAGAGCTGGGACAATCACAACAACGGCACCGGGGACGTCATGGGCCGGCTCCGCCTGGGCCAGCCGTCGGTCACCATCAGAACCGAATTTTTCAAGCCCGAGAAGGGGCGCTACCTCCACCCCACAGAGTCCCGCCCGATCACCCATTTCGAGGCTGCCCGAATCCAAGGCTTCCCGCTGGACTTCCGTTGGTGCGGCACGAAGCTCGAGATTGCCACACAAATCGGAAACGCCGTACCGATCCCGCTCGGAAGGGCCATCGCTGCATCGATCCATGCCTATCTGCGTGATTGATAAATCGTATGGGGATCAGCATCAGCACATAGCTTGGCTGGCAGGGGCCCTGCAACGGCGCCCCTGCATTCTCAGCAAATCCGGCACTCAAGCCAACGAGGCACTATTATCGCGGGATACTTTTAAGAGCCTCATAGCGTTCGAGAAATTCTCCGTGACTCTTTTTGACCATACCTAGAAGGTCAGAGTATTGACGTACATATATTTGCGAATCCCTCAGCATGTCCATCTCCACGGCAATTCCAGGATCTTTGCCGATCGATCCGCAGAATAGGTAACCGATGACATGACTTGGCCGATGCGTCGGATCAGTCGATTGCCTGAAGAGTTTCCGAAGAAATATGATGTAATCCCGAATCTGGCCGAATTCCTTAGATGTCGCAACAGAATGCGGCCTCTTGATCTCTACGACAACGAGAGTTTCCCCCTCGGCAACGCAAAGAAAATCAATACGCCTGTCCGGCTCCGGCAGATCGGAATCCGGAAAATGCTCGCGCAGCAACTGGCTGTAGCGGACCTCATCGGCGACCAGATGCCATCGCGGATCCAGCGCCCAAGGAAATTCCTTGAAAAAGTTGTGTAGATCGGGAACTTCCAACGCATTGCTGGCGATCATTTTTTCCAATTTCTCGATTGTGGCGATCCTCCCTCTCGTAACTCTCGACATTTCCTTCGCCTCGACGACCTCCCACTCACGGAACAGAGAGATCAACTGTGATGCATCCTTGAGTTCAGCCTCGCTGACCTCTTCAGCAATTTCCCAGAAGGCATCGAACTCCAGAAAGTCGATGCAGGATTTCACAATATTTCGGGCCTCTTCGTCCTGCCCCACCAGGTTGTTCTCCACCGCAGTCCGTACCAATTTGTCGACCACGCGGCGGGCTCGCCTGTGCTCAGAACCAGAGGTCGCCTGTATGAAATCCTTGTAGACAGGGGCTTCCTCAAGGTGCCGAAGATTGTCGTACCTTCGCTTTTCTGACCAATTTCGCGATACCTTGTTAACCTGCTTTCTACCCCACTCGAGGAGAGCGGTGTTGCCCTCCGTATCCCAGACCAGGGAGTTACGAGCCGTGCCAACGGTGTCCTCCTCCTCATCGACGAAATCCGCACTCAGTTCCCCGATAAGGTAGGCAAGTGCGTACTGCTGGCCGGTGTTGGCTTCAAACCAGAACGGCTCCTGGACCAGTTTCCCGCGCGCCATGATTGAAATACCACGCTGGATTCCGTCGTCCACACTGCTCGAGTGAGGAAGCGCACCTATCCAGCCGGTCACCCGCCACCCCGTCCTGGGCGAGATCTCCTCGTCAAAATTCCAAAGATACTGATCTCCGCTCACGTCTCGAGCGAGAAGAGATTTGAGATCACGCTCTTCAGGCGTGATGGGCTTGCCGTTTATAATCACCTGAAATTCGTCGCCAATTACCGCGAATCTTCGCGCTATGTGACGCCTGAGCGAGGCGATGGAAACGGCACGCTTTCGGAATTTTTCTATCCGCCTCAGCGTGATGCGCGTACCCTTAATTATTTGGCCACTGGGCGCTAGTGGATCGAACTGTGCGCTTCGTTTGTTGGCAGCGGCCTCAAGCTCGTCATAATCCATAACGAATCGAGAGACATATCCTTGCTTGGCGCTTTCCACTTCGATTTCTCGAGCGATACCAAACCCTGAGAACTTGCCCAACCCTTTGCGTCCCATATATTTCCTGAAGGGCTCACTGGAACGCTCCCCCCTCCCTTCGACCTTTCGGCGATCGCGCCCTACGAGAAGGTAGTTTTCGCGGATCTCATCGTCGCTCATTCCGTCGCCGTCATCTTGAGCGATGATGATCGAAATGTCGGTAACTCTCGATTCGGGAATTTTCATATCGACCTTGCTCGCACCCGCATCCCAGGCATTGGCTATTAGCTCAGATATGACTGGCGGAAGGGTTGAGTACATCTGCACGCCAAGGTGCTTGATCGTCGCCGGGTCGAACTCCATCTTGTAAGGGCTGATCACTCTTGCGTCACCTCGAACGTCACTCGGCTCAAAGTGATCATTTTGACGCAACTGCCCGACCAGCGCAGGGTTTTCGCTGGATCAGCCCATCCCCTGACTGGCCCTGGGGAACCGGTCCAAGGTAGGTGCAGCCCAGTCGTGCCACGGATGCGGCGGGCGTACCGAGACGAGGCCAGTCTCAGCAACAGAATCGATACGCTGCCCCCATGATTCGCGCAGTGGTCTTCGACGTCGGTGAGTGCCTCGTTGACGAGACCCGTGAGTACGGGACCTGGGCCGACTGGCTGGACGTGCCGCGGCATACCTTCCACGCGATGTTCGGTGCCGTCATCGCCCAGGGGCGCGACTATCGAGAGACCTTCCAGGAGTTCCGGCCTGGGTTCGACCTCTACGAGGAACGCGAGAAGCGGGCGGCCGCCGGGCAGCCGGAGATGTTCGACGAGGAGGATCTGTATGGGGACGTCCGTGCGGCCCTCGCCGGGCTCAGGGTCGCTGGACTGTGGCTCGGTATCGCGGGCAACCAGACCGTGCGCGCAGGCCGGATCCTCCGAGAGATGTTCTCCGACGACGTCGACCTGATCGGCACGTCTGACGACTGGGGAGCGAGCAAGCCCGATCCGGAGTTCTTCATGCGGGTGGCCGCTGCGGTGCCCTTCGAGGTCGGTGAGATCCTCTACGTCGGTGATCGGTGCGACAACGACATCCGACCGGCCCGAGAGGCTGGGATGGAGACCGCGCTCGTACATCGCGGGCCCTGGGCAACGATCCAGTGGAACAGCCCCGTGGCCACGGAGACACCAACCTTCCGTGTGGACAGCCTGCTCGAACTCCCGGACATGATCGGCCGGTTCAACGGCTCAAAGCACTGACGGTCGTCGACCAGTCGTACAGCCGGTCGTCGAGCTCCCTGACGCAGCCTTCGTGCTGGTGCGGAGCGAGCGCTCGGCGGACCTCGCGTACTCGGTCCATGCCGGTGGCGTACCAGGTGATGGCCAGTTGATCGAGGGCACGGCCGGCGTATTCGCAGGCCTGCTGCGGCTTGCCCGATGCGGCCTCGACGGCGGCCAAGTCGCCGTAGACGACCGTACGCTGCTTCTCCTCGCCGGGTGCCATGGTGTCCAAGGCGCCGAGCAGAGTCTCGCGCGCTTGCGGGAGGTGTCCCGCAAGCATCTGGGTGTTGCCCTTGAACGCAGCGAGCCGTGCCGGGGAGAACCAGTCCATCCACTCCGGCGATGAGTGCTCATTGCCACTCTTGAGGATGTCCTCGGCGTGCCCGATCAGGTGCAGGCCTGTACGGGTGTTGCCGCATCGCGTCTCGCATTCGGCTTCAACGGCGTCGAGCCATGCGAGGAACTCGGCGGACGCAAGTGCTCGACGAGCGTAGGTGCGGGCCGCGGTCATGCGCTCCAAGGCGCCGTCGCGGTCACCCGCCCAGCCCGGGATGAACGCCATGTGCGCGAGGATCGCCGAACCGAGCAATGGGTCATCCGCCTCACCCGCCGCTTGCAGGGACTGGAGGAGGGTGCGGTTCGCGCGGCCCGGCTCACACAGGTCGAAGAACTCAATGCGACCGGCGAGGAGATACGTCTCAGCCAGCGCCGCCGCGATCCTGCTGTGGGTGGCCTCGGTTGTCTCCGGCAGCAGGGCGCAGCCGAGTGTCGCCTGTGCGGCGACGGCCGGATGGAGAGTGGTCGGTGCGACGGACCAGTAGAGCCGACGGTGGGAGCGGGTCACGGCCTCGAAGTCCGTTGCCGTCGTCGCCGGTTGCGGAGCAGCGCCGGCTCGCGCCGGTACGACAGCCATGCCGAGGGGAGACGTGCCGCCGGTCACGGGATTGCGACGCGCGTGATCCGAGTGATGCCCCTCCGTGCCCCACGGTGGTGTGAAGCCGAGTGCTTCCATGCTCGTGCCCAGCAGGTGCATGAGTGCGCGCTGGCAGTCCGGTTGCGGCCACGGTGGTGCGTCCGACTCCCAGCGCCGAACCTGTCGCACGCCGATGGACAGACCACGGATCCCCAACTCCCGTGCGTGCTCGGTCAGAGCGTCGGCCAGTTCCTGCTGGGAGTTGAAGCCGGCAGCCACGCGAGCGGCCTTGAGCCGGACATTGCCTACGGGGCGAGGCATGGGACACCTCCTGATGGCGAACCTGTTCCAACCGTCCCACAGTAAGTCCTTCATGCGGCACCCCTCACCCTCAAGGGGGCAACTAGGACCCATCAGAGTCCTTTTGACGACCCATCAAGGTCCTCGAATCGGCCGCACCGTCAGGCGACTCTGTGTGCTGTAGCTGACCGCGACGAGCACAGGGACAGGCATTGGACACGCAGACAGTCTTGAACAGAGCGATCATCGAGTGGCTGGCACGAGCGCATCCCGTGCCCGAGCAGGCCAGAGCGGAGTGGGCCGGTCAAGGAGTGGCTCTGCTGCCTCTCGGACGCCGTTTCGCCGCCGTACGCGTCACAGAATCACTGGTCCACGCCGCCTTGGGCTCGGCAGACCCGGCCGTTGTGGCCGAGGTCCTGCCCTTACGACTGCGCGGTCCTGTCATCCACGACCACCGCAGCGCGGGTCCGACGTACTACGTGCTCATCCACTGGCACGCCGGGATGGTCTGGGAGTACGACTCATCCGCACCCTGCCTCCAGGGCGACACCTATCTCGGGGTCCCGCACCTCGACCGTCGAGAACCACCCGGGACCTACTGGGTCGTTCCGCCACGTTACGAAGGTGATCTCTGCAGGCCTCAGGCGGTGCGCGAGCTGATCGACTCCGCGCATCGACAGCTCTTTCAGGAGCACGAGTCCTTGTGCGGAGCCCCCACCCCCTCCAGGCAGGCCCCATCCCTCATCAGCACCGATGGACCGAAGGAATCATCTCGATGACCACAACCACCGTGACCGCCGTCTTTCGCAACGGCCGCTCCCTGGTCACCGACGCCGAATTCCACATGCTCGCCGCCTTCTGCGCCGACGAGTACGGACTCGAACGCTGCGTCGCCGACCGTGTCGTCGATCAGGCACTCGCCCTCGTCCACGTCATGGGCTCCACCGGCGAGGGCGCAGCCATGGCGCCGTCCGAGCTGGTCGACCCGGGCTGGCACACACTGATCCTGCACACGGGCTGGTACGCGGCTTGGTGCGAGAAACAGTTCGGCTACTTCCTGCACCACCAGCCGAACTCCAAGGTCCGTACGCGCGGCCTGATGGTCGATGTCGTGGGGAAGGTCAGGGCGGCCGGCTTCGAGGTGGACGAGCGGCTCTGGGGCACTGCCGCCGACTGTAATCCGCCTTCCTGCTGCGGTGACGGCCCCTGCTGCTAGGCAGCGGGCTCCCCCAACCACTCAATCGGCAGGGCAGGTTGGTGCGCCTCGGGTCATTCGGGCCAACCCAACCCGTCCGCCCCGCGCGAGAACGGACTCACTCCGTGCCCCTCACCGAGCTGACCGCAACCAGCCGCGTGACCGTCTTCCCCCTCGAAAGCCTCACCGTCGCCTACACAACCCAGTCCAGCGATCGGCGAGGTCTGGGAGACATCGGCCTTGTCGCCGTCATCGACGAGCAGAGCGAAGGGGAGGAGTTGTGGCGGCTGGCCCGTGACCTGGGTGGGCGCACGCTCGGCGAAGACCAGGCACGGTGGATTCTCACGCAGGCCGGCCGTGCCCGCATGGTCAATACTTACGCCAACCTGCCCGACGAGACATGGACGGCGTATGTCCGCCGCCGCTTCGAACTCGACGCCCTGTTCGCCAATCACGACATCCTGCTGACCGGCAGGATTGCCCTGTCGGGACCGGGGGCGGTGTCGGCGGCCGAGAAGAGGGTCTGGAGTGAAGAGCCATGACCGGGCCCCAACGAGCTGATCTCCACCAGGGTGGGCCTCCATGATTCCGGCGAACTCACCCTTCTCCGCGCGGCGTTCTCTGCCCTGACTGCACAATCCTCTGCTCGAAACCGGGACTGCGCAGTGCGTGATCGGCAAGGCCACGCCTTGCCTTCCAAGAACGACCAAGGAGGCGGCGACGCTCAGGACGTCTCTCGCTGGGCTTTCGTGAGGTCCAGAGGGGCCTGGACCGACCCGGAAGGCCGTCGAAGGAGGCAGGAGACGCCTGAACGAGTGTCAGCCTCCGGACGGTCGGGCCCGGCTGATTGGCACTCAGGCCGCGTGGTCCGTTTGGCAGCCCCAATGAGCGCCCCGGCGTATATCGGATTAGCCTCCCAAATGAGCGCAATGTGGATCTTTAGGTATGCGCTCTCGACCCAAGGAGGAAAAATGCGCAAGCTTCAGAAGGCCGCTGTTGCGGCCGCCATGGTCGGGACCCTGAGCCTCATAGCCACCGGCACCGCCAGCGCCCAGCCTGCCGACGGACACGGTTGCAGGTCTCACGACCAGAACATCGCCCTCCTCAACAACATCGGAATCCTCAACGGCCTGGCGGGCAATGCGCTCAACGGCGAGGGCGATCCAGGCGGGCAGAACCACAACCACATCGGTTCCAGCTGCGGACACCACTGATCAACAGGAGTTGTGTCACGTAGCTCGCCGATATGGGTCTCGGCGCCCGGGCTTCATGCCTGGGCGCCGGGAACTGTTTGGGTACCAAAGTTGCAGGTGCCGTAGACCATCGGCCGATGGCAGGGCTGTGGCTTGCCTTGAGACTCGACGAGGGTCCGTACGGCACTGGGCAGCGTCCGGCGGCCGGGGGGCCTTCGTCGGGGACAGCGGAAGCGGTGGTGTGGGGGCATGAGGGGTACGGGGGATCTTTCGAAGAAGGGCGGTCCGTCGGTTGGCGGACCTGAGCGGGATGCCGTCGTGATCGCTGAGTCGGCCTGGCTTCTCACGCTCTTCTGTGTGGGGTGCGGGGCCGGGGTCGGGTGGCTGGTCACCCTTCTGGCGAAGTGGCTCGTGACGTTGGACTGGGCGCCGTTGCAGGGGCCGGCGAAGCTGGTGACGTCCGTTCCGGAGCCGTGGCTCGGCATCGGGGGCGTTGGGGTGGGGGCGCTGGTGGGGCTGGTGGTGGGGTTCGTCGCCGTGCATGAGTCGTTGGCGGTGCGTGTCTCCTCCAGTCGTGTCGTCCTCGTTGTCAGGGACTCGTCGCAGGAGTTCGGGCGGGATGAGGTCGCCCTGGTGGTGCGGGACGGTAAGCAGCTCGTGCTGCTCGAGGCGGACGGTATGGAGATCGCTCGGGAGGAGTGCGGGCTGTCCTGGCAACGGGTCGCCGATGCCTTCGCCGAGCACGGCTACCGGTGGGCCGATGAGGATCCGCACCGGGAGGAGTTCCGGCGCTGGGTTCCGGGGATGCCCGGGCTGCCCGAGGGGGCGGACGCGCTGCTCAGGGCTCGGGCGACTGCGCGGGAGAAGAACGAGGGCGCCGACGACGCCCGGGAGCTGCGCGGGGAGCTGCTGCGGCTCGGCGTGGTCGTACGGGACGAGAAGCGGCGGCAGTACTGGCGTATGCCTCAGACGCCTCGCACGCCCCAGACGCCTCAGACACCTCGCACGCCTCAACAGTCCTGAAGTGCCGACGCAGCCGGGCCGCCAGGCCGGGGCCGGGCGTCGGCTGGGAGGATTGCGCGGACCACAGAGGAAGAAGGGGGATGAGCATGATCGTGCTCGTCTTGGTCGGCGTTCTCCTGCTCGCCGTCGCGGGGTGCGTGTGTGTCGTGTGGGCGTCTCGGGGCGGCCCGCGCTGGGTGCGTGGGGTGGCCGCCGTGACCCTGGGACTGGGCGAGGTGGTGCGGGTGTTGGGCCGTTCCGGAAGTGGGTCGAGGTCCGGCTCGAACTCCGGCTCGGACGGCTGACGCCGTACGGCCGAGAGGCGAGCGTGGGCCGCGCCGACGTGGGTGACGGTCGGCGCGGCCCGCGTGACGTCAGCCGGTCGCCCCCGACGGCGGGCCGGTTGTCGCCTCGCCCTTGCCCTCCGTCAGGAGCCACTCACGGTTCAGGGCCCCCAGCGGGATCTTCTTCTGGAAGATGGGCGTGCCGAATATGGTCAGTTGCAGTTGGAGGGAGCCGGTGAGGTCCACGCCGCCGTAGAGGGCGTAGGAGCCGGCTGCCGAACCCGTGCCGTCGGAGGAGCCCTCCGCCGTTGCCTCGCCGTGGGCGCGGACGTACGGAGCCAGGTCCGCGGTGACGCCCACGGTGCCGTAGAGGCCCACGGTGGCCTCGGCGCCGAGCGCGGCCTTGACGTCGCCGGCCGCGGTGAGCGTGGCCTTGAGGGGCTCGCCCGTCATCTCGGACTCGCTGACCGGGGTCCAGCCCTTGGCCCAGGAGAAGGTGCCGCCGACGCGGAAGTCGCCCTTGATGTCCTGTTCGACGTCGACCGTGACGCGGCCGTCCGCGTTCACCTGGATGTAGCAGGTGAGGTCCAGGTTGACGACCACGGGGATCGGGCCGACCTGGATCACCGGGTCGGAGTGGAGCTCGGCGAAGGGGATACGGATCGGCTGCCCGTTCGTCGAGCCGGCCGCGCGGCCCTTCAGGGACCACTTCGACGCCCAGTCGCCGGACAGGCCCAGGAAGGCACCGCCGGGCGCGGCACCCGTGCCGTCGCCGGAACCGTCGTACGAGAACGCGACCTCGGGCGCGAGCTGGACGAAGCCCTCCACGGACGCGGCCGCCGACGCCGGGGCGCCCTCGGCCGTGGCCACCGCCGCACCCACGTCGATACGGAGGCTGCCCAGCGGGAGTTTCGCGCCCTCGGGGCCGAAGTGGAGGTTGCCCGTCTTCGCCCAGGAGACCTTCACGCCCTTCAGGAGGGGCTCGACCTCCATGGCCGACGGGTCCACCGGGACGGTGCCCTTGGCCTTGCTCTCGCCGAGCACGGAGCTGAGCTTCGCCGGTTCCGTGTCGACCGTCGTGTCGCCGTCCTCCGTGGCGCCCACGACCTGCGTGACCTCGGCCAGCACGCCGTCGGGGGCGCCGGCGGCGGGGGCGCTGGCGATGAAGTCGCCGACGGATACCGGGGGTTGGGCGGAGGTGGAGGCCGAGGCGGAGGCGGAGGGGCTGGTCGAAGGCTTCGCGGGCGACGTGGGCGAGGTGGGTGCAGGGCTGGTACCGGCCGGCGGGGCGGCGGGCGGCTTCGCCACGGACGGCGACGAGATGACGGCCCGTCCGGACTTCCGGTCGTACGAGGCGACCTTGAGGGACGACTTCTTCGCCGTGCCTCCTGCACCTCCGTCGGCGACGGCGGTGGGAGTGGCCGTACCGGACGGGGCCGACACGACGGCGAGTTGTTCCTGGACCGCGGCCGGGTCGGGGGTCTCGGCCGCCGCCCTGTTCGCCGGGTCGGTGGTGGTCGGGGAGGTGGACGAGCAGCCCGTGACGAGTACGGCCGCGATGGTGGCAGCCGTCAGTAGGGCATGCCTCTTGAGCTTGGGTCTGTGCACGCGTGTTCCTCGGGAGCGGTGTATGGGGGTGCGCTTCAGGAGGTGACACATGGGGAGCGGGCACGCCGGTCATCCAGGCGTGCCCGTACGGCCGTTGCTGCACTGTGCGCAGACGGTGGTTACCCCCCAGTAGTCACGCATGAGCATGCCAGCACCGCGGGGGCAGCACCCGCTTTCTTTTCCGGGGGTGGCGGTGAGGTGAGTCACAGCCGAATGCCGGCCAGTTCCGCAGTCGTTGCCGGGGTTCTGACGGGGGACTCCGGCGTTTCGTGGCACTCGGCAGCTCCAAAACGGTTTGTCCCGCGAAACCGGCCCGTCCTACAGTGAGTTCACTTCGAAGAGACGTTCCCCGGGAAGCAAGCCGCAGAGCGGGAACGGCCCACCTCACCGAGCCACCGAGCCACACCGAGGTGCAGAAGGGGGCGGCAGTCGTCTTTGTCGACCCCTCTTTCGGAGGCCCCTTCATGAACGTCGGTACGAACGTGGGCATCGGCCTGCCCATCGGCGACCCGGCCGCCCTGCTCACCTGGGCCCGGCGCGCGGACGCCGGTCCCTTCAGCACGCTCGGCCTGCTGGACCGGCTCGTCCACGACAACCCCGAACCGCTGGTCGCCCTCGCCGTCCTGGCCGGCGCCACCACCCGCATCCGCGTGCAGACCGAGGTCCTGCTCGCCCCGCTGCGCGACACCGCCCTGCTGGCCAAGCAGGCCGCCACCCTGGACCGGATGACCGGGGGCCGTCTCGTCCTCGGCCTGGGCGTCGGCGGCCGGGACGACGACCACCGGGCCGCGGGCACCGACCCGCGCACCCGGGGCCGGCGCATGGACGCGCAGATGGCCACGATGTGCCGCCTGTGGTGGGGCGATCCGTACGGCGACGGCCTCGGCCCCATCGGTCCGGCCCCCGCTCGCCCCGGCGGCCCGGAGATGCTGTTCGGCGGCTTCCAACCGGCCGCGCTGGAACGCGTCGCACGCTGGGGCGACGGCTTCCTCGCGGCCGCGCCACCCTCCTGGGCGGGCGGCCTCTTCGACACCGTCCGCGAGTTCTGGAGGGAGTACGGCCGCGACGGCGAGCCCCGCCTCGTCGCTCAGGTCAACGTCGCACTCGGCCCACCGGACGTGCTCGACGACGCCCGCGCCCGCATGCACGAGTACTACGCCTTCACCGGCATGGCCGACCGTATGGTCGCCGGCCTCCTCACCACGCCCGCCGAGATCCGCACCGCGCTCACCGCCTTCGCCGACCTGGGCGCGGACGAGGTCATGCTCTACTGCTACGGCCTGGACCCGGACCAGGTCGACCGCCTGGCGGATGTGCTGTGATCCCGGATCTGTGACGCCGGTGCGACCTGGCCCGTGAGACCTGCGAGCCCCGCAAGACCCGTGAGATCCGTGTCTGGAGGACATGTGTTCCTGGTGTACCTGCTGTTCATTGTCATAGCCGTGATCACCGCAGTCGGGCTCTGCGGCTACGGCGCCCGCACCCTGGCCGACCGGCGCGCACAACGCACGGGCACACCCGGCTTGCTGCGCGGGCTCGCGGCCCTCGCGGGCGCCGGTGCGTGCGCCCTGTACGCCTGGGGGCTGCTCGCCGTCACCGGCGCGGTGATGACGGCGGAGGACGGCGGAACCGACTCGTCGCCACCTCGGTCCTGCCGTACGGCGGGCTGGTGGGAACGGCATCAGCAGGGCGCCGAGATCGTCGACTACACGGTCACGTACGTGCCTCTCGGCTTCGTCTGCGAGACCAGCGACGGCGGGAGTTACGACAACGGCGACGTGCCCGGCTACGTCAACCCGGGCGTCCTGGTCCTCGCCCTCACCGCCGCCGGGTGCGCCATCGGCGCGGGGTACGTGTCGGAGCTGCGTGCCCGGGCCGAGCTACGGAAGGGGGAGGCCGGTTAGCCTCGGTCCATCGAGGCCGGCAGGAGTTGCCGGCTGAAGTGGTGGGAGGCAGACATGGCGAAGATCCCCAGCGCGGCGGTGGCCGCAGGCGGACTCGTCGGCGGCTACGGCGTGGCCCGCTGGACCAGGTAGCGGCAGCTCGGCGGGGCCGTACTGGCGGTCGCCGGGGCCGCGGCGGCGCAGCAGTGGCGGCAGCAGGCGGGCGGGAGGGCCGCGGGCGCACTGACCGCCGCGTACGTCGCCGCCTTCGCCGGTTCGCACCCGCTGGCCAAGAAGGTGGGCGCCTGGCCCGCCGTGTTCGGGGTGGCGGGGGCGGTGGCCCTGGCGTCGTGGGCGGTGGCGGACCGGCGGGGCTGACCCGAGCCGCCCCGACACACCGCCACCGGGCGCCGCACGCCGCTAGGGCGTGTATCGAATGTGCTGGTCACAGCCACTCGTTGATGGCCGCTACGAGGACGGTCGCCTCGTAGCGGACCGCGAGCTTGTCATATCTCGTGGCCACGGCGCGGTGCCTTTTGAGGCGATTGATGCCGCACTCGACCGCGTGCCGAGCCTTGTAGTCCTCCGGGTCGAACTCCGGCGGCCTGCCGCCTTTCGAACCGAGTTTCTTGCGGTTGCGGGCTTGATCGGCCTTGTCCGGGATGGTGCAGCGGATCCCACGCCGACGCAGGTAGGCGCGGTTCTTGCGGGAGGCGTACGCCCTGTCGGCGCGCACGCGATCGGGCCGGGTGCGCGGCCGGCCCTGCCCGATGCGGGGCACGCGGACCTTCTCCAGCACGGGCTCGAACTGCGGGGAGTCCCCGCGCTGCCCAGCCGTGACCACGATCGACATGGGCTTTTGTCCTTGCTCGGTGGCCAGGTGGAGCTTGGTGGTCAAGCCGCCGCGCGAGCGTCTGAGGCCATGGTCGTCCGGCTCGGTGGCGATGCCGCCCGGCGGTTCCTTTTGCAGGTCCCCCTTTTCCTCGCCCCGGCGGCGTGCTGGTGGGCCCGACAGATGGTGGAGTCGACGTTGAGGTCCCAGGTGATCACCCCTTTGGCGTCGGCCCGGGCCTGCAATTCGGTGAAGATCCGCTGCCAGGTGCCTTGCCGCTGCCAGCGGCGGAACAGGTCGTACACCCGGCCCCAGGGCCCGTACCGTTCCGGGACATCCCGCCACGGCGTCCCGGTCCGGGTCCGCCACCGTATGCCGTCGATCAGCTGCCGTCAGACCAGCTCGGAGGCCGCCCCGGCCTCCTCCCTTTGGGTAGCAGAGGCTCAAGCTGGGCCCACTGGGCATCTGTCAGATCTCCACGCACCACAATGTGCGATCGTCACCGGCCAAGATCCCCCTTTGCAACACCCTGTAGCACGAAGTAGCTCTAAACGGTCATTGTGGACATTTGGTCCATCGACCATAATCCGGGTGTCAGGTTCGAGCCCTGCCTCCGGCATCCTGCCGACGGCACGATCGAACCTGCGATACCGCTGGCCGTCCGCCTCGTTACGTTCGAGTCCCTCCCGGTATCGGGGAGTGGCTTCGGAGACCACGAAAATGCAAGCGACCGGCCCCAACGCCTCGACCACGGAAGAGAGCTGACCAGGGTGCGGAGTAGTGGTGGGTACTCGGCCGCGTTGAGGACTGCTTTCGCGGGGGCGCTGCTCGTCGCCGGCTTCGCAGTCGCCTCGTGTGACGGCGACAGCGACAAGGCTGACGACGCGAATGGCAAGGTCACGGTCGTCTACGAGGACAACACGGTCAAGCCCGTGGACCGGCAGGCCGTAGCGGTGATCCGGAAGTCCCGCGTGCTCGAGCAGGTCGCCGACTGGGTAAGCAAGTCGATCGCCCTCCCGCATGACCTGGTCGTGAAAGTCACCGACAAGGTCCCACCGGGGGTTACGGATGCGGTCACCCAGCCCGACGGCAGGACGATCTTTGTGCCCCCGCCGTTCCTGACCCAGATCCAAGGGGCCCTCAGCAACGTGGTCAAGACCGTCGAGCGTCCCGCCCTGTTCCCCCGGGCCAGCTACAACGTCGACGACCTGACTGCGCTGTCGACCCAGTTCATCTTCGGTCACGAGATGGGCCATGCTCTGCAGCGTCAGCTTCTGCTTCCGAACCTCGGCCTTGAGGAGGACGCCGCTGACGGTTTCGCGTCGTTCTACACCGTCAACGAGGTGGGACCGGGTCCGTCGTTGGCAGCCGCGATCCTTTTCGACGAGATCGCCCGCGAGGAGGGCAAGCTGACGCTGGAAGGGCTCTCGAGCGATCACCCCGTCACCCAGCAACGGGTCTTCAACTTCCTTTGCTACCTCGAGGGGAACGACCCGAAGAGGTTCTACGAGCCGCTGGTCGGGGCGGGTTACCTGCCGAAGACCCGCGCCCCATTGTGTCCGCAGGCATGGGCGATGCTGGACTACGGCTGGTGGACTCAACTCCAGCCGCATTTCAGCGGGGCATTCAAGGGCCAGGGCGACAAGACGCAGGAGAACGCACGTGACCATCTGATCGCGGAGACGAAGGCCTTCGCGGAGAAGCTCGACAAGATCCGCAGCGGGCAATGAGCCTTGGGCAGCAGAGGCTCAAGCCGGGCCCACTGCGCATCCGTCAGATCTCCAGGCACCACAACACATGATCATCACATCACCGACCGAGATCCACTTTCGCAACACGCCCTAGGCCCCATGGCTCAGCACATTCACCACCCTCCCGTTCGGGTCCCGTACGAAGAACCGCCGTACGCCCCACTCCTCGTCCCGCAGCTCCCGTACGATCTCCGCGCCCGACGCCAGCACCTGGGCGTACACGGCGTCGACGTCCTCGACCTCCACGCTCAGGTCGGGGACGACCGGAGCGGTGCGTTCCGCGGTGAAGAAGCTGATCTGGGCGGTGGGGTTGGCGGGGGACGCCAGGGTCATCACCCAGCCCATGTGCATCACCTCCTCGAAGCCGAGCAGGCCGTAGAAGTCCCGGCTGGTCTCCATCTGTTCCTCGGACCCGACCTGGAAGTCGGGCATGATCCTGCGGATCGTCATCGAACGCGGCTCCTGTTCGGTGGTCTGAGTCATCGGTGGCCGGATTTTTTGTTATCCCCGGCAGTGTCTCCCCGTCTCCTCACCGTCCCCAGCCCCAGGCACGCGAGGAATGAGCCACGTGACACGACAGATCAGCCGCCGGAGCATGCTCAAGGCCACGGGCGCGACCGCGGGAGCCGTCGGCATCGGTACGACCGCCCTCGCGCCCCCGGCAGCCGCGGCAGGCGCCTCGTTCGCGCACCCCGGCCTCCTGCACACCCGCGCCGACCTGGACCGGATGGCCGCCAAGGTGAAGGCCGGCGCCGCTGCCCACACGGCCGGGTTCGCCAAGCTGACCGCCAACCGGCACGCGCAGAGCGGCTGGACGGCCAACCCGCAGACGACCGTGGTCCGGGGAGGCGCCGGCCAGAACTACGCGATCCTCTACAACGACGTCCACGCCGCCTACCAGAACGCCCTGCGCGGCCACGTCAGCGGCGACAGCGCCCATCTCGACACCGCCGTGGCGATCCTCAACGCCTGGTCGGCCGAGCTGACCACGCTGGCCGGCAACGCCGACCGCTTCCTGGCGGCCGGGATCTACGGCTACCAGATCGCCAACGCCGCCGAACTCATCCGCGACCACCCCGACTTCGAGCTCGGCCGGTTCCAGGAGATGCTGACCACCGTCTTCGCGCCGCTCAGCGACAGCTTCCTGGTCAAGCACAACGACGCCGTCGTCTCCAACTACTGGACCAACTGGGACCTCACCGCCATGTGCTGCGTCCTGGCGACCGGCATCCTCTGCGACGACCAGGCGCAAGTCGCCCGCGCCGTCGAGTACTTCAAGCACGGCGAGGGGCTCGGCTCGATCCGCAACGCCATTCCCGTCGTACGCGACGACGGCCTCGCCGAGTGGCTGGAGGCCGGCCGCGACCAGGGGCACGCCCTGCTCGGCGTCGGCCTGATGGGCACCTTCTGCGAGATGGCCTGGAACCAGGGCATCGACCTGTACGGCTACGACGACAGCCGCTTCCTCAAGGGCGCCCAGTACGTGGCCAAGTGGGCGATGGGCGGGGAGGTGCCCTTCACCGCGAACACCCGCAGGAAGGGCGCGATCAACGGCTGGTCGGGGTCGGAGACCGTGACCGAGGCCGCGCCCGTGGACCCGGCGATGACCCGCCCCATCTGGGCGATGATCGCCAACCACTACACCAAGCGCCGGGGCCTGCCGGCGTCGTACCTCACCCGCATCGCCGCGAAGGCCTCGCCGGAGGGCGGCGGCGGGGACTACGGGCCCAACAGCGGCGGCTACGACCAACTGGGCTTCGGCACCCTGGCGTTCACGCGCGACAAGGCCACGGGGGCGGGCGCGGGCGGATCGGCCGGTCCGGCGGCTTCGGGGGCCGCGTCCCCGGCAGCCGGGGCAGGGGCAGCGGCGGGGTCGGACGCCCGGCCGCAGACGGGGGCCACGGCATCGCCCTCCGCGTCCGCCTCTTCCTCCGCCACCGGCGACCTCGCCGCCACCGGCTCCAACGACGTCATCGGCTGGACCGCCGCCACCGGCGTCACCGCCCTCGCCGGCGGCCTGTTGCTCCTGCGGCGCAGGGAGCGGGTCCGGCGCGCATCCCGGTAGGGATCCGCGGGTGCCCCCACAGGGCTACGCCCCCGTCTCCTTCACCGCCCGCGCCTCCGCCCGGGCCGGCTTCGTCACCGCCGTGAGCGGCCGGGCGATGTCCTCCAGCGACCGGCGTTCCGCGCGGACCGCGAGGAACGCCGCCACCAGGCCCGCCAGACACATCAGGGCCGCGCCGATCTGGAAGGCGAGGACCGTGTCGCCGACCTTGCCCGTCGCGGTGAGGTCGGCGAAGAGCAGGGGGCCGCTGATACCGCCGGCGGCGGTGCCGAGGGCGTAGAAGAAGGCGATGGACATCGCGCGGGTCTCCATCGGGAAGACCTCGGAGACCGTGAGGTAGGCGCTCGACGCGCCGGCCGACGCGAAGAACAGGACCGCGCACCAGCAGGCCGTCAGCGTGCTCGCGCTGAGCGTGCCCTGATCGAACAGCCAGGCCGTGCCGAACAGCAGGATGCCCGAGAGCAGGTACGTCGACGAGATCATGATGCGGCGGCCGACCGTGTCGAACAGCCTGCCCAGCAGAAGCGGGCCCATGAAGTTGCCGAGCGCGATGACCGCGAAGTAGTAGCCGGTGTTGCCGCTCGGGACGTCGTAGAACGTGGTCAGGATCGCGCCGAAGCCGAAGGTGATGGCGTTGTAGAGGAACGCCTGGCCGATGAACAGGGAGAACCCGAGGATCGCTCGCCTGCGGTACTTCGAGAAGACCGTGCGGCCGATCTCCATGAACGTCACGCTGCGGCGCTGGCGGATGGTGAGCTCGCCCTCGGCGCGCGGCAGCGGCTCGCCCCGCTCGGCCTCCACCCGTTCTTCGATGGAGGCCACGATCCGTTCCGCCTCGTCGTCGCGGCCGTGGATCAGCAGCCAGCGTGGGCTCTCCGGGACGTGCCGCCGGACCAGGAGGATCACCAGGGCGAGGACGGCGCCGAGTGCGAACGTCAGCCGCCAGCCGACGTCCGCCGGGAAGATCGACGTGTTCAGCGCGACGATCGACAGCAGCGAGCCGCCGACCGCGCCCAGCCAGAAGCTGCCGTTGATCATCAGGTCGACACGGCCGCGGTACTGCGCCGGGATCAGCTCGTCGATCGCGGAGTTGATCGCCGCGTACTCGCCGCCGATGCCGAAGCCCGTCAGGAAGCGGAACAGGAAGAACCACCAGGTGTGGAAGGAGATCGCGGTCAGGGCCGTCGCCGCCAGGTACACCGCCAGCGTGATCATGAACAGCTTCTTGCGGCCCCACCGGTCGGTCAGGCGGCCCCAGAACAGGGCGCCCAGGCAGGCACCGGCCACATACAGCGCGGCGGCCAGGCCGGTGACCTGGCCGGAGGTGATCGGCAGTCCGCTGCCGGGCTCGGACAGGCGCGGCGCGATGTTGCCGACGACCGTGACCTCCAGCCCGTCCAGGATCCACACGGTGCCGAGACCGATCACGATCGTCCAGTGCCAGCGCGACCACGGGAGGCGGTCCAGGCGGGCGGGGATGTCGGTCGTGACGGTACGGCCGGTCTCGGCTTCTGCGGTGGTCATGGGCCCCCTCCTCGTCGAGCGGAACCCGTGCCGGGTGCCCTGGAGGGGGCGGTTCTACGCTCCCAGCGCCCGCGACACCGTGTAGATCACCAAGCCGGCGAGCGACCCGACCACCGTGCCGTTGATCCGGATGAACTGCAGATCGCGTCCGATGTGCGCCTCGATCTTCTTCGTCGTGTGCTCGGCGTCCCAGCTCGCCACGGTGTCCGTGATCAGGGAGGTGATCTCCTTGCGGTAGGTGGTGACGACGTACACGGCGGCGCCCTCCACCCAGCCGTCGACCTTGGCCTGCAGCCGCGGCTCGACCGCCATCCGCGCGCCCAGCGACAGCAACGAGGCACGCACGCGCAGGCGCAGCTCGCTGCGCTCGTCCTCGGCCGCCGAGACGATCATCGACCGGACGGCGGTCCACGCCGAGGCGATCAGGTCCTGGACCTCGCCGCGTCCCAGCACCTCGCCCTTGAGCCGCTCGACACGCGCGCGGGTGTCCGTGTCGGACTGGAGGTCGGAGGCGAAGTCGGTGAGGAAGCGGTCGAGGGCGCCGCGGGCCGGGTGGGAGGGCATGTCGCGCATCTCGGTGACGAAGCGGAGCAGCTCCTTGTAGACGCGCTCGCCGACTCTCTTGTCCACGAACTTCGGGGTCCAGCCGGGGGCGCCGCCCTGGACCGCGTGCATGATCTCCTCGTCGTGCAGGATCAACCAGTGCTGGGCCCGCGCGACGATCAGGTCGACGGCCCGCTTGTGACCACCGTCCGCGACGATCTTGTCCAGCATCTTCCCTATGCCGGGCGCGATCTCCTGGGCGTCCGCCCGACGGGTGATGGCCTCCCCCACGACCGCCTGGACGTCCGCGTCGCGCATGACCGCCAGGGCGCCTCTCAGCGCCGCCGACAGCTCGGCCGTCACGCGGTCCGCGTGCTCCGGGTCCGCCAGCCACGCCCCCAGCCGGCTGCCGATGCCGACGGCGCGCAGGCGCTGTCGTACGACGTCCTCGGAGAGGAAGTTCTCCCCGACGAACTCGCCCAGTGAGACCCCGAGCTGGTCCTTCTTGTTGGGGATGATCGCGGTGTGCGGGATGGGGATGCCCAGCGGGTACCGGAACAGGGCCGTGACGGCGAACCAGTCGGCGAGCGCGCCGACCATGCCGGCCTCGGCGGCCGCCGCGACATAGTTCGCCCACTCGCCGGCGCCCTGGTGCGACGCCACCTTGGCGAGGACGTACACCAGTGCCACGAACAGCAGCAGCCCGGTCGCGGTGAGCTTCATCCGCCGTACGCCGCGCTGTTTCTCCTCGTCGGCGGCGGTGAACGTCGTCATCGCACGTACGGCCGATGCGGGGACGCGCCGGTTACCGGCAGCGCCCGGCCGGGCATGCTGCTCTAGGTCACGCGTTCCCGTTTCTTCCGGATTCGTACGTTCCATTCCGCTCCACCCGTCCAGGATCCCCCGTACTCATTGTCCCTACCTGACCGACTCCTGGAACGAAACAAGAGTTCCCGGCGTCTGTTCGGTGGGGGGAGGTCGATGACGAACTCCGGATGAACGCCGGCGGCCCAATGGGGGGTCCGTGCAACTCCCCTCCGCCTTATGACGCATCATGAGGTGATCACATCGGAGCCTCGGGCTCCCATCCGCCCGAGGAGACACGCACCGCATGACCAGGCGTAACGGTTATGCCTTGCTCGCCGCGATCGTCACCCTGATCGTCACGCTTTCCGCGGCCATATATGTCGGAGTCGCCTCCGACGACGGCAGCGCCACCAGCAAGAGCACCCCCACCAACGAAGGCGCCCCCCGGGGCCCCGCCGCCCCGGCCTCCACCGGCATCTGGGTCGGCGCCTGGTCGACCTCCCCGGTCGGCTCCGAGCCCGGCACCGAGGTCGAGGGCCTGGCAGGCCGCTCGGTGCGCAACGTCGTGCACACCAGCGTCGGCGGTACGAGTGCCCGGATCACGCTGTCCAACCTCTACGGCCAGTCCGCGCTGACCATCACCCACGCGTCGGTCGCCGTGTCCGCCGGCACCGGGACCGCGGCGGCGATCGTGGACACCATGCGCCGGCTGACCTTCGGCGGCAACACCACGGTCGTCATCCCACCGGGGCAGCAGGTGCTCAGCGACGCCGTGCGCCTCGCCGTCCCGGCGGACACCGACATCCTTGTCACCACCTACTCCCCCACCCCGTCCGGCCCGGTCACCTACCACCCGCACGCGCGCCAGATCAGCTACGTCGCCGAGGGCGACGTCACCGAGGACGCGACCGGCGTGGCGTACACCGGGCAGGTCGGTTCCTGGCGCTACCTGACGGCGCTGGATGTCCTCAGCAACGAGTCGCACGGCACCGTCGTGGTCTTCGGCGACTCACTGACCGACGGCATCACGTCCACCGAGAACCACAACCGGCGCTGGACCGACGCCCTCTCGCGCCGGCTGCGCGCGGCGATCACGGCCCGTCAGGACGTGCCGCGCTACAGCGTCGTCAACCAGGGCATCAGCGGCAACCAGATCCTCGTCAGCGGCACCGGGCGCCCCGCGAACAACGAGGCCGGCCTCACCCGCTTCGGCCGCGACGTCCTCGCCCGTACGAACGTCAAGGTCGTCGTCATCGACCTCGGCGTCAACGACATCCTGCGCAATCCCCGGCTCGCCGACCCCGACCGCATCCTCGACGGCCTGCGCGCCCTGGTCCGCCAGGCGCACGCCCGCGGCATCAAGGTCGTCGGCGCCACCCTGATGCCCTTCCAGGGCCACCGCGGCTACACCGACGCCCGCGAGAACGTGCGCCAGCAGATCAACGCCGAGATCCGCAGCGGCCGGGTCTTCGACGCGGTCGCCGACTTCGACGAGGCCCTGCGGGACCCGTACAACCCCCGCAAGTTCCGCCCCGACTACGACTCCGGCGACCACCTCCACCCCAGCGACAAGGGCTACGACCGGATGGGCGAAGCCTTCGACCTGCAGGACTTGAGGGGCGCGGCCCCGGCCAAGCTGTAGGCCGGCCGACGGCGCCGAGGCCCAGCAGCCGGGGCCACCGCATCGCCGGCGCGGGCTGAGGGCGGCAGCGTCCGCCCCCGCAGCAGCGACCCCAGCCCGGAGGCCACATGCCCCCGGAGCCTGCGCGAAGTCGTGCCGACAGAGGCAACTCCCCTCCCCTGGAAGGGCGGGACCCGCAAGTCGCGGGCGGGCATCCCCACCCCCGCCTCAGCCCCGACGCCGGTCGCAGGCTGCAGACCACACCGCTCGGCGGAGCCTGCGGGCCGCAGCAACAGCCGCCCCCGCGCCGCCTGTGGCTACCGAATCGCCCAGCGCAGGCTACGGGCACCGCCGTCCGGCCCACGCGGAGCCACATCCCCCACCGGGGCCTGCGGGCCGCATCCGCCGGCCAACCCACCCTGGTGGCAGCCGTGCCGCCAGAGGCAGCTCCCGTCCCGTAGAAGGGCGGCACCCCACGAGCCGCGGGCTGGCATCCCCACCCCCGCCCCGGCGCCGGGCGCCTCGCAGCCGACGGGTGCTCAGTCCTCGTCCCGCTCCCGTGCACGTCGCTTTCCGTGCCGGTCATGGGCGTTCCGCCACATCTCCCGATGCTCCTCGAGCATCTCGCGGTGCGCCTCGTACTGCTCGTGCTGCTCGTCCCGGGCCGAAGCCCGCAGCTCCCGTCGCTCGGCCCGCCGCTCCAGCTTCTCGCGCCGCCGTTCCTCCCGAAGGGCCTGCCGCTGGGCCCGCGTATGCTTCCGCTCCACCCCGACGCCGCCCCAGAAGGCGAACCCGGTCACGATCACGCGAGGGGCGCCCGGATCGCCCGGTACGCCCTCCTCCCGTTGGTCGAACCCGCCCATGATCCCGAGCCCGCGCACCACGACCTCGACCCCGGGCGGCACGGTCACCTGCATCCCGCCCATGATCGCGACGCAGTTGATCACGACCTCCCGGTCCGCGAAGTCGGCGTCGCGCAGATCGATCTCCCCGCCGCCCCAGAACGCGAACGCGTTGAACCGCCGGGGCACGGTCCACCGCCCCTTGCGCTGGAACCCCGACATCACGGCGACACCCGCCGTGGACGATCCCTCGCCGCCGACGATCCGGTCCGCCCAACTCCCGTCCGGCACCTCGGACTTCTTGACCATGTCGACCTTGGGAACGGCCACCGTGCCGACGGGCAGATCCCGGGTCAGCGGCGCCAGCTCCCCGTACGTACGAGCCTTGTACACGGCGTCCAGGCGTTCCCCGAACTCCTCCATGTCGAGACGCCCCTCCGCGACGGCGTCCCGCAGGACCTCGGCGACTCGTTCACGGTCTGCGTCGGAGGCACGGAGCTCCGGGACGTCGTCGGTCATGCAAGCAGCCTACGAGCAACCCCGCCCGTGGGCTACGAGATCGCTCGCTCGGCCTGTCCCGGCGGGGGTTTGGGGGTGTCCCCCAACGAGTGCAGCATCTTGGCGATCACGGCCTCGATGTCCGGCTCCCGCACCGACAGATCCACCAGCGGATACTCCGCCGCGATCCGCGCCACCAGCACCGCCGCCGACTCGGCGGCAGGGAACGCCAGCCACTGCCGAGGCCCCTCCACCTTCACCACCCGGGCGGGCGGCGCCTCGATCGGCGGCAGCTCCCGCTCCAGGTCGACGACCAGCGTGCGCTCGCTCTCCCCCACCTCGTGCAGCCCCGTGAGCGGACCGTCGTACATCAGCCGCCCGTGGTCGATGACCATCACCCGCGAGCACAACTGCTCGATGTCCTGGAGATCGTGCGTGGTCAGCAGCACCGTCGTGCCGCGCTCCCCGTTCAACTCCCGCAGGAACTCCCTGACCTTCGCCTTCGAGATCACGTCGAGTCCGATCGTCGGCTCGTCCAGGTACACCACCTCGGGATCGTGCAGCAGCGCCGCCGCGATGTCGCCCCGCATCCGCTGCCCGAGGGAGAGCTGCCGCACCGGGACGTCCAACAGCGCACCCAGGTCGAGGAGTTCGACGAGCCGGTCGAGGTTCTCCCGGTAACGGCCGTCCGGGATGCGGTACATACGGTGCATCAGCTTGTACGAGTCGATCAGCGGCAGGTCCCACCACAGCGTCGTACGCTGCCCGAACACCACCCCGATCCGGTGCGCGAGCCGCATCCGCTCGCGGGACGGGTCGATGCCGGCGACCCGGAGCCGGCCGCCGCTCGGGGTCAGGATGCCGGTCAGCATCTTGATCGTCGTCGACTTGCCGGCGCCGTTCGGCCCGATGTAGCCCACCATCTCGCCGCGTGCCACGCGGAAGGAGATCGAGTCGACGGCCCGTACCTGGCGCCGCTCCCGCTTGAGGAAACCGGTCTTCTTGCGGACGTCGAAGACCTTCTCGACGCCGTCGAGTTCGATGAACACGTCCGCCTTGCCATCCAAGGCACTCATGCCGTCCATGCCGTCCATGCCGTCCACCGCTGCCCCTAACTCCCCGTACTCCGATACGACCGCAGCCCGGCCCGCCACGCCAGACCGGCCAGTGCGCAGCACACCGCCGCCACCAACGGCGACGCGAAGGCCGCCCACTGGGGCAGGCCGAGCGGATACGGGCGCTCCAGCACATAGGAGGCCGGCACCCAGTTGACGAAGGCGAGCGGCAGCACGAACGTCACCCCGCGCACGAAGTCCGTCCCGAACACCGTCGGCGGATACTGCAACAGCGTGGTGCCGCCGTACGTGAACGCGTTCTGCACCTCGGCGGCGTCCTGCGCCAGGAACTGGAACGACGCGCCCGCCACGAACAGGGCGCAGAAGATCACCCCGCCGCAGACCACCATCACCGGCACCAGCAGCACCTTCGCCGCGGTCCAGTCGACGTCGACGGCCAGCAGCCCCCAGCCCAGCACCAGCGCGCCCTGGGTGATCCGGCCGAGGCGGCGCAGCGCGAAGTGGTCCGCGGCGACCTGGGCCAGCACCGGGACGGGCCGCACGAGCAGCGTGTCGAACGAGCCGTCGCGCATCCGGCCGCCGAGGACGTCCATCGAGCCGAAGGTCAGGTCGGCGATCCCGAACGCCGTCGCGGACAGCCCGTACAGGAAGGCGACCTCGGGCAGCGACCAGCCGCCCAGCGAGTCGACCTGCGAGAACATCAGCAGGATCGCCACGAAGTCCAGGCCGGTCACCAGCAGGTTGCCGAAGACCGTGACGACGAAGGAGGCGCGGTAGGTCATGGCGGACCGGATCCACATCCCGGCGATCAGCCGGTAGGCCCGCAGCCCCTCACCGGCCCGGGACACCCTGGTGGCACCGGAGATCTCACCCACCCTGCACCACCACCCGCCGCGTGGCCGCCGACTGGACCAGCCGCCCGGCCGCCAGCAGCACCACCGCCCACGCCGCCTGGAAGGCGTACGCCCGCAGCGGGTCGGTCTCCCCCATCAGCACGTCCGCCGGCATCTGGAGCTGCGCCGCCCAGGGCAGCACCCGCACGATCTCGCCGAGCACGCCCGGGAAGGCGTTCAGCGGCAGCACCATGCCCGAGAAGAAGATCCCCGTGATCATCAGGGCCTGGTTGACGCCCATGCCGTCCATCAGCCAGAACACGCTCAGGGCCGCCAGATAGCGGATCGCGAAGCTGACGAGCATCGCGAGCAGGAGTGTGACCGTGAAGGCCGCCCAACGGGTGACGTCCGTCGGCAGCGCCATCGGGAAGAAGAGCGCGCCGAACGCGAACGGGACCACACCGCGCCCCAGCATCTGGAACAGCGCCCGCCCCACGTCGCCCGCCAGCCACCACAGCTGGAGATCGGCCGGCCGGTACAGGTCGACGGCGATCTCACCGGTGCGGATGCGCTGCATCAAGTCCTTCTCGGCGCCGCCGCCCTGGATGGCCAGCGTCGCGTACAGGCACTGGCCCAGCCACACATAGGTGACGGCCTGGGTCTGGTCGTAGCCGCCGAGATGCGGCTTCTCGTCCCACAGCGCCAGATAGGTGTAGACGAGGATCACGCCGAAGACGGTGTTGGTGAACACCCCGGCCGCGGTTGCCGCCCGATAAGTCGCGTACCTTCTGAACCCGCCCACCGCGACGGCTAAGTACAACCGCCCCGATCCCACATCCACAGCCCTCCTCGCCCGCGCCCGGCACCGAAGCGCAGGAGCCTAGTGCGCGCGCGGCGGGGGCTGCCAGCCAATTTCCGGGCTCCACCTGGCGGGAGAGTCTGCTCACTTTCCGCAGACACGCGCCGGTTTCCGGGAACGGAACGCCCGGTGCGAGAGTCTTCAGCAATGGGGGCGCATTAGGCGTACGAGGCGTACGGGAACGTACGACGCGAAACAGGAGTCCGTGCACGAGATGAGCGACGAGCCGCAGCCACAGCCGCAGGGGCAGGCCCAGCAGCCGAACGAGAAGCCCAAGCGGCCGAAGAGGACGGGCTGGCGGCGGATCATCCCGACCTGGCGGACGGTCCTCGGCACCTTCGTCATCGGCACAATGCTGCTGTTCGGGCTGTTCTTCCTGGGCTACTCCCTGGTCAAGATCCCGCCGGCCAACGCGCTCGCGACCAAGCAGGCCAACGTGTACATGTACGCGGACGGATCGGTGATCGCCCGCGACGGCCAGGTCAACCGGGAGAACGTCACGCTGGCGCAGATGTCCAAGGACGCCCAGCACGCGATCCTGGCCGCCGAGGACCGCGACTTCTACACCGAGTCCGCGATCGACCCCAAGGCGATGCTGCGCGCCGGCTGGAACACGGCGACCGGCAAGGGCAAGCAGTCCGGCTCCACGATCACCCAGCAGTACGTGAAGAACTACTACCTGCGTCAGGAGCAGACCGTCACCCGCAAGGTGAAGGAGTTCTTCATCTCGATCAAGCTGGACCGCGAGAAGACCAAGAACGAGATCCTCGAGGGCTACCTCAACACCAGCTTCTTCGGCCGCAACGCCTACGGCATCCAGGCCGCCGCCCAGGCCTACTACGGCATGGACGCCAAGGACCTCGACCCGGGCCGCGCCGCCTATCTGGCCGCGCTGGTCAACGCGCCCAGCGAGTACGACGTCGTCGCCCACCCCGAGAACAAGTCCGCGGCCCTGGCCCGCTGGAACTACGTCCTGGACGGCATGGTCACCAAGGGCTGGCTCAGCGAGTCGAAGCGGGCGGGCATCAAGTTCCCGATGCCGAAGGAGGCGACGGCCTCCACGAGCCTGTCCGGGCAGCGCGGTTACATCGTGCAGATCGTCAAGGACTATCTGACCCAGAACAAGATCGTCAGCGCGGAGGAGCTGGAGGCGGGCGGCTACCGCGTCACGACCACCCTCCAGAAGAACCGGCAGGACGCCTTCGTCGACGCCGTCAACGACAAGCTGATGTCGAAGCTGGACAAGAAGAACAACAAGGTCGACAACTACGTCCGCGCGGGCGGCGCCTCCGTCGACCCGAAGACCGGCAAGGTCGTCGCGATGTACAACGGCATCGACTACGTCAAGCAGTACACCCCGAACGCAACCCGCCGGGACTTCCAGGTCGGCTCCACCTTCAAGCCGTTCGTGTTCACCTCGGCCGTGGAGAACGGCTCGACGACGCAGGACGGCCGCCCGATCACCCCGAACACGATCTACGACGGCACCAACAAGCGCCCGGTGCAGGGCTGGACGGGCAGCTACGACCCCGCGAACGAGGACGACGTCTCCTACGGCGACATCAGCGTCCGCGAGGCCACCGACAAGTCCGTCAACTCGGTGTACGCGCAGATGGCCGTCGACGTGGGCCCCGACAAGGTGAAGGACACCGCGGTCGAGCTCGGCCTGCCCGCGGGCACCCCCGACCTCCAGCCGTACCCGTCGATCGCGCTCGGCACCGCCACCGCCAGCGTCCTCGACATGGCGGAGGCCTACGCGACGCTCGCCAACCACGGCAAGCACGGCACGTACACCATGATCGAGAAGGTCACCAAGGACGGCGCCGACGTCATCGAGCTGCCGGAGCGCAAGACCTCCCAGGTCGTCAGCCGCGAGGCCGCCGACACCACGACGTCCGTCCTGCAGAGCGTCGTCGACAACGGCACGGCCACCGCCGCGCAGGCCGCCGGCCGACCGGCGGCGGGCAAGACCGGTACCGCGGAGGAGGACACCGCGGCCTGGTTCGCCGGGTACACCCCCGACCTCGCCACCGTCGTCGCCGTCATGGGTCAGGACCCGGTCACGGCCAAGCACAAGTCGCTGTACGGCGCGATGGGCCTGGCCCGCATCAACGGCGGTGGGGCGCCCACCGAGATCTGGGCCCAGTACACCGAGGACGCGCTGAAGGGGAAGCCGGTCAGCGACTTCGACCTGGAGCTCCAGGAGGGCTCGAACGTGCCCCAGTACCCGACGACCGACCCGACCGCGGGCGACGAGGGCATCGGCGGCCAGGACAACGGCGGCACCACCGGGGAGCCGACCACCGGCGGCCAGGACACCGAGGGCCAGACCGGCGGTGAGACGCCGGGTGAGACGGACGGCGGCACGACGGGCGACACGACCGGAGGCACCACCGACGGGGGCACCACGGACGGCGGCACGACCGGCGGGACCGACACCGGAGGCACCACTGACGGCGGCACGACGGACGGCGGCACCACGGGCGGGACGGACACCGGAGGCACCACCGACGGCGGCACCACGGACGGCGGCACCTCCACCGGCGGAACCGACACCGGCGGAGGCGGAGGGACGTCCGGGAACACCGGCGGCCCCCGTCAATGACCGCTGGTCGCCTTGAGCCCCACCACGGCGACCAGCAGCAGACAGACGAAGAAGATCCGCGCGGCGGTGACCGGCTCCCCCAGCACCACCATGCCCACGACCGCCGCGCCGGCCGCCCCGATGCCCACCCAGACGCCGTAGGCGGTACCGATGGGCAGGGACTTGGCGGCGTACGACAGCAGCACCATGCTGGCGACGATGCCGGCGCCGGTGAACAGGCTGGGGACGAGCCGGGTGAATCCGTCGGTGTACTTCATGCCGATCGACCAGCCGACCTCGAGCAGACCGGCGACGACGAGCAGAACCCAGGCCATGACAGGCACCTCCGAGACGTGACGACGTTGAGCGGGGGTGCGTCGTCTTTGCGTACATCCCGGTACGGCGCGTCTCGTCGGGTTCCTTCAAAGCTAGCAAACAGACAGCGAGAGGGGCTGGTGACGACGGTCACCAGCCCCTCCTGCCGTTGAATCAGAGGTACAGCCGCGTTACAGGTACAGCCCCGTCGAGTCCTCCGACCCCTCGAACCGGTCGGCGGCCACGGCGTGCAGATCACGCTCGCGCATGAGCACGTACGCGACCCCGCGCACCTCGACCTCGGCGCGGTCCTCGGGGTCGTACAGGACCCGGTCGCCGGGCTCCACGGTCCGTACGTTCTGGCCCACCGCGACGACCTCGGCCCAGGCCAGCCGACGGCCGACGGCCGCGGTGGCGGGGATCAGGATGCCGCCACCGGAACGCCGCTCGCCCTCGCTGGTGTCCTGCCGCACGAGTACCCGGTCGTGCAGCATCCGGATGGGCAGCTTGTCGTGGTGGGTGCTGTGCTCGTTTCTGTTGGCGCTCACGCCTTTGAACCTACCTGCCTTTGCCGCCTGCGTACGCCGCCGGGTCCGCCGCCGCTCAGCCCCTGCGGCGCCGGGTGCCGAGGGCCAGCAGGCCGACGAGACCGACGGCGACGAGGGCGACGGGCACGATGCGCTCCAGCCGGGGCGCGCCCTCCTCGTCGGTGAACTTGGCCCGCACATCGCTCATGGCCCGGTTGACCTCGACGTAGGCCCGCCCGAGCGTGTGATCGATGTTCGAGACGACCTTGGCCTTGGCGTCGCCGACGATCGTCTTCGGGTGCACCCGCACCCCGATCTCGTCGAGCGTCTCTGCCAGCACAGCGCGGCGGGCCTTGATGTCCGCCTCGATCTGCGCGGGGGTTCTGGTGTCCGACGTGTCCGCCACCGTACGGCCTCCGAAGTGAAGCTGATGCTGTTTCCGGACAGTCTGTCAGTTCCACGCCGGACCGCACTGTCAGGCTCCCCGGTTACGCTGGTTCGATGAGCGAGCGACTGCAGCCGGGGGACGTGGCCCCCGCCTTCACCCTGCCCGATGCCGACGGCACCGAGGTGTCCCTGTCGGACCACAAGGGCCGCAAGGTCATCGTCTACTTCTACCCGGCCGCCCTGACCCCCGGCTGCACCAAGCAGGCCTGTGACTTCACGGACAACCTGCAGCTGCTGGCCGGCGCCGGCTACGACGTCATCGGGGTCTCCCCCGACAAGCCGGAGAAGCTCGCCAAGTTCCGCGAGCAGGAGTCCCTGAAGGTCACGCTGCTGGCCGACCCCGAGAAGACGGTCACCGAGTCCTACGGCGCCTACGGCGAGAAGAAGAACTACGGCAAGACCTACATGGGCGTCATCCGCTCCACGATCGTCGTGGACGAGGAGGGCAAGGTCGAGCGGGCCCTGTACAACGTGCGGGCCACGGGACACGTGGCGAAGATCATCAAGGACTTGGGTATCTGAACGAGATCCAGACGTCGGGAGCCAGGTCGGCCCGCCCGGGCAGCGGCCTGCGCTCCTCACTCCACTCCCCCGGCGCGGGCTCCTCGGCGACGCGGCGCCAGAACAGAACCGCGCCCGCGTTGGCATCCTGAAAGGCGATCTCCCACGGTCCCGGCTGCCGGCCGACGACCACCCGCACGGCCCGCAACCCCGACTCCGGCCCGTCGCGCACCACGCACGACGAAGAAGCTGTTGAGCACACGGGACGGCCCGCTCAACGCCCGCACGAAGGCGAACCCGACGGGATGCTCGCCACTGCGGAAGAGAAACGGCGCCCAATCGACTCCGTCGGAGAAGGCTGCTTCCAGCCGCTCCCTGCGAAACGTCCCGTCCGCGTTCGGCAGTTGCCCACCGACCTCGGCCATGTCGTGCCGGAACAGAAGCCAGAGGTGTTCGACGGTGGGGCGATCGGTGGAGGGTGTGACGTTTCGAGCGTGACCGTCCGATAAGCGGTTCGTTACTCCGTGCGAGGTCACGAACGCGCGAACGCACGGGAGGAGCACATGAGTACGCGGGAAGTACCGGAACCACAAGGGGCCACTCGCGGCTCGGTACAGCAGGATCTACCGGATCCGTACAGCAGGGAACGGCTCGCATCGATCATCCCCGAAGCCCGCAACTGGACGGACCTGATGCGACGGCTCGGCCTAAAGGCGAGTGGGGGGCAACGGCGCGTGCTTCAGGAGAAAGTCGCCGGACATCGGCTGGACACGAGCCACTTCGCGAAGCGCAGCCCGTGGCGCAAGTATCCGGACGCCGCCATCGCCGAGGCCGCAGCCGCGTCGTCAACACTGCGCGAGGTGGCCCTGAAGTTGGGTGCCACCCCTGCTACCGGAACTCTGTCCCACATTCGACGACGTATCGATGCCGCGGGTATCGACATCGGCCACTTTCCCGGTATGGATCGCGCCGAGTTGGACCTGCCCTTCACGACCGAGGAGCTGAGGAAAGCCGCGGCGTCAGCGACCAGTATGCGCGGAGCGGCGCGCGCCCTGGGGGTGCCGGACGACAGCCGCTCCCGCGCGACGCTGGGGCGAATGCTTCACGATCGGGGTATCGACGTGGGGCATTTCCCTCACCGACGTGTACCGATTCCCGAGGATAGGCTCCGAGAACTCGTACGAGACTCCACGAGTTACGCCGACGTGATGCGTGGTCTCGGCCTCGACGTGAACGACACCAATCATCGGCGCGTGCGGCGTGCGGCGGCCCGACTCGAGCTCGACACAAGCCACTTCAAGCGCCGAAGTTGGGGACGACCGGAGCGCCCTGCACCCGCACCCACTGCCCACCGAGTACTGATTGTCCTGCCCGACCACGCAGGGCGGACCAACAGGACTCAGCTGCACCGGGCCCTGGCCGAGATCGGAGTGCCGTACGCGTGTGAAAGTTGCGGCAACACCGGCGAATGGCTGAGGCAGCCGATCACCTTGCAGATCGACCACGTCAACGGAGACTGGCGCGACAATCGTCGCGAGAACCTGCGGTACCTGTGTCCCAACTGCCACGCTCTGACGGAGACGTGGTGCCGCCGGAAGGGGCGGGCACCTCTCGCAGGGTGACCTGTCCCCCCGTACACTGAACGCCACCGGTCAGACACGATGACCGTTTTTAGCGGCCGTGATGGAATTGGCAGTCATGCTGGGTTTAGGTCCCAGTGGGTTAACACCCGTGTGGGTTCGAGTCCCACCGGCCGCACGCACAGAGGGGCCGTCCAGCAGGACGGCCCCTCTCCCGTCTCTCAGCCCAACAACTCCCGCACCACCGGCACCAAGGCCCGAAACGCCTCCCCCCGATGGCTGATCGCGTTCTTCTCCTCGGCGCTCAGCTCGGCACAGGTGCGGGTCTCGCCGTCCGGCTGGAGGATCGGGTCGTAGCCGAAGCCGTGCGTGCCGACCGGCGTGTGCCGCAGAACGCCCCGCAACTGTCCCTCGACGACCCGCTCCGTGCCGTCCGGCAGGGCGAGCGCCGCCGCGCAGGCGAAGTGGGCGCCGCGGTGGACGTCGTCGATGTCGCCCAGCTGGGCGAGGAGCAGCTCCAGGTTGGCCCTGTCGTCACCGTGCCGGCCGGCCCAGCGGGCGGAGAAGATGCCGGGGGCGCCGTTCAGGACGTCGACGCAGAGGCCCGAGTCGTCGGCGACCGCGGGCAGACCGGTGGCCTGTGCCAGGGCGTGGGCCTTCAGCAGAGCGTTCTCGGCGAAGGTGACGCCGGTTTCCTTGACGTCGGGGATCTCCGGGTAGGCGTCCGCGCCGACGAGGTCGTGAGGCAGGCCTGCGTCGGCGAGGATCGCCCGGAGCTCGGTGATCTTTCCGGCGTTACGGGTGGCGAGGATGAGGCGGGTCATGGGGACCAGTATCGCGCCGGGGCCCATGCCTCTTGACGCCCCCTCGCCCGCACCCCGCAAGGGGCGCGGGGCTGTGACATGTGCGGCTCCGCCGCGTGGGCGCGACGAGCCACACCGAACCCGCAGCCACCCACCCGCAGAACCCGGCAGACGAGATGTACCCGCCCAGCCGGCGCAGCGTTACGGCGTGCAGACCTTGGTCAGCTCACCCGCCGCGTCGGTGACCGGGCTGATGTCCGGGGTCTCGTCGCCGTTCCTGACGGAGTCGCGGACGTTGGTGACGGCCTCCTGGAGGTCGTCCACGGCCTTGTTGACGTCGGCGTTGTCCGTCTTGTCGCCGATCTTGTCGAGGTTCTTGTCGATGGAGGTCAGCGACTCCTCGAGCTGCGTCGGGTCGTTCGCGGCGCTCTCCACGGCCTGCTGGAGTTCCGTGACGCTGTCGGCGATGGCGTCGGCGGTGCTGACGCAGTCCAGCGCCTTGTTGACGGCATCGCAGCCGGTGGTCAGCCCGGCCGTCAGCCCGACTGCCGCAATGGCTGCGGCGGCTATGGCGATTCGGCTCCGGCGGCGTCGGCTCGTGGCCATGCTTGACGTTCCCTCCCTGCTCAGGCCTCGCAGGCCCCCGTTGTGCATTGGCCGGGCGCACAGCGGTGTGCCGTACGCCCGTACCCCTAGTGACGCCAGGAATGGCAGCACGGTTGCCCGAAGCCGCAACTACTCTTGGTGCGCCCTTTACTTTTCGAGGACCGTATCAAGAGCCTTGCGCTGCAGGTCCGCCAGCTCTCCGCAGCCCGAAACCGCAAGGTCCAGCAGGGAGTTGAGCTCCTCCCGGGCGAAGGGCTCGGCCTCGGCGGTGCCCTGGACCTCGACGAAGCGGCCGTCGCCGGTGCAGACGACGTTCATGTCGGTGTCGGCCTTCACGTCCTCCTCGTAGCGAAGGTCGAGCAGCGGCACGCCGCCGACGATGCCGACCGAGACGGCACTGACGGTGCCGGTGAGCGGCTTGCGGCCGGGCTTGATCAGCTTCTTGCCCTGGGCCCAGGAGATGGCGTCCGCGAGGGCGACGTAGGCGCCGGTGATGGCCGCGGTGCGGGTGCCGCCGTCGGCCTGGAGGACGTCGCAGTCGAGGACGATGGTGTTCTCGCCGAGCGCCTTGTAGTCGATGACCGCGCGCAGGGAGCGGCCGATGAGGCGGCTGATCTCGTGCGTACGGCCGCCGATCTTGCCCCGGACGGACTCGCGGTCGCCGCGGGTGTTGGTGGCGCGGGGCAGCATGGCGTACTCCGCGGTGACCCAGCCCTCGCCACTGCCCTTGCGCCAGCGCGGGACGCCTTCGGTGAAGGAGGCGGTGCACAGGACCTTCGTGTCACCGAAGGAGACGAGGACGGAGCCCTCTGCGTGCTTGCTCCAGGCGCGTTCGATGGTGACCGGGCGGAGCTGTTCGGGAGTGCGGCCGTCGATTCGAGGAATTGAAGAGGTTGCTGCCATGGCGTTGAGCCTAGCCCCACATGCGCAAGGGCCCCTCCCGTGGTGGGAAGGGGCCCTCAGGGGTGAAGCGGAGGGTCCGTCAGGGGCTGAAGCCCGGGACGACGCCCGCGCTTCACATCATGTCTTCGATCTCCGCCGCGATCGGGTCGGCGTCGGTGCCGATGACGACCTGGATGGCGGTTCCCATCTTCACGACACCGTGGGCGCCGGCGGCCTTCAGGGCGGTCTCGTTCACCAGCGAGGGGTCGCTGACCTCGGTGCGGAGCCGGGTGATGCAGCCCTCGATCTCCTCGATGTTGTCGATGCCACCGAGCCCGGCGACGATCTTCTCAGCCTTGCTGGCCATGTTCCTTCTCCCTGATCCGAACCGCTTTGTCGCAGTAACCCACAGTTGGCCCATCTTTGCGAGCGGTCGTGCCGTACGTGCCGAAGGATGGCGGTCACGACAGCGGAACCGTCCGACAACTGGTCTACACCACCTTACCGAGGGGCGTCCATGAGTGCCGACAGCTCCGCCATCAGCCCCGCGCGCGCCCGCTGGAACAAAGCCTTCCAGGGTCTGCAGAAGATGGGCCGCAGTCTTCAGCTCCCGATCGCCGTCCTGCCCGCCGCCGGCATCCTCAACCGGCTCGGACAGCCGGACGTGTTCGGTGACGAGGGGCTGGGCTGGGACAACGTCTCGAAGGTGATGGACGGCGCGGGCAGCGCGCTGCTCGACGGTTCGCTCGGCCTGCCGCTGCTGTTCTGCGTGGGCGTGGCCATCGGCATGGCGAAGAAGGCCGACGGATCGACGGCGCTGGCGGCGGTCGCGGGGTTCCTCGTCTACTACACCGTGCTGCGCGAGTTCCCGGAGGACTGCCCCGGGGGCTCGACGGCGGTCCCGAACGTCGGCTGCCAGGTGGAGGACGGGACGGTGACCGTCTTCGAGTACCAGAACCCCGGCGTCTTCGGCGGCATCGTCATTGGCCTGCTGGCCGCGTTCTTCTGGGCCCGCTATCACCGTACGAAGCTGGTGGACTGGCTCGGCTTCTTCAACGGGCGGCGTCTCGTCCCGATCATCATGGCGTTCGTGGCGATCGTGTTCGCGGTGCTGTGCCTGTGGGTCTGGCCGCCGATCGGTGACGCGCTGGAGAGCTTCAGCGACTGGATGAGCGACCTGGACGCATGGGGCGCGGGAGTGTTCGGCATCGCGAACCGCGCACTGCTGGTGGTGGGCCTGCACCAGTTCCTGAACGTGCCCATCTGGTTCCAGTTCGGCACCTACACCACACCCGACGGCGAGGTCGTGCACGGCGACATCAACATGTTCCTCGCGGGAGACCCGGACGCCGGCCAGTTCACCTCGGGCTTCTTCCCGATCATGATGTTCGCCCTGCCGGCCGCCGCCCTGGCCATGACCCACTGCGCCAAACCGAGCCGCCGCAAGGAGGTCGGCGGCCTGATGACCTCGGTGGCCCTGACGTCCTTCGTCACCGGCATCACGGAACCGATCGAGTACTCGTTCCTCTTCATCGCGCCCCTGCTGTACGCGGTGCACGCGCTGCTGACGGGTGTGTCGATGGCGGTGACCTGGGCGCTGGGGGTCCACGACGGGTTCAGCTTCTCGGCCGGGCTGATCGACTACATCATCAACTGGAACCTGGCCACGAGACCCTGGGCGATCATTCCCATCGGTCTGTGTTTCGCCGTCGTCTATTACGCGATCTTCCGGTTCGCGATCACGAAGTTCGATCTCAAGACACCGGGTAGGGAGCCGGACGAGGAGGTCGAGGACACGACGAAGGCGTAGCCGGTTCGCCGACGGCGGCGTAGCCAATTCGTCACAGAAATCGCGGGTTCCTTATCCGCCCTTCACCGTGCTACAACAGGTCTACACCACTAAGTGGTGTAGACCATGCGGCGTTTCCGCATGGCGATGAGACGCCGCCGTCCCCAGCCTTGTTCCCCGGGCGGCGCCATGCCCTCTGGAGGAACCTGTGACCACGGCCAGCGCCGCTCCCGCGGCCGACAAGAAGAAGGGCGCCGGCGCGATGGCTGTCCTGCAGCGCATCGGCCGCAGCCTGATGCTGCCGGTGGCTGTGCTGCCCGCCGCCGCGCTGTTGGTCCGCTTCGGCAACGCCGACATGCTCGGCGACCCGGAGTACCCCGCCTTCCTGACGAAGATCGCGGGCTTCATGACCGCCGGCGGCAACGCCATCCTCGACAACATGGCCCTGCTCTTCGCGGTGGGCATCGCGATCGGCTTCGCGAAGAAGTCGGACGGCTCGACCGCGCTCGCGGCGGTCGTCGGCTACCTGGTCTTCAAGAACGTGCTGGGCACGTTCACCGACGGCAGCCTGCCCAAGAAGGAAGCCATAGTCGACGGCAAGATCGTCATGGTCGAGCAGGCGGTAGACGCAAAGGTCCTCGGCGGCGTGGTCATGGGCATCGTCGTCGCCCTCCTCTACCAGCGCTTCTACCGCACCAAGCTGCCCGACTGGGCGGGCTTCTTCGGCGGCCGCCGGCTGGTCCCGATCCTGTCGGCCTTCGCGGGCCTGATCATCGGCATCGTCTTCGGCTACATCTGGCCCGTCCTCGGCACCGGTCTGCACAACTTCGGTGAGTGGCTGGTCGGTTCGGGCGCGGTCGGCGCCGGCATCTTCGGTGTCGCCAACCGTGCGCTGATCCCGATCGGCATGCACCACCTACTGAACTCCTTCCCCTGGTTCCAGGCAGGCGAGTACGAGGGCAAGAGCGGCGACATCGGCCGCTTCCTGGCCGGTGACCCGACGGCCGGACAGTTCATGACCGGCTTCTTCCCGATCATGATGTTCGCGCTGCCGGCCGCCTGTCTGGCGATCGTGCACTGCGCCCGCCCCGAGCGCCGCAAGGTCGTCGGCGGCATGATGTTCTCCCTCGCCCTGACCTCGTTCGTCACCGGCGTGACCGAGCCCATCGAGTTCACCTTCATGTTCATCGCGCCGGTCCTGTACGCCATCCACGCGGTGCTGACCGGTGTCTCCATGGCGCTGACCTGGGCACTCGGCATGAAGGACGGCTTCGGCTTCTCGGCCGGCGCGGTCGACTTCTTCCTGAATCTCGGCATCGCCACCAACCCGTGGGGCCTGGCCGTGGTGGGCCTGTGCTTCGCCGCGGTGTACTACGTGGTCTTCCGCTTCGCGATCACCAAGTTCAACCTGCCGACGCCGGGCCGCGAGTCCGACGAGGAGCTCGCCGAACTCCAGAAGGCCGAGGCGAAGTAGCCGTACGGCTCGTCAACGACGACGAAGGCCCCGGAACCGAGAAGGTTCCGGGGCCTTCGGGCGCATATGGGCCTGAACCCCGTACGGGCTAGTGCCCGACCGGGCTAGATCTCGTATACCTGCCTCGGCGCCGCGAGTTCCACCGGACCGTCGTAGACCTCACGCGCGTCGGCCAGGTTGACCTGGGGGTCGGTCCACGGCGGGATGTGGGTGAGGACCAGGCGGCGGGCGCCTGCGCGGGCCGCCGACTCACCGGCCTCGCGGCCGTTGAGGTGCAGGTCGGGGATGTTCTCCTTGCCGTGCGTGAAGGCGGCCTCGCACAGGAACAGGTCGGCGTCGCGGGCCAGTTCGTCCAGGGCCGCGCTGACGCCGGTGTCGCCGGAGTAGGTCAGCGTCCTTCCACCGTGTTCGATCCGGATGCCGTACGCCTCGACGGGATGGGCCACGCGTTCCGTGTGCACCGTGAACGGGCCGATCTCGAAGGTGGACGGCTTGACCGTGTGGAAGTCGAAAACCTCGCTCATGGACGAGGCGGTGGGGGTGTCGGCGTAGGCGGTGGTCAGGCGATGCTCCGTGCCCTCGGGTCCGTAGACCGGGAGCGGGGCGCAGCGGCCGCCGTCGTGCCGGTAGTAGCGCGCCACGAAGTACGCGCACATGTCGATGCAGTGGTCGGCGTGCAGATGGCTGAGGAAGATCGCGTCGAGGTCGTAGAGACCGCAGTGGCGCTGCAGCTCGCCCAGGGCGCCGTTGCCCATGTCGAGAAGCAGCCGGAAGCCGTCGGCCTCGACGAGGTAGCTCGAGCAGGCCGATTCCGCGGACGGGAACGACCCCGAGCAGCCGACGACGGTGAGCTTCATGAAACAGAAACCTCCGCTGGCGGAAAATGAGAAGATCGAGAAGTTTGGCGTCGGGGGTCGTGCGGTTTGTCGAGCGTAAGGCGCAAAACCTCCGGTCGCTCCTCCGCCAAGGGCTGTTGTGGGCGAACTCACCTGTGGGGCGCTGCCATACGGGCTACCTGGGGCTCAACAGTTCGACCAAGATCCGAGGGCACATTGAGGGCACATTCAGGCGGCCTCCTGCAGGAACTCGTCGACCGCCTCGCGGGTGTCCTCGTCCTCGTCGGGGAACAGGTGCGCGTAGATCGCCATCGCCACGGCCACCGTGTCGCCCAGCCTCGCGGCCACGGTCTTCGGCCCTTTACCGTGCTTGATCAGGACGCTTGCGTACGTGTGCCGCAGGGCGTGGAGCCGAGTGCCCTTCGGGAGCCCGGCCGCCTTGACCGCCGGGCGCCAAACGGTGTCGGCGAAGTGGTCCGCGTTGACGGGCCCCGCGAACAGAAAGCCGTCCTGCTTCACCGGGTACGCCTTCAGATGAGCGGCAAGAGCGTCGATCACGCTCTGCGGCACGGGCACCGTCCGATACGAATGCTTCGTCTTCGGCGGGCACACGACCACGCCGGGATGCGCCCTCTGCACCTGCTGTTCGACCTTGACGGTACGGCGAAGGAAGTCGATGTTGCTGACCTGGAGGCCGAAGAGCTCTCCCGCCCGGAGCCCGCTTCCGGCTGCGAGGATGACCAGCACCCGGTACCGGTCCGGCATGGCGCCGGCGAGCTTGTGCACCTCCGCCGAGGTGAGCGGGGCGACCTCGGCGTGGGGGACCTCCACGGCCTTCAGCCCGGCGCAGGGTGACGCCGGTATCAGCCGGTCGCGCACGGCCGCGTTGAACACTGCGGAGACCTTCTGCTGCACCTTCCTGGCGGTACGTGGGGCCAGGCCTCTTGCCCGGACCAGACCGGTCAGCCACGCCTGCAGCTCACCTTGCCGGATCGACGTCAGCCGCCGATCACCGAACGTCGGATAGACATATAGGCGCAGGACGGTCTCGACGTCCCGAGCCGTGGTCGCCCGGTGCGGTTGCGCCTTGCGCCATTGCTCGGCGTATTCACGGAAGGTGATCCGCAGCTCGCTGGGACGGACGTACGTCCCCTTGTCCAGCTCCATGGCGATCTCGGCTGCCCGGCGCTCCGCCTGGGGCTTGGTGGTGAAGTTCTCCTTCACCTGTTTCCGGTCCGGATCGCGGTACCGCACCTGCCAGCGCACGCCCTTGCCGTGACCGGCCCCGGGCACGAGCACCTTGGTCTTCGTGCTGTGCTGCGGGCATGCTTTCGCTTCCTCCGGCGGCCGGGACAGATGCCACCGGTCAACTACTTGGGCCATCGTCCTCCTCCTGTCCAACCGTTGCCTGGAAGGCGGTTGTGAAGGTCCTCTTTGCCGCCTTCTCTGCGGACAGATAGGGCTGGTTAATCGCCAACCACTGAAGCGACACGGGCCGGGAGGTCTTGGCGCTCGGGTCGACCAGTGGGGCGACCCCATGCATCCAAGTCCAGGCGTCATACCAGTTCGCCGTTAGCCCGTCGGCTAGGGGAACGCGCCCCTCGTCGCTGGCCGGGAGCATCAGGGTGACCGGCGACACGTTCAGCGCCGCGGCGAAAGCGACCAGCTCGTCCACAGTGACCCGCCGCTGCTGCGTCTCGATCTTCGTGATGGTGGACGCCGTCATGGGCACACCCAACTGGCTGACATGTTCGGCCAGGTCGGACGTGGTTTTCCGCAATGCGCTTCGAAGGCGGCCCACGTTCTCCGCCACCTGATCGCCGACCGGTCCGCGCTTGGCGTGCTGCCGCCTCTTATCTTCTTCTGCCACGCAAGCAGCATACCAACCTGCTTGGCATCCACCAAGCTCCGGTGGCATCCTGGGCGCAGGAGTGCAACGCAGGAGGTTTTGATGCTAAGCAAGCAGAGACTAATAACGCGCGCGGAGCTCGCCGGCTACCTGGGACTGCCGGTGGCGACGCTCGCCCAGTGGACCTACCGGGGCACCGGACCGAGGTCGATCAAGGTAGGGCGCCACGTGCGGTACCGCATGTCCGACGTAGAGGCCTGGCTCGACGCGCAGTCGCGAGGAGCGGCATGACTCGCCGTCTTCGTACCCGGCCAGTGGCTCGACGGCGACCAGCCGACGACCATCGAGGCTCTGGTCGGATCGATCCCGAGACGGTCAACATTCGCTGGAAGGGGGCACAGCCGTGACCACCGTGCGACTTCAGTGCCCGTGCGGGCGGAATCTCGCCGACGTGACGCGCAACGAGGTGTATCCGGAAACGGACGTCGTGGACGTCAGGCCCCGTCCCGGCGTCGAACAGCACATGCACCAGCCAAAGATCGAGGGCCGATGGCTCCCGCCATTGACGGAGAACCGGGAGACCCATGAGTGGCGGTGTCCCGACTGTCGCCGGAGGCCACGACGCCGCCGCGACGCGCTTGCGGAGCTGTGGCGCGGTTCACAGTCGGACCGGCGCGTCGTAAGGATTGCGATCAGCTGATCGCAGGGCATATGCCCTTGTAAGAGAACACTGGGCGGCGGCGAGTCGCAGGGTCCCGGAACCCGCAAATTCCGGGCATGTGATCGGACCTTCCTCGATCGGGCAGGTCTGTGGAGGCATGCCCGCGATGGCTGCGAAGACCCCCGAACGCCGCAAGATCTGCGCCGAGATCGCCGCTACTGAGCGGCATCACGGACCGGACGACCCCAAGCTCCCCGAGTTGCACCGCGATCTGCGCGCCGCCGGGCTCGAAGAACACATCCGCCACGTCGTCGACGCCGCACCGCCGCTGACCGATGCGCAGCGGTCAAAACTTGCTGTGCTGCTGCTCACGGCACCGCAGTCAGTGGATGGCGGTGGGCGGTTGTGAACAAGCGACAGGGCCCCGGCAACGACGAGAACCCCATCAGGGAAGCTGCGGCGGCTTCGAAGTCCGCTGTAGACGTGTGCGACTTCTGTGCCACCCCTTGTCCGAGCTGGCGCTACGAGGCCCAGCCGTTCGCAAGGAGCCTCGCCGGATCCAGCGCCGCGGTGCTGTTCGATGCCTTCTGGGCCGCCTGCGAGGTCTGCCACCGCCTGATCGAGGACGGACAGTGGGCTCGCCTACTGCGTCGTCACGAGCGGCTCAACCCGACCGCGATGGACCCCGTCGTCGCCACCGAGACTGCGGCCCTGTGGCAGCAGTTCGACCAGCGCCGCATCGGCCGGGCCGTACGGATCGGGGGTGCGGTGTCGTGAGCGTCTTCCTCTCGCACGCCCTGCGTTACGCCGCCCGAGGCTGGCGCGTCATGTGGGCTCCGCCCGGCAGCAAGTACCCGACCATGAAGGGCTGGCCGGATCGCGCCACCACCGATACCGGCATCATCGGGCGGTGGTGGACGGAGCGCCCCAACGCCAACGTTTGCGTTGCCACGGGCCAGGCCTCGGGCGTCTGGGTCCTCGACGTGGATGACAAGGACTGTGCCGGTGGGTCGGCCACGCTCGCTGCCCTGGAGCGCGCGAACAGCGACCTGCCGCCGACCTACACGGTGGGTACCGGCTCCGGAGGGGTCCACCACTACTTCACGTACGACGGCATCGACTTCCATCTCGGCAACTCGGCCAAGAAGCTCGGCGCTGGCCTCGACACACGGGGCGAGGGCGGGCAGGTGGTCGCTCCGCCGTCGCGGGTGGACGACCCCGCGCACACCATGCCGTATGCCGTTCTCTTGGACGTGGCGCCGGTCGCCGCGCCGGCGTGGCTGGTGGACATGCTGAGGCCGCCTGAGCGCGAGCCGGTGGCGGCGTTCTCTTCGTCCCCGTTCGTCCGGCCCAGGGGTGTGGGCGGGATCCTCGGGTGGCTCGCGCACGTCCAGCCCGGCAGCCAGGATCAGGCCCTCTGCTGGGCCGTGCGAGCGCTTCGGGATGAAGGGCTGAGCCCGCAGGAGGCGGGTGACGCTGTGTGGCCCGTCGTGTCGGCGTGGCCGTGCTCGCGGGATCCGTGGACGGAAGCCGACATCGAACGGCACCTCCGCTCGGCGTACCAGGGGGTGACGACGGCATGAGTGAGAGGCTATGGACGCCACCGGGCGAACCCAGCGACGCCGATGAAGGTGTCAACACCGGCCGCCGTACCGTTTCGCTGAAACCGGCCGGCAGTTTCAAGATCCGCCCCGTCCACTGGCTCTGGAAGGACCGGATTCCGCTCGGCTGCCTCAGTCTTGTCGCCGGGCGAGAGGGCATCGGCAAATCGACCTGCGCCTACCAACTCGCCGCCGACATCACCACCGGCAATCTGCCCGGCTGTTACCAGGAACAGCCGAAGGCCGTGATCGTCGCCGCGACTGAGGACTCGTGGGAGCACACCATCGTTCCCCGGCTCATGGCTGCCGGCGCCGACCTGGACAGCGTCTACCAGGTGAACGTGACCACCGCCGAGGGCTTTGACGGCACGCTCATCTTGCCGTCCGACATCAGCGCACTGGGGAGGGTCATCGACGAGACCGACGCCGCGCTCCTGCTCCTCGACCCGCTCATGTCGCGGCTCGCCTCCGATCTCGACACCCACAAGGACGCACAGGTACGGCAGGCGCTGGAGCCGCTCACCGCGCTCGCCGACCGGCACAGGATCGCTGTGCTGGGGCTCATCCACCTCAACAAGTCAGTCAGTTCCGATCCGCTCACCCAGATCATGGCGTCCAGGGCGTTCGCTGCCGTCGCACGGGCCGTGCTGTACGTGATGCGCGACCCCGACGAGGAGGCGGTGCGGCTCCTCGGCCAGGCCAAGAACAACCTCGGTCGGATCGATCTGCCCACGCTCACCTTCTCCATCGAGTCGGCCCACGTCGCCGACACCGAAGAGGGTCCGGTGTTCACCGGCCGCGTGAAGTGGATGGGCGAGACTGACCGCACGATCTCCGACGCACTGGCCGACGCCGACGGCGACCCCGACACCCGGACAGCGACGCGCGATGCAGGGGACTGGCTGACCGGCCACCTGACCCAGTGCGGCGGCGAGGATGACTCGGCGTCGATCAAAGCCGCCGGGGCGAAGGCCGGGCACTCCGACTCCGCCCTGAAGCGCGCCCGGCGCCGCCTGAAGATCGTCACCACATCCAGCGGCTACCCGCGACGGACCTACTGGGCCCTGCCGGGAACCCAGCCCGTCCAGTCGGGTCAAACCCCTGGGGAGAGTGCTCCCACTGAACTGACTGACCCCACTGGACAATCCGGACACTAGTCGGGCCAGTCGGGCCAGTGGGGGCAGCCCCCAGGAACGCCTGACCCAACTGGACAACAGACCTCGGCGGCACGTGGGCCGGACGGCGTCGGCCGCGCGCTCATCCGGCATGACGACACCAGCCCGGTGCTGGCCGGAGCAGTCGCCGATCTCCCCGACGACACCCTTCGTGCCGCCGAGGCGACGAACGGGATGGTCGTTGCCGTCGGCGACCGGCATTTCACCGCTGCTCGACAGGCGGGGCCCTTCAGGGCGGTGAAGGGCCCCGTAGCGCTCCTTCGCTAACGTCACCCTCAGGGAGGCGGCCTCGCCCTACACGGCAAGGCCTCCTTTGGCTCTTTGAGGGCCATGACAAGTGGAAGACGCCGTGCGGCCACGGCTAAACTCGCTCTCTGCGTCGTCCAGGAGGGCAAAACTCCCGGTTCACCCTGCCACGCGAAGGAGCTGTGCATTACTACCGGGTCCGCGATGACACGGGCGATGGCCGAACATGTCTCCTCCCCCTGGCTCCTTCAGCTCACGAAAAAGCGCACTGTCTCGGTTGCATCGTCGTTGACCGGCGGGCGAGAGCTGATCAGCTTTGCGCGCACCTGGCGAACCTCAGAGGACAGATACAGCCCAATGCCCTCCTCAAGGGAATCCTCAAGCTCTGCGCGGGTACTGCCCACCGCGAAGCATCCGGGAAGCTCCTCGACTGAAGCCCACAGCCCTTCATCGCCCTCGGCGTGGATGCGGACGGTGTAGTCCACCTCGTAGGGGTGCGTGGTGCTGCTCATTCCTGCTCCTCCGAGCTACCAGGACCGGCGAACCCGGCCTGTCTCAGGATGGCGTGTCGGAGACCCTTCGGTAGTCCCTGCGATGATTATCCGGCAGGGTGATCGGCCTACAGCCTTCCTTCTCCATCTTAACTTGGTGACGGCCTCCAGCCGTTTGTGTCCAACCGTGCTCCTGCAGAAGCCTTATGGCCGAGGTCTGATTTAGTACGCTCGGCAGCGTCTTAGGCCGCGACACGACACATCGCACCTCGCTCAGGTCGCCCCCTGTTTTGATCATAACGCTCGATATACTGCTTCACCTTTTGAAACAGAAGTTAGCCAGGCGCTCACCAAGATCGCCCCGGCAAAAATGCAGCGCGCAAAAAAACGCGGTCGAGGTCGGGTCGGGTCGGCGAGGCTGGTCAACAGCCGACCCCCTCCCCCCCCCATCGCTAACCGTTCGCTCCCCTGGCCGCATCAAGGGATGCCCTTGGCCTCGGGCGAAGCAAATTCTTTTTGTTAATTGTTTTTGATTTTTAATCTATCCATTGCAATGATGCACTAATGGGCATAGTGGATAGGGTATGGCTATGCCGAGGTAGGGGTGGGGGCACCTCTACCCCTCTACCTCGCTTTCCGTTGCAATCCCGGTGCACTTCCCTGATATTCCGTGCAGCGTTCTTCTGCTCGCCATTCGGCGCCCTGGTCGAGAGCGCCACCTTCAGATCGGCCTTGCGCATCACCGCCACCACCGTGGTCGCTGCGGCATGGATGGCGGTGGCACGCGCATCCCCTTCGCGTTTCACACCACTCCACCACCCCTGCGGGCGGCGGCTTTGGCGGCTCGTGCGCGCGAGGAAGCCAGTGCCAAGCGCTGGAAATAGGCCTTGCGTGCGTGCTCGGCACGACGCGAACGCTCCTCCGGCGTCAGGCGGCCCTCGGGGTCCACCTCACGTTCGAAGCGGTCGAGGAAAGCCCGCCTCGCGGGGGCCGTGTGGGCGGCGGGGTCGTCGATCTTCGCCCAGAGAGAATGGGCGGCAATGCGTGCGCGCATCGTGCGCTCAGCGGCGTTGGACATGGCAGTGCCCCTCGGCTGCATGGCGCCGGAAGAAGATCGGTGAGTGCTGTGCAAGCGACCGTTGCTCCTAGCAACAGAGTCGCTCCGCCGACGCCCGTGCCAGCCGACAGCCGACGCCTCTAGTGGCAATTGTGTCTCGCAGTTGTGTTGTTCCTGACTTCCCGAGCCCCCCAGCCATGGCGACGACATCACCGATGACGTCGGGCAGAGCACGCCCCGGAAGTGAGCCACGGTGCTCAGCATCGCGCGGGTAGAGGCCGATCCCAGGTCGCTGGTGAGCTGGGCGTATCAGGCCTCAGCAACGATTTTCCTCTCCGATGAGCCCCGTCTGCACCAACAGGTTTCCACGCCGTCGCGAGACGAAGATCCCCCGCCCCGTCGGCATCGGGCGCGGACGTACGTTGCCGAGGATGTCGCCCTCATTCGGGTCACCGGAGAGCACAACGCCTTGCGCGCCCAGTTCCTTGATGCGCTGCATGAAGGGTTCGTACGACGAGCGGCCGGCGCCTGCGCTGTTTCTGGCGACGATGAAGCGGATCCCCACGTCGCGGGCGAACGGGAGGAGCTCCGTGAGCGGGGCGAGCGGGTTACCGCCGGAGGTCGACACCAGGTCGTAGTCGTCGACCACTACGTAGATCGTCGGGCCGCTCCACCAGTTGCGGGCCCGGAGCTGGTCGGCTGTGACGTCGGGCGAGGGTGTGCGCCGCTGCATGAGGTCGGCCAGCGCCTGAACGTGGTGGTCCATGGCGTTGGACATGGGCACGTACTCGGCCAGGTGGGACGCCGGGGCCGCGTCCAGCAGCGAGCGGCGGTTGTCGATCACAAAGAGTTTGCAGGAGTCCCCGTCGTACAAACCAGTGATCTGCTTGATGAGGAGGCGCAGCAGGTTGGACTTGCCGGACTCGCTCTCGCCGAAGACGAGGAAGAACGGGTCCTGGTCGAAGTCGACGTAGACAGGTTCCAGGTTGTTCTCGTCGAGAGCGAAGGCGACGCCGCGGTCCGGCTCCGCGAGGGCTGCGGGCAGGTCGGCGAAGGGGATGTGGCGTGGCAGGAGGCGTACCGCCGGTGCGCCGGGTGCCGTCCAGTGGCGGTCCACGTCGCGGCTCAGGGCGGCGGTCGCCTCGGACAGGTCGGCGTCGGACTGGATGCCGTCGATGCGGGGAACCGCGCCCATGAAGTGCAGTGTCTCGGGAGTGACGCCCCGGCCGGGGACACCTGCCGGAACGTTTCCGGCTGCCTTGCGGTCCAGTTCGGAGTCCATGGGATCGCCGAGCCGCAGTTCGAGGCGGTTCATCAGCAGGTCCTTGAGATTCGCGCGGACCTCCATGGCGCGGGAGGCGGTGAGGACCAGGTGGATGCCGTAGCCCAGGCCGCGCGCGGCGATGTCGAGGACGGCCGCTTCCAGACCCTCGTACTCGGTGCGGAAGTTCCCCCAGCCGTCGATGACCAGGAAGACGTCACCCCACGGCTGGTCCGCCACGGTGATGTCACCGCGGGCGCGCAGCTTGCGGAAGGTGGCGATGGAGTCGATGCCCGCGCTGCGGAAGTACTCCTCGCGGCGCGTCAGGATGCTGTACACCTCGGCGACCGTGCGGCGCACCCGCTCCGGGTCCAGGCGTGAGGCCACCCCGCCCACGTGGGGCAGCCCGGAGACGGCGGACATGCCGCCACCGCCGAAGTCCAGGCCGTAGAACTGCACTTCGTGCGGCGTGTGGGTCAGCGCGAAGCCAGTGATGATCGTCCGCAGCAGCGTCGACTTTCCCGACTGCGGGCCGCCGACGATCTGCATATGGCCTGCGGCACCGGAGAAGTCCCGGTACAGGGTGTCGCGCCGCTGTTCGAAGGGTTTGTCGACGACTCCGAGCGGGATGATGAGGCGGCCGGCGCCCTGGTAGCCGGGCTGGGTCAGGCCTCGGCCCTCGTCCCCGGCGAGTCCGGGGAGCAGGGCGTCCAGCGAGGGCGGGTTGTCCAGCGGGGGCAGCCATACCTGGTGTGCGGCCGGGCCCTGCCCGGTGAGCCGACGCACGATGACGTCCAGCACGGTGTCGGCCAGCGCGTCGTCCCCGCCCGCCCGCGGGTCCGGCATCTGGGCCTGGGAGTCGGACTGGACGTAGTGCACCGACACCGGGGCGGCGGTGAACGGAACGGGACGGCGGTCCACCGGCAGCGGGCCGTCCCCTGTCGTGGCTCGGGCGGACGTGGGTCGGTGTGCGCCGGAGACGTAGGCGGCCTTGAAGCGGGCCATTTCGTCGGTGCCGTACTTCAGATAGCCCGAGCCCGGGACGTTGGGTAGATGGTAGGCGTCGGGAACCCCGAGGGCGGCGCGGGACTCGGACTCGGAGAACGTCCGCAGTCCGACGCGGTACGACAGGTACGTCTCCAGGCCGCGCAGCCGGCCCTCTTCAAGCCGCTGAGATGCCAGGAGCAGATGGACGCCCAGGGAGCGGCCGATGCGCCCGATCTGGACGAACATGTCGATGAAATCGGGCTTGGCGGCGAGGAGTTCGCTGAACTCGTCGATGACCAGAACGAAAGAGGGGATGGGCTCCAGGGCGGCGCCGGCCGAGCGAGCCTTCTCGTAGTCGTGGATGTTGGCGTAGTTGCCCGCCTTGCGGAGCAGTTCCTGACGGCGGTTGAGTTCGCCGCGGATCGAGTCGCCCATGCGGTCCACGAGGGTCAGGTCGTCCGCGAGGTTGGTGATCACCGCGGCGACATGCGGCAGGTCCGCCATACCGGCGAAGGTCGCGCCGCCCTTGAAGTCCGCGAGGACGAAGTTCAGCGTCTCCGAGGAGTGGGTCACCGCCAGACCGAGCACGAGCGTGCGCAGCAGTTCCGACTTGCCGGATCCGGTGGCCCCGACGCACAGACCGTGCGGACCCATGCCGTCCTGCGCGGCTTCCTTCAAATCCAGCATGACTGGGGTGCCGTCCTCGCCGACCCCGATCGGTACCCGCAGGCGTTCGGCACGGGAGCGCGGGCGCCACGTGCGGCCGACATCCACAGATTCCGCGTCGTCCAGGTCGAGGAGATCGGTGAACTCCAGGTTGGCGAGCAGCGGTTCGTCGGAGTCGCCGCCGGACGCCATGTACAGGGGCGCGAGTTGGAGGGCAAGTGCCTCGGCCGCCTCATGACTCAGGCGGTCGGGCGACCCTTCATAGACGAGACCGTCGCCGGCCTCCAGACGGAGCGACTGGGGATGCACCACGACCGAGAGACCGCCACGTGCCCCGGCGAGCCGGCCCGACACGACCTCGACGATCGTGACACCCTGCAGCCCTTCGGCCGCCGCCAGCGCCGCCAACGGCGAGAGCGCCTCCTGGTCGAGTACGACGACGATGTGCGGCTGCTCCAGGAGGGGCTGGCCGCCGGCCTGGAACCGGGGGCGGCCTTCGAGCTGTTCCTTGAGTAGCAACTCCAGATCCTGCGCACTCGTGGTGATCAGACGGCGGCTGCCCGCTCCGTCGTTCCCATCGGTCTGGACGTGGGGCAGCCACTTTGCCCACTCCCAGTGCGGGGCCGCGTCCTGCCCGGCAGCGACGGCCACCACCAGGTCGTCGGGAGAATGCAGAGAGGCCAGGGAGGCCACCAGGGCGCGTGCCGTCGCGCGGACGTGGTTCTCGTGGTCCCCGCTGATGGTGAGGTGGTAGAAGGACCGCAGCGAGATCGCCATGGGCAGGCTCTCGATGGTGCTGTGCGCGGTGAGGAACTGCTTCATGGCCCCGGCGGTGAGCGGCTCCAGCTCGTCCACCGGAGCGGTCTCGGGCGCGACCAGCGGCGTGGCGAGTTGCTGGCTGCCCAGTCCGATCCGCACCTGCCCGAAGTCGTCGTCGCTGATCCGCCGCTCCCACACGCGGCTGCCTTCGGCGACCAGGGCCCACAACTGCTCGGGCGCCGGGTGCAGATAGAACTGGGCGTCCCGTTGTAGCCGCGCCGTACGAAGCACCGCACGGCGGGTTTTGGCCAAGTACTTCAGGTAGTCCCGCCGCATATCGGCAAGCTGTCCCTGGGTCCCCCGCCGATACCGCACGAGCATGGCGATGCCCATTCCGACCGTAGACGCGATCATGACCATGCCCATGATGCGCATGACCGGGTTCGGCGTCATGAAGAAGAAGACGACGGAACCGCCCATCCCCAGCATGGGCAGCAGCTGCATCAGCGCGCCCTCCTGCTGCCCTCGGGGCAACTCTGGTGGGGATTGCAACTGCACTGGCTCGGCGGGCACCTCGGCAGGCAGGGCCCTCGGTGGCCGTTTGACGACGATCTGGCTCAAAGCTGACCCGTCCCCCTCGCGGACTTCAAGAGCCCTTGTCCGCACCCCCGTGGCGCCGACTTCATCCGGACCGGATCCTACTGGCGGGCACTGATATGGCGGGCGGTAGGGTGGCGTCACGCGTGTGCGCACCCGCGAATAATCAATGGATTCGGGGTCATTCACGGTAATTCAGAACCGGAATGAGAGCGGACACGCGAACAGGACAGGGGCGCGGCCCGCGAGTTGAGAAGCACCGCGAGGGGGAGCAGTACGTGCCTGCGACAGTTCGAGCGGCGGGAAGCACCGGCGGTCACCCAGGACCAGGGGGCCATCCGGGGTCGGGTGCTCATCCGGGACCGGGGCAGCATTGGGGACCGGGGATGCCGACCACGCGCAGCACCGGCTTCCGCCGGATCATCGTGGCGGCACCCGACAGCCGTATCGATGTGGCGCTGCCCGATGACATTCCACTCGCGCATCTCTACCCGGAGATCATGCGCCTGTCGGGGCAGACTCCGTCCTCCGGTGCCCCGGTCGGATATCACCTGGTGCGCCGGGACGGGACGGTCCTCGACGGGGCACGCTCACTCGCCGCACAGCGCATCGCCGACGGCGACTTCCTCCTGCTGCGCCCCTTCGCCGACTCCCTCCCGCCCGCAGTGTTCGACGACGTCTCGCACGCCACGGCCAGCGCCGTCACCCGCGACCGCACGCTGTGGAACGACGAACTCCTGCGCACCGCAGGACTCTTCGGCGGCTGTGTGCTGCTGATGCTGCTCGCCTTCGTGGCCTGGAGCTCCGACGTCCGTCACGACATGCACGGCCTCCCGGGCATCGTGGCCACCGTCTCGGGCCTGGTCCTCCTGGCGATCGCCGCGGTGCGCGCCCGGGTGTACGGCGACCGCGGCTCGTCCGTGGCCTTCGGCATCGGCGCCCTCGCGAATCTGGGAGTGGCGGGCAGCGGACTGGTTGGGCTGCCGGCCGGGGAGGGCATCGGCAGGCTGCAGTTCCTGCTCGCCTGTGCCGCGGTGCTGGTGGGATCGGTGGTGCTGGTGTTTCTCACACCGAGCGGCGACGGCCCCTTCGTCGCTTTCGCGTTCGCCTCGGCCATCGGCATGCTGCTGACGTTCGTCTCGATCCTCACCGACATCAAGCCGGCGGAGACCGCGGCACTCTGCTCCCCGCTCGCCCTGGGCACCCTCGCCTTCCTGCCGGGCCTCGCCACGCGTTTCGCCCGCCTGCCCATCGGCTTCGACCCGCCACGCACCGCCGTCGGCAGCGACTACGCCGATGACGAGGGCGACGGCACTGCGGCATCGGCCGCGATCGACGCCGACCGCATCACCGCTCAGGCCCGGCGCGGGCACGAGTTGCTGCTCGGCCTGGCCGGCGGTTGTGCGCTGGTCGCGACGGCCGCTGCCGCGGTACTCGGGTTCTCCGACGGCCTGTGGGCCCAACTCCTCGCTCTGGCAACGGGTCTGGCCCTGCTGATGCGCGCCCATCTGTTCCGGCACACCGCCCAGGTGGCCTGCACGCTCGCAGCAGGGCTTGCCTCGCTGGTGCTCCTGGGGCTCGGTCTCTCCCTCAACCCGCCCGGTCGGATGGTCCTGGAGGCGCTGCGGGGTGACGGCTCAGCTCTCGACATCAGGCTGGTGTGGCTGTCGGTGGCGGTGGCCGTCGTCGCCGGGGCGCTCGCCGCGATTGCGCTGGTCGTGCCGAGCAAGGGGGTCACCCCGTTCTGGGGCCGATTCCTGGAGATCGCCGAGAGCTTCGTACTGCTGACGCTGCTGCCGCTGTGTTTGGCGGTGTTCGGCGCCTACCAGCAGATGCGTTCGCTTTCCTCGTGAGAGCCAACGGGGCCTTGGTGAGCTGAGCCAGGTCACAACTACGTACGGGATCGGTTCCTCGTACGAGACCCAGAACAACCAGATCAACCAGCGGGGGAAAGAGGCAGCAGAACGATGGCATCACGGCGGGACGAGCTCAACGCCTACACCTTCGCGCGACGGCGCCTGGTCGGGCAGTTCCTCCAGCCCAACCCCAACGGCACGGAGGAGGGCTGGCCACGGCCACTGCGTGCGGTCGTACCGGGTGCGATCGTCACCGCGGTCATCCTGGCCAGCTTCGGGGCCTGGGGCATGTTCAAGCCCGCCGCACCGCAGGGCTGGGACATGGCCGGGGAGAACATCATCATCTCCAGCAAGTCGACCACCCGGTACGTCATCCTGACGACCGACGACAAGACGCAGCTGCACCCGGTGCTGAACATGTCCTCGGCCAAGCTCCTCCTGCAGCCCGACAAGGGCAAGATCATCAACGTCGACGAATCGGTCCTGGACAACGGCAAGATCCCGCACGGCCCCACCCTCGGCATCCCCTACGCCCCCGACCGTCTACCCGACGCCGACGAAGCCGGCTCGAAGAAGCGCTGGCTCGTCTGCGAGCGTCCCGGTGAGGGCGGCCGGGCCATCCAGAAGGCCGCGTTCATCCTCGCCCAGCGGGACATGGACCTGACCGAGGGCACGGAGCGGCTGCGCGGCGGCGAGCTGATGTACGTCGAAGGCCCGGGCCCGGACCGCACCCGCTACGTCATCGACGCCAGCGGAACGGCGTACCCCGTCCAGAACGAGGAGTTGTTGCTGCGCACGGTCGTCGGCGAGGACGGGGAGCCCCAGCGGGTGTCGGCCGGCTGGCTGGCAACCTTGCACAAGGGCGACCCCATCATCTTCCCGGAGATCCCAGGCCAGCCCGGCGCCGACGCTGGCATCCAGGGCCAGCTGCCGGCGGCGGCCAACAAGGTGGGCATGGTTCTCCAGGCACCATCCGGCACCAGGATCCAGAAGTACGTCGTCCTGCAGGGGCGGGTCGCCCCGGTCTCCGACTTCACAGCGAAGCTCCTGCTCAGCAGCAAATCCCTGACCGACCTGGGACAGGCGGGTCGAGCGATGCCCGTCAGCGCCGGCAGTTTCACACCTGGGGCACCCTTCGGCGCCGAGAAGACCTGGCCCCAGCAGGAGCCCGAGCCGGTCAACTCGGCGAGCACCGACGAGGGCAGCCGCAACACCGTGTGCAACGTCCTGCGCGACGTGGACGAGGACAACGGCGCCACGACCCTCAGCACCTGGGCGGGCAACAACTTCCCGGCCCCCCTTCCCACGGGTTCGAGCAGCGCGTACGTCACCCCCGGATCCGGTCAGTTCTTCCGCCAGTTCACGGGCTCCTCAACCCGCTCTGGCTTCTTCTTCCTGGTCACCGACACCGGCCTGCGCTACGCGATGCAGTCCAACGGCGACAGCGAGACGGACGACGCCGGCATCGGCTCCTCCGGCTCGGCCACAGAGCGACGGGAGCAGCGTGAGGCGGCACTGCAGGAGGCCCAGCGGGCACAGAACCGCCTCGGCTACAAAGACGTCACACCGGCCCCGATCCCGGCCGCCTGGTCGGCGTTCCTGCCTACGGGACCGCGTCTGTCGACGGGGGCGGCACGGCAGCCGCAGGGGTCGTGAGGGGGCGGGCTGCATAGTGCGCACACGTCACCAGTTGCGGTTCATCGCCGGTACGGCTGCTGCCACCCTCGCGTTCGTCACGGTGCCTCTCGCTCCGACAGCCGCGGCGGCCGATCAGTGCACCTTCGGGGGCAAGTCGTACGAGGGCCGCCCCTGGGCCCTGCAGCGAGTCCTGCTGGACGAGCTGTGGAAGCAGTCGATGGGGGAAGGCGTGCGCGTCGCGGTCATTGACACGGGCGTGGACGTCAAGAACCGCCAGCTCACCCCAGCGGTGGACGTCAAGAAGGGCCGTAATTTCCTGCCGCCGAACCTCAAGGACGACCAGGGCAACAAGATCGAGCGCGGCAGCGAGGACGGCACCACCGACGTGGTGGGCCACGGCACGAAGGTCGCCGGAATCATCGCCGCCCGGCCGGCGAAGGGCACCGGGTTCGTCGGCCTCGCCCCCGAGGCGACGATCATCCCGATCCAGCAGAACGACGCAGAGGGCCACGGAGACACCGACAGCCTGGCCAGGGCCATCAACTACGCCGCCAATGAGGCCGAGGCCGACGTCATCAACATCTCCCAGGACACGGTCAACCCGATCACAGCCACCTCCGAACTGAAACGCGCGGTGGACAACGCCCTGGCCAAGGAGATCGTCATAGTGGCCTCGGCGGGCAACGACGGCCTCGACGGCAACGTGAAGAAGACCTACCCGGCCTCATACGACGGCGTCCTGGCCGTGGCCGCCTCCGACCGCAACAACGAACGTGCCGCCTTTTCTCAGTCCGGCGACTTCGTCGACGTCGCCGCCCCCGGCGTCGACATGGTCTCCACCGTCCCCGGCGGCGGGCACTGCGCTGACAACGGCACCAGCTTCTCCGCCCCCTACGTCGCCGGAGTCGCCGCCCTCATCAAAGCCAAGAACCCAGACTGGACGTTGCAAGAGATCACCGCTCAGATCATGCAGACCGCGGAACGCTCCATCCCCGGCCACGACCGCCTGGTCGGCTGGGGCGTCGTCGACCCCGTACGCGCCCTCACCGAGGACGACAAACCGATCGACCACCCGGTGCCGAGCAACGAAGGCGACGGGCAGGCCGAGGCCCCCTCCGTGGCCCAACTCCCGCTCGGGGAAACCCCGCAGGAACGGGCGGCCCGCCTCGGCACCTACGTGGTGGTGGGCAGCCTGGTGCTTGTGGCCGTCATCGCAGGCGGGGCGGTGGCGATGCGCGACGGCCGGAGGAGGACGCCCTCGGGTTAGCCGAGAAGGCCGTTGGTCCTGTCACTGGTAGTGGCTAGAGTGACACGCATGCAATCGGTGACGTTCGCGTGACCGCGATCGCAATGACCCGCGGTCGTAGCTAACGGGGAGAACGGGGAGGGTGAGCGTCATGGCGCGCGCCGACGATGTTCGCAGCGGTGAGGGGCAGCCACGGGGCTACAACGCTTCATGAGCGGGCCCGGCCCCTCGGCCTGACAAGGAACGCGAACGCCTCATCACAGCTCACCGCGGCGGATCGCACCGGACGCACTACGCGCGTTCGCCATGCAGCCTCTCCAAGCCGCCGGGCCCACCACTGAACCGGAAATCGGGAAGGAAGAACAGATGGCAGGAACCCAGAAGGTCACAGATGACGTACTGCGGCAGTTCGAGCAGGAACTCAACGAACGCTTCGGCTCGGTGAAGCAGCAGCTGCAGCAGTTGCACGCCGTGATCGACAGTGTGGAAGGCAAGTGGCAGGGCCAGGGCGCCGTGTCCTTCGACCGCAAGCAGACCGAGATCAACGAGCGCATGGCCAACATCGGCAACCTGCTCGTCCGGTTCCAGAACGCGGTCAACGACAACCGCCGCATCGCCGGCAGCACCGACGAAGAGATCTACCAGGCCCTCGCAGGCATCGACACCGGCAGCTCCGGCTCGGCCAGCGGCAGCGCCCCGGCCGGCAAAACCTCGGCCTTCTCCGGCATGTAACTCGTGCGCGATCGGGCGGCGGCCCACCCGGGGCCGCAGCAAATCTTCAGTTCAAACCTTCAGCACAGCAGGCATGGAAGGCAGTTGGAGAAGAAATGGCAGTAGACAACGGCACAATGCTCGTCACCTACGCGGAACTTGAACGAGCCGCAGGGGACATCACCTCCCAGGCCAAGAAGCTCGACACGGACCTGGAAGCCCTCCAGAAGCGGATGAAGGACCTCTCGGCCTACTTCGAAGGCGAGGCCAAGACCGCGGCCGACGGCCTCCACCGCGAGTGGGACATCAAGGCCCGGGAGATCCACCAGGCCCTGAACTCCATCGCGAACGCGATCCGCGAGGCGAGCGCGGCCTACAGCGCGGCCGACCGTAAGGCCGCCGCCAACTACTAACAAGGTCAACGGAACCGGGGGTGGGCACGCACGGGAGGTGCCCACCCTACCTTGACCTGCGCGGCAGCCTTCCAGATTCCCTTGCTTCTGCAGAACACTTGACCATCACCGGGCGATCGGCGACAGGACACCGATCCCATAGCGCTAGCTGCACGAATCAGTAGCGCCCACTAAGCATCCGGAAGGCCGCGCGTCAAGAGCGGCAGGGGTGGCCGTGAGCCTCACCGACCGGGCCTGACCGATTTCCTGAACGCGCCCGCTGAGACCAGCGCTCCCATGTCATTCCGGCGAAGAGTCTGGGGTGACGGCAGGCGGTGGCGGAGGTGGAGGTGGGTACGGCGGCCGAGGCGGGATCCGGGGTCCGGGCGAGGGCAGTGGTGGTGGCGGCTGGGGTTCCAGTGACCGCCGGGGGCGGGGTGGTGGCTGCCGGGGCGTGAGAGGTGGGGCTGGGGATGGCGGTGGGGGCGGCGGAGGCTCGATGGCCGACAGTACCGGTCCGCCCACGCGCAGCCTTTCGATGGTCTGCTCGGCTCGGCGGCGGGCATGCGGGGCGTCGTCGCGTTCGTAGACGAGCCGGATGCCGAGGCGGCCCACGCTGTCGGTGGCGAGCAGCCGGTAGCCGAGCGCGTGGGCGATCTCCTCGATCCGACGCTGTATCGAGGCTGTGGCATGGCCGGGCAACAGCTCGACGCGGTCACGGCCGTCGAATTGCGCGCGTATCTCATCGTCCCTCATCTGACTCCCCTCCCGGGAAGGGCCAGCAGCCACCTGACCACTCCGCATCACGATCGTTTGCACACGCCAGAACACACGGGCGGGGGCTCAGACGCCCCGAAAGATCACCCCTTGCGGCACTTTCCGACCTTGTACGCGTTGTCCGCCAGCTGAACCGCGAACTCGGTCAACGCTTCCCGTAGTTCGCTCCCGTGTACTCGGCTGTCACCGATGACCCGAGCCTCCGTGATCAGCGCATACTGCTGCAGCGCGTCGTCGGGACTAACGCCGGGAGGCGTACATTCGACGTAGACGGAAGCTAGCCGATCAAGTGTGAGGGTCTTCGTGTCGCCACTGGATCCCTGCCGGAGCTTCCCCTGGCTTTCCCCCACCTCCTGCTCATAGCCCAACAGCCAGGTCTTGGAAGTTGCGTCCTGCACATCTGACTCGCCTGAAACGATGTGATCGTCGCTCGTCAGCACTCGGCAGAAGAAGGTGAAGTCCTTACCTACCCCAGTGTTCTCGCCCCGATCTTCGGCCGATCTCGCATCTGGAAGGAGAGTCTTCACCGTGCTGCGAGCCACGGCACCCGCACAGGGCCGTTCTGGCAGCCGGTCGAGACCTTTGGTGAAGATCTCCAGATAACCGAAGAATCCTCCGACCATGATCGCCAGCGCAGCTACGGCGATCAGCATGCGCTTCCCAAACGGGGTTTTCGTTTTCACCAAGGCATCCATTCCGATTACGCGCTCGGCCTCGCGTGGATATCTTCCAGGATTTGGTCACTGCGCGACCATCCAGAATTGAGTGCCTCGCGAATTAGGTTCTGCGTTGCACCTTCCTTGAGACCTGATTTATGTGCACCCATTGCGTCAACTGCAGACCATTGGGTCTGCTGGAGTGCAGATTCCTGAGCCTTGTTCAGATCTTGGCCGGTCCGATAGAGCGCATCATCCAGTGCGCCTTCGATCTCCTTCCCCTCCATCAGTCGATCAACCGCCATCCCTGAAACTCCCCCGAAGAATCCACCGGCCGCAGCTCCGGCGAGGGCACCAGCAGGCGTGGCGGGAACCAGTGCCACGGATCCGACACCAACACCAGTGGAAAGCACGGTCTTGAAGAAGTCACCTTGCTTCTCAAGCGCGTCATTGTAGTCTTTCTCGGCCTTCGTGGACGCGTCAATGTCGGCGTCTGCTACCGAATGACCGACGACCCCCTCGATAATTCCAGCGTTTTCAGAGACGGCGCGGATGACGTCGGAAGTTTCACCGTCATAAAGTGAAGGGTTGGCGATGTGAGCCTCAAGAAGACTACTGGTGTAGATATTCTCGCCGTAGATAATCGCCGCTCTTCCATTGTTATCCCTGGCTACTTCGTACAGGAACCGTGTGACGTCGCCCTTGTTCAAGCCATCAGGAGCTGCACTATCGGTAATGAAGATTGACTCTGCACCCTTGCCAGCCATCTCGATGCTGATCTCAGGCATGTACGCAGCTGCCATGCGCCCGAAGCTCTCACCCATGCCTTTCGTCACGAGCTCTGCTCCTCCGTCGGGCTGTGCGACTGCGTTTGTGATGTTCGCCATGACTTCCACTTGCTTCTCGCTATGTGGCAGAGCAACGGAAGTCATATCACCCACCGCTACTCCAGTAACTGCGGCTTCGAGGGCATGACCCAACGGAGTGCCACGATCCGTATACCTTGTACTGCCCAGCATGTGGTCGAGGTCTGACTTGGACTCGAAGGCGTGGACTGCAGCCTCGGGATTGTGAGACAGACCCTCGAAGAGCCCTTCCAACGGATCTCGTCCGTTGCCGTCGCCGAAAACGAGATCCACACCGTCGTACCCCTTCACCCACAGGGCATCGGTGTTTGATTCACCTGCTCCCTTGTCGGCTTTGAAGAGCTTCTCCCGGTAGTCATCAAGAAATTCGGTGTCGTACTGACCCTTGCGCATCAGGCTACTGATTACCTGCGAGCCAAGGGCTCCGATCGGGCTAGGTGAATTGCTGGCGTGGAAGCTCGTATTGCCCTCGGCGAGGAGCTTCTTCTTCCACTCCATCATGGCGTCCGAGTCCGAGAAAGAAGCAGTTGCCAGAGTGAGGCTCAGGTTCTTCTGGAGGCTCTTCATTGTCTCCAGTTCCGTGCCTCGAACACCGGCGTGCATGTGGGTCAACTCAGTCCAGAATTGCAGCGTATTCTTCGGACCCAACTGCCTCACGAACTGTTCTGAGAACAGGGCGTCACCGCTGTACTTCTCCATAGTGCGATTGAAGTCGGCGATGTTGTCGAGGGTCATCTTGGTCGGGTCCTTGGCCATCTTCGCCAGTTTCTCGGCGGCTGCGATCGCCTTGGCCGCCTCGTCCCGGTCCGCGTAGGCGGCGTCGGCGAAGCCGTGCTTGGCCTGGTCGACGAGAAGAACCAGGGCCTTCGCGGCGCTGTTGTCGCTCTGCGTCGCCTTGGTCAGGATGCCCTGGATCTCATCACGGAGGGCCTCCACCGCCTTCTGGTCCGTCGCGCCCGTATTTCCACTCGGGTCGGACGCCCAGTCGGGCCGGGTGTTCCCCATGACGGCGAATGTGCCATCGCCTGTGTCGATCACCCTCATGTTCTGCTGCGTGGCCCGCGAGATTGCATCGTTCAACTGGGTTCGGTAGCCGATGAGTTCGCCGCGGGTGTCGCTGAGGATCTTGGTGATGGAGTTGGCCTGGGTGTGCGCGTCGGCGAACTCGGCGGCAGACTTGGTGATGAACTCGCGGCTGACGGTGGCGTTGACCCCCGCCCACTTGGCCTTGTCGGCCTTGGCCTTGAGGTTGTTCTCGGCGTCCTTCTGCAGGTCTGCGAGCTTCTTCGTCATCTGTTCCCAGTCGGTGATTGCCTCACCGAGCTTGGAGAAGTTGCCGTAGCGCAGTGCGTCGAGGTCCATCGGCGTCAGTGACCTTTCCGCTCGTCGAAGCCCTTGTCGAGCGTGGCGATGCTGCTGATGGTCCCGGCGATATACGCGTCGCCGGCCGCGTGCAGGTTCTTGGTGTAGCGCAGGTGGTTGGAGATGTGGGCGCAGGCGTCCAGCAGGGTCTTCGACTGCTCGCTCCAGCGTTCCGTCACATGGGCGAGGGCTGCCCCCAGAGCGAAGCCCTCGCCCTTGAGCCCGCCCGCAGCAGCCGTGGAGGCCACGCGTGCGTGCCCGCTGTAGGTCGTGAAGTCCTCGAACAGGGCATGGGCGGCCTTGCCCACAGCCTCAAGATCGGCATGACCCACCACAAGGTCACCTTGCGTCCCGCCGCCGCCTCCCGGTTCTACCGGCAGTTGGTTGAGCTGCATTCGTGTGGAATGCCGTTCGGCCGCCGCGGCCTTGAGCTGCTCCCACTCCTCCCACGCCATGCGTGGTCCCTCCCCGTGTTGTTGTATGCCGTCGAACCGTGGTGAGCGTGCGACCGAAGTGCTGCGGTAGTCGAGAAGCACGGTAGTGCCACGGCATCACGTGCCTCATCCGCATCTGCCGCCAGCGTGTCTGAGTACCTGTACTCAGTGAGACCGTATGTCAACTTGAACTCTGCTGGTCGCGTGGGTTGGTGGGCTTAGCCATCAGCATGGACCGGCTCTGCACTACTGCCCGAGGAATGCCGTGTTGCGGCGCCGGGCGCGCACTACAGGGATCGCGATGGCAGCGCCCAGCAGAGCGGCAGCACCTACGCCCAGCGTGATCCAGAGAGCCGTGTCGTTGTCATCGTCGCGTGCAGGGACGGCGGCGGACTGTTTGTCTTCCTCGGTCTTGGTCCCAGCGGACTCAGACGCCTTCGGAGATGGCGACTTGGGCTCCGCAGCGGCCAGGTCGGGGAGCGGGTATTCGTCGGCTGGGCCAGGATCCCCGGGGGTCTTCAGGGCGATCCGAGGACGGACCACTCCGTAGCCGACGTAGTCGTTCCGCTTGGCGCCGCTTGTGGGGCCGGCTGCGGTGTTGAGCATGACCCGGAGGACCTGGTTGTTGGTCCAGTCAGGATGCTTCGACCAGATGAGGGCCGCACTGGCGGAGGCGATGGCGGTGGCATCGCTCGTGCCGTGGGACTTGCACAGGCCCGTTTCGGTGGTGCATGCGGCCACCATGTCGTCGCCCGGTGCCGCCAGGTCTACCTGGGGGCCGTACTGTGACTCGGCGGTCTTGCGGAGATCTTGGCCGATCGCTCCTATTCCGACGACGCCTGGAGTGGCGGCGGGGTAAGCGAGAGACGAGTCCCCGTCGTTGCCGACGCCCGCGAAGATCAAAGCTCCCTTGCTCACGGCGTACTTCACAGCCTCACTCTCCTCATCCCATTCAGCGCTTCCTCCTCCCGCCATGGAAATGTTGATGACCTTGGCCCCTGCATCGACGGCGTACCTGATCGCTTTGGGAAATACCGCTGCGTTCATGGACACGCGAATGGGCAGGATCTTCGCCCTCGGGGCGAGGCCGAAGGCACCGTCCCCTCCTCCGCTCTCGCCGGTTCCGGCGATCAATCCAGCCATGCCCGTGCCGTGGCCACTGCGGTCAGTGTGCTGATCGCCTGGGGAATCGGGCGCGAAGTCCTTCCCCTCCAGCACCTGGCCGAGGAGGTCGGGGTTCTTGTCGTCGACCCCGCTGTCGATGACTGCGACGGTGACTCCCTCGCCCTTGGTGACCTTCCACATCTCTTCCGCCTTCATGGCGGTCAGGTGCCACTGCTGGGACCGGATGGACTCCGCATGGGACGGCGTGGTGGCGATACCCACCAGCAGGGCTGCCAGTACTCCCGGCAGCAGGGTCCTGCGAGCGAGACGCTGCATGTTGCTGGTGGGCATCGGCATTCCTTGCGGTCCTAACGAGTTCAGTCCACGACGGGCGGTGTCGCGCGACGTACGCCCTGCTGCCAGGTCTCTTCGTCTTCAGTGAGGTAGTCGGGACGCTCGCCTCGGCGATCCTCATGACGAGACTCACCCGGGCGAGAGCCCGGCGGCACCGCTGGTCCGCCACGCCCAACCGGTCCGGCACCGTGCTGCGGCTCGCCTGCCCGTCGCACCGTGCCTGAGGCCGACTGTCCGCCGCGCGTGCCGCCCTGACTTGCAGGGCCCGCAGATCGCCCGCTACTGCCCGAACCGTGTACCGCTCCAGAACCGCCCGGGGTGAAGGGGCGTGCGCTCCCCGTCCCAGCCTGCTGGGGACGGCCGCCGACGATGCCTCCGGTTTCCGGGGCGAAGCGACGACCACCCGTGCCACCGCCTGGCGCGGAATGAGCCGTACCACGGGCCGTGGTGGAGCCGCCGGCGCTGATGGGGCGGGCGTTCACGCCTCCCGGCCCCTGCGGGCGGCCACCAACAATGCCCTCGGGCTGTCCTGCGATGCGCCGGCCACTCCCCGTTCCGCCTTGCACGGCGCCAGGCCTTCCGGTGCCAACGGGCTGGCCCGCCGGCCCACGGCCGGTGACACCCTCACCACCGATCACAGTGCCCCGAGGGATGCCGCCAGTGGCCCGTCCAGGAGACGGGGCCACTGGCCTTCCGCCCGTGATGCCTCCCCTGGCGGTGGGGCGCTGGGTGGTAGGTCCGGCGCCCGTCGGAGTCTGCCCAGGGGCTGCCGGGGGCCGGAGTCCGGGGGAAGGGCGGCCTGTCCCCGCCGAAGGGCCGGTCGGCCTTTGGACGCCTCCAGCCACCGGGGGTGCCACTCCGGGAGGCATCGGCGCAGTCCCCTCCGGCCGTCCCCCTGTCGTCGGCGGGCCACTCACCGGTCCCGACGGGGCAGTTGGGGCCTCAGGCAGGGTGGCAACGCTGTCGATCTCCATCCCTGCGGGTTGCTGAGGACGCGCAGTTCCTTCGGCAGCGGCTCCGGGAGCACTGGCCGAGATCTCGGCAGTGCCAACCGATGCACCGGCTCCATTGCCGTGGCTTGCCGAGCCATAGGTATGTCCACCAGCCGTAACCGATCCGGCGGTGCCGGGTGCGCCTGCGCCACTGGCACCCCCCGATCGTTCAATGCCCTCACGTGTGTCGACAGACGTCCGCGGCATCACAGCCTTGGGCGGCGGCGGAAACTTCGGCTTCTCCAACGAGTCCATCTGCTGCGCAGACAGCGTGTACGACTCCCCAAGCTTCCTCATGTGCTGAGCGGCCTCTTGCCGGTCCGCTTCCCGCTGGCCCAGGATCGCCTGGATGTCCCGGGTGGAGTCACGGGTGACGGAGGCCGAGTCGGGGTCCTTGGGCGCGGCTTTCGCTGCTTCGAGGTTCGCCTGCGCCGTGCTCAGGACGGACTGGCCGTACTTCGTGTCCCGGGGAATGGACGCCTGGACGTTCGCGATCGTGCCGGCGGCCTGGTCGAGCCACTTCGCCGCGCCCGCGCTGTACTCCGCCAGCCTCAACGTCGCGTTCGCCAGGTCCCCGCTCCAACTGCGGAACTCGTCGGCGCCCTCGCCCTTCCAACTCACCCACTGCGGGCGCGTCTTCAGCTCATCGCCGGCCTTCTGGATCTCTGCGGCGACCTTCTTGAGCTTGGCCGCGGCGGCGACGACCGCGGAGGCGTCGGCCTGATCCAGCCAGTCGAGCATGGCCTCGTGACTCATGCCCTCGAACGATGTCCTGCTGCCGCCCTTGCCCTGGTCGCTCATCTCGTCTCCCCGTTGTCCCCGTGATGCGTGACGGCCGTCATCAGAAGCCCGACGCGCCGGACGTGTCGCCACTTCCCGAGGTGCCTGCGCCGGGCTTCGTGGTCTTCCCGCCCGGGTCACCCGGAACCTGCGGCTCGTAGCTTCCGCCGTAGTGTTCGGTCGTGTCCTTGCTGATCGCCAGCATGCGTTGGCTGACGTCCGCGTCCACGTTCTCGTAGCCCTTGTGCGAGGCCAGGACCGCGATACTCAAGCCCTCGATGGACTCGGTGAGAAGCTTCGAGAGCTTCTCCAGCTCCGAGATCACCGTCTCGTACGAGGCGAAGACATTGCCCGCCTCGGCCCAACCACCGGATCCACCGCCGAACTTGACTCGCGCCATCGCATCCTGACCCACCTGCTTCGGACCCGCCGGGCCCTCGCGCAGCTCACGCACCAGCGCATCGATACGATCCCGGAACTTCGCGAACGACTGAAGCTCGGTGATGACTTCACCAACAGCCGAGACCGTAGCCTGGAGGCCTGACCCGACGCCGAACACGTCTGCGGCCGCCCGTGCTACTGGTCCCCCCAAGAGACCCTCCGCATATGCGGCTGGGTCCGCCACAGGTGCGTCGATCGCCCCGTCCTCCGCCACAGCAATCCTCCCCGTAAGCCAAAGCGTCAGGTTTCACTTTAGCTGCGGGCACCGACAAATCGCCTACTGCCTTTGCCTCTGCAAGTAAGCGCACAAGCGGGCAAGTTGGGTGCAGTTGGTCGCAACCGAACGTCACGAATGCGTGACAGCCGATCCCCATCGCAGATGCCCCGGTGGCCGAAAAGCACGCCTATGGACCGTTGGGCTTGCAGAGGTAGATGGCGCCCACCGCACTGCGGCTCGGAGAGCCGACCAGCAGCACAAGAGGCACGGTCTGCCTCACCGACGAGGGCATCACCGTCCGACTCTGCCGCAGGTTCCGTGATGCGAATACCTGCTGCCCTCCGCAATCACCGGCCAGTTACAGCCTGTTGTAGATCAAGTACTGGCGATAACCTGTCCTCTGCCCTGTACGGCACAACCGGCGGCACGCGAGGGGGATCGTGGAAGGGCGCGATGTGCGTGGGCACTACGAGGGGTTGGCGGCCGAGTACGACGAGCACTGGGTCTACGGTCCGGACTACGTTCCCTGGATGTCCAGCCGGATCATTGAGGCACTGTCGCTCGGCCCCATGGACCGTATCGCCGACATCGGCTCCGGTACGGGTCTGTTCGCCAGGGAAGTGGGCCAGCAGCTCCAGCCTCGCCATCCCATTCTGTGCGTGGATCCTTCCGCAGCGATGCTCAGCCAGCTCGGGACGCCGCCTCCGTCCGATCTGACGCCAGTCGTTGCTTCTGCCGAGGACATCGCAGAAGGACGTACGCGACTGCCGTACGAGCAGTTCGATGCGATGTGGCTGAAAGAGTCGGTGCATCACGTGGCCGATCCAGCGCGCACGCTGCGCGGCCTGGCCGAGCGGCTGGCGCCCGGTGGCCGACTGCTGGTGGTGATGCTTCCGGCCACCATCCGGTACCCGCTGTTCGAGGCGGCCCTCGCGCGCTTCGAGGAGTTGCAGCCGGACCCGGCCGTTATCGAGGGGCACCTGCGGGTTGCCGGGCTGGAGGCCGGTATCAGCCATGTCGAGCATGAGCTGCGCATCGACCGGGACAAGTACCTCGCCATGGTGCGCGCCCGCTACATGTCCCTGCTCTCCACGTTCAGCGACAGCGAGATCGAGAAGGGCATCGAGGAGATGCGCCTCGCTCATCCGGAGCCTGTGCTGGTGTTTCCGGACCGGTTCGCGTTCGTCCTCGGCCGGCGAGGTGAGGAGTCCGAGTGAGCACCATGGTCGATGAACGGCTGCGGCGCCTGCGGAGTGAACTCGACGACCACTCCCGGATCGCCGATCGCCTGGGGCTTGATCTGGAACGGCCGTTACGGTCCCTCAACGACGGCTATCCCGAGAACGCTGTTGCCCTGGTCGGGAAACTGACCGAGAAGCTGCTCAAGGAGCTGTGGCGCCACCACGGCGTCGAGGGCGATCCTTCGACGAAGGCCCTGAACGACCTGGTCAAGCGATGCCGACCGTACATCCGCAGCAGCACGGTTCTGGATGCGCTCGACGACATTCGACGGCTACGCAACCGGTCCACGCACGACGGGTACGACATCAGCGACGAGGACGGGCTGCTGGCGGTCCGCCGGCTCGTGGACGTACTGGTCTGGTTCACCGACACCGGGAGCGCGGCCCTTCTCGGCGGTGAACCGGACATGGCGCCCGAGGTGGCGCGCCGCTGCGAGTTCCTCGCCGGGCTGTACGTCACCCTCGGCTACCGGCAGGCCAAGCGGTTCGTCCTCAGCCCGGACACCGTCTACCAGCTGTTCTGCCGCGAATCGGGGATGCGGCTGGAGTACGTGGAGCTGATGCTCTCCCGCGACGCCGACGACCTGAGCACCGTCCTCGCCACCAGCGATGGGGAGCTGTTGCGCACCCGGCTGCCCAAGCTCACCCGGTTCGTCGTCCTGGACGACGACGGCGGTACGGCACCCGGCGCCCTCCACCAGATGCTGGGCCTGGACTTCCGGATCGTGCGCTACGACGGCTTCGTCGACACCATCGTCAATCTCGACACCCACCTCGCCGACCTCACCTCCACCACCCAGGAGGAACCGCGGGCCGCTGTCGCCGCGGCAGCGCTGACCACCGACCCGCGCACCGGCGAGTCGACGATGGAGCAGTTCAGCGACGCGGCGCAACTCCTGACGCGCCTGTCACGAGGCAGTGCGAACGTCCTGGTCACCGGTCGTCCGGGGAGCGGCAAGAGCACGCTCCTGCGCTCGCTGGCCGCCAACCCGGAGATACGCCGCTTCCGCTTCTACTTCGACCTCGGGCTCAAACCGAAGGACGAACCCTTCTCCGAGTACGCGGCCCGCCTCCTCGCGCCGGCCATGACGTCGGACCGCTCGCGCGCCTACGAACTCTTCCTCTACCTCATCCGTTCCGGGACCGCGCTATGCGTGCTCGATGCCGTCGACGAGGGCGTCGATGAACCCAGCGCGGCCGGTTTCCTGCGACTCTTCACCGATCTCGCGGCCGTGCTGTCCGCCGAATCGGCGGTGGTCATCAGCTCCCGGGTGTCCTTCCTCGCGGACTCGCCCCAGGTGCGTCAGCTGCTGGACAGCGGCGCGGGCCGCTCCGAGCAGTTGGTCGAGCAGATGTACGCCAATGGCGTCGACCCCTCCCGGGTACCGCACTTCCACGTCGTACGCCTGGCCGAACCCGCGGCAACCCCTCTTGAGAAGCGCCTCACCACAGCGCTGGACCTTCCCAAGGGAACGCCCCTCGCAGACATCCTCGGCGCTCACATCACGCGGACGCTGGCCGAGCGTGGGCAGCCCGACCTAGAGCCACGGCTGTCCGCCGCGTTCGGACACGCCTTCGTCACCGACCGCACTGTGTTCTCCCTCGCCGACGTCCACCGGCAGCTGGGGGCCGGCGCCTTCAAGGACGGGCGCCTCGATCTTGACGCCTGTGTCCTGGCTCCGCTGCTGCGTGCCGCCGGGCCTGATCACGTCGCCTTCGTGCACACGGCATACCAGGAACTACTCGCTGCCAGGTTCCTGGCCGAGCCGGCAAACCGGGACCTGGCTGCCAATCTTCCTGGCGGCGGCTTCCTCACCGAGCAGGTGCGCACCTTCCTCGCCGGCATGCCCGCCAGCGCGGAGACGGACGACTGCGTGCTGCCCGCCGGGGCGTACCTGGTCGGTCCGGCCGAACGGCTGCTGATCCGCCGCGTCGAGCGCCCCGTACGCTTTGACCGCCACGCCGTGACCGTGGCCCGCTACCGCCGCTTCCTCGACGCCCTCGATGCGGACGGCACCTCTCAGTGGGACCACATCGACCAGCCCTCCGACGTCACACACCGCCCCTGGACCGACCGGCTGCGGCGGCCCGACTACTACGAGAACCCGCGCTACGACGCCCACCCTGCCATCTGCGTCAGCTGGTGGAGCGCCTACGCCTTCGCCGCGTTCGAAGGCAAGCGCCTGCCGACTTCCCTGGAGTGGGAGGCCGCCGCCCGTGGCACCGACGGGCGCCTCTTCCCTTGGGGCGACACACCCGATGGCACCCTCGTCAACTGCGCCGACACATGGGTCGGCCAGCCTGTCGTGACCTATCAGGCGTGGTACCGGGACTTCGCGGGCGACGCCGTCCGGCGGGCCGGGGCGACACCCGTCGACGACCGGCCGGGCAACCGCTCCCCGTTCGGTGTCCTCGACATGGTGGGCAACTGCTGGGAATGGACCTCCACCAGCCTGGACGATCCCGGCGAGGCTGTCATCTGCGGCGGCAGCTACGACAACCCGATGCGTGCGGTGCAGACCAGCAGCAAGGGCATCTACCGCAAGCGCGGCGGGAGCAACGCGGTCGGCTTCCGGTGCGTGCAGGACATCGACACGTCCAGGGCAGAGGAGACGACGGGATGAGCGGCGGCGGACCGCGCCACGGAACCATTGTCGACCGGCGTCCGAGCGGCGGCGGACTGAACGGTACGCTCGGCACCTACGTCGTCCAGGACGACGAGGACGAGCGCTACTACAGCTTCGACTACCGCCAGATCGTGACTGAGGGCTTCCGCACCATCCGCACGGGCGAACACGTCCGCTTCCATGTCAGCGCCGAAAGCCCCGACCGGGCCGAGTTCGTCATCCGCCTCGACCAGCCCGACCCAGCCGAGTACTACCGATGACCACCTACGGGGGTCCCCTGCTCCAGGACGTCACGGGGGCGCGCCAGGAGCTGACGGTCGTCCTGCCCGTGCGGCTGCTGCGCGTCCCGGACTGGCCTGAAGGCCCGTTCCCGTTCGAGCTGGGCAGCCGCCGCACCGACGCCCAGACCCGCTCGACCTACTTCGCCCCCGCCTCCGCCCGCGCACTGTACGGGGCGCCCGGACGGCCGCGTCGCTGGCACCTGCCGCTGGACGTCAAGAACGACGGGCTGCACCTGCTGGGCATGGAACTTCTCCGCGCGGCTACCGCCCGCAATCCCGAACACGCCCTCGTTGTCCTGCACTTGAGCGTGGAAAGACCCCTGCTGCCCATCCTGCGGGCCCTGGCCGGGCGGCGACCGAGCCCCGCCGACGAACCCCTCACCGGGCTCTTCGACCCGGCCGGGCTCCTCGCCGGCATCGCCGACGTCCGCGACCCCGACCAGCCGTTCGCCATAGCCCGGCCCTACACCATCGCCTTCATCACCCCCACCGAGCGGCACACCCCCGCTCTGCGCACCGGCGGCGAAGCGGCACTGCCCGCCACGGCAGACCACTGGCTGTGGCAGTTGGCCTCGCGTTCCACACCGGAGGACTTCCCCCTGCCCCCGGAGACCGCCTCCGAACAGCTCAAGGACGCCGTCAGGATCTCGGCGGACTGGAGCGCCCTAGTGCTGCGGCAAGGGGCTGCCTTCCTCGGCCACCGGCCCGACACCGGTGCCGGCGACTTCTTCGAATTCGGCGCGCTGCACTCGCGAACCGTCTATCTCGACGCCCTGCTCCTCGGCTCGCTCCAACGCGATCACATCGACGAACTCACCGACGAACTCTCCGAAGTGTTCAACTCCTCACGGCTGGCGCGACGCGTCGCCACGCTGGAGCGGAACATCGCCGTCTTCCGCAGCACCTACTGGCGCCAGCACCTCACCGCGCACGGCGCGGCCAACGATCTGCTCCTCGCCTTCCAGAACCAGCACCGGCTGCCCGCACGTTTCGACGAGATCCTGGCCGAAGCAGCCGACTACAGCAGGCTCGTACAGACCCAGGAGAGCCAGCAGATCAGCGGCGCCCTGGGCGTCCTCACCATCCTCGGCCTGCCACTCGGCACCGCCCTCAGCATCCTGCAAGTCCTCGATGACAACTCCACGGCACACCTGCTCATCGCGCTCGCCCTGTCGGTCGCCGCCACCGCCGCAGCCCTCACCACACGGTACGGACGCCTGGTCCTGTCATCCCTGCGGGGCGGGGGCAGAAAGGCGTAGGACACTGCGACCGGCGGCCGGATCAATAGCACCTCAACGTCGTGCGGTCCCGGATCGGACTACTTTCGGCTTCAGAAGCCACGGCAGACGTCACCGTGCGCCCCAAGGGAGCTCTCGGGCTACGGAAGAAGTGCGGAGACACCTGGCTGGAGGCCCCTCTGCAGCGATCAGCGACAGCGGCATGCGCGCCCGAGGGTTCCTGAGTGCCCTCGGCCGTCTGATGGACAGAGCCTCTTGAAAGATTGGGTTCTGTCCCGATTCGCGGGATGTGCGGTGGGCTTTCGCCCCACACGTCCCTCAGACGCCCTGGGCACCCCGAAACGTTGGTTTACAACACCCCGCGAGGACGGACGCGATCTCGGTTCGCCGCAGGAACCGAGCCATCGAAACGCCGTGAAAGTAGAAGTTTCTCTCGCGAGAGACGCCCCGCCACAGGGTCGTTGGGGTCGTAGGCGGCAGACTCGGACCTGCTCGACTGCTTCATCGGCCATCATGCTCACATGGCCACCATTCAGTCGCCCTCAGAGATCACGACCCTGCTAGAGCGCCTCACGGGACAGAAGATTGCTGCGCTCCAGGTGCTCGGCATCAACTCGCTCAAGACCTTCTCGCCCCCGCCAGAAGCGCTGGTAGGGGAAGCAGTGACAGGAGTGGGCGTCCTCGACCGCACGATCAGCATCGACACCGTCAGTCATGTCATTTCGTTCGATCTGCAGCGCACCGGCCGAGTCGTCCCGCTCGAGAACGCGGAGGCGTACACAACTGTCGCGGGGGGCAATCGGCCCACCGTGCGTCTACTGATGGCCGACGGATCAGGGCTGGACCTGAGCGAACCGGCCCGGACCAAACGGATCACGGTCGCGATCGTAGCCAGGTCCGCGTGACCCCCGTCGGGCCGAGGTGATCTACTTCCCTGGCCGCCTCGATGCAGCTACTCTCGACGCAGGCATCTGAGCAAGCCATGGGAAGGGCGATGGGCCAACAGACGCATCGTAAGGACGACCTTCTGGTCGCCTCCAACTTCATCCGAGCAGTCCGCGAGTCGGGCTACGTCAGCCTCTCGACTGCACTCGCCGAACTCGTCGACAACTCACTCCAGGCGGCAGCGACCCAAGTTGGGATCACGATCACGCGGGCCAAGGCCGGCGATGATCCGGAGATTCGCGTTGAGGACAACGGCGAAGGCATGACCCGACCCGAAATCGAGGCATGCCTCCGCTTCGGTGGCACGTCCCGCTTCGATGGGCGGCAATCGTTCGGCCGCTTCGGCATGGGGCTGCCTGCTGCGTCACTCAGCCAAGCTCGATACATCGAGGTGACCTCTTGGCAGAACGGGCGGAGTGCAAACCAGGTCACATTGGACGTTGATACCATTGCCGCCGGATTTCCAGTTGATCTTCGCGTTCGCCGTCAAACTGGCAGCACGGTGGGCTCGGGGTGCCGAGTGGTGTGGCGGAACTGCGACCGTATCGAGTACCGGCGCCTCGCCTGGCTTGAGCGGGCCTTGCGTCGAGACCTCGGACGCCTGTATCGCCGCTTCCTGGGCGATGGCAGACTCAGCCTGACCATCAATGGGAAGCGGGTCGATCCGATCGATCCCATGTTCCTCACAACGCAAGTCGAGGGGCACAGTGCGCAACTGGCCTTCGAGCCGCTCCGCTATGAACTTGCCGCTTCGTCGGGTGAGACCGCTTTCGTCACGGTGCGCTTCGCGATGCTGCCGGTTCACCATTGGCATCATCTGGACAACGTGACTAAGCGGCGTACAGGCATCGTTGGTGGGGCCGGCGTCTCCATCCTCCGTGCTGGCCGGGAGATCGCGAGTGGTTGGCATCTCATGGGAGCGAAGCGCAAGGAGAACTATGATGACTGGTGGCGCTGCGAGATCGACTTCGACCCCGTCCTGGATGAGCACTTCGGCATCACTGTGAACAAGCAGGGCATTCGACCATCGCAGGAACTCCAGGAGGCCCTCGAGCCAGGGCTGGAGTCGATCGCCCGGCTACTTGGCTCACGCGTGCGCCAAGCCTTCGAGGAGGTCAAGTTCCGGGCCGCAACGGAGGCATCCTGCCGGATAGCGGAGGCCGCGGACGTTGACCTGCCCGTCATACGGTCAAGTGGAAAGGGCTCAGGGGCCCTCAGTTACCGGATCGAGTCCAAGCAGCTTCCGATTGAGACGATGTTCACCTCGGCTCTGAAGCGGCGCACGCTCGACGTCACGCTCAACGTTGACCATCCGGCCTTCGCCGCACTGTACCGCCCCCTCCAGACGCTGAGTGACGAGGCAGGAAGAGATCTGCGTACTGCACTCGAACTATTCGTCCTGTCCTTCGCCCGTACCACGACTCTCCTGCTCCGCGACGGCCAAAACTGCGACGATCTCCTGCGACTATGGAGCAAAACCTACGGACGGATGCTCCAGAAGTCATGAAAGAAGAGGCCCAGCCTGTTGTCCTCAGCCTCCCCGCCGATGCCTCTCGCCAGGAACGGCAAGGGTTCAATCGTCTCTGCGCCCTGCTCGCTGAGGGTCCTGACGGCTCTGCGGACGTCAATGGTCACGATCAGTGGATCAAAGCAGCCAAGCTCAAGAAGCTGTACGAGCAGCCTCTTCTCGCGGCAGCTGCTCACACAGCCATCGACCTGAGGGATCAAGGCTGGACGATCCTGACCCAGAAGTCGGGGCACGTCTTCACTCCTCCGTCGACGAGTGGTGACCGTGCGGAGGAGAAAGCTAGGGTCCGACGTCAAGAGCATCTGCGTCGCGATGAGCAGCTCAGGCAGACCAGCGTCCGACGCTTCGTCGAGAGCATGGAGCACACGCACCAGCACGGCGACCAGTTGGTCTCCATCTTCAATCTAATGCGCGATGGCCGCGAGCTGGCGGATGCGCTGGAGCGCGCCGGCGCGTCCACAGACGTCATCAACCCCTACGTTCAGGTCGTCGACTCCTCAAGGTGCGAACTGACCGGCTTCAAACTTCACGATATCTGGCGTTACTTCCGCCACACTTGGTCTAACGCGTACGCGACCGTGCCCGGTCGCTCGATGCCGATCTTGATCCGGGATGCAGCCACCGAGTTCCATGCCGTGATCGGACTGGCCGCGATCTCCAGCCCAGTGGTCCAGATTGCCGAGCGTGACCACTGGATGGGCTGGGATACCGATCAGTTCCTTGAGCAGGTGCGAATGGAGCCCACCGCGGGCATCGCTTCTTGGCTGGTTCAGCGGATCAATACTCAGCAGGAAGAAATCTATGTCGATGATCTTCTGCGGGATGAAATCCTTCAACCGACTGACCTGACATCACCGACGCCAGACGTCGTATCCCGACTACGGGCTGATGCTGAACGGCATCGTCAACGTCACCACCAGGCCAGCACCATCCGCGAAGTCCGCAGCATCGACCGCGATGCCTGGGTGAACCGGGCTACGACAGACCTGTTTAGAAGCAAGCGCTCCTTGGCACTCGCCGAGACCTTGGAGATCGTCGCTCTGCTCGGGGCCTATCTCTCCCCGCCCACGGCAGAAGGGCTCGCCAAAGCCTTTTCGGATTCGAAGGCTCGAACCCAGATGCGTCGCCTGGTACGCCGCGCGCGAGGGGAGAGGGTCGGCACCGTCATTGCCGACCTCACCGTCTGCGGCGCTGTGGCGCCCTACAACACACTCGCGGCCGGGAAACTTGTGGGGGCTCTGGCCGTCTCACCCCGAGTACTGTCGGCTTACCGCCAGAAGTATGCACGTCCTAGCGAGATCGCTTCCGCGATGGCCGGCCGTCCAATCCTCCGAGAGCCCCGCCTCTCGTTCATCGGAACCACGTCGCTCTACGGCACTGGATCAAGCCAATACAACCGGCTGTTCTGGCCTGCTGAGGTCATGGGGGGCAATAACGGCGCCCGGATGGGATTCAATGAACTTGGACGGTCGCGCTCCTTCGGAACCTCTCACTTCTCCAGCGAAACCGTCGACGCTCTCGTCCGAATTTCCACGCTGCGAGGGTCGCTCGTTCGGGTCAACAACTTGTTCGGTGAAGGAGTGAGCCCCCGTCTACGCAAAGTGAGGCTAGGAATCGCCGCACTCGGATGGCCCGCCAACGAACTTCTCAGGCACGGGCGTGAACGCATCCTCTACGGTGTTCCACTGGTCGAGAATCTGCGGGACTACTCCCTCGGTATCGACGAGGAGCCGGAGTACCTACTCGACCCCGACCTGCCCGAGGCAGACGCCAGGACCGCTAACTGGTGGCTCGAGCGCTGGTGTCGATCGAGGGCGGCACGCGAAGATGTCCTTGAAGCCATGCGCGCCCATCGGCTGGTCCGTCCAGTCCAGCATGGCGCCCGGGTACCACTACCCGTTGGAGACGGGATGCCACCCATTGGCGAGGAAATGCTGCCCATCATTACATAACTGACTTCACTCGTTGGACCCCGGCACCTTTAACACAGCCGGGGTCCAAACTGCCCAGCGCGCCGCGTCTGATATTTCAACCAAAGCCAAGACACAGTCACATGCGGAAACAGGGTAGGAAGTGTTCTTGGCAGCCTCTTTTTAATACACCGCTCCACCTTTTAAGGCTGGTCCGATTCAGGTGTTCCGGAGCCTGAACGGTGACGTAGGAAGCTTGAATCAACTTCGATGTGACCAGATAGGCGCCAAGCGCGACGCTCGTAAGACAGGTCTCCTGTGACAGTAAAAGGAAGCCGCTGTTCGTAAGCCATTATCGCCCAACCGTGATCCTCTGCTACTAGCGGAACATGGACGCGCAGAGTCTTCCCGTTAACCTCCGCTACGACGATTGCAGTGCCCGCCTCTTCCTCACTAGGCGTCGATTGATCTCGTACGAGTGCCTTTACAGGCCCAATCAGGGTTTCACGCCGTACGGGCTCTTCACTTCTCACGAGCTGCTCTCGAACACTTGGGAGCTCAGCGATCAAGTCTCGGTCCAACACAATGGTTGCCAAGCCCACATCAGGCTTACGTTCAGATGCTGCCCACTCGAATGACAAGTCCAGGGAACGAAGATACTCCGGCTGCGACATCTCCTCGAGCGACTCCACTAGCCCAGCGCTGAGCCCCAGACGGCTGGGGAATGCGAAGGCCTCTTGATCCCATGCCTGCGTCAGACGCTTAGTGGTCTCAAGCCCTCGAGCCAAGGTTTCCATGACTTGGCGAGAGAACGGCATAGTGAGTTGCTCACGACCGTCCGTCGGTTTAGTATCAACGTCCCCTAGGCGGGACACAATGGTGAACACGAAGCTGCCTCGCTTCGTGTGTCCGAGCCTCACGTCTTCATCGAGAAAATCATTAACTGCAGCCGGTCGACGCCCTTTGTGCGAGTGATTGGGATCAGCCGCAGTAGTTGCAGCTGCCTTCATCATCTTGAGGAGCGCCTGCAGCGTCTTTTCAGCCTGTTGGAACGGAATCGTTCCATCAATCATCTCTTGGTCGAGGCGCACGAAAAATAGATCTGCGCGTGTCGCGATCACGCGCTCCAACAATTGTCCAGCGTCCCAGTCATGGATGTGTCCGAGTGACTCCAGCGCATCCACGAAGCGCGGTGTGAAATCAGCGAAATCAGTGGCGAGCGGAATCATGACACGAGGTGTCGTGGCCAAAGGACTCGCAGCGTATCGCCAGATCTCGCGGACCTTCGGCTGTTGCAGTTCAAGTTCCCAATCATGCGAAGCCAAGAATTGAGAGACGGCGGAAGGAGTTAGTGCGGATGCAACTTCGCGGTAACTATCAAGTGCGGACCGGGTCACCTCAGACCTCCCTCTGCGTCGCCGATTGACTTCATGATGCCCAAGAGCTGCTCGCCTGTGAATAGGTTCTGCCGAGGCAAGTGCACGGTGTGATGATCCCCAATCGGGCCATCGTGCCTCAGATTTTCTGCTGATTCCCAGAACATTCGGCTACCTGTGAACAGGCCGTACTCATTAGCGCGAACCCATGGCTCTGGCTCGCGTGGAATGAGGAGCACACCGAGGTAGGCAGGAATATATCGATTCTTGCGAGTCAGCTTCTGAAACGGCTTAGCCTTCATTTTCCATGTCATGCTGTCATCTTTGAGCAGACTCTCCTGGTAAGTGCACTTCAGTTGAAGTTCGAACTGTGGACCGTAGTAGCCGCGATACTCCGTCGAGGAGACGATCGTTATATCGACGCCCTCGTAATCAGTTTCGTGCGGTTTTATCGAGCAACCCGCCGCATATGCGACCATTCGCGTAAATGAAACACTGAAGTGCTCCTGGAGTGCCGAGATCGGCACCTGACCTTCTGCAAGATCTTCTTCACCCATCTCCTTGTCGATGTCGTCTTCGGGCATATTCCCTCTCCTGGTGTCCCTTCATCGGCAGCCAGAGTAATTCGTGAGAGCCAGAAGACACGCTGCGGCATGTAAAAGGCCTCTACGGCTCCGCCGATCCCGCTGTCGGCCGGGTTTCCGCAGGTCATCTTTTTGATAGAACCCGCTTTGGGTTCAGAGGAGATAACAGCATCCTCTTGCCTCATATCGGCCCATCGAGTCGCTTTTGAGCTCACTGCAGCGCTTGAAGGACAAGCTGCGTCGCAAATGGCAGATTGCGAGAAATAACCAGGTCGTCGATCAGACGAACTGGTCCACCACTGTCTTTGGCAATCTGCAGCCTCTCAGCGGGCGCGACGTCAGGGGTGAGCGGACTATGCACGCCGAAGAGCCACTGCTGGTTGCCTCGCGTTGCAAGGATGGGGGCGGTCACCGCACCGACACCTGCAACGTCGGCATCCTTGTTTCGCTCGAATGAGACGCCGTCGATCTCACGGCTTTCGAGGTCCTCCAGGAGTTTGTCAGCCGATCGCGCGAGCCGCTCCGCGTCCAGAGTTGGCGGCGTTTCTTCGATCAGGTAACGCAGCAGGCCGGCACCGACACGACGGTCCAGTAGGTTGTGCTCGAAACGATTGCGGAAACTGCGCAGGCAGCGGTAGCAGGACTCGTCGCAGTTCTCCGGACAGTTCTCGAGCAGTTCCAGCGTCTCCTCAAAGATCTCCATCCCCTGGGCATGGACCCGGCGGGTGAAGCCGGCGCCGCCAGCGAGTGTGTCGTACAGGTAGATCTCGGCCTCAAGACCTTCGCCGCCGCGTGTGTTGAGCGCCGGACGATACTCCGCTTGTAGCTCTGCTGCCTCGATGCCAAGCTTCCGGGTTGCGGCAATAGTCAGCGCCTCAGCGACTGTGCGCAGTGCGATATGCGTTGATAGGTACGCCGGCTTGAGCGTGACGGGTGAGTCCACCTTCAGGCGAACCAAGAGCACGTCGGAGATGAAGTCGGTTCCCAGAACTAGGCCGCGGGTCGAACGCCCACCGGGACAATTCGGCTCCTTCTCATCGGGGAAGGGCTTCTTGTGTGTCCCGCCCACCACACCTGACGGAGTCGCTGTCGGTTCGATGAGACCGCAACTTACGCAGTACGTGTATCCCTGGCCACGGGGGCCAGTGTTGGTCACAAGCAGCGTTTCGCGGCGGTAGGTCTGTGCCAGCCGCTCCGTGACTTGCTGCCAGGCACTCTCCTCAGTCGGCCCAGGTGCCATGAGTTTGGCGCGTGTGGCATAACTGCGGGCCGGTGCCTTATCAGGGCTGGTGCCGGGGTCTTTCCCGGCCGGATGCGCAAACCCTGGAGGACGCATCCAGTTCTGCGCCTCGCCAAAAGCATCATCGGTGCGGCAGGCCGGGCACTCACGCTTTTCACCGCGCTTGGCCTCTTGGTAAGAGAAGTAATTGGCGTAATGGCAGACCTGGCACTCGAAGTAGAGAACCCTGTCCCGCCAGGCTTGGTGGCGTGTTTCCTGGACCGGCGCGTAAATGGCTCCGGAAGTCCATTCTTTACTGTCCACCCACACCACTTTTCCAGGCGCATACTGGCTGAGTGCGACAGCAAGCCCCTGGCTGGGCGCATAGTCAAACGCAGGTCTAAACGGCGTCGATCGATGGAGATCGAATACGTGGAATGCGACGACATCAGTGGGGAAGGCGTAGCGAGGCAGCACTCCCTTGTAAAGTAGTCGATCAAGCAGATTCTTCTGACCTCGTCGGACGTCTGGCTCCTCCGGGTCATCAGAAATCTCCTCAACATCATTCTCTTCAACCTCAGTTGATGCGTCCACTTCGGAGGACGTTGAGGTGCCCTCGTCGAGATCGAGTTCGAGGGCCTTGTCGATGTCAGCAAGGGTCCTGGTGACAATTCCCTGGAGGAGGGACTCCCGGCTCTCCTGGCTCAGCTCTTCGGGGAGCCACCCCGAAACTTCATCCCGGAGAGAATCTTCGTTGGCCTTCAGCCACAATTCTAGGTCAGTTCGGTTTAGCGGAGAGGTTTCCCCCGTGAAGTCGCTAACGCGTCCTAGGACCGCGAATAGTTGCGGTTGATCCTCGGGCTTGATTTCAGGCAGGCGGTCCTGATGGTAGCGCTGCAGCAAGTATGCGATGACATGACGCCGCGTGATCTCGTCGTTGTTCATCGTCAATACTGGGTCATCAACATCCCCGCGGATCATCAGATCCGGTTGGCGGAAGTAGTGGTCATCGTGAGTGTCGGCGCTACCAAAAGCCAGCACTGTGGCAACAGCGTTACCGCGACGTCCCGCCCGGCCTGCACGCTGCTGGTAGTTCGCGCGCGAAGGCGGCATATTACGCAGCGCTACACCAGAGAGATTACCGATGTCGATGCCCACTTCCATAGTGGTCGTACAGGACAGAACATCGATGGCAGCGCGTTTCTGCTGATCCCCTGATCCAGGCAATCCAAGGTTGACATCCTGGAACAACAGTTCGTGCTCTTCCGCCTTGGAGAAGACCGCATCTGACTGTGCGGCATTGAGCTGTGCCGTGTGCTCTGCGGCGATGATACTCATCGGCAACTCGGCTGGGTTGCCCAGGGCTCTTGCGGTGCTGGCACGGTAGTAGCCCATACGGGCTTGAAAAACTGCGTCCGTTTCGGGGTCGAGCTCGCGGACCCGCGGAGCTCGGCAACTGACACACCGATTGGTGCCGGGAAAAGGTCGCTGAGTGAAGCGACAGCGTTCGCAATACCCCCACTCTTCACTCAGGTCCAGATAGATCTTCGTAGCTGACAGTCGAAACTTTCCGCCGACTCCCTCGCAGAAGTGACGAAGCAGCGTAGGCAGCCAACTATCGTTGAACTTCTTCTTCGAGTCTTTCGAATTAAGCCATCGATCGAATGGCTTGAATCTTCCGGAATGCGGGTGGATGCCGCCGTCTGTCTGTAGCCACTCTCCGTCGGCCATCGACGAGAACCAGATCCCAGGGTTCATCCATTGCATAAGCCATAGCCGCACGAGGGCCAGCTTGGACGATTCGCTGGTTGCAACGCCTTCGATGTCGGGAAGGGCTGCGAGCAACTCTGCGGATTTGGCCGGAGACTCGCGTAGAGATGCCAGCCCTAGTGCTGTCAGTCCGCGATATTTATCTGTCAGCGTCGCGTACATTGTCCGCATGAGCGAGTGCGGAGGCGGATCAGCGACGGCGAATAGCTCCATCAAATCGCCGAAATTGCCGCTGAGCGCACCATTGTCGATGGCTTTTGTGACGTTGTCCAAAGCCTGAAGCGACTCTGCCGGCCGCAGCTCCGGGCGAAGTCTCACGGACAGGAGCCGCGCGCCAACCATCGCCGCCAGATAGAGTCGATCCAAATTGAGTTGGCGATCAAACGGGGTTTTAGCCAGCTCTTGCCACCCGCGCAAGATAATGGGACGGATTACATCCCGCATTGAGTAATTCTGCAGGTTGGGTGCAATCCGAGCGGCAACCTGCCGCGAGTCGGAGAAGATGAGCACTTTACGCCCGCGCAACGGTGCGAAGTCGGTGTTCGGCGTGCTGGCAGGTGGCTGTACTTCGATCTGACGCGTCACCAAAGCCTGGAACGGCTGGTCTCCCTTGGTTTGGTGATCCTGTACAGACGACCGTCCGAAGTTCGCTGACTTTCCGCAGACACCACAGGGCTTGAACTCCCCGTTTGCCTCGGCCTCGTGGTCATCATCACCCTTTAGTGACTCTCCACTCCGATGGCGCGGGATGAAGACGCTGCGGACGCGAGAACCGAGTTTCTCCGGATTGAGTCGGCCGGTGACCAGATCGAGGTCGGCGATTTCGACGTTGTCCTCGTACGGCTTCTCGAGTAGCAAGTCGAGCGCGTAAAGTTCCGGGATGGAGCCATGGGCCGATTGGAAGGTTCCACCAGGCTCGTTCCACAGATGCGACGGGGAAGCGAGTGCGTGGGTGTAAGCCCGCGCGTAAGAGGAGCCGCAGTGCCGACAGGTGTACAGTTCGAAAACTCTGGCGCCACAGGTACAGGCTGCTCTGGGCTGCGCATATAGCTGACCCACTGGCCCTGGCTGCGAGTAGGCTTCTCGATCGACTTCAGAGCATTCTGGGTCAAGGCAAGCCCAGAGACCGGGAAGGCCTCGGAAGAACGCATGAACACGGCAAGGCAAGAGCCCCGCACCGTCTGCCGATTGCCGTGCTGCGCTGCCCAGGGCGACGAGGGCTGAAACGGCTCTATCAGCGAGCTCGGTTGGTGCCGTTGGGAAGATGAGCGCGCCCAGCTCATTGACCGGCTGTGCCTGCTTCATGGTCTCATTGATGAGAAGATTCATTGGACCGAAGGAATTGAGGGCATCGTGCAACAGTTCGCCGGCCGTTGCGATCCCAGCCCCTTCCACGGCGCGATAGTCCAGAAGACCTTGAACGGCAGCGATGCGGGCTCCATCGCTCTCGCCCTCATAGAAGTCATGCAAGGGCACTGCGGCCAAAGCGTGAGCATCCTGCAGGCTCCCCGTGCTGGCAGACTTCTGTAGGGAGAGCTTGCCTTGCACACTCTTGAAGTCAGCTTCGGACTTGCCGCTCAACTGCGCGGCGAACTGACGCGCATAATCGGGGCTCTTGAAGCTGGCACTCGTGCAGATCACCTGGAGTCGCTCGGCAGGGATCCCAAGCCTGGCGCGAAGGCGGCGTAGCAGGAGTGCGACCTCGGCGCCAGCGGCACCGCGGTACATGTGAGCCTCATCAATGATCAGAAGGAACTTCTCATCGGGGTTGTCCGCCAACCATGATCGCGTCGCATCGAACACCGGACGCTCAAGCGGACGCATCAGCATGTACTCGAGCATCGAGTAGTTGGTGATCAGAACGTCCGGGGGTTCCCCCAGTACTTCGTGGCGTGTCAGAAGTTCCGGATCTTCGGGGCGAAGGACGGCTCGCACGAACTCATCGGCGTTGTTCTTCCACCGAGCGCCACTCTTGCCGTACCACGCCTTCAGATCTGGCTTTGCCGGCCACTTGCCTCGCGCCTCCAACTCCTTGATGAGAGCAGCCGCTTCGCCATGCCCGGGCGAGGAGGAGTCGTTCTTGAGGTCGATCAGATTGATGTAGAAGTCTTCGATCGAGCGCAGGCGCGTCTGATCCTTCTTGACCTGGCGCACGCCGGGATACAGCGTTCGGCTGGTGTACCGGGCAAAGCGTGCCGGGCGACCGGCCCACTCGCTGAACTTGGCGGTAACGCGTGGATCGCTGAGCAGGAGTCGAAGCCGCCCCAACTGGTCGTTCACCAGCGCGTTCATCGGATAAAGGATCAAAGATCGCACAGCCGGAACCTTGAACGAGGTAGGTCTGTGCGCGGCCTCCGTCGCAAGCTTCGCCAGCATCGGCAGGAGGAACGACTCGGTCTTGCCTGAGCCCGTCCCGGTTGTGACCGCCAAACTGTGGCCGTCCCGAGCAGTCCACTCCAGAGCCTCAGCCTGATGGGTGTAGGGCGGGTCGTACAGCAGTGGCTTCTGGTCGTCGGCTTGAGCCGACAGGCTCCCGAAGAGCTCTTGGACAGCTCCGTCGAGTTCAAGGTCACCGAAGCGTCGGTTCGTTTGGTAGCGAGGAGTGCTTTCGATGAAGGGGGGCTGAAACAGCACACCCTCCTGCTCCAGCAGTTCGCTACGCTGATCGACCACAGTGGGATGTCCGACGTGATAGGTCGCCTCGATGTAGTCCCGAAGGGCTGCCTGAATCTTGCTGATCGTCCCCGCGATCGTAGGCGCTTCCATCGTCACGCCACCCCTCCCTCTTCGCTGACCTGCATCCATAGCATGTCAGTGAAGAACACCGACAACTCACCGATCGCCGACATTGGTACCCGGTACGAGGCCAAGGCCCCTCGTGACCGTGAGACGGGGGTCCCTACGAGCTCGAGGTAGCGCTGCGCCCACCCAGGGACTGGGCCGAACAGGTCTAGACGTAGATCGCCGGCTCTTCCTGGAGCGAGTTGTACGTGCATGGCCTGCGGTGTGCCCATCAAGGCATCTATGGCCGCCTGCGTGCGCCACGCCTCGTCGCAGCCAGATGCAGTGAGGTCATCAACAGGCAGGTCCACCAATGCGCGAGGGACGCCATGTTCAACGCGCACAAAGCACCATAAGTCGGCACCGTAGGCTTGCGGGCGGCGGGCAACGAAGTCTCCGGAGTCCCCACTTGCGATCGGCCGCCAGCGACCTCGGTAGTAGAGAACAGACGCCTCAGGATCGATGATCTTCAGACCGTCGACCTGGCCAGACTCTCCCGCTCCATCCAAGCGCTGACACATCAGAGCGACGACTGCGGCCGCATGCTCCACCCCAGGTCGCTTGAGCCAGTGGTCGCGAGGAATTTCATGCAGGTGGGCGGCCTGCAGGCTGGCGGGGTCGCTCTCAGCATCGAGTTCGAGGAACCGTGTATGGCCCTCATGATGCACCTCCGCCCCTAGTGCCTCGTCCACGAGCGGTGCACCGTTGGGTCGCACACCGAGCAGCAGATAGTGCCCGGGCGCCTTCTCTACATACGAGGGTGGAGCCAAGTAGATCTGTCGGCCCTTGCCACCGCCATGGTGAGGAAGTTCGATCAGGTCACCAATCGACACCAGCAGATCCAACTGTGCTGAAACATGGTGACGAGCCATCAGGGATGACTCGTCCAACGGACAGAGGGCCTCAAGCACTGCGTCCACTAGCCGGCGCGGGCTTGCCGGACACAGGAAAGAGGCGGCGCGGCGGAGCGAGGCGGAGAGCGCCTCTGCAGAGAACAAATCAGTGGCTGTCTCGTCCAACCAAAGCGCGTGAACAGTGCGTTCTGCGACCTCCTGAACGCTGAGTGCTGTCACTCTCACTGGTCACCCCTGATGGTTGACTGCTCTGGTTCCTCGCGAAGATCCTCAGTGCCCAGTACCGCGAATCGAGCCGCCCGAATGAGTACGGGGGAGCTCATCACACACCTCAACATCAAGTCTCGTTCAGCCTCATCCCAAACAGCCAAAGAGCCAGGCCTACTAGCAAGAAGCAAGAGAAACCTTGCAGCGGCGCCAGAGTCGTCGAAGCCGCTATCTGCCGAGATGGCATCAATCGCATCCTTGAACCCTTCCCGCAGAGCCAGCGGCGAGTCCACCCACTGCCAGAGGTGGCTGGCGATGTGTCGGGCCACAGCACGCTGTGCCGTCGCCTCACCTACAAGTTTCTGCATCTCGTCCAGCATGCCCGTTGGCTTACGGGAGTTGAGGCATGCACGCTTCTGTTCCAGGTGAGCCCACCTCGCCCCGGCTATGAGGGACACAAGTTTCGTTGTGATGGCATCGAGAACCAACTGCTGCTGACGGTGAGAGAATGGATCGGCCGACAGATCAGCATTACCCCAGTGGCAGTGACCAAAGATAAGTCTCTGCACTTCGGACAATGAATTGTCCGTGTAGTGAACGATCGGGCTGTTGCTCGGCCTTTGGCGCAGCCGGTTGGGATCAGGTGGGAGAATAATTGCGGCGGTCACGTTGCCTGACGTGGCCCGCAGCATTCCGCCATTTACCGGAGCGGTGATCGGTATTGCTGCATCCTGCTGCTCACCAGTCAAAGGGGTCTCTACAGGAAATAGAAGGACCTCGGTATCAGCGCCGTCTGTGCGGTCGATTAGGCGTGCTTCGTACCCACCGTTGCGCTGCTTAGTGAGAACCCAACGGAGTGGATGGAAGCCGCGTTCGCAGGCCAGGGATGCGAATCCCACTCCGCTTCGGGAAACAGAAATTTCGCAGGACTCAGCCGCGTTGTACGCGTTGAGCCATTTCCCTCTGCGAAATTCGCGGGATACAAGCCTTTCCCATGCGTCGTCACCAAAGGGGAGTGAGATTCCGTTTTGATGCTGTACTAGTTCTCTTCCGTTGTCGTCCCGTAGAACAACTGTTAGGTCAGCTTTCATGGCCGTAGGGCCGTCTACGGAGAGGCTTGCATGGCCATCCCAGATCTCGGTTAGCTTCGGCCTGGCTGGAGTGGCGAACAGGCGGATACCTGCTCCTTCTGTTGCTGCCTCCAGGTTCGGATGGGGGTCGCGAATGGTGACGGAGAGTGAGCCGCTTGTAAAAGGCATTCCTGTACCTGCGGTCAGCAGTGCAACCTGCACCTCGTGGGAGCCTACGGCGAGGTCTTCCAGGGCAAATGCCAATTGCTGACTTCCCGTAGGCCATTCGAGCAAAAATGGAAGCCCACCGTTTACCCTCACGGAGCATTTCTCCGTAGCCTGAGCAGACCTAACTTCGAGCATCACTGGTTCTCCAGCGAGGCACTCGACAGAGCCTTCCCCGTCCCAGTACGCCGGAGTGAGGCCGACAGGCTGAATCGACACGTCCGACACCACCGACAGGCCCGCTGTCGCAAGCTGAATGATTTCCACCTCACTGATGAGAGGCGGTGCTGTCACATCAAAGGCCTGGACCCCATCGGTAAGAATTGGTGCTTCCGCCACCCATGGAAACGCTGGGGGCTTACTTCCCGCCCAGCCGACCAAGACATACTCCCGACCTGGCCGGATAAACCTTCCCTTGACCTCAATGGCCAGCCCTCCGGCCTCCTTGCGGAAAATCCACCATGGACCCTGGCTTATGGCGCAGCGCCTTGCGATCAGCTCGTTGACCTCCGTTGACCCCTGCTCCAGTTGAATGATAGGCATTTCCGGACGGGGCCAGACGGGCAGCGACTCTCTGCCCGGGTACAGAAGTGCCCCTCTTGGTAGAGGTTGACGGCGACCTTCGATCTTTGGCCGCCGTTTTCGAAGTTCCTCTCCGACCTGAGTGTTTTCGGTTTGAAGGGCCGAGAGATCAGGCAATTCCAGATTTAGATGCCATCCGACCTCTTCCTGTCGCAGGAAAAGCTTCGGGTTGGTGACATTTGAGAGCGACTGTTCGCGCCGGCCTGTCCTTTGGACCGCACTTGTGGGGAGGAAGCCGCGTGAGCGGACTGAATGGGCAGAGCGCTTGGCCTGAGCCAACCAGGTTCGCGCCTCATTTCCCTTCGTCAAATCGGCAACTAAGCGAACTAGTGTCGATTGCACTAGATATGGAGATCCTTCATCGTCGCCCGATAGTAGAGCTGCGGCGATATGGCCGAGCAGACTCTGGTTGTAGCAAAGTTTTTGGAAACGCTCACTGTACCTACCCGTGCGGGCTGCCAGGCACGCACCCAGTACGTTGGGGTCGTCAAGCATCTCAGGCGTCAGCACCGCACGGGCCTCAAATAGCAGCTGCGCCATCTGTCGTTGCAAATCGACTGGCATAACGGCATGTGTAATCGGCCAAGCGATGATATTGAAGTTCGCGGCAAAGGCGCCCTTAGGTTCGATCCCGCCATATTCTGCCGCGAACTGCTTGAACCACCTTTTGATAAGCCCGCGATTGCTGTTGATCTTCCACTGGGGGCCACGATCCCAGCCAGGAGTCTTCTGGGCGAACAGCGGCCAGTACTCGTCTCCGGTATAGAGGTAGCCGATCTCTGCGGCATGCACAACAAAGGGCAACCATTGGGTGCGGTGGCGAATGTCGAAGCCCTCCGCGAGGGCTCCACCGACCGCACTCGAGAGCAATTCGAGGTCACTACCGTTGAGATCGTGTTCCAAGGCAAAGACGGGGGCCGCCGGCCGCAGTGCTTGGCGATGTTCGTGAAGCGTCCGAAAGTGATGATCTAGGTACTCGTGTAGGTGCTTTAGGACTGCTATCGAACCGCCAGGTGCCGTGCCTGCCACGCTCGGTGTCTCCTCCCCTGGTCCTACCTTGAACTAGACCCAGTCTGGGGCAAGCTGGCGATACTTGGGGCATCAATGGGCGAGATCGACTTCCGGGTCAGGCGGGGTCAGCGGTCCTCCGTCAGCGCTACCCGCCTTGGTCGGTCTTCTCTCGACGTTGACCTGGCGTCCGGATCGGCGCCAGGCTCCAGGGCCTGTCCGGGCCAACAGGTCGTCACTTCGGCGAAGCCCCACTTCCGGTCGGCGCGGAGCCGCCAGTTTCAGTCACCCATGTCGCTCCCGTCGAGCTCAGTCCCGGAGATACGGCCGGTGCCAATGGCGTCCGCTGAGGACCTTGGTCCACTCGGCGGCGAGCCGCTCCCGCCTGTCGTCGGGAAGCTCGTCCAGATTGGGTCGGAGTCCCTCGACGATCTTCGCGACCTCCTGCGGGTCGCGCCGGACGGGCAGACCGAGGTGATGGGCGATCGTGCGGAGAGTCATCGTGATCAGCTTCTTCGGGGGCTGTGCTTCCAGTGTGCGCCCCTCCCCGGACATCCAGCCGAGGGCACATCGAGGGCACATCGGTGCGGGAATCGCCGCGAAACCACGAGAACCACTGAGAGGCGTTTTCGCACGTCAGCGGCCTTTTCTCGACATCCGCCCAGCTCACAAAACCACCCAAATCTGTTGTGGGCGAACTCACCTGTGGTGTCACGCGTTCGGCTGGATGCGGGGCGTATGAGGTGGGAGTGACGGCGCGCAGGGTGGGCGTGCGCCGGTACCTTCGTGCGTATGGACACGTCCTGGTGGCTCGCCCTCGCGGCGGTGGTACTGCTCGCGCTCGTCGCCACGCTCGTGGACGGGTGGGGGCGCAAACGGCGGCCCGAGGGGCGGCGTACCCGGCCGCCGGGACGGCCCGGGGGACGTACCCGGGGGCGCACCACCGCTCGTCCCGAGCCCGCGGAGATCTGGTGGGCGAACGTGCCCTACGAGGACGGGCCGGGCGCCAAGGACCGGCCCTGTCTGGTGCTCGCGGTGCGCGGGAAGCGGGTCACGGTCGCGAAGATCACCAGTAAGTACCGCGACGAGCGGTACGGCGTCATTCCGCTGCCGCCGGGCTCGGTCGGGGACGCGCGCGGGCGGACGAGCTTCCTGGAGACGGGTGAGCTGCGGGACGTCCCGGTGTCGGACTTCCGGCGGCGGGTGGGGGTGATGGACCCGGTCGTCTGGGACCAGGTCCGTCACCTCGCCACTTAGGGCGCCGTCACTCGCCCCTTCAGGGCCTCGCGGACCCCGAGCCGGCTGGTCGTGCGGACCGGCTCACGCCCAGAGCTGCCCCTGGAGCGTCTCGATGGCCTCTTCGGTCGTCGTCGCGGTGTAGACGCCGGTCGAGAGGTACTTCCAGCCGCCGTCGGCGACGACGAACACGATGTCCGCGCTCTCGCCCGCCTTCAGCGCCTTGTTGCCCACGCCGATCGCCGCGTGCAGGGCGGCACCGGTGGAGACACCCGCGAAGATGCCCTCCTGCTGGAGCAGCTCGCGGGTGCGGGTCACCGCGTCGGCCGAGCCGACCGAGAAGCGGGTGGTCAGGACGGAGGCGTCGTACAGCTCGGGTACGAAGCCCTCGTCGAGGTTGCGCAGGCCGTAGACGAGATCGTCGTAGCGGGGCTCCGCGGCGACGATCTTCACGCCCGGCTTGTGCTCGCGCAGGTAGCGGCCGACGCCCATCAGGGTGCCCGTGGTGCCGAGGCCGGCGACGAAGTGGGTGACCGAGGGGAGGTCGGCGAGGATCTCCGGTCCGGTCGTGGCGTAGTGGGCGCCCGCGTTGTCCGGGTTGCCGTACTGGTAGAGCATCACCCAGTCGGGGTGCTCGGCGGACAGCTCCTTGGCGACCCGTACGGCGGTGTTGGAGCCGCCCGCGGCGGGGCTGGAGATGATCTCCGCGCCCCACATGGCGAGCAGGTCCCGGCGCTCCTGCGAGGTGTTCTCGGGCATCACGCAAACGATCCGGTAGCCCTTGAGCTTCGCCGCCATCGCCAGGGAGATGCCGGTGTTTCCGCTGGTCGGCTCCAGGATCGTGCAGCCCGGGGTGAGGCGGCCGTCCTTCTCCGCCTGCTCGATCATGTGCAGGGCCGGGCGGTCCTTGACCGAGCCGGTGGGGTTGCGGTCCTCCAGCTTGGCCCAGATGCGGACGTCCTCGGACGGCGACAACCGCGGCAGGCGCACCAGAGGGGTGTTGCCCACCGCGGCGAGCGGGGAGTCGTAGCGCATGTGGATCAGGCCATACCGCCGGCCACGGCCGGCAGGATCGTGACGTTGTCGCCGTCGGCGAGCTTGGTGTTGATGCCGTCGAGGAAGCGGACGTCCTCGTCGTTCAGATAGACGTTGACGAAGCGGCGCAGCTGGCCGTCGTCCACGATGCGGGCGTGGATCCCCGCGTGCCGGCTCTCGAGGTCGGTGAACAGGTCGGCGAGGGTGCCACCGCTGCCCTCCACCGCCTTCTGACCGTCGGTGTACTGGCGGAGGATGGTCGGGATGCGGACCTCGATGGCCATGGCTCAGGGCTCCTGTCGGGAGTAGTCAGTCGGGGGCGCGCGGCAGCGCAAGTACAGCGGGGGTGGTGCGTTTGAGGCGCCGCGGCTCACGGCCGTACGGCGGCAGGGGCAGCGTCAACAGATGGCGCTGGCGAGCCTGCACAGGTCGACGTGCAGCCGCGCCACGAGCAGCATGCCCGGCGTCTTTTCGCTCACGTCGTGAAAAACCATGGGGTCATCGTATCGATTCCCGGTCCGGCTTTTGGAATGTGATCCCACATCGCGGACGCTTTACGGCCGCGGAGTGAGACGGCGCTGTTCAGACCGGCCCGGTCCACCGACCCGGTCCGCCCGTCAGTACGCCTCGACGACCTTGACCTCCTCTTCCGTCACCTCGCCGTCGACGATCCGGTAGGAGCGGAACTGGAAGTCGCCGAGGCCGTCGGTGTCGGCCGTGGAGACCAGGACGTAGTGCGCGCCGGGCTCGTTGGCGTAGGAGATGTCGGTGCGCGAGGGGTAGGCCTCGGTGGCCGTGTGGGAGTGGTAGATGACCACCGGCTCCTCGTCGCGGTCGTCCATCTCGCGGTAGAGCTTGAGCAGGTCGCCCGAGTCGAACTCGTAGAAGGTGGGCGACATCGCCGCGTTCAGCATCGGGATGAAGCGCTCGGGGCGGTCCGAGCCGGCCGGGCCCGCGACGACGCCGCACGCCTCGTCGGGGTGGTCCTTGCGCGCGTGGGCGACGATCTGGTCGACGAGGGCCTGGGTGATGGTCAGCATGCTCGTCAGGATAAGCAGAGGGGCCGCTCCGTACCGAGGGATGGTACGGAGCGGCCCATATACCGGACGCCCTGAGCGGCAGCCGTCGGGAGCGCCACGAGTGCTCCCGACGGCGGGACGTCCTGGACAAGCAGCTCGGCAACGCCCCTAAAGGGGCGTGGGGAACTGCGCGACCAGCCACAGCGGCGCCGCAGACAACGGACGGCCTTCCGCGGCAATCACCTCACGGGCTCCTTCAGCGAAGCGTCCAGCTCGGGCTCGTCGCCACCGCGAGCGGTGAGCTGCGGGTTGCGCTTCTTGAGGATCGACCAGCCGACGCCCAGGGCGACCGCCCAGCCTGCCGCGACGTAGAGGCAGATCCGCGCGTCCTTGTCGTACGCGATCATGAAGGTCACGCCGATGAGGAAGAGCAGCGCGACCCAGCTGAACAGCGCCCCGCCGGGAGCCGGGAAGGACGAGGCGCGCAGCCGACCCGCGTCGACCGCGGCGCGGTAGCGGATGTGGCTGACGAGGATCATCATCCAGGTCCAGATGCCTGCCGCGGTGGCCACGGAGGTGACGTAGAGGAACGCCTTCTCCGGGACGACGTAGTTCAGCACCACGCCGATGCCCATGAGCGCCACGGAGACCGAGATGCCGAAGGCGGGCGTCTTGCGGGCGTTGAGCTTGCCGAAGGCCTGCGGGGCCTCGCTGTTGGAAGCGAGGTCGCGCAGCATCCGCCCGGTCGAGTACATGCCGGAGTTGCAGGACGACAGGGCCGCGGTGAGCACCACGAAGTTGACGATGCCCGCGGCGAGCGGGATGCCGATCTTGCCGAACGCGTGGACGAACGGACTCTCGCCCGCGGAGAACTCGGTCCACTTGACGACGGAGAGGATCACCAGCAGCGCGCCGACGTAGAAGACGATGATGCGCCAGGGCAGCGTGTTGATGGCCTTGGGCAGGGTCTTCTCGGGGTTCTCGGACTCGCCGGCGGTGACGCCGACGAGCTCGACGGCGAGGTAGGCGAACATGACGCCCTGGAGCGTCATCAGGCTGGAGCCGATGCCGTTCGGGAAGAAGCCGTCGTGCGACCAGAGGTTGGAGACGGTGGCGGTGTCACCGGCGTCGGAGAAGCCGAGGGTGAGCACGCCGAGGCCGATGACGATCATGCCGATGATGGCCGTGACCTTGATCATCGAGAACCAGAACTCGACCTCGCCGAAGATCTTGACGGAGATCAGGTTCACGCCGAAGAGCACCACCAGGAACACCAGGGCGCTGACCCATTGCGGGATCTCGGGGAACCAGAAGTGGATGTAGATCGCGGCGGCCGTGAGCTCGGCCATGCCGGTGACCACCCACATGAGCCAGTACGTCCAGCCCGTGACGAACCCGAAGAACGGGCCGAGGAATTCGCGGGCGTACTCGGCGAAGGAGCCGGAGACGGGCCGGTACAGGAGCAGCTCGCCCAGGGCCCGCATGATGAAGAAGATGACGACGCCCGCGAGGGCGTACATGAGGATGATGCTGGGGCCGGCCTTCGCGATGTTCGCTCCGGCACCCATGAACAGCCCGACACCGATGGCGCCGCCGATGGCGATCATCTGGACCTGACGGCTGCCGAGACCTCGCTCGTACCCCTCTTCCGGGGCACCCGTGGCCGTCGCGTCAGTGACCTTCGAAGAGGTCATGTGTAGTGCGCCTTTCTCCATGCCGACCCGGGCCCTTCGTCGGCCTCGGATCGGGTCTCGATCCCCCCGGATTGCTGGAGCTGTGCCCGGCCGACGATCCGTCGGCCATGTGGCGCACCCGGCCGAACATTCGGGTGGTGCTCGTCGGGCGTCGTGAAGATTTATCACGGCCGTCACACTGATCGGCTAAAGGACATGTGGCGCATCGCACAAGAAGAACCGGACAAAAGGATTGCCGCCCCCCAAGGCGGGTGGCGGCGGTGACGCGATCGTTATCCGGATTTGAGCGTCCGCTGAGCGAACACAGGACCGTCACATATCGCTACAAAAGCGTTGCAACCTACGGCATCAGCGTGGCGACCAGCGTCTCCTGAAGACCGCCCAGCCACAGATACGCCATCACCATCGGCTTGCGCGGGTCCTCGTCCGGGAGCCGGTAGAGCAGGTCGGTGTCGTCCTCGTCGGCGATGTCCAGACGGGAGCCGATGGCCAGGCGCAGGTCGTTGAGGGCGCCGAGCCACTGCTGGGACTCCTCGAGGGAGAGCTTGAGCACCGCACCCCCCTCACCGGCGGAGGCGGTGCTGAGCCCGTCCAGGGAGCGGACCACCATGAGCGCGTTGTCGCGCTTGCCGGCGCGCAGGTCGTTCTCGGTGTAGCGGCGGAACTCCGCGGAGTGCGCCCGCTGCTCCTCGGCCTCCTTGGCCTGCGGGGTGCCCTCGGGATCGCCGTAGGCGTCCGGGAAGAGGCGCTTGAGGACCGGGTCGGCGGGCGGTTCGCTCGGCCCGTCGCTGAACAGCTCGGCGAGCGGGTCGTCGGGGGCGTCCTCGCCGGGGCCGGGGCCGATGAGCTCCAGGAGCTGGACGGCCAGCGACCGGATGATGGAGATCTCGACGTCGTCGAGGGCGACGGCCGCACCGCCGCCGGGGAGCGGTTCGAAGGTTCCTGGCATGGAGGGGATTCGCTACTTCCGGTCCTGTCGGTGGTGCCGGGGCTGCGGGCGGGCGGTCATTTGCGGTCCTGCTGGAGGGTGGCCCACAGACCGTAGCCGTGCATGGCCTGCACATCGCGCTCCATCTCCTCGCGACTGCCGCTGGAGACGACCGCCCGGCCCTTGTGGTGGACGTCGAGCATCAGTTTGGTGGCCTTGTCCTTGGTGTAGCCGAAGTACGACTGGAAGACGTAGGTCACATAGCTCATCAGGTTGACCGGGTCGTTGTGGACGATGGTGACCCAGGGGACGTCCGGCTCGGGGACGGCGAAGACCTCCTCCGCCGACTCGGTGCGTTCGATCTCTAGGGGAGCGGGTGACGTCACAGTGCCCATGCTGCCACCGCAGGGGGGTGGTCGCACAAACGGGCTGCGCAGGCGCGCCCGTTGTGACGCCCGCCCCACAAATCGTCAAACTGACGAGATGGGGGTAGCATCCATCTTCATGAACACAGCGGACCTTGGGCTGCCGGTGGATGTTCCCTCGACGGCGCTCTTCACGGATCAGTACGAATTCACGATGCTGCAGGCCGCCATGAAGGCGGGCACCGCCGAGCGGCGGAGCGTGTTCGAGGTCTTCACGCGGCGGCTGCCCGAGGGGCGGCGCTACGGCGTCGTGGCCGGCACCGGCCGGGTGCTGGACGCCGTCGAGAACTTCCGCTTCGACCCGGACGTCCTCGCCTTCCTGCGCGAGCGGAAGATCGTCGACGAGGAGACCCTGGACTGGCTCGCGGACTACCGCTTCTCCGGCGACATCTGGGGCTACCCCGAGGGCGAGGTCTACTTCCCCGGCTCGCCGATCATGCGGGTCGAGGGCACCTTCGCCGAGTGCGTGCTGCTGGAGACGGTGATCCTCTCCATCCTCAACCACGACTCCGCGATCGCCGCGGCCGCCTCCAGGATGTCGTCGGCCGCCGGTGAGCGCCCGATCATCGAGATGGGCGCCAGGCGCACCCACGAGCTTGCCGCGGTGGCCGCCTCGCGTGCCGCGTACCTCGGCGGCTTCACCTCCACCTCCGACCTCGCCGCGGGCTTTCGCTACGGCATCCCCACCGTCGGCACCAGCGCCCACGCCTTCACGCTGCTGCACGACCGGGAGCGGGACGCCTTCCAGGCCCAGGTGAAGTCCATGGGCCGGGGCACCACGCTGCTGGTGGACACCTACGACGTCGCCGAGGCGGTCCGTACGGCCGTGGAGGTCGCCGGGCCCGAGCTGGGCGCCGTCCGGATCGACTCGGGCGACCTGCTGCTGGTCGCGCACCGGGTCCGGCAGCAGCTGGACGAGCTGGGCGCGACGGCCACCAGGATCATCGTGACCTCCGACCTGGACGAGTACGCCATCGCCTCGCTGGCCGCGGCACCGGTGGACGCGTACGGCGTCGGCACCCAGCTGGTGACCGGGTCCGGGCATCCGACCTGCTCGATGGTCTACAAGCTGGTCGCCCGCGCCGAGTCCGCCGACCTCACGGCACCGCTGGTGCCGGTCGCGAAGAAGTCCACCGGCGGCAAGACCTCCATCGGCGGCCGCAAGTGGGCGGCCCGGCGCCTCGACGAGTACGGCGTCGCCGAGGCCGAGGTCGTCGGCACCGGGCCGGTGCCGGACGCTCTCACCGAACGGCAGCTGCTGGTCGAGCTGGTCAAGAGCGGTGACGTGGTGGCCCGCGAGCCGCTGGATGTCGTACGGGACCGGCACACCGCCGCTCGCGCGAACCTGCCGCTTTCCGCGACCCAGCTGTCGCGCGGGGAACCTGTCATCCCGACGGAATATGTCAACGGGCGCTCGGGGAGCCTGACGGGGTTGTGAAGCGAGCGCGCCCGGCGCGCTCACTCCATGCCCCCTCCCGCAGTGCACCCGAATTCTCTAGGCTCGGAGGTTCACGGCCGGGCCCGCACGCTTTCACCGTCCCGACCTCAGCGTCCAAACCGAAGGACACCGACCATGCGCCGCGCCTTGATCGTCGTAGATGTGCAGAACGACTTCTGCGAGGGAGGCAGCCTTGCGGTGGCCGGTGGTGCCGACGTGGCCGCCGCCGTCACCGAGCTGATCGGGCAGGCGGCCGGGTCGGGCTACCAGCACGTCGTGGCGACCCGCGATCACCACATCGCCCCGGGCGGCCACTTCTCCACCAACCCCGACTTCGCCCACTCCTGGCCGGCGCACTGCGTCGCCGGCACGGAGGGTGTCGGCTTCCACCCGAACTTCGCCCCCGCCGTCGCGTCCGGCGCGATCGACGCCGTGTTCGAAAAGGGGGCGTACGCGGCGGCGTACAGCGGGTTTGAGGGGGCCGACGAGAACGGGGTGCGGCTGGCGGACTGGCTGCGGGCCAGGGAGGTCGTGGAGGTGGACGTGGTGGGCATCGCCACGGACCACTGTGTGCGCGCGACCGCGCTGGACGCGGCGCGGGAGGGCTTCCGTACGCAGGTGCTGCTGGATCTGACCGCCGGGGTGGCCTCGGAGACCACGGACCGGGCGCTCGAGGAGATGCGCGAGGCGGGCGTCGAACTGACGGGCAAGCCGGTCGTCGCCTAGGCCGTCGCCCAGCGGCTCACACAGGCCCTCGGCGGCTCACGCCGGCGCTGCCGGAGTGCCGCCGGGCGCTGCGCGGGGCTGCCGCGCTTGACCGTCGGGCGGCTGCGGCGCCGCTGTGGCTGGTCGCGCCCGCGCGCGGAGCCGCACATCGATGCAGCTCAGCGCCCCGGGGCGGCGTTGCCGAAACCGTCGCCGATCCGGTCAGGGCCGCTTCAGTTCCTGAGCGCTCACGCCGGCGCCGCCGGGCGCCTCAGCAGTGCCCGGATCGGGTGCCACAGCTCCTGCGCCAGGTCGGGGCCCAGGACGACACCGTTGTCAGGTGCCGTTCGCCATATCAGGCCGTCGGGGTGGTGCAGGACCGCCGTGATCTCGTCGGGGGTCGGCGGGGCGGCGTTGCCCCGCAGGTAGACGGCGCGCATGCCCAGGTTGCGGAGCCTGGTCAGGGCTCGGGCGCGGTTCTGGGCGTGGACGAGGACACGGACGCAGCCCGTGCCGTCGGCAGTGGGTCTGGGCAGGTTCAGCGCCACTACGACACTGCCGGTCGGCAGCTTGCAGAAACCTCCTGCGGCCATGCGGTCACACCCCCGTGCGAGTCGGTGTCAGGGTCGATGTCGGTTCCGGTGTCAATAACGGAAGCACAGGGTGCACCTAAACACGATCGGCGGCAACCCGCCAGGGGGTTGCCGCCGATCGCGCCTTGACCTGCATATATGCGGTTTACTTCACCGCGGGACCGACCTCGACCGTGATCGTCGAGCCGTCCTTGGGCTCCTTGATGATCTTGATCTTGGTGTTGGTGTCAGTGATCTTGACACCCGCGGTCGGGGTCTCCGCGCTGTAGTACGTGCTGGTGTGGTCGTTGAAGACCGGCACCCCGGCACGCGACGGGATCCGGGTCGCGACGTCCGCGTTGTGCAGCGTCATGCCGTCCGTGCGGAACGTGCTGAACGGCGCGTCGTAGGACTGGATGCGGTTGCGCATCAGCGTGCCGTCGGACCACTTCAGCGGAGCCGGGTGGGAGTCGACCGGGAGGACGAGGCCGACACCGGGGTGCTTGCTGGTGTTGTTGTCCGCCTGGGAGGTGTCCCACTTCCAGATCAACAGGCCGTTCTGGTACGCGTAGTGCTCCACCCAGTCCGGACGGGTCGTCGAGAAGCCGAAGTTGTACGGGCCCGTCTTCAGGGTCTTGTCGTACGACACGTACTGACGGTTCTCGGCGATGTAGTACTGCGCGTAGTCGTCCGTGATGGACGCGCCGATGCGCGAGAAGCCCTTGGTCTTCCAAGCGGCGTCCGCGGCCTCGGCGTTGTCGGAGAACACGGCGGTGCCGTCGGCGGTCACGGTGATCTGGTCGGCCGCGAAGCCCTTCTGGGCCACTCCGCCGTCCGTCTGGTAGCGGAAGCGCAGGTCGAACTTCTTGCCCGCGTAGGCGTCGAGCGGGAAGACCAGCTTCTTGTACGCGTCCACCGTGCCCGTGATCGCCGGCTTGCCGCTGGCGTCCTTCGGGATGGCCGCGCCGTCGACGGTGCCGTCGATCGCGGTCCAGTTGGCGCCGCCGTCGGTCGAGACCTCGGTGTAGAGGTAGTCGTACTCGGCCTCGATGTCGTACCAGCCGCCGAGCGTCAGGGAGGCCGCCGACTTGCCGGTGAGGTCCACCGAACGGGTCAGCGTGTTGGCGAGGTTGTCGCCGCTGCCGCTCCACCACTGGTTCGCGCCCTGCGCCGGGGCGACGATCTCGGTGGTGACCTTCTTCTTGGGAAGCTCGACCACGAGGGCCTGCTTGTGCCGGGTGTTGTACTCGGCGAAGCCGAGCTTGTGCTCGGACGTCGTCGCGGCCTTGGCCGTGTCGTACTTCAGCCAGCCCAGCTGCAGCTTGTCCCAGCCGGTCATGTCGCCGGGCAGGTCACCGATCTCCTTCTTGCCGGTGCCGAGCCAGGAACCGGAGGACATCAGGGTCCAGAAGCCGGTGGAGTTCTCGCCGCCCTGGGTGTCGTAGTGGTCCGGCAGACCGAGGTCGTGGCCGTACTCGTGGGCGTAGACGCCGAGGCCGCCGTTCTCGGGCTGGACCGTGTAGTCGCCGACCCAGATGCCGGTGTCGCCGATCTTCGCGCCGCCCAGCTTGTTGCCGTCGGGGCCGGTGGCACCCGCGTCGGTACCGAACGCGTACCAGCGGTGGGCCCAGATCGCGTCGGTGCCCTGCGCGCCGCCGCCCGCGGACTCGTCCTCACCGGCGTGCACGATCTGGAAGTGGTCGATGTAGCCGTCGGCCTCGTTGAAGTCGCCGTCGCCATCGAAGTCGTAGCGGTCCCACTGGTCGAACTTCGCGACGTCCGCCTTGATCTCGGCGTCGGTCTTCCCAGCTGCCTTCTGCTGGGCGACCCACGAGTTCAGACCGTCGCTGACGACGTTCCAGACACTGGAGCAGTTGGTCTGGCCGCAGGCGTTGTTGCCGTAACGGGCCTCGTTGTAGGGGACCTTGACCCAGTCGGAGACCTCGCCGTCGACCGAGTAGCGGCCGGAGGACTGCTTCTCGTAGTACTTCTTGACCGACTCGGTCTTCTTGCCGGTGCCGAAGTACAGGTCCTGGAAGTGCTTCTGGTTGTAGTCGGCCTTCCAGGCCGTGGAGTTGTCCTTCTTGGGGTCGGGCTTGGCTATCTGGTTGTGCAGCGGGCCGGGCGTGCCCCCGAACTCGCTGACCTTGTCGCCGAACTCGACCAGGATCGTGAAGATCTTGTCGGTCTTCTCGCGGCCCAGCTCGACGTACTTGCTGTCGCCCTTCTTGCTCTTGAGCTCGACGACCTGCGAGCCGCCACGCTTCTTGGTCTTGGCCCGCCCGGATATGAGCTGGTTCAGGGCCTCCTCGCGCTGCGCCTCCTGAGTCTTGCTCATCGGGCCGTCGAGGTTGTGGTCGGCGTGAGTGTGCTCCGCCGGGTCGTGCCGCTCGACGGACGCAGCCGGCGCGCCTTCGTCGGCCTGAGCCACCGCGAAGGTCGAGAACGTGGCCGCTGCGGTCGCGAGCGCGACGGCGGTTGCCGCCGTTCGGAACGTCCAGGGTCTACTGGTCACTTGCTTCCTCCCCCGCGTTCGGGCACGCGGAAGGAAGGGTCCTGGTCGTGGAGTCTCCGCGTGCGCCTGATCAACGCGTGTAGTCAAGTGACGACATTTGACTAGAGGTTAAGCAGAAAAAACAGACCTTGACTTGGACAGGTCAATTGCATTATGCGGAGTTGATGTTCGTTTAGCGGACAACGACCTTTCCGGCAATGGGCGCGTGCCGCCGTCCACTTGCTGGACGAGATGACTCCGTGCGCCCCCCGTGCACCGGCACTGTTGGTCAGGTCACGCTTACGGTTTGTTCCACTCGGGCATGCACGCCGTTAGAGTCGGATGGCGGAACGCCCGGACGTCGGCGGAAAGCCAGGCCGAGACCCCCGTGCACCCCTGATTCCGAGGACACGATGATCATGCCTCGTCCGACTGCCGCACAGCTCGCCTACGGCTCGTGCACCGTGATCTTCTCGACGCTCGCCATGCTGCTGCTGTCACAGACCAGTTCGGGTGTGGGGATCGCGGTCATCGCCGTATCGGCGCTTCTGCTCGGGCTGCTGGTCGCCATGACGGTGCCCATGCCCAAGAAGCCCCGCGTGGTGGTTGTGCGCAAGCCCGCCCGCACTGAACGGGAACAGGCCGAGGAGCCTGTCCTGACCCAGTCCTGACGCACGCCGTCCGCCGGCACCGACTGCGGTTGCCGGCACCGGCGTCAGCTGGTGCTGACCACCACCGTCTTCGCCGACTTGTCGTGCAGGCCCTGCTTGTACGGCCGGTCGAAGTAGCTCCAGCCACCGCAGATCAGGGTCCAGATGCAGGCGCAGCAGAACGCGAACGGGATCCACAGCACCGCCGCCCGGATCAGCGAGGTCTGCACGGACGGCGTGGCCCCGTTGTCGAGGTTGGCCACCCGCATGTCGAGCAGCTTCTTGCCGAGCGTCTGCCCCGTCTTGGCGGTCAGGTAGGTGTCGTAGGCGATGAAGAGCACGGCGGCGACCAGTGACTGCAGGAACGACTTGCCGTACTCCACCTTGTCGGTGTCCACGTCGTACTCGGTGACGCCGAACCCCCACGTGAGCAGCCAGACGACGACGCCCACCAGGATCATGTCGATGATGCGGGCCAGCGTGCGCTTGCCGCTGCCGGCGAGCGGCGGCATCCCGGCGAGCGGGTCGGTGGGCTGACCGCCGCCGCCGTACGGGTCACCTCCGTACGGACCGCCGCCACCGTAGGGCGGGGGCTGGCCGCCGGGGGGAGGCGGAGGCTGGCCGCCGTACGGCGGCTGATCACCGTACGGCGAACCCGAGCCCCCGTCCGGCGGGGGCTGTTTCTTGAACGGATCGTCTTCCGGGGGCTGCTGACCGGGGCCGGGAGGCGGTTCGCTGCTCATGGCCCGAGTCGACCGCGAACCGGGCGGCTCCGCATCCGGCGCGGGGCCGTCCGGGGTACGGAATCTTCCGGGCCGTTTGCTGTATGCGGTCAGCCCGCGACGAACGTACGCGCCGCCTTGTCGTGCCAGCACTGCTGCCAGGGCCGGTCGAACAGGCACCACAGCACGCCGACGACGCCGACGGCGAGCAGGCCGGGGATGCTGTAGACGAGCCAGCGGCGCAGGGCCGCGCCGAACACCGGGGGTTCGTGGGCCTCGATGTCCCGCACCTCCAGGCCGAGCAGCTTCTTGCCCAGTGTGCGGCCCCACTTGGCGGTGGGCAGGACCTCGTAGACCACGCCGAACAGGAGCAGCACGGCCAGGATGACGCCGAGATACGCCGAGGTCGTGCCGTCCAGCAGCCAGACGGTGACCGTCTCGCCGGAGAGCTTGGCGGCGTCGATCTTGTCGTTGACGTGGTCGAGCGCCTTGGTGCCGAGCGGTACGGCGGCCACGGCGGTGACGGCGGCCAGCACGACGGTGTCCAGCAGCCGGGCGGCCAGCCGCTTGCCGAGGCCCGCGGGGCGGGCGGCGGCCTGACGCATGGCGGCCGCCTGGAACGGGTCCAGGGTCGGCGGCTTCCACGGGGCGACCGGCTGGTCGTCGCCGGGGCCCGCGAGCCGGTGCACCTGCTGCGCCCAGGAGGACTGGCCGCCGCCGGAGCCCGACGTCAAGGGCGTGTCGGACGCGGCCGCCACCGGCTGCGGTCCGCCGGACTGCTGGGGGATGCTCGGGGAGGCCTGCTGCGGGCCGGAGAAGGCCGCGGGGGCGCCGGTGGCGGACTGGGCGGCAGCCGCGGCCCCGGCGGGCGTCTGAGCCTGTCCCTGGGCCACTGCGGCCCGTTCGGCGGCGGCCTTCCCGGCACCGAAGCCGGGACCCTGCGGGGCGCCGGCCGCGGAGGGGCGGTCCGCGTCCGGACGTGCGGCGCCCGAACCGGCGGACGCGCCCGTGCTTCCGGACTGCGCCCCGGCCGCCCTGCCCTGCTGCCCCGTGCGCGGGGAGACCGCGCGGATGGCCATGGTGCCGTCGACGGGGGCGGGGCCGCCGGACTCCGCCACGGGCCTGCGCATCATGAACGTGTCATTGGAGGCGACGCCCCCGGCGGGCGCGTCCGGCTCGGCGGGCGGGATCGAGGCGGTGCCGTCCGTGCGGGCGGTGCCACCCGCGGCCGCCGCCGTGCGCGGGTCCCTCGGGTCGGGCTCCTGCGGGTTGCCCCAGGAGACGCGGTGGTCCTGCTCGCCGCCGAAGCCGGCCTGGTGGGCGGGGTCGGCGCCCCAGGCGGAGGCCGGCTCGGGCCGGCTGCCGTGCTGGGCGTCGGCCGGCGAGGACCCCTGCGCCGGCTCCTCGTCGAAGAAGTGCGGGCCGGTCTCCTCGACCGAACCCGCCGAGGGCACGTCGGGGTTCGCGCCGGGCGGCGGCGCGAGCGATTCGCCGTCCGTCGGTGCCGGACGGCTGGTGCCCGGCACCCAGGAGGCGCCGTTCCAGTACCGGACATATCCAGGAATGGACGGGTCCGGGTAATACCCATCGCGGGGCCTGTCGTCACCCGGGGCCGGGGTAGGGGCGCTCATGTCCGTCGTCCGGTATCTGCTCGTGGGTCAAATAGAGGCCTCCACATCTATCAGACCGGCGCAACAACCACTGCCAGTCCCGTAGGACCCACCCCTTTCCGGGCAACCTCGTACACGTACTCCACATGTGCGGTACGGCCCTGGGCGCTGGGCCCGGAAAAGTTTCGTGAACCCGCGTAATGGTCCACCCCTGCGCTGCCTCTCCACTCGTACGGGCCCGGTCACAGAGGGCCGTTCGCGTCATGAGAGAGGAACGCACGCCATGGAGCACACCGTCGTCGAGCGTGAGCTGGAGCTCAGGCTCGTCCTGTCGCCCGAGCGCAGCGTCTGCGTGCCGGCGCTGTTGAGCTATCACAGCGACGATCCGTTCGCCGTCCACATCGCCTTCCACATCAACTCCGAGCACCCGGTGCACTGGACCTTCTCCCGCGAACTGCTCGTGGAGGGGGTGTTCCGGCCGTGCGGGCACGGGGACGTGCGGGTGTGGCCGACGAAGGTCGAGGGCCGCAGTGTCGTACTGATGGCGCTGAGCTCGCCGGACGGGGACGCCCTCCTGGAGGCGCCGGCCGCGCAGGTGTCGGCCTGGCTGGAGCGCACGCTGCGGCTGGTGCCCCCGGGTACCGAGGGCGGGCAGCTGGGGATCGACGACGCGCTCGACCAGCTGCTCGCCCAGTGAGCAGTGCCCAGGGGACGTATCAGAACAGCTTCCCCGGGTTCAGGAGGTCCAGCGGGTCGAAGACCTGCTTGATGCCCCGCTGCATCTCGATCCCGACGGGGCCGATCTCGCGCGCCAGCCACTCCTTCTTCAGGACACCCACGCCGTGCTCGCCGGTGATCGTGCCGCCGAGTTCCAGGCCGAGGGCCATGATCTCGTCGAAGGACTCGCGGGCGCGCCGGGACTCGTCGGGGTCGGTCGCGTCGAAGCACACGGTCGGGTGGGTGTTGCCGTCACCGGCGTGGGCGACGACCCCGATGGTGAGCTGGTGCTTCTCGGCGATCCGCTCGACGCCCTCGATCAGGTCACCGAGCCGCGAGCGGGGCACGCACACGTCGTCGATCATCGTCACACCGCGCACCGCCTCCAGCGCGGTGAGGGACAACCGCCGTGCCTGGAGGAGGAGTTCGGACTCGGCCGCGTCGTCGGCCGGGACCACCTGGGTGGCGCCGGCGGCCTCGCACAGGGCGCCCACGGCGGCGAGGTCGGAGGCCGGGTCCGGGGTGTCGAAGGCGGCCAGGAGCAGGGCCTCGGTCGTCTCCGGCAGCCCCATGTGCGCGAGGTCGTTGACGGCCTTGACCGTCGTACGGTCCATGATCTCCAGCAGCGACGGCACATGCCCGCCGGCCATGATCCGGCACACCGCGTCACAGGCGGCCGCCGCCGACCCGAACTCGGCGGCCAGGACCAGCTGCTGCGGCGGCTGCGGCCGCAGCGCCAGGACGGCCCGTACGACGATGCCGAGCGAGCCCTCGGAGCCGACGAAGAGCCGGGTCAGGTCGTATCCCGCGACGCCCTTGGCCGTACGGCGGCCCGTTGACATCAGCCGCCCGTCGGCGAGGACGACCTCCAGGCCGAGCACGTACTCGGCGGTCACCCCGTACTTCACGCAGCACAGGCCGCCGGAGGCCGTGCCGATGTTGCCGCCGATCGTGCACATCTCCCAGCTGGAGGGGTCCGGCGGGTAGTACAGGCCGTGTTCGCCCACCGCGCGCGAGAGGGCGGCGTTGATGACACCGGGCTCGACGACGGCGATGCGGTCGACGGGGTTGATCTCCAGGATGCGGTCCATCTTGGTCAGGGACAGCACGATGCAGCCGTCGGAGGCGTTGGCCCCGCCAGACAGGCCCGTGCGGGCGCCCTGCGGGACGACCGGGACGCGCAGGGCGGTGGCGGTGCGCATGACGTGCTGGACCTCTTCGACGGTCCGCGGCAGGACGACGACGGCGGGGGCGCCGGCCGGGCAGAAGCTGGCCATGTCGTTGGCGTAGGCGGCCGTGACGTCGGGATCGGTGAGGACGGCCTCGGCAGGCAGACCCGCGAGCAGCCGCTCGGTGAGGTCACCCCGGGCCTGGTCGGGTGCGGCTTCGGTACGGCTCATGATCACAGCGTCGCACTCGGGGCCATCGGTGTGAACCCCGCGTACGGCCGTCGGGGTCGAACGGGTGTGGTCGTCGTATTGACGCATGGCTTGACGCACAGTGAGCGCCATGGAGAACAGCGCCACGGGGAACAGCGCCGCGCAGACCGACGCCTCGAATGACGCATCGAAGAACACAGCGCAGAACGGACCGGGCACGCCGGGCCGCCGGCCGCGCATCCGGCGGCGGGTGCTGATGGCCTCGGTGGCGGGGTGTGCCGTGCTCGGTGGGGCGCTGGTGCTGCTGCCGTGGGGTCAGGGCGGGACGCGGGCGCCCGGACCGGCACCCGGGGCGCAGGCACTCGCCGCGGTCACCGCGGGCGTGCCGGCCGCGCTGCCCGATCTGGCGGTGCTGATCGACGAGCGGGAGAGCCATCTGCGGGCCCACCCCGAGGACGCCCGTTCGTGGGCGGTGCTGGGCGCGGCGTATGTGGAGCAGGGGCGGCGCACCGCCGAGCCGGAGTACTACCCGAAGGCCGAGAAGGCGCTGCGTACGTCGCTGAAGGTGCGGGACCCGAACGCCGAGGCGATGGCCGGCATGGCGGCACTGGCGAACGCGCGGCGGGACTTCGGCGCGGCGCGGACCTGGGGCGAGGCGGCGCTGAAGACGGACCGCAAGCGGTGGACGACGTATCCGCCGCTGATCGACGCCTACACGGGGCTGGGTGACCACAAGGCGGCCAAGCGGACGCTGGACCGGTTGCTGGAGCTGCGCTCCGGCCCGGCGGTGCAGGCCCGGGCGGCGGCCGTCTACCGGGACCGGGGCTGGCGGGAGGACGCGGCGGTGGCGCTGTCCGACGCGGCGGCGGGCGCGCGGGCCCCGGCCGAGCGCGCCGCGTATCTCGAACGTGCCGGGCAGCTCGCCTGGGAACGCGGCGACCTGGACGTGGCCCTGCGCCACTTCAAGGAGGCCGTACGCCTCGACCCCGACCAGCGGGCCGCGCTCGCCGGGCAGGGGCGGACGCTGGCGGCACTGGGCCGCACGACGGAGGCGCTGAACGCGTACCGGGTCGCCCTCGCCAAGCAGCCGCTCCCCGAATACGCGCTGGAGCTGGGCGAGTTGTACGAGTCGCTGGGCCTGGAGCAGCCGGCCCGCGTGCAGTACGACCTGCTGCGGGAGCGGACGGCACGGGCGGCGGCCGGCGGTGTGGACGACGCACTCGTGCTGGGCCACTTCGAGGCGGACCACGGCGACCCGGAGTCAGCCGTGCAGCGGCTGCGGACCGAGTGGCGGCGGCAGCCGGGGGTCGCGGTGGCCGACGCGCTGGGGTGGGCGCTGCACCGGGCCGGGGCGGACAAGGAGGCACTTGAGTTCGCGAGGCTGGCGAACGACAAGAAGCGCGGGGGCGGGGTGCGCAGCGCGCTGTACGTCTATCACCAGGGGATGATCGAGCGGGAACTGAGGATGCCCGGGGCTGCGCGGCGGCATCTGCAGGAGGCGTTGCGGATCAATCCGCACTTCTCACCGACGCGGGTACCGCTGGCCGAGTCGGCGTTGGAGGAGTTGGGCGAGCCGTCGGTGGAGGACGTACCGGACATGGACGCCGAGCCGAAGCGGCGGTGACCTCGCCTACAGGACCGCCGTGCCGATCAGCGCGTTGCGGCTGACCAGTCCCGCCAGTTCCGCCTCCGGCATCCCCTCCGTGCCCTGCGGCCGGCGCGGCAGCACCATGTAGCGGGTCTCCGCGCTGGAGTCCCACACCGTGATCCGCGTGTCGGTCGGCAGGTCCAGGCCGAACTCGGCGAGGACCGCTCGGGGTTCGCGGACCACGCGGGAGCGGTACGGCTCGGACTTGTACCAGCTCGGGGACGGCCCGAGGAGGCGGATGGGGTAGCAGGAGCAGAGGGTGCAGACGATGACGTTGTGCGTCGACGCCGTGTTCTCGACGACGCGCAGGCGCTGGTAGCCGCCCTCCATGAAGCCCAGCTCGCGCACGGCCGCCGTACCGTCCGTCAGCAGACGGGACTTGAAGTCCTCGTCGGTCCAGGCCCGCGCGACGACCCGCGCCCCGCTCGCCGGTGAGGCGCCCGCGAGGAACGCGTCGATCGCCTCGTCCAGTTCCCCGCCCGTGAGCACGCCCTTGTCCTCGAGGAGGGTCTCCAGGCGCCGCACCCGGCGGGCGATCGTCGCGTCGGAGTGGTCACCGCTCATCGCCACGGTCCTCTTCCAAGTAGCTTTCCCACAGATCCAGTACGACGTGATGGTCGCCCTCGCCCCACAGGTCACGCGCCTGGAACCGCACCGCGTAAACCTGCTCCACCGGCACGTCCGCACGCCCCTGCGCGCTGATGTCGGCCAGTTCGGCGGGCCCCTCCGGCTCGATCACGACGCCCCGCTTGCCGCGTGCGTAGCGGGGCAGGCGGGTGTGGTGGGCCGGGTCGTGGAGGTACGTCACCACACGCGACCCCGGGGCGAAACGGTCAGCCATCGAGCCCGTCCCGATCCAGCTCGCCGGGCTCCAGCACGCCCTTGCGTTCGAGGAGGTCGCTGATCGCGATGAACCAGCGTTCGTAGTACGACGCCGCCAGGTACTCGCGCGGCGGGATCGACTCGATCGCGTCCCGGAACTCGTTCAGATTGAAGATCTCCTGCGCGCGCAGGGCGTTCCAGATCCCGAAGACGCGCGCCTCCCAGTCGGCGTGGAAGGGCTCGGAGTCGTCCGCGGTGTCGACGGTACCGAACCCCTCGACGCCGCCGACGTCGTTGATCCTGGCCATGGAGCCAGCGTACGGCGCGTTCGGGCTTCGCGCGGGCGTGCGCGGCTGTGGCAGGCGCCCCGGAGTGCGGGTCCCCCCGTGGAACCCGCACTCCGGGAGAGGCTCAGCCGGCCGTCAGAGGTTTCCGCGCTTTTCCTGCTCCCGCTCGATCGCCTCGAACAGGGCCTTGAAGTTGCCCTTGCCGAAGCCCATGGAGCCGTGGCGTTCGATGATCTCGAAGAAGACCGTCGGGCGGTCCTGGACCGGCTTGGTGAAGATCTGCAGCAGATAGCCGTCCTCGTCGCGGTCCGCGAGGATCTTCAGCTCACGCAGGGTCTCGACGGGGACGCGGGTGTCGCCGACCCACTCGCCGAGGGTGTCGTAGTACGAGTCCGGGGTGTCGAGGAACCGAACCCCGGCCGCGCGCATGGTGCGTACCGTCTCGACGATGTCGTTCGTGTTGAGCGCGATGTGCTGGACGCCCGCGCCGCCGTAGAACTCCAGGTACTCGTCGATCTGGGACTTCTTCTTGGCGATGGCGGGCTCGTTGATCGGGAACTTGACCTTGAGCGTGCCGTCGGCCACGACCTTCGACATCAGCGCGCTGTACTCGGTCGCGATGTCGTCGCCCACGAACTCCTTCATGTTCGTGAAGCCCATGACCTTGTTGTAGAAGCCGACCCACTCGTTCATGCGGCCGAGTTCGACGTTGCCGACGCAGTGGTCGATCGCCTGGAAGGTGCGCTGGGCGGGCGGCTCGACCATGGGGCTCGCCGCCACATAGCCGGGGAGGTACGGGCCGTCGTAGCCGGTGCGCTCGACGAGGGTGTGGCGGGTCTCGCCGTACGTCGCGATGGCGGCCAGGACGACGGTGCCGTGCTCGTCCTTCAGCTCGTAGGGCTCGGTGACGGACGTGGCGCCGTGCTCGAGCGCGTACGCGTACGCCTTTCGCGCGTCCGGCACCTCGATGGCGAGGTCGACGACACCGTCGCCGTGCTCGGCCACATGCTGGGCGAGGAAGTGGCCCCAGGTGGTGGCGGGCCTGATGACGGACGTGAGGACGAAACGGGCGGAGCCGTTCTCCAGCACGTAGCTCGCGGTCTCGCGGCTGCCGTTCTCCGGTCCGGAGTAGGCCACGAGGCGCATGCCGAAAGCGGTCGAGTAGTAGTGCGCCGCCTGCTTGGCGTTGCCCACGGCGAAGACGACCGCGTCCATTCCCTTGACCGGGAAGGGGTCGGCCTGCCGGGCGGTGTCGGGAGTGTGGTGTGTGGTCTGCGTCATAAGCGCAGCCTCATGCCATGCGGCAAGGTGCGCAATAGTTTGGTTTTCGGCTGGGCAATCTGCTCAGTAGTGAGCCCGTCCATGCGGGCTTTCTGTACAGGATGACCACCCCCAGTGGCGAGAAGAGGCGGGCTGTCGTGGCGATCGATCATCTGGACGGACGGATCATCGTGCTGCTGGCGCGGGAGCCGCGGATCGGGATGCTGGAGATGTCCCGGCGGCTGGGGGTGGCTCGCGGGACCGTGCAGGCGCGGCTGGACCGGCTTCAGTCGAACGGAGTCATCCGCGGCTTCGGTCCCGAGGTCGATCCGGCGGCACTCGGGTATCCGGTCACCGCCTTCGCGACGCTGCAGATCCGGCAGGGGCAAGGGGCCGACGTACGGGCGCACTTGGCGACCGTGCCGGAGGTGCTGGAGCTGCACACGACCACCGGGACCGGGGACATGATGTGCCGCCTCGTCGCACGCTCCAACGCCGATCTTCAGCGGGTGATCGACCGTGTTGTCGGTTTCGATGGGATCGTCCGGGCCTCCACGGCGATCGTGATGGAGAACCCCGTTCCGCTGCGGATCATCCCCTTGGTGGAGCAGGCGGCGGAGGACCGGGCGAACAGCTAGCCCGCGACCTGGTGGGGTGAGTCCGTGTGAATTTCTGGGAGTACCTGGGCAACCGCCACCAGCAGCTGCTCACCGACGCCTACCAGCACGCCAGCGCCGTCTTCCAGTGCATGGTCGTGGCGACCCTGCTCGGGGTGCTGATCGGCGTGGCCACGTACCGCAGCGAGTGGGCCGGCAATTTCGCCACGCTGACCACCGCGGGCATCCTGACCATTCCGTCGCTCGCCATGATCGGTCTGCTCATTCCGATCGTGGGGCTGGGCGTGCCGCCCACGGTGATCACGCTGACGCTGTACGGCCTGCTGCCGATCGTGCGCAACTCGATCGTCGGGCTGCGCGGCGTCGATCCGTCCCTGGTGGAGGCGGCCCGGGGCATCGGCATGTCCCGGCTCACCCAGCTGCTCAAGGTGGAGCTGCCGCTCGCCTGGCCGCCGATCCTGACCGGGATCCGGGTCGCGACGCAGATGCTGATGGGCATCGCGGCGATCGCGGCGTACGCCTCCGGGCCCGGTCTCGGCAATGTGATCTTCCGCGGGCTCGCCTCGCTTGGCAGCGCGAACGCGCTCAACCAGGTGCTCGCGGGCACGGTCGGGATCATCATCCTGGCGCTGCTGTTCGACGCCGCGTACGTCCTGATCGGACGGCTGACCATCCCCAGGGGGATCCGTGTCTGAGCACGAGTCCGGCAGCGGCCGCCACGGAGCCTCCATCGAGCTGGAGAACCTGACCAAGCGTTATCCCGGCAGCCCGCAGCCGGCCGTGGACAGCGTGAACATGGAGATCAAGGCGGGCGAGGTGGTCATCCTCGTCGGCCCCTCCGGGTGCGGGAAGTCCACGACGCTCAAGATGATCAACCGGCTGATCGAGCCGACCGGCGGCCGTATCCGCATCGGCGGCGAGGACGTCACCGACATCGACCCGGTGAAGCTGCGCCGCAAGGTCGGTTACGCGATCCAGTCCGCCGGCCTGTTCCCGCACATGACGGTCGCGCAGAACATCGGACTCGTGCCGAAGATGATCGGCTGGTCGAAGACGCGGATCGGCTCGCGGGTCGAGGAACTGCTCGACCTCGTCGGGCTGGACCCGGGCGAGTTCCACGGCCGTTATCCGCGCCAGCTCTCCGGCGGGCAGCAGCAGCGCGTGGGCGTGGCGCGGGCGCTGGCCGCCGATCCGCCGGTGCTGCTGATGGACGAGCCGTTCGGCGCGGTCGACCCGATCACTCGTGATCACCTCCAGGACGAGCTGATCAGGCTGCAGCACGAGCTGCACAAGACGATCGTCTTCGTCACCCACGACTTCGACGAGGCGATCAAGATCGGTGACCGTATCGCCGTTCTGCGCGAACAGTCGCACATCGCTCAGTTCGACACCCCGGAGGCGATCCTCACCAACCCCACCGACGACTTCGTGTCCGGGTTCGTCGGAGCCGGTGCGGCGCTGAAGCGGCTGAACCTGACCCGGGTACGGGACGTGGAGATCACCGACTATCCGACGGTGACCTTCGACGATCCGCTCCAGGAGATCTTCAACCGGCTGCGCTCCAGCGGCACCAACGAGATCCTGCTGCTCGACAAGCGGGGCCGGCCCTACAAGTGGCTGCGGCGGGGCGACCTGATGCGGGCCAGGGGTTCGCTCGCACGGGCCGGGACGCTGGTGAACGACACCGTGACGCGGGACGCCACGCTGCGGGACGCCCTGGAGGCGGTCCTCACCGACAACGCGGGGCGGGTGGTGGTGACCGGGCGGCGCGGTGAGTACACGGGCGTGGTCGACATGGAGACGCTGATGAACTCCGTGCACGAGCTGCTGGAGGCGGACCGGCTGGAGGCGCTCGAGGCCCAGCACGAGCTGGAGGGTTCCCGGGCCGGGCGCACGCACGCCGAGCAGGAGGGCGACGGAGGGGAGCACAAGGCGTGAGCACTCCCGAGACCCCGAGGACGTCCCGGGTTCAGGAGACGTCCGAACTTGGCGAGGCACCCGAGAACCCCGAGCCGGACGGGAGCGACGGGGCCCCCTCGCGCTTCGCCGCGAAGCGCCCGGCCAGGAAGCTGAGTTGGCAGCAGCTCACCATCGTGCCGACGATGCTGGTGGTGCTGCTGCTCGCGACCTGGCTGTGGTTCCAGCAGGCCGACCTCGACCCCGTCTCCGAGAACGCGCTGTCGAACGGTCAGGTCTCGCAGGCCCTGTGGGAGCAGATCGAACTCACGGTGATCTCCACCTTCTTCGTGCTGATCATCGCGATCCCGCTGGGGATCCTGCTCACCCGGCGGGCGTTCAGGAAGGCGACACCGGTGGCCATGGCCCTCGCCAACATGGGCCAGGCGACCCCCGCGATCGGTCTTCTCGCCCTGCTGGTGATCTGGCTGGGCATCGGCCGGAAGGCAGCCCTGATCGGCATGATCGCCTACGCCGTACTGCCCGTGCTGTCCAACACCATCGCCGGTCTCAAGGCGAACGACCCGACCGTGCTGGAGGCGGCGCGCGGTATCGGCATGTCCGCGACGGGGGTGCTGACGCGGGTGGAGCTGCCGCTGGCGGTTCCGCTGATCCTGGCGGGCGTGCGCACGGCCCTGGTCCTCAACGTCGGTACGGCGACCCTGGCGGTCTTCGGCGGAGGCGGCGGGCTGGGCGTGCTGATCACGGCCGGCATCACCAACCAGCGCATGCCGGTCCTGGTCCTCGGCTCGATCCTCACGGTCGCCCTCGCCCTGCTGGTGGACTGGCTGGCATCGCTGGTGGAAGTGCTGCTGCGGCCACGGGGGCTGGACCTATGAGGCGGCGGACGGCCCTGCTCGCGGCGGGGTTGCTGGTGGCGGCCGCCGGGTGCGGTCTGACCAGCGGCTCCCCCATGGTCGACGACGTACGGCCCGGAAGCATCGGACGGGGCGAGCCGCTGAAGGGCGCCGAACTGACGGTGACGTCGAAGTCCTTCACCGAGCAGCTCATCCTCGGCGCGATCATGGGCATCGCCTTCGAGGCGGCGGGCGCGGAGGTACTCGACCGCACCGGCATCCAGGGCTCCATCGGCAGCCGCGAGGCGGTGCGCAAGGGTGATGCCGACGCCGGGTACGAGTACACGGGCACGGCCTGGATCACCTACCTGGGGCACAGCGAGCCCATCACCGACCCGCGCGAGCAGTGGGAGGCGGTGCGCAAGGAGGACGTGAAGAACGGGCTGACCTGGCTGCCGCCGTCCGCGCTGGACAACACGTACGCCCTGGCGATGAACCAGGCGAACCACAAGAAGTACCGCACCAACGACCTCTCCGAGGTCGCTGCGCTGTCCAAGTCCGACCCGTCCGCGGTGACGCTGTGCGTGGAGGTCGAGTTCGCCAACCGGGCGGACGGGCTGCCGGGGATGCAGAAGGCGTACGGCATGAACGTACCGTCGAAGAACATCACCCAGATGGACACCGGGATCATCTACACGCAGGCCGCGAAGGGGAACTGCACCTACGGCGAGGTCTACACGACGGACGGCCGCATCAAGTCCATGAACCTCGTGGTGATGGACGACGACAAGCACTTCTTCCCCAACTACAACGCTGCCCCGGTGATCAACACCAAGACCCTGAAGAAATGGCCGGCCATCCCCGACGTCCTCGACCCGATCACCAAGAAGCTGAACAACACGGTGGCGCAGGACCTGAACGCGAAGGTGGACGTGGACGGGGAGGATCCGCATCAGGTGGCGTTGGACTGGATGAAGGAGGAGGGGTTTGTGAAGTAGGGGGTTGCGGAGTGAGTTCCAAAGAACTCGTTGCAAAGGTTTCTTTGCAACGCTACCTTTGCATGCATGACGGAGTCCCGCCCTGCCAAGGTTCACGACCTCGACGCCCGCTCCCTGCGCGGACTCGCCCACCCCCTGCGCATGCAGCTGCTCGACGCCCTGCGCTTCGGCGGACCGGCCACCGCGTCCCAACTCGCCGAGAAACTGGGCGAGTCCAGTGGGGCCACCAGCTATCACCTGCGCCAGCTCGCGGCCCACGGATTCGTGGAGGACGACCCTGAGCGGGGCAAGGGCCGGGAGCGGTGGTGGAAGGCGGCGGTGCAGGGGCTGCGATTCGACGACGCCCTCCTGCGCGACCCCAATCCGGATGTGCGCGGCGCGGCCGACCTCTACCTGCACGAGGTCGCGACCACACAGACGCGCGAGCTGTCGACCTGGCTCGGCACCCGCGAGGACTGGTCGGAAGCGTGGAACCGCAGCGCGGACATGAGCAGCATGACACTCCGACTGACCCCGGAGCTGGCACACGAACTCGCCGACAAGCTGCATGAGTTGGTCGACAGCTATCGCGATCGGCCCGATGTCGCGGACGCCCCCGATGTGAGCACCGTCCGCGTGCAGACCCGCACCTTCCCCATCAGCACGGACTGAGAGGCCGAAGCCCGATGGAGCACCCCGAGAGCCGCCTCGCCCTGCACCATGCCCGCGCCGCCGAACTCCACGCCCAAGCAGCAGCCCATCGCCTCGCGGCCCTGGCCTGCCGGCCGTACGACCTCCGCAGCCGCCTCGGCTGGACCCTCGTGGAACTCGGCCTTCGCCTCGCCACTCCCCGGCCGCCGGCGCTCGCGCACTAGCAGCTCGGCACAGAGCCCTTCCCCGACTCCAGGGCCTCCAACGCGCCCACCGTCCCCTTCAGCGTCGTCACCGGCACCAACCGCAGCCCCTCCGGCAGTTCCGCCTTCGCGTCGCCGCACTCGGCCTTCGGTACCAGGAAGACCGTCGCCCCGTCGCGCTTGGCGGCCTGGGTCTTGAGGGAGACGCCGCCGACCGCGCCGACCTTGCCCGCCGCGTCGATCGTGCCCGTGCCGGCGATGCTGCGGCCGCCCGTGAGGTCGCCGCCCTCGCCGTCGCCGTTCAGCTTGTCGATGATGCCGAGGGAGAAGAGGAGGCCGGCGCTGGGGCCGCCCACGTCCGCGAGGGTGAGGGTGACCTTGATGTTCTTGTCGTTGAGGTCCAGGTAGTTCAGCGCGGCCTCGGTCGCGGCGTCCTGGGACTCCTTCATCTGCTCTGTGTTGTACTGCTCGATCTCCCGCGTGCTCTGCCCGCTCGGATAGACCGAGTCGCGCGGCATGACCGCCTTCTCCGTGCTGAACCAGGCGTCGATCACGTCACCGAACCGCACGTCCGTGTCGGGGGACGTCGCCTCGATGGTCGTCATGCGCAGCTGGCCGCTCGTGTCCCGGGTCGGTGCCCCGGAGATCGTGATCACCGGTTCGCCCTTGTTGTCGCCCAGCACGTTCGCCGTCAGACCGGGCTGCGTCAGCGAGAACGGCAGCGGCGCGAAGGCGGCCGTGGCGAGCAGGGCCACGACCGGCAGGGCGCAGACGGCGATGGCCCGGGGGCGTGTGAGACGAGAGAGCACGGGATCAATCTAACGTGGCGGCGGGTTCCGGCCAGGCGCAGGTCGGAGCTGCCCAGGTTGCCCCATTCAGGTCACGTACAGGTCTCGCCGTTCCTTCGTGAAGCGCCGCAGCGTCTCCGGCACCGGCGCCACCCCGATGCCCGGCGACCGTGGCACCGGAAGATGGCCGTCGACCAGCACGAACGGCTCCGTGATGTCCTCGGCGAAGTAGCGGCTGGACGCCGACGTGTCCCCGGGCAGCGTGCAGCCGGGCAGGGCTGCCAGCGCCAGGTTCGGGGCGCGGCCGATGCCCGTCTCCAGCATGCCGCCGCACCACACCGGCACCCCGTGCGCGTACGCCACGTCATGCACGCGCCGCGCCTCCAGGTATCCCCCGACCCGCGCGGGCTTCACGTTCACCACCCGGCAGGCGTCCATCGCGATCGCGGACGCGGTGTCGGCGGCGTTGTGCAGCGACTCGTCCAGGCAGACGGGGGTAGCGATGCGCTGCTGGAGGCGGGCGTGGGCGTACAGGTTGTTCTCCGCGAGCGGCTCCTCGATCAGCAGCAGCCCGAATTCGTCCAGCCGCCGCAGATGCTCGGCGTCCGCGAGCGTGTACGCCGTGTTGGCGTCGACCTGGAGCGGCAGGTCCGCTCCGAAGCGGTCGCGCACGGCCCGTACCGGCTCCAGATCCCAGCCCGGCTCGATCTTCAGCTTGATCCGGACATACCCCTCGGCGAGATACCCCTCGACGTCGTCCAGCAACTCGGCGACCGTCCCCCTGATCCCGACCGACACCCCGGCCGGCACCCGCTCGCGCACCGACCCGAGATACGTGGCCAGCGGCATGCCGTACGACCGCAGCTCCGCGTCGAGTACGGCCGTCTCCAGCGCCGCCTTCGCCAGCTCGTGTCCCTTGATCCCCGCCATCGCCGGAGCGAGGTGGGCCGTACCGAGCAGGGGCAGGGCGGCGACGCGCGGCAGCAGGAAGTCACGCAGGACGATCTCCGCGCCGGCCACGAACTCCGAGCAGTACAGCGGCTCGGGGTCGGCCGCGAACTCCGACCAGCCCTCGGCCGCGTCCGTGACGACGTGCAGCAGGAAGGTGTCCTTCGTCGTCATCGTGCCGAAGGACGTACGGAAGGGGCTGACCAGCGGAATCGCCACGTGGACGATCTCGACGCGTTCGAGTTTCACGAGGTGGCCTCCCGGCGGGTGAGCGTGTACCAGCCGTCCCGGGACATGTCCGTCGCCGTGAACCCGTCGGCGAAGGCCTTCGTGAACACCTCGCGCACGGCCCGCCGCCAGCCCAGCGCGAGCTCCGGGTCCGCGGCCCGCAGCGCCACTATGTCGTCCGGTACGCGGCACCAGACATACCGGTCCTGCGGGTCCCGGCGGGCGAGCGGCCCGCCGTCGGGGGCCGTGTGGGTGGCGGGTGCGGCCTCGCGATCCGGGGTGCCGGGCCCGGCGTGGCCGGACTGCCCCTGCGGTGGCCCGATCAGGTCCCAGGTCACCTCCAGCCGGTCACTCTCGTCGCCGTCGTTCACGCCGTCCGCCATCGGGCCGTAGAAGTCGATGAGGTAGCCGGTGCCGGCGGCGCCCAGCTTGACGAAGTTGAACCGGGCGTTCCGGCCGACCAGCGGATCGAAGGTCCAGCGCATGGTGAGCGCCCCGAGCTCCACCGCCCAGGCCCGCTGCGCCCGCTTGATCTGCGGCCCGAGCCCCTGCCGGGCGGCGGCCAGCAGCGAGTACGTCTCCCGCGACGCCGGCGGCCCGAACACGGCGACACAGCCACCGACCAGCCGCTCCCCGTCGTACGCGGCGTGCACCGCCCCGCCCGCGTGAGCGAGGCTGTTCAGCGTCTCGGGCAGCAAGGGCGGCGCGGCGCGAGGCGTCTGCCATACGTCACTGAAGTAGTCGGCAACAGCGGTGAACCCGGCGGGCTCGTGGACGGTGCGGATGCTCAGTGAGGTCATGACACGAGTGTCGGAGGTGGCGCGGGGCCCTGCCTAGTGCACCCACGCGTCAACGCAACGCCTCCGCCACTCCCGCGCCGCGTCAGCGCAACGCCTCCGCCACCTCCCGGGCCGCGTCCACGACCCGCGGCCCCACTCGCTCCGGCACCGCGTCGGCCAGCATCACCACGCCCACGCTGCCCTCGACGCCGGTCACGCCTATCAGCGGCGCGGCGGCTCCGCTCGCTCCTGCCTCCAACTCACCGTGGGTCAGGGTGTATCCGGGTTCCTCCAGCGGCTGCTGCCGGGCGGAGAGTATGGCCCGGCCCGCGGCACCGCGGTCCAGCGGGTGCCGGAAACCGGCCCGGTAGGCCACGTGATAGTCCGTCCACGTCGGCTCGACCACGGCAACGGCCAGCGCCTCCGTGCCGTCCACCAGCGTCAGATGGGCCGTCGCCCCGATGTCCTCGGCCAGCGAACGCAGCGCGGGCAGCGCGGCCTCCCGTACCAGCGGATGCACCTGTCGGCCCAGTCGCAGCACACCGAGTCCGACGCGGGCGCGACCGCCCAGGTCACGGCGTACCAGGGCGTGCTGTTCAAGCGTGGCGAGCAGCCGGTACACAACGGTCCGGTTCACGCCCAGTTTGTTGGAAAGCTCGGTGACGGTCAGCCCGTGGTCGGTGTCGGCCAGCAGCTTGAGGACGCGCAGTCCCCGGTCGAGCGTCTGAGAGGTCTCCGCGGTCACGACGCCCACTCCTTAGTGGTGAGGTCGGCAGCCCCCTCGCGGCGGGTGCGTCACGGAGTCCCGTCAGTGACGCGCTTCAGAGGCCGCCGATCGGCCGGCGGCCCGGACTGACTGTCCGGACCGCGTCGCTTCACGGCTGCGCTCCGCGGCGGCGCTGCCACGGGGCGTGTGCGTAGCGGGACATTAGCGAAGCCGGTTCGCTGAGCGGAAGGCTCCGTCCAGAATCCGGGCAGCGGCCGGTACGGACCACTCCCGTTTGCCCGGATACGTACGGCGCGTGCAGCGCCCATTCAGGGGCGCGGGGAACTGCGCGCCAAGTCACAAACGGGCCCGCGGCCGACGACGACAGGAACCGCACCGGTGACCGCGGCCAAGGCACAGCGCTCAGCGTCACCGCATCCGGGTGGCCCACTCCTGAACCTTGGCGATGCGCTGCCGCAGCTGCCCGGCCGTGGCCTCGGCGCTCGGGGGTCCGCCGCAGACCCGGCGCAGCTCGGTGTGGATGACGCCGTGCGGCTTGCCGCTCTGATGGACGTACGCGCTCACCATCGTGTTGAGCTGCTTGCGGAGCTCCATCATCTCCTTGTGCGAGACGACGGGCCGGCGCTCGGCGGGCAGCTCCAGCAGGTCGGCCTCGGCGTCCGGCTTCTTGCGGCTGTGCGCTATCTGCCGGGCCTGCCGCTTCTGGAGGAGCATCTGCACCTGGTCGGGTTCGAGGAGCCCCGGAATCCCGAGGTAGTCCTGCTCCTCCTCGCTTCCGGGGTGGGCCTGCATGCCGAACTCGGCGCCGTCGTAGAGCACCCGGTCGAAGACGGCCTCGGACTCCAGCGCCTCGAAGGAGAACTGCTCCTGCTCGCCGGTGTCCTCGTCCTGCTCCTTGTTCGCCTCCTCCATCTCCTTCTCGGATTCGGCGTACGGGTCCTCCTCGCCCTCCTTCTTCGGCTTGTCGAGGGCGTGGTCGCGCTCGACCTCCATCTCGTTGGCGAAGGTGAGGAGGTCGGGGACGGTCGGCAGGAAGACGGAGGCGGTCTCGCCGCGCCGCCTGGATCGCACGAAACGGCCGACGGCCTGCGCGAAGAAGAGCGGGGTCGAGATGGTGGTGGCATACACGCCGACGGCGAGGCGCGGCACGTCGACGCCCTCGGACACCATGCGTACGGCGACCATCCACCGGTCGTTGTTGCCGCTGAAGTCGTCGATCCGCTTGGACGCCCCGGCGTCGTCGGACAGGACGAGGGTCGCCTTGTTGCCGGTGATCTCACGGATCAGCTTGGCGTACGCGCGCGCCGAGTCCTGGTCGGAGGCGATGACGAGCGCACCGGCGTCCGGGATGGCCTTCCTGACCTCGGTCAGCCGCTGGTCGGCGGCGCGCAGCACGCTCGGCATCCACTCGCCGCGCGGATCCAGCGCCGTACGCCAGGCCTGGCTGATGGCGTCCTTGGTCATGGGTTCGCCGAGCCGCGCGGCGATCTCGTCGCCCGCCTTGGTGCGCCAGCGCATGTTGCCGCTGTAGCTCAGGAAGATGACCGGCCGGACGACGTGGTCGGCCAGCGCGTTGCCGTAGCCGTACGTGTAGTCGGCGGCCGACCGCCGGATTCCGTCGTTCCCCTCCTCGTACGTCACGAAGGGGATGGGGTTGGTGTCGGACCGGAACGGCGTGCCGGTGAGGGCGAGTCGTCGCGTGGCGGGCTCGAAGGCCTCCAGGCAGGCCTCGCCCCAGGACTTGGAGTCGCCGGCGTGGTGGATCTCGTCGAGGATGACGAGGGTCTTGCGCTGCTCGACCCGGTTGCGGTGGAGCATGGGCCGCACGCCGACACCCGCGTAGGTCACGGCGACGCCGTGGTAGTCCTTGCCGAGCGGCCCGGCGCTGTACTCGGGATCGAGCTTGATGCCTATGCGCGCGGCCGCCTCCGCCCACTGCTTCTTCAGATGCTCGGTCGGCGCGACCACGGTGACCTGCTGCACGACATGGTGATGCAGCAGCCAGGAGGCCAGCGTCAGCGCGAACGTCGTCTTTCCGGCGCCGGGTGTGGCGACCGCGAGGAAGTCACGCGGCTGCTCCTGGATGTACTTGTCCATCGCCCCCTGCTGCCAGGCACGCAGCTTGCTGGCGGTGCCCCAGGGGGCGCGGCCGGGGAAGGCGGGTGACAGGTGGTGCGAGGAGGAGGCGGCGGTGGTAGTCACGGTCTCCGTAAAGGGGTCGGGCGGCTCGGCTACGTATGACAACCGGGCCACCCTACCGGCGGCCCGACCGTGCCCAGGGGCGAGCGGGGCCGGGTCACACGTGGGTGGGACCGACGTCACAGCCGCCGCAGCCGCCCCGCAATCACGCCGCCGTCCCCCTCCTCCCCGGAGGCCACGTCGATGACCAGCGCGTACGCCACGTCCTGGTCGACGCCGGTGAGGTCGACGCCGTTGAGGGCGAGGAAGGTCGCGGTGGCGAGCCGGGCGGTGCGCTTGTTGCCGTCGACGAGGGGGTGGTTGGTGGCGATGGCGTGCAGGAGTGCGGCGGCCTGCTCGTGGAGGTCGTCGTAGGCCGACGTACCGAACATGCGGGCACGGGGCCGGTGCACCGCCGACGCGAGCAGCCCTCAGCCCCTCGGAGGGCCGCCTCTCGATGCCGGCCTTCGCCATCCAGCCCGTCCGGCGTTTGAGGACGAGGCCCCTTCAGGGCCGACAGCGGGGGCCTGGGGGCAGCAGCCCCCCGAGGCGGAACCGGGGGCCGAGGGGGTGGAGCCCCTGGAGGGCGGGACGGGTTGGGGCGGCGGGGGCGAACCCCGCCCCCGCCGCCCCAACTCACCGCTCCCGCACCCGCGTAGTGACCCAGGCCCCCACCAACGCCACCCCCGCCATCGGCAGGAACACCGCCGCGAACGCCGCCGGATGCGACCCGGCGCCGGAGGCCCCGGTGGCCGCGTGGCTCACCGTGCCGCCGCCCAGGGCGGCGAAGGCGGCGCCGCCGGCCGCCAGGAGCACGACATTGGACAGGCCGTCGGAGATCTGGAGGGCGGCGGAGTTCGTGCCGGCCTCCTCGGGGGCGGAGAGATGGAGCAGCAGCACGCTGGTGGAGGAGATCACCAGCCCCATCCCGAAGCAGCCGAACCCCCACGCCACGGCGACGGTCCAGGCGGGCACGGAGTCGATCAGGACGCTCGGCGCGGCGGCGATGGAGGCAGCCACCAGCACCATCCCCAGCGTCATCAGCCGTTCCCGGTACGGCTCCACCCGCGGCCGCGACTGCATCCACGAACCCAGCGCCCACGTCCCGCCACCTGCGGCGAGCGAGAACCCGGCGAGGGTCGGCGACAGCCCCCGCTGGGTGACCAGCATCAACGGCACGAAGGACTCGGCCGCGATGAACGACCCCGCCGCGACCCCGCGCAGCAGCACCACGGACGGCAGCCCGCGCGCCGCACGGTAAGTGCCGCGCGGGAGCAGGCCGAGCACGGCCGGCACGAGGAGCGCGGCGCCCGCGACGCCGGGGACGAGGGAGAGCCACCGCAGGTCCTGGGCGGCGTACTGAAGCAGCCCCGCGCCGAGTGAGATGCCGAGGGCGAGCCGAATCCGGCGCCGGTCGAACGAGGTGCCGCGGGCGGAGGTGTCGACCGGTCCTCCCGCCCGCCGCCGTATCTGCGGCAGCGCCAGTGCGAGCGGAAACACGACGAGCACCGGAATCCCGACGAACACCCAGCGCCAGCCCAGCTGCTCGGTCACCGCTCCGGCGGCCAGCGGTCCCACGATCGACGGCACGACCCAGCTCGCCGCGAACGCCGCCATGATCGCCGGCCGCAACCGCTCGGGGTAGGCCCGCCCGACGACGACGTACAAAGCGACGATCACCAGCCCGCCGCCGAGACCCTGCACGGCCCGCCCGAGAATGAACAGCCACATCGCTCCCGCGGTCCCGGCCAGCAGCAGCCCGGCCCCGAAGGAGGCGATTCCGGCGGTGAGCGCGCCGAGCGGCCCGCGCCGGTCCGACCACTGCCCCGCGAGCACCATCCCGAACAGGCTGGTGGTGAAGTACCCGGAGAACGCGAAGGCGTACAACGACACCCCGTGCAGCTCCCGCGCCGCCACCGGCATGGCCGTCCCGACGGCGGTCGCCTCGAAGGCGATGAGCAGCACGACGGAGACGATCCCGATGCTCAGGGCCCGATAGTCCCGGCTCAGCACGGTCTCCTCGGACTCGGGGACCAAGGGGACATCGGATCTCTTCGCGACACCGGCGTCGCGCGGCTCGAGGGCAGTCATGTCCGCCAGCGTAAGGGCCACAACCGACATTGACCCCTGTCGGAAGACGGCCACGGGCCGGGACCTTGGTCGTAGGACCGACGGCGTTCATGAACGCGGTGTGGCAGTCCCGTTGCAGGGCCACCCATTCCCTTGATCGGCCCGGACACGCCCGCCTACGGTCGATTCACCGACCAGGGCGGACCGCCCGAAGCCGGTGCAACGGCCGTGTGCCCGAGTGGTTCAGGGGCTCGCCTGCAAAGCGAGTTACGTGGGTTCGAATCCCGCCACGGCCTCCACACCCTCGCCGTCGTCCTCGTCGGCCTCAGTGCGCGGCTTGCCGTCCGTCCCGGGACATGGCTCCGATCACTGCGGAGACCGTGGCGGTCGCGGCGAGGCTCCCCAGCATGACCATCACCACTCCGACCACGTAGAGGCCGGAGGCGTCGTCCGACCAGTCGTGGAAGGCGGCGACGGTCAGGCCGATCGTGGGGCCGACCACGGCGGCCGTGCGGTGGTGGCGGGAGGCCGCCCAGTAGACCGGCATCAGCAGGGTCAGTGCCAGGCCGATCACCTGCCACGTCTCGTACGGGCCGGTCGTCGTGCCGTCCGGCTGTATGTCGCGGTGCTGGTCCCAGCCCAGCCAGGCGGCCCACACCGCGAGCGATATGCCGGCCGTCACGAGGGTCGGCAGCAGCGCGGGGGCGGGTCTCTGTGGTCCTTGGCTCATGGGCCAAGCGTCGCGGCTCGCCCGTCGCGCGAACAGGGCTCATGTACTCAGCTGCACCCGAGTACATGAGACCGGAGAAAGTCTGCCCAGCCTCCCCAATAGAGACAATTCCTCGCGGTCCAGTGGCAGTTCCTCGGACGAACAGCACAACCCCAGGCGCCCTCAAGGTGTCCAGTACATGACTGGAGGGCAAAACCTCCGGTCGCCGTACTTCCCGCCCCACGAGGAGACCCATCCGTGCGCCAGCGCATCCGCCCCTCACACATCCGTCACTCGGCGGCCCTCGTGGCCGCTGCCGCCGCCGTCGCGGCGCTTCCCGCAGTCGTCGCTCCCGCGGCGTACGCGGAGGAGGGTGACCCCTCCCTGGTGATCTCGACCCTGCCGAGTACGTCTCCCAAGCCCGGCGACGTGTACGACGAGAAGGTCGTCATCACCAACAAGGGCACCGCGGCCGCGGACGGCGTCACCTTCCGGGTCCGGCTGACGCGGGGGCTCGACTTCCCGGGCGACGTCGAGGGCTGCACCTACTCGACCGTCGGGGACAAGGTCCGCCAGGCGCTCTGCGAGCTCGACACCGTCATCGAACCCGGTGCCTCCGTCGAGACACCCGTACGGTTCAAGGCGCTGCCCAACGCCCTGATGGAGGCCGTCGAGTACGGCACCTCGGCCACCGGTGAGGCCCCGGGCGAAGGGTTCGACGACAGCAACCGGCGCCTGACCCTGACCGCGGACAGCACCGCCGACCTCGTCGCCGTCGGTGAGGACACGGAGGCCCTCGCGGGCGGCGAGCAGTCCATCACGGTGCAGCTCCGCAACGACGGCCCCGGCTGGATCCAGAACCAGGAGAGCGACGACCAGCCGGCACTCATGGTGCGGATCCCGAAGGACACGGTCGCCACCGAAGTGCCCAAGGACTGCGCCCCGTTCGGGATCGACGGCCCGTCCGGGCCCGCCGGGACACCCGGCAAGTCCACGTACGTCTGCTGGCCCGCCGACCACACCATCGAGGTCGGCGAGTCCCTCTCCTTCACCTTCACGCTGAAGATCGACAAAGACGCCCGCACCACCACCGGCGAGGTGAAAGCGACCTCCGTCTACGACATCCACCCGGCCTTCGACAAGAACCCCGCCAACGACAAGGCCAAGATCCGCATCGCTATCCCGACCGACTACGAGCCCGGCCCGACCACGTCCGGCGGCTCCTCCACCGGCGGCGGTTCCACGGACGGCGGCTCCACCACGGCCGGCAACGACCCCGAGGGCCAGTCCACGGGCGGCAACGGCAGCACGGGCGGCTCGGGCAGCACATCGGCCGGCACCTCGACGGGCGGCTCCACCGGATCCGTGAACGGCAACCTGGCGAGCACCGGCTCCGACGGCACCCCGCTCATCGCCGGCGCCGCAGCCGCCGCGGCGGCCCTCGGCGGTGTCCTGGTCCTGGCCGTACGGCGTCGTCGCGCCGTCGGCAAGTCCTCCTGACGACGCCTCAGGGATACGGCGTCGTCCGCGCGACGTGGGTCTGGAGCAGGCGCGGCGAGTTCTCGAAACCCTGGCGTGCGTACGCACGGATCGCCCGGGGCGAGGAGTGGACGGTGACCCGCTCCAGCCCGAGGTCCCTCGCCCTGGCCAGGGTCTCGGTGATCAGGCGGCCACCCAGCCCCGCGTCGCGTGCCTCGGGGACGACGTACACGCACTGAAGGTCACCGGACGCCCGGTCCGGCGCGTGCGGCGTCGGCACGCGCCGGACCACCGCCAGCCACGCCATGCCGATGATCCCGAGGTCACCGCCGACGTCGTTGTCGACCAGAACCATGCAGCGGTGCGACGCCGCGTTCCGACCCGCCCAGTCGACGAAGTGGCGTACGAAGCCGTCACGGTCCGCGGCTGCCGGTGCCGCGTCGTCGTTCTCGAGGATCCACTGCCAGCGCAGTCCCGCGACGGCCTCCCACTCCCCCGGTTCGGCCGGGCGGACGGTGATGTTGTCCGAGCGTGCCTCCCCGTTCGGGCTCACCACGCCCCGCCCACCGACTCCAGCACCCCGCTCGACTCGTCCTGGAACACCTCGGTCCAGTAGTGCCGGCCGTCCCCACCCGCCGCTCTGATGCCGGTCGGGTCGACCGTCGACAGGACCTGGAGCATGGTCATGGCCAGTTGGTCGTAGGTGTCGGTCGTCAGCGCGTGGCCCGACTGCTCGTCGATCGCCTGCTCGCGGTGCAGCAGCCAGAGCGTGAAGGCGAGGGTGGACACGTCCGTGTTCAGGGGGAACAGCCTTGCCTCGGGCTCGCTCCAGTTCAGGACGGCGCCCGTCGTGCCGTCGATGACCAGGTTGTTGTCCTCGACGAGATGACCGAGGCGAATCAAGTGGCCGGCCCCGAGCGGGAGTTCCGCCGACCACTCGTCGTCGGCGTAGTACTCGGCCAGCGTCTGCAGTGGCACATCGGTGTCGAGGGAGAACAGGAAGCCGTCCTCCGGCAGGCCCACCTCGCGCAGGAAGCGGCGCGTCGGCTCGTGCGTGAGCGTGGCGGGGAAGTCGACCTCCTCGAAGCGCACCATCTTGCCCTGGCCGAACTCCTGGTCCAGGAGGCGCCGGGGCAGGTCCAGGGCGAGGCCCGAGTGCCCGGCGCGGCCCGCGACGAGTGCCAGGGGGCGGATCAGGGCGGCCATCCTCCAGAACGGCGCCGGCTCCCCGTCCGCACCCTCCTCGAACACCGCCAGCAGGTGCCGGGACGCGTCCGCCACCGCCTGCGTGCCGTAGCGGCCGACGTAGGAAGCGAACTGTCCGCGCAGGCCCGCCAGTTCGTCCGTGGCCTCGGCGAAGCGGACCAGCGTCCGCAGCGACGGTGCCAGCGCGCGGCGGTCCATCAGGTCGGGGCGGTCGTGCAGGAAGTACGTCGTCGAGACCTCGCCCGTCGCGCCGTCCAGCAGGACCGACTCCGTCTCCAGGCCGCCGGGGCCCAGCAGTCCGCCTATCACCAGCTGGTCCCGCAGCTCCGCCGCCAGCCGGCCCGCCGGATCGCCCGTCGAGTCCGCCACCGTCCGCAGGCCGTCCCGGCACAGCTCGGCGAAGCTCAACACCCCGCTGTCGCCCGGCAGTCCGGGTCCCGTCAGCCAGCGCCGCGTCGACGCGTGCGTGACGTACGGATCCAGCGCGGCCTCGCTCAGAATGATCGCCGTATCACCGGCGTGCGTCGTGATCGTCGTGCTCATGGCTCCCCCGCATGCGCTTTCCCACCACCCCGGGGCACGACACGGCCGACCGACCGGCCCGCCGACCCCGGCCGCCGTCCCCACTGCCCAGAACACTACGCGCCACCACTGACAACGCCCGCCGAATGACAACGCCCGCCGAATCGGCACGACCACTGACAGCGCTTCACATCATTAGACGCTCGGCCCACCCTCGCGCGTTCCCTTCTCGCGCGTTCCGTTGCCGCGAGAGACAGCCGCGGTCTCCCGCCGTGGTCTCCGCCCGCGCTCAACTCCGACGGGGCGGCCGGCTCACTGGCCGGTCACCACCGCCGCCTGCGGCCGGATCGGGAGGCGGTTGACCGGGCGGCCCGTCGCGGCGCGTACGGCCGACGCGATGGCCGCCGGTGACGTCACCACCGGTACCGCGCTCACCGCCTTCGCGCCGAAGGGCGCGACCACGTCCCGCTCCTCGACCAGCTTCACGATCCGGATGTCGGGGGCGTCCAGAGCCGTCGGCAGGGAGTAGCCCGTGAGGTCGGGGTGGCGGATCAGGCCGCGCGCGGAGCGCAGGTTCTCCGTGAGCGCTATGCCCACGCCCTGCGTCACGCCCGCCTCGATGCGCGCCTCCAGCTGGGCCGGGTTGAGCACCCGGCCGACGTCCTGGGCGAGCGCCAGCTCGACCACGCGGACCGAGCCCAGTTCGATGTCGACGTCCACGACCGCGCGGATCGCGCAGAAGGCCATACCCACGAAGGCATCGCCCTGGCCGGCGTCGTCGAGCGGTTCGGTCGGGTGCGGACGGCACTGGGCCGTCGCCCACAGTTCCTTGCCGTCCAACGCCTCGGTGACGGTGGTCGACAGGACTCCGTCGTACGACGTGATCTTGCCGTCCGTGATCTGGAGCAGCTCCGTGGACATGCCGAACTTGTGCGCCAGGGGCTGCAGCAGCTGCGTACGGACCATCTTGGCGGCCCGTTCCACCGCGCCGCCCGACACCCAGGTGTGACGGCCGCGGCAGCCCGCGCCCGCCGGGGGCTGGTCGGTGTCCACGGGCGCCACGTGCACCTCGTCGATGCCCAGCGTGTCCTGGACGATCTGCCGGGCCAGCGTCGCGAAGCCCTGGCCCGTCTCGACGGCCGCGCACAGCACCGTCGCCACGCCGTCGTGGACCTTCACGGTCGCCGTGGAGACCTCGTCCGCGCCCTCGGCGCCGAGCATGTGCACCATGCCCAGGCCGTAGCCCACGCCCCGTCGCACGGCGCCGGGTTCGCCCGCGCCCTCGGGGCCGCCGGGCAGCAGCCACTCGTCCTCGGGCGTGTCCTTGGGGAGCGCCGGCAGGGGGTGGTCCTGCACGGCCTGGAGCAGTTCCGCGACGGGGGCCGGGCACGTCACGGTCTGGCCCGTCGGGAGTACGTCGCCCGTCGCCAGCGCGTTGCGCAGGCGCAGTTCGGCCGGGTCGACGCCGAGCTTCTTGGCCAGCTTGTCCATCTGCGCCTCGTAGGCGGCGCACACCTGCATGGCGCCCTCGCCGCGTACGTGGCCGGAGGGCGGGTTGTTGGTGCGTACGGCCCAGCCCTCGATGAAGGCGTTCGGGACGACGTACGGGCCGCAGGCGAAGGCGACGGCGGCGGCCAGGGCCTCGGAGGACATGTCGGCGTACGCGCCCGCGTCCAGCAGGATCTGCGCCTCGACCTTCACCAACCTGCCCTCGGCGTCGGCATGGTGGCGGTACCGCAGCAGGGTGGGATGCCGGTGCGTGTGCCCGAGGAAGGACTCCTCGCGCGTGGCCGTCAGCTTTACCGGGCAGCCGGTCTTGAGCGCGAGCAGGCCGAGCGGGAGCTGGAAGCCCTGGTCCTCGCGGTCGGCGGTGGCACCGGGGACGCCGGTGACGACGACCTTGACGCGCTCGGGCTCCAGGCCGTAGCAGGCGGCGGCGCGGTCGCGGTCGGCGTGCGGGTCGGTCGAGGCGAGGTAGAGCTCCACGCCGCCGTCGGGGCGCGGTACCGCGAGACCCGCCTCGGCGCCGATGGGGGCCGGGTCCTGGCGGCCGATGCGGTACAGGCCCTCGACGACGATGTCACCGGCCGCGTCGGGGTCGCCGTGGCGCAGCGGGATGTGCCGGATCAGGTTGCCGTCGGGGTGCAGCGGCTCGGCCTCGAAGGCCTGCTCGGGGTCGGTCACCGGGTCGAGCACCTCGTACTCGACGATGACGGCCGCGGCGGCCAGGCGCGCGGTGTCGGGGTGGTCGGCGGCCACTGCGGCGATGGGCTCGCCATGGTGACGTACGACCTCGGAGGCGAAGACCGGGCGGTCGGCCCTGCCACGGCCCAGCAGCGGGCTGCCCGGCACGTCCTCGTGCGTGACGACGGCCCGGACGCCGGGCATCTCCCGCGCGTGAGTGGTGTCGATGGACGTGATGCGCGCGTGCGGGTGCGGCGAGCGCAGCACGGCCGCCCACAGCAGGCCCTCGGCCCACAGGTCGGCCGCGTACGGGAACGTGCCCTCGGTCTTGGCGCGGGAGTCGGCGGCCGGCAGGGACGCGCCGAGGCCGTGCGGGATCTGATCGGGGGCGGGGGCTGCCTCCGCGGCTGTGGTCGCGGTGGCGGCTTCGTTGCTCACGCCTGGCCTCCGTCCTGGCCGTACGCCTGGTCATGCGGTCCCATGGCACCGGGGGCCTCGAACGCCGAGCGGTGGACGCCGCCGGCTCCCGGGCCCGCCTGGTGAGGGATACGCGGCTCGTCGCCGTCCTGTTCGCCGCCGTCGGCCGCCGAGTGCGCCTCGCGTTCGGCGACGACCTCCTTGACGGCCTCCACCACGCCCCGGTAACCGGAGCAGCGGCACAGGTTGCCGCACAGCGCCTGGCGGGTCTCCAGCTCGGTCGGGGCCGGGTTGCCCTCCAGGAGGTCGTGCAAGGTCATCGCCATGCCGGGCACGCAGAAGCCGCACTGCACCGCGCCGCACCGCGCGAGCGCGCGCTGCACGTCGGAGGGCTGCCCGTCGGCGGCCAGGCCCTCGACGGTGCGGACCTCGCTGCCGGCGGCGGTGACGGCCGGCACCAGGCAGGACGCCACGAGCCGTCCGTCGACCTGCACGTTGCACGCCCCGCACTCGCCCTGCGAGCAGCCGTCCTTGGCGCCCGCGAGGCCGAGCCGCTCACGCAGCACGTAGAGCAGCGACTCGCCGATCCAGGCGTCCGAGACGGGCCGGTCGACGCCGTTGACGCGCAGCACGTAGGAGGCGAGGGGGTGTTCCTCGCCGGAGGGCGCCGACGCGTCGTCGGAGGCGGCGGTCCGCTCGGGCTCCTGCGCGGCCTCGGCGTCGGAGGGGGCCTCCTCGGCCGGCCCGGACGCGGCGGAAGCCGCTGCCGAGCCGTCTGCGGCCTCTTCGGCGCCCCGGGTGTCCGTGGCGGGCTCGGCGGGCCCGGAAGCGGCCTGTGGGGTCTCTGAAGCGCTTTCGGCGGAGTCCTGGGCGGCCGGCTCGGCGGCGAAGTCGGGTGCGCCACCGGCGTGCTGGTCCCCGGAGTACGCCCCGGGGTGCCCCGATCGTCCGGGCACGTGCCCGGCGCCCGGCGGGTGCCCGGCTTCCACCGCTTCCCCGGTCGTCGCCGCGGTGTCCGCATGCGGTGCCCACGGCTGCCCGGTCGGCTGCGTCGCCCACGGCGCGGGCGCGCCGCCCGGCAGCGTGGCCGGAGGCGTTCCGCCCCACTGCTCGACGAGCGACGACGTGGTGAACTCGCCCGATTCGTCCGGAAGGTCACCGTCGGCGACGGGGATCGACCACTGCCCGGTGACGTCGTGCCGGGGCGCGGCAGCGGCGTCCTGACCTGCGGCGGTCTCCGAGAAGTTCCACTGCTGGGTGGCCCCGGGGTTGTACTGGAACTGGCCGGTGCCCCCGTCCTGCGGCACGGCGTTGGGGTCGGGCCACTGGGCGTTGCCGTCGGGCGCACCCGCGACCGGCCAGCCGCCCGCGGCGGCCGGGTCCGTGCCCGATCCCGGCGCGGCCGCTATCTGCGGAGGCACATAGCCGTGGCCGCGCGCGGCGAGCGGGCTGTCGGCGGAGGCCAGGAGGGCGTCGATGCCCCCTTCGGGGAGTTTGACGAAGGCGGTGGCGCCGTCGTCGTAGTCGCCCTGGGGCAGCGGGTCCCAGCGGCCCGCGCCCTGGGGCGTGCCCTCTCCGTGCTGGTCGTCGGTCACGACAGCGCCCTCCCCAGTGCTCGTCGGGCCAGCGCGGCGACGGTGCGCCGCAGGTGCAGTACGGCGGGCGGATGCTGCGGTACGGAGCCGTCCTCGGCCGGCGTCGGGTCCGGGATGCAGGCCGCGGAGACGTACTCCCCGAAGGCGTTCAGCGCCTCGGGGACGATCGCGCGGTTGTTGTCCCAGTCGATCAGCTGGGCGACCCAGTGCTCGGCGTCCAGCGGCCTGAGCGGCATCGGCGCTATGGCGCCCACTGCGCACCTGATGCCGCGCCGGGCGGGGTCGAGGACGACGGCGACGGACGCCATGGCGCGCCCCGGGCCGGTGCGGCCGGTGGCCTTGAGGAAGACCTGCGGGGCGTGCAGCAGGGGCACGCGGACGTAGCCGATGAGTTCGCCGGCGCGCAGCATCTCCATGCCGGCCAGCAGGTGCGACACCGGGATCTCCCGGCGCGCTCCGCCCGGGCCCGCGACGATCAAGGTCGCCTCGAGGGCGGCGAGGACCGGCAGGGCGTCACCGGTCGGGGACGCCGAGGCGATGTTGCCGCCCAGGGTGCCCGCATTGCGGATCTGCGGCGGGCCCGCGGCGCGTGCGGCGGCGGCGAGCGCGGGGATCAGCGCGGCGAAGTCGGGGCGGCCCATACGCGCGTGCGTGAGGCCTGCTCCCAGCAGGGCGTGGCCGTCCTGGTACTGCCAGCCGCGGATCTCGCTGATCTTGCCGAGGCCGACCAGCGCGGCGGGCCTGAGCTGCCCGGAATTGACGGCGGCCATGAGGTCGGTGCCGCCCGCGACGGGCACGGCGGCGGGCATGGCGGCCAGTGCCGCCACGGCCTCGTCCAGCGTCGTGGGCAGCGTGACGGACTGCGCCGCCTGCGGTGCGTGCGTGGTCAAACCGGCTGCCCCTTCCCGCTGCCCCACCTGGTCCCACCTGTGCTGCCGTACGGTACGTGCTGACAGGGCGGACGTGGCAACTCTGGCACATCTTCGCAGGACCCGAGGACACGGGTCCGCTAGGAGGCATTCGCCCACCTCATCGGGGAGATGGTCCGTTTTCGTACGGCATCACCGGTGAGTACCGATTGACACTCTTCGGTGACACCTTGCCGGTTTTTTTCAATTACCTGTTCGGGGGCGGGCCGTCGATCGGGCGGCCGAGGACCCCGGGGCGCCGCTGCCAGGGCCGCGGTCCGGACGGCGGACGGTACGCGACTCCCAGGGCGTCAAGTCTCCCGTAGTGGGCGGCCATCCGCCGCTCGAAGTCGGCGAAGTCCCGTTCCGCCGGGGCCGGGAGGCTGCTCCAGGCGACCTCGGCGAAGGCGGCCAGGCGCGGGAAGGTCTGATAGTCCACGCGCGCGTGGTCCTCCATCACCTCGGTCCACACGTTGGCCTGCGTGCCGAGCACGTGCCGGGCCTCGTCCGGCGTCAACTCCGCGGGAACGGGCTCGAACCGATAGACGTCCTCCAGGGTGCGCACGTACCCGATCGGCACCGGCTCGTCGTCGCCGCCGTGCTGACGGTGATCCAGATACACCTGCTGCTCGGGGCACATGACGACGTCGTGGCCAGCGCGGGCCGCCGCGATGCCGCCCGCGTAGCCGCGCCAGGACGACACGGCCGCGCCCTCCGCGAGCCCGCCCTCCAGGATCTCGTCCCAGCCGATCAGCCTGCGCCCGCGCGCGGCCAGCCACTTGTCGAAGTGGCCGATGAACCACGCCTGGAGCTCGTCCTCGTCCTTCAGCCCGAGTTCCCTGATGCGCTCCTGCGCGGTCGGCGACTGCCGCCACTGGTCCTTGAGGCATTCGTCACCCCCGACATGAATGAACTCCGAGGGGAACAGCTCCAGGAGTTCCTCGAACACCCCCTCGTAGAAGCGCAGGGTGTTGTCAGTGGGGGCGAGTACGTTCGGATTGATCCCCCAGGTGTCCCAGACGGTGAGTGCGGAGGTGTCGATGACGTCGGTGTTGCCGAGTTCCGGGTACGCGGCGATCGCGGCCTGAGAGTGGCCGGGTACGTCGATTTCGGGGACGACGGTGATATGCCGCTCGGCGGCGTACGCGACGATCTCGCGGATGTCGTCCTGGGTGTAGTGACCACCGTGCGGCTTGTCGTCCCACAACGGGGAGGCCCGGTGGCCGAATTTGGTACGCGCCCGCCAGGAGCCGACCTCGGTGAGCCGGGGGTACTTCCTGATCTCGACGCGCCAGCCCTGGTCGTCCGTCAGATGGAAGTGGAAGACGTTGAGTTTGTGGGCGGCCATCAGGTCGAGGTAACGCAGGACGCCGTCCTTGGGCATGAAGTGCCGGGAGACGTCGAGCATGAGGCCGCGCCAGCGGAATCGGGGGGCGTCCTGCACATGGATCTCCGGCAGCTGCCACTGCCGGCCGGGCAGCGGGGCCCGGCGGTGGGCGTCAGGGCCGAGCAGTTGCCGAATCGTCTGGGCGCCCCAGAAGAGACCGGCGGGGCCGCCGCCCGCGAGCTGGACAGCTTCGGGCGTGACGGCGAGGCGGTAGCCCTCTTCGCCCAGGTCCTTGGTGACCACCGGGTCGATGGACAGGCGGATGACGTCGCCCTCGTCCGGCTGCCCGGGTGCCAGCGGCAGGCCGGTGGCCGCGCCCAGCGTGGCGCGCAGCCAGCGTTCTGTCCGTTCGGTGCCTTCTCCCGCGGCCACTCTTGTCGCCGGGCCCAGTTCGAAGAAGCGCGCGCCTTGGCGCGTCACATGGCCCGGCGCTGGAATCAGTTCAGTCACGTCAGTCCTTTACCGCTCCGCCCAGCCCCGACACCAGCCGTCGCTGCACGAGCACGAAGAAGATCAGCACCGGAATCGTCATCACCGTCGACGCCGCCATGACGCCGCCCCAGTCCGGCTCGTCCGGCTTGTAGAAGACGAGCAGGGCCATCGGGAGGGTCGACTGCGAAGTGTCGCTGATGATGAAGGACTTGGCGAACAGGAAGTCGTTCCAGGCCGAGATGAACGAAAACACGCTCGTGGCCACGAGCCCCGGGAAGACCAGCGGGAAAAGGATCTGCCACAGGAATCGCGACCGGCTCGCCCCGTCGATGTACGCGGCCTCCTCCAGCGCCTCGGGAACCGCCTTCACAAACCCCCGCAGCATCCAGATCGCGAACGGCAGCGAGAAGGCGATGTGCGGCAGGATCAGCGAGCCGAGTGTGTTCAGCTGGCCGAAGTCCCGCATGAGGAAGAACAAGGGGATCGTCAGGGCCTCCACCGGCACCATCTGGGCCACCAGAAACATGATCAGCAGGGTGGTCCGGAAGCGGAACCGGAATCGTGTCACCGCGGTCGCCGCCAGAAACGCGATCAGTGCCGAGACGATCACGACCGTGCACGCCACGACAAGGCTGTTGAGGAAGTAGCGGCCGAATTCGTTCTGCTCGAACACCCGCCGGAAGGAATCCAGGGAAGGGGCCAGCGTCCAGGGCCGCGGCTCGCTGGACTCGATCTCCCCGGCCGGTTTGAAGGCGCTGAGCACCATCCAGTACAGCGGGAAGGCCACCACGACGGCGACCAGCAGCGCGGACACCTCCGCGAGCAGCCGCCAGGGCCGCCGTACGAAGGGCACGGAACCCACGGACTTCACGGACCTCACAGTTCCTCCCCCTGCCTGCGCAGCAGCCGCAGATACACCAGCGTCACCGCCAGCAGGATCAGCAGCATCACGATGCCGATCGCCGAACCGAGGCTGTACTGCGAGGACGCGAAGGCCTTCTGGTAGGCGTACACGTTCAGCACGAGGTTCTGGCCCGCGATGCCGCCGCCGTTCGTCATGACGTAGATCTGGGTGAAGACCTTGAAGTCCCAGATGACCGACTGGATGGTCACCACCACGAGGATCGGCCGCAGCATCGGCACCAGCACCGACCGCCAGATCCGCCACTGCGAGGCACCGTCCAGCGCGGCGGCCTCCAGCACCTCGGCAGGTACGGAGCGGATACCGGCGTACACCGTCACCATCACGAACGGGAAGGAGCACCAGACCACTTCGAGCAGGACGAGGAAGAAGGCGCTGAAACGCCCGTACGTCCACGAGTGGTCGCCGAGCCCCAGGATGCGGTTCATCGGCCCGAAGTCCGCGTCGAACAGGAGCAGCCACACCGTCGACCCCGTGATCGCAGGCGTCGCCCACGCCCCCAGCGCCGCCAGCATCAACGCGAGCCGCGGCACGGCACGCACGCGCGTGAGCAGCACGGCGAGCGCACACCCGACGGCGAGGGTCGACACGACACACGCCGCCGCGAACACGACCGTGGCCAGCAGCACCTGCCAGAACTGGGAGTCCGAGAACAACTCCGCGTAGTTGCCGAACCCCTGGAAGGTGGTGGGCTCCCCGCCGCTGACCTGCGCCTGCGTGTACTCGAAGAACGAGATCAGCCCGAGCTGATAGATGGGATAGACGAGCAGTCCGCCGAGAACGACGAGGGCGGGGGCGAGATAGAGCCAGGGTGTCGTCTGACTCCGCCCACGCGGACGCCCCTGGGGGCGCGGGGCCCCGTTGAATTTGCGGCTACCGCCACGCGGGCGCGACCAGCCACGATCCACCCGCGCCCGCCGACGCTCCACAACCCCCGACCCACTGGGCACCCGCGTCACCCGGCGGAGCCGAACGCGGCGTCCATCTTCGTGGCCGCCTCCTCCGCAGCAGCCGCCACGTCCTTCTTGCCGCTGATGACCTCCTGGAGCATGGTCGGCAGCACCAGCGAGGAGTCGATCTGCGCCCACGCGGGCGACGCGGGGACGAACTTGGTGCCGGCGGACAGGGTCTGCGCGAAGGGCTTGACGTACGGCTCCTCGGCGGCGACCTGCTGCCGTACGTCCGAGAAGGTGGGCAGGAAGCCCATCGCCTCGAACATCGAGGTCTGCGTCTTCTTCGAGGCCAGCTGCTCCATGAGGTCGACGGCCAGCGTGCGGTGCGAGGTGCTCTTCAGGACGCCGATGTTGTTGCCGCCCGCGAACGCCGGCGCGATGGAACCGGCCTTGACGCCAGGCAGCGGCACGACCGCGTACTTGCCCTTCGCCTTCCCGGCCTCCACGGCCGTGTGGCTGAAGTCGCCGCCGATCGCCATGCCCGCCTTGCCCGCCGCGAACGCGGTGATCGTGTCGTTGCCGCCCATGCCGGCGCACTTGGCGGCGGGACAGTTGTCGTCGCCGAACAGGGACGTGTACGCCTTGATGCCCTTCTGGGCGGCCGCGCTGTCGATGGCGGAGGCGTACGAGCCGCCCTTGCCGGTGGCGAGTTCGCCGCCGTTGGCCCACACGAACGGCATAGCGCCGTAGGTGTACGCCCCGCCCACCACGAGCCCGTACAGCTCGGGCTTCGCGGCGCGGATCTTGCGGGCCGTCTCGGCCAACTCGTCCATGGTCTTCGGCGCTTCGAGGCCGAGCTCCTCGAAGATGTCCGTGCGGTAGTACAGGGCGCGGACACCGACGTAGAAGGGCGCGCCGTAGATCTTGCCGTCCACGGTGACGGACTGCTTGGCCGTGGGGTCGGTGTCCTTCGCCTCGGTCCAGTCGCCGAACTCCTCGGTGACGTCGAGGAGTCCGCCGTCCTTCACATAGCCGGCGGTGTCGGTGTTGCCGTACTCCATGACGTCGGGCGCGGACTTCGGGTCGTTGAAGGCGGCCTTGACGCGCTGGGCGCGGGTCTCGATCGGGATGTACTCGACGTCGACCTTCGTGCCCTCGTGGGCCTTCTCGAAGGCGGTGACGACGGAGTCGACGACCTTCTCCTTGGGCTTGTTGCCGACTTCCTGGAAGAGCCAGACCCGCAGGGTGCCGGTCTTCTCGTCCTTGTCGGAGGAGGAGTTGGTGGACGTCTGCGGGGCGCAGGCGGAGACGATCAGAGTGGCGGCCGCGAGAGCGGTGGCCGCAAGGAAACGGACGGACGGCTTCCTGGCGTTCATGGAGTGCTCCTCCGATGGAGTGTTGCAACATGCGCAATGACGGTTTCGCTGTGCACAACACTCGGAGGCTAGGGACTTCATGAACACGATCACAAGAGGTCTCAACCACTCTGTGACCGGCGAACGCACTCCATGCAACGCGCGGACAGCACAAAGGCCCTCAGGGCGCGCAAAACGCACCCTGAGGGCCTTACGTCTGCCGAACGGAAGGGACCGCTACTTCTTGTCGCCGTCCTTGCCCTTGTCGCCGCCGGCGCCCATGGACTCGTAGATCTCCTTGCACATGGGACACACCGGGTACTTCTTCGGGTCGCGGCCGGGCACCCAGACCTTGCCGCAGAGCGCCACGACGGGGGTCCCGTCGAGGGCGCTCGCCATGATCTTGTCCTTCTGGACATAGTGGGCGAAGCGCTCGTGGTCGCCGTCGCCGTGGGACGTCTGCGGCGTCGGCTCTACGAGGGTTCCCGTACCAGTCCCGCGCTCGGGCTCGAGAGTGCTCATATCGCCAAGGGTACTGAAGCTCACAGGCATCAGTTGAGCGAAGGGTCGTCGGGATACGTGGCCACCATCGCGAGCTCGTTGCGCTGTCTGCGCAGGACCTCGCGCCAGAGTCTTTCCGGCGCCGGCGAGGAGACGTCCCCGGGCTCGGACTCGACGACGTACCAGGCGCCCTCCACCAGCTCGTCCTCCAGCTGGCCAGGCCCCCAGCCGGCGTACCCGGCGAAGATCCTCAGACTGCCCACGGCCGAGGCGAGCAGCTCCGGCGGCGCCTCCAGGTCCACGAGCCCGATGGCGCCGTGCACCCGGCGCCAGCCCAGCGGGGCGCTCTCGCCGTTCGCGTCGCCGGGGATGACGGCGACGCCGAGCGCGGAGTCCAGGGACACCGGGCCGCCCTGGAAGACGACACCGGGTTCGCCGGCGAGGTCCGCCCAGCCCTCCAGGATGTCGCCCACGTCCACGGGCGTCGGTCGGTTGAGCACGACGCCGAGGGAGCCCTCCTCGTCGTGGTCGAGAAGGAGCACCACCGCACGGTCGAAGTTCGGGTCCGCCAGGGCGGGCGTGGCCACGAGCAGCCGCCCTGTGAGCGAGGACACCTCGGTCATGCCAGACATGATCCCGCATCTTCCCTTCGCGTGGGGAGGCAATGCCGGTTCGTCGGTGAATGCAGCTCAGGGCGGAAAGGAGCGTCCCCCGGCGCACGACCGGGACGGTGACCGCTCGTACCCGTGGCGGAACGGTTCGTGTTGTGACAGAGCTATGACGTTCCTGAGTCGTACTTGGGCTTACAGAAGGGGGGTCTGCGGCGATTACCCTTTCCCTCCTGGCCCCTGCCCAACTCATCGGAACGCGAGATACATGACCGTCAACGACGATGTCCTGCTTGTCCACGGCGGAACCCCGCTGGAGGGCGAGATCCGTGTCCGCGGTGCGAAGAACCTCGTACCGAAGGCCATGGTCGCCGCCCTGCTGGGCAGCGCACCAAGCCGACTGCGCAACGTACCCGACATCCGTGACGTCCGGGTCGTACGCGGTCTGCTCCAACTGCACGGGGTCACGGTCCGTCCGGGTGAGGAACCCGGCGAGTTGGTGATGGACCCCTCCCACGTGGAGAGCGCGAACGTCGCTGACATCGATGCCCACGCGGGTTCGAGCCGCATCCCGATCCTCCTCTGCGGCCCTCTGCTGCACCGCATCGGGCACGCGTTCATCCCCGGCCTCGGCGGCTGCGACATCGGCGGCCGGCCCATCGACTTCCACTTCGAGGTGCTGCGGCAGTTCGGCGCGACCATCGAGAAGCGGGCGGACGGGCAGTATCTGGAGGCTCCGCAGCGGCTGCGCGGCACGAAGATCCGGCTGCCGTACCCGTCCGTGGGTGCGACGGAGCAGGTGCTGCTGACGGCGGTGCTCGCGGAGGGCGTCACGGAGCTGTCCAACGCGGCCGTGGAGCCCGAGATCGAGGACCTCATCTGCGTTCTGCAGAAGATGGGCGCCATCATCGCGATGGACACCGACCGCACGATCCGCATCACCGGTGTGGACACGCTCGGCGGCTACACCCACCGCGCCCTCCCGGACCGCCTGGAGGCGGCCTCCTGGGCGTCCGCGGCGCTCGCGACCGAAGGCAACATCTACGTCCGTGGCGCGCTGCAGCGCTCGATGATGACGTTCCTCAACACCTACCGGAAGGTGGGCGGTGCCTTCGAGATCGACGACGAGGGCATCCGGTTCTGGCACCCCGGCGGCCAGTTGAAGTCCATCGCCCTCGAGACGGACGTGCACCCCGGCTTCCAGACGGACTGGCAGCAGCCGCTGGTGGTAGCTCTGACGCAGGCGACCGGCCTGTCCATCATCCACGAGACGGTCTACGAGTCCCGGCTCGGCTTCACCTCCGCGCTGAACCAGATGGGCGCCCACATCCAGCTCTACCGCGAGTGCCTCGGCAGCTCCGCGTGCCGCTTCGGCCAGCGCAACTTCCTGCACTCCGCGGTCGTCTCCGGCCCCACCAAGCTCCAGGGCGCCGACCTGGTCATCCCCGACCTGCGCGGCGGCTTCTCCTACCTCATCGCGGCCCTGGCGGCCCAGGGCACGTCCCGGGTCCACGGCATCGACCTCATCAACCGCGGCTACGAGAACTTCATGGAGAAGTTGGTCGAGCTCGGCGCGAAGGTGGAACTGCCGGGCAAGGCCCTCGGCTGACGACACCTCACGGCTCGGGGAGGCCCAGCGCCGCACCCGGGTGAGGGCCCCGGCCGCTCACATCCGCTACGGCCCACGCAGTGCCGCCCCCGGCCGAGAGTCCGGGGGCGCACCCCGGGCAGGCACAGCATGACGAAGTTGGCCGAGCTCGGCGCGAGGGTGGAATCGCCGGGCAAGGCCCTCGGCTGACGACACCTCACGGCTCTCGGCGGCCCTGGGGGCTGTCTGTAGGCGCGAACCACGATGGGGCGGCACCCGGAACCGGGTGCCGCCCCATCGGCGTTTCTACAAGCCGCACGCCGTCCCGTGGCGTACAGACGGCAAGGTCACTTGCCCTTCGCGGCTTCCTTGAGCTTCGAGCCCGCGGAGACCTTCACGCTGTAGCCGGCCGGGATCTGGATCGGGTCACCGGTCTGCGGGTTGCGCGCGGTGCGAGCGGCACGGTGGGTGCGCTCGAAGGTCAGGAAGCCAGGGATGGTGACCTTCTCGTCGCCCTTGGCGACAACCTCGCCGACGGTCTCGGCGAACGCGGCCAGCACGGCGTCGGCGTCCTTGCGGGTCACCTCGGCGCGGTCGGCCAGCGCGGCCACCAGCTCACTGCGGTTCATGTTGTTACTCCCGTGTTCTTCTTGCTGTTGAGGCGTGCCACGCGGCGGAGCCGCATATTGGGCACAGCGAAGCCGATGCTGCCAGGGTCCTCGGACAGTCCCCGGACCCGGGTCCGTCCTCGGACCCTCGCGCCCAGAGACGCATCCTGCCCCTACCTGCGGCGGGAAAGCCAATCCGGCACCCGGAGGAGTCGTGAGAACACCCTTGGGAGTCACACGAAGAGAGGGCCTGAGCTTTTCGCGTCACGATAAACGGCAGCAATAGGCCCCAGGTTCCACGACGCGCCGTTACAAGGGCTTGCCGTGGCGATCCTCACAGCCCACACACAAATTTCGGGGCTGTGAGGCAGCGACACCCGGTGATTACTCGACGATTACTCGGCCGAACCCGTCGCGGTGGCGGACTTCGCCGCCTCCCGCACCGCTCCCGCGACCGCACCCGCGACCTTGTCGTTGAACACGCTCGGGATGATGTAGTTCGGGTTCAGCTCGTCCTCGGTCACCACGTCCGCCAGCGCCTTCGCGGCCGCGAGCATCATGTCCGTGTTGACCGTGCGGGACTGGGCGTCCAGCAGACCGCGGAAGACACCCGGGAAGACCAGCACGTTGTTGATCTGGTTCGGGAAGTCGGAGCGGCCCGTGGCCACAACTGCGGCCGTCTGGCGGGCGATTGCCGGGTCCACCTCGGGGTCCGGGTTCGCGAGCGCGAACACGATGGCGTCGTCGGCCATGGCGGCCACGTCGTCGCCGTCGAGCACGTTCGGGGCCGAGACGCCGATGAAGACGTCCGCGCCGCGCACGGCCTCCTTCAGCGTGCCCGTCAGGCCCTCGGGGTTGGTGTTGTCGGCGATCCAGCGCAGCGGGGAGTCCGCGGGGGCCTGACGCAGGTCCTCGCGCCCGGCGTGCACGACACCGTGGATGTCGGCGACGACGGCGTTCTTCACGCCCGCCGCGAGCAGCAGCTTCAGGATGGCCGTACCGGCCGCGCCGGCGCCGGACATGACGACGCGAATGTTCTCAATCGCCTTGCCCGCGACCCGAAGTGCGTTGGTGAGGGCGGCCAGGACGACGATCGCCGTGCCGTGCTGGTCGTCGTGGAAGACGGGGATGTCGAGGGCCTCACGCAGCCGTGCCTCGATCTCGAAGCAGCGGGGCGCGGAGATGTCCTCCAGGTTGATGCCGGCGAACCCGGGGGCGATCGCCTTGACGATCTCGACGATCGCGTCGGTGTCCTGGGTGTCGAGGCACAGCGGCCAGGCGTCGATGCCGGCGAACCGCTTGAAGAGGGCCGCCTTGCCCTCCATGACGGGCAGCGCGGCCTTCGGGCCGATGTTGCCCAGGCCCAGCACCGCCGAGCCGTCCGTCACAACCGCAACGGAGTTGCGCTTGATCGTCAGGCGCCGCGCGTCCTCGGGGTTCTCGGCGATCGCCATGCAGACCCGGGCCACACCCGGCGTGTAGACCATGGACAGGTCGTCACGGTTGCGGATGGGGTGCTTGGACTGCATCTCGATCTTGCCGCCGAGGTGCATCAGGAACGTACGGTCGGAGACCTTGCCCAGGGTGACGCCCTCGATGCCGCGCAGCTGCTCGACGATCTCGTCGGCGTGCGCGGTGGAGGTGGCGGCGATGGTGACGTCGATCCGGAGCTTCTCGTGCCCGGAGGCGGTGACGTCGAGGCCGGTGACCGAGCCTCCGTGGGACTCGACGGCCCCGGTGAGCTGGGAGACCGCGGTTCCGCTCGCGGGCACCTCCAGCCGGACCGTCATCGAGTAGGAGACGCTGGGCGCCGTTGCCATGGCCGACTTCCTCTGCTTTCACCTGTGACGCTGGATGCCGTCCGATCGTCGCACCTACCGCCGAGTAGGAGTTAGCCGGGCTTGAATTGCGAACGTATTGTTCGCCACGCCTTCTCATGAAAAGAGACCCACGTCACATTCGTGACGTGGGTCTCTCCAACGTTCATGACACCGACCCGCCATGCTCGCCTCGCGGCAAGTGGTCGCTCGTAGCGACGAAGGTTGGGCCCGGGGGCTTGGATCGAGCCGGTGCCACACCCAGGCTAACAAACCGATCCCGTAAGGCCATTCCCGTACCGGTGGTTCGTACCGGTGGTTCATCCGGATCAATCTCTGAGCAGGTCCGGTACCCCGCCGGCGTCCGGCTCGTCGCGCTCGCCCGACACCACCGTCAGCTGCTGGGTGGCCCGGGTCAGTGCGACGTACAGCACCCGCAGGCCGGCCGGGGACTCGTCGGCGATCTCCGCCGGGGAGACGACGACCGTCGCGTCGTACTCCAGCCCCTTCGCCTCCAGGCTGCCGAGCGCCACGACCCGGTCGCCGAGCCCGGCGAGCCACTTGGCCGCCTCCTCGCGCCGCTGCATGGCGACGACGACGCCGACCGTGCCGTCGACCCGGTCCAGCAGTCGGGCGGCCTCCTCGCGCACCGTCTGCGCGAGGGAGTCACGGACGACGGTGAAGCGCGGCTCGACGCCGGTCGAACGCACCGCCGACGGGGCCGTCGAGCCCGGCATGGCGAGGGCGAGCACCTTCGACGCCAGCTGGGCGATCTCGGCCGGGTTGCGGTAGTTCACCGTGAGCTGGAAGCGGCGGCGGGGGCGGGTGCCGAGGGCATCGTCGCGGGCCTCGGCCGCCTCGTCGACGTCGGACCAGGAGGACTGGGCCGGGTCGCCGACGACCGTCCAGGTGGCGTGCCGACCGCGGCGGCCGAGCATGCGCCACTGCATCGGCGTGACGTCCTGTGACTCGTCGACGATGACGTGGGCGTACTCGGTGCGCTCGGCCGCCAGCCGCTCGGCGCGCTCGCGCTGCGACTCCTCGCGCACCGGCATCAGCTCCTCCAGGCCGGTGAGCTGGTCGAGCGGGTCCAGCTCGCGCTTCTTCCTCGGGCGGGCCGGGGTGCCGAGGATCGACTGGAGCTCGTCGAGCATGGCGATGTCGTGCACGGAGTACCCGTCCCGCTTCAGCGAGCGGGCGACCTTGCGCACCTCGCCGGGGTTGAGGATCCGGCGAGCCCAGCGGCCGAGGCGCCGCTCGTCGGCCATCGCCGTCAGGACCGCCTTCGGGGTCAGCTCCGGCCACCAGGCATCGACGAAGGCGATGAAGCTGTCCTCCGACATCACGTCCTCGTCGAAGGAGGCACGCAGCTCGGCGGCGAGCTCCGGGTCGGTGTGCCGGGTGGCGCCGCCCGACTGTGCCCACAGGGCGTCGAGCAGCAGCTTGCGGGCGCGCGGGCGCAGCAGGTTCACGGGTGCGGTGCCGCCCAGCGCGGTGCGGCGGATACGTTCCAGCGCGTCGGCCTCCAGCTCGAGACGGCGCCCGAAGGCGACCACGCGCAGCCGGGTGGGAGGTCCGGCGGGGGTCTGTGCGGAGGCGTCGTCGTCGCCGAAGGCGAGCTGTCCCGTCCGGTTCGCCGCGGTGTCGCCGACGGCGGGCCGACGAGCGTCGGCCCCACTGCCCGGCCCCAGCTCCAGCGCGCCCCGCGCCGCCTTCCGCAGCACCTTGAGCATGCGGTACGAGCCCTTGGCGCGGGCCGTGGCCGGGGAGTCGTACAGCGCGGCCTCGGCACCGTCGACGAGGGAGCCGATCGCGCGGATCGCGACCTGGCCCTCCTCGCCCAGCGACGGGAGCACGCCCTCGGTGTACGCCACCAGCAGCGGGGTCGGCGAGACGATCAGGATGCCGCCCGCGTACCGGCGCCGGTCCTGGTAGAGCAGGTAGGCGGCGCGGTGCAGGGCGACGGCGGTCTTGCCGGTGCCGGGGCCGCCCTCGACGTACGTCACGGAGGCGGCGGGGGCCCGGATGACCAGGTCCTGCTCGGCCTGGATGGACGCCACGATGTCGCGCATGGTGTGGCTGCGGGCCTGGCCGAGGGCGGCCATGAGGGCGCCGTCACCGATGACGGGCAGCTCGTCGCCGCCGAGGAACGCCTTCAGCTCGGGGCGCATCAGGTCGTCCTCGACGCTGAGCACCCGGCGCCCCTTGGAGCGGATGACCCGGCGCCGTACGACCCGCCCGGGGTCGACCGGGGTGGAGCGGTAGAAAGGTGCCGCGGCCGGGGCCCGCCAGTCGATGACCAGCGGGGCGTAGTCCTGGTCGAGCACGCCGATGCGGCCGATGTGCAGGGTCTCGGCGATGTCGGCGGTGTTGTCCTCGCGCACCGCGCCCTCGGCGGGCTCGACGGCGGTGTACGCGCCGTCGGGCCCCTTCTTGCCGTCCTTGCCGGGCAGCAGGTCGATACGTCCGAAGAGGAAGTCCTCGAACTCGTTGTTGAGCCGATTGAGGTGGACACCTGCGCGGAAGACCTGCGCGTCCCGCTCGGCGAGCGCACCGGGCGTGCCGACCTGGCCGCGCTGGGCCGCGTCGTTCATGAGGAACTCCGCCTCGTGGATCTTCTCCTCGAGGCGCTGGTACACCCGGTCCAGATGTACCTGTTCGACGCCGATCTCCCGATCTCTCAAGGAGTCTTCGAGCGCGGTTTCCTGTGGAGCCTGAGCGGCCACCGGGCCCCCTTCTGACGTGCTGGGCAGCCGTCAACCGTACGCGAAGGGGACCCGGAATTGCTACGGCGACTACACGTCTACCTCGACGATCTTCTTTCCGTCGAAGTCCATGACCTCCACGTGATCGACATCGTCGGGGGCCATGGACACGCCGCCGCTGACGTAGAGCGGGTTCCTGGCCTGCTCGGTCTTGGCATCCGGGATGCCGTAGCCCCACTTCGGGACGGACCAGGAGGCGGCCGTCTCACGCTCGCCGCTCTTGCTGACGAAGATCAGGGAACACTTGAGCGGACCCTTGACGCCCTTGAGCTCGAGGGCCGTCTCGGTGCCCCACGCCTTCTCCGACATGCCGACGGTCGCGCTGGCGCCGGTCGTCGGGTCGGTCCCCGAGACCTTGCTCTCGAGACCCGTGAACAGGTCCTTGGCGGGGTTGGCCGCCTGCACGGTCCGGTTGCCCTCGCTGTCACCGCCGCCGTCGCTGCCGTTCGTCGCCACGGCCACGAACGGACCGCCGACGATCAGCGCCGCAGCCGCGGCCACCATGTAGAAGCTGCGCCGGCGCTTCTGGGCGCGGCGCTCGGCGACCTCGTCGACAAGCTTGTTCACCAGGCGCGGGCTGGGCTTCGCCGAAAGGGACTCGCCGATCGCGGGTGAACCGGAGCCCGGCAGGTCCGCGAGCGCGGCCAGCATCGGCTCCATCCCGGCGAGTTCGTCCAGTTGCTGGGCGCACCACTCGCAGGTCGCGAGATGTGCCTCGAAAGCGGTTGCTTCGGCGTCGTCGAGAATCCCGAGGGCATAGGCGCCGACGGTCTCGTGTTCGCTCGGAACCGGATGTCCCGTCATGGGTCCAGACATACCCGAACCGCCCATCCCGAATCCCTGGTTTCCCCCGTAAACACTCATCACGCCGTCACCCCCCGCTCCTCCAGTGCCAGCTTCATCGACCGCAGGGCATAGAAGACCCTTGAGCGAACAGTGCCGCTGGGTATGCCCAGCGTCTCGGCCGCCTCATTGACCGTACGCCCCTTGAAGTACGTCTCGACCAGGACTTCCCGGTGGGCGGGCGTCAGGTCGTCGAGTGCGTCCGACAGCGTCATCAGCCACAGCGCCTTGTCGATCTCGTCCTCCGCGGGGATGACCTCCAGCGGCGACGGATCGACCTCCTGCGGCCGGGCCTGCCGGCTGCGGTGGCCGTCGATGACGATGCGCCGGGCGACCGTCACCAGCCAGGGGCGTACCGATCCGGTCGCTCGATTGAGCTGTCCGGCGTTCTTCCAGGCACGGATGAGCGTCTCCTGCACAACGTCCTCTGCTCGTTGCCGATCACCGGCGACCAGTCGAAGGACATACGCAAGGAGGGGTCCGGCGTGCTCTCTGTACAGCGCACGCATCAGCTCCTCATCAGGTTCCGAGGGCTGGGACATGCGATGTCGGGCCCTCGATCCACGTTCATTGGCCACGACGGAATCCTTGCGCACGCCCACCTCCGATGTCCGGGGGTTCCCCCAGTCGGTCGCTCGACCACCCGTACGCAAGCGGCGCTTTGAGTGTTCAAACAGAGGCGACAGTTTTCTTCGGAGTGACGTGACGAGCGGGACATGGCAGCACATTCCCACCGTGCGATCTTTACATTTCCGTCACATCGGCAAGATCGAAGGAGGGCTTCCCTACGGTCCCGTAGGTAAACGACGTGTAATCGAAATCACTTCGACAGCCGTTTCACAGAAGCCGCATAACGGACTGTCAGGCTCGGGTGAGTGCCGTGCGACGACGGTGCCGGGCCACTCTTTCGCGGTTCCCGCAGACCTCACTGGAGCACCAGCGCCTCCTGCGCCCCCGGGACGTATCGACATAAACGATCGGACAGTTGTCGCCCTCGCACTCCCGCAGCCCGGCCCGCGCGGCCGGATCGGTGAGCAGTTCCAGGGCGTCCCGCGCGATCGCACCGAGCAGGGCGGCGCACTCCGGCGGGTGATCCAACTGCCGGACGAGGGTGCCGTCTTCCCCCCTGACGGCACGGGGGGCCGGTGGCGCCACGCGGGCGATGTCGTTCACGCGTGCGAGCGCGATGTCGTACGACGGCCTGTCGTACGACGCCCAGCGCTCGGGGGTGAGTCCGCCGCGCACCAACTGGCCGATACGCCCCCGTAGTTCGCAAAAGCCCGCGAGCCAGGAGGCGTCGGCGTGGGTCAGGGGCGTGCCCGGCGGGGCCAGGCCGGCCCCGACTATCCAGGCGCACAACACCTCGACGGAGTCGAACCGTTCCTCGGGGTGCGTGGTCGCGAGGAGATCCAGACAGATCCGCCCGGCGTCGAACCGCAGCTCGAACGCGCCCGTGGCCGTACCCAGTGCCATGTGCCTGTCACCGCCTAGGGGTCACCCCGGTCATGAGGGGTCGGTGAGATGCCGTGAGGAGAGCCGGGAGGAGCAGGGAGAAGCAAGGAGGAGCAGGGAGAACCGTTCCCCCTAACAGTGCCTGTCCGGCGGCGGGGCCGGAACCCCTCGTACCGCCTGCGGGCCTGGACGTCCGCGTATGGGGCTGCGCGTGCCGGCCATGTCCGGGGTGCGTGCGGGTCCGTTGACTGGAGGGCATGACCACAACACGGAACAGCAAAGTCGTGGGGACCGTACTGGGCGCGGCCACGGTCGCGATGGGCCTGATCGCCGGGGCCTTCTACATCTTCGCCTGCGGGGTGATGCCGGGGCTGGCACGCAGCGACGACCGGGTGTACGTCGAGGTCATGCGCGACATCAACGACGCGTTCGAGAACCCGGTGTTCTTCCTGAGCTTCTTCGGGGCGCTGGTGCTGACGGGCGTATCGGCGTGGCAGGTCCGCGGGACGCCGCACCGGGGGTGGGTATGGGCGGCGGCGACCGCGTACGGGCTGGCCTTCGTGGTCACCGTCCTGTTCAACGTCCCGCTGAACGACGGCCTGAAGGGGGCCGGTGATCCGACCGCCCTGCGGGAGGAATTCGAGTACCCGTGGCTGGCGTGGAATGTCGTACGGACGGTGCTGTCGACGGTGGCGCTCGGGTGCCTGGGGCGGGCGCTGGTGGAACACGGGCGTTTCCAACGCAGGTCAGCGCCGCTCAGCCCGTCCGGAGGTGTCCCCTCCGGGGGAGCCTGAGGAACGGACCTACCGGTCCGCGTACTTCTCGTCCGCCGCCGGGTCCAGCGCCAGCCGGTACCCCCGCTTCACCACGGTCTGGATCAGCTTCGGCGCCCCCAGGGCCGTACGGAGCCGGGCCATCGCCGTCTCCACGGCGTGCTCGTCGCGACCGGCGCCCGGCAGGGCGCGCAGCAGCTCCGCGCGGGGCACCACCCAGCCCGGCCGTCGGGACAGGGCCCGCAGCAGGGACATGCCCGCGGGCGGTACGGGGCGCAGCGCCCCGTCGACCAGGACCGCGTGGCCCCGGATCTCCACCCGGTGCCCGGCGATCGGCAGCGACCGGGCCCGCCCGGGCAGCTCCTGGCACAGCAGCTGGACCAGCGGTCCGAGCCGGAAGCGCTCGGGCTGGACCGTGTCGACGCCGAGCGCCTGCAGGGGCAGTGCGGTGACGGGGCCGACGCAGGCCGGCAGGACGTCGTGGTTGAGGGCGGCGAGCAGTTCGGGAAGCAGCCCGCGTTCCTCGGCCCGCGACAGCAGGGACGCCGCGGCCGGGGCGCTGGTGAAGGTGAGGGCGTCCAGGCCCCGGGAGACGGCCGCGTCCAGCAGCCGGTCGACCGGCCCGATGTCCTCCGGCGGCAGCCACCGGTAAACCGGCACCCCGAGCACCTCCGCTCCCCCAGCCCGCAACGCCTCCACGAATCCGGGCAGCGGCTCACCGTGCAGCTGGATGGCGACCCGGCGCCCCTCGACGCCCTCCTCCAGCAGCCGGTCCAGCACCTCTGCCATGGACTCGCTGGACGGCGACCACTCCTCCGTCAGCCCGGCGGCCCGTACCGCGCCCTTGACCTTGGGCCCGCGCGCGAGCAGCTCGACGCCGCGCAGCCGTTCCAGCAGGTCCTCGCCGAGCCCCCAGCCGTCGGCGGCCTCGATCCAGCCCCGGAAGCCGATCGCGGTGGTGGCGATCACGACGTCGGGCGTCCGCTGGATGATCTCCTTGGTGGCGGCGAGCAGTTCGCTGTCGTCCGCCAGCGGCACGATGCGCAGGGCAGGGGCGTGCAGCACGACGGCGCCGCGCCGCTGAAGCAACGCCCCGAGCTCGTCGGCGCGGCGCGCGGCGGTGACGCCCACGGTGAACCCCGCGAGGGGCCCGTGTTCGGGTTGCTGCTGTTCGTCGTACATAACTCTCGTCCCGCACTCGAGTTGTGGTGCCTGCACCAGGGTCTCCCACCGGGGTCGGCCGGAGCGGCTCCTGAATCTCCTGGCGCCAGGTCTCTTGGATCCAGATCTCTTGGATCCAGATCTCCTGGCTCCCGCTCTCCTGGCTCCCGATCGCGCCCTGGGTGGTTACACCTGTATGCCGAGCGAGCCTGTCAACGGTGCGTGACAGGCTCGGTTCGACTTGATGTCGGTGGTGTTACGTCACACCTCGGCGTAGCTGAGCTGCGGCTTTGCCTCGGTGGCCGGTGCCGAGTCGGCCTGCGCGGCCGCCGGACGGCGAAGGTATACGGCCCAGGTGACCGCGAAGCAGAGGCCGTAGAAGGCGAGGAAGGCGACGAAGGCGCCGGTGCCGGAGCCCACGGTGAGGAAGGACTGGCGGAAGGCGAGGTTGATGCCGAGGCCGCCGAGCGCGCCGACCGCGCCGATGAGGCCCATGGAGGCGCCGGAGAGCCGGCGGCCGTAGGCGGCGGCCTCGTCACCCTCCAGCCCCTTGGCGAGGGCCTTCGCGTGGAAGATGCCGGGGATCATCTTGAACGTCGAGCCGTTGCCGAGGCCGCTGAGCACGAACAGGGCGATGAAGGCGGTGGTGAACAGCGGCAGCGACTTCTGCATCGAGGCCACGATGATGACCGCGGTCGCGGCGGCCATGGCGACGTAGTTCCACAGCGTGATCTTGGCACCTCCGAACCGGTCGGCGAGCGAGCCGCCGACGGGCCGGATCAGGGAGCCGAGCAGCGGGCCGATGAAGGTGACGTAGGCGGCCTGGAGCGGCGTGCGGCCGAACTGGGTCTGCAGGACCAGCCCGAAGGCGAAGCTGTAGCCGATGAACGAACCGAAGGTGCCGACGTAGAGGAAGGACATGATCCAGGTGTGGGCGTCCTTCGCGGCGTCCTTGGCGGCGCCGGTGTCGTTCTTCACGGACGAGATGCTGTCCATCTTCAGCCACGCGAGGGCGGCGGCGATCACGATGAACGGGATGTAGATCCCCAGCAGCAGGCGCGGCCCGCCGCTGGCGCCGATCACCGCGAGACCGACGAGCTGCACGACGGGCACGCCGATGTTGCCGCCGCCGGCGTTCAGGCCGAGCGCCCACCCCTTCTTACGGAGCGGGAAGAAGGCGTTGATGTTGGTCATGCTGGAGGCGAAGTTCCCGCCGCCGACGCCGGCCAGCATCGCGCACAGCAGGAAGGTCGTGAACGACGTCCCCGGCTCCATCACGGCGAACGCGGCGACCGTGGGCACCAGCAGCAGCGTCGCCGAGACGACCGTCCACATCCGGCCACCGAAGACGGCGACGGCGAAGGTGTACGGGACGCGGACGATGGCGCCGACCAGCGTGGCCATCGAGACGATCGTGAACTTGTCGGCGGGGGTGAGCCCGTACTCCGGCCCCATGAACAGCACCATCACCGACCACAGGGTCCAGATCGAGAACCCGATGTGCTCGGAGAGGACGGAGAAGAACAGGTTCCGCCGGGCGACCTTCTCCCCGGTCTCCTCCCAGAAGGCCTCGTCCTCGGGATCCCAGTGATCGATCCAGCGGCCTCCCCTGCTCGCGGCGGGGGCTGTGTTCGGGGCTGTCATGACGCCTCCACGGTACTCAGGGACTCGGTCGCACTACGAGTGGCTGATCCCGAAGGTAGGGAGGGCGCGTTTCCGGGCTGTGGCAGCGGGTGACCGGAAAGGAACTTTGCTCTCACGGTGGGGGGTGGGGGGATGAGAGGTTCTGGTAGCCGTGCCCTGTGTAATCCCTGTGTAAGGGGAGAGCGAGCGGCCCACGTGGACGTCAGGGCTGCTGCGGGGCTGCCAGTGGGGTTCGGCTGGGGGTGCGGGGCTGGGATGTGGCGCCTGAGGAGCCTGCTGGCCGTATCCGTGACCGGCAGGTGGGGCGACCGCCGCCCCTGACTTGCGTTCCACTGGTGTCCGTGATTGTGCGGGGGAATCCGTGGGTGTTGCCGTCACTACTGTCGTCAGGAGTCGGGCGGCGGTGCCGGTGCCATTTCTCGCTCTCTGCCGATCACTGCGGAGATTGTCGGGCCACCGTGTATGCGGTGGGGCCAGTAAGCCCTGTTGCTGTGCCGTCGAGCATGTCCAGGACCTCGAAGCCGGCGCCCTCCGCGTAGCGTTCCAGCTCGCGGGGGAACAGGACACGCCTGCGGATCTCATCTCGCACCTCGTCGCCCGAGGGGAGCGCCCAGTGCCGGTGCATGGTGTTGATCTGGGTCCGCAGGTCCCACTCGTGTCGGATGGTGACGGTCGCGGGTCCCGTCGGGGTGTCGACCGTGGCGGTAGTCGGCTCGGTCCGGGTGATCGGGGCGACGGGGGAACACAGCACGAGCAGCGCTCCTGGCCAGGCGTGGGCGGCGAAGGTGGCGAAGACCTGGCTGATCGCCGCGTTGTCGTGCACGTAGGCGAGGCTGTTGCCCATGCAGGTCACCACGTCCATACGGCTGCCGAGTCGTGCAGTGCGCATGTCGCCGGTGCGGACGTCCAGCCCGGGCCGGGCCTGGTGGGCGTAGTCGACCAGGCCGGGCTGAAGATCCACGCCGATGCACTCGAAGCGCTGGGCGAGGATCTCCAGGTCGCGGCCGGTACCACATCCGAAATCGACCAGGGTCCGGGCGTCGGGCCTGTGCAGCTCGACCAGGGTCTGGCACATTCCGGCGCTCGTGCTGTCGGACTGGACCACGTCGTAGAGTGCCGGATCGCGGTACAGGAGGTTGGTGGCTTCCACGTGCTCGGCTTCCGTGTCGGGGCTGGTCACATGAGGCTTCGCAGCCCGACCTCCAGGGCGAGTACATCGCACAGCAGATCGGGGAGGACTGGCGCGGAATCGGCGTTCTTCCGCGCCTTGGCCAGAGCGTTGCCGTCAACGTAGGCGAGGTCCACCAGAATGGACTCGTTCAGCATGTCGTCCAAGACCGGCAAGCCGTGAGAACGTAAACCCTTCTCCAGGACGGCCAGGAAGTTCTCCGGTTCGGCTGGCGCGGCCACCGACTCGGGCAGCCCGGCCCGTCTGATCCGTTCGCGGAACAGCGCCTTGCCGCGCTTGTGCTCCTTTTGGTGGCTGCTCCATGAATCCTGCCCGGCCTGCTCCCGCCTCTACGCCGCCGACACCTACCACCTCATCCGCGCCGGCCTCTCAGGCGGCATGACCGTCCCCGATACCGTCCGCACCCACCCGGGTCTTCGTCACCCTCACCCCGCCGTCCTTCGGCCCCGTCCACAACCGCATCACCGCCCCAGGCGGCGGCATCCGGCCCTGCCGCTGCCGCAAGCTCCACGAACCCACGGACGCCCTGCTGGGCACGCCGTTGAATCCGGCGACGTACGACTACGCGGGCGCGGTCCTGTTCAACGCCCACGCCGGAGCTTTGTGGGCCCGTTTCACCACCTACCTGCGCCGTGAGATCGCCGCCCGGCTCGGCATGACCCAGAAGGCCGCCCATGGGGTCCTGCGTGTCTCGTTCGCCAAGGTCGCCGAGTACCAGCAGCGCGGCCTGGTCCACTTTCACGCCGTGATCCGCCTCGACGGCCCGGACGGCACCAGTCAGCCACCGCCGCCGTACGCCACCGTCGCCATGCTTACCGACGCCGTACGCGCCGCCGTCGCCCGGGTCCGCGTCATGATCGAGTCGGACGCGATCGGGGAACGCGAACTCGCCTGGGGCGAACAACTCGGGGTACGCGAGATCACAGCCTTCGGCACTGACGCCGAATTCACCGACCAGGCCGTGGCCGCCTACGTGGCCAAGTACGCCACCAAGTCCGCCGACGCCTCCGGCACCCTCGACCGCGCCCTGTTCTGCCGTCCCTGCCAGGGCCGCGGCGCCACTCTCCTGCCCCATGGAACCCCGCTCCCCTGCACCGCGTGCGACGGCACCGGACAGGCCCGGCCCCTGCCCCGCCTCGTCATCGCGCGCCACGTGCGGCAGATGATCCGCACCTGCTGGGAGCTGGGCAGACTTCCGGAGTTCGCCCACCTGAAGCTCTGGAAATGGGCGCACATGCTCGGCTTCCGGGCCACTTCTCCACCAAGTCCCGCCGATACTCCACCACCCTCGGCGCGCTGCGCGCCGCCCGTCGCACCTGGCGCACCGAACAGGCCCGCGCCCACGCCGGCCTGCCCGAGCCGAGCACAACGCTCGTCGTCGGCCACTGGGCCTACCTGGGCACCGGCTACAGCCCCGGCGCCGCGCTCCTCGGCGCCGCCGTCTGGCACCGCAGAGAACTCGCACGACAGTTCATCGCGGAAGGGGGTTGCTGATGACCATGCAGGCACCCGCCACGCACCAGGGGCCGAGCATGCCGGAGGAACTGCTGACGGTTCCGCAGGTCATGGCACGCCTCCAGCTCGGCCGCTCGGCCGTCTACGACCTACTCCGCACACGCCCTCACCGACTTCATCCGCACCCGCCTCGGCCAGGAAGCCGCCGCCTGATGACCACACCCCGCGACACCCCCGCCTCCCGCCGCGTGCGCGCCAACGGTGACGGGACCGTCTACCAGCGCAAGGACGGCCGCTGGGAGGCCGCCGGATACCTCCTCGCCCCCGGCAACACCCGCAAACGCGTCCGCGTCTACGGCACCACCCGCAAGGAAGCCCTGGCCAAGCTCACCGAGAAGATCGCCACCAGCAACCGCGGCCTCCCCGTGCCCTCCGCGCAGGGCAGCGTCGGCGCGTACCTGACGTACTGGCTCGATGCCGTTGCCGTCCACCATCTCCGCGAGAACACGCACACCCGATACACCGCCTGCGTCAACCGGTACCTCGTCCCCGGCCTGGGCAAGAAGAAGCTCGCCAAGCTCTCTGCCAAGGACGTTCGCACCTGGCTCAACCAACTCCGTACCACCTGCCAGTGCTGCGCGCGCGGCATCGATGCGGGGCGTGATGAGCCCCGTTGCTGCGCCGTCGGAACGTGCTGCTCCAAGCGGCTCTCTCCGCTGACGCTGGCCTACATCCACTCCGTACTCAAGTCCGCACTCGAACACGCCGTACGCGAGGAGGAGATCCCGCGCAACGTGGCCCGCAACGTCCGCACCGGCACACCCCGGCCTCGACGCTTCGAACCCCTTACCGCCGACGAAGCCCGCCAGTTCCTCACAGCCGCGCGCGGACACCGGCTCCATGCCCTGTTCGAACTCGCGCTCCACACCGGACTCCGCAAAGGCGAACTCCTCGGCCTCCGCTGGGAAGACCTCGACGTCGACCGGGGCACGGCTGCCGTCCGCCGCACCTTGCAGCGCACGAGCACAGGCGGACTCACTGCGTTGCCCACCAAGACCCGAGCCTCCGAGCGCCGCATCGCCCTCCCCGCCCGCTGCCTCCAGTCACTGAAGCACCACCGAGAGCAGGCAGCAGCGCGAGCGCGAGGCCGCAGGCACGGCGTGGCAGCACAACGGGCACGTGTTCACCACGCCGCAGGGCAGGCCGATCGACCCGACCAACCTCACCCGCACCTTCACCATGCTTCTCCGCAAGGCCGGCCTCCGCCGCATCCGCTTCCACGACCTCAGGCACTCGACCGCGACCCTGCTCCTGGAACAGGGCGTCGAACTCGTCGTGATCAAGGAACTCCTCGGCCACGCCCACATCGGCGTCACCGCCACCGTCCACGCCCACGTCCGGCTCCGCCTCCAACGCGGCGCCATCGACACCCTCGGCGACGCACTCAACACGGGCAACAGCGACCCCGACGAACCACCCGCCACAACAGCCGTCCGCTGACGTTGCCGTCAGCGTTGCCGTCAAACGCCTGGGAGCCCTCACCAAGCACCTGCTTGGTGAGGGCTCCCAATATGCGCCTTCGCGGCCTCAAGAATTCTCGGCTACGCCTTCGAGCGACACCGGGGATGCTCGCATCTATGACAAATTGTGCCAGGCATGACTACAAGTACCTCGACACTCCGTTTCCCTTCGCCGCGCGTCAGCGACAGCGAACATAGAAAGCAGAACACGGAAGGACTTCAAGTACTCGCTCGGCGGAAGATTTATAATCTTCCCCATTTGTTCGAGAATTGGCTCTCGAACAATCAAGACAGCGGGAGTCATCGTAGCTTTCACCCCCGACCGCAATAGTCCGTCACGTCCGTCCTCCGCCGTTGCATGGGCCTGCATGGAGTAGCGAACCACCTCTTGCAGTACCGCTCTCTGCTCGACCTGCTCCAGTGAGGAGAACCAGGTCACAGACTCCTCCAGGCTGCGGAGTCCTTGAGCAACCTCATTGATGATTCGCTCCGACACTCTCACCTGATCACCGACTCCGGGGCTCGAATACAACGTACGGCCGACTCATGTCCAGCTCTGCATAGTCTGGACGGTTCGGATTGTAGTTCTGCCAGAAATCTCGACCACGCCCACTACCCTCGCCGTCCCCCGTTCCTCTCGGCAGGGAGTTATTGATGCCGTGTCGGGTTCTGGACGGACCAGAAAGAATGTAATCCCAGTCCGATGCGGCATTGGGTGTTCCGTTCGCACGGCTTCCCACCACAATGACTGGCTGCCCCGCCTTGTCGGCGGCATTCTGAATACGCTTGGCATCATTTGGACTGATACCCGCATCTGACGCCGTCCTAAAGCCTGGACCACACCACCCACCGGAATTGTGCACCAGGACCGGCGTCTCGCCCGCCAGCACATAGTACGTATGCAGGTCATCAACCGTCAGGTTGTACGTCCGGGCATGCTTGGTGAAGGAGTGGTTGGCGGTGACGATGACGGTCTCGCCCTCGTCGGTGAGCAGGGTCAGGCCCGGCTTGAGGTCGCCCGCCTCGACCCACGCTCGCTCTGATGGAGACCAGAACGGGTGCTCGTGTGTGGCCGTCAGCTTCTCGATGCCGTCCGGTGTTGCGATGGACAGCTCGTTGAAGTGCTTGTCGTCCTCCGTGACGATGAGGCGGGTGACCTTTCTGGGGCCCGACTCACCGGTTTCCGGGTCAGTGGCCAGGACCTTGTCGCCGAGTTCGACGTCCTCGATATCCTTGGTGGTGCCGTCGGCCATGAGGACGTCCGTGCCGGCCAGGAAGCACCTGTTGCAGCCCCATTTCACTTTCCCGGCCCCGCGTGCACCGATATAAGTCATGATCGACTGGAAGCCCACGTTGCCGCATACAGGGCATGTGTCAACGGTGTTGATTTCGTCGACGTGCTTCCAGCCGTCGTAGAAGTTGCGCAGTGCGCCGCACCGCCGGCACGGCCACCAGCGTCAGCGCGATCATCTCCAACGCCAAACCGCCGACGGCCGGGCCCAACGTGCTCTACGTCAGGGCCGTGGACAGCGCGGGCAACCCCTCGGATGCCACGAAGTACTTCTTCTACGTCACCCCCCGGGACCAGGCCGACTCGCCCGGCGACTTCACGGGCGACAAGCTGCCCGACATGATGGTCGTCACCGAGGCCGGCAATCTGGGCATGTATCCGTCGCAGGCCACCGCCACCGACCTCGCCAAGGGCAGTGGCGACCTGGACTACTCGATGCCCGGCGCCTACCGGGCCAACCCCGACAAGGACCCCAACGGCGACGAGCTGCCGCCCTATGCAGCCGCGCCCAACGGCCACTTCAAGGGCGCCCTGATCACCCACAACGGCGATATCTACGGCGGCGACGGCCTCCAGGACCTGGTCGTCCGCGTCGGGGGCAAGCTGTGGGTGTACCCCGGTGACGGATACGGCGCCGTCAACATCGACAAGCGCCGCGAGATCCTCCTCCCGGAGGGTGCCCCCAGCCCCGCCGACCTGACCCAGTTCGTGTCGGCGGGCGACGCCACCGGGGACGGCCGGACCGACTTCTTCGCCACCATCGGCGACGAGCTGTGGGTCTTCACCGGATACCACGGAGCGACCATCGACCAGGCGACCCGGCTGTGGGCCTCGGGCTGGACCAGCCGGGACATCGTCAGCGCGCTGGACATCAGCGGCGACGGGGTCACCGACCTCGTCTACCGGTCCGACTCGTCGGGCAGGCTCCTGCTGCGCAAGGGCATCGCCGCATCCGGTGGCGGGGTGAGCCTGACGTCACTGGGCAATGCCGGAAGTTCGGCCGGGGGCGATGACAGTGAGTACGGCGCCTCGGGGTGGGCGGTCAGCAACTTCCCGCTGCTGATGGGCACCCCCGATGCCAACGGTGACGCCGTCCCGGACATATGGGGCGTGCGGTCCGACGGATCCGTGCGCTTCTACGCGGGCGGCAAGGCCACCGTCGTGCCGGGGTCGGGCACAGAGATCATCGGCTCGGCGAGTTACTGGAAGACCCGCATCGCCATCGGGTGACCCGGTCCCTGGCCGCCGGTGGACGACACCGGCGGCCAGGGGGGTGGCACGGATCAGGTGCGGTACGCGTAGTACAGAGCGTTCGGGTACGACGCGATGATGCTCGCCACCGACCTGCTGTAGGTGTTGGTGGAGTGGTACGTCAGATACGGCACGCCGCGGCTGCGGGACGTGACGATCATGGTGTGGTCCTTCGAGCCGTCCTTGTCGAAGTCGAGCTGGAGGACATCGCCGACGTCCATCTGGTAGACGTTCGCCAGGCTGGTCGTGCGCTTCGAGTTCTGGGCGAACCAGGACCACTCGTTGACGCCGATGAACGAGTGCGACTGGATGTCGGCGTTGCCGAACCACCTCGTGTAGTCGTACACGTAGCCCGGGACGTGCTTCCAGCCGCCCGCCTTCAGGGACTGGCTGACGAAGTTGGTGCAGTCGCCGCCCGCGCCCTGGCCGTTGAAGTTCGGGTAGGCCGGGTTGTAGTTGGACCAGTACTGCTTGGCGTAGGTGGCCATGGCCGGGTAGTCCAGGCCGGACGCGGTGAAGTTCTTCGGGCTGGCCGGGCCGGGGTACGAGGTCGATGCCTTCGGCGCCGACGGTGTGGTGCTGGCGACCTTCGCGGTCATGGGCTCGACGGCCGGCCTGGCCGTCGAGTTCACGGCGAGGTCGCCCTCGTCGGTCGCGCGGATCCCGGTCAGCTGCCAGTCGCCCCGCCGGTCGGCGCTGAAGGTCAGCTCGTGGTGGGCCTGGAAGCCGGTGGTCCCCGGCTCGCCGCCGCGGACCTTCTCGTAAGTGAGGGTGGTGGTCTCGGTGACCGCGACCTTCGCCTTGCGGCCCTTCACGCTGGTGGCGTCCAGAGTGACGGTGGTGCTGCCCTTGCTGTACTTCTCGCCCAGCTTGGCGAGCTTGTCCTTGCGCTGGTCCAGCGCGGACAGTGCGGCGTCCTCGCTGCGGGCCGTACCCGCAGACATCCGGACGTCCCCGGAGAAGCCGTCGGTCAGCGGCTTCTCCCGGTTCCCCTGCCCACCGTCGACCAGCGCGTCCGTGCGGTCGGTGAAGACCGCGTCCGCCAGCCGCTGGAAGGTGGCCTTGGTCCTGGCGTCCACCGTGGGGTCGTCGACGACCGCGGCGCCCGCGCTCCAGTTGGGCAGCATCGCCGCTCCGGCGACGACCGAGGCGGCCGCCGCGCCGAGTATGGTGGCGCGTCGCCGCGTACGGCTCAATTTCCTTGTCTTCACTGATGGTTCCCCTCTTGTCCCGGCGGACGGATGCCGGGGGCAGCGCATCTTCGCATGACATGTGTGGCTGTTGTGAAGGGGGATGCGTGCGTGATTCAAGGACGTTATGCGAACGTCACTGCACCACGGTCGACCAGTCCGGGGACTGCGCCGGATCGAGGGTGCGCAGCCGCTCCAGCGTCGCCGGCTTCTGCACGTCCATCCAGTCGGCGAGCTCCTTGAAGGACACGCACTTGACGTCCTTCTTGGTGCACACCTCCTCGATGATCCGGTCGACGGCCCGCATGTAGATGCCGCCGTTCCAGTCCTCGAAGTGGTTGCCGATGAACAGGGGCGCCCGGCTGCCGTAGTACACGCGGTTGAAGCCCGCCAGGTACGTGCCGACGGTCTCCTCCTCCCACTGGGGGTACCGGGCCGGGTCGCCCTCGGTCTCGCCGTCGGACTGGTTGTAGAGGAAGTTGAAGTCCATGGAGAGGCCCTGGTACTTGCCCCCCTCGTAGGGGAGCATCTGCAGCGGGAAGTCCCAGATGCCGTTCTTCTTGGTCGGCCATATCTGGAAGTCGCCCGCGGAGCTGGCGTCGTAGCGGTAGCCGTAGTCCTTGGCGGCCTCCAGCAGGTTCTTCTGGCCCTCCAGGCACGGGGCGCGCCCGCCGGTGATCGCCTTGGAGACGTCGAACGGCAGCGGGGGGAGATCCGTGGCTCCGGTGTTGGTCTTCCACTTCGACACGAACGAGTTGAACTGGTCGATCTCGCTCTTCCACTCCTCGACGCTCCAGTCGCCGCCGCCCTTCTCGCCGCAGAAGTGGCCGTTGAAGTGGGTACCGATCTCGTTGCCGTCCTGCCACGCCTTGCCGAGCTGCTCCACCGTGGTGAGGATGTGCTCGTCCGTGGGGTAGCTGATCGCCGCGGCTCCCCGGTCGTGCTGGGGCGGGTCGTACAGCGCCTTCTTGTCCTTCGGCAGCAGGTAGATCCCCGTGAGGAAGAACGTCATGTGGGCGTCGTACTTCTTCGCCACCTCGCGGTAGTGCGAGAAGAGCCGGTCGTCGCCCTCCAGCGCGCCGTCCCAGGAGAAGACGACGAACTGCGGAGGCTTCTGTCCGGGCTTGAGCCGCTCCGGCTTCAACTGGCCCTTTTGCGGACCGGTGTAGGAAGTGGAACCGTCCCCCAGGACCTTGGTCCTGCCGTCCCACTGCGGCTCCTTGGCGGCCGACCCGCCCCCCTTGCGCTGTTCCCCGGAGGACGCGGTGGGCTCGGTGTGCCCCGTGCGGTTCAGCACCAGGTAGCCCGCCGTCAGCGAGGCGACGACGAGGAGCGCCGCCAGGGCCAGGAACCCCGGGCGGCGGGCGGCGGCGGCGGTGCGGCGCGATGCCCGGGCCTTGCGGCGACGCCCAGACGGTGACTTCATGTGCGGCTCATTCTCCTGACGGTTGGACTGCGGTACCGGGTCGGTGGTCAGCCGAGGGGTCTCATGGCACCGGACCAGATGCCGTAGGGAACGCTGTCGTCGGCGGTGCCGGCGAGGCCCTTCAGCGGCAGCGGTTCGAGGCTCTTGGCGAGGTCGATGCGGTAGACGACGACCGCCGTGGAGACGGCCTTGTGCGTGCCGACGTACCAGGAGGCGGTGTCCTTCGGCGTCGTCCCGGCCTTCCCGGCCACCTGCGCGGTGGCGGGCGCCGCGTCCGGGTGGGCGGTCCGGAAGGCGTCCGTGAGCGCGGAGGTGACCTCCTCGGCCACGTCGGCGCCGAACGCCCGGCGCGGGTCCGGCAGGTTCAGGGAGATCTTGTCGCCGTTGTGGGTCATCCGCCGCACCGAGTACGGCTCGGTGTGCTTGCCGGCGGCGGCGAACGTGGAGTAGCCGCTGGCCATGCGGATGGCACTGGGTGTGGAGCTGCCCGTGGCCAGCGCCGGCACCTGGGCCCCGATGCTGGAGCTCAGCAGACCCGCGGCCTCGGCGGTGGCGCGCACCTTGTCCAGGCCGGTGTCCATGCCGAGTTGCATGAAGGGCGTGTTCACCGACAGCGCCATCGCCCGGTGCAGGGAGATCTGCCCGTACGACTTGTTGCCGTCGTTGCTGGCGGCCACCTTGCGGCCGCTGCGGTCCCAGTACGGCCCCTCCGGCGTGGTCACCGGCACGTCGTCGTCGCCGTCGTAGACGGAGTCCCCGGTGACGGAGGTCGTCTCCCCGTCGCGGGTCTTGCGGACGCCGTGCTCCAGACCGGCCGCGTACACGAACGGCGCGAAGGCCGAACCGGCCGGGACGGTGGTGGCGTTGGACTCGTTGTAGCCCTGCTTGCGGTGGTCGGGCCCGCCGTTCATGGCGAGGATCCGGCCGTCCGAGGCGACCGACGCCGCGCCGTAGTGGACGCTCTTCGCGGCCTTCGGGTCGTCCTTCAGAGCCTTCTTGCGCGCCTCGGTGACAGCCTCGGTGAGCTGGTCCACCCGTCGCTTGTCGAAGGTCGTGTAGATCTGGTAGCCGCCGAGGTCGAAGTCCTTGTCGGAGATCTCGGCGGCCTTCTTGGCGTACTGGGAGGCGAGTTCGACGAGGTAGTCGCTCTGCTCACCGGTGTCGTACAGCGGGTTGCGCTTCAGCGGCTCGGGGAACTTCTTGTAGGTGTCCCGCTCGGCCTGCGAGAGCTTGCCTATCTGGACCATCCGGTCGAGGGTCCAGGACCAGCGCTCCACGGCCCGGGCGCGGTTGGCGCCGCTGAGGGTCGGGTCGTACAGGCCGGCGCCCTTCAGCAGGGCGGCCAGGAACGCGGCCTCGGAGGCGTTGAGCTCGCTGACGTCCTTGCCGTAGTAGGCCTGGGCGGCGCGCTGGATGCCGTAGGTGCCCCGGCCGAACCAGCTGGTGTTGAGGTAGCTCTCGAGGATCTCGTCCTTGCTCATCCGGTTGTCGAGCTTGAGGGCCATCATCGCCTCGGTGAACTTGCGGCGCAGGGTCTGGTCCTGGTTCAGGTAGACGTTCTTGACGTACTGCTGGGTGATGGTCGAGCCGCCCTGGGTGTCACCCTGGCCCAGCGTGCGGAACAGGGCGCGGGTGATGCCCTGGACGGAGATGCCGGGGTCGCTGTAGAAGGACGCGTTCTCCGCGGCGAGGACCGCCCAGCGGACGTCGTCCGGGATGTCCTTCAGCGGCATCGCCTGCCGCTGCACCCAGCCGGTACGGGCCATGGGCGTCCCGTCGGCCCAGAAGTACACGTTGTCCTGCTGGGTGGCGTACGAGTTGAGGTTGTCCGGGATGTCGGTGGCCGCGTAGGCGACGGCGAGGAGGAGGCTGCTGAGGCCCACGCCGGCGAGTGCGCCGCCGAGCCACTGCCGCCAGGAGGGCAGCCACCGGCGCCAGCCGGCGCGTCCCGGCCGGGGGTACTCCGGCCGCATCCGGCGGGCATAGGGCGCGAGGCGGGCGACCAGGGGGGCGAGGCGAGCGGCCAAAGGGGCGAGGAGGGCCAGCACGGGCGCCAGATGGAGCGCTGCTACGAGGCGGGGGCCCAGGGGCGGGCTGGGGGCTTTGCGGCGGTTCCGGTTGCCGCGGCGATGCTGCTGGTCGGGCGTGTCATCGCCGGGTATTCGCTGCGATGAGTCCGCCTCCGCGGAAGCGGATATTTCGGATATCGCAGATTCACTTTCGCCATCGGATATGCGTTGTGACGGCACCCGCAACTGAACGGTCTGGTCCACCGGAAACAAACCGGACACTTTCAGCTGCATGGTGGCGTCCCGCTCCTGAGGCTCCTCCCCCTGCCCCCTCAGCGCCACTGCCTCCCCCTCGCATTCGGTATATGCCGACCTCACAGTCCAGCGCGCCTACAAATTACCAGCGCTCTTCACAAACTCTCCACGGAGGAAAGTGTTATGTGACCCAGCACATTGGCGAATAAGGGACATTGGCGTACAAGTGATGACGCTCACGTTCGGGCCGTCGGACGCTCACGCCAGCCCCTTAGACGCTCACGTCGGGCCGTTGGTTGTATACGCCCAAGATGCCGAGTCCACGTCCGAGACCCATCCACCGGCGGGCGGCTCCAACCACCCCTCCTCGGCCGCGAGCCGCGCCGCGGCGTGTCGCAGGGCGTCGAACGCGGGGTGCGCCAGGCCCTTTCGCCACACCAGCGACACCGGCGACAGGGGCACGGGGTCGGTCAGGGGGCGCAGCACGGTCCCGGGCATCGCCGGGAAGTCGACCACGGCGAGGACGGGGTGGCGCAGCTTGGCCATGATCCGCTGGAACTCCTCGTCGCCGACGGCGAGCGGCGCGGGCGGGGCGACCTCGATGCCCCGCCCGTCGAAGAGCCGGTGCGCGAGGTCGGTCCACTCCGGGGTACGGGGGTTGCCGGCACCGGCGTACACGGTCTCGCCGGCCAGCGCGGCCAGCGGCACCCGCTCGAGGTCGGCCAGCGGATGGTCCTCGGGCAGCACGATCGCCATCGGCTCGTAGCGGACCGGCTGATGGTCGAGGCCGGCCCGCAGCGCCGGGTCCAGTCCCGCGAACCGTCCGAAGGACGCGTCCAGCCGCCCCGCGACCAGCTCCGCGGCCGCCCCCGTCAGACCGCTCTCGTAGCGGGCCATCAGCTCGTGCTCGGGCGCGAGTTCCCGGGCCCGGTGCAGGACCCGGCGGCCGGTGGCCAGGCCCGGAGAGTTCAGGTCCACCAGCAGGGGCCGCGCCTGACCGAAGGCGGCGAGCAGATCGTCCTGGGCCTGGAGGGCACGGCGGGCGTGCGGCACCAGCCGCTCGCCGTCGGACGTCAGCGTGACGTGCCGGGTCGTCCGCACGAACAGTTCGGCGCCCAACTCCCGCTCCAGCCGCCGTACGTCCCGGCTCAGCGCCTGCTGGGCGACGTACAGACGGGCCGCGGCGCGCGTGAAGTGCAGCTCGTCCGCCACGGCGAGGAAGGCGCGCAGGAGGCGGGGATCGAGGTGGGCGGAGGCGGCAGCGGGCATGCGGGGAACCTACAGCCCGCGCGCGTCTCACAACACAGGTGCGTGAATCTGTCCCGAACAGGTGTTGGACCCCTTGATCCACTGCGGGCGACGGTGGAGCCATGCCGCAATCGCCCGCCACGAACGCCCCGGCCCCCTCCGCCGGTCACCCCTCTCGCCCGTACCGCCGGCTCTTCGCCCACCCCGGCACCCGCGCCTTCACCCTCGCCAATCTGGCCGCCCGCCTCCCCATGGGCATGTTCAGCGTGAGCGCGGTCGTGATGATCGCCGGTGCCCGGGGCTCGTACGCCCTCGCCGGCGCCGTCACCGCGACCGGCCTCGCGGCGACGGCGCTGGTCGCCCCCTGGACGGCGCGGCTCGTCGACCGGTACGGCCAGGCCCGGGTCGCCGTACCCGCCACGCTCTGCGCGGCGCTGGGCAGCCTCGCGCTCTTGCTGTGCGTGCGCTACGACGCCCCTGCCTGGACCCTCTTCGCCGCGTACGCCGCCACCGCGACGACCCCCAACACCGGCGGCATGTCCCGCGCCCGCTGGGCGCACCTGCTCAAGGGCGATCCCGAGGCCCTGCACACCGCGAACTCCTTCGAGCAGGCCGCGGACGAGCTGTGCTTCATGCTGGGCCCGGTGCTCGCGGCCTTCCTGTGCGGGAGGTTCTTCCCGGAGGCGGGGACGCTCGTCGGGGTGGTGCTCCTGGTGACGGGCGTGCTGGCGTTCGCGGCCCAGCGGTCGACGGAACCGCCGCCCTGGGCCCCCACCGCCGGGGCGGCCGGCACCTCGCTGTTCCGCGCGCCCGGGATGCCCTCGCTGCTGGCCGTCTGCCTCGCCATGGGTGCGGTGTTCGGGTCGACGGAGGTCGTCACGATCGCGTTCGCGGACGCCCAGGGCCACCGGACGGCGGCGGGTGCGGTGCTCGCGCTCCAGGCGGCGGGTTCCTGTGCGGCGGGTCTGCTGTACGGGCGGCTGCGGCTCTCCGGTCCCGCCGAGTACCGCTACGTGTGGTGCATAGCGGCGATGACCGCGCTGCTGACGCTGCCCCTGCTCGCCGCGTCCCTCACCGGCTCGCTCCCGCTGCTGTGCGTCGCGCTGCTGTTCGCCGGCATGGCCACGGCTCCAACCATGATCACCAACATGGCTCTGGTCCAGCGGCGCACCCCGGACGGCCGCCTCAACGAGGGCATGACCCTCGCGGTGACCGCGCTGCTCGGCGGCATCGCGTGCGGCAGCGCGACCGGCGGCTGGCTGGCGGAGCACCTCTCCCCCGCGGCGGCCTACGGCGTGCCGGTCACGGCGGCGGCCGCGGCACTGCTCATCGCCCTCGCGACAGGGGCCGTGGCTCGGCGCGCGGTCGCGTGAACAGTGGGTGATCGTGCTGCCGGGTGGGGGGCCGTTGTGCTGTACTTGGGTGCAGAAGGGCCCTCGCCCGGCCGTATGGACGGACGGTGGCCCGAGTTCAGCAATAGCCCGTCGGATGTCCCCAGGCCTTGTGGGGATATCCGGCTACCTGCTGCACCACCAATGAAAGTGGGCCCCGCCCGAAGCGGGAACTTCGAGCGAGGCCCGGCTCGGCAAGAGCCTGTCGGATGTCCCCAGTGGTTGTGGGGATATCCGGCTACTTGCTGCACCACCAGAGCACCCACCTCCTCGCGTGCCTCGCCGCTCGCTCCGGCAGAAGCCGGATCAGCCGCATGACGAAAGTCAGTTTCTGCTCCTCGTGACCGCCCATCCGGGGGCGTCCTCCCTTCGACGTGAGGCGGCCAGCCACGGTCCCGGAGCCGCTCTCGTCGGGCCGGGCCCCGACGAGGTGGGGCCCGGAATGAAGGGAGGACGCACCCATCGGGTGCGTCACGGGGGCAACCATACCGGCTACGGCGTGCTGTCGTGCGACAACGGACAGCGACGGAAGGCCAGTTGGTGCCTCAGCCGTGCCAGGCCCGCGGGCATGCGTAGGTGCGCAGGCGTTCCGGGCGGGTCCAGTGGGCCGTGGTGGGGCGTTGCGGGGCGGGGGCGTCAGGGGTGGCCAGACGCAGGGTCAGGACGGCTGTGAACGCCGCGAGTTCCTCGGGACTCGGCTCGCCGCGCAGGACCTTGAAGGACGTGGCGGCGAGCAGGTCGGAGGGCGACGGGCGCGTGCTCGGGGTCCGGGTCGTGGTCATGTGGGCTCCTACTGGGGCGGGTTGCCGTGCTTGCGGGTGGGCAGGGCCGCGGACTTGGTGGCGAGCATCGCCACGGCACGGCTGAGGATCAGCCGGGTCTCGCGGGGGTCGATCACGTCGTCGACGAGGCCGCGCTCGGCCGCGTAGTAGGGGTGGACGAGTTCGTCCTTGTACTCCGCGATCTTCTGGCGGCGCATCGCCTCGGGGTCGTCGGCGGCCGCGATCTCCCGGCGGAACACGACGTTCGCCGCGCCCTCCGCGCCCATCACGGCGATCTCGTTGGTGGGCCAGGCCAGGGCGACGTCGGCGCCGATGGAGCGGGAGTCCATGACGATGTAGGCGCCGCCGTAGGCCTTGCGCAGGACGACCGAGACGCGGGGCACGGTGGCGTTGCAGTACGCGTACAGGAGCTTCGCCCCGCGGCGGATGATGCCCTCGTGCTCCTGGTCGACCCCGGGCAGGAAGCCGGGCACGTCCACCAGGGTGATCAGCGGGATGTTGAACGCGTCGCAGAACTGCACGAACCGCGCGCCCTTCTCGCTCGCCCGGATGTCGAGCACGCCGGCCATGGAGGCGGGCTGGTTGGCGACGATGCCCACGACGTGGCCGTCGAGACGGGCCAACGCGCAGACGATGTTGGCGGCGAAGGCGGCGTGGACTTCCAAGTAGTCGCCGTCGTCGACGAGTTCCTCGATCACCTTGCGGATGTCGTAGGAGCGGTTGCCGTCCTCGGGGACCAGGTCGAGCAGTGTGTCGCCGGGGCGGTCCGCGGGGTCGTCGGTGGGGTGGGCGGGGGGCAGTTCGCGGTTGTTGGAGGGGAGCAGCGACAGGAGGTAGCGGACCTCTTCGAGGCAGGTGCGCTCGTCGTCGTAGACGAAGTGGGCCACTCCGGAGATGCCCCCGTGCACGTCGGCGCCGCCCAGGCCGTTCTGGGTGATCTCCTCGCCGGTCACCGCCTTGACCACGTCCGGGCCGGTGATGAACATCTGGGAGATGTCGCGTACGGCGAAGACGAAGTCGGTGAGGGCGGGCGAGTAGGCCGCGCCGCCCGCGCACGGGCCGAGCATCACGCTGATCTGCGGGATGACGCCGGACGCCTTGGTGTTGCGCTGGAAGATGCCGCCGTAGCCGGCGAGCGCGGAGACGCCCTCCTGGATGCGGGCGCCCGCGCCGTCGTTGAGGGAGACCAGGGGCGCGCCCGCCGCGATGGCCATGTCCATCAGCTTGTGGATCTTCTGGGCGTGGGCCTCGCCCAGGGCGCCGCCGAAGATGCGGAAGTCATGGGCGTAGACGAAGACCGTGCGGCCCTCCACCGTGCCCCAGCCGGTGACGACGCCGTCGGTGTACGGCCGCTTCGCCTCCAGGCCGAAGCCCTGGGCGCGGTGCCGGCGCAGGGCCTCGACCTCGGTGAACGAGCCGGGGTCGAGGAGGAGTTCGATGCGTTCGCGGGCGGTCAGCTTGCCCTTGGCGTGCTGGCGTTCGGTGGCCTTGGGGTCAGGGCCGTTGCGGGCGCGTTCCTTGATGGTCCGCAGCTCCGTGAGCCGGTCCGCCTCGGTGGCGTCCGGGGCGGTGTCGAGCACGGGAGCTTCGGGAGCTCGGGGGTCGGTGACGGTTACGGTCATGATGCCTGGGCCCTTTCCTTCCTGTTCCTGGTGTCGATGAGGGCGTGCGTCCGGACGGCGGACGGGTCGTGGGCGCGCAGCACTGTGCGCAGGGCCGGCTGGACGGCGGAGATCCGCAGGTCGGCGTCCCGGGTGTGGAGCCACTCGGCGGGCACCGGGTGCAGGGCGGCCCGCCAGTCCTTGTCGCCGGCCAGCGCCGCGGCGCCGACATGGCCGTCGCACAGGGGCATGTTGCGCACCGTCCAGCCGGTCGGGCGCCAGGACTCGGCGGCCTCGCCGAGGTAGTCGAGGTCGGCGGCGCGGGCGAGCCCGGTGCCGAGGCCCTTCAGATACGCCTCCTTGCGGGACCAAAGCCGCGCGAAGGCCGTCTGGCGCCGGTCGGCGGGGAGCCGGGTGATCTCCTGCCGCTCGGCCGGGTGCAGCAGGGGCAGACAGGCGTCGACGGTCTCCGGCGACGGCAGGGCCTGCACGTCGACGCCGACCCGGGTGCGGGCCACCGCGACCAGCGCCAGGCCGTGGCTGTGCGAGAGCGAGAATTCGGGGGCGCCCGGCAGATCGACCAGGACCGGCCGGCCGTGCCGTTCCCCGCACTCCTCGCACCACTCCCGGCCGAGGGGCAGGCTCCGGGGTGCGACGCCCGTGTAGAGCGACAGCACCCGGCGCAGGCCCACGTGGGCGGCGACGTACAACTGCCGGTCGCTCTGCCTGCGGTAGGCGGCGGCGCGGCGCCGCTCGTGCTCGTCGAGTTCGCCGTCCGGTACGTCGCGGGGCGAGGCGGGGGGCGGCAGCAGCCAGACGTGCAGGTCCGACGGGCCCAACTCCCGGGTGCCGCGTGGGGTGTTCGGTATGTGGGGGAGGTTCATGGGCGGCTCCCGGTGCCGGGCGTGGGTTCGGATGTGGGCTCGTCGGCGGTTGCTGGTCCGGTTTCGGGGTCGGTTGTGAGGTCCGTGGGGTGCGGGTGTTCCCGGGGCCGGTCGGCCGGGGTGGTGGCCGCGGCCCGTGCGTCGCTGCGGTCGGCCACCGCAGCGACGAGGGCGGCCGTCAGGGAGAGCAGGCCGCCCGCCCACAGCGCGGAACGGGTGCCGAGCTGCGAGGTGACGGCGCCGACGAACAGCGCGCCGAGCGGGGCGCTGCCTTGCAGGATCAGGGTGTAGAGGGCCATGACCCGGCCCCGGTAGGCGGGGTCGCTGCCCAACTGGACGCGGTGGTTGGCGGCTTGCGCGAAGTACAGGGAGGCGAAGCCGGTCGGTACCAGCAGGACCAGCGCCGTCGCCAGGTTCGGCGCCCACCCGGTGGCCGCCACGAGGGCGCCGAAGGCGCAGGCCCAGCCGATGACCAGGCGGGCCCGGGGGCGGTCCCGGCGCAGGGTGCCGGTGAAGGCGGCCAGCAGCGATCCGGCGGCGAGCGCCGCGGTGAGCAGGCCGAAGGCGGCGGCGTCGGTGTGGAAGACGGTACGGGCCATGAGCGGCAGGGTCAGCTGGAGGTTCAGGCCGAACAGCGACACCGCCGCGAGCAGGGCCAGCGTCGCCACCAGGTCGGGCCGGGACCGCAGATGGGCCAGCCCTTCGGTGACCCGGGCCGGGCCCGCCGCCGGGCGGTGCGGCCGGTGCAGTTCGCCGGGCCGCATGGCGCGCAGCCCGGCCACGGTCGCCGCATAGCTCGCCGCGTTGAGGAGCATCACGGTGCCGGTGCCGGCGGCCTCGATCAGCAGCCCGGCCAGTGACGGGCCCAGCACCCGCGCGATGTTGAAGTAAGCGCCGCTGAGCGCGGAGGCGTTGGGTACCAGGTCGGGTCCGACGAGTTCGGCGATGAACGACAGCCGGGCCGGGACCTCCACGGCGTTCGCGACGCCGAGGGCGAGTGCGAAGACGTAGACGTGCCACAGCTCGGCCGCGCCGCCGGTGACCAGCAGGCCGAGCAGCAGCGCCAGCACGCCGGAGACGACGTTGGCCCCGGTCAGCAGGGCCCGCTTGTCGTACCGGTCGGCGATACGGCCGCCGTAGAGCGTCAGCAGCAGCATCGGCGTGAACTGGAGCGCGGTGACCGTGGCAAGTGCCGTGCCGGAGTCGCCGGTCAGTTCGAGGACGAGCCAGTCCTGGGCGACGACCATCATCCAGGTGCCGGTGGCGGACGCGACCTGACCGCCGGCGAAGAGACGGAAGTTGCGTACGGTCAGGGAGCGCAGGCTGGTGGCGAGCAGTCGGCGGGGCGGTCGTCGGTGCTTGCGCGGCTTCCCGCGTGGTGTCTTGCGCGGTGTCCTGGCCGGGGTCATGGACCGTCCCGCTCCGGCAGGCCTTCCTCGAAGTACAGGCACTCCTCGAAGAAGGCCAGCGCGCGCAGGTGGTAGGCGCGGGCCGTGCGGCCCAGGCTGATGTTGTGCCCGGCGTCCGGCTGCCGGTCGACGACCACGCGCGGCGCGGCGCTCAGCCTCGTCCGCAGGTCGTCGAGGGCGTCGGCGTCGTGCCGCCACCACAGTTCGTGCTCGGCGAAGGTCAGACGTACGGGGACGCGTACGCGCGGGGCGAGCGCGTCGAAGACGTCCGGCCAGTCGGAGGCGGCCCGCAGCTCCAGTTCCGGGATGGGTTTCACGAAGGCGGCGCTGCGCTTGAAGGTGGCGGGCGGATAGAGGCCGAGCCGGCCCCAGTTGTGCTTCCAGCGGGCCCGGTCCGGGCCGGTGAGCAGTTCCGCGGAGCGCGGGGCGTAGCGGTGCCCGCAGCCGGAGATGTCCAGGCCCAGCAGCTCGGCGGGCGGGGCTTCGGCGGCCAGGGTGAGGGCGAGTTTGCCGCCGAAGGAGTGCGCCAGCAGGAACGTACCGATGCCGATGTCGTACTCGGCGTCGAAGTGGTCGAGCGCGGCCCGCAGGACGCGGGCCTGCCCGGCGAGGTCCAGGCCTTCGGGGAGCCCGGCGGCGGAGTCGCCGTAGCCGGGCCGGTCGACGGCGAGGACCGCGTACCCCAGATGCGCTCCCAACGCGCACAGGGAGGCGTCCGGTTGGGCCCCGCCGTCGAAGTACCCCGCGCTCATCCCGGCCCCGTGCAGCGCGACCACGGTGGCACGCGGCGGCGTGCTCTGCGGTGCGCTCAGCAGGGCCGACAGGGTGTGCCCGGCGGCGTCGAGCGTGATCCGCCGCACGCGCGGGCCGACCGACAGGGACGTGACCATCGTGCTACGCCACCTCCGGGGTGCCGAACCAGTGGTGCAGGGCGATGACGAGGGCCTCGATGCCGGTCGGGTCGTCGGCGAACGGCCAGTCGGCCTCGGGTGTCGTGGCCTCGGCGTCGGCGCCGCGAGAGGCGCCGGCGACGGGGCTGTCGGCAACCGTGGGGCCGGGGATGCGACCGCCGGCGGGCGAAGGACCGGAAGCGGGAGCGGCCACGGGACTGGAAGCAAGAACGTCCGCGGCCACGACGCCCGAGGCAGGAGTGTCCGCGGCCACCGGACCGGAGACACGGCCGTCGGCGGTCACGGGGCCGGAGGCGGGGGCGCCGACGGTGGCCGGCCGGCGCCGCGTGGAGGCTTCGGTGCTCTCGCCTACGGCCGCCCAGGCCACATGGCCGTCGGGGCGGACCAGCAGGGCCGTCGCGCCGGCGAAGACGCCGAAGTGCTCGGGGGTGGCCGTGACGACGGTGATCCGGTCGGCCCAGGTGGCCGCGGCCTCGCGGACGGTGGCGTCGTCGGTCAGGTCGAGCAGGACGCCGCGGGCCGGGTGCAGCAGGGCGGTCGTGGTGGTCCGGGTGCCGTCTGCCAGGTGGAGCGGGCGCGGGGGCAGGCGGCGGCCGACGAGGGGGTGAGTGCCGGGGCCGAGGTCGTAGGTGATGTCGAGGTGGCTGACGACGCCGGCCAGTCGGCGGCGGACGTCCTCCAGCTCCATCAGCTCGCCGAACACCTTGCGCACCGGGTCGGCCTCGGCGCCGCCGAGGAAGATCATGCCCTGCGCACGGGTGTTCATCAGCAGCCGGGCGCCGACGGGGTGCCGTTCGTCGTGGTAGCTGTCGAGGAAGGCGTCCGGCAGCTCCCCGCGGATCACGGCGGCCAGCTTCCAGCCGAGGTTGACCGCGTCCTGCACGCCCGTGCTGAGCCCCTGTCCCCCGGCCGGGAGATGGACGTGCGCGGCGTCCCCGGCGAGCAGCACCCGGCCCCTGCGGTAGGCGGAGACCTGGCGGGTGGCGTCCGTGAAGGAGCTGACCCAGTCGGCGCCGCCACCGGCCAGCGACTCGCCGGTGATGCGCTCCCAGGCGGCCGCGACCTCGTCGAACTCCACCTCCTCCGGGCGGTCCCCGGCCGGCGTGCCGTCCTCGCACACGATGATCCGGTCGACGCCCGGCGCCAGCGGCGCGGCCATCACCATGCCGTTGTCCAGCCGCTCCCCCAGGAAGCGGGGCCGGATCTCGCAACCGGTGACGTCGGCCAGGTACATCCGGCGGGTGGCCGCGAGCCCGGGGAAGTCGAACCCGGCCGCCTTGCGCACGACGCTCTGCCCGCCGTCGCAGCCCACCAGGTACGCCCCGCGCACCCGCTGTTCGCCCTCGGGCGTGACCGCCACGATCTCGACGCCGTCGCCGTCCTCGGCCAGCTTGGCCAGTTCCCAGCCGCGCCGTATGTCCGCGCCCAGTTCGGCCGCCCATTCCTCCAGGACGGCCTCCGTCTGCGACTGCGGGACGCCCCGCGCGCCGAAGTGGGCGTCCTCCAGGACGGTGTAGTCGAACTGCACCCCGCCGAAGTGGCCCATCGGGCTCTTCTCCAGCGCGCCGAACCGCGGCAGCAGCCCGCGCTGGTCGAACACCTCCATCGCGCGGGCCGTGAACCCCAGCCCCCGGGACTGCCCGGTCGGCCGTGCCAGCTTCTCCACGACGACGACCCGGGCGCCGCCCAGGCGTAGCTCCCCGGCCAGCATGAGGCCGGTCGGCCCGGCGCCGACGACGATCACGTCCGTCACATCCGTGTCCACAGCGCTTCCCTCTCTGAACCTGAATTGAGATGATTTCATCCGAATTGCCAATACTGTGGTGTCCGGTGTCGCGTCTTCCGGTCACAGCCCGGGATCGGGCCGTCCGAACCAGTGGCGGATCGCCGCCGACGCCGCCCACGGGTCGTCCCCCGCCCAGGCGACATGGCCGTCGGGACGGACCAGCAGCCCGTCGGCCCCGTGCAGCGGCTCCGCCGCACCCGGTCGTACCGCCACCGGAGTGACACGGTCGGACCAGACCTTGCCGAGCCAGCGCAGCTCGGCCCGGGCGGAGTCGGCGACCAGCAGCAGTCCGCGTCCGTCGCGCAGTGCTTCGGCGACGCCGACCGGGCCGTCCGGCGTCGGCAGCGTGCCGAGCGGGAGCCGGGCGCCGAGCAGGGGGTGGGTGCCGCCGCCCGTGGGGTAGCGGATGTCGAGCCCGGTGATCATCGACGCGAGGTGGTCCCGCGTGGGCCCCGCGGCGATGAGCTCGCCGAGCAGGGTGCGCGCCGCTTCCACCTCCGGCCCGCCGAGCAGCAGCAGCGCCTGGGCCCTGATGTTGGCGAGCACCCGGCTCCCGACCGCGTGCCGCTCGTCGTGGTAGGTGTCGAGCAGCCCCGCCGGGACCCGGCCGCAGGCCACCGCGGCCAGCTTCCAGCCCAGGTTGGCCGCGTCCTGGAGGCCGAGGTTGAGCGCCTGGCCGCCGCTCGGCATCTGACGGTGGGCGGCGTCCCCGGCGAACAGCACCCGCCCGTGCCGATACCGCTCCAGCTGCTGGTTGGCGTCGCCGAAGGCGTTGAGCCACACCGGACGTCCGCCGCTCAGGTCCTCGCCGGTGACGCTTCGCCATACGTCCACGACCTCCGCGAATTCCGGCGGTCCCGTCCGCGGCCGGGCGGGCCGTCCGAAGGCGTGCACCATCACCCGCGTGACGCCGCCGGGTATCCGGGCCGCGATGGCCAGCCCGTGCTCCCGGCGCTCGAAACGCCGGTTCGGGATGTCGATCCCGGCGATGTCCGCGCGCAGCAGTTCGCGTCCGGCGGGGGTGCCGGGGAAGGCCGCCCCGGTCAGCCGCCGCACGATGCTGTCCTCGCCGTCACAGGCGACGACGTACGCCGCCCGCAGCAGGCGTACGCCGTCCGGGGTGTCGGCCATGACCTCCACGTACCCGTCCTCCTGGACGAGTTCGCGCACCTCCCAGCCCCGCCGGACGTCGGCGCCGAGGGCGCCGGCCCAGTCCTGGAGCAGTTCCTCGGTCCTGGTCTGGGGCACCTTCCACTGGCCCGAGTACGGGCCGGGCATGGTCAGGTCCATCGGTACGCCGCCGAAGTGGCCGCGCGGCTCCCGCGGCGGGTCGCCGAGCGCGTCCAGGAGCCCACGGCAGTCGAAGAGTTCCGCCGTGCGGGCGTGCAGCGTCGAGGCCCGGGACTCAGTGGTGGGGGTGCGCAGCCGTTCCAGTACGACCACGTCGGCGCCGCCGAGGCGGAGCTCGCCGGCGAGGAAGAGGCCGACGGGGCCCGCGCCGACCACAATGACCCGGGTGGCCGGGGAGGGGTCGTCGCCCGTGGCCCGGGAGGTGTGGTCCGCCGTGGCCCGGGAGGTGTCGTCGGCCATGGTCAGCGGCTCTTCTCCGCGTGGTCCCTGGCGTGGCCCAGCGTGGCGCGGCTGTTGGTGCTCAGGGCGCCCTGGACGTACTCGCGGGCGTCCTCGACGGTCGCGTCGGCGCCGAGGATCCGCTCGATGTTGTCCGGGTTGAGCACGACCGTGTGCTGCGAGGTGGCGGCGACCCCGCGCGGGTACTCCTCGAACGTCCACAGGCCCGTGTGCAGCGTCATCAGGGCCGGCAGGGTGACCTGCTTGTAGGCGATCGCGCGGTGCGGGAAGGTCACCCGGTACGACTTGGTGGTGTGCGTCGAGCCGTCCTTCGCCCTGGTGTCCATCTCCAGCACCTGGAGGCCGGGTGTGGGCTCCTCGAAGCCGACGCGGGCCACGTGCGGGAGCCGGTCCACCCAGAGGTGGGCCTCGTTGATGAAGTCGTAGACGTCCTTGGCGGCGCCCTCGATGAGCACCGTGTCCTCGAACGAGAAGGTCAGCTCGCGGGTGGCGTGGGCCCGCTCGACGTTCTCCTTCAGCGCGGCCAGCTCCGAGCGGGAGTTGCGGTCGACGGCCTCGTCGATCCAGGCGAGGCCCTCGGGGTCGTCGTCGACGGCGCGGTAGTCGTGCAGCAGGCGTACCAGTGAGTCGCCGCCCGGCAGTTCCTCGATCACCCAGGCGCCGCCCATCGCGGCGACCGGGGGCGCGGAGACCTCCTGGCGGAAGGTGATCCGGCGGTTCTCGGGGTCCAGGGTGCGGCGCGAGGTCCAGCTCTTGGGGGCGCCGTTGGCGGTGGCCCAGATGCGGATGCGCTCCTCGCGCTCGCCCTTCTCCAGGTGGTCCACGTAGATGGTGGGCGGGAAGATCCGGGGCCAGTTCTCCACCTCCGCGATCAGCCGGTAGACGGCGTCGGCGGGGGCCGAGACGGTGATCTCGTGCGCCACCTCGCGGGTTGTCTCTTCCGTCGTGGTCACGTCCTCGTCCTCATCTTCCTGTGTTGGTCCGGCAGGCGGGCGTCGGTGTCGGCGTCAGGAGCCGGCGGGATCAGAAGTTGCCCAGGCCGCCGCAGACGTTGATCGCCTGAGCGGTGACGGAGGCGGCGGTGTCGGAGGCGAGGTAGCCGACCATCCCGGCGACCTCCTCCGGCGTGGAGTAGCGGCCGAGCGGGATCTTGGCCTGGAACTTCTCGAGGATCGCGTCCTCGGAGGTGTCGTAGGCGGCGGCGTAGCCCTGGCGGACGCGCTGGGCCATGGGGGTCTCGACGTAGCCCGGGCACACGGCGTTGACGGTGATGCCGGTCGGGGCGAGTTCGTTGCCGAGGGCCTTGGTGAAGCCGACGACTCCGTGCTTGGAGGCGGAGTAGGGGGCGCCGAGGACGACGCCCTGCTTGCCGGCGGTGGACGCGATGTTGATGACCCGGCCCCAGCTGCGGCCGCGCATGCCGCCGGTGTTGAGCACCTCGCGGGTCATCCGGAAGACGCTGTTGAGGTTGGTGTCGATGACGTCGTCCCACAACTCGTCCGCGATGTCGGCGGTCACTCCGCCACCGCTGCGGCCGGCGTTGTTGACGAGGACGTCGACGGCTCCGAAGCGGTCGACGGCCGCCTGCACGAAGGCCTGGACGGCATCCGCCGAACGGACGTCCACGGCGGCGCCGTCCGCCTCCAAGCCCTCCTCCTGGAGCTGCTTGACCGTCGCGGCCACGTTGTCGGCGTCACGCGCCCCGATGAACACGCGGTGCCCGGCGGCGCCCAGCTGCCGGGCGGCGGCCAGGCCTATGCCACTGGTGGCTCCGGTGATCAGCGCGACGCGCTGCGTCTGGTGCTGCGGCATGCTTTTCCAACTCCCTTGGGTGGCGCACTACGAGGACTGTGGGGGGGCGCCGCCGCCGGCTGACATGCTGGATGCGCCGGCGGCGGCGAGATCGCGAAATGTCGGGTACGACGAGACGTCAGGCGGCGGCCTGGGTTCCGTCGCCCAACTGGGTGTTGACCGCATCGATCAGGGCGCGCGGCGTGTTGCTCTCCGACAGGACGTCGTCGTCCAGGACGATCCCGTACTCCCGCTCGATCCGTCCGCCGGTCTCGAGCAGCGCCAGCGACTCGTAGCCGAGGTGCTCGAAGTCCGCGTCGAGGATGTCGCCGTCAAGATCGACACTCTCCTCGGCGCCGGCGCCCTCGATGAGGATGCGCTTGAGGTCGTCGAGGGTGAACTGCTGCGGTTCCACGTGGGGTTCCTTTCGGGTACGTGTTGGTGGTCCGTGCTTGGTGGCCCGGGTGGGTGGCCTGGTGGTCCGGTGGCTGCTGGTGGGTGGGCGGTGACCGGGTGGTTGGGGTCGCCGTTCGAAGGCCGGGGGCCGAGGCCTGGTGGCCTTGATCGGCAGCCCCTGCCCGGAGGCCGGTGATCGCGGTCGATGGCGTGGTCGTGGTGGCCGATGCCGGTGGTCCGGAGACCTGGGGGCGGCAGCCTGGTGGCGGTGATTGCCGTTCAGCGGCCGGGGGTTGAGGCCCGGTTGCCAGTGATCGGCAACCCCCGCACGGAGACGGGTGGCCGAGGTCGATGGTGTGGTCGTGGTGGCCGAAGCCCGTTGGCCCGGAGACCTGGGGGCAGCAGCTGGTGGCGGTAATTGCCGTTCAGCGACCGGGGGTTAGAGCCCGATTGCCAGTGATCGGCAACCCCCGCACGGAGACGGGTGGCCGAGGTCGATGGCTGGTCGTCGGTGGCCGTCGGTGGCCGAAGCCCGATGGTCCGCAGACCGGTGGGCGACAGCCCGGTGGCCCCGGAAGCCTGGTGGCCCCGGAAGCGCGGTGGCCCCGAAGGCCGGTGGGCGACAGCCCGGTGGCCCCGGAAGCCGGAGCCTCTCGACCGGTGGTCCGTTCGCGGAGGTCAGTGGCCGGTCGGCCGTCGGCCAGATGCCAGGCCGGACCCAGGCAGCCGACAGGTGTGGGCCGGTCAGTCCACCCCCCGCACCACCGCCGCCGAGTTGAAGCCCCCATGGCCGCGGGCCAGGATCAGGGCGGTGCGTAGTGCGGTCTCGCGTGGGCGGTCGGTCACCAGGTCGAGGGGGTGGTCGGGGGACGGGGTCACGTGGACGGTCGGGGGGATGATGCCGTCGCGGATCGCGAGGAAGGCGGTGGCCAGGTCCAGGGGAGCCGCGCCCGAGTAGAGGCGGCCCGTCATCGTCTTGGGGGCGGTGACCGGGACGGCCCGGGGGCCGAAGACCGCCGTGATCGCCTCGGTCTCGATGCGGTCGAGCTCGGGGTCGGCCGCCGCGTCGGCGAAGACCACGTCCACCTGGTCGGCGTTCAACCCCGCGTCGTCCAGGGCGAGTTCGATCGCGCGGCGCAGGGCCGGCGGGCGCTCGGTGCCCGGCGCGGGGTCGAACGTCGCGGCGTACCCGGCGATCTCGCCGTAGATCCGCGCACCGCGCGACCGCGCCGACTCCTCGGACTCCATGACGAGCAGCGCGCCGCCCTCGCCCGGCACATACCCGTCGGCCGCCCCGTCGAAGGGCAGATACGCCTGGCTCGGCTCGTCGCGCGTGGTCAGTCGCTGCGCGGCGAGCTGGGCGACCCAGCCCCACGGGCAGATGGAGGCGTCCACGGCGCCGGAGACCACGATCGGCGTGCCCTTGCGGATCTGGCGGCGTGCCTGCGCCACCGCGTCCAGCCCGCCGGCCTGGTCGCTGACGACCACGCTGCTCGGGCCCTTCATGCCGTGCCGGATGGAGATCTGGCCGCTGTTGACGGCGTAGAACCAGGCGAACGACTGGTACGCGCTGACGTACTGGCTGCCCCGGCTCCACAGCGCCTGCAGCTCGCCCTGGCCGAACTCGAAGCCACCCGACGAGCTCGCCGTGACCACGCCCATGCTGAACTCGGGCAGGTCCTGCGGCCGTATCCCGGCGTCCGCCAGCGCCCAGTCGGCGGCGACGAGTGCCAGCCGGGTCATCCGGTCGGTCTGCGGCAGCAGCCGGCTCGGCAGGTGCTCCTCGGCCGCGAAGCCGGGGATCTCACCGGCCAGCCGCGCCGGGTACCCCGACGGGTCGAAGCGGGTGATGCGTCCGATGCCGCTCTTGCCGGCGAGCGTCGCCGCCCAGTAGTCCTGAACTCCCAGGCCGTTGGGGGCCGTGACACCAAGGCCCGTCACCACGACCGCGTTCATGCCATGCTCCTCTCGGGACGGGCGAGCACCATCGCGCTCTGGAAACCGCCGAACCCGCTGCCCACCGACAGCACCGCGTCGGTCAGCTGCTCACGGGCGGTGAGCGGCACGTAGTCGAGGTCGCACTCCGGGTCGGGGGTGTGCAGGTTGGCCGTGGGCGGCACCACGTGGTGCTCCATGGCCAGCGCGGACGCGGCGATCTCGATCGAGCCGATCGCGCCGAGCGAGTGCCCCACCATCGACTTGATGGAGCTCACCGGAGTGCGGTAGGCGTGCTCACCGAGGCTCTTCTTGAAGGCGGCCGTCTCGTGCCGGTCGTTCTGCTTGGTGCCGGAGCCGTGGGCGTTGATGTAGTCGATCCGGTCCACGTTCATACGGGCCTCGTCCAGCGCCACCGTGATCGCCTCGGCCATCTCCGCGCCGTCCGGCCGCAGACCGGTCATGTGGTACGCGTTGCTGCGGGTGGCGTAGCCGGCGATCTCCGCGTAGATGTGCGCCCCGCGCCGCCGCGCGCTCTCCAGCTCCTCCAGGACGAACACCGCGCAGCCCTCGCCGAGTACGAACCCGTTTCGGGTGCCGTCGAACGGCCGCGAGGCCTGCTCGGGGTCCTCCCGGCGCGGGGTCGTCGCCTTGATGGCGTCGAAGCAGGCCATGGTGATCGGCGAGATCGGCGCGTCGGACGAACCGGCGATCATCACGTCGGCCGATCCCTCACGGATCAGCTCGACGGCGTAGCCGACCGAGTCGATGCCGGAGGTGCAGCCGGTGGACACCACGGTGTTGGGGCCCTCCGCGCCGACTGTCCAGGCGACCTCGGCCGAGAAGGAACTCGGGACGAAGTAGTTGTAGAGGTGCGGTACGGCGTACTCGTGGTCGACCAGGTGCAGCCGGCCGCCGTCACTGACGATCCGGTACTCCTCGTCCAGCCCCATCGTGGCGCCGACCGCGCTGCCGATGGTGACGCCCACCCGGTGCGGTTCGTGGGCGGCGAGGTCGATCCCGCTGTCGGCCACCGCGCCGCGCGCCGCGACCACCGCGAACTGGGCGGCCCGGTCCATCCGGCGGACCTCCTGCGGCGTGAGCCCGTGCCGGTCCGGGTCGAAGTCCATCTCCGCGGCGACCTGCGAACGGAAGGGGCTCGGGTCGAAGAAGGTGATCCCGCGCGTCGCGGTACGGCCCTCGCTGAGCATGTTCCAGAAGCTGTCCTTGCCGACGCCGCCGGGCGCGAGGACCTCGATCCCGGTGATGACGACCCGCGCGGGGCTGTCCCGACGGCCGCTCATCGGGCGGCCTCCCAGTTGTAGAAGCGCGTCGCCATCGCGTCGGCCGGGGAACGCCAGGTGGCCGGGTCGTACGCCTCTATGAAGGGCTTCAGGTCCTCACTGATGCGCACGAAGCGCTCGTCGGACTTGGCCTTCTCGATCAGCTCGCCACCGTTGTCCGCGTCGAAGTCCTGCAGGTGGAAGTACAGACCTCGGTAGTGGAAGAGCTGGCGGCGTCGCGTACCCATCAGATGGGGCATCTCGGTCTCGTCGAACGCGCCGAACAACTTGGCGACATCGACCGCGGAGCCCGGTTCCATCCGAGCCACGATCAAGGTGCTGTGCATGAGCTCTCTCCTTGGAAAATGGTGCGTGGGAAAGGGGGGCACGGAACGCGGAAAGGGAAATCGATTTCCGTCAGTCGATGCCCCGGCAGATGTGCGGGTGGTCGCTGTCGTTCTCGTCGTCCTCGCCGGCCAGGAGCCAGGCGGGCGCCCGGGGCGCGGGCGCGTCGTGCCCGTCGTACGACTCGGAACACGTCTTGGAACAGATCCCGGAGTAGGTCTTGGAGTACGTCGGGGCATACGTCTCGGAGTACATCTGGTCACACCTCCCTGGGACTTGGTCAGTCCTTGATCTCGCAGATGGCTGCGCCGGAGGTGAGAGAGGCGCCGAGGACGGCGGACAGGTCCTTGACGGTGCCGGACTTGTGGGCATTGAGCGGCTGTTCCATCTTCATCGCTTCGAGTACGACGATGAGGTCGCCTTCCTCGACCTCCTGGCCTTCCTCGACGGCGACCTTGACGACGGTGCCCTGCATCGGCGAGGCGAGGGTGTCACCGGAAGCGGCCGGGCCGGAGTTGCGCGCCGCCCGCCGCTTCGGCCTGGCTCCGGCGGCCAGCCCGGTGCGGGCCAGCGTCATGCCGAGCGAGGCCGGCAGGGAGACCTCCAGGCGCCGGCCGCCGACCTCGACCACCACGGTGTCGCGACCGGCCTCGTTCTCCGTGTCGGTGTCGGTGGGGGCGGCGAAGGGCTTGATCTCGTTGACGAACTCGGTCTCGATCCAGCGGGTGTGGACCGTGAACGGGTCGCTGGAGCCGGTCAGTTCCGGCGCGAAGGCCGGGTCCTTGACGACCGCGCGGTGGAAGGGGATCGCCGTGGCCATGCCCTCGACCTGGAACTCGGCCAGGGCACGCGCGGCCCGCTGCAGGGCCTGCCCGCGGGTGGCGCCGGTGACGATCAGCTTGGCCAGCAGGGAGTCCCATGCCGGGCCGATCACGCTGCCGGACTCCACGCCCGCGTCCAGGCGGACGCCCGGACCGGTCGGCGGGGCGAACGTGGTGACCGTGCCCGGCGCCGGGAGGAAACCCCTGCCGGGATCCTCGCCGTTGATGCGGAACTCCAGCGAATGGCCACGGATGACGGGGTCGTCGTAGCCGAGTTCCTCGCCGTCGGCGATGCGGAACATCTCGCGCACGAGGTCGATGCCGGTGACCTCCTCGGTGACCGGGTGCTCGACCTGCAAACGCGTGTTGACCTCCAGGAACGAGATCGTACCGTCGCCCCCGACCAGGAACTCCACGGTGCCGGCGCCTACATACCCCGCCTCACGCAGGATCGCCTTCGACGCCCGGTACAGCTGCGCGACCTGCTTCTCGGACAGGAACGGGGCCGGGGCCTCCTCCACCAGTTTCTGGTGGCGGCGCTGCAGCGAGCAGTCACGGGTGGAGACGACCACGACGTTGCCGTGGGTGTCGGCCAGGCACTGCGTCTCGACGTGGCGGGGCTTGTCGAGGTAGCGCTCGACGAAGCACTCGCCGCGCCCGAATGCCGCGACGGCCTCGCGGACCGCCGAGTCGTACAGCTCGGGCACTTCCTCCAGCGTGCGGGCGACCTTCAGGCCGCGTCCGCCGCCGCCGAAGGCGGCCTTGATCGCGATCGGCAGGCCGTGCTGTTCGGCGAAGGCGACGACCTCGTCGGCGCCGGAGACCGGGTCGGGCGTGCCCGCGACGAGCGGGGCGCCGGCACGCTGGGCGATGTGACGGGCGGCGACCTTGTCACCCAGGTCGCGGATGGCCTGCGGGGGCGGGCCGATCCAGATCAGGCCCGCGTCCAGGACGGCCTGGGCGAAGTCGGCGTTCTCCGACAGGAAGCCGTAGCCGGGATGGATGGCGTCCGCGCCCGACTCGCGTGCCGCGTTCAGGACCTTGTCCATGTCCAGATAGCTGCTTGCCGGGGTGTCACCGCCCAGGGCGAACGCCTCATCCGCAGCGCGGACATGCGACGCGTCGCGGTCCGGATCCGCGTAGACGGCCACGCTCGCGATCCCGGCGTCCCGGCAGGCCCGGGCCACGCGGACAGCGATTTCGCCACGGTTGGCGATGAGCACCTTGCGCACGACTGGCCCCCTCCTCAATCGGCAGGAATTCTGGGATGATCAAGCGCGGCCGGGGGAATTCCACTCCCGGGCAGGCGCCGAATACCTGTCCATACTCCGTGCGTGACCTCGGCGCTTTCAACAGCCGGCCATTAAGCCTTCGGACCAGATCCTCAGCGGGGATACGGCTTTGTTGGCGCAGCGCCAGGCAAGTGTCAGGGAATTGTCAGAAGCCCCGCCGAACAGCGCACGGCGGCAGAACAGTCGACCGGCGCACAAAAGGGCATGGGCATGCGAAAGGGCGGGCTCCCCCGTCAGGAGCCCGCCCTTTTCGAAGTCGGCGGCGATGTGGTGACATCGCGCCGGATGCGAGATCAGCTGCTACCGAAGCGGAACCCCACTCCGCGTACGGTGACGATCCAGTCACTGCCCCCCAACTTGCCGCGGAGGCTGCTGACATGGGTGTCCACGGTGCGACGGGACCAGGACCCACCCCAGACCTGCTGCATGATGCGCTTGCGCGAGATCACCGTCTCCGGATGGGAGGCGAGCAGATAGAGCAGATCGAACTCCTTGCGGGTGACCTCCACGACCTGGCCGTGCAGACTCACCTCGCGCGAGGCGGCGTCTATGCGCAACGGCCCGCGCGAGACGACCTGCTCGATCTGCACCTGCGGACGCGAGCGACGCATGACGGCGTCCATCCTGGCCATCAGCTCCCGGAAGCCGTAGGGCTTGACGAGGTAGTCGTCCGCGCCCGCCTGGAGACCGAGGACCCGGTCCAGTTCCGTCCCCCACCCGGTGACCGCTATGAGCGGGACGTCGCTCAGGGAACGGATGGAACGGCACACTTCCAGACCGTCCAGGTCGGGTAGTTCGAGGTCCAGCAGAACGATGTCCGACACCTGGTAGGCCTGCAGGGCCGCGTTGCCCGTGCCGACCCCCTCGACCTGATGGCCGTGTCGCCGCAGGCCGGCCGCGAGGGCCTCCATGTCGCCGGTGTTGTTCTCGACCACCAGGACCCGCCAGTTGGTCGACGGCTTCCGGATCTGCGAGGTGATGGGCTTTCGGTACTCCAGAGTGCTGCTCGTTGCGCGTTGGCTCACTGCTCTCCCCCTGAACATGTAGTTCCCGCTCGAGCGCCTTGGCTTGTCGAGCCTAAAAACCTACCTCTCGGTTTGTCAAAAAAAAACTCGGTAAACTCACCGTCTGTGACAACTGATGCGACTTTTGCCGGAGTTGCCTGACATGAAGGATCAATTCCGCCGCGAAACGTAACCGCGATCGTTTTTCTGGATCTTGAAAGTGGTCAAAATTCGCCCCCGGGCCACGAGAAAGCAATCACTGACGGCGGCTGCGGTTTGTTCTGGGTCTCAACAACCGGGCCTACTCGTCCGTAGATCGACTACCGAGGGCGGCCCCGTCCGACGCATTGCACATCCCGGGTGGCAGTGGTAGACCGTCCGGGATGTTCTCGGCTGACTGATTCCCTGCTTCCACTTCTCCCTCGCCCTGGTCATGAGGTGGGAAAGTGTGATCTTCTGGGCAGTACTGACGGTGTGTCGATAGAAACGAGAGCCGCAGCCGGACCCACGCTCCCGGCACTCGGGCATCCGCACCCCACAAACAAACCTTCAAGTCCGTTTCCTGGACTGCGGGATGAAAGGATTCAGGCAGGTGGGACTACAACAGGAGAGGGCGATCCGCACCCGCCGACTGATGCTGAAGTCGGCGGCGGAGGTCTTCGACCGCGAGGACTATGCCTCGGCCAGGCTCTCCGACATCAGCGCGCGGGCCAACATGAGCACGGGCGCGCTGCACTTCCACTTCGCGAACAAGGAGGACCTGGCCCAAGCGGTCGTGAGCGAGGCGCGCGGCATCCTGTGGCGCGCCGCGCGCCTCGCGTACGAGAAGAACTCCGAGCCGCTGCAGGCCCTCACCGACATCTCGCACACCCTGAGCCAGTTGCTGTCCTGGGACGTGGTGTCGCGGGCCGGGCTGCGGCTGGACAACGACCGGTCCCGCAGAGGGCGGGAGCAGTTCGCCCACGCGTGGCACGCCTGCGTGCAGCGCCTGCTGGACCGCGCGCGCCAGGAGGGCGGGGTCGCGGCGCAGGCCCAGCTGCCGGCGCTGACGTGTGCGATCGTCGCCGCCACGACCGGCATAGGAGTACTGATAAAGGGGGGTGAGGGCGACCGCACCCGGCTGGCCTTCACGGGGTTCTGGCAGGGCTTCCTGCCGGGGCTCGCCGCGCCGGGCCTGCTCGGCGCACTGAACCCCGCCGGCACACCGGACGTGGTCGACCACGCGGTCTCCGTCTCGCGTTACCTGCCCTACGCCACGGAGGAAGAGGACGACACGGAGGCTGCGACCACGGGGGTGAGGTGATGCGCTCCCGGTCCCGGTCCCGGGCCCGGGACCGGCCGTCGGGGCCGTCGCGGGTCCGGCTGTGGGAGCGGCCCGTCGGAACGGCGCGTGGGAGCGGCCCGTGAGACCGGCACGTGGGACCGGCCCGTCGTAACGGCACGTGGCACCGGCACGCGGGAGCGGTCCGTCGGAACGGCACATGGGACCGGCACGTGGGAGCAACCCGTCGGGACGGCACGTGCGACCGGCCGCGGGACCGGCCCGTGGGACCGGCCCGTGGGACCGGCTCAAGGGGGCAACCCGTGGGAACGGCACGCGGGAGCGGCCCGTGAGACCGGCCCGTCGGAACGGCACGTGCGACCGGCCGTGGGACCGGCCCGTGGGAGCAGCCCGTCGGAACGGCACGCGGGAGCGGCCCGTGGGAGCAACCCGTCGGAACAGCCGTCGGAACGGCGCGTGGGAGCGGCCGTGAGATCAGCCGAGGGGCGGCCGTGAGTTGGGGTGTCCGGGGCCTTCGCGTTCTGGCGGTGCCGTCAGCGGCGGGCCGTCGGTCCGGGGTGGCCGCGCGGGAGTTGCCGGCGGCGGTGCGCGGATCGGCCACGGCCGTACGCCCCCGCGTCGCAGGCCGTGGCGACCGTATGTCCGCCGCCCGGGACGGACGGGACGACCGGCGAATCCGCCGGAACTCCCAGCACCCGCGCCAGGATGTGCCGGCTCAGCCGCCGTCCCTCGTCGCGCCGTCGCCCAGGGTCACGGTGAAGACGGGCTCGTCCTGTTGGAGGCCCTGCACACGCATCACGGTGCCCTGCTCCGCGGACCGGTCGGGACCGGCGAGGATCCAGCAGGGCTCGGTCAGTTCGCAGTACTTGTGGAAAGCGATCCGCATCGAGGCGGGGTGGAAGTCGTGCCCGGGCGTCAGGACGTTGGCGGCCTGCCGGGCGGCTTCGAGGAGCACCATGCCGGGGACGTGGTCGTTGGGCCGGGCGAAGAGTGTGGGGTGCATGGTGTCCAGGCGGAGCCGCCAGCCGGGGCGATGCCTGGAGGGGGCGAGGACGACGTCCTTGCGGTCGCCGCGGCCGGTCTCGCGGGGCGCGACGGCGGGCAGCAGCGGCATGGCGCGACCCGTGACGGCCGTCCGCTCGCCGCGCAGCCGGCGGTAGACGCGGGCCGAGGTGCAGCCCAGGATGCCCATGCTCGTGGCGAGCAGCCGGCCGAGGCGCTGGAAGCGCAGGTCGACCCGCATGCCGACGAGGCGCCCGGCGCGCAGCTGGACGTCGGTGCACTCGACCACGACGTCGATCGCGCCCGAAGCGCCCGCCACGGTGAACTCCGTTGTCTCGACCCGGTATCCGAGCTCCCGCATCAGGAACTGGTCGCCGATCGGCACTCCGAACTCGGCGTGGGCCAGCATCATCGTCGCCTGCCGGGTGGTCTCCGCGACGAGCAGCGGATCCTGACGCCCGCCGGGCAGCGGGGCGAAGAAGCGGTGTGCGGCGGGCCAGTTCACCGAGACCAGGAACCGTTGCTCGGTGAGGCGCAGCCACTCGACGGGGAAACGGTCCTCCGGGTCCGGGCGGTGGCACAGCTCGGCGGTGGCCCGGCCGTCCGGAATCAGAACCGGGGAGTCGGTCCGGTATGCGGGTCGTGAGGCGGACTCTTCCGAGGGGATCGGTGCGACCTGTCCGGCAAGCGGACCGTTGTGCAGGGCTGTGCTCGCCACGTCAGCGGGGTCGAGTCGCTCCTGCGCCGGGGCCATACCCAAACGAGCCTCAACAAATCGGTCGACTACAGATATCGCGCCATCAGGCATGGATTGCCCCCTGAGTCGATAAATGAGGGGATCGTTCCCCTCTCGACAAAAGACTGGCAGTCCGGTTCTCTTTGCGGGGGAACCTGACCAAGCTCTGACATAGAAACAGGCACGGACGCATGGCACGTCAAGCGAGAGCCATCCAGACCCGCAAGTCGATCCTGCTGGCGGCGGCCGAGGTGTTCGACGAGCGGGGCTACAGCACCGCCACCATCACGGAGATCATCGCGCGGGCCGGTGTCACCAAGGGGGCGCTGTACTTCCACTTCACCTCCAAGGAGGACCTGGCCCTCGGGGTGATAGCGGCGCAGCTGGAGCTCGGCCCGTTGCCCCCGCAGCGCACGAAGCTGCAGGAACTCGCCGACCAGGGCCTGTTGTTCGCGCACCAGCTGCAGCACGACCCGCTGACCCGGGCCAGCGTCGGGCTCGCCATGGACCAGTGGAGCGAGAGCGCCGAGAGCGCCGAGAGCGGCAATCCCTTTCACGGCAGGCCGTTCCAGTCCTGGGCGGACCGGCTCACCGGACTGCTCGTCGAGGCGCGCGAACGCGGCGAGTTGCTGCCGCACGTGGATCCGGCGGAGACGGCCGAGTTGCTGTCCGGGTCCTTCACCGGAATCCAGTGGACGTCCCAAGTGCTGTGTCAGCGCAAGGACTTGACCCGCCGCGTGATCTCCATGTTCCGCCACCTCCTGCCGACCATCGCGATGCCGCAGATCCTCCCGACGCTGGAACTGACCCCCGACCGAGCCGTGTCCCTGCTCGCCTCGCGCGATGCGGCGCTGGAGGGGGAGGACGCGCCGGCCGACGAGGAGTACGACGCCGCGGCCGAGGACGGCTCCGCCTCGGAGGCCGGCACGGCCTGGGAGCCCGACACCGCCGCCACCCGGGTACGGGAAGGGAGCGCTGCCCCGGAGGGGGAGGGCAGCGCTGCCTGATCGGCGGTCCGTAACGGCCCCCGGAGAACCGGCATCGCACATCACCGGAGCGGGGCGGAGGGCGACGTTTCCTCCAGCCGGTAGCCGACACCCCGGACCGTGGTGATCCAGCCCTCGCCCAGCTTGGCGCGCAGGGCGCTGACGTGGGTGTCGACCGTGCGGGTGGAGATGGCCCACTCGTCCGCCCAGACCCCGGCGATCAGGTCCCGGCGCGAGATCACCGTCTCCGGTGCCGAGGCCAGCAGCAACAGGATGTCGAACTCCTTGCGGGTCAGCTCCAGGGGCTGCTCCCCCACCCACGCCTCACGCGTCCCGGGGTCCAGCCGCAGGGCCCCGCAGGACACCCCGGCCGGACCCCCGCCGGTGGTGACGCGCCTGGTCACCGCGTTCATCCGGGCGATCAGCTCCCGGAAGCCGTACGGCTTCACCAGACAGTCGTCCGCACCCGACCGCAGACTGAGCACCCGGTCCAGCTCGGTGTCCCGGCTGGTGAACGCGATCAGCGGGGTGCTGCCCCGGGCCCGGATCTCGGCGCACACCTGCAGACCGTCGAGGTCGGGCAACTCCAGGTCGAGCAGGACGACTTCGGCCTGCTCCCATGCCTGGAGAGCCGCCCGCCCGGTGCGGGCCCGCCGGACCTGATGGCCGTTGCGCACCAGGCGGCAGACCAGGGGCTCGGCGGTCCCGTCATCCGGATCGATCACAAGTACGCGCATGTGCACTCCACTCCGGGCCGCGTCCGGGCGGCGCCAGGCACCTCCCGGCCGGCGGCCCGGACCGTCACTCGCCCGCCGACCGGGTGTGCACCACGCGGTAGGTGTTGGAGTCCCGCCAGATGGCCAGCGCGTCCACCGTGGCGTCGATCTTCTGCCGCTCCGCCGACCGCTGCGCCGCGGGCTGCTCGCGGAAGGCGTCGTATGCCTCCTTGCTGTCCCACTGGGCGTAGACGACGGCCCACTTGCCCTCGATGCCACGGCCGCGCAGACCGCGCAGCACCGTGTGGCTGCGGTACCCCGGGACCTTCTGCAGCCAGTCCTGGGCAGCCCCGAGCGTGTCGACCAGGTCGTCCTGGTGCTTCTCGGCGACGCCGTACAGGTCGATGACCGTGTAGTCCTCGCGCTCCGGTCCGATCTCGGTGGGTCCGGCGCCCGGCTTCGACTGGGTGAAGACCGCCTCGTTCTGCAGGAGCCGGATCGCGGTGGTGATCTCACCGAAGAGCGGCAGGGTGCGGTGCTTGAACTCCTCGCCGGCGTAACGGGCCTCCAGGTCCTCGGTGGAGCGCCACTGGATGAAGTTGGCGGTGCCGAACTTGGTCTGCCCGCTGTGCACGGTGCTGGAGATCCAGCCGTCGTAGGCGGCGGCGTCGACGATCTCGCGCATCGCGGCGAGCAGGCTGTCCTGCTTCTCGGCGGAGTCGGTCGAGAACAGGTTGAGGACGGTCAGGTTCTTACCATCGGCTGCGATCTTCGGCATTCTCTTCTCTTCCGGTAGATCGGGTGATGAAAGGTTGACGAAAGAAGCAGAACTCGAATTTCCGGCTCAGCGGATCAGTGCTTCCCGACCAGCATGACAAGCCATCAACTCCTGCTGAAGAGCGCTCTGTTCAGGACTCCGCGCGGATTGTCAGGTCTTTTCCGTCAGCGTCAGATCTTCCGCAGCTACGTCAGGTCTTCGACAAGTGCCCTTGGGTGCCCATTGGCCACCGCGCGATGCTCGGGCAATGAATTCCGTCACGTCAACAGCCGAAATCAGCACCTTGCTGGACCGATATCTATTGGGCCTCGACGAGGACAAACTCGACGACGTCTGGGCGCGTACGCTGTTCAGCGACGACGCCCGCGTCGAGTTCCCGATGGCCCGGCACGAGGGCATCGAGGGACTCGCCGCCTGGCACCGGCAGGCACTCGACGCGTTCGCGCGCACCCAGCATCTCAACTCCCCGGCGGTGGTGGACCTCACCGGCGAGAAGCGGGCGGTGCTGCGCGCCAACCTGGTCTCCACCCACGTACACCATCCGGACGCGCCCGGCGATCCGCTGTTCGTCTCCGGCACCCTCGTCCACGGCGAGGCCCGGCACACCGAGCAGGGCTGGCGTCTGACGGAACTGTCGTTCCAGCTGGTCTGGTCGACGGGCAACCCGCCGCGGCCCGGGGGCTCCCGATGACCGCTTCGGCGGCGGGGGGCGGGGAGCAGCAGATCGCCACGATGCTGCTCGGTATCGGCGTGATCCTGCTGGTCGGCGCCGCCCTCGGCGCGCTCGCCCGGAAGGTGGGCCAGCCGAAGGTGATCGGCGAGATCACCGCCGGCGTCCTCCTCGGCCCGAGTCTGCTCGGCCTGTTTCCGGGCGACCTGACGGAGCGCCTGTTTCCGGGCGACGTACGGCCGTTGCTGTCCGCGGTCTCCCAGGTCGGCCTGGTCCTGTTCATGTTCGTGGTCGGCTGGGAGTTCGAGAAGCGGCTGATACGGCCGCACGCGCGGCTGGCGGCCGGCGTCTCGCTGTCGTCGATCGTGCTGGCCTTCGGGCTGGGCGTCGCGGCCGCGGTCGTGCTGTATCCGCACCACGACACCGTGGCCGGCAAGCACATCTCCTTCCTAGCGTTCGCCACCTTCATGGGCACCGCGATGTCCGTGACGGCGTTCCCCGTGCTGGCACGGATCCTCACCGAGAACAAGCTGATGGACACCCGGGTCGGCGCCCTGTCACTGGCCAGCGCCGCGATCGACGACGTCCTCGCCTGGTGTCTGCTGGCGTATGTGTCGGCGCTGGTCAGCTCGGACGGCAACTACGCGGATCTGGCCCGGATCGGGGCGCTGAGCGTGGTCTTTGTGGCGCTGATGTTCATGGTGGTCCGGCCGCTGGTGGCCCGGCTGGTGTGGCGTTGGGCGGCGACGGAGCGCTGGAGCGCGCTGCTCGCGGTGCTGTGCGCGGGCGTGTTCGCCTCGTCGTGGCTGACCTCGTGGATCGGCATCCACCAGATCTTCGGCGCCTTCCTGTTCGGCTTCATCATGCCGCGCGAACCCCGGAGGGTGCTCGCGGCGAACCTGCGCCGGCCGCTGGACGACGTCAGCGTCGTGCTGCTGCCGGTGTTCTTCATCGTCACCGGCCTCGGCGTCGACCTCGGCTCCCTGACCGCGACCGACTATCTGTCACTGGCCCTGGTCATCGCCGTGGCCTGCGCGGGCAAGCTGCTCGGCGCGATCGTCCCGGCCCGGCTGTCCGGCCTGTCCTGGCGTGAGTCCAAGGACCTGGGCGTGCTGATGAACACCCGTGGCCTGACCGAACTCATCATCCTCAACGCCGCCGTGAGCCTCGGAGTGCTCGACGGACGGATGTTCACCATGCTGGTGATCATGGCCCTCGTGACGACGGCGATGGCGGCCCCGCTGCTGTCCCGGCGCGAGCACCTCACGGCCGGCGTGACCGAGAAGGCACGTACACCCGTCGCGGACGCGACCGCGCCGCGCACCTGACGAGAGGGCTCACGTGATACCCGTCCAGCCGTTGTCCCAGCACGGCCGGCATCTGCCGCAACCGCCGGTCGACGGCCGTGCGTTGCGCGCGGTGTGCGGCAACTTCGCCACCGGCGTCACCGTCATCACCACCGGAGGTCCCGAGGACGGCGCCGCCACCACGGTGAACTCCTTCACGTCCGTCTCGCTGGAGCCGCCGCTGGTGCTGTTCTGCCTGCACAAGCAGTCGCGGCTGCGGCCCGCCCTGCAGAAGTCCGGCGGCTTCGTCGTCAACTTCCTGACCCGCAGCCAGGAAGGCCTCGCCTGGAAGTTCGCGGGCCGCGAGTCGGCACGTCTGGCGGAGGTCCCGCATCACCGCTCCACGAGCGGACTGCCGGTCCTCACCGAGGCGCTGGCCTTCCTGCAGTGCCGTCTTGCCGACGAGTACGACGGCGGTGACCACGCGATCCTGCTCGGCGAGGTCACCGCCCTGGGCACGTCGACCGAGGAGGCCGACCCGCTGGTCTTCTACAAGGGCTCGATGCGCGTCCTCGACACCGATGTCCCTGCGCCGGCCCGGGGTTAGCAGCCGGCCCCGGCGCGGGTCAGCGCGACACGGACGTCGGTTCGTCCGCCGTGTCGAACTCCCGCCTGGCCCGCTCCACCTTCTGGAGGTTCTCCGCGGACCACTCGGCGAGGTGGGCGAAGATCGGCGCCAGGCTGCGGCCCAGCTCGCTGATCTCGTACTCGACCCGGGGCGGCACCTCGGGGTGGTACGTCCGCACGACCAGGCCGTCGCGCTCCATCTGGCGCAGCCGCTGGGTGAGGACCTTGGGCGTGATGGTGCGGATGTTGCGCTGGAGCTCGACGAAGCGCTGCTTACCGAACTCGTGCAGCGTCCACAGGATCGGTGTCGTCCAGCGGCTGAAGACGATGTCGACCACCGGGGAGACCGGGCACGCCAGCTCCGAGTCGACCTTTCCGCCACGCGTGGTGGTGCTGCCCATGGCGCCGGTGCTGCCCATTCGGACCCTCCCAGGAAGTCACTTTCCTCTAGGTACCTACTTTACCCAGGATGCTAGCTTCCCGGAAGACGGTGAGCGGGCTCCCGCTCCCGGCCTCGCGCCATGTCCTTTCCCTCCGGATGTCCGTCCCTACGGAACCCTTCCGTCACCTCCACTAGGAGCGACATGTCGACCCAAGAGTCGCTGCGCCTTCCCCGCCACACCGATGCATCGGCCCCGCCGCACCGCCCGGGACTCATCCTGGCGTTCCTCTGCCTGGCCGGCTTCATGACCTTCCTCGATGTGTCCATCGTCAATGTGGCCCTGCCGACCATCGAGGACGAACTGCACATCTCGCAGACGTCGTTGCAGTACATCGTCACCACGTACGGCATGCTGCTCGGCGGCTTCCTGCTGCTGACCGGCCGGCTGGCCGACGCGTTCGGCCGTCGCCGGATGCTGCAGACCGGCCTGATCCTCTTCGCCCTGTCCTCGCTACTCGCCGGGTTCGGGCAGAGCGCGGCCATGCTGATCGTGGCGCGCGGCGCCCAGGGCCTCGGTGCCGCGTTCATCGCGACCGCCGCGCTGTCCCTGCTCGCCAACAACTTCGCGGAGGGCGCCGAGCGCAACAAGGCGCTCGGTGCCTGGGGCGCGCTCAGCGGTATCGCCGCCGTCGCCGGTGTCACCCTGGGCGGTCTGCTCACCGACGGTCCGGGCTGGCGCTGGATCTTCTTCATCAACGTGCCGATCGGCCTGGTCTGCGCCCTGATCGCCCCGCGAATCGTCGGCGAGAGCCGCGCCGCGGAGCGCCGCAGCTCCTTCGACGTCGCCGGTGCCGTGACGCTGACCGCCGGTCTCGTGCTGCTGATCTTCAGCCTCGGTCAGACCATCGACGACTCGGACGTCCCGTTGGCCCGCGTCTACGGCGGCTTCGCCCTCTCCGCGGTCCTGCTCATCACGTTCCTGCTGATCGAGCGCCGCGCCGAGGCACCGCTGATCCCGCTCGGCGTCTTCAAGCGCAAGTCGCTGCGGGCCTCCAACATCGTCGCCGTCCTGCTGCTCGGCACCTGCGTCACGCTGTTCTTCTTCGCCAGCCTGTTCATGCAGCAGGTCCTCAACTGGTCGGCCCTGAAGACCGGTCTGGCCTACGTCCCGCTCGCCGTGATCGTCGCGGTCGGCGCCGGTATCGCCTCCCAGCTGGTGACCAAGGTCGCCGCCAAGCCGGTGTTGATGGCCGGCCTGACGCTGACCAGCGTCGGCATGTTCCTGCTGTGGCGGGCCCCCTCCGACGCCTCCTACGTCGTGGACCTGCTGCCCGCCTTCCTGATCTCCGGCCTCGGTCTCGGCCTGTCCTTCGTGCCGGTGCAGGTCGCCGCGTTCACCGGCACCCAGGAGGACGAGTCCGGTCTGTCCGCGGGGCTCATCAACACCGCGCAGGAGGTCGGCGGCGCCCTCGGCCTCGCCGTGGCCGCCACCTACGCCTTCCGCCAGGTCGAGCAGCTGACCGAGTGGGCGGACGGGGTGCCCGCCCGGGTGACCCAGGCACGCACCGAGGTCTTCCACGACGCGTTCCTCGCGGGCGCCTGCTTCGCGGTGGCCGGCCTGCTCCTCACGCTGCTCCTGCTGCCCTTCACCAAGGCATCGGACCAGCCGGCCGACGCTCCCGCCAAAGCCTGAGATCGGAAACCCGCAATAGATCGGAAAGCCGCCATGCCGACGTCACCACGGTTGTCCCCCGCGGCCGAGGACTTCCTCGCCGAGAACCATCTGTGCACCTTCACCACGCTGCGCCCCGACGGCTCGCCCCATGTGACGCCCGTGCGGTTCACCTGGGACGGGGAGGCGGGCCTGGCGCGGGTCATGACCGCGGTGACACGGCGCAAGGCCAGGAACGTCCTGGCCACGCCCGCCGGCCGGGCCTCCCTCTGCCAGACGGTGGGGCCCCGCTGGATCGCCCTGGAGGGCACCGCCACCGTCCACGACGACCCGTTACGGGTCCAGGAGGGCATCCGGCGGTACGCCAAGCGGTACTGGACGCCGCCGCCGGAGCCGCCGGGCCTGGTCGTGATCGAGATCCGGATCGACCGGGTGCTGGGCCTGCTCTGAGCCGGGTCCGAACCGGCCGAGGGCGTCGGAACTTCCTTCCGGCGCCCTCGCGTATTTCCACCGCCTGACGCAGCTGCAGAATCTCTGACGAAACTTGTCAGAGACCTGTACTTACGGCCATTCAGCTTCCCCAACTCCCCCGGAATACTGGAGAAAAATCCACTGGGAGAGGAAACATGGATAATTTTCATGCCGACGTGATTGTCGCCGGGGCCGGTCCCTCCGGACTCATGCTCGCCGGTGAACTCCGCCTGGCCGGACGGTCGGTGGTCGTACTCGACCGCCTCGCGGAGCCCATGCAGCAGTCTCGGGCGCTCGGATTTTCCGCCCGCACCATCGAGGAGTTCGGACAGCGCGGACTTCTCGAGAAATTCGGTCAACTCGAGACGATACCCTTCGGGCATTTCGGTGGACTGCCCATTGACTATCGCATCGTTGAGGGCGGCAATTTCGGCGTCCGTGGTGTTCCGCAGTCGCGGACCGAGGCCATTCTGCTCGAGTGGGCGACCGGCCTCGGCGCCGAGATCCGCCGCGGGCACGAGGTCGTCGGCATGACCCAGGACGAGCAGGGTGTCGTCGTCGAGGTCGGCACCGCCGACGGCGTCGAGACACTGCGCGCGGCCTACCTGGTCGGCTGTGACGGTGCCCGTTCCACCGTGCGCAAGCTGGCCGGCATCGACTTCCCCGGCACCAGCGCCACCATCGAGATGCTGATGGCCGACGTCGCCACCAACGAGCTGCGCATCCGCCCGACCGGCGAGGTCGGCGAGTCCGGCATGGTCGTGGTGCTCCCGCTCGGCCCGCAGGCCACCCGCGTCGTCGTCTTCGAGCGCGGCGCCGGCGTCCGCCCGACCCAGGAGGCGCCCACCTTCCCCGAGGTCGCCGCCGCCTTTCAGCGCGTCACCGGCGAGGACATCACCGGCCACAAGCCGCTGTGGACCAGCTACTTCACCGACGGCAGCCGGCAGGCCGCCGAGTACCGCCAGGGCCGGGTCTTCCTCGCGGGCGACGCCGCCCACATCCACCTTCCCATCGGCGCCCAGGGCATCAGCGCCGGCGTCGGCGACGTGGTGAACCTCGGCTGGAAGCTGGCGGCCGAGCTGGGCGGGCACGCCCCCGAGGGCCTGCTGGACACCTACCACACCGAGCGCCACCCGGTCGGCGCCCGCATCGTCGCCAACACCCTCGTGCAGCGCTCCCTGTACCTCGGCGGCCCCGAGATGGAGCCGCTGCGCCGGCTCTTCGGCGAGCTGGTCGGCATCGAGGCGGTCCGCCGCCATCTGGTCGGCCTGGTCACCGGCCTGGACATCGGCTACGACATGGGCGAGGGCGGCCACCCGCTGCTCGGCCACCGGCTGCCCGACCAGGAGCTGCTGGTCGGCGACGAGAAGAGCAGCACGTACGAACTGCTCACCCGCGGCCGCCCGCTCCTGCTGAACCTGCGCGGCGGCGACGCCCTCACCGAGGCCGCCGCCGGCTGGGCCGACCGCGTCGACGTGGTCGCCGCCTCCCGCCCCGACCCCGCCGCCCCGGCCGCCGATCTGCTGGTCCGGCCCGACGGCTACATCGCCTGGGTCGGCACGGGTGGCTCCGCCGGTTTGGCCGAGGCCCTGCAGCGCTGGTTCGGCCCTGCGGGCAGCTAGGCGCTCCGTGGGAAGGCCGCGACGGGAAGTGCCTGCGACAGGCCGTCGAGCGTCTGCGGCTACGTCGTGGCTGGTTGCGCAGTTCCCCGCGCCCCTTAGGGCGCTGCCCCGAACCTACGTCAGAAGAGGAGTCCCGAGTTGACCGGCAAGGCCGAGACACAGATGCCCCCCAAGGCCGACACACAGAAGACGGCGTCGAAAGCCGGCGAGTGGACCGAGTGCGACGTCATCATCCTGGGCGCCGGGATCGGCGGCTCGATCACCGGCGCGATCCTGGCCCGGCAGGGCGCGAAGGTGGTGCTCGTCGACGCCGGGCAGCACCCGCGGTTCGCGGTCGGTGAGTCGCAGAACCCGCAGCTCGTGGAGTGGCTGCACATCCTCGCCGTGCGCTACGACGTCCCCGAGATCAAGCACCTGCTCGACATCAAGGCGGTCACCAAGTACATCGGCGCCCATCACGGCCGTAAGCAGAGCTTCGGATTCGTGCGGCACGTCCCGGACCGGGAGCCGGACCCGCGCGAGGCGACGATGTTCGTCATCCCGAAGATGCTGACCGAGGCGTCGCACATGTTCCGCCAGGACACCGACACCTACTACTTCAACGTCGCCGCCAAGTACGGCTGCACCCTGCGGCAGAACTGGCGCGCCACCGACCTGGACTTCGACGACGACGGCGTCACCGTCACCGGCCAGAGCGGCGAGGTCTTCCGCGCGAAGTACCTCATCGACGCCAGCGGCTTCCGCTCGCCGCTCGCCCAGAAGTTCGACCTGCGCGAGCAGCCCTCCCGGCTCAAGCACCACGCGCGCTCCCTGTTCACGCACTACGTCGGCATCAAGCCCTACGACGACGTGTGCAACTATCCCGACGCGCTGCGTCCGCCGGCCGAGTCCCCGTTCCACGGCGGCACCCTGCACCACCTGATCGAACGCGGCTGGTTCTGGATCATCCCGTTCGACAACCACACGGACTCGCGCAACCCGATGTGCAGCGTCGGCCTGACCTTCGACGAGCGGCTGTACCCGCAGCCCAAGGACAAGACGCCGGACGAGGAGTTCAACCACTACCTCGACATGTACCCGGCCGTGAAGCGCCAGTTCGACGGCGCGCGGCGGGTGCGGGAGTGGATCTCGACGCCGGACCGCATCCAGTACTCCTCGAAGCGGACGGTCGGCGACCGCTGGTGCCTGATGTCGCACGCGGCCGGCTTCGTGGACCCGCTCTACTCGCGCGGTCTGTCCAACACCTTCGAGGTGGTGGACGCGCTGTGCTACCGCGTCCTGGAAGCGCTGCGCGACGACGACTTCTCGGCCAAGCGCTTCGAGTACGTCGAGCGTCTGGAGCAGGGGCTGCTCACGTACAACGACATGATCGTCAACAGCTCCTACATCGCCTTCTCCCACTTCCGGCTCTGGAACGCGGTGTTCCGGGTCTGGGCCTGCTTCACCACGCCCGCCACCATGCGGCAGATCCAGGCCCGCCAGGAGTTCGTCCTGGACGGCGACGACCGGCACTTCCGCGAGATGGAGAACTCGCCCTACCCGGGCCTGTGGTGGCCGGACAGCCACGCCTTCAAGCACCTGCTCGACGTCACCAACGAGACCTGCCTCAGCTACGAGGCCGGCGAGATCGACGGCGACAAGGCGGCCGACATCGTCTTCCAGGCCATCAACGACTGCGAGTCCGTCAACACGCCCTTCGGCTGGAAGGACGGCGAGGACCACCGCTTCTACCGGGCCACCACCCCCACGATGATCAAGTTCATGTGGTGGGCGAGCACCAACGGCCCCAAGGAGATGCGCGACCTCGGCCGCTCGATGCTCAAGGGCGTCGCCAAGTCCGCCGTACGCGGCAAGAAGGTCTCCTGACCCTCCTGACCACCGCCGCACCCCCTGAGACCGGCCCGCACAGGGCGTGGTGCCACCCCCACGCGCAGCCCTGTGCGGGCCCCCGGCCCCCGGCCCCAGCCCCTGGCCCCGCACCGAACCTCCGTCCACCACACCCGCATCGACACTGGGACACCGTGTGATCAGTCGTAGAACCCTGCTCGGCGCCGGCTCGGCCGCAGCCGGCATCGCCCTCGTGCCCGCCATCCCCGTCGCCGCCGAGGGCTCGGGGACACCGTGGAACCAACTCGCGGCCAGGCTCTCGGGCCGGCTCGTGCTGCCCACCGACCCCTACTACTCCGTCGCCCGCCAACTGGAGCTCGGCCAGTTCGACGCCGTCAACCCGCAGGCGGTGGCCTACTGCGCGAGCGCGGCGGACGTCTCGGTCTGCGTGCGCTTCGCCCAGGACAACGGCGTCCGTACGGCGGTCCGCAGCGGCGGCCACAACTACGGCGGCTGGTCCACGACGCCGGGCATGATCATCGACGTATCGAGGCTCAACGCCGTGACGGTGAAGAGCCCCTCGTCGGTGGAGATCGGCCCGGGCGCGCAGAACGTCAACATCCTCAACGCGCTGGCCCCGCACCACCTGGTGGTCAGCGAGGGCGGCTGCCCGACCGTGTGCGCCGGCGGCTTCCTGCAGGGCGGCGGCTTCGGCTTCCTGACCCGGCCGACGGGCATGGCCAGCGACGCGGTGACCGCCGCCCAGGTGGTGCTCGCCGACGGCCGTGTGGTGACCACCTCGGCGAAGCAGTACCCGGACCTGTTCTGGGCGATCCGCGGCGGCGGTGGCGGCAACTTCGGCATCGTCACCCGGTTCACGGTCACCCCGCACAGCGGCGACCAGATGGCCATCAGCAACCTGATCTTCCCCTACGACCGGATGGCCGACGTCCTCGACGGTGTGGCCCGGTGGCTGGTGGACGCCCCGCACACCATCGGCGGCGGCGCCTACGTCGTACAGCCCGACGCGGCGCCCGGCTCGGTGCCGCAGGCCAACGTCTTCCTCGCCTCCCGCGGCACCCCGACCGAACTCGCCGGTGAGGCGGCCCGGTTGCTCGCCCTGACCGGCGCTCCCGTGCAGCGGCAGGACGGCGTCATGACGTACCAGCAGCTCATGATGATGATCTTCGGCTGCGCCACCCTCACCGAGGCCCAGTGCCAGCGCTCCGAGAAGACCCCGCAGGGCACGCTGTCCCGCCCGGCGTACGGCCTGGAGCGCACCCGGATGGGCAGCGACCCGTACCCGGCGAGCGGCTGGGCGGACGTGATGACGGCCTTCGACGCGAACCGCAGGGCGGGGCAGGCGCGTTACCTGGACTTCCACTTCTTCGGGGGCGCCGCGAACGAGGTCGCGCGCACCGCCACCGCCTATGTGCACCGTGACTCGCTCTTCTCGGTCAACTACCGGGTCCTGATCAACGACCCGGCCCAGGTGACCGACGAGGCCAAGGCAGTGGCGAACACCTGGGTCGACAACGGCTTCGCGACGGTCGACCCGCTGTCGAACGGCGAGACCTACCAGAACTGGATGGACCCGTCGCTGACGGACTGGAAGGCGTCGTACTACGCGGAGAACTACTCCCGGCTGACCCGGATCAAGTCCAAGTACGACCCGTACCGGTTCTTCCGCTTCCCGCAGTCCATAGGCAGCGCCTGACCGCCACGGCCCGACACCGCGAAAGGCCGCCGGACAACGGGGTCCGGCGGCTCGCGGGGGAAGTGCGGTACCGGCTCAGGGCTTACGGCCGTACCAGCCGACCAGGCGGTCGATGGCGGGGGCGTCCTCCGGGACGTCCACGACGGGGCCGAAGGGCACCTGGCCGCCGCGCGGTTCGCGGGGCACGGCGCGCTGCATGGCGGCGAGCGGTGCGGCCAGGACGTCGTCCTCCCAGACGGGGGTCTGGCCGGTCGCCCTGGCCAGGTCCCAGGTGTGCAGCACGAACTCGTTGGTGTAGATGACCGCGGCGGCGGCGCCGGGGACGGGCCCCCAGGGCAGCCCGATCTCCCGGCCCAGAACCGCCGGGTCCGTCCAGACGGACCGCAGCTCCTTCGTCCCGGCGGCCCAGGCCTCGGCCCAGGCGCCGTCGGCGACGTCCTCGGCGAAGTGCGGAACGCTGAAGAACTGTCCGCCGGCGCCGATCACGGCAACCCGGCGGAGCACGGAGACAAGGTGATTGGACAGTTGGCGCACCGAGTAGTCCGGACACGGAGTGGTGCGGTCGTAGTCCTCGGGCTGCACCGAGGCGAGCACGTCACCGGCCAGGTCGACGGCCTTCAGCAGTCCGTTGCGGGGGTCGTTCATGGAGTTCGTCATGGCATCGAGTCTTCCGGCCAAACAGGCCACCCTCCGGCCACTTTCCAGGAAAGGCTGATCACTGATGCGAGCTGACCGACTGGTGGCGGCCTTGCTCTTCCTCCAGGCGCGCGGCCTGGTGACCGCCGCGGAACTCGCCGCCGAGCTGGAGGTCTCCGAACGCACCGCGCGGCGCGACCTGGAGGCCCTGATCGCCTCCGGCGTCCCCGTGTACGCGCAGCGCGGCCGGGGCGGCGGATGGCGGCTGGTCGGCGGAGCGCGCACGGACCTGACCGGGCTCACCTCGCCGGAGGTGCAGGCGCTGTTCCTGGCCGCGGGCTCCTCGGCGGCCTCCCCCGAACTGCGTTCGGCGCTCAGGAAGTTGCTGCGGGCGGTGCCGGAGCCGCTGCGGCCGCACGCCGAGGCGGCGTCCCGGGCGCGCATCGTCGACGACCAGGACTGGTCGCGCACCGCCGTGATGGCGAGCGGCCCGCACCACACGGCCCTGGAGCGCGCGGTGCTGGACGGCGTACGGGTGCGCCTCGGCTACGCCCGGCCCGGCGCCGTACCGCACGAGCGCACGGTGGACCCGCTCGGGCTGGTCCTCAAGGCGGGCCACTGGTACATGGTGGCCGGCACGTCAGAGGGGCTGCGTTCCTTCCGGCTGGGCCGGGTGACCTCGGCGGAGCCGACCGACGAGCCGGTCCGCCGTCCCGCCGACTTCGATCTGACTGCCGCCTGGCGGACGTTGGTCACCCAGCTGGAGGACCGCCTCCTCGCCGCGACCGTGTCGGCGCGGGCCGATCAGGACGCCCTGCCCGTGCTCCAGCGCCTGCTCGGCGGGCGGCTCAGCATCGGCCGGTTACTGGACGACGGCAGACGGGAGATCGAGGCCGCCGGGCCGTCGGTGGAGGTGCTGGCCGCGCAGCTGGCGGGTCTGGGGGCCCGGGTCGAGGTGGTGGGCCCGCCCCAGGCACGCGAACACCTGGCCCGCCTCGGCCGCGACCTGATGGCGCGCTACGGGTCGCTCCAGGACGCGGCGACGCCATAGTCGCTTTCCTCTAGGTACCTACTATACGGAGGATGCTAACGTCGCAGACATCGCGTGGATCCGCCCCAACTCCACCCTCTTTACACACCTTTGGGAGTTCTCATGTTCGCTATCACCGGAGCCTCCGGAAACGTCGGCCGCCCGCTCGTCGAGACCCTCGCCGCCGCCGGCGAGAAGGTGACGGCCGTGTCCCGCAATCCCCTCTCCTACGACCTTCCGGAGGGAGCGCGGCATATCCGCGCCGACCTCGCCGATCCCGCCACCCTGGGCCCGGCCCTGGAGGGCGCCGAGGCCCTGTTCATCCTGCTCGCCGGTGAGCTGCTCGGCGGCGGCGCGCCCGCCGCCGACGTGCTGACGGCGGCCAAGGAGGTCGGCGTGCGGCGCGTGGTGCTGCTCTCCTCGCAGATCAACGGCACCCGCCCGGACGCCCTTTCGCACGGCCGGCTGCGGGAGTTCGAGGAGGCCGTGCGCTCCTCGGGCCTGGACTGGACGATCCTGCGTCCCGGCGGTTTCGCCTCCAACGCCTACGCCTGGATCGAGAGCGTCCGCACGCAGCGCGCGGTGATCGCCCCGTTCGCCGACGTGGCGCTGCCGGTCGTGGACCCGGCGGACATCTCCGAGGTCGCCGCCGTGGTCCTGCGCGAGGAGGGCCACGACGGCCGGACGTACGAGCTGACCGGCCCGGCCGCCGTCACCCCGCGCGAGCAGGCGACGGCGCTGGCCGAGGCGATCGGTGAGCAGGTCGGCTTCGTGGAGCTGACCCGTGAGCAGGCGCGCGAGCACATGGCGCAGTTCATGCCCGAGCCGGTGATCGACGGCACGCTCGACATCCTCGGCGAGCCCCTCCCCGCCGAGCAGCGGGTCAGCCCCGACACGGAGAAGATCCTCGGCCGCCCGGCCGGCTCCTTCGCGGGCTGGGCCCGGCGCAACGTCCACGCCTTCAAGTGACGATGACGCCCGACGCCGCGGAGTGACGCGCCGCCGCGGTCCCCTCAGCACCGCCCCGGATCCGGAATCCCCCGTACGGGTCCGGGGCGGGCCATTCGGCCTCAGCACAGATCGGGCTTGCGCCAAGCACACTCGAGCTCCGTGTTCGCCCCGCCCCCGCGGATCGACGCGGAACCCGCGGTCTCGGCGGTAGACCGGGCCAGTGTCACCACGATGGCGTCCTCCAACGGCTTCACGGACGAGGCCAGATAGTTGTTGAGGACGATGCCGTAGACGAGTTCCCGACCGCCGGAGTCGGTGACGTACCCGGAAAGAGCCGACGCACCCGTCAACGACCCCGTCTTGGCACGGGCGTTGAGCGCGGCCGGTGTCCCGCACATCCGTGACCGCAGCGTGCCGCCGACGAAGCGGTCGGGGTCGCAGGCCACCGGCAGCGACCGGTGCCAGTCGGCGTACCAGGGCTCCGCCCGCACGGCGAGGAGCAGTTCGACGAGTTGCCCGGCGGCGAAGTTGTCCATCCGCGACAGCCCCGAGCCGTCGACCTGCCGGACCTTCCCGGCGTCGACGCCGACGCCCTTGAGGTAGCCGGCGATCGCGTCCAGCCCGGCGCCCCAGCTTCCCTGCCGTGAGACCTCGTGACCCATGGCCTTGGTGAGGATCTCGGCGTGCATGTTGTTGGAGAGCTTCATGAACGGGATGAGCAGGTCCTTGAGAGCCATGGAGTCGTGCGAGGCCAGCTTCGTCGCTCCCGCGGGGGTTCCGCGCCCCAGGCGGGTCGGCCCCATGACCTTGACGCCATGGTCCGCGAGCGCGTCCCGGAAGACCGCGGCGGCGTACCCGGTGGCCCCCCACACGCTGACCCACTCCTTGGCACCGGCGCCCCCGACGGGTGTCGTACCGCTGACGACGACGGTGTTCGTGCCGTGCTCGCGCTCGACGGTGAGATCGTTCGCCCCGCCGGCGGCGACCGTCGTGGCCCGCACGTCGATGTCGACGTAGTCGGTGTCGGGCGTGACGGTGACGACCGGTTCGGCACCGGCCTCCTCCCCCGGCCCGACCGTGACGATCACGGTCCCGGCGTCGTAGTCGGTGTCCGGCGCCACGCTCAGCGCGCTGATCTGGGCCGAGTAGTACGACGACTCGTCGTCGGCGGCCCAGGACCGCCCCAGCCGGACGCTGTCGAACCGGGTGTCGTCGGCGATCAGCCGCCCGTCCACCCGCTTGATCCCCGACGCGGCGAGACGCGCGGCAAGCCGGTCGTAGTCGCCGGCGAGCAGGGTCGGGTCCCCGGTGCCACGCAGATACAGGTCGCCCCGCAGCACGGAGCCGTGCCGGCGTCCGGTGGTCAGCACATCGGTGGTGAACCGGTACTGCGGCCCGAGGATCTCCATGGCCGCGGCCGAGGTGGCGAGCTTGGTGTTGGAGGCGGGCATCAGCCGGGTGGCGGGCAGATGCCGGTAGAGGAGCTCACCGGTACCGGCGTCCGCCACCACGACGCTCGCCACGCCGCCCTCCATCCGCGCATCGCCCAGGATGGTGTCGACGGCCTCCGGCAGGCCGGTACGGTCCGAGTCCGCACCGGCCTGCGCCCCGGGCCCCAGGACGGCGGCGACGAGCGCCACGGCGACGGGCCATGTCCACAGTCTGCTACGGGAGTTGACGCATCTCCCGGACGTTCTCACGGGTCCGCTCATGCTTCAGCAGCATCCCGGACAACCGCCCGTGGCGACAGAGCGCCCGCGGCTCACCCCAGTCCCCAGGCCCGCCCCATCCGATACACGGCACACAGGTTCACGTCGAGGACATACGCCCCGGCACTCCCGCACTGCTCGCTCCCGCTCCCCGGATCGACGGGCTGCCCGTGCCCCATCCCGGTGAGGCTGTACGTCTCCACGACCGCACGCCCACCCGCGTCCCGGAAGACCTGATGCGGATACCCGGCCACGGTGTCACTCACGTCGGCGGTCTGATCGCTCCCGTGCACATCGGTCCACTGCCTCACCAGGTCGGTCATGTTGACGGGCTTCACGGTGTAGTCGGCCGTGCCCTGGAAGGCGACGAGGGCCGGCCAGGGCCCGGCGTACCCCGGCCGGGCGGCCCGCACCCGGTCCCCCCACTGCTTCGGGGTCTGCGTCGCCCCTACGTACATGCACACATACGGCGACCCGGCCGCCTGCGCACACCCGTACGGCAGCCCGGCGACGATCCCGCCCGCCGCGAACTTCTCCGGGTACGCCGCCATCATCACCGCGGTCATCCCGCCCCCGGCGGACAGCCCGGTGGCATACACGCGCGAGGCGTCCGCGGCGGTGTCGGCGAGCTGCCGGTCGACCATCTGGGCGAGGGACGCGGCCTCGCCCTGGCCGCGCGCGATGTCGCCGCTCTGGAACCAGTTGAAGCAGGACGAGGCGTTGTTGGCGCTCTGCTGCTGCGGCAGCACGACGGAGAAGCCCCAGCGGTCGGCGAGCTGGAGCCATCCGCTGCCGGTGCCGTATCCGGAGGCGTTCTGTGTGCACCCGTGCAGCGCGACGACCACGGGCCGTCCGGCGGGCAGCCCGTCGGGGACGTACCGGAACATGCGCAGCGCACCGGGGTTGGAGCCGAACCCGGTGACCTCCTGGAGGGAGGCGGCCTCGGCTCGGCCCGGCGTGAGGAAGGCGGCGATCAGGGCGAAGAGAAGGCTCGCGCAAACGGCGATTCGACGGCTTGCGGCTCTGGTCTGTGTCATGCGGAGGGACCGTAGAAGCATGAACGACCCGTCGATATGGAGTGGGACACCACAACGGACGCCTCACCCATGGTGGTTCATCGAGCGGGCGGGGGTGCCGTCCGGAACTGCCGCACGAGCCCGCGCGGATCCCGCGCGACCTCCCACAGCCCGGCCGCGAGCAGCAGCAGGCTGCTGACGAAGCAGACCCAGAACACGAACTGGGCGCCCGCCGCGAGGTTGTGCGTCCCGCCGTCCTCGTAGAGGCAGTACGCCTGCGGGGGAAACGCCTTGGAGACGCCGACGCCGCCGTAGCGCATGGAGCACGGGTCCTCGCCGGGGTCCTTGACCGTGTCGTCCGCCGTGACGACCAGCAGCCAGGCCGCCGCCGCGACCGGAATCGTGACGAACGCCAGTGCCCTCGCCCAGGCCGGAAGGCGGGGATGGCCGATGAGTCCGTACAGCGCGACCAGCACGACGACGTACACGGCGACGACGGCGACGGCGACGCCGAGCCGCCCGAACACCTCGTCCAGGAGCCAGGCCACTGCCGCCACCGGAGGCGCGGTGAGGACGAGGACCTTGACGCCGGGCGCGATGCGGGGATGGACGAGCAGGCCCAGCGCGAGGGCACCCGCCAGGGCGGCGAGAGGACCGGTCACCGGTACGTGTCGTCCTTCTTCCACGGCCCGGCGCCGAGCTTCCCGGTCGTCCCGAGGTCCAGTTCCGGCATCACCGTCACGGGGTCGGCACCCTGCTTGGCCCGCACCCGGACGTACGGCGCGTCGACCGGATCGCCGACGCCGGCCTCGGTGGTGTTCCGCCAGGCCAACGTCGCCTGGGCGGCCTCACCCGGCCGCAGCACCACGGGGTGCGGGCGGCCGGTCCCACCGGTGCCGGTGCTGATCTGATCGGTGCCCTGGAGGATCCGCACGCCCTCGACGATGTCGTGGTCCGCGTCGAGGAGTTCGAGCTGCGGGTAGCCGTTGAGTTCGTAGGTCCGGGTGCCGCAGTTCACGAGATGCAGGCCGACGACGCGCAGCCCCATGGCGGCGTTCCCCTCGTCCGCGTAGACATGCACCCCGGACGCCGGGCACGGCCCCGAGGCGGACGACCCCTCGCCGACGGGAACGCTGCGCACCTTGATCACTTCCGCACCCGTCACCTCGGGTGCCCGAGCGGCGGGCTCCGTCATGGCGACGGCCGCCTTGACGGTCCGTCCCGGCTCGACCGACGCGACGGTCTGCTCGACGTTGTCGACGGCGCCTCCGGACGCCGACAGGAACCCGATGGTCACCATGTAAGTGGCCGCCTCCGTTCCCCGGTTGGTGACCTCGAACGCGGCGGAGAAGTCGGCGTCACAGCCGCTGTCCTGCCCCCAGGCGTACAGGCCGGTCACCTTGACCCCGTCCTCGCCCGGACCGTCGACCGAGGAGGGCAGGGGCAGCGGCGTCGGCGTACCGGAGGGGGTGACGGCCGGTTCGGCGGACGGCGGCGGGCTGCCGTACTGCACGAAGTCCGACGGGCACAGCGACGCGGCGCCGACCGGGGCCCCGGCGCCGCGAGCGCTCGTCGTGTCCGCACCCTGGGAGGCACTCCGGGAACCACACGCGGCCAGCAGCAGAACACCGGCGAGGGCAGCGGGGACGGTGCGCGAGGCGGTAGGCATCCGCCCACCTCACCAGGGGCGGCACCCACGGTCTGTGGCGGAACCCACACCTCCGGTCACAGGGGTGTCACAGATCACTCCAGCCCCGCAAGGCCCGGCGCGATAGTCCGGGCGCGAGAGTCCGGGCATGAGAGTCCGGGCATGGCAAAGGCCCCGCTGCCCGGAGGCGGCGGGGCCTTTGCCCACATGGGTTAGGAAGGTTCGGAAACCTTCCGATCGTGGAGATGGCGGGAATCGAACCCGCGTCCAACGGTGCAGAATCAGGGCTTCTCCGTGTGCAGTTCGCTGCGATTTTCTCGGCCCCGGCGATCACGCGAACAAGTCGCCGACGGGCCCAGTCACTGTTTGGTTTCCCTCTTCACCCCGTGACCGGGATCAAGGTTTAGTTCCCTAGCTGATGCCAGGATCCGGGTCGGGAACAGCCCCGGGCTGACACTTCGCAAGTCGCTACTTAGGCAGCGAGGGCGAAGGAATCGCGCTTGGTGTTGGCGATTATTTTTTGCGACATATGGTTTACGAGATCATTGCCGCTTCCTCGACACGCTTCCCCTGCTTGAACAGCCGCTGTCGAAACCGATCATCCCCATGTTGTTTTTTCAATCCCCTCCGGAAACCTCCGGCAGCCGGAGAGGGGCGCGCACCCTCTGTGAGGTGCAGTGCCATCGTACGTGACCAACGCACGACCATGCCAGCGTATTCCTTGCAGCCCGCTACTGGGCGCGCTGCCGCCGCTTCGCCGCCGCGATCGCCCGGTCCGACTCCCGCCGGTCCTGCTTCTCCCGCAGGGTCTGGCGCTTGTCGTACTCCTTCTTGCCTCGCGCCAGAGCGATCTCGGCCTTCGCGCGACCGTCCTTGAAGTACAGGGCGAGGGGCACGATCGTGTGACCCGTCTCCTGGGACTTCGCCTCCAGCTTGTCGATCTCCTCGCGGTGCAGCAGCAGCTTGCGCTTGCGGCGCGCGGAGTGGTTGGTCCAGCTCCCCTGGTGATACTCGGGGATGTGGGCGTTGTGCAGCCACGCCTCGCCCCGGTCGATCTGGACGAAGCCGTCGGCCAGCGAGGTCCGACCCTCACGCAGCGACTTGACCTCGGTGCCCATGAGGACCAGGCCGGCCTCGAAGGTGTCGATGATCGCGTAGTCGTGCCGGGCCTTCTTGTTCTGGGCGACGATCTTGCGCTTGCCGCCCTTCTCGCCGTCTCGGCCCGCCTTGCCGGCCGCCCCGCCGCCCTGCTTGGGCTGGGACTCCTTGGGTACGTACATTCCCTTGCTCATAGTGCCGTCCATTTTCGCACTACGGAGGGGGTGCGGGGAAAGCCGATTTACGAGTCGCCGAGGCCGCTGAGGACCGTCTCGGCCCGCTCCAGGACCTGTTGGTCGGCCTCCAGGTCGGGGGTGATGCCGCGGCCGTCGACGGTTCGCCCGGAGGGGGTGCGGTAGTGGCCGACGGTCAGCTCGGCGACGGAGCCGTCGGGGAGACGGCTCGGCATCTGGACCGAGCCCTTGCCGAAGGTGCGGGTGCCCACGACGACCGCGCGGCCGCGGTCCTGCAGGGCGCCGGTGAGCAGTTCGGCCGCGCTCATCGTGCCGCCGTCGACGAGCGCGACCAGGGGTCTGGCGGTGTCGCCGCCGGGTTCGGCGTGCAGGGCGCGCTGGTCGCCGTCGACGTCGTAGGTGGCGACGAGGCCGCCGTCGAGGAAGGCGGAGGCGGCGGTGACGGCCTCGGTGACCAGGCCGCCGGAGTTGCCCCGCAGGTCGAGGACGACGCCGGGGCCGGCCGGGGCGTGTCGTACGGCCTCGCGAACCGCATTGCCGGAGCCCTTGGTGAAGGAGGCGATTTTGATGACGGTGACGCCGTCGGCGAGTTCCCGCACGGTGACCGAGTCGGTGGACAGCCGGGCCCGGCGCAGTGTGAGGTCCCACGCGTGCGTGCCGCGCTCCAGCCCCACCTCCACCGCCGTACCTGCGTCGGCGTCGGTCGCGTCGCCCCGCAGTAAGGACACGACCTCGGTGACCGGACGCCCGTCGACCTTCTTGCCGTCGATGCTGCGCACCAGGTCGCCCGAGCGGATCCCGGCGACGGCGGCGGGCGACCCCGCCCGCACCCTGGTCACCTCGATACGGCCGTCACGCTCTCGGCGCGCCCACAGCCCGACGCCGGTGTACTCGCCGTCGAGGGCCTCCTCGAACTCCTCGTACTCGCCCTGGGAGTAGACGGCGCCCCAGCGGTCCCCGCTGCGGCTGACCGCGCGCTCGGCGGCCTCCATGGGGGACTTGCCCGCGGCCATGGCCGCGGCGGCCGCCTCGGCGACGTCGACGTGCCGCCCGGCCGGAGCGGCCGAACCGGCGGCGTCGGCGGGGGTTTTCCGGTCAGGGCCGGGCAGCGAGCCGGTCGCGGCACCGGCGACGAGCACGCTCGCGAAGACCAATGTCAGGGCGGCCCCGCGGCCGAAGCGGCGGGGCTGACAGAACAGGTCACGACCTGACATGCCGGTGAGTCTAGGACAACGCGAGGGGCCGTACGGTCCGTTGACCGGACGGCCCCCTTGGCGTTGGTCACACCTTCAGATACTTGCGCAACGCGAAGAACGCCGCCAACGCGGGCATCAGCAGGCTCGTCGCGAGGATGAGCGGCAGCTTCGTCAACACCGCGTCCCAGCCGATGAAGTTGATCAGCGTCAGCTTCTCCGACAGGGCCAGACCGTGGTCGATGATGAAGTAGCGCGCCATCACCAGGAAGGCACAGGCGACCGACCCGCCGATGAGCCCGGCGACCGCGGCCTCCATGATGAACGGCGCCTGGATGTAGAAGCCGGAGGCGCCGACCAGCCGCATGATGCCGGTCTCACGCCGCCGGCTGAACGCGGACACCCGCACGGTGTTGACGATCAGCATGAGCGCGACCACGAGCATCAGCGCCATCACGGCCCGCGCGGCCCAGTTCATGCCGTTGAGCAGCCCGAAGAGGTTGTCCAGAATGCCCTTCTGGTCCTGCACCGACTGCACACCGTCACGCCCGTCGAAGGCGGTCGCGATGACCTGGTACTTCTCCGGGTCCTTCAGCTTGATCCGGTACGACTCCTGCATCTGGTCCGGCGTGAGCGAGGCGGCCAGCGGGGAGTCGCCGAACTGCTCCTTGTAGTGCTTGTAGGCCAGGTCCTGCGACTCGTAGGTGACCTTCTCGACGACCGTCATCTTGTCCAGGTCGGCGAGGATCTCCTTCTTCTGGTCGTCGGTCACCGCGCCCTTGGCGCAGTTGGGGTCGGACTCGGCGTCGCTCTTGTTGCAGAGGAACACCGAGACGTTGACCTTGTCGTACCAGTAGCCCTTCATGGTGTTGACCTGGTCGCTCATCAGGAGCGACCCGCCGAACAGGGCGAGCGACAGGGCGACGGAGACGATGACGGCGAAGGTCATCGTCAGATTGCGGCGGAGACCGACACCGATCTCGGAGAGTACGAACTGGGCGCGCATGGCGTCTTCTTCAGGCCTTTCCGTGGACGGTCGCGGGTCAGTGCTGGTAGCCGTAGACGCCGCGTGCCTGGTCGCGGACGAGGCGGCCCTTCTCCAGCTCGATGACGCGCTTGCGCATCTGGTCCACGATGTTCTGGTCGTGCGTCGCCATCACCACGGTGGTGCCCGTCCGGTTGATCCGGTCGAGCAGCTTCATGATGCCGACGGAGGTCTGCGGGTCGAGGTTGCCGGTGGGCTCGTCGGCGATCAGCAGCTTGGGCCGGTTGACGAAGGCCCGGGCGATCGCCACCCGCTGCTGCTCACCACCGGAGAGCTCACCGGGCATCCGGTCCTCCTTGCCGCCCAGCCCGACCAGGTCGAGCACCTGCGGCACGGACTTGCGGATCTCGCCGCGGGACTTGCCGATGACCTCCTGTGCGAAGGCCACGTTCTCGGCGACCGTCTTGTTCGGCAGCAGCCGGAAGTCCTGGAACACGGTCCCCAGCTGGCGGCGCATCTGCGGCACCTTCCAGTTGGACAGACGCGCGAGGTCCTTGCCCAGGACGTGCACCTGCCCGTGAGTGCACCGCTCCTCGCGGAGGATCAGCCGCAGGAAGGTGGACTTTCCGGAGCCGGAGGACCCGACGAGGAACACGAACTCGCCCCTCTCCACTTCCAGGGACACATCCCTGAGTGCGGGGCGGGTCTGCTTGGGGTAGACCTTGGAGACGTTGTCGAGTCGGATCACGGGTGCACCATGGGTCGCCGGGGTTAGATGAGCGTGACCATACGCGAACCAGGGGTAGGGGCGCAGGCACCGGGAGGGGTTGCGTGAGGCTTGTGCATTTTGTGCCGGGTTGGCAACCAGCCCTCCGAGAGCGCCCGCGCCCTTTCCCGAGGAACCTGGCATTGTGGAGGGGGGAACGTTCTCGGGGTCGAACCCGTTGAACCCCCCGGAGGAACTGGCTAGGAGGGTGGCGCATGACGTACGACCGGCTGGTGTGCGCGAACTGTGCCGCGCCCGTGAGTGAGGGCCGCTGCCCCGTGTGCCGGGCGAACCGTGAGCGGCTGCAGCAGGGGAACCTGTTTGCGGGTCTGAACCCGATGACGCTGATCGCCCTGCTGGCGGTGCTGATCGCGGCTGTGGCACTGCTGGCGCACCAGACGGCGGCATAGGGCGACGCCCGCACCATGTACTGACGTGCGGACATGGCGAGGGGCCCGGAGCGACTTGCGCTCCGGGCCCCTCGGCCGTACGGCGTGAATCACGCAGCGTGGACGACCGGCTACCGTCAGGCAGCCGCACCGCCACGGCCGCCCACGAGGCGCGGCAGAATGCGGAAGCCGATACCACCGGCGATCATCGTGGCGGCGCCGACCAGCAGGAACGTGGTCTCAGCGGCACCGGTCTCGGCGAGCTCCTCACCGTTGCCCTGGGCGGACGTGTTGGCGCCGGTGCCCGTGCTGTCGGTGTTGGTCTCCGTCAGGGAGGAGGAACCCTCTTCCTGGGGGGACGTGCCACCGTCGGGGTCGGTGTTGTTACCGCCGCCGTTGTTGCCGTTCCCGTTGCCGTTGCCGTTGCCGTTGCCGTTGCCGTTCCCGTTGCCGTTCCCGTTGCCCGGGTCGGTCGGCTCCTCGGTGGGCTCCTGCGGCTCGGTCGGCTCGTCAGTGGGCTCCGTCGGGTCGACCGTGGGCTCGTCCGTCGGGATGCCCGGGTCCGTCGGGAGGGACGTCGGGATGCCCGGGTCCGTCGGCTCGGGGTCCGTGGGCGGGTCCGTCGGGTCGTCGTTCCCGCACAGGAAGTCGAGAACGGGGACGCACGGCTCGTCCGACGGCGCGGCAGAAGCGGCACCCGCAGCGGTCAGCGAGGCACCGGCCGCGATCACGGCACCGGCCGCGAGGCGCGCGATACGGATCCGCGTCTTCTTCGTCATGTGGTTGCTACCCCCAGTAGCTGAATCGTCAGTGAGGCGGCGCTCGGGGGCCGTGATCGACGGAGGGCGTCGCTTAACTCGAATCCCCCCGGTTCACATGCGCCCCAGAGATACGCATGCCACGCTTTACCCTTCCCATTTTTCAAAGACACGTCAAGGCCGTTTGCGGGCGCCATGTCCAATTACGGGAGCTATGCCAGGGGTTGGAGTCTGTGAGTGTGATGTAAAACCCAGACATGCAGGCACAGAAAAGGCAACTACCGCCGGGATGGCGGCAGTTGCCTTGTCGACAAAGTTACTTCTCCTGCTGCTTGCGCCAGCGAATCCCGGCCTCCAGGAACCCGTCGATCTCACCGTTGAACACGGCCTCGGGGTTGCCGACTTCGAACTCGGTGCGCAGGTCCTTGACCATCTGGTACGGGTGCAGCACGTACGACCGCATCTGGTTGCCCCAGGAGCTGCCGCCGTCCTTGAGGGCGTCCATCTTGGCCCGCTCCTCCTGACGCTGCCGCTCCAGCAGCTTCGCCTGGAGGACGTTCATGGCGGTCGCCTTGTTCTGGATCTGCGACCGCTCGTTCTGGCAGGAGACGACGATGCCGGTGGGGAGGTGGGTGAGGCGCACCGCGGAGTCCGTGGTGTTCACGCCCTGGCCGCCGGGACCGGACGACCGGTACACGTCCACCCGCAGCTCGGACTCGTCGATCTCGATGTGGTCGGTCTGCTCGACCACGGGAAGGATCTCGACGCCCGCGAAGGAGGTCTGGCGGCGCCCCTGGTTGTCGAAGGGCGAGATCCGCACGAGCCGGTGGGTGCCCTGCTCGACCGAGAGCGTGCCGTAGGCGTACGGCACCTGCACGGCGAAGGTGGTCGACTTGATGCCGGCCTCTTCCGCGTACGACGTCTCGTAGATCTCGGTCTTGTAGCCCTTCTGCTCCGCCCAGCGCAGGTACATCCGCTGCAGCTTCTCGGCGAAGTCGGCGGCGTCGACGCCGCCCGCCTCGGCACGGATGTTGACGAGCGCCTCCCGGGAGTCGTACTCGCCGCTGAGGAGCGTCCGCACCTCCATCTCGTCCAGCGCCTTGCGGACGGCGGCGAGCTCGGACTCGGCCTCGGCGCGGGTGTCCGGGTCGTCCTCCTCCTCGGCCATCTCGAACAGCACGGCGAGATCGTCGATCCGGCCACGCAGGGCTTCGGCCTTCCGCACCTCGGCCTGGAGGTGGGAGAGCTTGCTGGTGATCTTCTGCGCCTCGTCCGGGTTGTCCCACAGGGACGGCGCGGCCGCCTGCTCCTCGAGCACGGCGATGTCTGCCCTCAGCTTGTCGAGGTCCAGAACGGCCTCGATCGACTCCATGGTCGAGGAGAGGGACTTGAGCTCTTCGGATACATCGACGACTGCCACGCCTCCAGCGTAACGGCTCCGCCAAGCGGGCCATGCCGGGTGACCGTGCCCGACGGCCTGCCCGGCGTCACCGCTGACGCACCAGGGGCTCCGCCCCCCCCTGGGCCCCTCGGGCCCATGTCCACCCACCACCCGACTCGGTCGGCCACGAAGCCGGACTCGAAACGCCGTGGGGCAGGGGCGGCGGGGGCGAGGAAACTACGGGGTCGCCGGAGCCGTGTTGTTCGTGTCCTGGGGTGTCGCCCCGGCGTCGTCCTCCGAGGTCGCCAGCCACGCGCCCACGCCCGCCGCCGCGACCAGCGCCACCGCGGCCGCCCCCACCGCCACCCGGCGCCGGCGCGTCACGGCGCGATGGCGTGCGGAGCCCGGGCGCGGGGCACCCGCGGCCCTGGGCACCCGGGCCGTGCCCCGCGCGCCCCCGGCCAGCTCGTCGGGCCCCGGCACCCTCATCGACGTATGCGTGTCCCGGTTGGAGTCCGCCGGCTTCGCGCCCGGCACCAACGGGACCGCGCCCCGCCGCCGCACCCGCTCCCCCGCCGGTGCCGCCTCCTCGGCGGCCGGAGCCTCGTCCTCCGCAGGCTCCGCGTCCGGCTCGTCCACATCCAGCGGCGGCATCCCGGCCACCAACGGCAGCAGCTCCCGCAGCCGCGCCCCGAGCTCCGACGCCCGCAGCCGCGAGGCCGGTGCCTTCGCCAGGCACTGCACGAGCAGCTGCCAGAGCTCGTCGGGGATGCCGGGCAGCGGCGCCACGCTCTCCGTGACGTGACGGCGGAGCACCGCGCCCGGGTGGCCGCCGCCGAAGGGGGTGAAGCCCGCGAGAAGCTCGTACAGGACGGTCGCCAGTGCGTAGATGTCGACCGCGGCCCGCGGCGGCAGCCCCTCCACGATCTCCGGCGCCAGGTAGTCCGGCGTCCCGATGATCTTCGTGGCGCGGGTGCGACGCGGTGAGTCGATGAGCTTCGCCACGCCGAAGTCCGTCAGCAGGGCGGGATGGGCGCCCCCGGGACCCAGCGGCCCCTGCATGTCCAGCAGGACGTTCTCGGGCTTGACGTCCCGGTGCACGACCCCGGCCGCATGTGCCGCCGCCAGCCCGTCGGCGACGTCCGCGACGATCGCCACGGCCGCCTCGGGCGCGAGTCGCCGCTCGCGGTCGAGCCGGGTGCGCAGGTCCGTGCCCCGGACCAGGTCCATGACCAGCGCGAGGTCGTTGCCGTCGACCACGAGGTCGCGCACGGAGACCACGTTCGGATGCTCCAGGCCGAGCAGGGCCGTGCGCTCCTGCACGAAGCGTCCGACGAGTTCCTGGTCGGACGCGAGGTCCTCGCGCAGCAGCTTGATGGCGACGGGCCCCTCGGGCCCCTCGCCCAGCCACACCGTGCCGGCGCTGCCCCGCCCCAGGATCTGGTTGGCGGTGTACCGGCTGCCGATCTTCCGTGCCAAGGCTGCTCCTACAGACGCGTGTGTCGCTAAAACTACGCGTCCGAGGAGCCAACCTTCACCGCCGAGGCGGAAATCACCCGCCAGGTGTCGACAAATAACCAAACCAGCCGACGCCGTACCGCGTCGGCCCCGGGTCAGCCCGTGCCCGAGCCCCCGCCCGAACCGCCACCCGAGCCGCCCAGGTCTCCGATCCACCCGCTCACGGTGCTGAACCAGTCGCTGAGCTGCTCCCAGTAGCCCTTGCCCGTGCCGATCCACTCCTGCAAGGGGCTCAGCTCCCAGACCAGCCAGCCCGCGACGAACAGGATGACGATCGTGAAGAGGCATCCCTTGAGGCAGCCGAGCCCGGGGATCCGCATCGGGTTGGCGCTGCGCTGACGCGGCTGACGCGGCTCGCGCTGGGGCCGCTGCGGCTCCGGCGTGGGCGGCGGGGCGTACCGCTGGGGCTGCTGCTGCGGCTGACGCTGCGGGGCGTACTGCTGCGGCTGGTGCTGCTGCGGATGGCCGTAGCCCTGCTGCCGGCCCTGCGGCGGCCGCTGCTGCTGGGGCTGCTGCTGCGGGCGGGCGACCTGGCGCTGGGGGCGCCGGCGCAGCGGGTCCTGGTTGGGGTCGAGGTACTGGACCTGCGTCTGCTCGTTGCGGTCCCGGGCGGCGCGCAGCTGGTTCTGCCAGGGGTGCGGGTCATCGGGGCCGGGCTGACCGGGCTGTCCCGGCGGCACCGGCGGCATGACGGCCGTCGGGTCGGCGGCACCGCGCCCGCCCGGACCGCCCGTGTTCGGCAGTACGGCCGTGGGGTCCGCGGCGCCCGCCGGGCCGGGGGCGCCGGTGTGCGGCAGGACGCTGGTCGCGCCGTTCGGGTCGTACGCCCCAGCGCCGTGCTGCATGACCTGGGTGGGGTCGGCCGAGCCCGGCACGGCTGCCGGCGCCGGGTCGGGGGCGAGCAGCGCTGCGACGCCCTCGGCCGCCGCGATCTGCGCGGAGTTCGCGTGCACGCCGATGCCCTCGGCGACGACGCGCAGGCCGCGGGCGAGGTTCTCGGCGCTGGGCCGTTCGTCGGGGTTCTTGCGCAGGCACCGTTCTATGACCGTCCACAGCGGGTCGGGGACCGTGGACGGGCGGCGCGGCTCGGCGCTCAGGTGCTGGTGCAGGACCTCCAGGGCGGAGCCGCCGCCGAACGGCGGACGGCCGGTGAGCAGCTCGTAGAGGAGGATCCCGGCGCCGTAGATGTCGACGGCGGACGTCTGCGGGCGGCCCTCGGCGGACTCGGGCGCGATGTACGCGGGCGTGCCGACGAACTCGTGCGTGCGGGTCAGGCCCGGGGAGTCGGCGAGGCGGGCGATGCCGAAGTCGGTCAGCATCGGGTGCATCTGGCCGCCGTTCTGCTGGAGCAGGACGTTGGCGGGCTTGAGGTCGCGGTGGACGACACCGTCGGCGTGGCTGCAGGCCAGCGCGTCGGCGATCTGCGCGGTGAGCAGGGACGCGGCGACCGGGGTGAAGGGGCCGTTCTCGCGCAGGTAGCGGTGCAGGTCGGGGCCGTCGATGAGGTCCATGACGAGCGCCAGCAGCTCACCCTCGACGACCAGGTCACGGACCCGGACGATGTTCGGGTGGGTCAGCCGGAGCAGGACGGACCGCTCCCGCAGGAACCGCATGACGATGTCCGCGTCGCTCGCGAGCTCCTCCTTGAGGACCTTGATCGCGACGGTCTCGCCGGGCTGCCCCTGCACCGCGGCCTCGGCGCCCGCGGTCTCCCGCTGGCGGGCCCGCCAGACGGTCCCCGTGGCGCCGCGACCCAGCGGCTCCTCGAGGAAGTACTTGCTGCCTACCGGCCGCACGTCGCGCTCCCTGCTGCTTGCCTACGTTCCGACCCACTGTAGTGCCGTGCCCCGGGGCACCGGCCTGTCCTCTTTCTGTGCGTCTTACGTACGGCTTCCCGTACATGTTCGAAGGAAAGACGCTCGGCTCTGTCTCGTGGTTGCCGCAAGCGGACGTGACCGATCTCAAGCGGTCGTCGGTAGGTCATCTGTCAGGCACTTTTGCGGGCAGAGCCGACCAATCAAGATCACTTGTCTTCGGGCGGGGGGCGCGTTGTCAGTGGCAGGTGCGAGGATGCGTGCAGTACTGGCCGATGTGCTCGTGTGGGGTGGGGAGGGCCGTCTTGGAGGGCCCTGGTCCGCGCCCGCGCAGAAGGGACCGCTGACGCCGATGCAGATCCGGCTGACCGTCGTAGACCCGCTGGCCCCGCCTGCCCCGGCGCGTGGCCGCGCCGCAAGCTGCGACGTGCTGGTCACGGCACCAGCGGGCACGGCCCTGGCCGCGGTGGCCTCGGCACTCGCCTCGGCGGTGTCCGGAGGCGACGGCCCGATCGTGCTGTACGCGGGCACGGAGCGCCTCGACGACCGGCGCAGCACACTCGGCGAGCCCCCTCTGATAGACGGCGCCGTACTCTCGATCGGCGCCCCTGCGGCGCCCGAGCCCCACCCCGAGCTGGACGACGCCCCGACCCAGCTCCATGTCGTGGCGGGCCCCGACGCGGGCGGGGTCCACCTTCTGCACGGCGGCGAGATCCGCATCGGCCGCTCCGCCGAGGCCGACGTGCCGCTCGACGACCCGGACGTCTCCCGGCTGCACTGCGCGGTCACGGTCGCCGCCGACGGCCGTGTCTCGGTCGCCGACCTGGCCTCCACCAACGGCACGACGCTGGACGGCACCCGGCTGACCACCCGCCCGGTGCGCTTCGTACCGGGCGCGCTGCTGAGGATCGGTGAGTCGGCCCTGCGGCTGGCTCCGGCCGGCGGCCCGGGGGCACGGGTGCGGACCGAGCCGGACGGGGAGGGGCACACCCGTGTCCCCGGCGGAGGCGACCGCGAGGTCGACGGCCCGGCGGCACCCGCGCGGGACGACGCGGCAGTGCCGCACGCACGCGTGGCGGACGGAAGCGGCGCGGACGCCTCCTCGGGAGCGCGGCCGACCGCTCAGGAACACGGCACCGGCGAGCCGCCCGTCGTGCCCGTCCAGGGCCGGGCACCGCGGATCGAGGGGCACGGCAGGTCGCAGCCGCCGCTCCCGGGACCGCGCGGAGGCGACACGCACGGCGCGGGCTTCGGGGTGGGCACGCCCGACGGGCGTCAGGGCGAGGAGGACGCCCCGGACATGTTCCCTGGTGCGTCCCCCACGGCCGCCGGGACCGGGCTCACCGACGGCACAGCGGGCGGCAGCACCCGCAAGGGCACCCCGCTGCGGGGCACCGACATCCCGCCGGGCGTGCGCAGGCGCGGCGGTCTCACGGCGTGGGCGCGACGGCTGGCCGGCGGGCGCGGCGAGCAGGACGAGGTCCGGCGCGGGCCGTACGACGTCGACGAGCCGGCCCAGGCGACCGGCCGCCCCTCGACGACGAGCCGGTCCCGGCTGCCGGAGGCCTGGCCGGATCCGGCGTCCCTGCTGCTGACCGCGCTGGGGCCCGGGCCCCGGCTGTGGGAGCGCTCGCCGGGTCACCCGGAGGCGCTCACGGTGCGGCTCGGCACGGCCGACCGTGCGGCGCCCGACGGCTCGGGGCTGCTGCCCGCGGTGCCGGTGACCACCGATCTGCGGCAGGTCGGGGCGCTCGGTCTGGCCGGTCCGCGCGAGCGGCTCGCCGGGCTGGCCCGTGCGGTGCTCGCCCAACTCGCCTCGCTGCACTCGCCCGACGCCCTGGAGGTGGTCCTGCTCAGCGCGGACCGCTCCCGCCCGCTGGAGGAGCGCACCGCCGAGTGGGCATGGCTGGGCTGGCTCCCGCATGTCCGCCCCGGACACGGCCAGGACTGCCGCCTGCTGCTGGCCTACGACCGCGAACAGGCGACGGCCCGCACCGAGGAGTTGCTGCGACGGCTGGAGGACCTGACGGCGCAGCCGCGGGGCGCTATCGCCGCAGCCGTGCCCGACGGACACGTGCCGGCGCAGCGTGCCGCTCGGCGGCCCTCGTGGGCACAGGACGACGCGCCCGGCGACGGGGCGGACGGGTTCCCGGGGCCGTACACCGTGGTCGTCGTGGACGGCGATCCCGGGGGCGCCGATGTGCGCGAGGCGGTGGCGCGGCTGGCGTTGGAGGGGCCGCGGGCCGGGATCCACGTCGTGTGCCTCGCCGAGACGGCCTCGGCGTCGCCCGCGTCGCCGGTGACGGAGACCTACGAGGCGGCGTGCACGGTGGCGCCGGTGTTCCGGGAGTGCGGGGCGGTCGGGCTGCTCAGCGGGGACGTGGCGACGGCGCTGCGGCTGCTGCGGGTGGCCCGGGGCGGATCGGGCGAACAGGCCGCCGTCGGAGGCGAGACCGCCGCGGCTCACGGCACGGCCGGCGGCGCCCCGGGCAGGCACGACACGGCCGGCGACGGCCCGGCCGGGCCCGGCGCCACTCCCTCCGCAGGCACCCCGCACGGCCCCATCGGGCACGGCACCGTCGCCGCGCTGGACGCCGTCTCCCTCGCCTGGGCGGAGCGGTTCGCACGGGCCCTGGCGCCGTTGCGGACGGAAGGGACCGCCGGGGAGGGGCACGCGCGCGTGTCCGTGCCGTTGCCTCAGGTGGCGCGGCTGCTCGACGAGTTGGGGCTGGCCCGGGCCACCCCGGCGTCGCTGATGGCGCGGTGGGCCGACGCGGCCGACGACCCTCAGGCCCTGGGTGGGCGGGCGTGCGCCGTGCTCGGGGCCGGGCCGCGCGGGCCGGTCGGCGCGGACCTCGGCGCCGACGGACCGCACCTGCTGATCGAGGGGCCGCCCGGCAGCGGGCGGACGGAGTTGCTGCGGGCCCTCGTCGCGTCGCTCGCCGCGGCCGAGCGGCCGGACCGGCTGGGCGTCGTGCTGATCGACGGCCGGGACAGCGTCGGCGGGGGCGGCGGGCACGCCGAGGGGCTGCGGGCGTGCACGGACATACCGCATGTGACCACCCACCTGACCGCCAACGACCCCGTCCGCATGCGGGAGTTCGCCCAGTCGCTCAGCGCCGAGCTGAAGCGGCGCGCGGAGCTCCTCGGGCGGTCCGACTTCGCCGAGTGGCACACCGGGCGGGCGCTGTCGGGCCGGATGGTGGCACAGCGCGCGGCGGGGGCCGGTGCCGGTGATCTCACGGGGGATCTGGACGCGCCGCCCAGTTCCACGATCCGGCTGCGGCCGGGGGCGGCCCGCCGGCAGGCCGAGGCCGTGCCGCCGCTGCCCCGGCTCGTGGTCGTCGTGGACGACCTGGACGCGCTGGTCTCACCCGCGTTGGGATCGCTGGGCAGGCCGGCGGCGGGCTCGGTGATACGCGCGCTGGAGGCGGTGGCCCGCGAGGGCGAGCGGCTCGGTGTGCATCTGGTGGCCGCGGCGGCCATCGGTGGCCGTACGGCGGAGTCGGAGCCGGCGCGCCTGGCGACGCTGCGGGTGACGCTGGACGCGGTGACGGCGGGCCCGGACGAACCGGCGCCGGGGCGGGGCCGACTGACCTGGGCGGACGGAAGAGCGGTGCCGTTCCAGGGCGGGCGGGTCACGGGACGTATCCCGCGGACGGCGACGCTGCGGCCCACCGTCGTGCCGCTGGAGTGGCACCGCATGGGCGATCCGCCGGCCCGACGCCCGGTCCGCGAGCTGGGGAACGGACCTACGGACCTGGCGTTGCTGGCCAGTGCGGTGGAGAGGGCGGCGCGGGAGGTCGCGGCGACCGAGGTGCCCTCACTCCTGTGACGCCGGTCGGCGCAATCCAGCCCGTCCGGCGTTTGAGGACGAGGCCGTTCAGGCCGATAGCGGGGGTCTGGGGGCAGCAGCCTCCAGGGACGTTCACCCCAGCGCAGGGCCCCTGGTCACGAGCCGGTCACGATCTCCCACTTGACAGCGGACGCGGTCTTGCCGCCCCCAAACCCAAGGCGTAGACCAGATCGCACGGGACAGCGCTCGAACGTTCGACGAGGCACGAAGAACGGGGCAGTGATGCGCACCAGCACGAGCAGCAGGAACCGGACAAGCAAGGCCGTCAGGGCCGCGGCGGCCGTATGCGCGGGCGCCCTCGCACTCTCGCTCACCGCATGCGGAGGCGACGACAACGACAGTGGCAACGAACAGGGCGGATCCGGCCAGGAGACCGCCGACACCGTCACCCTTCCCAAGCTGAACGGCGAATCCCTCGAGGTCGCCGCCGTGTGGACCGGCGCCGAGCAGGAGAACTTCAAGAAGGTCCTCGCGGAGTTCGAGAAGCGCACCGGCGCCAAGGTCACCTTCGTGCCCGCCCAGGACCCGATCATCAACTTCCTCGGCTCGAAGGTCGCGGGCGGCCAGCCGCCGGACATCGCGATGCTTCCGCAGCCCGGCGCCATCAAGCAGGCCGTCGACAAGAAGTGGGCCAAGCCGCTGGGCGCCGAGGCGATCAAGGAGCTCCAGGAGAACTACTCGCAGGGCTGGCAGGACATCGGCAAGGTCGACAACAAGCAGTACGGCGTCTACTACAAGGCCGCCAACAAGTCCCTGATCTGGTACAACGCCCAGGTCTTCGAGAACGCGGGGGCCACCGAGCCCAAGACGTGGGACGAACTGCTCACCACCGCGCAGACCGTCTACGACTCCGGCGTCACGCCGTTCTCGGTGGGCGGCGCGGAGGGCTGGACCCTCACCGACTGGTTCGAAAACGTCTACCTCTCGCAGGCAGGCCCGGAGAAGTACGACCAGCTGGCCAGGCACGAGATCAAGTGGACCGACCCGTCCGTGAAGGACGCGCTCACCACGCTCGCCCAGGTGTGGGGCAAGAAGGACTATGTGGCGGGCGGCGCGGACGGTGCGCTGCAGACGGACTTCCCGGCCTCCGTCACGCAGGTCTTCACCGGTGGGGACCAGCCGAAGGCCGCCATGGTCTACGAGGGCGACTTCGCGCAGGTCAACATCACGCAAGCCAAGGCGGAGGTCGGCACGGACGCGAAGGTGTTCCCGTTCCCGAAGGTGGGTGACACCGCACCTGTCGTCTCCGGTGGCGACGCGGCCGTCATCCTGCAGGACTCCGAGGCCGCGCAGGCCCTGGCCACGTTCCTGGCCTCCCCGGACGCGGCGACCATCCAGGCGAAGCTGGGCGGTTACCTCTCGCCGAACAAGAACGTCGACAACTCGGCGTACCCCAACGAGGTGCAGCAGAAGATCGCCAAGGCCCTGATCGACTCGGGCGACGACTTCCGCTTCGACATGTCCGACCAGGCCCCGCAGGCCTTCGGCGGCACACCCGGCAAGGGTGAGTGGAAGGCTCTCCAGGACTTCCTGAAGAACCCGTCGGATGTCGCGGGCGCGCAGCAGAAGCTGGAAGCCGACGCGGCCGCGGCCTTCGGAAACTGACGCCGTGGCGTCGACGGAAGCGGCAGGGGGCACTGCGCCCCCTGCCGCACCCAAGTCGCGCAAGAGCGTGACCGGCACGCGCAGGTCCGTGGTGGTGCTCTTCCTGCTGCCCGCTCTGGTGCTGCTAGGCGCGCTCGTGGTCTACCCGATCGGGTACTCGCTCGTCCGCAGTTTCTACGACCAGTCCGGCGACGGCCTGGCCGGATTCGACAACTACGAGGCGCTGTTCACGGACGACGGCATCCGTACGGCCCTCAAGAACAACGTGATCTGGGTGGTCTTCGCCCCGACGGTCGCCACCGCGCTCGGTCTGATCTTCGCGGTGCTGACCGAACGCGTGCGCTGGGGCACGGCGTTCAAGCTGGTCGTCTTCATGCCGATGGCGATCTCGATGCTGGCGGCGGGCATCATCTTCCGGCTCGTGTACGACCAGGACCCGGACAAGGGCGTCGCGAACGCGGTGTGGGTGGGCGTGCACGACACCTTCGCGCAGGCGTCGGCGTTCCCGAAGGCCCACCCGGGGCGGGAGTCGCCGCTCGAAGCGGCACCGGGCGGCGGCTTCATCACCAAGGACACCGTCAGCGCGGGCACCCCGGTCAGCCTGCCCCTGGTGGGCGTCGCGCCCGACCAGATGCCGGACGGCTCCAAGGCGGCCGTCCCGGCGAAGGCCGATCCGGCCCAGATCACCGGCACGACCTGGCAGGACTTCACGCGCGGCAAGGGCGTCGGCACCCTCGGCGGGGTCGACGCGGCCGAGCTGGGCTATGCCGGGATGAAGATCGAGGCCGTCAAGGACGGCAAGGTGGTGGCCTCCACGAAGGCCGCCGACGACGGCACGTTCACGCTGCCGGCCGCCGCCGAGGGGGCCCAACTGCGGCTCCCGCCGGACAACTTCAAGGAGCCGTACAACGGCCTGGACTGGCTCGGCCCGTCCCTCGTCACGCCGGCCATCATCGGGTCGTACATCTGGATGTGGGCCGGGTTCGCGATGGTGCTGATCGCGGCCGGGCTCGCGGGCATCCCCCGCGACCTGCTGGAGGCGGCCCGCGTCGACGGCGCCAACGAGTGGCAGGTGTTCCGCCGCGTCACGGTGCCGCTGCTGGCGCCCGTCCTCGCGGTCGTCACCGTCACCCTGATGATCAACGTCCTGAAGATCTTCGACCTGGTCTTCATCATCGCCCCGGGTTCCTCCCAGGACGACGCGAACGTCCTGGCACTGGAGCTGTACCGCAAGGGCTTCTCCGAGGACCAGCCGGGCATCGCGAGCGCGATCGCGGTGTTCCTGCTGCTGCTCGTGATCCCGGTGATGTGGTTCAACATCCGTCGGCTCAGGCGGGAGGGCAGGCGATGAAGGTTCACCCGACCGTCGGCCAGTGGGCCGGTCGCCGCCCGGCGGGAGTCACGCATCGCATGCAACCCGGGGATGAAAGCAGCGCTCGGGCCGGCCTCATCACGCCCCGACCGGCCGGCGGGTCCGACTCGTATGTCTGCTGGGGGTCCGGGGGTCGTCCCCCGGAAGTGAGCAGTAACGTCCGCAGGCTCAGGCGGGAGGGGCGGCGATGAGTACGGATGCCGGTGGGCTCAGCAAGGCGGCGGCGCCGCCGTCCACGAGCGTCAAGGCCGAGCAGTCCCTCGGCGGCCGGATCGCCTCGTTCGTCAGCGGCGGGGTGGTGCGGGTCTTTCTGATCCTCGTGGGCCTGTTCTGGCTGGTCCCGACGATCGGGCTGTTGCTGTCGTCGCTCCGCCCGCCGGAGGAGATGACGGCGAGCGGCTGGTGGGAGGTCTTCAGCAAGCCCTCCCAACTCACCTTCGACAGCTACGACAAGCTCCTGAGCAACAGCGACATCACCGACTCGATCCTGAACACCGTGCTGATCACGGTCCCGGCGACGGTGCTGGTCGTCGTGATTGGCTCGCTCGCGGGTTACGCGTTCGCGTGGATGGAGTTCCCGGGCCGCGACTGGTGGTTCCTGGGCGTGGTCGGCCTGCTGGTCGTGCCGGTGCAGGTGGCGCTGATCCCGATCGCCGAACTGTTCGGCAAGATCGGCATCTTCGGCTCCCTGACCGGCGTGATCCTCTTCCACGTCGGCTTCGGGCTGCCGTTCGCGGTGTTCCTGCTGCGGAACTTCTTCGCCGAGATCCCGAGAGAGCTGCTGGAGGCGGCCCGGCTGGACGGCGCCGGTGAACTGCGCCTGTTCTTCCGCGTCGTGATGCCGCTCGGCGGTCCGGCGATCGCCGCGCTCGGCATCTTCCAGTTCCTGTGGGTGTGGAACGACATGCTGGTCGCGCTGATCTTCACGGACTCCGGGAGCCAGCCGATCACGGTCGCCCTGCAGACACAGGTACGGCAGTTCGGCAACAACATCGACGTCCTGGCACCCGGCGCGTTCATCTCCATGGTGATCCCCCTGGTCGTGTTCTTCGCGTTCCAGCGGCAGTTCGTGTCCGGCGTGATGGCGGGCGCGGTCAAGTAGGCACAAGCGCAACACGCTTGAGGGGGCGGACCGTCATCGGTCCGCCCCCGCACGTTCATTCATGATCCCCCGTATGCCGTACCGCGGCGTAACCAAGTCACTCCATTGGCCGTTGCCGGGCAAGGCGCTGTCGCCGCCTACCGCCCCGGCCGACCCAGTGGATGTCCCTTGCCCAGGTTCAGTGTCATTGTCCCCGCGTACAAGGTTCAGGCGTACCTGCACGAGTGCCTGGAATCGGTGCTCTCACAGTCGTACCCCGATCTCGAACTGATCGCCGTCGACGACTGCTCGCCGGACGCGAGCGGCGCGATCATCGACGAGTTCGCGGCCCGCGATCCGCGTGTACGCCCCGTGCACCTCGCGCGGAACCAGGGCCTGGGACCCGCACGCAACGCCGGTACGGCCGAGGCCACCGGCGACTACCTGGTCTTCCTAGACGGCGACGACACGCTCACCCCCGACGCCCTGCACGAGATCGCGGACCGGCTCAAGGAGACCGGCGAGCCGGACGTCCTGGTCTACGACTACGCGCGCACGTTCTGGACGGGCGAGACGATCCGCAACCAGGCCGCCGCCCAGCTCATCGAGGAGGGCCCGGCGCCGTTCCGGCTGGCGGACCGCCCGGGGCTGCTGCGGCTGCTGATGGTCGCCTGGAACAAGGCGTACCGGCGGGAGTTCGTCGAGCAGGAGGGCTTCGCCTTCCCGGCCGGCTACTACGAGGACACGCCCTGGACGTATCCGGTCCTGATGACGGCGGAGTCGATCGCGACCCTGGACCGGGTGTGCGTGCACTACCGACAGCGCCGCCGGGGCGCGATCCTCGGCACGGTCAGCCCACGGCACTTCGACATCTTCGAGCAGTACGACCGTGTCTTCGCCTACGTCGACCAGAACCCCGAACTGGCGCGCTGGCGGCCCTTGTTGTTCCGCAGGATGGTCGACCACCTGGTCGTGGTGTTCGCCCGCCGGGACCGCCTCCCGCGCCGCAGCCGCGCCGCTTTTCTGCGCAAGGCCCGTACCCACTACCGCCGTTACCGCTCCCCCGGTGCTCCCGTCCCCCCGCGCAACCGCCTGCGCCACGGCCTGGTCCGCCTCGGCCTGCACCGCACATGGCGTGCCCTGCAGCTGGCGTCGGCGCTGCTGCGCCGCACCCGCAAACTCGCCGATCGCCTGCTGAAGGGCCTGCGCGGCAGTGCCCTGCGCCTGCACTACCGCGTCCAGCGACGCCTCCCCCTGCGCGCCGACCGCGCCGCCTTCGCGGCCCACGGCGTCCGCGGCCCCGGCGACAGCCCGGGCGCCCTGGAGCAGGCCTTCCGTACGCACGCCCCGCACATCCGCACCGCCTGGATCACCGGCCCGGACGCCGACGCCGAGCAGCGGGACACCGCCCCGTCCGGCCCGCGCCGCCTGCGCCCCGACACGGCCGCCTACTGGACGGCCCTGGCCCGTTCCAAGTACCTCGTCCACAACGACGGCTTCGACCGCCGCCTGGTCAAGCGCCCCGGCCAGGTCCTGGTGCAGACCCAACAGGGCACTCCGCTCGGCCACATGGGCCTGGACCTGGGCGAACGCCCCGCGGCGGCGGGGGGCACGGACGTCGACGAACTCCTCGACGACGTCGACAAGTGGGACTACGTCCTGTCCGCCAACCGGCACTCCACCCTGACCTGGGAGCGGGTGCACCCGGGCGGCTACACGACCCTCGAGTACGGCAGCCCCCGCAACGACGTCTTCCAGCAGGCGACGTCGGCGGACGTGACCCGGATCCGCGAGCAGCTCGGCATCCCCGACGGCACGGTCGCGATCCTCTACGCGCCCGCCCACCGCGACTACCGCCGCACCCAGCGCACCACCCTCGACCTGCACCGCGTCCTGCGCCGCCTGGGCCCTCGCTTCGTCGTCCTGGCCCGCGCCGACCCGCGGCACGGCGGCCCCCTGACGCCCACCGCCGGCCGCGTCATCGACGTCACCGACCATCCGGGCGTCGAGGAGTTGTGCCTGGCCTCGGACGCCCTGGTCACGGACTATTCGTCGATCATGTTCGACTACGCCAACCTGGACCGGCCGATCGTGCTCCACACCGACGACTCGGAGGCGTACGAGGCGGCCCGCGGCACCTACTTCGACGTGCGCTCCTTCCCGCCGGGCGCGGTGGCGCGGGGCGAGGACGAGCTGATCGACATCTTCGCCTCCGGCCACTGGCGGGGCTCGCGCTCCGCCCAGCTGAGGTCGGCGTTCCGGGAGCGTTTCTGCCCCCACGACGACGGACGCGCCGCCGAGCGGGTCGTACGCCATGTGGTGCTGGGCGAGACCTGCCGCCCGCCCGTCGTGCCGCTCGGCAAGCGCCACCCCGTGCCGTCGCCGGCCGCGTCGCTCACGCACTCCCCGCTCGCGACCGTGCCGCAACCGACGGGGCGCCGGACCGTCACCGAGCGCCTCTGAACGCCGTTCTCACGGAAACGGAAGAGGAGTTCCCATGCCCTCCAGCCCGTCACGGCCCACGCCGACCCGGCCGTCCACCTGGCGTCCGGCCGGTCGGCCCGGCCGCACTCGCGCCGGCTGAGGCCGGCCCCGGCCCATTGAGGAACCCGGCCGCCGGACCATCGACAGAAAGAGCAGTATGCCCCGCTTCAGCATCATCGTTCCGTCCCATGGGGTCGCGGGTCGGCTGTCCCAGGCGCTGGACTCGGTCCTCTCCCAGTCCTTCGGCGACTTCGAGCTGATCCCGGTCTGCGACGCCCCCGACTCCCCGGCGGCGGCCGTCGCCGCCGGGTACGCCGAGCGCGACTGCCGGGTGGCGCCGGTGAACTCGCCGCCGACGGCCGGTCTGGCGGGAGCGCGCAACACGGGGCTGCGGGCCGCGATCGGCGACTGGCTGCTGTTCCTGGACGGCGACGACGAGCTGATGCCGGGCGCGCTGGCGGCGCTGGACGCCCGGCTGAGCGAGACCGGTGACGTGGACGTCCTGTACTTCGAGCACGAGCGGACCCCGTGGTGGGTGGGCGAGCCGACCAACCCGGCCGCGCTGGTGCTCGCGCGGACGCCGGGCGCGGTGTTCGCGCCCGAGCAGGCTCCGCAGCTGACGGGGGTCCAGCTCCCGGCGTGGAGTGCGACCTACCGCCGGGCTTTCCTCGCTGCACAACAACTGCCTTTCCCCGAGGGCCACTTCACGGATGTCGGCTTCGGTGGGCTGGTCGTGCTGGGCGCCGAGCGCATGGCGGTGCTGCGCCAGGTCGTCGTACGGCATCTGCTGCGGCGGCAGGGCAACCGGCTGAACCTGCCCGGGGAGCACCACTTCGAGCTGCTCGACCAGGCCGAGCTGGTGCTGGCGCGGGCCGTCGAGCAGGGGCTGGGGGAGAGCAGGCTCGGGCCGTTGTTCGAGCAGCTCTTCGCCGCCGTACTGAAGACCGCCGCCCATCCGCGACGGCTGCCGCGTAGGCGCCGGGCCTTCTTCCGCCGGGCGAGCGGCCTCTACCGGCGGTACCGGCCAGCCGGGTTCCGGGTGCCGGGCGGGAGCCTCGGTGTGCAGCACCGGCTGCTGGCGAGGGGGGCGTACGCGGCGTTCCGGGCGCTGCGCGGCGCCAACCGGGCGGCGACCCGGGCGGCTTCGGGGGTGCCGCGGCCGCACGGGCTGCGCACCCGGCTGCGGTACCGGTGGCAGCTGCGCCGCCGTCTGGACCGGAACCTCGCCGTGTACTGCGCGTACTGGGGCCGCGGCTACGTCTGCAACCCGGCCGCCATCCACGCCAAGGCGCGGGAACTCGCCCCGCATCTGCGCTCGGTGTTCCTGGTCGAGGCCGAGCAGGCGCACACCGTGCCGAAGGACGTGGAGTACGCGGTCATCGGCAGCCGCAGGTACTGGGACGTGCTCGCCCGGGCCAAGTACCTGATCAACAACGCCAACTTCGCGGACGCCGTCGTCAAGCGCAGCGGCAGCGTGCATCTGTCGACCCAGCACGGCACCCCGCTGAAGAAGATGGGCGCCGACCAGGCGACGTACCCCGTGGTGGCCGCGGCGACCGGCAGCTTCGCCAGGCTGCTGGCCCGCGTCGACCGCTGGGACTACAACCTCACCTCCAACCGGCACTCGACCCAGATGTGGGAGAGCGCCTACCCCGCAGCGCACGAGACCCTCGAGTACGGCTATCCGCGCAACGACGCCTACTACACGGCGACCGCCGCCGACGTGACCCGCATCCGCCGCGAACTCGGCATCCCCGAGGGCAAGAAGGCCCTCCTGTACGCGCCCACGCACCGCGACCACGCCACCGGCTTCGAGTCGGGCCTCGACCTGGAGGCGCTGTGCGAGGAGATCGGCGACGAGTACGTCGTGCTGCTGCGCGCCCACTATTTCTACGACCGGGGCGCCGGGCGGGGCACCGGCCGGATCATCGACGTCACCGCGCACCGCTCCTCCGAGGACGTGTGCCTGGCCGCCGACGCGCTGATCACCGACTACTCGTCGATCATGTTCGACTACGCCAACCTGGACCGGCCGATCGTCGTGTACGCCGACGACTGGGACGTCTACCGGGAGGTGCGGGGGGTCTACTTCGACCTGATGGAGGCCCCGCCGGGCCGGGTGACGCGGACACCGGGCGAGCTGGCGGCCGTCCTGCGCGACGGCTCGTGGGCGGACGACGAGGCCACCGCCCTGCGCGCCGCCTTCCGGGAGCGGTTCTGCCAGTTCGACGACGGGCGCGCCGCCGAGCGCGTCGTACGCCGGGTGCTGCTGGGCGAGCCGCCCGAGGCGATCCCGCCGGTGATCCCCCTCACCGAGCGCATCCCCGCCCCCGCCGCGACGACCCTCGTAAGGAACTGAGGTACCGACGTGCCCCGCTTCAGCATCATCGTCCCCGTCTTCAAGGTGCAGGGCTTCCTGCGGGAGTGCCTGGACTCGGTGCTCGGGCAGTCGTACACCGACTTCGAGGTGATCGCCGTCGACGACCGCTCCCCCGACGGCTGCCCCGCCATCCTCGACGCGTATGCCGACCGCGACGCCCGCGTGCGCGTGCTGCACCTGCCGGAGAACGTCGGCCTCGGCCGGGCCCGCAACGCCGGTCTGGAGCAGGCGAGCGGCGACTACGTCCTCTTCCTCGACAGCGACGACCAGTACACGCCGGGCCTGCTGGCGGCCGTCGCCGCACGCCTGGAGGCGGCCGACGAGCCGGACATCCTGGTCTTCGACCACGTCCGCACCCACTGGTGGGGCCGCGGCGGCCGCAGCACGGCGGCCGACCTGCTGGCCGCGGCCGGGACGGGCACCTTCAACGTCCGCGAGAACCCGGAGTATCTGCATCTGTTCCTGGTCGCCTGGAACAAGGCGTACCGGCGGGACTTCTTCCTGAAGCACGAGCTGCGCTACGCGGCGGGTCTGTACGAGGACGCGCCCGTCACGTACCGCTCGATGGTGCTGGCCGACCGCATCGCCGGTCTGGAGCGGATCGGGGTCGAGTACCGGCAGCGGCGGCAGGGCGCGATCACCAGGACGCCGGGGCGGCGGCACTTCGACATCTTTCCGCAGTACGAGGGCCTGTTCGCGTTTCTCGCACAGCGCCCGGAGCTGGCGTGGGCGCGCCCGCCGCTGTTCGAACGGGCCCTGGATCACATGCTGTTCGTGCTCGCGCGCGAGGACCGGGTGCGGCCCGCGGACCGGCCGGACTTCTACCGCGAGATCCGCTCCTTCCACGCCCGCCACCTCCCCGAGGGCTTCACACCGCCCGACGGCCGGCGCGGCCAGGAGATGCGGCTGCTGGCGACGGCGTCCTACCCGTCGTACGCCGTCGCACGGGGCCTGCGCGATGTGCGCAGGGCGGCGGGCCACGGCAAGCGGCGCGTGACACGCGCGGTGTCGAACCGGGCCCAACGCGCCTGGTACGCCGCTCGGTCGAAGCTCCCGCTCGATCCGCACCTGGCCGTCTACTCGGCGTTCTCCCATGGCGGAGTGCTGGGTGATCCGGCGGCGATCCACGCCAAGGCCCGCGAGGTCGCCCCGCACATCAGGGGCGTGTGGGTGGTCCAGGACGACGCGGTGGACGCGCTGCCGCCCGGCATCGACTTCGTGACGCCCGGCTCGCGGCGCTACCACGAGGTCATGGCGCGGGCCACGTACTGGGTGAACAACGTCAACTGGCCCGGCACCCTGGCCAAGCGCCCCGGCAGCGTCCACCTCCACACCCACCAGGGCACCCCGCTCAAGTACATGGCGGCCGACCTGCTGACCAAGCCGGGCGCCCGGCACGGCTTCGACGTGCCGAAGATGCTGTGGCGGGCCGACCGCTGGGACTACAGCCTGGTGGCCAACCGGCACTCGGAGCTGGCGTGGGAGCGGGCGTATCCGTGCCACTTCACGTCGCTCAGGACGGGGAGCCCGCGCAACGACGTGCTGGTGAACGCGGGCTCCGAGGCGGGCGAGGCGGTGCGGGCACGGCTCGGCGTCCCCGCCGGCGACACCGTCGTGCTGTACGCGCCGACCCGCCGCGAGTACCGCCGGGGCGGCCACGTGGACCGGATCGACCTGGCCAGGTTCGCCCGGGATCTGGGCACCGGCCACACCCTCGTCGTACGGCTGCATCCGTCGCTCGCCAAGGGCACGGCCCGTGGGATGGGCCTGGCCGATCTGCACCGGCGGGGCGTGCTGATCGACGCGACCGACGAACCGCATGTCGAGGACGTGCTGCTCGCCGCCGACGTGCTGGTCACCGACTACTCCGCCCTGATGTTCGACTACGCCAACCTGGACCGGCCGATCGTGATCCACGCCGACGACTGGGGGGCGTACGCGGCGAGCCGGGGCGCCTACTTCGACATCACGGCCGACGCTCCGGGCCATGTGTCGCGCTCGTACCGGGAGTTGGCGTGGCTGTTCGCGTCCGGGACCTGGCAGGACGGGGAGTCGGCGCGGTTGCGGGCAGGGTTCCGGGAGCGGTTCTGCGAGTTCGACGACGGGCTGGCCGCGGAGCGGGTGGTGCGGACGGTGATGCTGGGTGAGCTGATGCCGGAGCGTCAGGACGGCGTCGAGCGGGTGCCTGCGCCGGCGGCGGCGAGGTCGTCGCTCATGGACGCCCGCTGAAGCGGCTCACTCGATGAGGTGACGTGAGGTAGAGGTGTTGACCTTGCCGGGAACATACGGCAAATGCCTCAAACCAGCACAACCTCCACGGCCAAAGCCGCGGGCGCCGCTGTCGGTGTCCTCGTCCGGAGGACCGTTCGAGGCGCGAGTGCCCTGCGCGGCGGACGCAGTTGGCGTCCAACCCCGTACCAGGTCTACGGCTTCCTGTTCTACCTGGTGATGCTGCTGGCGTACTGGGCCGTGCCGCTGTGCTGCGACGCGGGCCAGCACGCGGCGGTCGTCGAACGCCTGAAGGCGGACCTGCTCCACCCGCGCCACCCGATGGCGGACCTGCCGGGCGCGGGCAGCCCGTACTACTCGCCGTACGCGGTCGCGCAAGGCGTGTTCGCCCGACTGACGGGGCTGGGCGGCTGGGAGACGCTGCGGCTGGCCGGCGCGCTGAACCTGCTCGTGCTGCTGACCGGCATCGGCCGTCTGGTGCGGGTGCTGACGCCGAGACCTTGGGCGCCGGTGCTCGCACTGGGAGCGATGACGCTGCTGTGGGGGACCGAGCGGGCCTGGTGGAGCGGCTATCTGAGCCTGATGTCGATGACGGGGAACCTCGGCTACCCCTCGGCCTTCGCCATCGGCCTCACCTTCTGGGCCTGGGCGTTGACGGGGACGCGGGCACGGGGCCAGGGACAGGAACAGGGGGAGGACCGACGGCAGGGGCTCGTCCGGTACGTCGGACCGAGCGGGCTGCCGGGGCTCGCCGGGTACGCAGGGATCGGGGTGCTGTACGGACTGATCCTGCTGATCCATCCGATCACCGCGGTGGCGGCGGCGCTGGGCGCGGTGGCGTTCGTGGCGGGGTGGCAGCAGGGGTGGCTTCGGGGGCAGCGGGGCGCCCTGGCCGTGCGATGGGGGGTGATGACGGGCACGGCGGTGCTGCTCGCCTGGTCCTGGCCGTACTTCGACGTGTTCGCGCTGGCCGGGGACGACAGCGTGGACTGGATGCACCAGCGGCTGTACGAGCAGCTCGGCGGGCAGTTCTGGCTGGCGCTGCTGGGGCTGCCGGCGCTGTGGCTGCGGTGGCGGCGCGGCTCCTGGCGGGATCCGCTGGTGCTGCTCTTCGCCCTCGAATGCCTGCTCGTGGCGTACGGCTGGGCCAGCGGCCACTACACCTACGGCAGGATTCTCGGGCTCACCCTGGTGCCGCTGCAGTTCGCCCTGGCCGTGGAGCTGGCGGCGCCCCGGCCCTGGGGCAGGGCGCGCCGGGCGCTGGGCGGGGCCGCGGTCGCCGGGGCCTGTGTCGGGTTCCTGACCGTGCAGGGCGGGGCGGTGATGCCGCGGGCCCTGGATCCGATCGGGCTCGAACAGCCCTCGCTGTGGCCGACGTACGCCTGGGTGGCACGGCATGTCGGGAAGGGCGAGGTGGTGATCTCCGACGGGCACTACGCCCCTCGCTCCATCCCCGGGTACGGACCGAACCTGGCTGCGCCGATCTGGCCCGACCCCGCCCTGGACGAGCGGGAGCGCGAACGCCGGCTCGCCGATGTCCGCGCCTACCTCTCCCCCGCGTCCACCCGCGCCGAGCGCACGACCGTCGCCCGGCGCTACCACGCGCGCTGGCTGCTGCTGACGCGGTGGAAGCGGGTGCCGGAGGAGGCGGTGGTGGTGGCGTGGAGCCGTGAGACGGGGGAGGTGTTGGCGCGGATCGGGTGACCGCCGCTGCCGGGTCGGTTACTCGATGACGAGGTCGACGTCGATGTTGCCGCGGGTGGCGTTGGAGTAGGGGCAGACCTGGTGGGCCTGCTCGACCAGCTTGCGGCCGGTCGCCTCGTCGAGGGTGTCGGGCAGCTCCACGCGCAGCGTCACCTTCAGGCCGAAGCCCTCGCCCTGCTTGCCGATGCCGACCTCGGCGGTGACGGCGGCGTCGGTGACGTCGACCTTCGCCTGACGGCCGACGAGGCCGAGGGCGCTGCCGAAGCAGGCGGCGTAACCGGCGGCGAACAGCTGCTCCGGGTTCGTGCCCTGGCCGTTGCCGCCCAGCTCCACCGGCGCGGCCAGCTGCAGGTCGATCTTGCCGTCGTTGCTGACGGCGCGACCCTCGCGGCCGTGGGTGGCGGTGGCGACAGCGGTGTAGAGCGCGTCCATGGAAACCATCCCTCTCAAGTCACGTCCGGCGGCTCTCTTGGCGGCCGCCGACGACGACAAGTAGAGCACACAATTCAATTGCGCACAACTCAGTGACGGGCACGAGCTACCCTGGAGTCATGACGAGCACGCCCACGGCGGACTGGCTCCGCCTCGACCAGCAGATCTGCTTCTCCCTGAACGCCGCGTCGCGCGCCTTCGGCGGCGTCTACCGCGTGGTCCTGAAGGACCTGGGGCTCACCTATCCCCAGTACCTGGTGATGCTGGTGCTGTGGGAGCAGGGCGACCTGCCCGTGAAGAAGCTCGGCGAACACCTGCGCCTCGACTCCGGCACCCTGTCGCCGCTGCTCAAGCGGCTGGAGGCGGCCGGCCTGGTACGCCGGGAGCGCAGCGCCCGCGACGAGCGCTCGGTGGAGGTGCGGCTGACCGAGGAGGGCGCCGCGCTGCGCGAGCAGGCCCTCCAGGTGCCGCGCCGGATCGCCGCGGCGACGGGCTTCGACGTCGACGAGATCCGCGAGCTGCGGGCACGGCTGGACCAGCTCACCTCGGCGCTGGACGCGGCGGCGGTCGAGGGGGCTACCGGTTAGGCGACCGCGGGGTGCGTTCCGTGGCCAGGTGCGCCGTGCGTTCGGCGGCCGGGCGGCGGACGTACAGCCGCAGCGGACCGTCGGGCGGCCCCTCGGACAGCGGCCGGAACTCCTCGCCCACGACGGCGAGCTTGACGCGCTCGGTGGGGTTGCTCGGATACCAGGGGGAGTTCAGCGCGTACGGCTCGGCGACGACCCAGACCCGGTCGACCGAGGCAAGCCTGCGCCGCAGTTCGCCGGCCCCGACCTCACGGCCGTAGAGCGTCCCCGACCGCGGCCCGGACTGCCGCAGCGCGATGTCCCACGCCCGTCGGAACCCCTTCGGATACGCGAGCACCGCCCGCCGCCCGATGGACGGCACGAACAGCACCGGGTCGCCGGGGCGCAGATGCCGGGCGGCGTAGGCGGAGGTGAGGGCGAGGTTGTCGGGGCGGTGGGCCGGGGAGCGGTCCTGGCGGTGGAGGGGGAGGTGGTGGAGGAAGACCAGGGTGATGGCGAGGGTGCCGGCGAGGGGCGCCAGGGGGCGGTGCGGGGGTCGGCCGGCGACGGGCCGGCCGTCGTAGGGCCCTTGGTCGAGGCGGGGCCCTTGGTCGAGGTGAGGGTCGCCGTCGGGCTTGGGGTTGCGGGAAGGGCGTTCGCCGCCAGGCCGCACGCGGTGCACGAGGTCGGTCAGCCGGTCCGCCCCCGCGGCCACGAGCAACGGCGCCCCCGCGAGCGCGTACAGCACGTACCGGTCGTCGTACAGGGGCCGAACCTGCGACACGGCGATGAGGAGCCCGGGCGGCACCACCAGCAATGGCAACGCGACCCCGGCGACCCGGCCCGCCCCCAGCCCCGCCACCATCAGCAGGACGCACACCCCGAACACCACACCCGTGGGCACGGCGGCGAACTCCCGCAGCAGCCGTTCCGCACTGCCCCACCCCGGCACCGGCAGCCACCCCACCTGCCCGGCCTGTGCCCGTGACACCAGCAGTAACGGCAGCAGGGCGACCCCGGCGGCCGCCACGGCACAACCCCACGCGGCCCACACCCGCCTCGGCGCCCGCCCCACCCCCAACGTCACCGCATGCGCGCACACCAGCGGCGCGGCCAGCTCATGCAGCAGACAGGTGACCGTGAGGACCACGCCGTACGCCCACCACACCCTCCGCACCAGCAGCAGCGTGGCCCCGGCCGCCCCCGCGGTCACCAGCGCGTACGACCGGCCCTCCTGGGCGTAGTGCCCGACCAGCGGCGTCACCGCGTACAGCAGGCCGGCCCACAGCCCCACCCGCGGCCGCGCCAGCCGCACCCCGAGCGCCGCGATCAGCCCCGCCGCCGCGGCCGCCCCGAGCACCGACGGCAGCCGGAGGGCGATCTCGCCGGGATGTACGGCGAGGACGGCGTGCATGAGCAGGTAGTACAGGGCGTGCACGGCGTCCACGCCCTGCACCAGCCGCAGGATCTCCGGCACCGACCGCCGCGCGACCTGGAAGGTCACCCCCTCGTCCCGCCACATGCCGTCGCGGTCGAGGCCCCACAGCCCGAGCCCGAGCATGACGGCCACGGGGACGCACACGGCGAGGACCGCGGCGGCCCCGCCCTCGCGCTCGCCCTTTCTCGGCTCCCGGTCCCCGATCACCACGGGAATGAGTTTGTACTATTAACTGATACTTATTGGTCATTGACGGCGTATCACCGCGTATCACCACCGATATGCCGCTCACCCGGCATACGATCCCGCGGTAATGAATCACAGTGAACCGGGCCCCTGCTCCGGCCGTCTTCCGGGGCGGTCCCCACGTCCCGCTCAACGGGTGACCACCCATCAGTCCCGCGATTCCGGACCGTGCCCCTGATGCAGCCTCACGCCGCCCCAGCTGCCCGCACCGCGCGCGACCCGCAGGTCGGCGTCGTCGTCATCGGCTACAACGACGCCGCACATGTGACGACCGCCGTCCGCTCGGCGCTGGCGCAGGGTCCCGTCGTCCGTGAGGTCGTCGCCGTCGACGACTGCTCGACGGACCGCAGCGCCGAGGTGCTCACCCGTCTCGCCGAGACCGAGCCGCGTGTGAGGGTGGTCCGGCGCCGGGTCAACAGCGGTGGCTGCGGCAGTCCGCGCAACACCGGGCTTGACCGGGTGACCTCGCCCTATGTGATGTTCCTCGACAGCGACGACGTACTTGCGCCGGGGGCGGTGGACGCGCTGCTCGCGGCGGCGACGGGGGCGTGCGCGGAGGTGGCGAGCGGCCTGTGTGTGCGGCGGGAGCTGCCCGGACGGCGCGAGATGCCATGGCAGGCGCCCCTCTACACCTCACACGCCGTGGTCGAGCGCCCCGCACAGCGCCCGCGCCTGGTCCACGACACGCTCTGCGTCAACAAGCTGTACCGCACGGACTTCCTGCGCGAGCACGGCATCCGCTTCCCCGAAGGCCGCTTCCCCTACGAGGACTTCGTCTTCACCGCGCGCGTGCTCGCCGCCCGGCCACGCATCGCCCTGGTCCCCGACCGGGTGTACGTCTGGCACGTGCGCCGCTCGGCCGACCGGCTGTCCATCTCCCTGGACCGCGCCGACATCGCCAACTGGCGGGCGCGCACGGAGGCGAGCCGACTAGCCTACGACATCCTGCTGGGCGCCGGGCAGAAGGAGCTGGCGCGGGCGGCACGCGCCAAGTTCCTGGACCACGAGGTACGGATATACGCGCGCGAGTTGGGGTTGCACGACGCCCGCTACCAGCGCGCGTGGTGGGCGCACACGCGGGCGTACCTCGCGGAGTACGACGCGTCCGACTGGGCCCACAACCCCACCGCACCCGGCCGCCTCATCGGCCGCGTCGTCCTGGCCTCACCCGAGCCCCGCGACCTGCCCCGCCTCAGGGACCTGGCCTCCCGCCCCGCCCGCCTCCTCCCTCCCTACGCCCACGCCTCCGACGGCACCCCCGTCTGGTCGGCCGACCTCCCCGAACCCACCCTGGACGCCCTGCTCACCCGCGCCGTCCGCCTCCTCCCCCTCGCCGTCGACGCGGAACTGCACCCCCGCGCGCGCAGCGCCCTCCTCCGGCTTCGCCTGCACGAGCTGTACGGCAGGGTGGCGCAGGCGGGGCCCGAGGCGCTGGAGGTGGAGTGGCGGTGCCGGGAGACGGGGCGGGCGGCGGGGCCGCGTACGAGGGTGGCGCTCACGCCCTCGTCCTCGCCCGACGGCGTCTGGTCGGCCGAGACGACGGTCCACTGGGCCGCGTTCTCCGGCGTACCCGGGACGTCCGGGCCGTACGGGCCGGCCGGCGCGTCCCGCACCTGGGACCTCCGCCTGCGCGTGCGCTTCCAGGGCGGCGCGTACCGCGAGGTCACGGCGCACGCCCTCACGAACGCCGGTCCGCTGCGCCGACGCGCGGTGGTCGGCGCTGGGCAGGCCGTAATACTCGTACAGCCGTACGTCACACACTCCGGAGCGCTGGCACTGCGCGTGGCTCCCGGTTCACGAGGAGTTCTGTCCGTGGTCGGCAGCAGACTCCGCCGCCTGCTTCACTGGCAGACGCACACTTGAGACGGACCAGCAGCGCAGACGAGCAGTGCAGACCACGGATGACCACAGGGCCCACTGACGAGGGGAACGGCCGCACATGACCTGGCTGATCACCGGCGGCGCCGGTTACATCGGAGCGCACGTCGTACGGGCGATGACCGAGGCGGGCGAACGCGCCGTGGTCTACGACGACCTGTCCACCGGCATGGCCGACCGTGTGCCCGACGGCGTCCCGCTGGTCGTCGGCTCGACCCTGGACGGCGAGCGCGTCGCCCGCGCCATCGCGGCCCACCGCATCACCGGTGTCGTCCACCTCGCGGCGAAGAAGCAGGTCGGCGAGTCCGTCGACCTGCCGCTGCACTACTACCGGGAGAACGTCGAGGGCCTGCGCGTCCTGCTGGAAGCCGTGACGGCGGCGAACGTGCGGTCCTTCGTCTTCTCCTCCTCCGCGGCCGTGTACGGCATGCCGGACGTGGACCTGGTGACGGAGGAGACGCCCTGCGCGCCGATGTCGCCGTACGGCGAGACCAAGCTGGCCGGCGAGTGGCTGGTCCGGGCCACGGGCCGCGCGACAGGCCTGTCCACGGCGTCGCTGCGCTACTTCAACGTGGCGGGCGCGGCCACCCCCGAACTCGCCGACACCGGCGTCTTCAACCTCATCCCCATGGTCTTCGAGAAGCTCACGGAGAACGCGCCCCCGCGCATCTTCGGCGACGACTACCCGACCCCCGACGGCACGTGCATCCGTGACTACATCCACGTCGTCGACCTGGCCGAGGCCCACGTCGCCGCGGCACGGGCCCTGCAGTCCTCCCCCGGCCACGCCCTCACCCTCAACATCGGCCGCGGAGAGGGCGTTTCGGTCCGCGAGATGATCGACCTGGTCAACGCCATCACCGGCTACGACCGCCCCCCGAACGTCACGCCCCGCCGCCCCGGCGATCCGGCCCGCGTCGTCGCCTCCGCCGACCGCATCGCCACCGAACTGGACTGGAAGTCCAAGCACGACGTCCAGGACATGATCGCGTCGGCTTGGGAAGGGTGGATCCGGCTGCATCCGGGGGCGGCGCGGAGCTGATTCGGGGCGCGGGGATGCTTGGGCGCCCCGCTGCGCACCGGCCGCCTACGAGTTGTTCAGGTACGTCAGGACCGCAAGCACCCTGCGATGGCCGCTGTCGCTCTGCGGCAGGCCCAGCTTGAGGAAGACGTTGCCGATGTGCTTGTGGACGGCGCGTTCCGTGACGACCAGGGCCTCGGCGATGGTCGCGTTGTCCTGGCCCTCCGCCATGAGGGACAGGACCTGGCGCTCGCGCGGGGTGAGGGAGTCCAGCGGGGAGTCGCGGCGCCTGGTCAGGAGTTCCGTGACGACCTCGGGGTCAAGGGCGGTGCCGCCGGCCGCGACCCGCTCCAGCGCGTCGAGGAACTCGTCCACCCGGCCGACCCGGTCCTTCAGCAGATAGCCGAGGCCGCTCGCGCCGCCGGCGAGCAGTTCGGCGGCGTACGACTCCTCGACGTACTGGGAGAGCACCAGGACCGGCAGCCCGGGCAACTCCTTGCGGGCGGTGAGCGCGGCGCGCAGACCCTCGTCGCGGAAGTCCGGAGGCATCCGCACGTCGAGCACGGCCGCGTCGGGGCGGTGCTGCCGCAGTGCGGGCAGGATCTCGGGGCCTGTGGTGGCGGCGGCCACGACCTCGTGCCCGGCCGACGTCAGGAGGAGGACGAGGCCCTCGCGCAGCAGGGCGTTGTCCTCGGCGATCACGACTCTCACGGCAGTTCCGCCTCTACTCCGGTCACCGCGCCCGCGGTGACACCGCCTCGTTCAACCGGCGGTCGCTGCGCGCAGCCTACTCACAGCGCCTTGAGCGCCTCGGTGGTGGCCCGGGCCAGCGCGTCCAGGTGACCCTTGGGCAGCTTCGGGCTGCGGGCCACGACCATCCGCCAGTACAACGGGCCCGAGATCAGGTCGAGCGCGAGCTCGTTGTCGATGCCCGCACGCACCTCGCCACGCTGTTCCGCCTCGGTCAGGATCTTGCTGGCGACGCCCTCCTGCCCCTGCTCCAGCGCCTTCTGCAGCGCCTCGGCGATCTCGGGGTTGCGGGCCGCCTCGGCCTGGAGGTCGGGGATGATCTGCGACACGACGGGGTGACGCAACGCGCGCGAGGTCACCTCGTACAGCATCCGCAGGTCCCCCTCCAGGGAGCCCGTGTTCGGTGTCGGCAGCCCCATGACCGCCACCGCCGACACCACGTCGAGCACCAGGTGCAGCTTGGAACGCCAGCGCCGGTACACCGCGGTCTTGCCGACGCCGGCGCGACGCGCGATGCCCTCGATCGACATCCTCGCGTAGCCGACCGCCGCCAGTTCCTCGAAGACGGCCGCCCGAATGGCCTCCGTCACGTCCTCGCGGAGCACGGCCGCCCCGGCGGGGGTCCGGCGGCGCGGACTCGTCTGGGGCCGGTCGGCGTTCGTCGTCATGCGGACCAGCATAGGGCGTTGCGACGATACGGTGCCGTCCCCACGAAACAGGTCGCAGAGGGGGTCGGACGGGGTCAGCCACGACGGGCTCGGCGGCCACGCCGTAACGCCACGGTTGCATCCGGGCGACGCCGACCTTGCGGTGAAACAACCCCGCCGTTACATCGCTCACGTCACGACGAAACGGTTGCGTCCCGACGCCCCCGAGATCTACGCTCACGTTGCGACGATACGGTCCCGTCCCGACGTAAGAATTCGTGAAGAAAAGCGTAAGAACCGCCCCGCACCCACCCCGCACCCTCCTCCCCCCGAGCGAAAGCAGCGGATGTGACCCAGGCCCTCCACACACCGCCCCCCACGGCCCCCGCCCCGCCCCACGAAGCCGACCTCGCGGCCCTCGCCGCCCGGCACGGCCTCACGGTCAGCGGGGCCCGCCCCTCCCTGCGCGAGTACGTCGGCCGGCTGTGGGCGCGCCGGCACTTCATCGGCGCCTTCTCCACCGCCAAGCTCACGGCGCAGTACAGCCAGGCGAAGCTCGGCCAGCTCTGGCAGGTGATGACGCCGCTGCTGAACGCGGCGGTGTACTACCTCATCTTCGGCAAGCTGCTGGGCACGAGCCGGGGGGTGCCGGACTACATCCCGTTCCTGGTGACGGGGGTGTTCGTGTGGACGTTCACGCAGAGCTCGATCATGGCGGGCACCCGCGCGATCTCCGGCAACCTGGGCCTCGTCCGGGCCCTGCACTTCCCGCGGGCCGCGCTGCCGATCTCCTTCGCGCTGCAGCAGCTCCAGCAGCTGCTGTTCTCGATGGCGGCCCTGGTCGTGATCCTGCTCCTCTTCGGCATCCCGGTCGCCGTCTCCTGGGTCCTGGTGGTGCCGGCGCTGGTGCTGCAGTCCGTCTTCAACACCGGCATCGCGATGGTCATGGCCCGCATGGGTGCGAGCACACCGGACATCGCCCAGCTGATGCCGTTCGTGCTGCGCACCTGGATGTACGCGTCGGGCGTGATGTTCAGCATCAGCCACATGATGGCCAAGCACACCGACTGGCCGTCCTGGCTGACCGCGGCCCTGCAGGCCAACCCCGCGGCCGTCTACATCGACCTGATGCGCTTCGCGCTGATCGACAGCTTCCACGCGAGCCAGCTCCCGCAGCACGTGTGGGCGATCGCGACGGGCTGGGCGCTGCTCGCCGGCGTCGGCGGCTTCATCTACTTCTGGAAGGCTGAGGAGACGTACGGCCGTGGCTGACAACGCACAGCTCGCACAAGAGCAGATCCAGCCGGCCCCACAGGGCCGGCAGGCACAGCAGGTCCCCACCGTCATCGCGGACGGCGTCGACATCGTCTACCGCGTCAACGGCACCGGCGCGGGCCGCGGCTCCGCCACCGCCGCGCTCAACCGCATCCTGCGCCGCAAGCAGACCGAGAAGGCGTCGGGCGTGCGCAAGGTGCACGCCGTCAAGAAGGTCTCCTTCGTGGCGTACAGGGGCGAGGCGATCGGGCTCATCGGCACCAACGGCTCCGGCAAGTCGACCCTGCTCAAGGCGGTCGCCGGCCTCCTCCCGGTCGAGAACGGCCGTATCTACACCGACGGCCAGCCCTCCCTCCTCGGCGTGAACGCGGCCCTGATGAACGATCTCACCGGCGAGCGCAACGTCCACCTCGGCAGCCTCGCGATGGGCATGTCCCGCGAGCAGGTCAAGCAGCGCTACCAGGAGATCGTCGACTTCTCCGGCATCAACGAGAAGGGCGACTTCATCACCCTCCCCATGCGCACGTACTCCTCCGGCATGGCGGCCCGCCTGCGCTTCTCCATCGCCGCCGCCAAGGACCACGACGTGCTGCTGATCGACGAGGCCCTCGCCACCGGCGACCGCTCCTTCCAGAAGCGTTCCGAGGCCAGGATCCGCGAGCTGCGCAAGCACGCGGGCACCGTGTTCCTGGTCAGCCACAACAACAAGTCGATCCGGGACACGTGTGACCGCGTGCTGTGGCTGGAGCGCGGCGAGCTGCGGATGGACGGGCCGACGGACGACGTACTGAAGGAGTACGAGGCCTTCACGGGGGACAAGACGGCGAAGCCGAGCCCGAAGCCCAAGCCGAAGCCGGCACCCGCGGCGGCCCCTGCTGCGGCCGCGCTTCCTTCGTGAGGCGTCCCTCGTGAGCGTCCTCCTGAGCCGTCCTCAGAGCCGTCCTCTGAGCCGTCCCTCGTGAGGCCCAAGCAGAGGTCACCCTTTCATCCCATTAGTGTCACTATGACCTAGGTCGGTAGGTCCTGGGAGTGAAGGAGTCCCCGCGATGCCCGAGCTCAGCGTCATCGTCCACGGGCCGAACACCCAGGACCGTCTGACCGGACTCCTCGTCTCCCTGGCCGCGCACCCGCACCCCGATGTCGAGGTGATCGTGGCCGCGGTCGGACCGTGGGCCCAGGAGACGGCCCGGGCGTACGCCCCCGAGATGCTGGTACTGCCGCTGCCGGACGGGACGGACGACGCCGCGGCCCGCTCGGCCGGGGCGGCCCGGGCCTCCGGCCGCTGGCTGCACTTCGTCCACGCGAAGGACGGCCTGCCCGCCGGCGCCCCGCGCACGGTCGCCGAGCGTGTCGCGCAGTTGCCGGACGAGGTGGACGTCCTCCTCTTCGACCACGTCCGCTCCACCTGGGAGACCGCCGGCCTGCCCTCCTCGGACGGCCCGCGCCTGGCCCGCGCGGGCCGCGCCGCCCTCCCCCTCGACGACATCGCCCGCAGCGCGCTCCGCATCACCCCACTGCTGGGCAACCGCGCCCTGCGCACCTCCTTCTGGCAGGCGCACGAGCCCCGACTCACCACCCCCGACGAGCCGTACGCCGCCTATGCCGCCCTCCTCCTCGCCGACCACGTCGCCGCCCTGAACCAGGTGGCGTACGAGCACCACGAGCTGCGCCCCGAGAGCCTCCCCCCGGTCGCCCCCGAGCAGCGCGACGCCCTCGTCGACCGCTACGAGGCCCTCCTCACTCTCGCCACCGGCCCCGCAGGCCGCGCGGTCCCCGCAGGCCACGCAAGTTGCACCACGCACGCCGTCCTGTACGACGTGATGATCCGGGACTGTCTGCGCGCCTTCGCCCGCATCCCCATGCCGGACGCCGTGGCGAGGCAGTTCTTCCGCCGCGCCGCCGAAGCCGCCGTCCGGCAACGCCCGCCCGGATACCGCCGCCCCGCCGGCCCCGAGGGCATCCGCCGAGCCCTCCTGGAGGAGAACGCGTACACCAGGTACCGCGCCTTCCAGGCCACCAACCGCGCCCGCCGAGCCGCGAAGTCGGCCGTCGGAGCCCGCGCACGCCAGGTCTCCGCCGCCCTCGGCGACCACCACTACCGCAGGTCCCTGTCCCGCCCGGTCAACCCCAACCTGGCCGTCTTCGCGGCGTACTGGAACCGCGGAGTGGCCTGCAATCCGGCGGCGATCGCGGCCAAGCTCACCGAACTGGCCCCGCAGATCCACCCGGTGTGGGTGGTCACACCCGACAACGCGCCCCTCCTCCCACCCCACACCGACCACGTGCTCCCCGGCACCCGCCGCTACCGCGAAGTGCTGGCCACGGCGAAGTACCTGGTCAACAACGTCAACTTCGCCAACGCGGTCGTGAAACGCCCGGACGCGATCCACCTCCAGACCCATCACGGCACCCCGCTCAAGCGCATGGGCGTGGACCAGATGGAGTTCCCGGCGGCGGCCAAGGGCCTGGACTTCCCAGCGCTGCTGTCCCGTATCGACAGGTGGGACTTCAGCGTCTCCGCGAACAGCCACTCCACCCGCATGTGGGAGCGCGCGTACCCCTCCCGCTTCGTCTCCCTCGACCACGGCTATCCGCGCAACGACGTCTACTACACCGCCACCGCGGCCGACATCCGCACGATCCGCGACCGCCTGGGCATCCCGCCGGCCCACCGCGCGATCCTCTACGCCCCCACCCACCGCGACTACGAAGCCGGCTGGACGCCCCGCCTGGACCTCGCCACCCTCGCCGAGCAACTCGGCAAGGACACGGTCCTGCTGGTCCGCGGCCACTACTTCTACGATCACGCCCCGTCCCCGCTGACCGCCCTGCGCCGCACGGGCCGGGTCATCGACGTCTCCGCCTACGACCCGGTCGAGGACCTGGCCCTGGCCGCGGACGCGCTGGTCACGGACTACTCGTCCATCATGTTCGACTACGCCAACCTCGACCGTCCGATCGTCGTCTACGCCGACGACTGGGAGACCTACCGCTCCACCCGCGGCGTCTACTTCGACCTGATGGCCGAGCCGCCCGGCCAAGTGGCCCGTACCCAGCAGGAACTGACCGAGATCCTCACCACCTCGGCCTGGCACGACGAGGGCGCGACGAAGGCGCGGACCGCCTTCCGCCATCGCTTCTGCGAGTACGACGACGGACGCGCCGCCGAACGCGTCGTACGCCGGGTGTTCCTGGGCGAGAGCGAGGACGCCCTGCCGCCGGTGATCCCACTGGAGGAACGCACACCGGCACCGAGCCCGAGGGAGTCGCTATGACGCCGGACGTCACGCCCCCCGACGTCACCGTCACGGTCATCGTCTACAACGACGCCGACCGCCTCCCCCGAGCCGTGGCGTCGGTACGCCGCCAGACCCACGCCAACATCGAGATCATCATCAGCGACGACCACTCGACGGACGAAACCCCGCGGGTGGCGCAGCGCTTGGCGGCCCAGGACCCCCGCGTCCGCCACCTCCGCCTGCCCGCGAACAGCGGCGGCTGCAGCGTCCCGCGCAACCGCGCCCTTCAGATCGCGCGAGCGCCGTACGTGATGTTCCTGGACAGCGACGACGAACTGACCGACGACGCCGTGGAGTTGCTCCTGTCGGCGCACCGCGAGCGGGAGATCGACTTCGCGATGGGCGCGGTGGTGCGGATCCGCGAGGACAACGGCCGCCGTACGAAGTGGATGCCGCATCTGGTCGCCGAGCGCCGCACGGTCATCGGCATCGAGTCCGAACCCCGGCTGCTCTTCGAGCACCTGTCGACGAGCAAGATGTACGCCCGTGCCTTCCTGGACCGCCACGACCTCCGCTTCCCCGAGGGCGTCCACTACGAGGACCAGCTTTTCTCGGCGCAGGCGTACTGCCTGGCCAAGGAGTTCACGATCGTCCCGGAGCCGGTGTACCGCTGGCACATCGCACCCTTCGCCGCCACCGGCGCGGCATCGATCTCCAACCAGCGCGACCGGCTCGACAACGTCCGCGACCGCGTCCGCGTCCAGCGCCTCATCGACGACTTCCTCACCGAGAGCGGGCACACGAGGCTGCGCGACGACAAGGACTACAAGTTCCTCAAGCACGACTTCCGGATGTACGCCGGGGACCTGCCGTACCGCGACGAACAGTGGCTGACGTCCTTCGCGGACATCATGATCCCCTACCTGGAGACCCTGTCCCCCACGGCCTACGCCCGTCTGCCCCGTACGGAACGCGTGGTCCTGCAACTGGTCCGCGAACGCCGCTTCCAGGAGGCCGGGTCGGCGGCACGCGGCCTGGGCCACGCGGTGGCGCCGAGGCAGGTGACACCGGACACGAAGGGCCACACGTACTGGGGCGGGACCGTCCCCACAACCGACTGGTCCCGCCGCGAACTGGACGTCACCGACCTCGAACTGGACACGCGCCCCTTCCGAAGCGCCCAGTTCCGCCACGAGATCACCGAGCTCACACGTGGCCCCGGCGCCTCGATCGACCTCACCGTCCGCACCTACGACCCCGGCCTACGCCTGCCGGTCGGCCCCCACCGCGCCGCCCTCCTCCTCACCCCCGGCCGACACCGCCTCCAGGCCCCCTTCCGCCTCACCCCGACCCGCCCGGGCATCTACGAGGGCCACGTCCATCTCGACCTCGCCACCGCCCTGGTCCCCCATCACGGCTTCACCGGCGTCCGCCACCCTTTGCTCCGCATCGAACACCAGGGCCAAGCCCACTCCGCGGTACTCCTGGCCCCGCTGGACTTCCCCACCCTGACCACCCGCATCCCGTACCGCACAGGCACGGCACCCCACCAAGTAACCATCGAGCCGGAGGGCCGAGGCACCGGCCGACTCCAAATCCGCTGGCAGCCGGTGGGCGTAACAGCAAAACTCCTCCACTCCCTGGCCCGCCGAGCGGCCCGACCGAGGGTGAGAAGGGCGGCACGCTTGCTGAGGAGCGCGTTGCGGTAGGGCGACCTTGGGTCACTTTCCGGCGCCGGTCCAGCCATGTCAGCCCGTCCGGCGTTTGAGGACGAGGCCGTTCAGGCCGAAGCGGGGGTCTGGGGGCGGCAGCCCCCCAGGGACAGGACGGGTAGGGGCGGCGGGGGCGAGGAAACCCGCAGACCCCTCACCGCACCACCTCATACAACACCTGCCCACCCGGCCCCCGAGCCACCGCCCGCACCCCGGAGCCCACCCCACCCCCACCCCCCTGATCCACAACCCACCGCACCCCATACGCCCGCACGATCCCCCGCCGAAGCCCCTCCGACGCCCCCACCGCGAAGTACCGCCGCACAGCCTCCCCCCGCCGCCCCTCATCCGGCAGAAAGAAGTCGGGATACCCGGGCGCCACGGTGTACGCCCCATACGCCGGAATCTGCCGAGCAGGAATGGTCCGCGCCATCACCACGTCCCCGTACGCAACCCACGGCGTGACCCAGTGATACCCCGCCCAAGGCACCCGGTACTTCGCCGCAACCACCCCCGGCAACACCCCCCGCGGAACGACGTACCCCACCGTCCCGACCTGAGTCCAGGCACCCACCACCAACGCCGCACCAAGCACCCCGACCCCCACCCCCCGCCACCACGGCCGCCACCGCCCCCACACCTCCACCACCCCCACCGCCGCAGCGATCTGCGCAGGAATCACCACCGCCGGCACAGCCCGCCCCCACGAGTAATGCCCACTCGCCCCACCCACCCCCACGACCACCACCCCCAGCACGAAGAACAGCACCAGCGGATCCCACCGATCCCGCCACCACCGCACCCCGAGCGCCACCACCCCCACCGACACCAGCCAGTACCGCCCCACCAGATCCCGGTACAACCCCCGATGCACCGCCTCCAGATCGCCCCCCGCCCCGAACAGGGCGAAGAAGTCGTAGTACGGCCACACCCACAGAACCCCCACCCCCATCAGCACGCCCACCCCCAGCCGCACCCACACCCCACCCCCCACCCGTGCGGCGACCACCGTGGCCAACGCCCCCAGCGAAGCCACCACCCCCGAGAACTGATGGCACAGCAGAATCACCGCCCACAGCACACCGAGCCCGACCCACACCCCCCACCCCCGCGCCCAGCCCGCCGGCACCGACCCGCCCCGCACCGCCCCCGCCAGCAAGGCCCAGAAGTGAAACGCCAGCCCCAACGCGAACACACTCGGATACGACACCGTCAACGCCAGCGAGTTCAGCCCGAGAAACCCGCTCCAGGTGAACAGCGACGTCCCCCACAGGAACACCAGACACAGCAACGACAGCGCCGGCGCAGCCGGATGCGCGCTCAGCGTCCGCACGTACCGCCACACCCCGCTGACGAACAAACCGAGCCCGACCACCGCACCGATCCGCAGCACGACGAAGACGGAGAACCCCGTCACCCGGGCGACACACCCGAGCACCAGCATCCAGGGCGAGTAGTACGGACTCGGTGTGTCCGCGTCGACGAGCGGATTGCCGGGGTCGATCAGATCGTGCCGCAGACGTTGCAGGGTCGCCGCGTGCATCCCGAGGTCCCCGGCCCACGGAAGCCGGACGACGACCAGCACGAGCAGCACGACAACCAGCACGGCGCCGACCTGCGCAACGACCGAAGGTCTCCGCAGCGCACCCCGCATCGTGCTCACGCCAGCACTGTAATTCCCGTTATGCCCCAAATGCGCGAGCGCCCCGGACTGTCACAGTCCGGGGCGCCCTGGCCCACGTACGAGCTACGTACGACCTACGTACTCAACGAATCCGCACGGCTACGAGTGCTGCCGCAGCAACGTCCGCATCGTCCGCATGGCCACCGACAGGTTGGCCAGATCGAACGCCTCCGACCCCTGGATCTCCTCCAGCGTCGTACGCGCCCGTCCCAGAATCGCCGTGTTCTTCTGCTCCCACGACTTGAAGCGCTGCTCGGGCGTCGCGGCGCCGTTGCCGGCCGCCAGGATGTCCGAGGTCAGGGCCGCGTGGGCGGCGTAGAGGTCCTCACGGATGGAGGCGCGGGCCATGGACTGCCAGCGGTCCGCGCGGGGCAGGTCGATGATGCGGTCCATGAGCTGGGTGATACGGAGCCGGTCGGCGAGGTCGTAGTACACCTCGGCGACGTCCATCGGGTCCTTGCCGAGGCGGTCGGCCACCGAGACGATGTCCAGCGTCGGGAAGGCCGAGGAGAACCCGGACACCCGCGTGGCCAGTTCGGCCGGGACGCCGACACCGGTCAGCTCGTCGTAGATCTGCTGGTACCACTCCAGGTCCGCGCCCTTGAGCAGCTTCGGCAGCTGCGACCACACCTGCTCGACCCGGTCACTGAAGAAGTCGATGGTGTCGGCGAGCTCCAGCGGCTGCGGCCGGTTGTTGAGCAGCCAGCGCGTACCGCGCTCGACCAGGCGGCGCGAGTGCAGCCGGATCCGGGTCTGGACGGCGGCCTCGACCTTGTTGTCGAGCGCCTCGACCGCGTCCCACACCGTCGACGAGCGGAAGATCGCGCGGGCCACGGTCTGCGCCCGGACGATCTCTTCCAGGGAGGCCCCGGTCTCCTCGCGCAGCCGGTGCAGATACGTCGTACCGCCCGTGTTGACCGTGTCGTTGACCAGCACGGTCGTGGTGATCTCGCGGCGCAGCGGGTGGCTGACGAGGTTGGCCGGGAACTGCTCGCGCAGTGCGGTCGGGAAGTACGCGTGCAGCAGCGTGCTCAGGTACGGGTCGTCCGGCAGCGTGGTGTGCAGCAGTTCCTCGGCGACCGTGATCTTCGTGTACGCCATCAGGACGGCCGTCTCCGGGCCGGTGAGGCCGTGGCCGGTGCCGAGGCGTTCGCGGATCTGGCGGTCGGTGGGCAGGAACTCCAGCGCCCGGTCCAGGTGACCCTCCCTGACCAGGTGCTTCATGAAGCGCTGCTGGGCGTGAAGCATGGCGCTGGACTGCTCGAGGGCGTTGGCGATCGCCGTGTTCTGCGCGTAGTTGTTGCGCAGGACCAGGCGGCCGACCTCGTCGGTCATCTCGGCGAGCAGCTTGTTGCGCTGCTTGACGGTCATGTCGCCGTCGCTGACCAGGCTGTTGAGCAGGATCTTGATGTTCACCTCGTGGTCGGAGGTGTCCACGCCCGCGCTGTTGTCGATGGCGTCGGTGTTGATCCGGCCGCCGTGCCGCGCGAACTCGATCCGGCCGAGCTGGGTCAGCCCGAGGTTGCCGCCCTCGCCGACGACCTTGACCCGCAGGTCGGCGCCGTCGACGCGGATGGCGTCGTTGGCCTTGTCGCCGACGTCGGCGTGCGTCTCGGTGGACGCCTTGACGTACGTACCGATGCCGCCGTTCCACAGCAGGTCCACCGGCGACTGGAGGATGGCCTTCATCAGGTCGGCCGGGGTCATCTTGGCGACCTTGCCCTCGATGCCCAGGGCCTCGCGGATGTGCGCGTTGACCGGGATGGCCTTGGCGCTGCGGGGGAAGACACCGCCACCGGCCGAGATCAGCTCGGTGTTGTAGTCCTCCCAGCTGGAGCGGGGCAGCTCGAAGACGCGGCGGCGCTCGGCGTAGGAGGTGGCCGCGTCCGGGTTCGGGTCGATGAAGATGTGCCGGTGGTCGAAGGCGGCGACCAGGCGGATGTGCTCGCTGAGCAGCATGCCGTTGCCGAACACGTCACCGGACATGTCGCCGATGCCGACGACCGTGAAGTCCTCGGTCTGCGTGTCCACGCCCAGCTCACGGAAGTGCCGCTTGACGGACTCCCAGGCACCGCGGGCGGTGATGCCCATGCCCTTGTGGTCGTAGCCGGCCGAGCCGCCGGAGGCGAAGGCGTCGCCCAGCCAGAAGTTGTACTGCTCGGCGACCCCGTTGGCGATGTCGGAGAAGGTCGCGGTGCCCTTGTCGGCGGCGACGACGAGGTAGGTGTCGTCCTCGTCGTGGCGGACGACGTCCGCCGGGGGCACGACGTCGCCGGCGACCATGTTGTCGGTGATGTCGAGCAGCGCCGAGATGAAGGTCTTGTAGCTCGCGACCCCCTCCGCCAGCCACGCGTCCCGGTCCACGCTCGGGTCGGGCAGCTGCTTGGCGACGAAGCCGCCCTTGGCGCCGACCGGCACGATGACGGTGTTCTTCACCATCTGCGCCTTGACCAGGCCGAGGATCTCGGTGCGGAAGTCCTCACGCCGGTCGGACCAGCGCAGGCCACCGCGCGCGACCTTGCCGAAGCGCAGGTGCACGCCCTCGACGCGCGGCGAGTAGACCCAGATCTCGTACGCCGGTCGCGGCGCCGGCAGGTCGGGGATGGCCTGCGGGTCGAACTTCATGGAGACGTAGTCGTGCAGCTTGCCGGCCGCCGCCTCCTGGAAGAAGTTCGTCCGCAGCGTCGCCTTGATGACGGTGAGGAAGGACCGCAGGATCCGGTCCTCGTCGAGGCTCGCCACCTGGTCGAGAGCCGCGTCGACCTCTTCGAGCAGCGCGTCCACGATCTCGCGGCCCGCGCGCTGGCGGTCCGGCGACATCCGCGCCTCGAACAGGGAGACGAGCAGCCGGGTGGTGTGGACGTTGTTGCGGAGGGTGTCCTCCATGTAGTCCTGCGAGAAGGTGGAGCCCGCCTGCCGCAGGTACTTGGCGTACGCCCGCAGCACCATCGCCTGCCGCCAGGTCAGCCCGGCGCTCAGGACGAGGGCGTTGAAGCCGTCGTTCTCCGCCTTGCCGGTCCAGGTGGCGGCGAAGGCCTCCGAGAACCGCTCACGCGCGTCGTCGCCGAGGTAGTCACCGGCATTGCCGCCCGACTTGGGAAGCCGCAGACCGAAGTCGTAGATCCAGGCGACGCTGCGGTCGGAGCAGCGCAGTTCGTACGGCCGCTCGTCCACGACCTCGACGCCGAGCCGGCTGAGGACGGGCAGGACGGCGGACAGGGAGACGGCCGGGCCCTTGCGGTAGATCTTGAACCGGCGCTCCTCGGGGGACGCGCCGACCGGCTCGTACAGGCTCAGCGAGAAGTTGTTCTCCTCGGTGAGCTGTTCGATGTGGACGAGGTCCGAGACCGCGGAGCGCGGGCTGTGGTCGGCCTTGTAACCCTCGGGGAAGGCATTGGAGTAGCGGCGCAGCAGCTCGGCGGCGTGCTCCTCGCCGAGTTCGGCGTTGAGCGCGTCGGCGAAGCCGTCGGCCCAGGAGCGGGCGGCCTCGACGAGGCGCGCCTCGATGCGCTCCTTGTCGCTGTCGCTGAGCTCCGGCAGCTCGGTGCCCTGCGGAACCCGCACGACGAAGTGCAGCCGGGAGAGGATCGACTCGGTGTTCCAGGCGGTGAAGTCGACGCTGGTGCCGCCGAGCTCCTCCTTCAGGATGTCGATGATCCGCAGGCGTACGCCGGTGGTGTAGCGGTCGCGCGGGAGGTAGACGAGGGCCGAGTAGTAGCGGCCGTACTCGTCCTGCCGCAGGTACAGCCGCAGCCGGCGGCGTTCCTGCAGGTACAGGACGGAGGTGGCGATGCGCTGGAGCTCGGGGACCGGGGTCTGGAAGAGCTCGTCGCGCGGGTACGTCTCCAGGATCTGCAGCAGGTCGCGCCCGTCGTGGCTGTTGGGCGAGAACCCGGCGACCCGCAGCACGTCGTCGACCTTGCGCCGGACGACGGGCACGCGGCGGACGGACTCGGTGTAGGCGGCGGAGGAGAACAGGCCCAGGAAGCGGCGCTCACCGACGACCTCGCCGTTCTCGTCGAACTTCTTCACGCCGACGTAATCGAGGTACGACGGCCGGTGCACGGTCGCCCGGCTGTTGGCCTTCGTGAGGATGAGGAGCTTGTGCTCGCGGGCCTTGGCGCGGGCGTCGGCGGGCAGCCGCTCGAAGGAGGGGCTGACGGGGTGGCTGTCGGTCTCGGAGTGGTGCGGGTCGGCGCGCAGGATGCCCAGGCCGGTGCCCGGCACGGCGGCCAGCGAGTCGTCCTCGCGCAGCTCGTACTCGCGGTAGCCGAGGAAGGTGAAGTGGTCGTCGGCCAGCCAGCGCAGCAGCTCGCGGGCCTCCTCGAATTCCTGCTCACGCAGATCGGAGTGGGGCTCCTGCGGCAGCTCGTCGGCCATGCGCATGGCCAGATCCCGCATCTTGCTCCAGTCCTCGACTGCCTCACGGACGTCGGACAGGACGCGCAGCAGATCGGCGGTGATCTGCTTCAGGTCGCCGCGGTCGGTCTCGCGGTCGATCTCGACGTGGATCCAGGACTCGGTGTGCGTGTCGTGCGGCACCTCGCCGGTGGGCGGCGCGGTGAGCACCTCGATGAGCTTGCCGGTGAGGTCGCGGCGGACGAAGACCTGGGGGTGGATGACCACGTGGATCCCGCGGCCCTGCCGAGTGAGCTCGTTGGTCACCGAATCGACCAGGAAGGGCATGTCGTCGGTGACGACTTCGACGACGGAGTGGCTGCAGGTCCACCCGTTCTCTTCCACGGTGGGCGTGTGGACCCGGACGTTGGCCGTGCCCTGGGGGCGGTTCTCGGCCAGCCGGTAGTGCGAGTAGGCGGCTCCGAAGATGTCGACCGGGTCGCGGTCGGTGAGGTCCTCCGGGGCGGTGTGCAGGTAGTAGCGCTGGAGGAACGTGAGCACGGTGTCGTGGTCCGGGGTGCCGGGGCTGCTCTCGTCCGTCGTCCCAGTCGGTAGGTGCCCCCCGACCGGGCTGTTCTCAGCTACCCGAGCGGCCCTCTCGAGCAGCTCGGCCTTGGCTTCGTCCAGCTTGGTCTGCATTGTCCTCTGGCTCCTGTCGCGCGCCGTTGCGTGACGTAGAAGGAAGTACGGTCTCTTCCCCTCCGGTGTAACGCCGCGACGCGGGGTGTCCGGTCTGCTTCGACGCTATGCCGCGAGGTGAGATGAGCGGGGTTATATGAGCCAATCTTGAGCTGCCCAAGGGGTGTGACGCTGCTCTCTGCGACGTCCGGGCCCGGGGTGTGCATGACGTCCCGGGAGCCCTTACGCCCCCCTCCCGCCCGCGAAGACCAGCGACCGCCGCCCGGTCACGGATGTAGTCCGTGCTCGCCGGGCGCAGGGCAGGGGCAACACTGCCCCCGCGAGCTATCGCGCTGATCACGCCACTAAGGCTATCGCTCCTTACAGGGGGGCCGTCATGAGCCGTATGTGTACAAAACCAGGGGTGGAACTTTGACGTTCTGCACAGGGGCAAACGGGGCGGCGAGGGCGTAACTGGCGGGGTCGGGTGCACAGGGGGAGCCTGGGGTGAGGGACTGTGACGACGACCGGGGCCGGGTTCCACGAACGGAAGCAGGCCATCCGGAGACGACCGGTGTCCGAAAACAGCCGCTGACCATGGCGCCTACTGCGCCGTGCCTGTCCGCGACCCACCGGGCGCGCAGGCATTCGCGCCACCGGGGCGGCCCGTCACGGCCCGGCGGCACCTCGCGCCGCCGGGCCGCGCACGCCCCCTTGGCAAGCGCCCCGCCCCGAGGCACGTTGCCCCAAGGCCCGGCAAAGACGCAGCCCCCGGCCAAAAAGAGGAGCGCACCCGACATGACAGCGAAAATCCTCATCGTCACCGGCGACGCCGCAGAGTCACTGGAAGTCCTCTACCCCTACCAGCGCCTCCGCGAAGAGGGCTACGACGTCCACATCGCCGCCCCCACCCGCAAGAAGCTCCAGTTCGTCGTCCACGACTTCGAACCCGGCTTCGACACCTACACCGAGAAACCCGGCTACACCTGGCCCGCCGACCTCGCCTTCTCCGAGGTCGACCCCGGCGACTACGCCGCCGTCGTCATCCCCGGCGGCCGGGCCCCCGAGTACCTCCGCAACGACCCCGAGCTCCGCAAGATCCTGAAGTCGTTCTTCGACGCCGACAAGCCGGTCGCCCAGATCTGCCACGGCCCGCTGCTCACCGCCGCGATCGACAGCCTTCGCGGCCGCCGCGTCACGGCTTACCCCGCCCTGGAACTGGACATGCAGGCGGCCGGCGCCACCTTCCAGGACGCGGAGGCGGTGGTCGACGGCACCCTGGTCTCCTCCCGCGCCTGGCCGGACCACTCCAGCTGGATGCGCGAGTTCCTGACGGTGCTGCGAGCGAAGGCACCGGTGACCTGACCCACGCCCACGCCCGGGTCCGCATGCAGGCCCCGGCGAGCACCGGCGCGGCGTTCCACCGGGGCGCCGCGCCCCTGAGGGGCGCCGACGCTCACGCGGCCAGCCGCTCCGCCTCCGCGACCGCCTCGACCAGCGTGTCCACGACCGGCACCCCGACCCCTTCGAGGCTCGCCCGGCTGTGCGACCCCCCGGTGTAGAGCACCGCCTGAGCCCCCACATGGAGTGCCGCCACCGCGTCGTCCGCCGCGTCGCCGATCACGACCGTGCGAGCGGGATCCACGCTCGCGAGCGCCTTGATGTGCCGCACCATGTGCTCGGCCTTGCTGCCCCCGGACGGCCCGGTCCGCCCGTCGACGCGTATGAAGTGCTCCTCGATCCCGAACCCCCGCACCAAAGGGATGAGTTCGTCATGCACGTACATGCTCAGGATCGACTGGCTGCGCCCCGCCGACCCCCACTCCACGAGCAGCTCCGCCACACCCGTGGTGAGCCCGCAGGTCACCCGGTGCTCGGCGTAGTACCGGTGGAAGGTCTCGTCCATGACCTCCCACTCGGCGTCGGTCGGCAGCCGGCCGAGCAGCCGCTCGTAGAACTTCGGCACCGGCACGCAGTACAGCGCCCGGTACTGCTCCATCGTGATCGGGTCGAGCCCCAGCTCGCCGAACGCCGCGTTCGTCGCCCCGATGATCGCGTCATTGTCGTGGAACAGGGTCCCGTTCCAGTCCCAGACGATGTGCGCCCCTACTAGCTTCCCCATGCCAAAAACCGTACCCGCCCTCACTGACAATCAAGAGAACGGCGGGTCAAACAGCAGGTCAACGAGGGCAGCGCCGGGTCAGTCGACCAGGCCCACCAGGTTCGGGATCTCCTGGGTGGCGAACCACAGCAGCTCATGGTCCTCGGCCCCGTCCACGACGAACTGCGCGTCGTCGTCCCCGCCGTCCGCCGCCGCCAGCGCCTGCGCTGCCGCCGCCACGTCCGTCTCCGCGTCGTCCGAGTCGACGTGCACGGCTGCCGCCCTGGCCAGCGCCACGCCCCCGGCGATCCGCACCTCGCCCAGCGCCGCCGGGTCCAGCCCCCGGTCCGGGTCGGCGACGGCCGCCCCGTCGGGCACGTCGACGGCGACCACGACCCGGCGCCGCGCCGCTCCGGCGTCCGTGGCCAGCAGCCTCAGCGAGGCCAGCGCGGACCGGTTGAGCGCGGCGTACTCCAGCTCCTCGATGTCGTCGGAGAGGTACCACTCGCGCAGCGCGGGCGTGACGGCGTACGCGACGAGCGACTCGGCCTCCAGCTCGCCCGCCTTGTGCGCCTCGGCGAGACCGGGGAGGGTCAAGGGGACGTAGACGCGCATGGCTGACCGCTTTCTTCGTACTCGGAGCTCGTATGGCTCTGCAAGGGCCCGGAGAGGGGCGATCCCCGCACCTCCGGAGGGCCTTCAGGATACGTGCGGGCGATACCTGCGGCGTCCCCTTTCGAGCCCCGCCCACCACCCCGCCCGGCGTCCACCCCGGTCCACGAACTCACCCGGTGCGCCCTTGCCGATGCGGGCTTCCGCCGCCCTCGATCACCCGGATAAGTGAAGCTTCCGGCCGCCCGGCCCGAGTCCCCGCTTCCTTGCCGCCGACACCCGCGGCCCCGTACAAGATCACCAACCACGAAGTTACCGACCGGTATCAAACCGGGTTCACCGAACGGGGACTCCATGAACAAGGTCATGACCAGGGCGCAGCACCGCCCCGGCACCCGCCCGCCGACCCGCCGCGACACCCGCCGCCCCGCCGGCAGCCCGCCCCGCACGCCGAGCGGCGGCACGGCCCGTACGGCATCCCCAGGAGGCCGCCCACCGGGCTCCTCAGGCTCCACGGCAAACCTCCCGCGCACCAGGCCCACGGACACCCGCCCAGCGACTGTCCCCGCCCTTACGCCGCGCGCCTGGCACCTCCCGGCGGCCGAAACCAGCCCCCTCGACCGGCCCGCCGTCCCGCAACCCCGCCCCACCGACGTCTTCGCCGACCGACTGCTCCTCGTGCTGAGCGGCCAGCGCCCCGTCCACTGGATGCTCCGCCACACCGCCGGCCGCGCCTACGACGAACTCGCCTGGCTCGCGGAACGCGGCCTCCTGCGCACCCGCGGCACCCGCCCCGTCGTCCGCGACATCGGCTACTTCGAACCCCGTCCGGGCGCCATCGAGGCCTTCGCCCGCATCGGCGCCGGAGACCAGCTGCGCGCCATGGCATTCCGCCTGGAACAAGGCGGCGACCTCCGCTGGCGCTGCACGGCAGTGGAACTGGGCGGCCCACGCAGGCCGCGCCCGGACGACGACTGACCGCCACCGCCCCCGCAACGGCCGCCGGCGGGCCGGGCAAGCCGAAGGGCCGGATTCCCCGAGGAACCCGGCCCTTCCTGGCTGCTACGGCGTCACAGCCACCGTCACGTCACTTCTTGCGGCGCCGCCCACCACGTGCCTGCTTGCGCCGCTCCGCGCGGGTGAGGCCGTCGGCCTCCGAGCGCACCGGCTCGTCGCCGTTGTCGAAGTCGCCCTCGACGATGTCGCCCTCGCCGTCCACCTTGGGGGCGGTGTAGTGCAGCCGGTCCGGGCGGCGCGGAGCCTCGAGGCCCTTGGCGCGGATCTCGGGACGCGAGCCCGCCTGCGCCGGCACCGCGTCCTTCTTCTCCAGGTCGGCCACCGGCTTGGCGTCCTCGACCGGGACCTCCTCGACCTGCTGCTCGACCTGGACCTCCAGGTTGAACAGGTAGCCGACGGACTCCTCCTTGATGCCCTCCATCATCGCGGTGAACATGTCGAAGCCCTCACGCTGGTACTCGACCAGCGGGTCCTTCTGCGCCATCGCGCGCAGGCCGATGCCCTCCTGGAGGTAATCCATCTCGTAGAGGTGCTCGCGCCACTTGCGGTCCAGGACCGACAGCACGACCCGGCGCTCCAGCTCACGCATGATCTCGGAGCCGAGCTGCGCCTCACGCGCCGCGTACTGCTCGTGGACGTCGTCCTTGATGGACTCGGAGATGAACTCGGCGGTCAGCCCGGCACGGTCACCGGCCGCCTCCTCCAGTTCGTCGACGGTCACCTTCACCGGGTAGAGCTGCTTGAAGGCGCCCCACAGCCGGTCCAGGTCCCACTCCTCGGCGAAGCCCTCGGCGGTCTCCGCGCCGACGTACGCGTCGATCGTGTCGTCCATGAAGTGCTGCACCTGCTCGTGCAGGTCCTCGCCCTCCAGGACACGGCGGCGCTCGCCGTAGATGACCTCACGCTGGCGGTTGAGGACCTCGTCGTACTTCAGGACGTTCTTACGGGTCTCGAAGTTCTGCTGCTCGACCTGCGACTGGGCGGACGCGATCGCGCGCGTGACCATCTTGTTCTCGATCGGCACGTCGTCCGGGACATTCGCCATCGACATCACGCGCTCGACCATCTGGGCCTTGAACAGGCGCATCAGGTCGTCACCGAGGGAGAGGTAGAAGCGGGACTCGCCCGGGTCGCCCTGACGGCCGGAACGACCGCGCAGCTGGTTGTCGATACGGCGCGACTCGTGCCGCTCGGTGCCCAGGACGTAGAGACCGCCGAGGTCCTTGACCTCCTCGAACTCCGCCTTGACCGCCTGCTCGGCCTTCTCCAGGGCGGCGGGCAGGGCCGCGGCCCACTCCTCGATGTGCTCCTCGGGGTCGAGGCCGCGCTGACGCAGCTCCGCCTCGGCGAGGTCCTCGGGGTTGCCGCCGAGCTTGATATCCGTACCACGGCCGGCCATGTTGGTGGCGACGGTGACGGCGCCCTTGCGGCCGGCCTGGGCGACGATGATCGCCTCACGGTCGTGCTGCTTGGCGTTCAGCACCTCGTGCTGGACGCCGCGCTTGGACAGCTGCTGCGACAGGTACTCGGACTTCTCGACCGACGTCGTACCGACGAGGATCGGCTGGCCCTTCTCGTGCTTCTCGACGATGTCGTCGACGACCGCCTCGAACTTGGCGACCTCGGTGCGGTAGATCAGGTCCGACTGGTCCTGGCGGACCATCGGCCGGTTGGTCGGGATCGGGACGACGCCGAGCTTGTAGATCTGGTGGAACTCGGCGGCCTCGGTCATCGCCGTACCGGTCATGCCGCACAGACCGGGCTGTTCCTTTTCGTCGTGGTCGTGGCGCTTGTAGAGGCGGAAGAAGTTCTGCAGGGTGATCGTGGCGAGCGTCTGGTTCTCGTCCTTGATGTCCACCCCTTCCTTCGCCTCGATCGCCTGGTGCATGCCCTCGTTGTAGCGGCGGCCGGCGAGGATACGGCCGGTGTGCTCGTCGACGATCATGACCTCGCCGTCGATGACGACGTAGTCCTTGTCCTTCTTGAAGAGCTCCTTGGCCTTGATGGCGTTGTTCAGGTAGCCCACCAGCGGCGTGTTCACCGACTCGTAGAGGTTGTCGATGCCCAGCCAGTCCTCGACCTTGGAGACACCGGCCTCGTGAATGGCGACCGTGCGCTTCTTCTCGTCGACGTCGTAGTCGCCGGTCTCCTCCAGGCCCTTGAGCGGGTTGCCCGCCTCGCCCTTCTTCAGGCGCGTGACCAGCTTGGCGAAGTCGCCGTACCACTTGGTGGCCTGGTCGGCCGGGCCGGAGATGATCAGCGGCGTACGGGCCTCGTCGACGAGGATGGAGTCGACCTCGTCGACGATGGCGAAGTTGTGGCCGCGCTGGACGAGTTCGTCCTTGGACCACGCCATGTTGTCGCGCAGGTAGTCGAAGCCGAACTCGTTGTTCGTGCCGTACGTGATGTCGCACGCGTACTGCTCGCGGCGCTGGGCCGGCGTCATGTTGGCGAGGATGCAGCCGACATTCAGACCCAGGAACTTGTGGACGCGGCCCATCATCTCCGAGTCGCGCTCGGCCAGATAGTCGTTCACCGTGATCAGGTGGACGCCCTGGCCGGACAGCGCGTTCAGATAAGCGGGCAGCGTGCCGACGAGCGTCTTGCCCTCACCGGTCTTCATCTCGGCCACGTAGCCCAGGTGGAGGGCCGCGCCGCCCATGATCTGGACGTCGTAGTGACGCTGGCCGAGAGCGCGCTTGGCGGCCTCGCGAACGGTCGCGAAGGCCTCGGGCATCAGGTCGTCCAGGCTCTCACCGTCTGCGTAGCGCTGCTTGTACTCATCGGTGAGGGCCCGCAGCTCGGCGTCGGAGAGGTCGACGAAGTCCTCTTCGATGGAGTTGACCTGGTCCGCGATGCGGTGCAGCTTGCGCAGGATCTTGCCTTCGCCTGCACGCATGATCTTCGAGAGGACGGACACGGGGGTTGGTCTCCTTGCCGGTCGGGCCTGGGACGGTCGGTTTCCATTTGACTTGACTGAGCAACGGCCATCGTATGCGAGGACCCCGCCACGCCGGGAGCCTGCCGTGGACGTCGAACGTCCGCTGCTTCAAATCTCCGTCAAAGGGACAACGGCCGGGGGCTGCGGATGGTGCCGCGTTCCGCCGACGAATTGCGCGAAATGCGTTCGCTCGCTCACACACCGCATATAAGGATGGCGCCGGCGACGGCCCCCGAGCAGAATCGGCCGATGGAACCCGTCACGCTCGCCACCAGCCGTCTCCTCATGCGCACGGTCGGCCCGAAGGACACGGACACGGTGTACGAGGCCGTACAGGACCCCGACATCCAGCGCTGGACCACGATCCCCTCGCCCTACCTCTACGAGCACGCCCAGAGCTTCGCGGAACAACTGGTCCCCGAAGGCTGGGCGAACGGTTCGATGCTCACCTGGGGGCTCTTCCTCCCCGAAGGGGAGGACCTGGTGGGCATGCTCGGCCTCACTATGCGGTCCATGAGCGAGGCCGAAATCGGTTTCTGGGGCACGAAGGAGCACCGCGGCAACGGCTACGTCACCGAAGCGGTACTCGCCGCGTCCCGTTGGGCCTTCGTCGACCTGTCGCTCGACCGGGTCGAATGGCGCGCGGAGGTCGGCAACAGGCCCTCCCGCGCGGTGGCGGAACGCGCCGGCTTCACCGTCGAGGGCACCCTCCGCTCCGCCATGGTCAACCAGGGCGTACGCCGGGACTGCTGGGTGGGTTCCCTGCTCCCGTCGGACCTGAGCCTGCCGTCCACGGCCCCGTACCTGCCGGCGAGGAACCAGCCCGCATAACTGCGCCCCCCCGGCACCCGCGAGCAGGCCCACCACGGACAAATCCCCAGCTCACCCCGCACTGTCAGTGCCACCGCCTATCGTGCCGACCATGACGACCCTGCGCCCCACCACCGACCTCTCGGCCGACGAGGCCCGCCGGATCGCCCTCCGCGCGCAGGGTTTCCTCGGCACCCCCGACCGCAGGTCAGGCGTCCGCGGCATACTGCGTCACCTCGGCGCGGTTCAGCTCGACACCATCTCGGTCCTGGCACGCTCCCACGAGCTCATCCCGTACGCCCGCCTGGGCGCAGTGGGCCGCAAGACGGTCGAGCAGGCCTACTGGACCACTGCGGCCGCGGGCGAGCCGTCGGCGCAGCCCCACGCCTTCGAGTACTGGTCCCACGCCGCCTGCATCCTCCCCGTGGAGGAGTGGCCGCACTTCGCCTTCCGCCGCCGCGCCTACCGCAACCGGCCCCACTGGAACCACGACCTCCCCGACGGCGCCTACGACCAGGTGATCAAGCAGCTCCGCGCCGAGGGCCCCGTGACCGCGACCGAGCTGGGCGGCGCGAAGCGGACCAGCGAGTGGTGGGACTGGTCGGGCGCCAAAGTCGCCGTCGAACGCGCCCTGATGTACGGCGAGGTGGTCTGCGTCGAGCGGCGCGGCTGGAAGCGCGTCTACGACCTGGCGGAACGCGCCATCCCCGAGGCACTGCTGCACGACGATCTGGACGACGCCGAGTGCCTGCGCCGCCTGGTCCGCCTGGCGGGCCAGTCCCTCGGCGTCGGCACACGCGCGGACATCGCCGACTACCACCGGCTCAAGGGCGAACAGGTCGACGCGGTGATCGCCGATTCGGGCCTGGTGCCGGTCACCGTCGAGGGCTGGGGCAAGCCGGCCTGGGCCGACCCGGTGGCCCTGGAAACCCCTCCGCGCGGCCGCCACCGTACGACGCTGCTGTCCCCGTTCGACTCCCTGATCTGGGAGCGGGCACGCACGGAGCGGATCTTCGGCTTCACCCACCGCCTGGAGGCGTACGTCCCCAAGCAGAAGCGGGTCTACGGCTACTTCGCGATGCCGGTCCTGGCCGGTGGCCGTCTGGTCGGCCGCGTGGACCCGGCCCGCGAGGGCAGCACCCTGGTCGCCAAGCAGGTCACCCTGGACGGCCCGAAGGCGGTCCCGGCGGTGGCCCAGGCGCTGGTGGAGGCAGCGAGCTGGGTGGACTGCACGGACGTACGCGTGGAACGGGTCGACGCACCCGACCTGCGCGAGCCGCTCGCCACGGAGCTCACTCGCTTGCTGGCGTGACCCTGAGGCCGGTCATCGGGCCTCAGCGGATCTCGAGGATCTTTTCCCGCATCGCGTACACCACGGCCTCCATCCTGGAGTGCAGCTGCAGCTTCTCCAGGATGTTGCGCACGTGGTTCTTCACGGTGTTCTCGGAGATGAACAACTCCTTGGCGATGTCGCGGTTGTTCATCCCCGTGGCCACGAGCTTGAGGACCTCCAGCTCACGGTCCGTCAGCCGCGGCGCGGGCACGAGCCGGCGCTCGTCCGTGCGCTGGATCATCGACTTGAACTCGGTGAGCAGCTTCGACGCCATGGACGGGCTGATCTGCGACTGCCCGTCGGCCACGGCGCGAATGGCCGTGGCCACCTCGTCGGTGGAGATCTCCTTCAGGAGATAACCGGTCGCGCCCGCCTTGATCGCGTCGTAGAGGTCGGCCTCCTCGTCGCTGATCGTCAGCATGATGATCTTCGCGCTGGGGGCGACCTCCTTGATGGAGGTGCAGGCCTCGATCCCGCCCCGCTTGGGCATCCGCACGTCCATCAGGACAATGTCCGGCAGCAGGTCAGCGGCCTTGTCCACGGCTTCCGCGCCGTCGCCCGCCTCCCCGACGACCTGGATGTCCTCCTCGGCCGCGAGCACGATCTCCAGTCCACGGCGGAACAGGGCGTGGTCGTCGACGACGAGGACTCTGATCGGCTCCTTGCGTGGAGAGCCCGCGTCCGGGCCCATGCCGACGACATCGCTGTCGGCATCCTCATCCCGCATCGGTCCGAAGCTGTCCGCCATCGTTCCTCCCCCTGAAGGCTGTGGCTGGTCGTCTGCCATCGCCAACCCAAGGCAGCGGCCCAACGGTTGGGCCGGTGCGGCCATGATTCCATGCTTGGCCGACACTACGGTGACGAGCGGGGCGCGAAGAGGTCGCACACCGATGCCCCTGGGGGCGCACGCCGCGCTCCAGGGGCACCGGCTCAGCTGTCAGCCGGGTGGGTCAGCCGCCCAGCGTGCCGCCTGCCGCGGGGGCCTGCGCCTGGGTGACCATCGGGTCCGTGCTGAGGTGAATGACGCCGTAGTCGTAGGCGTGACGCCGGTAGACGACGCTTGGTTCCTTCGTCTCCGAGTCGACGAACAGGTAGAAGTCGTGCCCGACCAGCTCCATCTCGTAGAGGGCCTGGTCGAGGGTCATCGGGGAGGCGACGTGCGTCTTCTCGCGTACAACGAGGGGGCCTTCGCCCTTTACTTCCAGCGAGCCGATCTTCTTGGTGGGAATTCCGTCCGGCTCTTCTTCCTGGAACGTGCGGCCATTGCCGTTGAGCGTCGCCGCGCCCGGTACGTGGTCGGGGACCTCGGCCGCCGTGAGTCGGCGTGCGCCTCGGCGCGAGAAACGCTTGTCGTGCTGCTTGCGCAGCCGGGCATCCAGCTTTTCCGCCGCGAGGTCGAGCGCCGCGTACGGATCGCTGGCCGCTGCCTCCGCCCGGATCACCGGACCGCGGGAGCGGAGCGTGATCTCCACTCGGTCACAGCGGTCGGCCTGTCGCGGGTTGGGCTCCTTGGACACCTCGACGTCGAGGCTGATCACCTTGGCATCGAGCCTCTGGATCTTCTCCAGCTTCAGCTTCTCGGCCACGTGCTTGCGGAACCGCTCGGGCACCTCGGTCTTGCGGCCCTTGACGACGATGTCCACGCAGAACTCCGTTCCCGGATCGCCCCGCTCCATCGGCGGAGCATCTCCCTTTTGCACCAGGCTCCGGGGAACCCCGGAACCTCGGACTTGGTGACTTCCACCTCCTCCTCCCCCATGGGCAAGATCTCCACCCCATGGCCGCGGGTGATTGCGCAAAACCCACGGCACGGCATTCGGATATGACGGGGATGGCCTGCGCCTTTCCCTCACAACCGAACATATCTCGCCCGGACGGATGTCGTCACCCTCTACTGCGGCGTACCTCCGTTCAGGTGAATTGACTCTCTCGTTACCTGCAACGATGCAAGTTCTCAGTCAGTTCCGGTTTATTTCGAAGGAATCCGGCGACGCCGCGACCACAGCCGCGCAGATCAGGTCAGAGGTCAGTCCTGGGCCCATGATTCCCGGCCTCTCACGCAACTGCCGCACACTGCCCTCAGTCGATCCGGCTCTCCGTTCCCATGTGCTTTCCCGAGTTCCCGGCCGGTACACGGCTGTTGTCCGGCCAACGCGGGCGCCGGGCTCCGCTGTACGACGGCTGGGGCCCACCCTCCCCCGACCACCGGAGCCCACCCCCTCCGCCGCCGCCAACACCACCCGCACAGCCCTCGCCGCCTCCGCCAGCGACGCACCCGTCGTCATCAGGTCGTCGACGAGCACGACGGGACCACCCCCGGCAAGCAGCCGACCACACCCCGACGCCACCACCAGCGCGCCGGCGAGATTGTCCGCCCGCTGCCGCGAGTTGAGCCCCGACTGATCGGCCACCCCGCGCGCTTGCCGCAGCACAGCAAGTACGCGTGCCGGCGTCCCGGCCCGCCGCAGCTCACCCGCCGCCGCGAGCGCGATCCGCCGCGCCGGATCATGTCCTCGCGCCCGCACCGACCCACGCGCGGACGGAACTGGGACGAGCAGCACAGCCGCCTCGGCGCCCTCCAACCGCCGCACCCCGTCGCCGCGCACCTGCGAGCCCCGGAGCCGCACATCCCGCCCCGACGCCCCGCTGTCCCGAGACGCACAGGCCTCCCGAAGCCCAGCCCGCACAGCCCCCGCCAGCGCCGCCCCGAGCGGTGCCGTGAGCGCCAGCGCGCCGCGTTCCTTGTGGGCGAGCAGCGCTGCCCGCGTCTCGTCCGCGTACCGGGCCGCCGCGTGCACGACCGGCAGCCCGGGCGGCTCCGGCACCGGTCGCACCCGGCTCGGTACGGCCCCGTTCAGGACGGCACGGCACTCCGGGCAGAGCACCGTGCGAGGCCGTCCACAGCCTCCGCACTCGGCCGGGAGCACCAGGTCGGTCAAGTCCTGCCACCACCCCCGCATGGCCACCACTGTGCCAACGCCCGCCCCGGCCGACCACCCCTGTGGATAACTGCCTGTGGATAACCTGCGCCCGTTGCGGCCTGCCCCTCTGCCGCCCTGGAACCGAGTCGCGCTCCCACCCACGCACCACGGCACCACCTGCTCACCGCGGCGCCACCCACACACCAAAAAACGAAGCGGCCGCCCCCAGCCGGAGACTCACCCCGGCCGGAAGCGGCCACCACACTCCCCGTCCCGCATCCCACGACGGTCCGGGCAAAGCCTCACCCCGGATAGACCGGAGCCGCCCCGTCCGTCACGACCTTCTGCCACTGCGCCCCCGACGGCAGCCGCACGATCCCGTCCTCCGAGTAACCGACCAGCGGCAGCCGTGCGTCCTCGGACGCGGTGATCTCCTTCACGCCGCTGAGGGCCGCGGGCGCCGGCCCCTCCGGTGTGGAGCCGTCGACCTGCACGTAGCGCATGGTCTGCACACCGCCCTTCTCGCGCCCGACCACGACGAGCCGGCTGTCACCGGCCCACGACATGGCCGAGACTTCCTCCAACTCGGGCGTCGCGGAGCGCAGTTCGTGCACCGAGACGGTCGAGGACTCGTCCGCCTTGTCGTCCTGGCTCCGTTCGATCCGCCCGATGAGCAGCGACGACTTCTCGCCCTGCTTCACCACGAGCGCGATGCGCACACCGTCGGCGGCCACCTTGACCGATTCGATGCGCCCCTCGAGGCCCGGCGGCGTCTTCACCACCAGGGGCTTGCCGACGCCTTCCTCCAGCAGGAGCAGCCGGGGGTTGTCCGGATCGCGGTCGGCCACCCACAGGTCGCCCTGGGCGTCCCAGCTGGGCGCCGAGAGCCGCTCCTCCGCCGAGGGGCCCGCGCTGCTCAGCTCCGGCTCCCCGAGCGGACCACCCGACACCAGCGCGCCGACGTACAGGTTCTTGCCGTCGAGGCCGACCCCGGCCGCCATATCCTCGTCGCGCGACACCGCCACGGACTTCAGCTGCACATCGCCGTCGCCCAGGGCGCCCGGCACAGGGTCGGGCTCCGTGTCGCTGGTGGCGGCGGGCAGCCGTACGAGCCGGTGTTCGGCGTTGAGGAAGTACAGGTAGTCGGCGCGCTCCACCGACCCGCGCGCGGCGACGGCCTCCGCATCCTGCTCGGTGAGCGAGCACAGCTGCCTGCCGGCGGACCGCAGGTCGACCTCGTCCACGGTCGGGGTGAGGTTCTGCAGGGTGAACAGGAGCTGGGCCGCCATCTCCTTGCACTGGGTCAGCCCGACCCGGGCCGCCTTGTCGTTCAGCTGCACGGTCAGCCTGTTCTGATCGTCGGGCGTCAGCGCGGTGACGCCCTTCCTCAGTGCCGTGCCGGTGGGGAAGCTCGACCTGACCACCGGGTTGAGCCAGCTGGTGGGCCCTGTGAGCAGGGAGCGGACCATCTGCGTCATGGGGTCCACGTTCCTGCGGACGTAGACGGGATCGGCGACGGCCGCCGTGTGCGGTGAGGTCCCGAGGGTGGTGTTCGAGGCGAAGTAGTACTTGTCGACGGACATGTAGTTGCGCTGGAAGTCCGACTTGCCCATGACGACGCCGCGCGGCGGGATGTCGATGCGCCACTGCTTGGTCTTCTTGTCCCGGGTGAGGTGCATCGGCTCGCTGTAGTCCCCGTCGGCGGGCGCGTACGACTGCTGCGCGTCGACCAGGGCGACCTTGGTGCCGGTCAGCGTGTAGGAGAGGCTGTCGGTCTCCTCCCGGCCCCCCACGCGCTCGGCATCGGCGCCCGGTCCGTCGGCGAGCACCGTCGTGGACAGCTGGGGCTGCCACTTCTCCGACGCTTCCTCGGTCAGGTACTTGCGCGCGATCTCGTAGTCCGGATCGTCGCTGGTCAGTGCCTCCAGGAAGCCCGACACGATCTCCGAGGACGAGGCGTCCTCGTGCGGTGGCATGGCGAAGACCCGCACCTGCGTTTCCTGTCGCGGCGTGGACTCGACGCCCCGCAGATCGCCGCTGTCGGGCATCGAGGCGCACCCCGACAGCAGTACGGCGCCACAGGCGGCGTACGCCACCGCGCGCCCCGCCCCGCGCCGGGTGGCGCCCCTCTCGCGGTCAGCGGCCACGAGATGCCTCCCCATGCTTGCTCGACTCCCCGTCCTGTCCGGCTTCCTCGCTCGCCGGCTCTTGCGCACCGGGCGTCTCCTCCTGCCGCCGTGCGCCCGAAGCGGGCCGGGGCACCACGCGTGCGCCGTTGCCGGGCAGCGCCGTCGGGTCGGCTTTGGGGGCCGCCCCGCCCATCCGCGTGACGATGGGGTCCCTGGACGGCATCGGGGGCGCCTGGTCCCCGTTGGGCTGGACCGGCACCGTAGCCGCCTTCTCACCGTCGCCGCTGGGCAGTCCTGCGTCATCGAGGCCGCGATTACGCCGCGAGTCCTTGGGTTCCAGGGGTATCGGCGAGCCTCGCAGCGGCTCGTCCGCGGTCCGCGGCAGGGTCAGCCGGAACTGCGAACCTCCGCCGGGCTCGCCCCACGCCTGGAGCCAGCCGCCGTGCAGCCGCGCGTCCTCCAGCGCGATCGACAGCCCCAGCCCCGTACCGCCCGTCGTACGCGCGCGTGCCGGGTCGGCCCGCCAGAAGCGGCTGAAGACGCGGGTCGCCTCGCCGGGCTTGAGCCCGACGCCGTAGTCGCGCACCGCGACCGCGACCGCCCCGCCCGCCGAGGCGAGCTTGACGACGACGTCCCTGCCCTCGCCGTGTTCGACGGCGTTGACGACGAGGTTGCGCAGCACTCGTTCGACGCGGCGGGCGTCGGCCTCGGCGACGATGGGCTGCTGGTCGCCGACGATGCGTATCTGTGTGCCTTTGCGCTCGGCGAGCGGCTCGGCCCCGCTGACGACACGCCGCACGACCTCCCTGAGGTCGATCGGCTCGGCCTCCAGTGCCGCAGCGCCCGCGTCGAAACGGCTGATCTCCAGCAGGTCGGCGAGCAGCGACTCGAACCGGTCCAGCTGGTCGGCCAGCAGCTCCGCCGACCGCGCGGTCACCGGGTCGAAGTCCTCCCGAGCCTCGTGGATGACATCGGCGGCCATCCGTACGGTCGTCAGCGGCGTCCGCAGCTCATGGGAGACGTCGGACACGAACCGCCGCTGCATCCGCGAGAGGTCCTCCAGCTGCTGGATCTTCAGCTGAAGGTTTTGCGCCATCTTGTTGAAGGCCTCGCCGAGCCGCGCGATGTCGTCCTCGCCGGTGACCTTCATCCGCTCCTGCAGCCGCCCGGCGGACAGCCGTTCGGCGATACCGGCCGCCATCCGCACCGGCGTGACGACCTGGCGCACGACGAGCCAGGCGATGGCTCCGAGGAGTACGACGACGAAGAGCCCGGCGGTGGCCAGCGTCCCCTTGACCAGGCTCAGCGACTTCTCCTCCTGGGTGAGCGGGAAGAAGTAGTAGAGCTGGTACGGGTCGCTGTTGGGGTCGTTGACCTGCTTGCCGATGACCAGGGCCGGCTGGGGCTCCTTGTCGGCGGTGCGGTTGTAGACGATGCGGGTGTAGCTCTGGAACGCCCCCATGTTGCTGTCGATCCGCTCGCGCAGGTCCTCGGGCACGCTGGCCGTCGGGTCCACGCCGCCGGAGGCTCGCGGCCCGCGTCCACCGCTGTCCCCTGCCGCGGAGGCCGGAAGGGTCACCACGTCGAAGGCGCCCTGGCCGCCGCTGGAGAGCGAGGAGACGAGGTCGCTCATCCACTGGATGACGTTCTGCTCGGAACGCCCGTCGACCGTCGCGCCCTCGTCGGCGGCACCGGCCGCGGCTTCGTCGGCGCTCTTCTTGGCCGCGGCGAACCCGCCGGTGGCCTGGCTCTGGGAGGCCTTCACCTTGGCGTCCAGCAGGCCGTTGCGCACCTGCCCGATGACGACGAAGCCCAGCAGCAGGACGACGCCGAGCGACATCAGCAGGGTCGTGGCGACGACCTTGAGCTGGATGTTGCGCCGCCACAGCCGCATGACGGGCAGCAGCGGCCGACGCACCCAGCGCAGCAGGAGCCGGAGGACCGGACTGCCCTGTACTCCGCCTTGCAGCAGCCCGCCTTCGAGAAACCGTCCCCAGCGGGAGCCCGCCTTCTTCCGGCCGACAGGCCGCTCCGGGCGGGCCCCGGTCCGACCGGGGGCCGAAGCGGCACTGTCCCCGGACATGTCAGCTCGGCCCTGCCTTGTAGCCGACGCCACGTACGGTCACGACGATTTCCGGCCGCTCCGGGTCCTTCTCGACCTTGGAACGCAGCCGCTGCACATGCACATTGACCAGACGCGTGTCGGCGGCGTGCCGGTAGCCCCATACCTGCTCGAGGAGCACCTCACGCGTGAACACCTGCCACGGCTTGCGGGCCAGCGCGACCAGCAGGTCGAACTCCAGCGGCGTCAGCGCGATCGACTGCCCGTCCCGCTTCACGGAGTGCCCGGCCACGTCGATGACCAGGTCACCGATGGCGAGCTGCTCGGGCGCCGGCTCCTCGGACCTCCGCAGCCTCGCCCGGATCCGGGCGACGAGCTCCTTCGGCTTGAACGGCTTCACGATGTAGTCGTCGGCGCCGGACTCCAGGCCCACGACGACATCGACGGTGTCGCTCTTCGCCGTCAGCATCACGATCGGCACGCCCGACTCCGCCCTGATCAGACGGCACACCTCGATGCCGTCCCGCCCGGGCAGCATCAGGTCGAGCAGCACCAGGTCAGGTTTGGTCTCACGGAATGCGGCCAGCGCCTTGTCGCCGTCGGCTACGAAAGACGGCTCAAAACCTTCACCACGCAGCACGATGCCGAGCATCTCGGCCAGTGCGGTGTCGTCGTCGACGACAAGGACTCGTCCCTTCATAAACGACATCATCCCATTCTCATAACAGTGGCGAAGGCTCAGGTGAGATAGGTCACCGGCCAGTGACCTTAGTCGTACGCCGTCGCCACTGTCTGCCCTGGCTCAGATCACAGCGAGTGACAAATAAGGGGGTTCGCCCCGCTCTGCCCGACTGATGACGCCAACCTCTTCCTCACAAAGTCGGCGTCACCTGCCGTGACCTGGCGCACAGCTCGGCCAGTGCCTCGGCCGTCACGGGCGACGCGGCTCCCTCCTCGGTGACGATCGCCGTCACCAGCTCGGGCGGAGTCACATCGAACGCCGGGTTGTACGCCTGGGTCCCCAGAGGCGCCACGGGGATCCCGCCTCCCGGCTCCCCTCCCGCCACCGGCACCTGAGGCGCCGCGATCTCGGTCACCTCGAACCCAGGACGCTGCTCGACCTCGATGGACGCCCCGTCCGGTGTCTCCGGATCCACTGTCGTCAAGGGCGCCACCACGATGAACGGCACATGGTGGTAGCGCGCGAGCACGGCGAGCGGGTAGCTCCCCACCTTGTTCGCCACCGACCCGTCGGCCGCGATGCGATCGGCCCCGATCAGCACCGCGTCCACCTCACCGGCGGCAAACAGGGACCCCGCCGCGTTGTCCGTGAGCAGCGTGTACGCCATCCCGTTGCGCGCCGCCTCGTACGCCGTCAGGCGAGCGCCCTGCAGCAACGGCCGCGTCTCGTCCACCCACAGCCTCCGGAGCCGCCCGGCCCGGTGCGCCGCGAGCGCCACCGCGAACGCCGTGCCCTCCCCGCCCGACACCAGCGCCCCGGTGTTGCAGTGCGTGAGGATCCGGTGCCCACCGCCGGGCAGCAGCTCGTCCAGCAGTGCCAGCCCCCGCTCGGCCATGCGCGCGCTGGCCTCGGCGTCCTCCCTGTGCAACGCCCTCGCCGCACCCAGTGCCGCAGCAGCGGCCTGCTCGACGTCCCCGCTCCCGGCGAGCTCGTGCCGGTACGCCGCTTGAGCCCTGCGCACGCCGAGGGCAAGGTTCACGGCGGTGGGCCGGGCGCCCGCGAGCGACTCGGCGGCATCGTCCACGTCGAAGCCACGCACGGCAGCCAGCGCGACGCCGTACGCCCCGGCGATCCCGAGCAGCGGCGCCCCGCGCACCGCGAGCGAACGGATCGCCTCCACCAGCGCGGGCGCGTCCGTACAGACCAGCTCGACCTCCTCGGCCGGCAGCCTTGTCTGGTCGAGAAGGACCAGTACGGGACCTTCGGGTGGTTCGTCCCATCGAATCGCCGGGATCTCGTGCTGCTTGCTGTCCTCGCCGAATTGCGCGTGCTGATCAGCCATGCGGTCAGTCTGCCCCTTGTCCGGCGGACAATTGAAGGTGTGCAGCCCATACCGCGGCCGGTACCTCTGCAGCCACCCCATGGCACGATGGCTGCCAACCTGCCGCCGCGACCGCGGACGGGCACCGTGAAGGAGCGACGATGAAAGACACTCCGGGCTGGGCCTCGCCCGGATCCGCCCCGTCCGACGGCCAGGAACCCGGTGCGTCCGGCCCTGCCGAGCCCGCAGACCGTCCCGATCCCGCGCAGCAGCCGGCACCCGACCCACAGGGCCCCGGCTCGAAGTGGTCCAAGGAGCAGCCGCCGGCCGCCCAGTGGTCCGCCCCGACGGGACCCGAGGCCCCCGGCCAGACCCCGCCACCCCCACCGCCCGGCCAGGGCTGGGGCACTCCCCCTCCCGCCGGCACCGGCGGCTACGGCGGACCCGGCGGTGGCCCCCAGGGCTACGGCGCCCCGGGCGGATACGGCGCCTGGGGCAGCGGCTGGGGCGGCCCGCCGCCCGCTGCCAAGCCCGGCGTGATCCCGCTGCGCCCACTCGGTGTCGGCGAGATCCTCGACGGCGCGGTCTCCACCATGCGCACCTACTGGCGCACGGTCCTGGGCATCTCCCTGACCGTCGCGATCGTGACGGAAATCCTCGTCATCCTCCTCCAGGGCTTCGTCCTGAACGACCTCGCCGGCAGTGAGGCCCTCAACGACCCGGACGCCACCCTCAGCGAGGTCACCCGGGCCACGGGCGACGCGCTGCTCAGCTCCAGCGTGATCTTCCTGATCTCGGTGATCGGCGCGATCATCGCGACCGCCCTGCTGACGACGGTCACCAGCCGCGCGGTACTCGGCAAGTCCGTGACCACCGGCGAGGCTTGGCGCGACGCCCGTCCTCAGGTGCTGCCGCTGTTCGGCCTGCTCCTCCTGCTGCTGCTGATGACCTTCGGCCTGGTGCTCGTGGGTGCCCTGCCCGGCATCCTCGTGGTCGCCTCGGGCTCCGGCGCGGCGGGTGGGGCGCTCGCGGTCCTGGGCATCCTCGGCGCGGGCATCGTCGCGATGTGGCTGTGGTTCCGCTTCTCCCTCGCCTCGCCCGCGCTGATGCTGGAGAAGCAGGGCATCATGAAGGCGCTGAGCCGCTCCACGAAGCTCGTCCGCGGCTCCTGGTGGCGCGTCTTCGGCATCCAGCTGCTGGCCACACTCATCGCGAACATCGTCGCGGCGATCGTCGTCATCCCCTTCACCTTCCTCGCCGCCGCCTTCAGCGGCGACGGCGCCACCGCATTCCTCGACGGCGCCGGCGACTTCGGCTGGACGTTCCTCATCATCAGCGGCATCGGCTCGGTGATCGGCTCCATGATCACCTTCCCGATCACGGCCGGCGTCACCGTGCTGCTCTACATCGACCAGCGCATCCGCCGCGAGGCCCTCGACCTCGAACTGGCCCGAGCAGCCGGCGTCCAGGGCCACGGCACCGGCACTCCGGGGAGCTGAATCGGTGAGCCTGGCGGGGGGAGTTCTCACAACTGCGTCGGCACTGTCGCTGACGGCACGCTCGGACGACGAGCCACCACTGACGATCCCGCGCGACCCCGCGCGGGAGGCGGCCCGTCGCGAGCTGTCCAAGCAGATGTACCACGAGAACGAACCCAGCTGGTTCCAGCGGGCCCTGGACGCCTTCTGGGAATGGGTCGCGGACCTGTTCGACAGCGCCGCGACCGTGACGCCCGGGGGACCGCTCGGCCTGGTCGTCGTCATCCTGGTCGTCGTCGCGGCCCTCGGCGCCCTGTGGTGGCGCCTGGGCACCCCGCGCCGCCAACCCACCTCCTCCGCAGCCCTGTTCGACGACCGCCCCCGCAGCGCCGCCGAACACCGGGCAACCGCCGACGCACACGCAGCCCAGGGCCACTGGAACCAGGCCGTCCAGGAACGCATGCGCGCCATCGTCCGCTCCCTCGAGGAGCGCGCACTTCTCGACGTACGCCCCGGCCGCACCGCGGACGAGGCCGCCGCCGAAGCAGGCCGCTCACTGCCCGCCCACAAGGACCGGCTGCGCACCGCCGCACGGGACTTCGACGACGTGACGTACGGCGGCAGGACCGCGACCCAGCAGGCGTACCAGCGCATCGCGGAACTCGACCGCGACCTGGAGAGCAGCAAGCCCCAACTCGCCGCCAGCGCCCCCAGTACGGCCCCCAACGCCCGCCAGGGAGCCGCCGAATGACCACCGAGGCCACGCTCCCGTCCACCTCGGCCTCGCCCACCCCACGCCAGGTGTGGACCCGCGCGCGAGGCATCGCCCTCGCCGTCGTACTCCTGCTCGTGGCAGCCGTCGTGATCGCCACGATCCGCTCGGACTCCCGGCACGGCACCCTCGACCCACGCTCCGCCGACCCCAAAGGCAGCCGCGCCGTCGCCGAACTCCTCGCCGACCGCGGTGTGGACACGCGCGTGGTCACCACCCTGGACGACGCACGCGCCGCGGCCGCCCCGGACACCACCCTCCTGGTCGCCTCCCCCGACCTGCTGACGCACCGTCAACAGACCTGGCTGCGCTCGTCGACCGCCGGCTCCGGCGGCCGCACCGTACTCGTCGCCCCCGGCAGCTGGTCCGTCGAACGCCTGGCCCCCGGTGTCACCGCCGACCCCGCCACCAGCCTCGACTCGGAGCTCTCCCCCGACTGCTCCCTGCCCGCCGCCCAGCGCGCGGGCACCGCCGACCTGGGCGGCGTCCGCTACACCACCACCCACCTCAACGCCGACGAGTGCTACCCGAGCGAACGCCTCGCCACCCTCCTGCGGGTCCCGGACTCCACCGGGGACGGCACCGGCGACACGATCGTCCTCGGCGCGCCCGACATCCTCAACAACGACCGCCTCGACGAGCAGGGCAACGCCTCGCTCGCCCTCCAACTCCTCGGCTCCCGCCCCCATTTGGTCTGGTACCTCCCCTCACTCTCCGACACGTCGGCCGCCGAAACGGACGACGAACGCAGCTTCCTCGACCTGCTCCCCGCGGGCTGGCTCTGGGGCACACTGCAGCTCTTCATCGCCGCAGCCCTGGCGGCCCTCTGGCGGGCACGCCGGCTCGGCCCCCTCGTGCCCGAAAAACTCCCCGTGGCGATCCGCGCCTCCGAAACCGTCGAAGGCCGCGCCCGCCTCTACCGCAAGGCGAACGCCCGCGACCGCGCGGCCGCCGCTCTTCGCTCCACCACCCGCACGCGCCTCGCCCCCCTCGTAGGTGTCCCCGTCGCTCAGGCGCACACGCCCGAGGCCCTGCTCCCCGCCCTGTCCGCCCACCGCCACCACTACGGAGACGGGCAGACCCTGCACACCCTCCTCTTCGGCCCGCCACCCAGCGACGACGCAGCGCTCATCGCCCTCGCCGACCAACTCGACGCCCTCGAAAGAGAGGTACGCCGTCCATGATGGACCCGACCACTGACAACGCCGGGAACACCGGGGATGCGGGCACCGCCCGCGCCTCCCTGGAAGCCCTGCGCGCCGAGATCGCCAAAGCCGTGGTCGGCCAGGACCCCGCCGTGACCGGCCTCGTCGTCGCACTCCTGTGCCGCGGCCACGTCCTCCTCGAAGGCGTCCCCGGCGTCGCCAAGACCCTCCTCGTACGCACCCTCGCCTCCGCACTCGAACTCGACACCAAGCGCGTCCAGTTCACCCCCGACCTCATGCCGAGCGACGTGACCGGCTCCCTCGTCTATGACACCCGCTCCGCCGAGTTCTCCTTCCAGCCCGGCCCGGTCTTCACCAACCTGCTCCTCGCCGACGAGATCAACCGCACCCCGCCGAAGACCCAGTCGTCCCTGCTGGAGGCCATGGAGGAACGCCAGGTCACCGTCGACGGCACCCCCCGCCCGCTCCCCGACCCGTTCCTCGTCGCAGCCACACAGAACCCGGTGGAGTACGAGGGCACATACCCCCTCCCCGAAGCGCAGCTGGACCGTTTCCTCCTCAAGCTCACGATCCCGCTCCCCTCCCGCCAGGACGAGATCGACGTCCTCACCCGCCACGCCGAGGGTTTCAACCCTCGCGACCTGCGCGGCGCCGGCGTACGCCCCGTAGCGGGCCCCGCAGACCTGGAAGCTGCACGCGCGGCCGTGGCCAAGACGACGGTCTCCCCCGAGATCACGGCCTACGTGGTCGACATCTGCCGAGCCACCCGCGAATCCCCCTCCCTCACCCTCGGAGTCTCCCCACGCGGCGCCACGGCCCTCCTGGCCACCGCCCGCGCGTGGGCATGGCTCACAGGCCGCGACTACGTCATCCCCGACGATGTGAAGGCCCTGGCCCTCCCCACCCTCCGCCACCGCGTACAGCTCCGCCCTGAGGCCGAGATGGAAGGCGTCACAGCCGACTCGGTGATCAACGCGATCCTCACCCACGTCCCCGTCCCGCGCTGATGGCACTCACCGGACGAGCCGCGCTCCTCGCGGCCCTGGGCTCCCTCCCCGTAGGCATCTGGGACCCCAGCTGGACGGGTATCCTCGCGGTCAACGCCCCCCTGGTGGCGGCCTGCGCCTGCGACTTCGCGCTGGCCGCACCCGTACGCCGCCTGGGCCTGACCCGCTCCGGCGACACCTCCGTACGCCTGGGTGAAACGGCCGACGTCACCCTGACGATCACCAACCCGTCCAACCGCCCCCTCCGCGCCCACCTCCGCGACGCCTGGCCCCCCAGCAGCTGGCAGCCGGGCACAGAGGTAGCAGCCTCCCGCCACCGCGTGACGGTCCCCGCAGGCGAACGCCGCCGCATCACCACCCGCCTACGCCCCACCCGCCGCGGCGACCGCCGGACCGACCGCGTGACGATCCGCTCCTACGGCCCCCTACGCCTCTTCTCCCGCCAGGGCACCCACAACGTCCCCTGGACGGTACGAGTCCTCCCCCCGTTCACAAGCCGCAAGCACCTCCCCTCCAAACTGGCCCGCCTACGCGAACTCGACGGCCGCACCAGCGTGCTCACCCGCGGCGAAGGCACAGAATTCGACAGCCTTCGCGAATACGTCCCCGGCGACGACACCCGCTCCATCGACTGGCGTGCCACAGCCCGCCAATCCACGGTCGCCGTACGCACCTGGCGCCCCGAACGGGACCGCCACATCCTCCTCGTCCTGGACACCGGCCGAACCTCAGCAGGCCGCGTCGGCGACGCTCCCCGCCTGGACGCCTCCATGGACGCGGCACTGCTCCTGGCCGCCCTCGCCTCTCGCGCCGGCGACCGCGTGGACCTCCTCGCCTACGACCGCCGAGTACGAGCCCTCGTCCAGGGCCGCACAGCAGGAGACGTCCTCCCCTCCCTGGTCAACGCGATGGCCACACTGGAACCCGAGCTGATCGAAACGGACGCCCGAGGCCTGACGGCCACGGCTCTCCGTACGGCGCCCCGCCACTCCCTGATCGTGCTGCTCACGACCCTCGACGCGGCCCCCATCGAGGAGGCCCTGCTCCCGGTGCTGTCCCAACTCACCCAGCGCCACACAGTTCTGCTGGCATCAGTAGCGGACCCCCAAATCGCACACATGGCAACAGCACGCGGAAACACGGACGCCGTATACGAGGCCGCATCCGCCGCCCAGGCCCAAAGCGAACGCCACCGCACAGCAGAACAACTCCGCCGTCACGGCGTCACGGTCGTCGACGCGACGCCAGAAGAACTCGCGCCAGCACTGGCAGACGCATACCTGGCCCTCAAAACAGCGGGACGCCTCTAACCGGCGGGCCGACGGAGATTCGAAGGGGCTCTCCCCTCAGAGAGCCCCGAAACCACGCATAGCGCAAACCATCAGAAACGCAGAAAGGCCCACACCATAAGGTGTGGGCCTTTCTCACAATTTGTTCGGCGGCGTCCTACTCTCCCACAGGGTCCCCCCTGCAGTACCATCGGCGCTGTAAGGCTTAGCTTCCGGGTTCGGAATGTAACCGGGCGTTTCCCTCACGCTATAACCACCGAAACACTATGAAACTGTCAGCCGCACCGCATGTGGCCATACGGGGCTGTTCGTGGTTTCAGAACCAACACAGTGGACGCGAGCATCTGAGGACAAGCCCTCGGCCTATTAGTACCGGTCACCTCCACACGTTACCGTGCTTCCAGATCCGGCCTATCAACCCAGTCGTCTACTGGGAGCCTTACCCCATCAAGTGGGTGGGAATACTCATCTCGAAGCAGGCTTCCCGCTTAGATGCTTTCAGCGGTTATCCCTCCCGAACGTAGCCAACCAGCCATGCCCTTGGCAGAACAACTGGCACACCAGAGGTTCGTCCGTCCCGGTCCTCTCGTACTAGGGACAGCCCTTCTCAATATTCCTACGCGCGCAGCGGATAGGGACCGAACTGTCTCACGACGTTCTAAACCCAGCTCGCGTACCGCTTTAATGGGCGAACAGCCCAACCCTTGGGACCGACTCCAGCCCCAGGATGCGACGAGCCGACATCGAGGTGCCAAACCATCCCGTCGATATGGACTCTTGGGGAAGATCAGCCTGTTATCCCCGGGGTACCTTTTATCCGTTGAGCGACGGCGCTTCCACAAGCCACCGCCGGATCACTAGTCCCGACTTTCGTCCCTGCTCGACCCGTCGGTCTCACAGTCAAGCTCCCTTGTGCACTTACACTCAACACCTGATTGCCAACCAGGCTGAGGGAACCTTTGGGCGCCTCCGTTACTCTTTAGGAGGCAACCGCCCCAGTTAAACTACCCATCAGACACTGTCCCTGATCCGGATCACGGACCCAGGTTAGACATCCAGCACGACCAGAGTGGTATTTCAACGACGACTCCCCCTGAACTGGCGTCCAGAGTTCAAAGTCTCCCACCTATCCTACACAAGCCGAACCGAACACCAATATCAAACTGTAGTAAAGGTCCCGGGGTCTTTCCGTCCTGCTGCGCGAAACGAGCATCTTTACTCGTAGTGCAATTTCACCGGGCCTATGGTTGAGACAGTCGAGAAGTCGTTACGCCATTCGTGCAGGTCGGAACTTACCCGACAAGGAATTTCGCTACCTTAGGATGGTTATAGTTACCACCGCCGTTTACTGGCGCTTAAGTTCTCAGCTTCGCCACACCGAAATGTGACTAACCGGTCCCCTTAACGTTCCAGCACCGGGCAGGCGTCAGTCCGTATACATCGCCTTACGGCTTCGCACGGACCTGTGTTTTTAGTAAACAGTCGCTTCTCGCTGGTCTCTGCGGCCACCCCCAGCTCAGGA
>NZ_JBVKBY010000001.1:1761465-1763068 GCF_055656945.1 Streptomyces sp. NPDC111606
AATGTTTGACGCTTCACAGCGGGTACCGGAATATCAACCGGTTATCCATCGACTACGCCTGTCGGCCTCGCCTTAGGTCCCGACTTACCCTGGGCAGATCAGCTTGACCCAGGAACCCTTAGTCAATCGGCGCACACGTTTCTCACGTGTGTATCGCTACTCATGCCTGCATTCTCACTCGTGAACCGTCCACCACTGCCTTCCGGCGCGGCTTCACCCGGCACACGACGCTCCCCTACCCATCCACACAGGCGTTGGCCCTGTTGTGTGAATGACACGACTTCGGCGGTACGCTTGAGCCCCGCTACATTGTCGGCGCGGAATCACTAGACCAGTGAGCTATTACGCACTCTTTCAAGGGTGGCTGCTTCTAAGCCAACCTCCTGGTTGTCTCTGCGACTCCACATCCTTTCCCACTTAGCGTACGCTTAGGGGCCTTAGTCGATGCTCTGGGCTGTTTCCCTCTCGACCATGGAGCTTATCCCCCACAGTCTCACTGCCGCGCTCTCACTTACCGGCATTCGGAGTTTGGCTAAGGTCAGTAACCCGGTAGGGCCCATCGCCTATCCAGTGCTCTACCTCCGGCAAGAAACACACGACGCTGCACCTAAATGCATTTCGGGGAGAACCAGCTATCACGGAGTTTGATTGGCCTTTCACCCCTAACCACAGGTCATCCCCCAGGTTTTCAACCCTGGTGGGTTCGGTCCTCCACGAAGTCTTACCTCCGCTTCAACCTGCCCATGGCTAGATCACTCCGCTTCGGGTCTTGAGCGCGCTACTGAATCGCCCTATTCGGACTCGCTTTCGCTACGGCTTCCCCACACGGGTTAACCTCGCAACACACCGCAAACTCGCAGGCTCATTCTTCAAAAGGCACGCAGTCACGAGAATGTGCAAGCACATTCCGACGCTCCCACGGCTTGTAGGCACACGGTTTCAGGTACTATTTCACTCCCCTCCCGGGGTACTTTTCACCATTCCCTCACGGTACTATCCGCTATCGGTCACCAGGGAATATTTAGGCTTAGCGGGTGGTCCCGCCAGATTCACACGGGATTTCTCGGGCCCCGTGCTACTTGGGTGTCTCTCAAACGAGCCGCTGATGTTTCGACTACGGGGGTCTTACCCTCTACGCCGGACCTTTCGCATGTCCTTCGCCTACATCAACGGTTTCTGACTCGCCTCACAGCCGGCAGACTGTGAAAGAGAGATCCCACAACCCCGTATACGCAACCCCTGCCGGGTCTCACACGTATACGGTTTAGCCTCATCCAGTTTCGCTCGCCACTACTCCCGGAATCACGGTTGTTTTCTCTTCCTGCGGGTACTGAGATGTTTCACTTCCCCGCGTTCCCTCCACTTGCCCTATGTGTTCAGGCAAGGGTGACAGCCCATGACGACTGCCGGGTTTCCCCATTCGGAAACCCCCGGATCAAAGCCTGGTTGACGACTCCCCGGGGACTATCGTGGCCTCCCACGTCCTTCATCGGTTCCTGGTGCCAAGGCATCCACCGTGCGCCCTTAAAAACTTGGCCACAGATGCTCGCGTCCACTGTGCAGTTCTCAAACAACGACCAGTACACCGTCACACACCACCTGT
>NZ_JBVKBY010000002.1:0-863805 GCF_055656945.1 Streptomyces sp. NPDC111606
TCCCCGACGGACGCCGCGCTCGCCGCTGATCTGGCGCTGCCGATCGAGGAGCTGGAGCTCACCGTTCGGTCGTACAACTGCCTCAAGCGCGAGGGCATCCACTCCGTGGGTGAGCTCGTGGCTCGTTCCGAGGCCGACCTCCTGGACATCCGTAACTTCGGTGCGAAGTCCATTGACGAGGTCAAGGCCAAGCTTGCGGGCATGGGGCTTGCGCTCAAGGACTCGCCTCCCGGGTTCGACCCGACCGCAGCCGCCGACGCCTTTGGTGCCGACGACGACGCGGATGCCGGGTTCGTGGAGACCGAGCAGTACTAAGAGCTCGGGCTCGGCGGTTGGAATGTGGCTGCGGGCCGGCTTCGGCTGGTCGCGCAGTTCCCCGCGCCCCTCTGGGGCGCGGCCCTTCCGGGCGTCTGAAAAGGCGCCCGGATCTCCGACAGGCGACCGCCTGCTCGGATACTGACCTCGGTACCTGACACGGCCGGGGCAGACACACAGGAGAGACAAAATGCCGAAGCCCACCAAGGGTGCCCGTCTGGGCGGCGGTGCCGCGCACGAGAAGCTGCTCCTCGCGAACCTCGCGAAGGCGCTCTTCGAGCACGGCCGTATCACCACCACCGAGGCGAAGGCCCGCCGTCTGCGGCCGTACGCCGAGCGTCTGGTCACCAAGGCGAAGAAGGGCGACCTTCACAACCGCCGCCAGGTGCTGCAGGTCATCACGGACAAGAGCATCGTGCACACGCTCTTCACCGAGATCGGCCCGCGCTACGAGAACCGTCCGGGTGGCTACACCCGTATCACCAAGATCGGTAACCGCCGTGGCGACAACGCGCCCATGGCTGTCATCGAGCTGGTCGAGGCGCTGACGGTTGCTCAGGAGGCCACCGGCGAGGCCGAGGCCGCGACGAAGCGCGCTGCCAAGGACGTCGAGGTCACCGAGGCTGCTGAGACCAAGGTCGACACGACCAAGGCCGACGAGGCTGCCGCCGAGGAGTCGAAGGACGCGTAAGCGTTCTGCCGGGGGCTGTTCCGTTTGCGGCTGCGGCGCCGTCGTGGCTGGTCGCGCAGTTCCCCGCGCCCCTTTGGGCGTTGGCGGGCCCGTTCCCTTCGGGGAGCGGGCCCGCTTCTGTGTTCCTGAGAGGATCTCGTTGTGAGTGATGAAGCAGCACCCGGCTACGTCCGTGTCCGCCTCGATCTGTCCTACGACGGTGCCGAGTTCCATGGCTGGGCCAAGCAGGCCGGCGGGCGGCGGACCGTGCAGGGGGAGATCGAGGATGCCCTGCGGACCGTCACGCGGTCGGGCGGGACGACGTACGAACTGACCGTGGCGGGGCGTACCGATGCCGGGGTGCATGCTCGGGGGCAGGTGGCGCATGTCGATCTGCCGGAGGCGGTCTGGCGGGAGCATCACGAGAAGCTGCTCAAGCGGCTTGCCGGACGGCTGTCCAAGGACGTGCGGGTGTGGGCGCTGCGGGAGGCGCCCAGTGGGTTCAACGCGCGGTTCTCGGCGATCTGGCGGCGCTATGCGTATCGCGTCACCGACAATCCCGGGGGCGTCGACCCGCTGCTGCGCAGCCACGTCCTCTGGCACGACTGGCCCCTCGACGTCGACGCCATGAACGAGGCCGCCGGGCGGCTCCTCGGCGAGCACGACTTCGCCGCCTACTGCAAGAAGCGGGAGGGGGCGACCACCATTCGTACCCTCCAGGAGCTGAGCCTCGTGCGGGGGGACGACGGGATCGTCACCGCGACGGTTCGTGCCGACGCCTTCTGCCACAACATGGTGCGGTCGCTGATCGGGGCGCTGCTGTTCGTGGGGGACGGGCACCGGCCCGCCGACTGGCCCGGCAAGGTGCTTGCCGCCGGTGTCAGGGACTCCGCCGTGCATGTCGTACGGCCGCACGGGCTCACCCTCGAAGAGGTGGGGTATCCGGCGGACGAGTTGCTGGCGGCGCGGAGCAAGGAGGCGCGGAACAGGCGATTCCTGCCCGGGACGTCCGGATGCGAAACCTGTTAGTTACCTGACATTTGAGGTCAGATAGCGCTCATGTCAGGACTTACCGGGCGTAAGTCACCTTGATGCCCCTTACAGCCCCCTTACCTCTCGTATATCTTTTCATCGCTCAACTATTTTGTTCGAGCTGCCCGGCCGTTGTTCGAGAAATCGACATGGGGAAGGCCGGGTAGGGGTGGGGGTCGTACGGGCCGTATCCGGGCCCGGGGGTGGGTTTTTCATGAGTTCAGTTGGTCCTGCGCGGACCGGGGGGCGGCGCAGCACGCGCCAGAACGGCAACGGTGGCGGACGGCGGAAGGCCGGGCGGGGTGACGGTGCTCCGCTGGGGCTGCTGCCGCTGCCGCCGACGGACAGGGAGAAGTACTCCTACACACGCCGGCGATTGTGGATCCTGACGATCAGTTCGCTGATCAGCTTCTGCTGCCTGGTGATGAGTCAGTTCAAGCTGGCCCAGTCCACGCCGCTGCTGTGGATCTACACGCCGCTGCTGGTCTTCACGGTCCTGTACTACCTGGTGTCGCTGCGGGTGAACGGTTTCACCCGGGACTTCGACATCGCGCACCACAAGCGGCTGGTGCACAACTGGCGGCCCGAGGTGTACCCGAGCGTCGACGTGTTCCTGCCGGTGTGCGGTGAGCCCATCGAGGTGCTGCACAACACCTGGCGGCATGTGCGGGAGATGGCCGACCGGTATCCCGGCGTCTGCGTCCCGTTCGTGCTCGACGACGGTGCCAGTCCCGAACTGGCCGCCATGGCCCGGGATTTCGGGTTCCGCTACGGCACCCGGGAGAACCGGGGCTGGTTCAAGAAGGCCGGCAACCTGCACTTCGGGTTCGGGCAGTCCGACGGCAAGTACATCCTGATCCTGGACGCCGACTTCACGCCGCGCGCAGACCTGCTCCAGGAGCTGCTGCCGTACATGGAGGCGGACCCGGGCATCGGAATCGTCCAGTCGCCGCAGTACTTCCGGGTGTTGGACTCGCAGAACTGGATCGAGCGCGGCGCGGGCGCTGTGCAGGAGCTGTTCTACCGGTCCGTGCAGGTCTCCCGGCAGGGCAGCGACGGCGCGATCTGCGTGGGCAGCTGTGCGGTGTACCGGCGGGCCGCGCTGGAGACCAACGGCGGTACGACGCTGATCGAGCACTCCGAGGACGTGCACACCGGCTTCGACCTGCGGGGCCTGGGCTGGGATCTGCGCTATGTGCCGATCGCCGTGTCCACGGGCGTGTGCCCGGACACCGCGGGTGCCTTCTTCAACCAGCAGTACCGCTGGTGCTCGGGGTCGATGAGCCTGCTCGGCAGCCGGAAGTTCTGGCAGGCGAAGATCAGGTTCTCCAGCCGCCTGTGCTACATGTCCGGCTTCTTCTACTACATCCACACGGCGCTGTTCACCTTCGCCGCCCCCGTCATCCCGATCGTGCTGCTGATCGTGATGCCGGAGAAGCTCATGGTCGAGCACCTGGCCCTGGTACTGCCCAGCATCATCTACACCACGATCATCTTCCCGATGTGGCACACCGCCCCCTACCGCCTGGAGGCCTGGGCGGCCCGCCTGATGTACGGCTGGGCCCATGTGTTCGCCATCTGGGACATCCTCCGCAAGAACCGCATGGGCTGGCAGCCCACCGGCTCCTCCGGCGCCAAGAAGAACAAGACGCGGCGCTTCTGGATCGGCATGTGGGTGTGGAGCGGCGGCACCGCGCTGATCTGGGTCGTGGGGGCGGTCTACCGCTCGTTCACCATGGACGCCCCGGACTTCGCCCTGATCCTGTCCTCCGGCCTCTTCTACGCCCTTGTCGTGGGCCGTGTCCTGGTCCAGCCCCGCGAGAAGGCGGTGGCCTGATGCGGCTGTTCACCCGCACGCGTACGACCCTGGCGGCCGCGCTGCTCAGCGGTGTGCTCGCCCTCAGCGGCTGCTCGGTCCCCGGCGAGGAGTCGGGCGGCTCCTCGCAGAACAGCGAGCAGGGCAAGGCGGATGCCGACTCGGCGGCGGGCCCCGGGACTGACGTGCCCTACGACGTCGTACCGCTGCTGAAGCCGGACAAGAAGTACTTCGGCGCCGCCGTGGACGGCGCGCCGACCTCCATGAAGAGCGTCGACACGTACACGAAGATGGTCGGCAAGCAGCCGAACCTCATCGAGTACTACGCCGCCTGGGGCGACGGCTTCGACGCCACCGGTGTGCGCAACGCCTGGCGTGACGGCGCCATGACGCTGATGTCGTGGGAGCCCTTCGACACGCCGGTCGCCGATATCGCGGCCGGCGAGTCGGACGCGTACATCAAGGAGTACGCGACCGCGGTCCGCAAGCTGAACCTGCCCGTCGTGATCTCCTTCGCCGACGAGTTCAACGGCCACTGGGAGAAGTGGGGCACGAAGGACGTGACCCCGAAGGACTACGTGGCCGCCTGGCGGCACATCCACGAGACCTTCATCGACGTCGGCGCCTCGAACGTCATCTGGGCCTGGTCGCCCAACATCGTCAACCCGGTCAAGAGCGTGAGGCTCAAGCCGTACTACCCGGGCGACGCCTACGTCGACTGGGTCGGCCTCATCGGCTACTGGACGATCGAGGAGGACAACGCCTTCGACAGCGTCTTCGGGGCGACCCGGGACCAGGTCCGCACCTTCACCAAGAAGCCGATGATCCTGCTGGAGACCGCCGCGATGGCGGGTGAGCGGCGGCGTGCCGACATCCGCAACCTGTTCGCGGGCGTGACGGCGGACGACGACATGCTCGGTTTCATCTGGTTCAACCACAAAAAGCGTGCCGACTGGCGACTGGAGGCGAGCCCGCTGGCGCTGACGGAGTTCAAGCGCCTGGCCGCCGACGACAGCTTCGGCTTCGACGTACGGAAGCCGTGATGACCTCCCGAAACGATCATTACACGCCTCAGCCCTACGATCCGTACGCCGAGGACGAGTCGGCCTCCGGCTGGTTCAACTCGAACGGGCAGCGCCCCTCTCAGCAGGGCTACGGGTTCGAAGCCGGCCAGTACGGGCACCAGCAGGAGCAGTACCAGGAGCAGTACCAGCAGCCGTACCCGGCGCAGATCCCGCAGCAGCCGCACGGGCAGCACGAGGACCAGCCGACGTACGCGCTGCGCACCGTCCAGTACCAGCAGGTGCCGGACGACGAGCCGGGTTACCACATCCCCGCGACGCCGGAGGCCGGCTGGGACATGGCGGGCAGCCGTCGGCGGGCTTGGGTGAGCCGGACCGTGCTGCTGTGCATCCTCCTCATCCAGACGGCCCTGTCGCTGCGGCTGTCCAACACGGCGTTCCAGGACGAGGCCCTGTACATCGCGGCCGGTCACGCCGAGCTCGACCATCTGCTGAACGGCGCGCCACTGCCCATCAACTACGCCGCCTACTTCTCCGGTTCGCCGCAGCTGTACCCGGTGCTCGTCGCGCTGGTCGACGGGCAGTTCGGACTCACGGGGGCACGGTGTCTCAGCCTGCTGTTCATGCTGGCCACCACCGGGCTGCTGTACTCCTTCACCCGGCGGCTGTTCAACGAGCGTGCGGCGCTCGCCGCGGCGGCGCTGTTCGCGGTGCTCCAGTCGACCGTCGTCATGGGGTACTTCGCGACCTACGACGCGATGGCGGTGTTCCTGCTCGCGCTGGCGACCTGGATCGTGGTGCGCACCGACCGCGCGCCGGTGATCGCCGTCCTGCTCGCCGCGCCCGTGGCGGTGCTCGCGGTCGGCGTGAAGTACGCGTCCGCGCTGTACCTGCCCACCATCTGTGTGCTCGCGCTGCTGACCGCTTGGCCGCACAAGGGTGCAAAATCGTTCCTGCGGATGATGCTGCTCGGCCTCGGCATCGGCGGTCTGATGCTCGTGGGGATGTACACCACGGACCTGCTCGCCGGTGTCCAGCAGACCACCACCGACCGTGACCACGGCTCCGACAGCGCCCAGTTCCTGCTCCAGCGCTCGGCGGAGTGGGGCGGGCTGATGTTCCTGACCGCTGTCGGCGGCGCCATCTCCTACGTACGGCGCAGCCGGATGAACGAGTCGCCGATCGCGCTGAAGCTGGGCAACCCCGGCTGGCGCTGGCGTGCCCTGCTCGGCCTGACGCTGTGCGGCACGGCCCTGCTCGCGCCCGCGTACCAGATCCAACTGGCCACCGTGGTCTCGCTGTTCAAGCACGTCGGCTTCGGTCTGCTGTTCGCCGCGCCGATGGCAGGCGTGGGCGTGACCCGTCTGATGGGCGCTCACTTCCGCTACCCCCAGCTCGGGATCATGCTCTGGACGGCGGTGCTGTGCCTCGGCATCTCGCAGGCGGACTGGCGCTTCGGCGTCTGGCCCGACTCCTCGAAGATGATCAGGACCATCGACACCCATGTGAACTCCAAGGGCCACTACCTCGCCTCGACGCCCGAAGTGCCCGTCTACTACCTGCGGGAAAAGACCACTCATCGCCAGTGGCAGGGCGTGTTCGCGCTGGAGTACACGGACGAGAAGGGCAAGTACCACACGGGCGACGACGCCTACCGCGCGGCGCTGCGCGAGGGCGAGTTCGACCTGATCGTCCTGGACGGACTCACCAACCCGCGGGTCGACGACGTCATCGCGGCCGCGGTCAAGGGCAATTCGCACTACCGGCTCCTCGGCAAGGTGCCCTTCAGCAACTCCAGCGGCACGGGCACGTACCGCATCTGGATCAAGACCTCCTGAGCTGTCGCCGCTCCACGGCAGAACGCTCCACGCCAAGAAAGGGGCCGTACCCATGCGGCTCACCGTCATCGGCACCGGCTACCTCGGTGCCACCCACGCCGCCTGCATGGCGGAGCTCGGCCACGATGTCCTCGGGGTCGACGTCGATCCCGACAAGGTCGCCGCGCTGCAGGCGGGCCGGGTGCCGTTCCACGAGCCCGGGCTGCCGGAACTGATCGCCAAGCACACGGCGAGCGGGCGGCTGCGGTTCACGACCGACTACACGCAGGCCGCGGCCTTCGGCGACGTGCACTTCGTGTGCGTCGGCACGCCGCAGCGCACCGGCTCCGAGGGCGCCGACCTGACGTACGTCGACTCCGCCTTCGCGGCGATCGCCGCGCACGCCGGCCCCGACGCGCTGCTGGTCGGCAAGTCGACCGTGCCGGTCGGGACAGCGGGGCGGCTCGCGGACACGCATGCCGGCGTCGAGGTCGCCTGGAACCCGGAGTTCCTGCGGGAGGGCTTCGCCGTCGAGGACACCCTGCGGCCGGACCGGCTGGTGTTCGGGGTGCGCTCGGAGCGTGCCGAAACGATTCTTCGAAACGTGTACGCGCCCGTCCTCGCCGCCGGGACCCCGCTCGTCACCGCCGACTTCCCGACCGCCGAACTGGTCAAGACGGCCGCCAACGCCTTCCTCGCCACCAAGATCTCCTTCATCAACGCGATGGCGGAGGTCTGCGAGGCCGCGGGCGGCGACGTCGGCGTGCTCGCCGAGGCGATCGGGTACGACGACCGGATCGGCAGGAAGTTCCTGCGGGCCGGCGTCGGCTTCGGCGGGGGCTGTCTGCCCAAGGACATCCGCGCCTTCGCGCACCGTGCCGACGAGCTGGGCGTCTCGCTGGCGTTCCTGCGCGAGGTGGACGCGATCAACATGCGGCGCCGCGACAAGGTTGTCGAACTGGCACGGGAGCTGTGCGGGGGAGGGGTCCTGGGGGCCCGCGTCGCCGTACTCGGGGCGGCGTTCAAGCCCGACTCCGACGACATCCGTGACTCGCCGGCGCTCAACGTCGCCGCGCGGCTGCGGCTCGACGGCGCCGACGTCACGGTCTACGACCCCGAGGCGATGGACAACGCCCGCAAAGGTGTTCCCGCTCCTCGGATACGCGCTGTCGGCCGAGGAGGCGCTGCGCGGCGCCGATCTCGTGCTGCATCTGACCGAGTGGCCGCAGTTCCGGGAGATCGACCCGCAGCGGGCCCGGTCGCTGGTTTCCCGTCCGCGGATCGTGGACGGGCGGGGGGTGCTCGACGCGGACCGCTGGACCGCGGCGGGCTGGCGGTTCCGGGCGCTGGGAAGGCCCGCGCCCGTAGGGGAGGGGCCTCGGTAGGGGCTCCTAGGGGAGGGAAAGAGAAAGCCATGACGGGACGTGACAACCACGACAGACACCCGGGCGTACCGGTCACCGTGGTCATGCCTACGTACAACGAGGCCGCGAACGTGGCGCGGATGGCCGAGCTGGTGCTCGGGCTGCCGATCGACGGGCTGCACCTGAAGATCGTCGACGACTCCAGCCCGGACGGCACCGGGAGGATCGCCGAGGAACTCGCCGAGAAGTACAACTGGGACGGCCGGCGCCGGATGAGCGTGCTGCACCGCACCGAGAAGGACGGTCTGGGGCGGGCGTACGTCGCGGGTATGAGCGCCGCGCTTCAGGAAGGTGCCGCGTACGTCGTCCAGATGGACGCCGACGGCAGCCACCCGGCGGAGGCGGTGCCGCGCATGCTGGGCACGGCGGTGGCCTCCGGGGTGGGCCTGGTCGTCGGCAGCCGGTACGTCGAGGGCGGTTCGCTGGACGAGGACTGGGGCGTGCACCGGGTGCTGCTGTCCCGGTTCGCCAACCGCTACGCCCGCACCGTGCTCGGCACGAAGATCCGGGACATCACGGCCGGCTTCAACCTGTGGTCGGCCGCGACGCTGCGGGACATCGACCTGGCCACCCTGGACAGCGCGGGCTACAGCTTCCAGGTCGAGCTGAAGTACAAGGCCGTACGGGCCGGGCACAGCGCCGTCGAGATCCCGATCCGCTTCGAGGAGCGGACGGAGGGTGTGTCGAAGATGACGCTTCGGACGCAGCTGGAGTCGGCGGTCGTACCGATCCGGCTGCGCCTGAAGCACAGGTGAGGCCGTGGGCGGCGGTCGACCGTGCGTCGGCCGCCGCTCGCCGCTACTCGCCCGCTGCCGCCGAAGCCTGGGCCTCGCCGCGCCGGCGGATCTGGCGGAACGTGAACTCCTCCAGGTTGTCGCCGGTCTGGAAGCCCGCCGTGTCCTTGTCCGTCATGTCCTTGCCGTTGGTGAAGCCGGTGATGGTGAAGTAGGCGTAACGGCCGTAGGAGTTGGACTTGGAGTAGCAGACGGCGGAGGCGCAGAAGTCCTTGATGCCCTTGCCGGACAGCGGCCGGACGATGTCCTTCTTGGTGTTCACCTGGCCCTTGACCTTCGCGGCCTTCGCCTCGGTGTCGAAGACGGCCACGCCCACCGTCACCGCGATGCCGTCCTTGACGTAGGAGACGCGCATGAAGCGGGTGCAGCCGTTGGCGCTGAGGATCTTCGGGAGCCCGCCCTCGGTGACCGCGGAGCAGTTCTTCGTGTCGTCCGTCGCGCCCTTCTTGTAGACCGTCTCACCCATGGTCAGCTGCGTGCCGGGGAAGAGGATCTGCGCGCCGAGCGGAGCGGTGTCCTTGGCCTTGCTGGAGATGAAGTCCTTCGGATCCAGCGGCGGCGGGGCGCTCGTCGGCTCGAACGACGGGGCGGTGGACTGGTTCGGCAGGTCCGCGGTCGCCGGGAGCTCGGAAGACGGCTTGTTCGAGGCCGAGTTGCCGTCGTTCGACGACACCACGGCCACGGCGACGGCAGCGCCGATCGCGACCGTGGCCAGTGCGCCGCCGCCGATGAACAGCAGCCGACGCCGTTTGTTACGGGTCTCGGACGCCTCGGCGAGTGCGGCCCAGTCCGGGGTCTGGTCGTCGGCGCCGCTGTTCCACGGCTGCTGGGATTGCGGTGTCCAGGGATCCCACTGGGACTGGGGTCCCCCCTGCTGCCCGTAGCTCATGGGGCGCATCTTAGACGGACCGAAGGCGTGCCGGTCCGCCCCAAGCGGCGCACAGGCCCCTAGCGTTCAGGCGGTGAGCGAGCACAAAAGCGACATCTCCGGGTGGTTGGTACGACGGGCGACGTGGCATCTGTGGGCGGTGCTCGGGGTCTTGCTGGGGGCCCTCGTGGTGCGTACGGCGCGGGTGACCTCGGACGGAGGGATGGACAACGCGATCGTCGTGCGGGCGGCGCGGGTCTGGCTGGGTGGGGGTTCGCCGTATGACGACCCCCACTTTCTCTATTTGCCGAGTGCGGTGCTGGCTGCGGCTCCGCAGGCGCTGATCCCGCGGGGTGTGCTGGGTGTGCTCGTGCCGGTGGTCGTGACCGGGTGTCTGGTGGGGGGCTGGGTCTGTGCGCTGCGGGTGCACGGGGTGCCGCTGCACAGCCGGTTCGCCGCCCTCGGACTGATCGGGCTCGCGGTCGGGTTCGCGCCGTTCGCGCACCTTGTTCTGCTGGGGAACTGGACCGCTACGGCTGTGCTCGCACTGCCGCTGGGGTTGTTGCTGGCGGCGCGCGGGCGGTGGGTGGCGGCGGGGGCGGTGATCGGGGCGGCGATCGCGCTGAAGCCGTTGCTGGCGCCGGTGGGGCTGCTGTTCGTCTTCGCGCGGCGGTGGCGGGGGCTGGGGGTGATGGTCGGGGTGCCGGTGGTCGCGTCCGTGGGGGCGGCGTTGCTGCTGCCGGATCCTGCGGGGTTCTTCACCCGGACTCTGCCGTTCCTTCTCGGCGGGGACGACGGCTTTGTACGGCTGTATGAGGCGTCGCCGGCTGCTGTGCTGCCGAGGGTGGGGGTGCCGGGGGTGTGGGCCGGGGGGATCGGGGTGGTCGCGGCGGGCGTGGGGGTCGGGTGTGCGTATCGGCGGTGGCGGGGCGGGGACGAGGGGGCGCGGCGGCTTGTCGAGACCGCGGTGGGGCTGATGCTCTCGGCGTTCCTCGTGTCCCGGCCGTCGTACGACCACTATCTGCTGGTCGTCGTGCCGCTGCTGGTGGCCGGGGTGCTGGGGGAGGGGGCGGTTGCCCGGGTGGTGTGGTTCTGGGTGGCGCTCGTGCCGCAGATTCCCGGGGTGACCTGGCCTTATCTGGAGGCGGTGCAGCGGCGGGCCTTTCGGGACGCGGTGACGCTGTGTGGTCTGGCGGTGACTGTCGCTTTCCGCGGCGTTCGGTCCGGGCGGGAGGTCTCGCCCCCGCCGCCCCTGCCCGTCCCGTCATCCCGGGGCTCCGCCCCTTCGGCCCCGCCAGGGGCTCCGCCCCGGGATCCCGCCGGGCACGCGGCTTCGCCCGTCGAGGAGCGGACTCGGTTGGGGGAGGGGTGAGCCTCGGCGCCGCTGGGGCGGGGGGCGTGGGCTTGTCCCGGCGTGTTGATGGTCACGTCCTGGGTGGGCGTCGGCTGCCGGTGGCCGTGGTGGGCCAGGTGTTCGGGGGTGAGGGCCCGGGCGCGGGCGGCGCAGCAGGGCCTGGTGCTCGCCTACGCTGGTCAATGGACAGCAGGGTGCGGTCGCCGGCCACCCGTTTTGACCCGGCCGTGGCGCCGCAGGTATCCTGCGTGTTCGTTGTGTATTGGCTCGCTCATTCTCACGGGAGTGGCCTCTACCTAGGTTCCCTGGAGCAGTTACCAGTGGGCGGCATACGGGCAGCGTCCCCGGCATTGTCGTCCCCAGCTGCACGATCGCTTCAGTGATGCCATGTGTCAGCACCCATCCACTGAAGAAGAAGGCTGCGAAGTGCGTACGTACAGCCCCAAGCCCGGCGATGTGACTCGCCAGTGGCACGTCATTGACGCTCAGGACGTCGTCCTGGGCCGTCTCGCCACCACCGCCGCGTCCCTTCTCCGCGGCAAGCACAAGCCGATCTACGCGCCCCACGTCGACACCGGTGACTTCGTCATCATCATCAACGCCGACAAGGTGCACCTGTCCGGTAACAAGCGGACCCAGAAGATGGCGTACCGCCACTCCGGCTACCCGGGTGGTCTGCGCTCCGTCCGTTACGACGAGCTCCTCGACAAGAACCCCGAGAAGGCCATCGAGAAGGCCGTCAAGGGCATGCTCCCCAAGAACACTCTGGGCCGTCAGATGCTCTCGAAGCTGAAGGTCTACAAGGGTGACCAGCACCCGCACGGCGCGCAGCAGCCGCAGCCGTACGAGATCACCCAGGTCGCGCAGTAAGTCCGGCCACCCCCTAAGACTGAAGAGAATCTGAGGAGAATCGTGGCCGAGACCACCCCTGAGCAGCCGGTCGAAGAGACTGAGCTCGTCGACATCGACAGCTACACCACCGAGTCCGAGGTCCCCGTCGAGGGCGAGTACACCTCGGAGTCGCTGGCGTCCCGCTTCGGTGAGCCCCAGCCGGCCGCCGGCCTGGGTCGCCGTAAGAACGCCATCGCCCGCGTCCGGATCGTTCCGGGCACCGGCAAGTGGAAGATCAACGGTCGCACCCTTGAGGACTACTTCCCCAACAAGGTGCACCAGCAGGAAGTCAACGAGCCCTTCAAGGTGCTCGAGCTCGAGGGCCGCTACGACGTCATCGCCCGCATCGCCGGTGGCGGTGTCTCCGGCCAGGCCGGTGCGCTCCGTCTCGGTGTCGCCCGCGCCCTGAACGAGGCCGACGTCGACAACAACCGCGGCCCGCTGAAGAAGGCCGGCTTCCTCAAGCGCGACGACCGTGCGGTCGAGCGCAAGAAGGCCGGTCTGAAGAAGGCCCGCAAGGCCCCGCAGTACAGCAAGCGCTAAGCGCAAGCTGCCTCTGCTCGTACTCCGGTACTCCGAACGCCCCGGCGGCACGCCACAGTGCCGCCGGGGCGTTCGTCTTATCGCCGGGCACGGGCGTATAACGGCACAAGACGTTCAAAGGCTTGTGTGATCCGATGCACCGGGCATGGAATGCCTGGGAGCGGCAGCCCCCGGTGGCCCGGTGGCCCATCGAGCGCGGGCTCCGCTTTCGGAACTGAAGTTTCCTCAGGAGGACAAGTGGGACGACTCTTCGGCACGGACGGCGTGCGTGGTGTCGCCAACGCGGATCTGACGGCCGAGATGGCGCTCGGTCTGTCCGTGGCGGCAGCGCACGTACTCGCCGAGGCGGGCACCTTCGAGGGCCACCGGCCGACAGCGGTGGTCGGGCGGGACCCGCGCGCGTCCGGGGAGTTCCTGGAGGCCGCCGTCGTCGCGGGCCTCGCGAGTGCGGGTGTCGACGTGATGCGGGTCGGCGTGCTGCCCACGCCCGCGGTCGCGCACCTCACCGGCTCGCTCGGCGCCGACCTCGGTGTCATGCTCTCCGCCAGCCACAACGCCATGCCGGACAACGGCATCAAGTTCTTCGCCCGCGGCGGCCACAAGCTCGCCGACGAGCTGGAGGACCGTATCGAGTCCGTCTACGACGAGCACCGGCACGGTGAGCCGTGGCAGCGGCCGACGGGTGCGTCGGTCGGGCGGGTGCGGTCGTACGACCAGGGGTTCGACGAGTACGTCGCCCACCTCCTCGGCGTCCTGCCCAACCGGCTGGACGGGCTGAAGATCGTCCTCGACGAGGCGCACGGCGCCGCGGCGGGCGTCTCTCCGGAGGCGTTCCGGCAGGCCGGGGCCGACGTCGTCACCATCGGTGCCGAGCCGGACGGGCTCAACATCAACGACGGCTGCGGGTCCACGCATCTGGACAAGCTGAAGGCCGCCGTCCTCGGCCACGGGGCCGCGCTGGGGATCGCGCACGACGGGGACGCCGACCGGTGCCTCGCCGTGGACCACACCGGCGAGGAGGTGGACGGCGACCAGATCCTCGCCGTGCTCGCGCTGGCGATGAGGGAGCGGTCCGAGCTGCGGTCCGACACGGTTGTGGCGACCGTGATGTCGAACCTCGGCTTCAAGCTGGCGCTGGAGCGCGAGGGGCTGAAGCTGGTGCAGACCGCCGTCGGTGACCGGTATGTGCTGGAGGAGATGAAGGAGCACGGCTACGCCCTCGGTGGCGAGCAGTCCGGGCATGTCATCATCCTCGACCACGCCACGACCGGTGACGGCACGCTGACCGGGCTGCTGCTGGCGGCTCGGATCGCCCAGACCGGGCGTACGCTGCGGGATCTCGCCGGTGTGATGGAGCGGCTGCCGCAGGTCCTGATCAATGTGCCGGACGTGGACAAGTCGCGTGTGAAGACGTCGGCGGAGCTCGCGGCGGCGGTCAGCGACGCCGAGCGGGAACTCGGCTCCACGGGCCGGGTGTTGCTGCGGTCGTCGGGGACCGAGCCGTTGGTGCGCGTGATGGTCGAGGCGGCGGACATCGAGCAGGCGCGGTCTGTGGCGGGGCGGCTGGCCGATGTGGTGAAGTCCGCGCTGGGGTAGTGGGCAGTGCCGGGTAGGGGGCGGGGGTTCTGCTCCGTCGCGAGCCACGGGTTCGTCGTGGCTCGTCGCGCAGTTCCCCGCGCCCCTAAAGGGCGCTGCTGCTCTGCCGTTGCCTTGCCCACAGCCACTTCTGCGCGAGCAGCGTGAGCGTGCCCGCCAGGACGATGCCCAGCAGGTTCAGCAGGAGCTGTTCCGTTGAGCCCCAGGCCTGCTTGTACTCGTCGTAGCTGAAGGCCACGGCGGCGTTCGCGGCGGCTGGGACCGTCGTCACCGAGATGGCGACGCCCACCAGCGCGCCCGACTTGGCCGAGGTCAGGGACAGCGTGCCCGCGCAGCCGGCGAGGACGGCCACGACGAACGAGAACCAGTCGGGCCGGTAGATGAAGTTGGTGTTGGGGCGATCGGCCTTCAGCTGCTCGTGGCTGAACAGGTTCAGGGCGTCCATGAAGTAGCTGAAGCCCACCGTCACCGCCATCGCGACGGCAAAGCCCACCAGCAGTGCGATCAGTGAGCGCAGTGCGAGCCGGGGCGTGCGCTGCACCATCGCCGTGCAGATGCCGGCCAGTGGCCCGAACTCCGGCCCGACCGCCATCGCGCCGACGATCAGGATGGCGTTGTCGAGGACCACACCGCAGGCCGCGATCATCGTGGCGAGGGTGATGAAGGCGAGGTAGGTGACGGAGAGCGTCGACTCCTCGTGCGTGGCGTCCGCGAGGTGCTCCCACAGCACCGCGTCCGCGCCCTCGCCCGGCGCCTCCTTCTCGGCCTTGTCGGCGCGCTTGGACAGCGACAGGTCGATGTTCTCGACGGCGATTGACCCCGACTCCTCGATGCCCAACTGCTGCAGATCGGTGAGGAGTTCGTCGCCCGCCTCGCGCGCCACGTCACACATGACCAGGTCCCCCGCGGGGTTGCGGGCGGCGCCCGGCAGGACGGCGAGGTGGGTCGTCCCCACCGTCCTCTCGATCAGGCGGACCACGTCGTCGGTCCGGTCGGCCGGGGTGATCAGGCGCAGATGCAGCATGACGCCTTTCTAACAGGCCCGTGCGACAGCCTCACAGCTTTCGCAGGCTCAGCCGCTGCACCTTGTGGTCCGGGCCCTTGCGGACGACCAGGGTGGCCCGGCCGCGCGTGGGGGCGATGTTCTCGACGAGGTTGGGCTTGTTGATCGTGCGCCACATCGTGCCCGCGTAGTCGAGGGCCTCATCCTCGGACACCTGGGTGTACTTGCGGAAGTACGAGGACGGGTTCTGGAAGGCGGTCTCGCGCAGCCGCTTGAAGCGGTTGAGGTACCAGCGCTCGATGTCCTCGGTGCGGGCGTCGACGTACACGCTGAAGTCGAAGTAGTCGGCGAGGCCGACCCGGGTGCGGCCGTCCTTGCCGGGGAGGGCGGGCTGGAGGACGTTCAGGCCCTCGACGATCAGGATGTCGGGGCGGCGGACCGTGAGCTTCTGGTCCGGGACGATGTCGTAGATCAGGTGGGAGTAGACGGGTGCCGTGACCTCGTCCTTGCCCGCCTTGATGTCGGCGACGAAGCGGGTGAGGGCGCGGCGGTCGAAGGACTCGGGGAATCCTTTCCGCGACATCAGGCCGCGGGCCTGGAGCTCCTTGGTGGGCAGCAGGAAGCCGTCCGTGGTGACCAGCTCCACGCGCGGGTGCTCGGGCCAGCGGGAGAGCAGGGCCTGCAGGAGACGGGCGACCGTGGACTTGCCCACGGCGACCGAGCCGGCGACCCCTATGACGAACGGGGTGCCGGACTGGGAGCCCTGTTCGCCCAGGAAGGTGTTCAGCGCCCCTCTGAGGCCGTCCGTGGCGCCGACGTAGAGGTTGAGGAGGCGGGAGAGCGGGAGGTAGATGTCGCGGACCTCGTCGAGGTCGATGACATCGCCCAGACCGCGCAGCTTCTCGACCTCCTCCGCCGTGAGCGGCAGCGGGGTCTTGTCGCGCAGCGCGCTCCACTCCGAGCGGGTGAGGTCGACGTAGGGAGTCGCCTCCGGCCTGGGCCGGTGGGCGCTCCGGGGCATCGAGGAGACCGGAGAGATCACAGTCCATTGTTACGGGAGTACGAACGGACGGTGAGGTGGGATCCGTCACGCCGCCGCGTTCTCGGGAGGAAACGGCTGCCTCCGGTCGGTACCCGGGCAAAGTGGGGAATGTCAGTGGCGTGCGTCACAGTTGTGGGAGAGGTGGGCCCAGCCCGGGATCCACCGACCTCGAGGGGGTGACCCATGACGTATGCGATCGAGGCGGAAGGCCTGGTCAAGCGGTTCAAGGACACCGAGGCGCTGGCCGGGGTCGACCTGGGGGCCCGGCGAGGCACGGTGCTCGGACTGCTGGGTCCCAACGGCGCGGGGAAGACCACCGCGGTGCGGATCTTCGCGACGCTGCTCCGGCCGGACGCAGGCCGGGCGCAGGTGGCCGGGCACGACGTGGTCCGGGAGGCCGGGGTCGTACGCGCCATGGTCGGGCTGACCGGGCAGTACGCGGCGGTGGACGAGAACCTGACCGGCACGGAGAACCTGCTGATGATCGGCAGACTGCTCGGTCTGCCACGGCGGGACGCGAAGGCGCGCGCGGCCGAGCTGCTGGAGCGCTTTCAGCTGACGGACGCGGCCGGGCGGGCCACGAAGACCTACTCCGGCGGCATGCGCAGGCGTCTGGACCTCGCGGCCAGTCTCGTCGGGCGGCCCAGCATCCTCTTTCTCGACGAGCCGACGACCGGCCTTGACCCGCACAGCCGCGGTGAGCTGTGGGACCTGCTGCGGGGCCTGGTCGCGGACGGGGCGACGGCCCTGCTGACCACGCAGTATCTGAACGAGGCCGATGTGCTCGCCGACGACATCGTGGTGATCGACAAGGGCCGGGTGATCGCCGAGGGCACGCCCGATCAGCTGAAGTCGCAGGTCGGGGGCCAGGTGCTGCAGCTGCGGCCGGTGGCGCCGGAGCATCTCGTACGGGCGCACCTGCTGGTCGCCGAGGCGGCCGGCCCGCAGACGCAGATCGAGGGCGAGATGATCACCGCCCCGGTGAACGATCCCGAGCTGATGCCCGCTGTCGTGCGCACGCTGGACCGTGAGGGGATCGCGGTGGGCGAGCTGGCGCTGCGGCGCTCGTCCCTGGACGAGGTGTTCCTGGCGCTGACCGGACACCGTGCCGAGCCGGGCGAGCCGGAGGGGAACGGCGGGGCGGCAGTACGGGACGACGACGAGAGCGAGCTGGAGAAGGCGGTGAGCCGGTCATGACCGCGGCCACCACGACCATCACGGCCCCGATCACCAAGTCGGGCCGGGTGCGACCGCTCGACGGGATGCGGCAGACCTTCACGATGGCCTGGCGGAGCCTGGTCGCCGTGAAGCACAACCCCCTCGAACTGGTCGACTACAGCATCACGCCGATCATGTTCGTGTTCCTCTTCACGTATGTGCTGGGCGGGCAGATGGCCGGGTCGCCCGAGGCGTATCTGAAGTACGCGCTGCCGGGGATCATCGTCCAGAACACCCTGTTCATGACCATGTACACGGCCATGGCGCTCAACACCGACCTCACCAAGGGCGTCTTCGACCGGCTGCGCAGCCTGCCGATCGCCCGCTCGGCGCCGCTCATCGGCCGCATCACCGCCGACCTCGCCAAGCATGTCTGGGCGCTGCTGCTGATGATCGGGCTCGGTCTGCTGCTCGGCTTCCGGATCACCGGGGGAGTGGGCGGGTTCCTGCTCGGGACGCTGCTGGTGGTCGTGTTCGCGGCGGCGGTGTCGTGGAGTGCGGTGCTGATCGGGATGCTGGCGGGGGACGCCGAGAAGGTGCAGGCCTTCGCGTTCACGATCATTTTCCCGATCACGTTCACGAGCAGCGCGTTCGTGATGGTGGACACCATGCCGGGGTGGCTGCAGGCGTGGAGCGACGTGAATCCGGTGACGCATCTGTCGGACGCGTTCCGGGGGCTGCTGCTGGGTGGGCCGGTGGCGGAGCCGGTGCTGTGGTCGCTGGTGTGGGCGGCCGGGATCGCGCTCGTGTTCTATCCGTTGGCCATGCGGTCCTATCGGGCGAAGACCTGACGGAGGTCTGCGTCAGGTGGCGGAGGCCGGCTGCGGTTCGGGCTTCGTACCCCCGTGGGAATTTCCGAATTCGGGCAGGCGGCGCGGAGTTCGGGGGCGATTTTCGTGACGATCGGACCGTAGGCTGCCGCGCATGTGCGGAATCGTGGGATACGTGGGGTCGCAGTCGGCGCTCGAGATCGTGATGGCCGGACTGAAGCGGCTGGAGTACCGGGGGTACGACTCGGCCGGGGTCGCGGTGCCGGCGGACGGGGGGCTGGCCGGGGCCAAGAAGGCCGGGAAGCTGGCGAATCTGGAGAAGGAGCTGGCCGAGCGGCCGTTGCCGACCGGGACCACCGGGCTCGGGCACACGCGGTGGGCCACGCACGGTGGGCCCACGGATGCGAACGCGCATCCGCATCTCGACAACGCGGGGCGTGTCGCCGTCGTGCACAACGGGATCATCGAGAACTTCGCCGGGCTGCGGGCCGAGTTGGAGGAGCGGGGGCATGAGCTGGCCTCCGAGACCGACACCGAGGTGGTCGCGCATCTGCTCGCCGAGGAGTTCTCGGTCTGCGCCGACCTCGCCGAGGCCATGCGGCTGGTGTGCCGGCGGTTGGAGGGGGCGTTCACGCTGGTCGCCGTGCATGCCGACGCGCCCGATGTGGTGGTCGGTGCGCGGCGGAACTCGCCGCTGGTGGTGGGCGTTGGGGAGGGTGAGGCCTTTCTCGCCTCGGATGTCGCCGCGTTCATCGCCCACACCCGGTCGGCGATCGAGCTGGGTCAGGACCAGGTGGTGGAGCTGCGGCGGGACGGGGTGACCGTCACCGGGTTCGACGGGCGGCCGGCCGAGGTGCGGTCGTATCACGTCGACTGGGACGCCTCGGCCGCGGAAAAGGGGGGCTATGACTACTTCATGCTCAAGGAGATCGCCGAGCAGCCCAAGGCGGTCGCCGACACGTTGCTGGGGCGCATCGACGCATCCGGTTCGCTGACGCTGGACGAGGTGCGCATCAGCGCCTCCGAGCTGCGGGAGATCGACAAGGTCGTCATCGTCGCCTGCGGTACGGCGTTTCACGCCGGGATGATCGCCAAGTACGCCATCGAGCACTGGACGCGGGTGCCGTGCGAGGTCGAACTGGCCAGTGAGTTCCGGTACCGGGATCCCATCCTCGATCAGCAGACCCTCGTCATCGCCATCTCGCAGTCCGGCGAGACCATGGACACCCTCATGGCGCTGCGGCACGCCCGTGAGCAGGGCGCCAGGGTGCTGGCGATCTGCAACACCAACGGGTCGACGATTCCGCGTGAGTCGGACGCGGTGCTGTACACGCATGCCGGGCCCGAGGTCGCGGTCGCTTCGACGAAGGCGTTCCTGACACAGCTGGTGGCGTGTTACCTCGTCGCGCTGTATCTGGGGCAGGTGCGGGGCACCAAGTGGGGTGACGAGATCGGCGTGGTCATCCGGGATCTCTCCCAGATCTCCGGTGAGGTCGAGCGGGTGCTGGAGACCATGGAGCCGGTACGGGAGCTGGCGCGGTCGCTGGCCGCGAAGAAGACGGTGCTGTTCCTGGGGCGGCATGTCGGGTATCCCGTGGCGCTGGAGGGGGCGCTCAAGCTGAAGGAACTCGCCTATATGCACGCCGAAGGCTTTGCGGCGGGGGAGTTGAAGCATGGACCGATCGCTCTGATCGAGGACGACCTGCCGGTGGTCGTGGTCGTGCCTTCGCCCCGGGGGCGGTCGGTTCTGCACGACAAGATCGTGTCCAACATCCAGGAGATCCGGGCCCGGGGTGCGCGGACGATCGTCATCGCGGAGGAGGGGGACGAGGCGGTGGTGCCGTACGCGGACCACCTGATCCGGATTCCGGCCACGCCGACCTTGCTTCAGCCGCTGGTGGCGACGGTCCCCTTGCAGGTGTTCGCCTGTGAGCTGGCGACGGCTCGGGGCAACGAGGTGGATCAGCCTCGGAATCTGGCGAAGTCGGTGACGGTGGAGTGAGGGGGCTTCGGGCCGGGCCGTTCAGCGTTCCGGCCCGTCGTCCCATCCGTCCGCCCGCCACGCCGCCGCCTGCGGCATGAACCTGTTCTCGGCCGCGTGTGCCGCCATACGTGCGTCTCTCTCCTTGGCCTCCGGTCCGTCCGGCAAGTGGAAGTCCCTGCCTGCCTGGGTCGAGCCGGCCTGTGTGCTGGTGGCGGTCGGGAGACGGCGGGCGGCGTAGCGGTCGAGTGCGGAGGGGACTTCGGCGGGCGCCGCGTCGGTGAGGGCGTCGCCCAGTGCGGCCGCGTCCAGGATCGCCTGGGCCGCGCCCTGCGCCTGGAACGGGACCATCGCGTGGGCGCTGTCGCCGAGGAGGGTCACCCGGCCGACGTTCCAGCGGGTGAGCGGGGAGCGGGTGTAGATGCCGTGGCGCAGTACTCGGCCCGCGCGTTCGAGGATGCTCAGGACCCGGGAGTCCCAGCCCGCGAACTCGCGTAACTGCTCTCCTGGTTCCGCCTGAGCGGTCCAGGACTCCTGTGCCGCCGCCTCCGTGGCGAACACGGCCACGACGTTGAGGAGTTCCCCGCGGCGCACCCAGTAGTGGACGAAGTGGCGGTCCGGGCCGAGCCAGACACCGAGTGGGGGGAGGCCCAGGCCGGCCACCTCGGCAAGGGGCAGCAGGGCCCGGTAGGCGGCGGTTCCCGAGAACACCGCCTCGTCCTTGCCGAAGAGCCACTGGCGGGCGGCGGAGCGGATGCCGTCCGCGGCCACCACCAGGTCCGCGCCCAGGCGCTCACCGGTCGCCGTCGTGACGTGGGCGGAGATGTCGTCCTGGGCGATGTCCACGACGGTCGTGTTCAGGCGCACCGACTCCGGGGGCAGCGCCGCCACCAGGGCCTGGTGCAGATCGGCGCGGTGAACCAGCAGATAGGGCGCCCCGAACTCGTCCTCGGCCGCACGACCCATCGCGTAACGGCAGATCTCCGACCCGTCGGACCAGGTACGGAAGCTCAGGTGGGAGGGGCGGGAGGCCGGTGCGGCGACCGCGTCGAGGACGTCCAGCCGGCGCAGCACCCGCGTGGCGTTGGGCGCGAGCTGGATTCCGGCCCCGACCTCGGTGAAGCGGGCTGCCTGTTCGACGAGCGTGACGTCCCAACCCGCCCGGCGCAGGCTCAGCGTCGCGGCCAGTCCTCCGATGCCCGCCCCGACGACGATCGCCCTCATGCGACGGCCCCACCGGGACGGCGGCACCCTGACGCCGGTCGCCGCCGCCCTGGAGCGTGCCCCTCAACTCCGTACGTCCCGCCAGGCATCCGGAATCCCCTCAGCCACGTCATGCGCCCCGACCGGCGCCCCGTCCGCCGCGAATCTCGCCGACAGGCCGTGGAGATACGCAGCCGCGCTCGCAGCATCCAATGCCGGGAGCCCCGTCGCCAGCAGTGATCCCGCCAAACCGGACAGCACGTCCCCGCTGCCGGCCGTGGCCAGCCATGGCGTACCCGTCGGGTTCACCCGGACCGGGCCGGTGCCCCCGGCGTCCGCCACCAGCGTCGTCGACCCCTTCAACAGCACCGTCGCCGCATACCGCCCCGCCAACTCCCGTACCGAAGCCAGCCGAGCCCCCTCGACCTCCTCCCGGGAGACACCCAGCAGCGCCGCCGCCTCCCCGGCGTGCGGGGTCATCAGGGTCGGTGCCGCACGGCCCCGTACCGCATCCGCGTCCGCCAGCCGCAGCCCGTCCGCGTCGAGAAGCACCGGCACGTCCGTCGCCAGCACCTCCGCGACCGCCGCCGCGTCGTCCCCGGCGCCGGGGCCGACGACCCAGGACTGCACGCGCCCGGCCTTCTTCGGTCCCCGGTCCGACACCAGCGTCTCGGGGAACCGGGCGATCACCGCGTCCCCGGCCGGACCGACGTACCGTACGGCCCCCGCCCCGCCCCGCAACGCCCCCGCCACCGCCAGGACGGCCGCACCCGGATAGCGCGCCGAGCCGGCCGCGATGCCCACGACACCGCGCCGGTACTTGTCCGTCTCCGCCGCCGGCGACGGCAACAGCAGGTCCACGTCCGCGTGTTGCAGCGCCTCCAGTTCCACCGCGTCGTCCGGCAGCGCCAGGCCGATGTCGACCAGGCGCACCACACCGGCGTAGTCCCGCGCCGGATCGATCAGCAGGCCCGGCTTGTGCGTGCCGAAGGTGACGGTGAGGTCGGCCCGTAGTGCCGTGCCGCGTACCTCGCCCGTGTCCACGTCCACGCCGCTCGGCAGGTCCACGGCGACCACCGCGGCCCGGGAACGCCGGGCGGCGGCGGCCAGCGGGGCCGCGTCCGGGCGCAGCCCGCCCTTGCCGCCGATCCCGACGATGCCGTCCACGACGAGATCCGCGTGCTCGATCAACTCCTCGGCGCCCTCGACCCCGGTCGCCCGGCCGCCGGCCCGCCGCAGCGCCGCGAGGCCCCCGGCGTGCGCCCGCTCGGGATTCAGCAGCACCGCCGCAACTCCCGCCCCGCGCCTGGCCAGTCGGGCCCCGGCATACAGGGCGTCGCCGCCGTTGTCGCCGCTGCCGACCAGCAGCACGACCCGGCTGCCGTACACCCGGCCCAGCAGATCCGCGCAGGCCACGGCGAGTCCAGCCGCCGCCCGCTGCATCAGCGCACCGTCCGGAAGCCGTGCCATCAGCTCCCGTTCGGCCGCCCTTACCGTCTCCACGCTGTACGCAGTCCGCATACGACCGAGTCTTCCGTACGCGGCGCGGCTCGTCGCATCCATGGACGCACTGGCGTGCCTTTGGCCGGCCGGGCGCGAGGGCCGGCGGGCTCAGCCCTCCGCCACCACCACCGCCGACGCCACCCCGGCGTCATGGCTCAGCGACACGTGCCAGGACCGCACGCCCAGTTCGGCCGCCCGTGCCGCGACCGTCCCCGCCACCCGCAGCCGGGGCCGGCCGCTGTCCTCGACGTAGACCTCGGCATCCGTCCAGAGCAGGCCCGCCGGTGCGCCCAGCGCCTTCGCGAGGGCCTCCTTCGCCGCGAAACGGGCCGCGAGCGAGGCGATGCCCCGGCGTTCGCCGCTCTGCAGCAGCAACTCGCTCTGCAGGAAGAGTCGTTCGGCCAGGCCGGGCGTGCGTTCCAGTGCCGCGCCGAACCTGTCGATCTCGGCCACGTCGATGCCGACCCCGATGATGCTCATGCCGAGCACCCTACGTTCGGTCGCCCGTTCCCCAGTCCGGTCTCCCGCGCCTCGTTAGGGTGACCCCGCCGCGCGGCGCCTCCCGCCGGGCAGGCCCTCACGCTTCTCTGTGCGCATGATCAGCGGACGTATCGCAAGCCGGAGCATCGCTGTGTTGCTCGCAGGCGCCACCCTGCTGCCCGTCGGCAGCGCCTCGGCCGACCCCGTACCCCCGGCTTCCGGGCCGGAGGCCGAACTCGTGCCCGGCGTACCCGACCTGCTCCAGCTTCGGCCGACCGACACGCCCGACCAGGCGCTGCCCCCGGAGGTGTACAAGCCCACCCCGGAGGAGGACGCCGTCGAGCCGAAGGACGCGCCGGACGAGTCGAACGACCTCGTGGAGTACATCCCTCCGATGGACGCCCTCGAGGGCGTGAAGTGCAGCCACGAGACGGGACCGCATCAGCGGCAGGTCGAGCGGTGGCTGAAGCGGCGCGTGGACGGCCTTCAGTCGCCCGCCGACTGCCGGGCCATCCGCGCATTCCAGATCAAGCACAAGATCAAGCCCGCCATCGGCTTCGCCGGACCTGTGACTTGGGCCACCATGCAGCTGGTCTCCGCCCGCAAGAACCCCAATGCCGCCAAGAAGTGCCCGGTACGGACGTACCGGATCGCCTGTGTCGACCTCGACCGGCAGCTGGCCTGGGTGCAGAAGGGCAAGAAGGTGGTGTTCGGGCCCGTGTCCGTCAGGAGCGGGCGCAAGGGGTACGAGACGCGGGTCGGGTCGCACCGCATCTACTGGCGGCACAAGAACCACGTGTCGAGCCTCTACAACAGCCCCATGCCCTACTCCCAGTTCTTCAGCGGCGGCCAGGCGTTCCACGGCGTCTACGGCAACATCTTCACCGCCGTCGGCTCCATGGGCTGCGTCAATCTGCGCCTGGACGAGGCCAAGAAGCTGTGGCGCGTGCTGAAGAACAACGACCAGGTGTACGTGTGGGGGCACCGGCCGGAGGCGTGACCCGCGGGCGCGGGTCCGGTGGCCGGGGGCACGGGTCCCGGCTCGGCGGCGTTGTCGTACCCCTCTGAGACACTGGGGGCGCCATGACAGAAACAGCTGCCCTGCGGACCGCCCCCATGCGCGCCCGCGCCGAGATCGATCTGGCCGCCCTGCGGGCCAATGTGCAGGCCTTGCGTGCCCACGCGCCGGGCGCGGCCCTGATGGCCGTCGTGAAGTCGGACGCGTACGGCCACGGGGCCGTCCGGTGCGCCCGCGAGGCCATAGAGGCGGGCGCCGCCTGGCTGGGGACGGCCACGCCGGAGGAGGCCCTCGTGCTGCGGGCCGCCGGGGTGGACGGCGTACGGATCATGTGCTGGCTGTGGACACCCGGCGGGCCCTGGCGCGAGGCCATCGAGGCCGACCTGGACGTCTCCGTCAGCGGGATGTGGGCCCTGCGCGAGGTCACCGAGGCCGCCCGGCAGGCCGGCGCTCCCGCGCGCGTGCAGCTCAAGGCCGACACCGGGCTCGGCCGGGGCGGCTGCCAGCCCGGTGACGACTGGACCGAGCTGGTGCGGGAGGCTCTGCGGGCCGAGGCCGACGGGCTGATCCGGATCACCGGGCTCTGGTCGCACTTCGCCTGCGCCGACGAGCCCGGGCATCCGTCCATCGCCGCCCAGCTCTCCCTGTTCCGCGAGATGGTGGCCTACGCCGAGGCGCAGGGTGCCCGGCCCGAGGTGCGGCACATCGCCAACTCGCCCGCCACGCTCACCCTCCCCGACAGCCACTTCGACCTGGTGCGCACCGGGATCGCCACTTACGGCATCTCGCCCAGCCCGGAGCTGGGCAGCCCCGCCGACTTCGGGCTGCGGCCCGTGATGACGCTCTCGGCGTCCCTCGCACTGGTGAAACATGTCCCGGGCGGTCACGGCGTCAGTTACGGCCATCACTACGTCACCCCGGGCGAGACCACCCTCGGCCTCGTCCCCCTCGGCTACGCCGACGGCGTCCCGCGGCACGCCTCCGGCGCCGGGCCCGTCCTGGTCGGCGGCAAGTGGCGGACGGTCGCGGGGCGGATCGCGATGGACCAGTTCGTCGTCGACCTCGGCGGGGACGAGCCGGCGGCGGGCGCACAAGCCGTGCTGTTCGGGCCCGGTGACCGCGGTGAACCCACCGCCGAGGACTGGGCGCAGGCCGCGGGGACCATCGCGTACGAAATCGTCACGCGGATCGGAACGCGCGTTCCACGCGTCTATAGGAATGCGTCCATGTGATGCGTCTTCGTGATGCGGCTATGTGACGCGGGCAATGTGATGCGTCCATCCGAATGCGGTTATGTGAATGGGGAACGAGGCGGGTAACCCGTAGCGGGACACCCGCACCACTCGGTACCCACGTCACACCGAGACACCGGGCACGACCCGGCGAAGAGGAGCGGTACGTGAGCGAGAGCAGCGCGGAGGTCGTCGCGGCCGTCGCCTCCGCCACGGGGGCGGCCGCGAACTGGCGCAGGGCGACCGGGTTCGCCGGCGCCGCGATAGGTGTGATCGCGGCCGGCGCGGCCGCCGGTGTCGCCATAGAGCGGATGACCGTGGGCCGCGGCATGCGGCAGAAGGCCCGGCTCGCCCTCGACTCGGCGGGACCGTACGGCTCGCTGCGCGGCATGCCCGGCAAGGCGTACGCCGACGACGGCACCGAGCTGTACTACGAGGTCGACGACGTCGACCCCGAGGCCGCACCCGCCCTCACCCCGCGTCGGCGACGGCTCTTCGGGCGCAAGGCACCCGCCCCGGTCACCGTCGTCTTCAGCCACGGCTACTGCCTCAGCCAGGACTCCTGGCACTTCCAGCGGGCCGCGCTCAGGGGCGTCGTGCGCACCGTGCACTGGGACCAGCGCAGCCACGGCCGGTCCGGGCGCGGCGTCGCCCAGACGGAGGAGGGCAAGCACGTCGACATCGAGCAGCTGGGGCGCGACCTGAAGGCCGTCATCGACGCGGCCGCGCCCGAAGGGCCGCTCGTGCTGGTCGGACACTCCATGGGCGGGATGACGATCATGGCGCTGGCCGACCAGTTCCCGGAGCTGATCCGGGACCGGGTCGTGGCCACCGCCTTCGTCGGTACCTCGTCCGGGCGGCTCGGCGAGGTCAACTTCGGGCTGCCCGTCGCCGGAGTGAACGCGGTCCGCCGGATCCTGCCGGGCGTGCTCAAGGCGCTGGGGCAGCGGGCCGAGCTGGTGGAGAAGGGGCGCCGGGCCACCGCCGACCTGTTCGCCGGGATCATCAAGCGGTACTCGTTCTCGTCCCGGGACGTCGACCCGGCCGTCGCCCGGTTCGCCGAGCGGATGATCGAGGGGACGCCGATCGACGTGGTCGCGGAGTTCTACCCGGCCTTCGCCGACCACGACAAGACCGAGGCGCTCGGGCTCTTCACGGAGATGCCGGTGCTCGTCCTGGCCGGTGTGGGCGACCTCGTCACGCCCAGCGAGCACAGCGAGGCGATCGCCGACCTGCTGCCGGACGCCGAGCTGGTCCTGGTGCCGGACGCCGGGCACCTGGTGATGCTGGAGCACCCGGAAGTGGTCACCGACCGTATGGCCGACCTGCTCACCCGCGCGGGTGCCGTGCCGGCAGGAGCTACCGTAAGTGGCTATGGAAGCACCAGCAGCACCGCACAACGCGGGTGACCTCGACCTGACCGTCACTTCTCCCGAGCAGATGCGGGAGCTGGGCCGGCGGCTCGCAAAACTGCTGCGCGCCGGTGATCTCGTGATGCTCAGCGGGGAGCTCGGCGCGGGCAAGACGACGCTGACCCGGGGGCTCGGCGAGGGGCTGGGGGTCAGGGGCGCGGTCACGTCGCCGACCTTCGTGATCGCCCGTGTGCACCCCTCCCTCGGTGACGGTCCGCCGCTCGTCCACGTCGACGCCTACCGGCTGTCCGGCGGCCTGGACGACATGGAGGACCTCGACCTCGACGTCTCGCTGCCCGAGTCGGTGATCGTCGTGGAGTGGGGCGAGGGCAAGGTCGAGGAGCTGACCGAGGAACGGCTTCAGCTCGTGATCCACCGGGCCGTGGGCGACACGACGGACGAGGTTCGGCACGTCACGGTGACGGGGCTGGGCGAGCGCTGGGCCGCGGTGGATCTGAGCGTGCTGTCGGCCTGAGCGTGCCGTGGGCCTGAGGGCGCTGTCGGCCTGAGCCGGACCGGGTGCCGGTCGGGCGCCTGATGAACATTCCGACAAGACGTCGGCAAGATATTGCGTTTGCGGTCTTGTGCGTGGTCACATGGTATCCAGTCCGTGGTTAGGTCTACCTAACTACGTCCGCCCCCGGCCCCAGGAGGCGTCCATGTCGGCATCCGAGAACAAGGCGCAGAGCGAGGCGCGGCCGCGGCCGTACGCGCCGGTCGCCGGGGTGTCCATGCGCGATCTGCTGGCGGCCGGCGCCGCTGCGAACGTGATCTCCACCCCGCCGCGTCTCCCTGACCCGGGGACGACCCGCGAGCCCGCCGATCACGGGCACCGCAACGCCGCTTAGCGGATCACGACAACCGTCCGGCCGATCGTCGCGAAGTCCCACATCGCGTTGCCGTCGGCCCGCGTTTCGCGGATGCCGCCCGTCTTCACGGTCGGAGCGGGCTGGGGCGCCGGGCCGTCGACGGCCGTGCTGAAGCCGATCGTGACGTTGTCCACGCTGGTGAAGCGGACGACGTGCTCCACGGCGAGGCCGTCGGTGCCGGTGACCGCGTTGGAGCGGGAGCTGACGGTGTAGGCGCCCGGAGCCGGGTCGACCGATCCGGGGGCCACACGGAACGTGCGCTTGACCTTCTCGCCCGTGTCGACCAGCCACACCCGGTCGTCGTCCACCGAGTAGACGACCCGTTTCCCCGCGCCGGACCCGGTGGGCAGCGCGTCGGGGTCCTTCCCGTCGCGGGGCGCCTTGGAGGTGCTCACCCTGGGAACGCTGTCGGCGACCGGCCGGCCCAGGTCGGCCGGGATGTTCGAGTAGGCCTGGAAGGCGAGGAAGCCGACGGTCGCAAGGGCAGCCGCGGTCAGCCCCGCCACGATTCCGGAGCTGCTGCCTGCCATTGGCCACCTCAGCGTTCGCGTCGTACCTGGTGATCGATTCCGACCGTAGCAGTCGTCAAGCGGCCGACCGGGACGGCGCTTCCCGGGGCGTGGGCGCCGTAGGCTGTTTGCGTGCTCTTGCTCGCTCTGGATACCGCCACCCCCGCCGTCACCGTCGCGCTGCACGACGGTACGGACGTAATCGCCTCGTCGAGCCAGGTGGACGCGCGCCGGCACGGCGAGCTGCTGCTGCCGGCCGTCGACCGGGTCCTCGCCGAGGCCGGTGTGAAGCTCGACGCCGTCACCGGCGTCGTCGTAGGCATCGGACCCGGCCCGTACACCGGGCTGCGCGTCGGCCTGATGACCGCCGACACCTTCGGGCTCGTCCTCGGCGTCCCCGTGCACGGCGTGTGCACGCTGGACGGCCTCGCGTACGCCGCCGACATCGAGAAGGGCCCGTTCGTCGTCGCGACGGATGCCCGGCGCAAGGAGGTCTACTGGGCGCAGTACGCCGACTCCCGCACGCGGCTGACCGACCCGGCCGTGGACCGGCCCGCCGACATCGCCGACCAGGTCGCCGGGCTGCCGGCCGTCGGCGCGGGCGCGCTGCTGTACCCCGACACCTTCCCCAGCGCCCACGAGCCCGAGCACGTGTCGGCGGCGGCCCTCGCGGCGCTGGCCGCCGAGCGGCTGGCGGCGGGCGAGGAACTTCCCGCGCCCCGGCCGCTGTACCTGCGCCGGCCCGACGCCCAGGTCCCCAAGAACTACAAGGTGGTCACCCCCAAGTGACCGAACCCGTGACGCCGACTCCCGCCGCTGCCGCCGGATCCGTGCTGCGCGAGATGCGCTGGTGGGACATCGACGCCGTACTCGGCCTGGAGAAGGAACTCTTCCCCGAGGACGCCTGGTCCCGGGGCATGTTCTGGTCCGAGCTGGCCCACTCGCGCGGGCCCGGGGCGACCCGGCGTTACGTCGTCGCCGAGAACGGTGGACGGCTCGTCGGATACGCCGGCCTCGCCTCCGCCGGAGAACTGGCCGACGTCCAGACCATCGCCGTCGCCCGCGACCACTGGGGGACGGGGCTCGGCGGCCGTCTCCTCACCGAACTGCTGCGGGCCGCGACCGACTTCGAGTGCGCCGAAGTGATGCTGGAGTGCCGCGTGGACAACGTCCGGGCGCAGAAGCTCTACGAGCGCTACGGCTTCGAGGCCATCGGCTTCCGGCGCGGCTACTACCAGCCGGGGAACGTGGACGCCCTGGTGATGAGACTGACCGACCCTGCAAACTCCGTACAAGGAACCGAGATCAATGGCTGACTCGCGGGACGAACCCCTAGTACTCGGCATCGAGACCTCCTGCGACGAGACCGGCGTCGGCATCGTCCGCGGCACCACCCTGCTCGCCGACGCCGTCGCCTCCAGCGTCGACGAGCACGCCCGCTTCGGCGGCGTCGTGCCGGAGGTCGCTTCCCGGGCGCACCTGGAAGCCATGGTCCCGACCATCGACCGCGCGCTGAAGGAGGCGGGCGTGAGCGCCCGCGACCTGGACGGCATCGCGGTGACGGCCGGCCCCGGCCTGGCGGGCGCGCTGCTGGTCGGCGTATCGGCGGCCAAGGCGTACGCCTACGCGCTGGGCAGGCCGCTCTACGGCGTCAACCACCTCGCCTCGCACATCTGCGTGGACCAGCTGGAGCACGGGGCGCTGCCGGAGCCGACGATGGCACTGCTGGTGAGCGGCGGCCACTCGTCGCTTCTGCTGTCGTCGGACATCACCTCCGACGTCCGCCCGATGGGCGCCACGATCGACGACGCGGCGGGCGAGGCCTTCGACAAGATCGCCCGGGTGCTGAACCTGGGCTTCCCGGGCGGTCCGGTCATCGACCGGTACGCGCGCGAGGGCGACCCCGGGGCGATCGCGTTCCCGCGCGGACTGACCGGGCCGCGCGATCCGGCGTACGACTTCTCCTTCTCCGGTCTCAAGACGGCGGTGGCCCGCTGGATCGAGGCCAAGCGGGCGGCGGGCGAGGAGGTGCCGGTGCGCGATGTCGCGGCGTCCTTCCAGGAGGCGGTCGTCGACGTGCTGACCCGCAAGGCCGTCCGCGCGTGCAAGGACGAGGGCGTCGACCACCTGATGATCGGCGGCGGTGTCGCGGCGAACACCCGCCTGCGGGCCCTCGCCCAGGAACGCTGCGAGCGGGCCGGCCTCCGGCTGCGGGTACCCCGGCCGAAGCTGTGCACGGACAACGGGGCGATGGTCGCGGCCCTCGGCGCGGAGATGGTGGCCCGGAACCGGCCGGCGTCCAGCTGGGACCTGTCGGCGGACTCCTCGCTGCCGGTGACGGACCCTCATGTGCCGGGCACGCCGTCTGCGCACGACCACGGCCACGACCATGTGCACGAGGTCAGCAAGGAGAACCTCTACTCGTGACGGTCGCGCTGATGTGGGAGGCGCGGGCGGTCCCCGGCAGGGGCGAGGCCCTGCTCGCCTGGGCCCGGGCGCAGGAGCTGGCCGCACGGCCCCTGCGCCGGGAGACCTTGCGCGCACCGCAGGACCGGGTGCTCGTCATCACGTGGTGGGATGCGGCGTACGACGCGGAGCTGCCCGAACTGCCCGAGCCCGACAGGGAGTTGGTGACTCGGACGGTGCATCGGTGGCGGTTCGAGTCGGTGGATGCCCGGCCGGGCCCGGTGTGAGTCCGGCGGGGCTCCGGCGCGGCGCCTGCGTCACCCCGGCCCCGACACCTCCGCCTCGCACCGAAGCCGCCGACCCGCCCCCACCTCCCGTACGGGGCCGGTGAGGTGCAGCCGTGCCGTATGCCGTACGTCCGAGCTCGACGCCGCCAACCGCAGTTCCAGAACCCCCGGTTCGACGATGCGGCGCCCCGAACGGTCGGTGAAGGACGACAGGTCCGCGTGGAAGCGGAAGGTCACCCGGCTCGCTTCACCCACCCCCAGGTCGACCCGCTGGTAACCGATCAGCCGCACATCCGGCCGTGTCACCGACGCCACCGGATCGTGCAGGTACAGCTGGACCACCTCCGCGCCCGCCCGGTCGCCGGCGTTGCGGACCGTCACCGACACCTCGTAGGAACCGTCCGTGCCGATCTCCGCCGGGTCGTCCCCGCCCGTGAAGCCGCCCCACGAGAATGACGTGTACGACCCTCCGCGCCCGAACGCGTACAGCGGCGTCGGGTCGAGATTGCTCACCTCTCCCGCCAGCCCCAACGGCGGCTGGAGGTACGTCCACGGCTGCCCGCCCGGCTCCCGCGGCACGCTCACCGGCAGCCGTCCCGACGGGTTGACCCGGCCCGACAGCGCTCCCGCCACCGCCGGTCCGCCCTCCTCCCCGGGGAAGAACGCCTGGACGACCGCCGCGAGCCGCCCCTGCCAGGGGCCCAGGGCGTACGGCCGACCGGTCAGCAGCACCAGCACCACCGGGACGCCGGTCGCGATCAGCGCGTCCAGCAAGTCACCCTGAGCACCCGGCAGCCGCAGGTCCGTCACATCGCAGCCCTCGCCCGACGTGCCCCGCCCGAACAGGCCTGCCCTGTCGCCCAGCACCGCCAGGCACACGTCCGCCTCCGACGCCCGTGCCACCGCCTCCTCGAAGCCTGCCGTGTCCGGGTCGGAGACCGCGCAGCCCTCGGCGAACGTCACCTTGGCGTCGGGGAGTTCGGCGCGCAACGCCTCCAGGAGCGTCGGGATCTCGATGCCCATCGGCACCTCGGGGTGGTGCGTAAGGACATGGGACGGGAAGGAGTAGCAGCCCAGCATCGCCAACGCGTCCGCCGCGCGCGGGCCCACGACTGCGATACGGGCGTCGGAGGAGAGGGGCAGGACGCCGTCCGGGTTGTCCAGGAGCACCACCGACTCCTCGGCCACGCGCCGGGCCAGGGCGCGGTTCGCAGCCGAATCCAGGTCGAGGTCCGCTGCCTTCGGCTCCGGCGTCCAGTCCTCGTCCAGGAGACCCAACTCGCACTTCTGGAGCAGGACCCGGCGGGCCGCCCGGTCCACCAGTTCCTCCGCGACCTCGCCCGACCGGACGGCCTCCAGAAGGGGTTTCCCGTAGCACTTCAGGGTGGGGAGTTCCACGTCGATGCCGGCCGCCAGCGCCGCGTGCGCCGCCTCCCCCGCACCGCCCGCCACTCGGTGCAGCGTCTCCAGGAAGCCGATGCCGAAATAGTCGGCGACCACCGTGCCCGTGAAACCCCATTCCGCCCGGAGGAGTTCGGTCAGCAGCGCCGGGTCCGCCGACGCCGGCACTCCGTCCGTCTCGTTGTACGCCGCCATCACCGACCGGGCCCCGCCCTCGCGCAGCGCCATCTCGAAGGGCGGGAGTGTCACGTCCGCGAACTCGCGGATGCCCGCCCGTACGGGTGCGAGGTTGCGGGCGCCCGCAGAGGACGCGTACCCGGCGAAGTGCTTGAGTGTGGCGATCACGCCGGCCGACTCCAGACCCCGGACGTAGGCCGTGCCGATCGTGCCGGTCAGGTACGGGTCCTCGCCGATGGTCTCCTCGACGCGGCCCCAGCGCGGATCGCGTACGACGTCCAGGACGGGGGCGAGGCCCTGGTGGACGCCGGCCGAGCGCAGGTCCTGGCCGATGCGGGCGGCCATCTCCTCGATGAGCGGGGGGTCGAAGGTGGCTCCCCAGGCGAGGGGTACCGGGTAGGCCGTGGCCTGCCAGGCCGTGAAGCCCGCCAGGCACTCCTCGTGGGCCACCGCCGGGATGCCGAAACGGCCCGCCCCGGCGATACGGCGCTGGGCGCGGGCCAGTGCCCGCGCGGCCGGCGCCGGGGCGACGGGAGCGGTGCCGAAGGAGCGGGTGAGCTGGCCGAGGCCATGGGTGATCAGCTCGGCCCAGTCGTAGTCGGCGGTCATGTCGTGCTGGTGCGGGGCGACTCCCTCGGCCCGTGCCTCGCCGTCCGTGGCGGCGCCCACCCACACGCCGTACAGCTGGGCGGTCTTCTCCTGCAGGGTCATCCGGGAGAGGAGGTCGTCGACGCGGGCGGCGGCGGGCAGGGCGGGGTCGCGCCAGGGGGCGGTGGTCATGAAACTCCTGTCCGGGCGGTGGTCATGAAACTCCTGGCCGGGGCGGCGGCTGGGAGGCCCTCACATCAGCCTCTCGCGAATGTTTCGCTATTCACCTCGAATGTTCCGGGAACCTAGGCGCGGTGAGAAGGGTTCGTCAAGAGGTCGCGCAGGGATACGATCGCCGCCATGACACCCTCGGAGCCCGCCGAAAGCCGGACCACAACGCGTGAAACCCGGACGACACCACCGTCGACCGGCCGGTCCACCCAGACCGCGACGCTCGCCGAGATCGCCCGCGAGGCCGGCGTGTCCGCGCCGACAGTTTCGAAGGTCCTCAACGGACGCGCCGACGTCGCCCCGGCCACCCGCACCCGCGTCGAGGAACTGCTGCGCGCCCACGGCTACCGCCGACGGCGGGCCGAGGCGAGCCGCTCACCCCTGATCGACCTGGTCTTCCACGAGTTGGAGAGCGCGTGGGCGATGGAGGTCATCCGGGGCGTGGAGAACGTCGCCCGCGACGCGGGGCTGAGTGTCGTGCTGAGCGAGAGCGCCGGGCGGCTCACCCCGGGCAGGACGTGGGCCGACCAGGTCGCCGCCCGGCGCCCGCACGGCGTGATCCTCGTACTGTCCGGGCTCGACGAGTCCCAGCGTGCCCTGCTGACCAGCCGTTCGATCCCGTTCGTGGTGATGGACCCGGCGGGCGACCCGGGCGCCGACGTGCCGTCCATCGGGGCCACCAACTGGCAGGGAGGGCTGGCCGCCACCCGGCATCTGGTCGAGCTCGGGCACCGCAGGATCGGCGCGATCACCGGGCCGTCCCGCATGATGTGCAGCCGCGCGCGCATCGACGGCTACCGCGCCGCTCTGGAGACGGCCGGGCTCCCGGTCGAGCCGGACCTGATCCGGCCCGGCGACTTCCACCACGAGACCGGCTACCGGCAGGGCCTGGAACTGCTGCGCCGCCCGGACCGGCCGACCGCCGTCTTCGCCGGCAACGACCTTCAGGCGCTCGGGCTGTACGAGGCCGCACGCGAGCAGGGGCTGCGCATTCCGGAGGACCTGAGCGTGGTCGGCTTCGACGATCTGCCGATCGCACGCTGGGTGGGGCCGCCGCTCACGACCGTACGGCAGCCGCTGACGGAGATGGCCGAGGCGGCGGCGAAGCTGGTCCTCGACCTCGCGCGGGAGGAGGGTGCGCCGGTGGCGACGCGGGTGGAGCTGGCGACGAGCCTGGTGGTGCGCAGCAGTACGGGGGCGCCGCCGGCGGCTTAGCCCCATGCTCGTCGAAGCCAGTCGGTTGGTCGACCGAAACTTTCGGATGTGCTTCGACGGGTCCTCCTGGAAGTCTGAGAATTTCCGAAGAAAAGGCGCTCTGCCGCTCCTGCCCGTAATAATTCGGACGTACGTTCCTGCCTGTGACGGGACTTGGGGCGAACGGGCGTGCAGCGGACGGGGACTTGGGCGGACGGGCGAGTCGGCGGCCGACGGCGCTGAAGGCGGCCGGACTCGTCTTCGCGGGCGCCCTGGTGCTGGGCGCGGCTGCCGTGAGCTGGGCGTACTGGCACCTGAACCACAACATCAAGAGCGTCGACATCGACAGCGCCCTCGGCGACGACCGCCCCCTGAGCGGCCGGACGACACCGGTCCCGTCGGCTTCCGCCTCCGCGCTGCCCACCGGCTCCCTGAACATCCTCGTGCTGGGCTCGGACTCGCGCACCGGCGAGGAGAACAAGAAGCTGGGCGGCGGCAGCAGCACCGGCGCCCGCTCGGACACGGCGATGGTGGTGCACATCGACGCCGGCCGCACCGGGGCGACCGTCGTCAGCATCCCGCGCGACACCCTGGTCACCCGCCCGTCCTGCCCGCTGCCGTCGGGCGGTTCGACGGAGGTGGCGTACAACGCGATGTTCAACAGCGCGTACGCGCTCGGCGGCCCCGTCTGTGCGGTCAAGACGGTCGAGTCGCTCACGAACGTCCGCATGGACCACTACATCGAGATCGACTTCTCGGGCTTCGCGAAGCTGGTGGACGCGCTGGGCGGCGTCACCGTCACTACGGACGAGGACATCGACGACGAGGACAGCCACCTGACCCTCGACGCGGGCACGCATCACCTGGACGGCACCCGGGCGCTGGCCCTCGCGCGCACCCGGCACGGCATAGGCGACGGCAGCGACCTCGGCCGTATAGGCCTGCAACAGCAGCTGGTGACGGCCCTGCTGGACCAGATCTCCGCCACCGACCTCCTCGCCGACCCGGCCCGCCTCTACCGTGTCGCCGACGCGGTGACCGGCAGCCTGACGACCGACACGGGTCTGGACTCACTCGGCGAGCTGACGGGCCTCGGGCAGAGCCTGCAGGGGCTGTCCTCGGACACCGTGCGGACGGTGACGATGCCGGTGGTGCCGGCGCCGTCGGACCGCAACCGGGTGGTGGCTCGGGAGCCGGAGGCGGGGGAGCTGTGGGAGTCGCTGCGGTGACAGCAAAAGATCTTCGAAAAAAGTCCGGGGAGCGTGTCGATCCGGCAGCCTCCCGTTCGACGCAGGGGTGAGAGCCGGGAAGGACCCGGTCATCGCCCCTGAGGAGTCACCATGCCGCGCTACCTGTCGCTCGTCCGGATCGACGAGTCCACCGCCCCCGCCGAGGGCCCGAGCCCCGAGATGATGCAGCGCATGGGGGAGCTGCTGGAGGAGATCACCAAGGCCGGCGTCATGCTCGACACCGCCGGTCTCACCCCGTCGGCGCAGGGCACCCGCGTGCACTGGGACGGCGCGAACGTCTCCGTCACCGACGGGCCCTTCACCGAGTCGAAGGAGGTCATCGGCGGCTACGCGATCACGCAGTGCAAGGACAAGGCCGAGGCGCTGGAGTGGGCCTCGCGGTTCGTGAAGGTCCACGGGGAGGGCTGGCAGGTCACCTGCGAGTTGCGGGAGATCGCCGAGGGCTGATCCGCCCTCCTTGGATACCCGGCCGTACGGGTGTTGCATGGTGGGCTGTGACCCCGCAGCCCACCGCAGACCCGCACGGCGCCATCGAGACCGTCTTCCGCATCGAGTCTCCTCGCGTGATCGCCGCCGTCGCCCGGGTGGTCCGCGACGTCGGGATCGCCGAGGAACTCGCGCAGGACGCGCTGGTCGCCGCGCTGGAGCAGTGGCCCCGCGACGGCGTCCCCGACAACCCGGGCGCCTGGCTCATGGCCGCCGCCAGGCACCGCGCCGTGGACCTGATCCGCCGCCGCGAGAACTACGCCCGCAAGCTCGCGCAGATCGGCCGCGACCTGGAGACGACGGCACCGCCCGAGGAGCCGTCCGCCCTCCACGACCCCGACGACATCGACGACGACCTGCTGCGGCTGGTCTTCACCACGTGCCATCCGGTGCTGTCGCCGCAGGCCCGCATCGCCCTCACCCTGCGTCTCCTCGGCGGGCTGACGACGCCGGAGATCGCCCGGGCGTTCCTGGTTCCGGAGGCCACGGTCGCCCAGCGGATCGTCCGCGCCAAGCGCACCCTGGCGACCAGGAACGTCGCCTTCGAGGTGCCGTACGGCCCCGACCGCGCGGCACGCCTCGGCTCGGTCCTGGACGTCATCTACCTGATCTTCAACGAGGGGTACGCCGCCACGGCCGGCGACGACTGGCTGCGCCCGTCGCTGTGCGAGGACGCGCTGCGGCTGGCCCGCGTGCTGTCGGGACTGATGCCCAAGGAGCCCGAGGTGCACGGCCTGACCTCCCTTCTCGAGTTCCAGGCGTCCCGCACCGCGGCCCGCACCGGCCCGTCCGGCGAGCCGATCCTCCTCAAGGAGCAGAACCGAGGCCGCTGGAATCGCATGCTCGTCGCCCGCGGCATCGCAGCGCTGGACCGCGCGGGCGCCACCGCCACGGGAGCGCCGGGGCCGTACGCCCTCCAGGCCGCGATCGCCGCCTGCCACGCGCACGCGTACACCTACGAGGAGACCGACTGGAAGACCATCGCCACCCTGTACGGCCTGCTGTCCGCCCGCTCCCCGTCCCCCGTGGTCGAGTTGAACCGCGCGGTCGCCGTGTCGATGGCGCAGGGGCCGGAGCCCGCGCTGGAGATCGTCGACGCGATCGCCTCCGAACCGGCGCTGCGGGACTACCACCTGCTGCCGAGCGTGCGCGGCGATCTGCTGCTGCGTCTCGGCCGTACGGCGCAGGCGCGGGCCGAGTTCGAGCGGGCGGCGCGACTGACGCGCAACGAGCGGGAGCGCGAGATGCTGCTGAAGCGAGCGGCCGGCGACGAGGGCGACGAGGTCTGACTACGCGGGCCGCCCGACCAGCATCGTCGGCGCCCCCGCCACCCGGGTCAGGAACACGGTCGCCGCGTTGTGCCCCTGAGGCTTGACCTTCTTGCGCAGCTCCTCCGGCTCGACCGCCGACCCGCGCTTCTTCACGGTCAGGATGCCGACCTCGCGCTCCCGCAGCAGTGCCTTCAACTTCTTCACGTTGAAGGGGAGTTGATCGGTGATCTCGTAGGCGGCGGCGTAGGGCGTCGGCCGCAGCTCGTCCGCCGTGACGTACGCGATGGTCGCGTCGATCAGGCCGCCGTCCAGTTGCTGGGCGACCTCGGCGACCAGGTGGGCGCGGATGGCGGCGCCGTCCGGCTCGTACAAGTACCGTCCGACCGGCCGGACTTCGGGGTCGGGGAGGCCTCGGGAGAGCAGGGAGCGCGGTCCCGGCAGCAGGGTGGCCCGAACGGCCCCGGGACCGGTCCCGAACCACAGCACCGCTTCCTTCACGTCCCCGCCGTCCGAGATCCACTCGGCCTCGGCCTCCGCCGGGATCGCCTCGTGCGGGATGCCGGGCGCGATCTTCAGCGCGGCACGGGGTGCCTTGCGGGCCGTCTCCACGGCCCAGGACAGCGGCGGCGAGTACGCCTCGGGATCGAAGATCCTCCCGCGGCCGCCCCGACGGGCGGGGTCGACGAACACGGCGTCGTAGCCGGAGACGTCCACCTCGGTGACGTCCGCCTCCCGCACCTCGATCAGGCGGGTCAGGTCGAGGACCTCCGCATTCGCCCGTGCCACGGCCGCCGTCACCGGGTCGCGGTCCACCGCCAGCACCCGTATCCCGGCCCGCGCCAACGCGATCGCGTCGCCCCCGATCCCGCAGCACAGGTCGGCGACCGAGCCCACCCCCAGCTCCTTCATCCGGTCGGCCCGGTACGCCGCGACGCTCGCCCGCGTCGACTGCTCCACGCCGTTCGGCGTGAAGTACATCCGCCCCGCGTCCACCGCCCCGAACTTCGCCACCGCCCGCTGCCGCAGCCGCGCCTGCCCGAGCGCCGCCGACACCAGCTCGGCGGGGTGCTCGCGGCGCAGCCGGGTGGCGACGGCGAGTTCGTCGGCGGGGTCGGTGTCGCGTACGGCGTCGAGGAGGGCGCGGCCCTCGGGGGTGCGGAGGGAGAAGAAGGCGGCGAGGTCGTTCACCGGGTCATTGTCCGCCAGCCGGCGGACCGGCCGCTCACTGTGGGCCAGTCGGTGGATGGTGCGTCTCGCCACGGCGGTGTCGGCCCGGCTTCGGGCCGGGCGCCTGCCAAGATCCCGCACCATGCGACTAGTAGTACAAAATGACAAAAGTAGCCCCAATGGGGCATCCGCAGGGCGGTGTGGCCGGGCGGCGGCAGGTTCACGGGCCCGCGGAGCAGTCGCCGTGCTCGCCGTCGCCGCCATCGCCGCGGGCTGCGCACCGGCGGGCACAGGCGCATCCGGGCCCGCACACCCCACCCCGAGCCGGCAGCCCCTCAAGGCGCCGCCCCCGGCCACCAGTGCGGGCCCGCACGCCGGGAACACCCCCGGCGCGCACCCGAAGAAGTTCAAGTCGGCGCAGTCCGTCGCCGCCCGAGCCGCCGCCGCAAAACGCTGGGGCCTGCCGAGAATCCCGCTCACGCCCCCGCCCCCACCCGCCACCAAGCCGAAGATCACCACGCGCGAGGGCTTCGAGGTCGACGGGCACGAGGAACTCGGTCTCCCGCCGGTGTTCACGACCATCCCCACCAAGCAGCGGGTCGTCTTCCTCACCATCGACGACGGCGCCGAGAAGGATCCCGTCTTCCTGCGGATGATGGACGACCTGCAGGTGCCGTACACCGCCTTCCTCAGCGACTACGTGATCAAGGACGACTACAGCTACTTCAAGCGGATGCAGCGCAGTGGCGTGGCCCTGAACAACCACACCCTCCACCACCCCTACCTCCCCGCCCTCTCCTACCGCCGCCAGCAGTACGAGATCTGCGGCATGCAGGAGATCATCGAGGAGCGCTACGGCAAGGCCCCGCTGCTCTTCCGCCCGCCCTTCGGGAACTACGACAAGGACAGCCTGCGCGCCGCGAAGTCGTGCGGCATCGAGTACGTCCCGCTGTGGAACGAGGAGGTCTTCGTCGACCACTGGGAGTACCGCGAGTGGGACCAGAAGATCCGATCGGGTGACATCGTCCTCACTCACTTCCGGGGCAGGGGGGACTGGAAGGGCACAATGCCCGACATGATCCGCCGGTTCCTGAACAAGGTGACGGCCGAGGGGTTCGCGGTGGCCCGGCTCGAGGACTACCTGTGAGGCGGACGCCCGGTCTGTGGGCCGTGGCGCTCCTGGTGCTGGCTTCCTCAGTGCTCGCCGGGTGCGCGCAGCCGACCGGCCCGGTCGGCCCCGGCGGGGCGAAGCCGGGCGACAGGGCGGCCCACAGCACACGGTCGGCGGACAGCCCGACGCACACGACACAGCCGTACCGCCGCTGGGGCCTGACCACCCCACTCGCCGCGCCACCGCCCCCGCCCGGCCGTCGGCTGCGGCTCGGGCCGCCCGGCGGCCACCCACTGCCCGTCGTGCATCGCGCGCCCACCCGTGACAAGGTCGTCTTCCTCACCTACGACGACGGCGCCGAGAAGGACCCCCGCTTCGTCGACATGGTCCGTGAACTACGGCTGCCCGTCAGCATGTTCCTCACGGACAGCGTGGTGGGCCCGGGCTACGGCCACTTCGCGCGCCTGCGCTCGGTGGGCGCGTCGATCCAGAACCACACCCTCGACCACGCCGCCCTGCGCAGTCTGCCGTACGCCGGCCAGCGCGCCGAGATCTGCGGCCAGCAGAACAAGCTCCGCGCCCGCTTCGGCATCCGCCCCCGCCTCTTCCGCCCGCCCTACGGCACGTACGACACGACCACACTCCGTGCCGCGGCCCACTGCGGGGTGACGGCGGTCGTGCTGTGGCGGGCGGCCATGGAGGGCGACGGCGAACTGACGTACGCGCACGGCCCCGGACGGCTGCGGGCCGGGGACATCGTGTCGGTCCCGTCGGCCGAGCCGGCGGGGCTGACGCTGAGAGAGCGGACGACGAGGCTGCTGCGCGAGATTCAGGAGCGGGGCCTGACGGTGGGCCGGTTGGAGGACTACATCTGAGGGCCAGGCGTCTGAGGGATCCTTTTGGCGCCGGTCCAGGCAAATTCAGCCCGTCCGGCGTTTGAGGACGAGGCCGTCCAGGCCGATGGCGGGGGTCTGGGGGCGGCAGCCCTCAGGCGGCCACGGCAACACCGTTCACCCAAAGCGCGCCCGGTCACCCGAACGCGGCACAGCAAGCGCAGCGAATTAGCAGTCCGCTTGACCGAGTGCTAATCGCGGTCATAGTCTCGGGTCTGGCACTCCCCACTGGAGAGTGCCAACTACGCGACGGGCAGGTCCGGCACCCGCGACGACGGATCCACCTGGTCGCCACCTCAGACAGTTAACCCCGTGAGATCTCCGAAGGGGGAGGTCGGATCGTGACGACCACCAGCTCCAAGGTTGCCATCAAGCCGCTCGAGGACCGCATTGTGGTCCAGCCGCTCGACGCCGAGCAGACCACCGCCTCTGGCCTGGTCATCCCGGACACCGCCAAGGAGAAGCCCCAGGAGGGCGTCGTCCTGGCCGTGGGCCCGGGCCGCTTCGAGAACGGCGAGCGCCTGCCGCTCGACGTCAAGACCGGCGACATCGTGCTGTACAGCAAGTACGGCGGCACCGAGGTGAAGTACAACGGCGAGGAGTACCTCGTCCTCTCGGCTCGCGACGTGCTCGCGATCATCGAGAAGTAAGACACCTCAAGCATTTTTGCTTCCAGCTGCGCCCCTGGCCCCCGCGACCACATAAGAAGCCGGGCGCCCGGGGCGCAGTGTCTTTTTAACCCACAGATTCGAGAGGGCTCCCGCTGTCATGGCGAAGATCCTGAAGTTCGACGAGGACGCCCGTCGCGCCCTCGAGCGCGGCGTCAACAAGCTGGCCGACACGGTCAAGGTGACGATCGGCCCCAAGGGCCGCAACGTCGTCATCGACAAGAAGTTCGGCGCGCCCACCATCACCAACGACGGCGTCACCATCGCCCGTGAGGTCGAGGTCGAGGACCCGTACGAGAACCTCGGCGCCCAGCTGGTGAAGGAGGTGGCGACCAAGACCAACGACATCGCGGGTGACGGTACGACCACCGCCACCGTGCTCGCCCAGGCGCTGGTGCGCGAGGGCCTGAAGAACGTCGCCGCGGGTGCTTCCCCGGCGCTGCTGAAGAAGGGCATCGACGCGGCCGTGGCCGCGGTCTCCGAGGAGCTCCTCGCGACCGCCCGCCCGATCGACGAGAAGTCCGACATCGCCGCCGTCGCCGGTCTGTCCGCCCAGGACACGCAGGTCGGCGAGCTCATCGCCGAGGCGATGGACAAGGTCGGCAAGGACGGTGTCATCACCGTCGAGGAGTCCAACACCTTCGGTCTGGAACTGGACTTCACCGAGGGCATGGCCTTCGACAAGGGCTACCTGTCGCCGTACTTCGTGACGGACCAGGAGCGCATGGAGGCCGTCCTGGAGGACCCGTACGTCCTCATCAATCAGGGCAAGATCTCCTCCATCGCGGACCTGCTGCCGCTGCTGGAGAAGGTCATCCAGGCCGGTGCCTCCAAGCCGCTGCTGATCATCGCCGAGGACGTCGACGGCGAGGCCCTGTCGACCCTGGTCGTGAACAAGATCCGCGGCACCTTCAACGCGGTCGCGGTCAAGGCCCCCGGCTTCGGTGACCGCCGCAAGGCGATGCTGCAGGACCTGGCCGTCCTCACCGGCGCCACGGTCATCTCCGAGGAGGTCGGCCTCAAGCTCGACCAGGCCGACCTGGACGTGCTGGGCAGCGCCCGCCGCGTCACCGTCACCAAGGACGACACCACGGTCGTCGACGGTGCCGGCGACTCCGCGGACGTCACGGGCCGCGTCGCCCAGATCAAGGCCGAGATCGAGAACACCGACTCCGACTGGGACCGCGAGAAGCTCCAGGAGCGCCTCGCGAAGCTGGCCGGCGGCGTGTGCGTGATCAAGGTCGGCGCCGCCACCGAGGTGGAGCTGAAGGAGAAGAAGCACCGTCTGGAGGACGCCATCTCCGCGACCCGCGCTGCGGTCGAGGAGGGCATCGTCTCCGGTGGTGGCTCCGCTCTGGTCCACGCCGTGAAGGTCCTCGAGGGCAACCTCGACAAGACCGGCGACGAGGCCACCGGTGTCGCGGTCGTCCGCAAGGCCGCCGTCGAGCCGCTGCGCTGGATCGCCGAGAACGCCGGCCTGGAGGGCTACGTCATCACCTCCAAGGTCGCCGAGCTCGACAAGGGCCAGGGCTTCAACGCCGCGACCGGTGAGTACGGCGACCTGGTCAAGGCCGGCGTCATCGACCCGGTCAAGGTCACCCGCTCCGCCCTGGAGAACGCCGCCTCCATCGCCTCCCTCCTCCTCACGACCGAGACCCTGGTCGTCGAGAAGAAGGAAGAGGAGGAGCCGGCGGCCGGTGGCCACGGCCACGGGCACGCCCACTGAGCCCAGCAGCTCACGCGCGCTGAGCCCAGCGGCTCATACGCACGCAGAAGGCCCCGGTCCCGCACTCCCGTGCGGGACCGGGGCCTTCCCCTTCGCGGGCTTCACTCGCCGAGTACCCCCAGTTGCTCCAGGAGACCCGCCCGGTCGTAGAGCCAGCGGCTCTCGCGGATCCTGCCGTCCCTGAACCGCTGCCAGGTCATGCCCTGCATGGCCACGTCCTGCCCGGTCGGCAAGATCCCCAGGAACTCGGCCTTGTGCCGCGCGACCCACGTCCACCGGGTGCACACCTGGTCGCCCTGGGCCATCTGGTCGTCGATCCGGAAGGTGAAGTCGAAGGCGCCCCGCCACCCCGCATACACCTCGCGCATGCCGTCGACACCCTGCACGGGCCGCGGATACGACGGATCGTGATCCACATAGTCGTCCGTGAGGTGCTCACCGATCCGCTCCGGCGCCATCCTGCCCATGGCCTCGAAGAAGGTCCGCGCCGCCAGGACGTTCAGCTGCTCGTCGCGCACCACGTCCAGATCGGTGAAGGTGGGCGGCTCGTCACAGAGCGCCACCATCTCCTGGAAGATCCTGCCGGTCTCGGGCAGATCGGAGTTCCGCATGGCCTCGTCGTACGACGGAAACTCCACGATCTCGATGAAGTGCGACGCGTCGGACCGGTCCTTCCCGATGACGTCGTGCGTCGCCGTCCGCTTCCCCTTGGTCTGTTCGACCCACCTGTCCATCAGCCGGTTCATCTCGTCGAAACGGCTGGTCCTGCAGTCGATGAGCTGTACGAAGGTCATGGCGTCGTGGCCTCCCGGTCATGCTGGGTGCGGCTGGACACCACCATTTTCCCACCGCGGCGGCCCGGGCGCCCGGCCCTGCCCAGCGCGCCTACTGCGGTCCGTACTTGCGCCCCGTCCGCGAGCTGATCCCCCCGAGCACCCCCCGCGGCACCAGCTTCGCCGCGCCCAGCAGGACCTTGTAGCGAGGGTCCGGAATCGACACCGTCCTGCCCTTCGCCAGATCGTGGAGCGCAGCCGCGACCAGCTTGTCCGCGTCCAGCCACATCCACCCCGGGATGTTGTCCGTGCCCATCCCGGCCCGCTCATGGAACTCGGTCCGCACGAACCCCGGGCACAGCGCCATCAGCCGCACCCCGCTCCCGGCCAGATCCCGGGCCGCGCCCTGCGTGAACTGCACGACCCAGGCCTTGGACGCGCCGTACGTGCCGCGCGGTACGAAGGCCGCCACGGAGGCGACGTTCACGACACCGCCCCGCCCCCGCTCCCGCATCGCCTCCGACGCAGCCGACGTCAGGCGCAGTACCGCCTCGCAGTGCACCTTGAGCATCTTCAGCTCGTCGGCCATGGAGACGTCGAGGTAGCGGCCCTTGTTGCCGAAGCCGGCGTTGTTGATCAGCAGGTCGACCGGGTTCCTGCGGTCGCCGAGGCGGGCGGCGACAGTCTCGATGCCGGTGTCCTCTGCGAGGTCGGCCGTCAGGACCTCCGCTTCGATGCCGTGCCGGTCGTGCAGTTCGGTCGCCTGCTCGTGCAGCCGCTTGGTGTCCCGGGCCACGAGCACCAGGTTGTGTCCGTCGGCGGCCAGCCGCCGTGCGAAGGCCGCGCCGATGCCCGCGGTCGATCCCGTGATGAGAGCCGTTGTCATGGCGCAAGGTTAATGACCCGGAGTCTGCGCGTCCGCTCTCTGCACAGGGCCTCCCAGTCCGTGAAGCCCTGGCGAATACCAGGCAGGTGAGCCGCGGTCAGACCCCGTGCTGCGACACATACTTCCGAGCCGCCGCCAGCGACTCCGGATGCAGCGTGTCACCCGCCGCCAGCAGCCGCGGCAGCAGCTTCCGCTCCGTCGTGACGGCCCGGAACTGCAGCGCCACCGTCACGTCGTGATCCGGGCGGTGGATGATCTCCATCGCGTCGCCCGCCCGGATCTCACCCGGCTCGATCACCCGCAGATACGCGCCCGGCGCGGCCTTCGCCGTGAACCGCTTCACCCACTGCGTCTCACCCAGATGGCCCTGAAAGGTACGACAGGGAATCCGGCCGCACGTCACCTCCAGCACCACCTCGGGCCCGATCCGCCAGCGCTCCCCGATCAGCGCACCGGACACGTCCAGGCCGGACGTCGTGAGGTTCTCGCCGAACACGCCGTTCGCCAGCGACCGCCCCAGCTCGCGCTCCCAGTCGTCGAGGTCCTCGCGCGCGACCGCGTACACGGCCTGGTCGTCGCCGCCGTGGTGCCGCTTCTCGCACACCGTGTCCCCGGCCAGCCCGCTCCCCCCGACGCCCTTCGGCCCGGGCGCCGCCACCAGGACCGGCCCCGCCGCCGGCTGCTTGTCGATGCCGGTCACACCGTCGGCGTGATCCGTGTACGGCACCGCCTTCGCGCGGCCCAGATTCACAGACAGAAGCTTCATGACGGCACGGTAAGCGACGTACGTCCAAAGTGTCGACGCATTATTCGGCGCGTACTCCAAGGTTCGCTTATGCTCGATTGTGTGCTCGAAGCCCGTCACCTCCGTGTCCTGCGCGCCGTCGCCACCACCGGTTCCTTCTCCGCGGCGGGGCGCGAACTGGGCTGCACCCAGCCCGCTGTCAGCCAGCAGATGAAGGCACTGGAAGCAGCCGTCGGCACACCCCTGCTGATCCGCACCGGACGCGAGATGCGGCTGACCCAGGCCGGCGAGGCGCTGGTGCGGCACGCCGCCGGGATCCTGGCGGGACTCACCGCCGCCGAGGAGGAGGTCGCCGCCATCGCCGGGCTGCGGGCCGGCCGCGTGCGGCTCGTCTCCTTCCCCAGCGGCAGCTCCACCCTCGTCCCGACCGCCCTCGCCGCCCTGCGCGCCGCGCACCCCGGCACCCGGGTCTCCCTGGAGGAGGCCGAGCCGCCGAAGTCCGTCGAGCTGCTGCGCGAGGGCGACTGCGACGTGGCCCTCGCCTTCCGCTACGAGGGCGCGGCCCAGGAAGGGGAGTGGGACGACCTCGTCGTACGTCCGTTGCTGACGGATCGTCTCGTCGGCCTCGTACCGGAACGGCACCGGCTCGCGCGCACCGCGTCCTCCGGCTCGGTCGCCATCGGGGAGCTCGCGTCCGAGCCCTGGATCGCCGGATGCCCGCGCTGCCGAGGGCAGTTGATCGAGGTCTGCGAGAGCGCCGGCTTCACGCCCCGTATCGACTTCGCCACCGACGACTATCCGGCGGTCGTCGGCCTGGTCGGCGCCGGCCTGGGCGTGGCCGTCCTGCCCCAGCTCGCCGTCGAGTCAGTACGGCCGCGGGGGGTGCGCATGGTGACGCTGGAACCGGCGGTCCGGCGGGAGATCGTCGCGCTCACCCTGCCCGACCTCGCGCAGGTGCCGGCCGTCGCGGCGACGCTGGAACAGCTGGCGCGGGCCGCCGCCCGCTAGAGCCTGCTGCGCCGAAGAAGAAGGGCACGCGTGCGCGTGCCCTTAGGTGCAGAAACGTTCCTTCAATGGTGTGAGCCGGATTCGCCGCCGGCCGTCGAGGCCGAGACCAGCCGGTTGCGTGCCCGCCCCATGAGTTCCTCGCGCTCGTCCTCGGTCAAGCCGCCCCAGACGCCGTACGGTTCGCGCACCGCCAGCGCGTGTGCCGCGCACTGCGCGCGCACCGGGCACCTCATGCAGACCTCCTTGGCCGAGTTCTCTCGAGCGCTCCGAGCCGCACCGCGCTCGCCCTCCGGATGAAAGAAGAGCGAACTGTCCACCCCGCGACATGCAGCCAGCAGCTGCCAGTCCCACAGGTCCGCGTTCGGTCCGGGAAGGCGGGAGAAATCTGCCATTGCGTGACCCCTTGTAGCCGTTCTGGGCGGATACGGTGTCTACGACCGTACATCTACGATCTAAGAAGATGAAAATATGACTCATTGCGAATCTAGCCCCAAACGCCGTGAAACGGGAAGAAAAAGGGCTGAATGGGGCATGGGTTGTGATGAAACATTGAGGGTCCGTCGTGCATGTCTGCCTCGTGTCCGCCCCCTCACGTAGAGTGCCGAAGACGGCACATGGCCCCGTAACTCTTTCGAGTGACCGTCGTTGAGAGGGCGGAGGCGGTTGAAGGAACAAGCGCTCGGGCACGCGTCCGAAGCGGTCGACCGCACAGGTGACGATTTCGTACCAGCCTGGAGGCTCAAGGTGACGTGCATCAGCTGCGGAGGGCGGCCATGACATCCGTCCTCGTCTGCGACGACTCCCCGCTTGCCCGAGAGGCGCTCCGCCGCGCGGTCGCGACCGTGCCCGGCGTCGAGCGCGTGACGACGGCGGCCAACGGCGAGGAAGTCCTCCGCCGCTGGGGCGCCGACCGCTCGGACCTGATCCTGATGGACGTACGCATGCCCGGTCTGGGCGGCGTCGAGACCGTGCGGCGGCTGCTGTCCGCCGACCCCGGTGCGCGCATCATCATGCTCACCGTCGCCGAGGACCTGGACGGCGTGGCCCTCGCGGTCGCCGCCGGTGCCCGCGGCTATCTGCACAAGGATGCCTCGCGTGCGGAGTTGCGCGCCACGGTGACGCAGGCGCTGGCCGACCCCACGTGGCGGCTCGCCCCGCGGCGGCTGCGGTCCGCCGAGATGGGTGCGGCGCCGACGCTCACGGCGCGTGAGATCCAGGTGCTCGAGGGTATGAGCCATGGTCGTTCCAACGCGGAGATCGGTCGGGAGCTGTTCCTGTCCGAGGACACCGTGAAGACGCACGCCCGGCGGCTGTTCAAGAAGCTCGGCGCCTCGGACCGGGCGCACGCCGTGGCGCTCGGATTCCGGTGGGGTCTGGTTCGCTGAGAGCTCGGTCCTGCGGGCCGTTGCTGTGTACGGGTCGTTTGTGGCCGGTCGCTCCCACGCGGCGGAGTCGCACAATGTCTCGCCCCGCGCCCCTTTTGGGGGCGCGGTTGCGGGGCGGGTCAAGGGGTCCTGTCGGCGCCCGGTGCTCGTTTCGCCGCGGATGCCGCATCCTTGAGAATGTGGAGTCTCTCGGGGACGAGTCGGTCGAGCGGAAGGGGAGGGCGCAGGGGATGAGTTCTGCCGCACCTGCTCATAACGCTTCGGTGCACAACGTCGGACACGATGCCACGGACCAAACGGCCGCAAGGCACCATGGACCGATGCGCGAGGACGAGGCAGCTCATGCCCACGGGGCGATCGGAGCACTCGTCCATCGCGCCGTGGACGGGGACGAGCAGGCCACGCACGATCTGCTCGCGCACGTCCACCCCCTGGCCCTGCGCTACTGCCGCACCAGGCTGTCCCGGCTCCCGGGCGATGCCCGGCACTTCGTCGAGGACCTCGCCCAGGAAGTCTGCGTCGCCGTCCTCCTCGCGCTGCCGCGCTACAAGGACACCGGCCGCCCCTTCGAGGCGTTCGTCTTCGCCATCGCCGCGCACAAGGTCGCTGACCTGCAGCGGGCGGCGATGCGGCACCCCGGTTCCACCGCGGTTCCGTCCGACGAGATGCCGGAACGCCCGGACGACTCCCTCGGCCCGGAGGAGCGGGCGCTGCTCAGCAGCGACGCCGAGTGGGCCAAGAAACTGCTGGCCAACCTGCCCGAAAACCAGCGGGAGCTGTTGCTGCTGAGGATCGCGGTGGGGTTGACCGCGGAAGAGACGGGTCAGATGTTGGGAATGTCACCCGGCGCCGTCCGGGTTGCCCAGCACAGGGCGCTGAGCAGGTTGCGCGCGCTGGCCGAGCAGTAGCGCTCGTCAGTGCTCCCTTGAGTGCGCCCCCAAATGAACAGGGCTCACTCCGGTTCCGTACGAACATACGAAGCCCGGGGTCGGCCGCAACCGTGGAATTTGCGCCCCATGCTTCCCGTTAGCATGGACATCCGCACCGATCAAGGCCATTTGGGGAAGGTGTCATGACTGCCAACGTCGACGGAGTGCCCGGTAAATTCGCAACCCTCGGGCTGACCTACGACGACGTGCTGCTGCTGCCGGGTGCATCCGAGGTGCTCCCCAACGCGGTCGACACCTCGTCCCGCATCTCCCGCAACGTCCGTGTGAACATCCCGCTGCTCTCGGCGGCCATGGACAAGGTGACCGAGTCCCGCATGGCGATCGCCATGGCCCGCCTGGGCGGCGTCGGCGTGCTGCACCGCAACCTGTCCGTCGAGGACCAGGTCAACCAGGTCGACCTGGTGAAGCGGTCCGAGTCCGGCATGGTCACCGACCCCATCACGGTGCACCCCGAGGCGACCCTCGGCGAGGCCGACGCCCTGTGCGCCAAGTTCCGCATCAGCGGTGTCCCGGTCACCGACCCGGCCGGCAAGCTGCTCGGCATCGTCACCAACCGCGACATGGCCTTCGAGACGGACCGCGACCGTCAGGTGCGCGAGGTCATGACGCCGATGCCGCTGGTCACGGGCCATGTCGGCATCTCCGGCAGCGAGGCGATGGAGCTGCTGCGCCGCCACAAGATCGAGAAGCTTCCCCTGATCGACGAGGCGGGCGTCCTCAAGGGCCTCATCACGGTCAAGGACTTCGTCAAGGCCGAGAAGTACCCCAACGCGGCCAAGGACGCCGAGGGCCGGCTGCTCGTCGGTGCCGCCGTCGGCGCCAGCCCCGAGGCCCTGGAGCGCGCCCAGGCACTCGCCGGGGCCGGCGTGGACTTCCTGGTCGTCGACACCTCGCACGGTCACAACAGCAACGCCCTGAGCTGGATGTCGAAGATCAAGTCGAGCGTGGACGTCGACGTGATCGGCGGCAACGTCGCCACCCGCGACGGCGCCCAGGCGCTGATCGACGCCGGTGTCGACGGCATCAAGGTCGGTGTCGGACCGGGCTCCATCTGCACCACCCGCGTCGTCGCCGGCATCGGTGTCCCGCAGGTCACCGCCATCTACGAGGCCTCCCTGGCCGCGCGCGCCGCGGGTATCCCGCTGATCGGCGACGGCGGCCTGCAGTACTCCGGTGACATCGGCAAGGCGCTCGCCGCCGGCGCCGACACCGTGATGCTGGGCTCGCTGCTGGCGGGCTGCGAGGAGTCTCCGGGCGAGCTGCTGTTCATCAACGGCAAGCAGTTCAAGTCGTACCGCGGCATGGGCTCCCTCGGTGCCATGCAGTCCCGCGGCCAGGGTCGGTCGTACTCCAAGGACCGCTACTTCCAGGCCGAGGTGGCCTCCGACGACAAGCTCGTGCCCGAGGGCATCGAGGGCCAGGTGCCCTACCGCGGCCCGCTGGCCAACGTGCTGCACCAGCTCGTCGGCGGCCTGCGCCAGACCATGGGCTATGTGGGCGCCGCCACCATCGAGGAGATGGAGTCCAAGGGCCGCTTCGTGCGGATCACCTCCGCCGGCCTCAAGGAGAGCCACCCGCACGACATCCAGATGACGGTCGAGGCGCCGAACTACAGCCGCAGCAAGTAGTCGGCAGACTCCTTCGAGGGCGGCCCCGGGTGCACCGGGGCCGCCCTTGTCGTACCCGTCGGCGATACTGGAAGACGCTGAACGCATCAGGGAAAGGCCATAGACGTGACTGAGATCGAGATCGGGCGCGGCAAGCGCGGGCGCAGGGCGTACGCCTTCGACGACATCGCCGTCGTCCCCAGCCGCCGTACGCGGGACCCGAAGGAGGTCTCGATCGCCTGGCAGATCGACGCCTACCGCTTCGAGCTGCCCTTCCTGGCCGCCCCCATGGACTCGGTTGTCTCCCCGGCCACCGCGATCCGCATCGGCGAGCTCGGCGGCCTCGGCGTGCTGAACCTCGAGGGCCTGTGGACGCGGTACGAGGACCCGCAGCCGCTGCTCGACGAGATCGCCGGGCTGCCCACCGAGGCCGCCACGCGCCGTCTCCAGGAGATCTACGCCGCTCCCATCAAGGAGGAGCTGATCGGGCAGCGCATCAAGGAGGTGCGCGACGCGGGCGTGGTCACGGCCGCCGCGCTCTCCCCGCAGCGCACGGCCCAGTTCTCCAAGGCGGTCGTCGACGCGGGCGTGGACATCTTCGTCATCCGCGGTACGACGGTCTCGGCGGAGCACGTCTCCGGTTCGCACGAGCCGCTGAACCTGAAGCAGTTCATCTACGAGCTCGACGTCCCGGTGATCGTCGGCGGCTGTGCCACGTACACCGCGGCCCTGCACCTGATGCGCACCGGCGCGGCGGGCGTCCTGGTCGGCTTCGGCGGCGGCGCCGCGCACACCACGCGCAACGTCCTGGGCATCCGGGTGCCGATGGCCACGGCGGTCGCGGACGTGGCGGCGGCCCGCCGTGACTACATGGACGAGTCCGGTGGCCGGTATGTGCACGTGATCGCCGACGGCGGTGTCGGCTGGTCCGGCGACCTGCCCAAGGCGGTCGCCTGCGGTGCGGACGCCGTGATGATGGGCTCCCCGCTCGCCCGCGCGACCGACGCGCCGGGCCGGGGCCACCACTGGGGCATGGAGGCGGTGAACGAGGAGCTGCCGCGCGGCAAGAAGGTCGACCTCGGCACCGTCGGCACGATCGAGGAGGTCCTGACGGGCCCGTCCCACACTCCGGACGGCTCGATGAACTTCTTCGGTGCGCTCCGGCGGGCGATGGCCACGACCGGGTACAGCGAGCTGAAGGAGTTCCAGCGGGTCGAGGTCACGGTCGCGGACTCGCAGCACCAGCGCTAGCCGCTGCGCGGTTACGTCAACGTCAGGGAAGGGCCGGTCACTCCGAGTGGGGTGACCGGCCCTTTGCGTGCCCCATCACAGCCGATGCGCCGCCCCCGTGGGCGCCGCGCCCCGCGTGTCCAGCAGCAGCTGTGCCTTCACGGACAGGCCCTGCAGGTCGTACGTCCGATGCTGCTGGAGCAGGATCGTCAGGTCGGCGTCCGCGACAGCCTCGTACAGGGCGTCCGCGCGCGGGACCGGGCGGTCCAGGACGTTCCAGGACGGGATGTGCGGGTCGTGGTAGCTGACGCAGGCGCCCAGCTCCATCAGGCGGATCGCGACCTCCTGGGCGGGCGTGGACTGCTGGTCGGCCAGGTCGGGCTTGTAGGTGACGCCGAGCAGGAGGATGCGGGCGCCGCGCGCGGACTTGCCGTGCTCGTTGAGCAGGGTGGCGGCGCGCTGGACGACGTAGCGGGGCATCTGGCTGTTCACCTGCTGGGCCAGTTCGACCATGCGCAGGGTGCGGCCGGCGGGGCCGGCGAGGTCCTGGGGAACGGCGTGGCCGCCGACGCCCGGCCCGGGGCGGAAGGCATGGAAGCCGAACGGCTTGGTCTCCGCGCAGCGGATGACGTCCCACAGGTCGACGCCCAAGTCGTGGCACAGGACGGCCATTTCGTTGACCAGGGCGATGTTGACATGCCGGAAGTTGGTCTCCAGCACCTGCACCGTCTCCGCCTCGCGCAGTCCACGCGCGCGTACCACCTTGTCGGTGAGACGGCCGTAGAAGGCCGCGGCCGACTCGGTGCACGCGGGCGTGAGGCCGCCGATCACCTTGGGGGTGTTTGCAGGCGTGAAATCGCGGTTCCCGGGGTCGACGCGGCTGGGGGAGTAGGCCAGGTGGAAGTCGCGGCCGGCGCGCAGTCCGGAGACCTCTTCCAGGAGGGGGCGCAGGACGTTCTCGGTCGTGCCCGGAGGTACGGGCGACTCCAGGATGACGGTGGTGTGCGGGCGCAGCCGCGTGGCCAGGGTGCGGGCTGCCCCCTCCACCTGGCTCAGGTCCAGCCCGCCGTCCGCGCCGCGCGGGGTCGGCGCGCAGATGACGGCGGTGCGCACACGGCCGAGCTCGGCGGGGCTGGTGGCATGCCGGAAGCCCCCCGAGAGCATCCGGCGCAGTTCGGCGGGGCTGAGGGAGCCGGCCTCGGGCCCGGTCCGGTAACCGAGCGTGGGGATGCCGGCCGCGACGGCGGCCTTCGCCAGGGGCAGGCCGTGCAGGCCAAGTCCGATGACGGCGAGATCTGAGGGCATGGCGTGGGCCGTCCTTCCCAGTAACCGAAGCGGGGCAGGTGCGCAAGCCCTGTGGACAGATCGAGGGAGCGCAATGTCAGACTAGGAGTAAATATGACCGATTTGCGGCATTGAATGATCGCGTTTCCGTGAGTGTTGTCCACAGGCTGGGGGCGAGTGGTGGCTGAAGCCGGGCAACCCGGTCAGAATTTGGGCATGAGGGGGTATGAACCGGGCTTCGCCCGACGGGTGCGGCCTACGCGATAGATCAGCGGGAGGCAGCGGTGAGGACAGCGACACTGGGGCCGGCGGAGCGCGCCGAGTCACTCGCATCAATGGCCGAGCGGGAGCTGGACCTACTGGTCGTGGGCGCCGGAGTGGTGGGCGCAGGCACCGCCCTCGACGCGGCGACCCGCGGACTGTCCACCGGCCTGGTCGAGGCACGTGACTGGGCGTCCGGCACCTCCAGCCGGTCCAGCAAGCTGATCCACGGCGGCCTGCGCTATCTGGAGATGCTCGACTTCGCGCTCGTGCGCGAGGCCCTGAAGGAGCGCGGTCTGCTGCTGGAGCGGTTGGCGCCGCACCTGGTCAAGCCGGTGCCGTTCCTGTACCCGCTGCAGTACAAGGGCTGGGAGCGCCTGTACGCCGGCTGCGGCGTCCTGCTCTACGACGTCATGTCGATGGCCCGCACCCATGGCCGGGGCCTGCCCATGCACCGCCACCTGAGCCGCGGCAACGCCCTGCGCGTCGCCCCCGCCCTGAAGAAGGACGCGCTGGTCGGCGCGCTGCAGTACTACGACGCACAGATGGACGACGCCCGCTATGTCGCCACCCTGGTGCGTACGGCGGCGGCCTACGGCGCGAAAGTTGCCAACCGCGCGCGTGTGGCCGGGTTCCTGCGCGAGGGCGAACGCGTCGTCGGGGCCCGCGTGCAGGACGTCGAGGGGGGCGGCGAGTACGAGATCCGCGCCAAGCAGATCGTCAACGCGACTGGTGTGTGGACCGACGACACCCAGTCGATGGTGGGGGAGCGCGGACAGTTCCACGTCCGCGCCTCCAAGGGCATCCACCTGGTCGTGCCCAAGGACCGCATCCACTCCTCGACGGGCCTGATCCTGCGCACCGAGAAGTCCGTGCTGTTCGTCATCCCCTGGGGCCGGCACTGGATCGTCGGCACCACCGACACCGACTGGGACCTCGACAAGGCCCACCCGGCCGCGTCCAGCGCGGACATCGACTACCTGCTGGAACACGTGAACTCGGTGCTGGCGGTGCCGCTGACGCGGGACGACGTGGAGGGCGTGTACGCGGGACTGCGGCCCCTGCTCGCCGGAGAGTCGGACGCCACCAGCAAGCTCTCGCGCGAGCACACCGTGGCCCACCCCGTGCCCGGACTGGTCGTCGTGGCCGGCGGCAAGTACACGACGTACCGGGTGATGGCCAAGGACGCCGTGGACGCGGCCGTGCACGGGCTCGACATGCGGGTCGCCGAGTGCGTCACCGAGGACATTCCGCTGCTGGGCGCGGAGGGATACCGGGCGATGTGGAACGCACGCGCGCGGATCGCGGCGCAGACGGGAATCCATGTGGTGCGGGTGGAGCACCTGTTGAACCGGTACGGGTCGCTGGCCGAGGAGCTGCTCGAGCTCATCGCCGCCGATCCCGCGTTGGGCGAGCCCCTGCAGTCCGCCGACGACTATCTGCGCGCCGAGATCGTGTACGCCGCCTCGCACGAGGGGGCCAGGCACCTGGACGACGTGCTGACGCGGCGGACGCGCATCTCGATCGAGACGTTCGACCGTGGGACGCGGTGCGCGCGCGAGGCGGCCGAGCTGATGGCGCGGGTGCTGGGCTGGGACAAGGACCACATCGAGCGCGAGATCCAGCACTACGAGAAGCGGGTGGAGGCCGAGCGGGAGTCGCAGCGGCAGCCGGACGACCTGACGGCGGACGCGGCGCGGCTGGGGGCGCCGGACATCGTGCCGCTGTAGCGCTCCGGGGAAGGGGCCGGCGGCGGTCGCCGGTTCCGGGCGATGCGGGCAGAGCATCGGCGGGACCGCGGAACGTCACCCGAACGGGCTACGGAGGCCGGGATATCTGCTCGGATCTCGGCCGTTCATCAGGTGCGGGGGCAGAACTCGGCAGCGAGCAGTCGGCGTTCGAGACCGGGATCTGCGATCGCCGTCGTGTTCACCCGGAAGGTCAGGACACGACGTCCGCCGACGGTGGCCGCGGAGCGCACGTAGCTGCCGGATATGCGCCCGTTGTGCCCCCATACGACGGTGCCGCACGGCAGCTTCACGGGGAAGAGCCCCATGCCGTACGAGCCATGCGCGGCACGGGTGTCGAGCATCTCGCGCAGCCCGCGCGAGGGCAGCAGGCGGCCGTCGAGCAGCGCGGCGTAGAAGCGGTCGAGGTCGGCGAGCGTGGTCACCAGCTCGCCGGCCGCGCCGGCCACCCGCGGGTCGAGTGCGGTGACATCGGTCCCGTCGGCCGCGTAGGCGCGGCCGTGCGGGGAGGGGAGCGAGGTGCGGGAGCCAGGGAAGGAGGTGCCGGTCAGACCCAGCGGAGCGATGACGCGGCGTTCGGCCTCGGCGGCGTAGGAGCGGCCGGTGACCTGCTTGATGACCAGGCCGAGCAGGACGTAGTTGGTGTTCGAGTAGGAGTAACTGCCGGGGTGGGCAGGGGGGTGGGTGAGCGCGATGCGGACGGCCTGAAGCGGAGTGGCGGGGACGATGCCCCCGGAAGCGGCGGCGAAGTCGTACAGGCCGCTGGTGTGGGTCAGCAGGGAACGAAGGGTCAGCGCGCGCCCGTCGTTGCCCGCCCCGCGCACCAGTCCCGGCAGGTGCTGCTCCACCGTGTCGGAGAGGGACAGGCGCCGCTCGGCGGCCAGTTGGAGGACGACCGTCGCGATGAAGGTCTTCGTGATGCTGCCGGCCCGAAAGTGGTCGGTGCGGGCGATGCCCTGCCCGGCCCGGGCATAGCGGGTGCCGCCGTCCTCGCGGGCCAGCAGGGCCGCGGCGGGGGCCTTGCCCCGGGTGACCAGCAGGGACAGCAGGGCGTTCGCCGCCGGTGCGCTGGAGGTCGACGAGGCGGTGCGGGCCGACGAGGAGGTCGAGGAAGTCGCGGACGGACCGAGAAGGGCCGGGGACACGAGGCACAGGACGGTCAGGCACACAGGTATGGCCAGTAGTGTCCGAAGCAGTGGCATCGCCGTTCGCGCCATGCAGGGTCCTTCCCTTGTCGCGGGTCATCATGCCGGGCAAGCGGAACCTGTGATTCACCGGGCCTCGGGTGTGCGGTGCCCGGGCGACTCGGGCCGTGCGGCCGGGTGGCGACGCGTGAGGCACCCTGGGCGTCGGGCACTTGTCGGGTGAGAGACAATGGAGGCTCTGTCAGGGCGGGTTGTATGAGGGGACGCATGTCGGAGGCGGAGCGGGCGGGGACATCTCGTCAGGAGACTCGTCAGGACGACCGTGAGCGTCTCCTCGCGGGGCGGTACCGGCTGGGAGGAGTGCTCGGCAGGGGCGGCATGGGCACGGTGTGGCGTGCCGTGGACGAGACTCTGGGGCGGACCGTCGCCGTCAAGGAGTTGCGGTTCCCGTCGAACATCGACGAGGAGGAGAAGCGGCGGCTGATCACGCGCACCCTGCGTGAGGCCAAGGCGATCGCCCGGATCCGCAACAACAGCGCGGTCACGGTGTTCGACGTGGTCGACGAGGACGACCGGCCGTGGATCGTGATGGAGCTCGTCGAGGGCAAGTCGCTCGCCGAGGTCATCCGCGAGGACGGCCTCCTGGAGCCCAAGCGGGCCGCCGAGGTCGGCCTGGCCGTCCTCGACGTGCTGCGCTCCGCGCACCGCGAGGGCATCCTGCACCGCGACGTGAAGCCGTCGAACGTCCTGCTGGAGTCCGACACCGAGCGGGTCGTGCTCACCGACTTCGGAATCGCCCAGGTCGAGGGCGACCCCTCCATCACCTCGACCGGCATGCTCGTCGGCGCGCCGTCCTACATCTCCCCGGAGCGGGCCCGCGGCCACAAGCCGGGCCCCGCGGCCGACCTGTGGTCGCTGGGCGGGCTGCTGTACGCGTCGGTCGAGGGTGTGCCGCCGTACGACAAGGGCTCCGCGATCGCGACGCTCACGGCGGTGATGACGGAGCCGCTGGAGGAGCCGAAGAACGCGGGACCGCTGAAGGACGTCATCTACGGCCTGCTCACCAAGGACCCCGCCAAGCGGCTCGACGACGCCGGTGCGCGGGCGATGCTCAACGCCGTCATCCATGCGCCGGCGTCCAAGTCCGAGCCGGAGCCGGCGGACGCGACGAAGGTCGTGCCGCTGCCGCCGCAGCCCGACGCGCCGGAGAGCAAGGGGCGTGCCGGGGCCGGTAAGCGGGGCGAGGAGGCCGGGGAGCGGTTGCGCGGGGCGCTGCGTTCCGTGCGCAAGGCCGCGGTGAGTGCGGGGGCGGCCGGGGCGGCTGCGGCCCGTACCAAGTCCGGGAGTGAGACGGCCGCTTCGGGGTCCGACGGGGCGGCGGCCGGTGGGTCGTCCACGGGAGTTGGTGCCCAGGGCGGGGCAGGGGCGTCGGCGAAGGCTGGGGGTTCCGGCCGGGCTTCCGGCGCTGGGGCCTCCGGTGCCGGGGCCGCCGGGGTGGGTGCCGGGTCGACCGGCGGTGACCGTGCCGGTGCCGATGCCGGTGACCGGTCCGGTGCCGGTGAGCAGGACGGGCAGGCGGCGAACGGGCAGGGTGCGGGGGGAAGTTCGGGGTGGCCCAAGATGGCGCCGCCGGATCTGCCGTCGCGGCCCGCGCCGCGGGCGCCGCTCACCGATGTGGTGCCGAAGCGGACCCTGGCGATCATTGCGGTGGCCGTCGTGGTTGCCGTGATCGGTGTGGTGCTTGCCCTCACGCTCGGCGACGACGACTCGAACGGTGCGGCGGGCGCCGGCGGTGCCAAGGCTTCCGCGAAGGCGAGCGCGAGTTCCGACACCAAGAAGGACGACAAGGACAAGACCCGTACGGACGGGGAGAAGTCGGCCTCGGCCGGGTCGGGTTCGGGTTCCGGTACGGAGAGCGGGACCACGCCGAGTGCCGGGGCGAGCGCGACCGGCGGGAGCGGTGCCGACGCGGGATCCGGGAGCGGGAGCAAGGCCGCGTCGACGCACGACGGGAGCCAGGGGTACTCGCTCGGGCTCCCCGAGGGATGGAAGTTCCAGTCCACGGGGTCGGCGGGCGACCGGTTCACCGGGCCCGACGGGCAGAAGCTGCTCGTTGCCTGGACGTCTACGCCGAAGGGTGACCCGGTGGCGGACTGGAAGGACCAGGAGCAGTACATGCAGCGCTCCGGGTACAAGAAGATCCGCATAGAGGAGGTGGACTACCGCGACTGGAACACGGCCGACTGGGAGTTCACCTACGCCGAGGGCGGGACGGAGTACCGGACGATCGACCGGGGGTTCGTGGTGAACGGGCAACTCGGCTACGCGCTGATGTACACCGCGAAAGCCGCCAACTGGGACAGTGACCTGCGTAAGGAAACGTGGCAGACGCTGACGGACTCGTTCAAGCCGAAGTCGTGAAGTGAGCGAATTTCGGTTTGGGCTCGCCAAGGGCGCGATTGGGCCGTGAGATCCGGCAACCCCTCTTTGCGAGTTGCCTCCGGCACGTATCGTGAGTGCTTGCGGACCGTACGCATCCAGTCGTGCGTCCGGAACGGGACGCAAGGCGAACGGAATTGACCAACCGGGCGGCCGGGGGAGGCAACGTGGACGACTATGCGGGTCGGGTACTGGCCGACCGCTACCGCCTGCCGCTGCCGCCGTCCGACGAGTACGAACTCACCGAGACGCGCGCCTTCGACACGTACAGCGGGCAGGAAGTCCTGGTCCGGCAGGTGCCGTTGCCGGAGGTCGTCGAGGCGGAGGTGCTCGACGCCGAGGGGTTGCCCGACGGTTTCACGGCGCGTGACGCGCGCGAGCGCGGGCCGGGGCGACGGGCGTCGGCGCGTTCGAGCACGCGGCGGCCCAGCGATCCCGCCGTTCGGCGGGCGGTCGAGGCGGCGCAGGCCGCGGCGCGGATTCCCGACCATCCTCGGCTGGACCAGGTCTTCGACGTGTTCGCCGAGGGCGGTTCACTGTGGATAGTGAGTGAGTTGGTGGGTGCGCGCCCGCTGGCCGCGCTGCTCGCCGAGAAGCCGCTGACGCCGTACCGGGCGGCCGAGGTCGCCTCCGACGTCCTCATGGCGCTGCGGGTGCTGCACGCGCACGGCTGGGTCCACCGGAACATCACCGCCCGCACGGTGCTCGTCTGCGACGACGGCCGGGTGATGCTGACCGGGCTCGCGGTCGGGGCCGCGGAGGAGGCGCTGTGCGGGTATGACCCGGTGCCGGTCGAGGACGGTGCCGGGGACGGCGCCGCCGGGACATTCGGTGGCGGGGCGGCTCCGGGCGGAGAGTTCGGCGGCCCGGGTGGTCTCGGGGCACCCGGCCCACACGCCGGAGCTGCAGGCGTGGACCCCGAGGCTGCCCGGCGTGCCGCCATAGAGGCGCGCTCCACCGAGGGACTGCCGCTGCCGGCGGCCGAGACGGGTCCTGGGGCCGGAACCTCGGACGCGGCACCGGGTGGCGCCCTCGAAACCGGTGGGGACATCAGGGCCGCGCGGGCCGGAGCCATCGCCGCGTATCGGGCGGGCGCCCGTGCGGCGGCCCGCGTGCAGGAGGCGCAGAACGGGCGGGCGGCGTTGCCCGCGGGGCGCCCGGCAGCCGAAGGCGACCGCGCCGCCCAGGCCAACGGCTCGGCGCAGCAGCCGTACCACTCCGGCAACGGCATCACCACGCCTCCGGGCCGGATCGCCGACCCCTACGGCACGCGGGCCACGCCCTGGCACGGCGCCGCGCCGCGGACCGGGGCCGGTGGAGCCGCGCCGGACGCGGGCCGTACCGCACTTCCGCCGGCGGGGCCGGGCACGCAGCCCGGGGCCACCGGCGCACCGTATGACACACGCGTGCCCACGCCCGGCGTCGGCGGTTTTCCCGCGCAGGGGGCTCCTGCCCCCGGCACCCCGGGCTCGGCCGTGCGTGGCGTGCCCGTCGCTCCCGGCGCGCCCACCCCGCCACCCGTCGGCGACTCCGCCCACCCCGCGACCCGTTGGGGCGACCTGGTAGCCGGTACTCCGGCCCACCGAGGGCCCACGACCGCGCTCGCCGCGGAGCGGGCACGGCAGGCGCGGATGGCTGTCGTCGGACCTGTGACCGAGCGGTGGGCGCCCGAGCAGGCCGGGCCGGTGCACGAGAACTGGCAGCTGGCGGCGCCGATCGGGCCCGCGACCGACCTGTGGGCGCTGGGGGCGCTGCTCTTCCGGGCCGTACAGGGGCATGCGCCGTATCCGGAGGAGTCGACGGCCGAGTTGGTGCAGATGGTGTGCGCGGAGCCGCCCGCCTACGCCGAGGAGTGCGGACCGCTCAGGCCGGTCGTGGAGTCGTTGCTGCGTCAGGACCCCACCGAGCGCCTCGACTTCGAGGAAGTGCGCGGCTGGCTGCGTTCGCTCGTGCGGTCCGCGCCCGAACCGGAGGCTGGTGCGCATGTCGTCGCCGCCCCGCCGGTCGATCCGAACCGGCTGCCGATCGTGCGGCGCCGGGGCGAGCTGGTGCGCAGGCGGCGGTCCGGGCTGCCCGCGCATCACGGGCGGCACAAGCGGGCCAAGCAGGAGGCGGCGCACTCGCCGCGCAGGCTCGGACGTACGTTGCTGGTGCTCGTGCTGCTCGGCATGGCCGCGGCGATCGCGTACGCCATGCTGTTCATGCCGAAGGCCGACCCGGGCGACGGCCCCACCGCGGACGCCGATCGCACCGGAGCCGCGGGACAGGCGAGCGAGGCGCCCGACCAGTCCGCCGACGCGAGCAGCGAGCCGCGGCCCGACCAGACCTCGCCCGCGTCCGACAACAGCCCCTCGGAGTCGGCCGGTTCGACCGAGACGCAGACCAACGGCCCCGAGGTCCCCGACGGCTTCACCCTGCGCAAGGACACGGCCGGCTTCCAGGTCGCCGTGGCCAACGGCTGGGACCGCACACCGGAGAACGGGCGCGGGCAGGTGGTGTACGCGCACGGCGACTTCGACCTCATCGTCGTACCGGGCCGGGACACCACGGCGCAGTACGGCAGCGACCCCATGGTCTACCAGCGGGAGCACGAACGGGAGTTGCAGCCCTACCGCGACTCCAGCTGGGCCTCCTCCAGTGGGCTGAAGACCATTCAGGTCGGGGAGCGGACCATGGCCGAGGGGCAGTTCACCTGGACCGACGACCAGGGGCGCGAGATTTTCGTGCGCAATGTCGCGATCCTGATCGACGGGAAGTACCACGTCCTGCAGGTGCGCGGCCCGGAGGCCGAGCGGGACGAGGTGACGCGGTTGTTCGAGCAGGCGTCGGCGACCTATCAGGTCACCGGCTGATTTCTGGTGCAAACCCTGTGTGACAAAGGCTTGATGGTTGCTTCGCCGCGGCGAAAGCGACAACCATCACAGTGGGGTCTCCTTGGTACCCCCGTGGTTCCCGTCGAGTCGACCGGTCCTTAACCTGACCCTGTCAAGAGCATTGCGGGGCAACGTGAATCAGATGCAGGGCCAGCTCATTTCGGGCCGCTACCGGCTCGCCGACGCGATCGGCAGCGGCGGCATGGGCCGGGTGTGGCGTGCGCATGATGAGGTGCTGCATCGGGCCGTCGCGATCAAGGAGCTGACCGCCGCGCTCTACGTCTCCGAGAGCGACCAGGAGCGGTTGCTCGCCCGCACCCGCGCCGAGGCGCGCGCCGCCGCGCGCATCAACCACTCCGCCGTCGTCACCGTGCACGACGTGCTGGAGCACGACGGCCGGCCGTGGATCGTGATGGAACTCGTCGAGGGGCACTCCCTGGCCGACGCGGTCAAGGAGAACGGACGCGTCGAGCCGACCGAGGCCGCCCGTATCGGCCTGTGGGTGCTGCGGGCGCTGCGCGCCGCGCACTCCGCCGGTGTCCTGCACCGCGACGTCAAGCCCGGCAACGTCCTGCTCTCCGAGGACGGCCGCGTCCTGCTGACCGACTTCGGCATCGCCCAGATCGAGGGCGACTCGACCATCACGCGCACCGGAGAGGTCGTCGGCTCCGTCGACTACCTCGCCCCCGAGCGCGTCCGCGGCCACGACCCGGGCCCCTCCTCCGACCTGTGGGCGCTCGCCGCGACGCTCTACACGGCCGTGGAGGGCCGCTCGCCCTTCCGCCGGACCTCGCCGCTGGGCACCATGCAGGCGGTGGTCGAGGAGGAGGCCGCCGATCCGCAGCACGCCGGCGCTCTCGCGCCCGTGATCAGCGCCCTGCTGCGCAAGGATCCGGCCACCCGGCCCGGTGCCGCCGAGGCCGAGCAGATGCTGGCCGAGGCGGCGGAGGGACGGCGGCCCAGCGCGGCGCAGGTGTACGTCCCCACACAGCACACGCGGTATGAGCCGGAGGCGCGCACAGGGTCCGGGCACGCCGGGGCGCAGACTTCGGTGACCGGTACGCCGTACCCGCCGATGAACGGGCCCACGACGATCGGCCCGCAGTACGCCACCGCAGGCACCGGTGCCGGTGCCGCCCGGCCGCCGCGCAGACGCCGTCGGCTGCGCACGCTGGCCCTCGTCGTCGCGATCGCCGCGATCATCGGCGGGAGCACCGCCGTGGTGCTGCACAGGTGGGGTCCGGGGAGCGGTGGCACGCCCGCTGCTTCCTCGCCCGGCTCCACGTCGAGCGAGTCGGCGCGCCCGGAGGCCGGCGTTCCGTCGTCCTGGAAGCGCTACGAGGACCCCCTCGGCTTCAGCCTCTATCTGCCCGCGGGCTGGGAGCGGGAGGTGGTCGGCAAGGAGATCGAGGGCCTCCAGCAGGTCGACTACACCCCCGACGGCGGCGAGCACTTCGTCCGCATCGCCGTCGACACCTCGCCGGACTTCGCGAACGCCTACGACCACCTGGCCGACCTGGAGCAGCAGGTGGGGGAGCGGCTGGTGGCTTACGAGACGGTGTCTCTGAAGCGGAACCTCTACCGCGACCGCGACGGCTCCCTGTGGGAGTACACGTGGGACGCACAGGCCAAGGACACCCCCTTCCCCGGCCCGCGCCGCGCCATCGACCAGGCGTACATCGACCGGGACGGCACGGAGTACGCGATCTACATGTCCTCCCCCGAGCCGGACTGGGCAACGGCACGCAAGCAGTTCACCGCGGTGCTGCAGGGGTGGCAGGCGAGCGGCGGCGGTAGCTCCTGAGCGGACTTGGGCCTTGCGACGGGGGTTCCAGGGGGCTCGCGGGGCTGCTCGTTGTGGGTGGCCCAGTGGCTTGAGGTGCGGGGGCGGCGAGGTTTTCCCGGTGGTCATGGGGTTTCCCTGGCGGGGGCGCGCCTGTTGGGCCTGTGGCGAGGGAGCGCTGGTCCCTGACGCCGGCTCACCGGGCCCTGACTCCAGGCGGTCCAGTGGTTTCTGACGCGGGCTGCTGCCGAGGTCATGATGGTGGACGGCTGCCGAGGCCTTGCGTGGCATGGGGCTCTCTACGGTGTGCGGGTCCAGGGACCGAGGGGGCTGACCAAGTCGGTTGCCGAGGCCGTGATGGCCCGGTGCGCCACAACCCTTGCGCGGCTCGCAGGGCACCTCACGGCGCGTGGGGTCCGCACAATCCTGTGTACGGGGCCCGATACTTTCGCGGCGGGCGCCTCCCGTGAATTCTCGCTGAGTGCCGGGCTGGGGTACGCCTGGGGCGCGACGCCCGGCCTCGCGGCACCCCGCTCCTGAGGTTCCTCGCGGCCCCCCGCTCCCGAAGCTCAGTCGCCGCCGGGCTCCCGAGGCCCGACGCGGCAGATGGCCCTAAGGTCTTGACGGCACTGGGTCCTGAGGCCCTGGCACCGGGTCCGGAAGCCCTCACGGCACCGAGGCCTGAAGCCCTGACGGCACCTGTCCCGACCCCCTCCCGGCCCCCGGTCCCTCCCCCCCACGCCGACCCCACCCCACGCCCCGACACTCCAGCCTCCCGACACCCCCGCCGAGCATCCCGCGGCTTTTGGAACCCTTTGCTGCTTTGCATAGTTGGCCGATCGGCGCCCGGGAGTCGATCCGTCCGGTGCTGCATGATGGGGCGCATGGGGACCGAGGGAGCCAACTTCCGTGTGATCGCGGGGCGTTACCGTCTCGAGGCTAGGCTCGGTCGCGGCGGCATGGGTGTCGTATGGCAGGCGACCGATCAGTTGCTCGGACGAAGGGTGGCCGTAAAAGAGCTCCCGCTCGACGAGACGCTCTCCGCGGCCGAGGCCCGGCGAGCGCGTGAGCGCACGTTGCGCGAGGCGCAGGCGGTGGCGCAGCTGAGCCACCCGCATGTCATCGTCGTCCACGACATCCTGGAGGACGGCGAACGCCCGTACATCGTGATGGAGTTGGTGGACGGCGACTCCCTCGCCGACCGGATGGCGGCGCACGGCCCCGTCGACGCGCCGGAGGCCGCCCGGATCGGCGCCGACCTGCTGAGCGCGTTGCAGACGGCCCACGCGGCCGGCGTCCTGCATCGCGACATCACCCCGGCCAACGTACTCATCGAGAACGGCACCGACCGCGTCGTCCTCACCGACTTCGGCATCGCCCAGGTGGCCGGCGCGACCACGCTCACCGAGTCCGGGTCCTTCGTCGGCTCGCCCGAGTACACCGCGCCGGAGCGGATGTCCGACTCCAGGACCGGACCCGCATCCGACCTGTGGTCGGTGGGCGCGCTGCTGTGCGCGGCCCTGAGTGGTGAATCGCCCTTCCGGCGCGACTCGTTGAGCGGCATCGTGCTGGCCGTCGTGTCCGACGAGATCTGCCCGCCCGCGCAGGCGGCGCCGATCCTGCCCGTCGTTCAGGGGCTGCTGGAGCGGGATCCGGCGCTGCGGCTGGACGCGGAGGCAGCCGAGCGGATGCTGCGGGAGTTCCTGGACACGGGGCGTGTGCTTGCGGAGAAACGGTTCGGCAGGTCTGCCGTGCGCCCGGGCGGCGGCGCGGAAGGCACGTATTCGACGCGCAGCAAACTGGCCACCGTCGTGCTGGTCGCCGCGATGGCCGTCGCGGGGGTGTCGGCGGCGGCCCTGCTGGTGAGCCGGGGCGGGGACGGGGGCGTGGTGCCGCCCAGCTCGACACCGGGGACGTCGGCCGGACCGACCGGGACACCGAGCGCCTCCAGCCGCCCCGGTACGCCGAGCGCCTCCAGCAGACCCGGTACGGCAAGTCCGTCCGGCGGACCCGGCACGGCAAGTCCCACCAAGCCCGGCACGGTCACCCCCTCCGGAACACCCCGCCCCCGCCCCTCCAGTACCCCCAGCACACCCACCAGCCCCCTCTCGCCCCGCGCCACCACCACCCCGTCACCCCTCGCGCCGGCCAACCTCGGATAAAGCGGAGATAAGTTGCGAGCTGAGTCACGGCTCTGTGACCGGAAAGCATTCCCGCTGGATACCGAGGCGCTTACCGCGATATGGATGGACGTATGAGCAGCAACGGGGGAGCCCCTTACCGGTCCGACGAGCCGACGAGTTTCGAACTGCAACCACCGCAGCCGAACCCGCCCGGTCCCGTTCCTCACCCGGGCAACCCGTACGCGTCGCCCACTCAGGCCGTACCGCAGCAAGCCGTACCGCAGCAGGGCGCGCCCCATCAGCCGGCGCCCGCCCACCCCGCCGCGCCCTCCACCCCGGACCCCGGCACCGGACGTCTGATAGCCGGCCGTTACCGGCTGCTCGCCAAGCTCGGGCACGGTGGGATGGGTACCGTCTGGCGGGCCAAGGACGAGACGGTGGACCGCGAAGTCGCCGTCAAGGAGCCCCGCGTACCTGATCACCTTCCCGATCGCGAACGCGCCAACGCCTTCGAGCGGATGCGCCGCGAGGCCCGCGCCGCGGCCCGGCTCGATCATCCGGCGGTCGTGAACGTGCATGACGTCGCGGTCGTGGACGGCCAGCCGTGGATCGTGATGGAGCTGGTGCAGGGCCGCACGCTGGGCGACGCGCTGCAGGAAGGCACGCTCGGTGCCCGGGACGCGGCGAGAATCAGCCTCGAAGTCCTCGGCGCGCTGGAGGCCGCACACGCGGCGGGCATCCTGCACCGCGACGTGAAGCCGGACAACGTCCTCCTCGGCCGCCACGACCGCGTCGTCCTCACCGACTTCGGCATCGCCCAGATCGAGGGCGAGACCAACCTGACCGACACCGGCGGCTTCGTCGGCTCGCCCGAGTACATCGCGCCGGAGCGGGTGCTGGGACAGCGGCCGGGACCGGCGAGCGACCTGTGGTCCCTGGGCGTCGTTCTGTACGCGGCGACGGAGGGCGTCTCGCCGTTCCGCCGCAGCAACACCCCGGCGACCCTCCAGTCGGTCCTCAACGCCACGCCCGCGCCGCCCGCCGCCGCGCAGGGCCCGCTCGCCGAGGCCATCAACGGCCTGCTCCAGAAGGACCCGGCCCGCCGCCCGAACGCCGCGCAGACGCGTGCGCTGCTGGAGCAGACGGCCAACCCGCGGGCGCCGGCGCCGACGACGCAGATCGTGCGGGTCGCGGAGGGTGCCAAGGGAGGCATCCTGCTGGGGCGCAAGGCGCTGCTCGGAATCGGGGCGGCCCTCGTCGCGGGCGCGGTGGCGGCGTATCTGGTGATCGCGGATCCGTTCGCGGGGTCCACGCCGGACGGCTGGACGCAGCGGGCGCACCCGAAGCTGGGTGTGACCCTGAAGGTGCCCGCGGCCTACCAGCTCACCAAGCCCGACGCCGACGACACGGACAAGAACTGGCTCACCTACTCCGACTGGAGCGGCAGTATCTGGGTCGGCGTGAGGCTGGCCCGGAAGTCCGAGGACACCTCGAACCAGATCAAGAACTCCGCGGCGGCCCAGATGTACGCCGACAACGAGCAGTTCAAGGAGCAGGGCAACTACGAACTCTCCATGCCCGACGGGCCTCAGACCGACACGAGGCAGACCACGTACCAGGGCAAACAGTCCGCCGAGAACACGGTCAAGTACACGACCGACGACACCCAGAACCCCCGCCCCCGCGAGCTGAAGATCTTCTACTACAAGACCACGGCGGGCGACATGTACAAGGTGACGATCAGCTACCCGGGCAAGGGCGACTTCACGGACCGCGGACGTGAGGTGGCGCAGGCGACCATCGCGAACCTGGACATCGGCAAGCTCTGAACTGGCCAACGGCCCGCCCCGCAAGGTAGGCATGGGGCATGAGTAGCGACGGGGGCGGCACCGGCCCCAAGGGGCGTGTGATCGGCGGGCGTTACCGTCTGGCCGAGCGCATCGGCTCCGGCGGAATGGGCACCGTCTGGCGGGCACTCGACGAGCTGGTCGACCGTGAAGTCGCCGTCAAACAGCCACGGTTGCCCGGCGACCCGGATGACGCGGGCCATCAGCGGGCCGCCCACCGCCTCTACCGCGAGGCCCGCGCCGCCGCCCGCGTCGACCATCCGGCCGCCGTCGCGATCCATGACGTCGTCGTGGAGGACGGACTGCCCTGGATCGTCATGGAGCTGGTCCGCGGCGAGTCCCTGCACGAGGTCCTCCAGCGCGGCCCGGTGGAGGCCGCCGAGGCCGCCCGCATCGGTGTCGCCGTCCTCGGTGCCCTGCGCGCCGCGCACGCCGTCGGCATCGTCCACCGCGACGTCAAGCCCGCCAACGTGCTGCTCGGCGCCCACCGCCGCGTCGTCCTCACCGACTTCGGCATCGCCCACATCCAGGGCGAGGAATCCCTCACCGTCAGCGGCGAGTTCGTCGGCTCCCTGGAGTTCATCGCCCCCGAGCGGATGTCCGGCCGCGGCGCCGGCCCCGCCTCCGACCTGTGGTCGCTGGGCGTGCTCCTGTACGCCGCCGTGGAGGGCTGGTCGCCCTTCCGCCGTACGACCCTGGAGTCCACGCTCGCCGCGATCCTCGCCGCCGACCCGCCCGAGCCGAAACAGGCGGGGCCGCTGGGGTCGCTGATCGTGCGGCTGCTGGGGAAGGATCCCGAGCTGCGCCCCGACGCGGAGGATGTCGGCGCCGCGCTGGAGGCGGTCGCGCGGGGGTGGCCCATGCCGGAGCCCGCCCGGGGTTCGGCGGGGGCGGGGCCCCAGGACGCCTCGGGGCTACGGGAGTTCACGGAGGACGCGGGGACGGTGCGGCTCTCGGGCTCGGCGGCTTTAGAAGGGGCGGCCTCCGAACGGACACCTTCCGAACCGGCACCTTCCGAAACCGCGGCGTCCGAACCGGCACCTTCCGAAACAGCGGCGTCCGAAGCAGCGGGCGAGCCGGAGCTGCCGACCTCCGCAGCGGCGCCCGGAGCAACCCCGGACGCGCCCCCCGAAGCACTGCCCGAACCGGCAACCGCCGCCATGACCCCCTCCGGGCCCAAGAGCCGCCCCTGGCTGCGCCCCCTTCCCGTCGCCGTCCTGGGCGTCCTCCTCGTGGCCGGCACCTGGTTCACCACCTCCTCCTTCCTCGTCGACAAGGACGACGGCCCCCAGGAGATGAACCCCGTCTACTCCTCGGCCCCCCTGGCGCCGAGCAGCTCGGGCCCCCGCCCCGGCTCCACCCCCACCGCCGGCTCCTGGATCGCGCACCGGGAGAAGGAGATGGACGCCGTGCTCTCCCTCCCGGCCGAGTACAAGGAGATGGCCAGGGAAGGCAGCGCCACCGACCAGCCCCGGCTCGTCGTGTACGACATCGGCCTCGTCCAGGTCCGCCTCACCCTGTGGGACAAGTCGCCCCGCCCGTTGCTGGACCAGGCGCAGTACGCGCTCGACACCTGGAACAGCTACAACAACGACGCCAGTGGCCAGTCCACACGCACCACCTTCAAGGGCTACGACGCCGTCCTGTCCGACGTCACCTACGACAAGGAGGAGTCCCCGAGCCGCGTCATGCAGCTGTTCGTGGTCACCGGTGACGAGCGCATGTACGAGCTGCGCGTCGACATGCCGAAGGGCACGCCCACGGAGAAGAAGGGCACCGCGGTCTTCAAGGGCGCCCGTGACCGACTTGAGATCGGACCGGACTGAGCGCCACCTCCTCGTCCCCGCGCAACGCCCTGATCAGCGTGTTTACTGCCAGTGGACACTGGCAGCATGTGAGCACTCGGTGAATCCCCGTTACCGACGGGTACACAAAGCCTCCGTCGCGGCATACTCTGCGGCTCATGACGGACGCGCAGGCCCCGGCCAAGACCGGCACGAACCCCCTCGCCCCCGCCCCGGAGGGCGCCCGTACCGCCGCCGACGTGGTGACTCCCGAGCTGGTGGCCCAGCTCACCAAGGGTGTGGCCGGCTCCGGCCGTACCGCGAACCACACGCCGTTCACCGGCGAGAAGCTGGCCGACCTGCCCGAATCCACGCCCGAGGACGTGCAGAAGGCCTTCGAGGCGGCCCGTAAGGCCCAGGCCGTCTGGGCGCAGGTCCCTGTGCGGCAGCGTGCCGCGGTCCTGCTCCGCTTCCACGACCTGGTGCTCGAACGTCAGGCCGAGGTCCTCGACCTCATCCAGCTGGAGACCGGCAAGGCCCGTCTGCACGCCCACGAGGAGGTGCAGGCCGTAGCCGTCGCGGCCCGCCACTACGGCCGTAAGGCGCCCTCCTATCTGAAGCCGAAGCGGCACGCGGGCGCCATGCCCACGCTGACCAAGGTCACCGAACTGCGCCACCCGCGCGGCGTCGTCGGCCAGATAGCCCCCTGGAACTACCCGCTGGAGCTGTCGGTCGGCGACGCGCTCCCGGGGTTCGTCGCGGGCAACGCGGTCGTGATGAAGCCCGACACCGAGACCTGTCTGACCGCCCTGTGGGCCCGTGACCTGCTCATCGAGGCGGGACTGCCCGCCGACGTCTTCCAGGTCGTCCTCGGCGAGGGCCCGGTCATCGGCCCCGAGGTCGTCAAGCACGCCGACTACGTCTCCTTCACCGGCTCCACCCGCACCGGCCGCGAGGTAGCCCAGGGCGCCGCCGCCCGCCTGGTCGGCGTCTCGCTCGAACTCGGCGGCAAGAACGCGATGCTGGTCCTGGAGGACGCCGACGTGGAGAAGGCCGCCGCCGGCGCCGTCCGCGCCTGCTTCTCCTCCGCGGGCCAACTGTGCATCTCCATCGAGCGCCTGTACGTCCACGAGTCCGTCGCCGACGCCTTCGTGGAGCGCTTCGCCGCCCGCACCAAGGCGATGCGGCTCGGCAAGTCCCTCGCGTACGGGGCCGACATGGGCTCACTGGTCGGCGAGCGCCAGCTGGAGACGGTCACCCGGCACGTGGAGGAGGCCGTCGCCAAGGGCGCGAAGCTCGTCGCCGGCGGCACCGCTCGCCCCGACATCGGCCCGTACTTCTTCGAGCCCACGATCCTCGACGGCGTCGAGGCGCCGATGGCCGTCTGCTCCGAGGAGACCTTCGGCCCGGTCGTCTCCATCTACCGTTTCAAGAACGAGGAGGAGGCGATCGAACTCGCCAACTCCACGCCGTACGGCCTCAACTCGTCGGTCTGGACGAAGGACGGCAGCCGCGGCCGCGCGGTCGCCGCCCGTCTGCGCACCGGCACGGTCAACGTCAACGAGGGCTACGCCCCCGCATACGGCAGCGTCCAGTCGCCCATGGGCGGCATGAAGGACTCCGGCCTCGGCCGCCGCCACGGCTCCGAGGGCATCCTCAAGTACACGGAGGCCCAGACGGTCGCCCAGCAGCGGCTGCTGCCGATGGCGCCGTCGCTGGGGATGGACGACGAGAAGTACGCGCAGTTCATGAGCCGGAGCCTGCGGCTGATGAAGGCGTTCCGCTTCCGCTAGATCACGCTCGACCGCACCGCCGCTTCACCGCTTTCAATGAGGAGAGCAAGTGTCACAGGAGAACTCTGCCCAGAAACAGGACGACGGCTCCGGATACGACTATGACGTCATCGTCGTCGGGTCGGGGTTCGGCGGGTCCGTAACGGCGCTGCGCCTGACGGAGAAGGGCTACCGCGTCGGTGTCCTCGAAGCCGGCCGCCGCTGGACCCGCGAGACCCTTCCCAAGAACTCCTGGGACCTGAAGAACTACCTCTGGGCCCCCAAGCTCGGCATGTACGGCATCCAGCGCATCCACCTGCTGGGCAACGTCATGGTGCTGGCGGGAGCGGGCGTCGGCGGCGGCTCACTGAACTACGCCAACACCCTCTACGTACCGCCGAAGGCCTTCTTCGACGACCCCCAGTGGCGTGACATCACCGACTGGCAGGAGGAGTTGAAGCCGTACTACGACCAGGCGCAGCGCATGCTCGGCGTACGCATCAACCCGACGATGACCCCGTCGGACGTCCACCTGAAGGCGGCTGCCGAGCGGATGGGCGTCGGCGACAGCTTCCACATGGCGCCGGTCGGCGTGTTCTTCGGCGACGGCAAGGACGCCGAGGGGGAGTCGCGGGCCGAGCCCGGCAAAGAGGTGTCGGACCCCTACTTCGGCGGGGCGGGACCGGCGCGCAAGGCGTGCACCGAGTGCGGCGAGTGCATGACCGGCTGCCGGCACGGCGCGAAGAACACCCTCAACGAGAACTACCTCTACCTGGCCGAGAAGGCGGGCGCGGTGGTCCACCCCCTGACGACGGTCGTCTCGGTCACGGACGACTCGCAGGGCGGCTTCGCGGTGGCGACCCTGCCGACCGACCGCGGGAAGAAGGGCGAGGGCAGGCTGTTCAAGGCCCGCAAGGTGGTCCTGGCCGCCGGTACCTACGGCACCCAGACCCTGCTGCACCGGATGAAGGCGGGCGGCCAACTGCCGCACCTCTCGGCGAAGCTGGGCGAGCTGACCCGTACCAACTCGGAGGCCCTGGTCGGCGCCCAGACCGACAACCGGCGCTACCGCAAGGCGACGGGGCAGCCGAAGGTCGACTTCACGCGCGGGGTCGCCATCACGTCCTCGATCCACCCCGACGAGAACACCCACATCGAGCCGGTCCGCTACGGCAGGGGCTCCAACTCGATGGGCGGCCTGTCGATCCTGCAAGTGCCCTACGTGGACGGCCGTTCGCGGGCCGGCGCCTGGCTGGCGAACGCGGCCCGCCATCCCCTCCTCGTCCTGCGCTCCCTGTCCAACCGCCGCTGGTCGGAGCGGACCATCATCGGCCTGGTGATGCAGTCGCTGGACAACTCGCTGACGACGTATCTGAAGCCGGACGGCGTGGGCAAGGGCCTGCTGACCGCCCGCCAGGGCCACGGCGCCCCCAACCCCAAGCAGATCAAGGCCGCCTCGGAGGCCGCCTCGGTGATCGCGGCCGACATCAACGGCTTCGCCGGCTCCAACGTCGGCGAGCTGATGGGCACCCCCCTCACCGCCCACTTCCTCGGCGGCTGCCCGATCGGCGACTCGCCCGAGACCGGCGTACTCGACCCGTACCACCGTCTGTACGGTCACCCCGGCATCTCGGTCGTCGACGGAGCGGCGGTGTCGGCCAACCTCGGCGTCAACCCCTCCCTGACGATCACCGCACAGGCCGAGCGGGCGATGTCGTACTGGCCCAACAAGGACGACGCGGACCAGCGCCCCGCGCAGGGAGCGGCGTACGAACGCCTCAAGCCCGTCGAGCCGAAGTCCCCGGTGGTCCCGGCGGAGGCCTTCGGGGCACTGCGGCTGCCGTTCCTGGGGATGCCGACGGTGCCGCCGAAGAAGTAGCGGCCGGCGACAGCCGACAACAGAGAAGGACCTGCGCCCCCCTCCGAGCGCAGGTCCTTCTCCGTCTTGCGTAGAGCTTCGGTGAGGCTTAGGCCTCCGCACCGACCTTGCGGCGCTTCATGGCGAACACGACGCCGGCACCGGCGAGGATGGCGACGCCACCGATGGTGCCGATGACCGGGAGGTTGGAGTCGGCGCCGGTCTCGGCCAGGTTGCCGGTGACCTCCTGGACCTCGCCCTGCGGCTTCTTGCCGTCGACGCCCGAGGGCTTCTCACCGTTCGGCTTGGCCGGGTCGACGTCACCCGGGTTGCTGCCCGCGGCGAGCACGGTGAACTCGTAGAACTCACCGTTGCCGTAGCACGCGGCGTCGTCGCCCGCGTAGATCGCCTGGCTCAGCGCGAAGGACGAACCGGCCGGGGCGGACGACTTCACGCGCACGCGCAGGTCGAGCGTGGAGGAGGAGTTCGCCTCCAGCTTGTCCAGGGAGGCGACGAAGCTGCCGGTGAAGACGATCTCGCCGTCCTCGTCCTTGTAGAAGTCCTGGTAGCTGCTGGTCCACTTGCCGTCCTGCTTGACCTGGATCTCGGCCATGTCCAGGTACAGCGACTCGTCGACGTTCTCCTCCGCGTACTCGGTGAACGCCTCGATCCAGACGTTCTCCAGGTCCTTGTCGGAGTTGTTCGTGGCGACGAACTCGAAGTTGTGCCAGCCCGAACCCGCGACGATCTTGCTCGGCAGGCCCGAGATCTCGGCCTTGAGGTTGTCGTCGAGGTCGAAGGTCTCGCAGTCCTCGTACGGGTTCCAGGACGGGTCGTCCTCGGGGGTGCTCTCCTCCGGGGCCGGCGTGCTCTCCTCGGCGGCCGGGGTCGACTCCTCCGCGGCAGGCGTGCTCTCCTCCGCGGCGGGGGTGCTCTCCTCGGCGGCCGGCGTGCTCTCCTCGGCGGCCGGGGTCGACTCCTCCGCGGCCGGCGTGCTCTCCTCGGCCGCGGGGGTGCTCTCCTCGGCGGCCGGCGTGCTCTCCGACGCCGTCGGCGTCGCAGTGTCGTCCGTGGCAAACGCAGCCGGCGCGGACAGCAGTGCGATCGGCGCTATGACTGCCGTCGCGGCCGCAGCGGCCAGGGCACGGCGAAGCTTCATGAAGACCTCGAAAGTCCGGAGTGCTGCGATGTCGCAGCACGCGCATACAGGGAGGCCTCCGCGTGTGGGGCGCGGGAGTGGCCCTTGGTACGCATGGTTTGATCAGTGACGGCTGTGAATGGTTGCACTGTCACTAACAAGTTTCTTATGTGGCCTGCATCACATGATCTGGTCGCATTGGGTCGCGGTGGGAGTGTGGCCGTCGCTGCTGCCGGGCGACCCCTTGGCTGCGGGCGGACCCGGGACCGCCCCGACGACACTGCTCCCGGCGGAGCCCATCGCCCCGAGCGCCGCACCCGCAGGCACGGCCGCCACTCCCACCCGCTCCCGGCCCTTCGCAGGAGTTCCTGGTCGCCTCGAACCTCGATCGCGAGGTGCTGTACGGCGCCGAGCCGAAGGCCGCCCTGGGACTGGTCGACCCGCCGGAGAAGGACTACCTCGCCGATCTGCGGACGGGCCTGCGCGGCCCCACCCTCGAGAACGACCCCAAGTGGACCTTCACCCGCTTCGACCGCGACGAGGTCGAACTCGTCGCACCCAGGTGAAGGTGCGCGGCCGTATGACGGTCGTGACGGCTTCATCCATCCCCAGTTCGAGGCCGAGCTGTAGGCGAGTCCCCCAGCCCTCCGGCGCCGTGGTCGACCCGTACGACCGGAGCAGGGGACTGGACGGGGCGGACGAGGAGTGCGGCACCATCTCGCGCACCCGACGGGCCGGCATCGGACAGGCGGGCACGAGACGGGTGGGTGCGAGAGGGGCATGAGAAGGGCCCCGCGGGACGGAGCCGCGGGGCCCTTCTTTCGTCAGCACCGACGTCAGGGCAGCGTCGGTGCCTGGGGAGCGGCGCCGGGGGGTTGCGCCGCTGGCCTGTGTGTCTCGACCTCTGGCAGTGCGTCAGCGCACGGCCGGGCCGAAGGAGTTGCAGGTGTCCACGGAGGGACTTGGAGCTTTCTACGCATCGTGCTGGACGGACTCGGCCACCGCAACCGCTCGATCCCGGCGTTACTCCGTCCTGCCCCTTCCGCCGACCGGCCCCGGGCGTCCCCGGAGCCGACCGTTCTCTTGGTGACCGGGCTGCTGTCCCCTGCCGTCCGGTCACTTTCCTGGAGCGAGGTCCCACGACGCACGGGACGATCCGTACGCCACATCGCTCCAGCGAGCCACGCGTGGTTCTTTCGGGCCCGTCCCTGGCTGGCACGGACACCGGTACCAACGAAGGGGTCCGGGCGGCGTCACGCTCCGACCGGGTGAGAGGGGGCCCGAACTCAGATGCGACCCCGGCACAGTTCGAGCAGCGTCATGGCGAGGGCCGTGCCCGGCTTGCCCAGCGCGTCCCTGTAGTGGCCGAGGACCTCCATCTCCCGGGAGAGGTTCACGCGCCGGCCACCGGAGGTGATCCGGGCCTGCTGGATCACCGCGGACACGGCCATCCGTTCCTGGATCAGACCGATGATCCGGTCGTCCAGCGCGTCGATGCGCTCTCGGGCGCCGGTGATCACATCGGCCGCCTCGGGGGTGCGGGCGCCGGTCACGTCGATCGCGGTCATTGGGGGCTCCTCGTCTGGTTCAGCTGTCCCGGCCCGTGTCGGGCCGATACGGCGGGAGGTGCCCCGGAGCGGCAGGATCCGCAAACGCCAGGCGCCCCGGACCTTGTCGGCCCGGGGCGCCTGGGAAGTCGCTTGTCAGTTGCTCAAGCAGCACGACCATGGCAGCCGGTGGGCCGGTTGCCATAGGTAAAGAGGAAGGTCGGGTGCGTGAGCATGGGGCCAGTATGCCGTGCCGCCCGGGGGAGTCCAAGGCGGTTCGCATCCTGAGACGGGGCTTGCCCCGGTAGGGGCCCCGTGGACCCCGGTAGACTCGGCCCCACACACACCTCGCTCACCGCCGGAAGGCAACCCGTGTCATCAGCGAACCCCGCAGCCGCCCCCGACACCGTCCTGGTCGTCGACTTCGGTGCGCAGTACGCCCAGCTCATCGCCCGTCGCGTCCGCGAGGCCCGGGTCTACAGCGAGATCGTGCCGAGCACCACGCCGGTCGCCGAGATGCTCGCCAAGAACCCGGCGGCGATCATCCTCTCCGGCGGCCCCTCGTCCGTGTACGAGGAGGGCGCCCCCCGCCTCGACCGCGCACTCTTCGAGGCCGGCGTCCCCGTCTTCGGCATGTGCTACGGCTTCCAGCTGATGGCGCAGAGCCTCGGCGGGACGGTCGACAACACCGGCTCCCGCGAGTACGGCCGTACCGATCTCCATGTCTCGAGGTCGTCCTCCACCCTCTTCGAGGGCACCCCGGCCGAGCAGCACGTGTGGATGTCGCACGGCGACGCCTGCTCCGCCGCCCCCGAGGGCTTCACGGTGACGGCCTCCACGGACGTCGTCCCGGTCGCCGCCTTCGAGAACGACGAGCAGAAGCTGTACGGCGTCCAGTACCACCCCGAGGTCATGCACTCCACGCACGGCCAGCAGGTCCTGGAGCACTTCCTGTACCGCGGCGCGGGCCTGAAGCCGGACTGGACCACCGGCAATGTCATCGAGGAGCAGGTCGCGGCCATCCGCGAGCAGGTCGGCGACCGGCGCGCCATCTGCGGGCTGTCCGGCGGCGTGGACTCCGCGGTCGCGGCGGCGCTGGTCCAGAAGGCCATCGGCTCCCAGCTGACCTGCGTGTATGTCGACCACGGCCTGATGCGCAAGGGCGAGACCGAGCAGGTCGAGAAGGACTTCGTGGCCGCGACCGGCGTACAGCTGAAGGTCGTGGACGCGGAGGAGCGGTTCCTCAAGGCGCTCGCCGGGGTCTCGGACCCCGAGGAGAAGCGGAAGATCATCGGCCGCGAGTTCATCCGGGTCTTCGAGCAGGCGCAGGCCGAGATCATCGCGGACGAGGGCCCGGCGGTGGAGTTCCTCGTCCAGGGCACCCTGTACCCGGACGTGGTCGAGTCCGGCGGCGGCACCGGCACCGCCAACATCAAGTCCCACCACAACGTCGGCGGCCTCCCCGAGGACCTCGAGTTCCAGCTGATCGAGCCGCTGCGCAAGCTGTTCAAGGACGAGGTCCGGATGGTCGGCCAGGAGCTCGGCCTGCCGGACGAGATCGTCCAGCGCCAGCCGTTCCCGGGCCCGGGCCTGGGCATCCGCATCGTCGGCGAGGTGACCAAGGAGCGTCTCGACCTCCTGCGCGAGGCCGACGCCATCGCCCGCGAGGAGCTCACTGCCGCCGGCCTCGACCGTGACATCTGGCAGTGCCCGGTGGTCCTGCTCGCGGACGTCCGCAGCGTGGGCGTGCAGGGTGACGGCCGGACCTACGGCCACCCGATCGTTCTGCGGCCGGTGTCCAGCGAGGACGCCATGACCGCCGACTGGTCGAGGCTGCCGTACGACGTGCTGGCGAAGATCTCGACGCGGATCACCAACGAGGTGCGGGACGTCAACCGCGTCGTCCTCGACGTGACCTCGAAGCCGCCGGGCACCATCGAGTGGGAGTAGGCCCCATCGCTGAGTGGGGCAGGCCCTAGGTGCGCTTGATCGTGCGCAGGGGCCGGCCGGGCTGCCAGATCTTGACGACGAGGTACTTGTCGTCCTCGATGTAGGTCCTCACGACCTCGGTGAGCTCGGTACGGAAGAGGTGGAACGGCTCCGGCGGTTCCACCTCTTCGCCGTATGCGGCCTTGGTCCCGGGATCCTCGACCTCGATCGCCCGCCCGGCGATCCGTACGTCACCCCCGCCCATGGTCTGCCCCTCCCCGGGGTTCGCCTGGAGCGCGAAGCGCGGGTCGCGTCGCAGGTCGAGGGCCTTGAGCGAGTCCGGCATCATGCCGAGCCACAGCTCGCCGTTCAGGAAGCGGACCTCCAGGCCGGTGGTGCGCGGGGAACCGTCCTTGCGGAGGGTGGCGAGGACGTGGTGCGTGAAGGCGCCGAAGCGTTCCTCCGCGATGCGGGCGAGGTCCGGCTCGGCCGCGGTGAAGGTTGCCCAGTTCGCTGTCATACGGTGAGTGTGGCGCCGATACCTGACATCTGCTGTCGGGTATGCGCCCAACCTGCTCCCGCGGGCGTTGCGTGCGTCATCTTTACAGAACAACTCTGTTTTCCTGCGCTGACCGACGGTAACTTCCGCCCCGTAAGTAACCCAGTGCTGGAGGACACATGCACGGGACGCCCCTCGGGTCCACCCCGCCCTCGCCCCTGCCGACCGACCGCCTGCAATTCGCGATGCCGCCCATGCACGACTCGGTCGAGGACGAGCGCCGACACCGCAAGGAGCGGCTCGCGGGCGCGCTGCGGATCTTCGGGCGGCTCGGGTTCGAGGACGGAGTCTCCGGGCACATCACCGCGCGCGATCCGGAGTTCAGCGACTGCTTCTGGGTCAACCCGTTCGGGATGCCGTTCCGGCACGTCACCGTCAGCGACCTGGTCCTCGCCAACTCCGAGGGGCAGGTGATCGAGGGCCGTTACCACGTCAACCAGGCCGCGTTCACCGTGCACTCCCAGGTCCACGCCGCCCGCCCGGACGTCGTCGCGGTCGCCCACTGCCATTCGGTGCACGGGCGGGCCCTCGCGGCGCTCGGCGAGCTCCTCGACCCGATCACACAGGAGAGCTGCGCCTTCTACGAGGACCACGCCCTCTACGACGCCTACTCGGGCGTGGCCGTCGACGCCCTGGAGGGCCGGCGCATCGCGGCAGCGCTGGGCACGCACAAGGCCCTCGTGCTGCGCAACCACGGGCTGCTGACCGTCGGCGACTCGGTGGACGCGGCGGCCTGGTGGTTCCTGTCGATGGAACGCTCCAGCCAGGTGCAGCTGACGGCCAGGGCGGCGGGCCGTCCGGTCCTCATCGAGCATCGGCAGGCGGTGGCCACGCGGGAGCAGCTGGGCGGGGATCTGGTGGCGTGGATCAACTATCAGCCGCTGTGGCAGGACGTCAGCCGGAGCGAGCCGGATCTGCTGAGCTGAGGGTTCAGGAGGCCGTTGAGCTGAGGATTCGGGGGGCCGGGGGGCAGGGGGCAGGGGGGCAGAGCTCCTTCCGCGGTCAGCGGTGCGATGGTCTGTGGGCCGCGATCAGAAGCTGCGGAGGACGACCGCCTTCGTCATCGCGAACTCCCCGTCCGTGAGCACCCCGTCCCGGTGCAGCTCGCCCAACTCCCGCAGTCTGCGCAGGAGTACGTCGTGATGGTCGGCCGGGGGCGGTACGGACGCCGCAAGCTGCGGGCGGTCGGTGGGGTCCGCGATGCCGGGGTGAGTGGACGGGTGCGGCAGCCGGGCGGTGACCGCAGTCGCGACCAGGGCGGTGAGCAGGTCGCGGCGGGCGCTGCCCCACAGGTCAAGGGCGTACGGATCCTTCTCCGGCGGCAGCTTGGAGAACACCGTCTCCCGGGTCACGAAACGCAGGAAGCCGTCCTCGTAACCTGAGTTGGGCAGCCATTCGACCTGGACCAGGTCGCCTACGTTGATGATCCGGGGACCCGTCGCCCGCTTGACCCGCTCGGACGTGTCCGACCAGTCGATCCGCACCTGGACGCCGTCGAAGGACACCGTGCCGTCGGAGGAACGGACGGAGACGGGGACCGGTGGGCCGGGGAGGAGGTAGGCCTTGGTCGGCTCCTTGGAGATCTGGTCGAGCAGCAGCGCGCGGCGGATCTCCTCGGCGACGTACTCGGCGGCCCCGGCACGGTCGATGTCCACCGTCAGCCGATAGGGGTCGGCGGGGTCGGGGAGCCGGCCGCCGGTCGCCTGAAGGAGCGGGTCGGCGCCCTCGCGCAGCCGCATACGCAGCCGTCCGCGCTTGCGCTCGGGCTCGAAGACGATGCTTGCGACGGCTTCCAGGGGTACGGCGATCTCCCCGTACGTCTGCCGGAACAGCGGCACGGAGCGGTGGAGGCCCGGCGTGATCCGGACCGTTGTGCCGTCGAAGGCCCAGGTCCCGTCGCGCTGGATGATCTCGGCCATGGAGAAATTCTCGCAGCCGGGTCAACACGATGGCCTTGTCTTCACCCGCGCCGACCGGACCTGCCGGGTGGGGAGCGGGCCGGGTGCGGGACAATTCGCTGTCGCCCTCCGGGAGTTGTCGGTCGTGCGGCGGTGGTGCGGCGATGGTCGAGGGCAGCGATGTCCGAAAACGGTGATGGCCGGTATCTGAGATCGGGCTGCCGATCGGTGGGCCATGCGGCTATAAGGCCATGAGGGTTGTCGGGGCCTGTGAAGGACGTAGTGCCCCGAGGGCCGTGAGTTCGTGACTTCGTGAGTTCGTAAGTTCGTAAGTTCGTGAGGATTGTCGGGAAGGCGGGCGTCGGGCGTGGCGGTGCAGGAGGCTGGGCATGGGGGCGCGGTGGGCGCGCATGGGGGCAGCTGCACCTGTGGGGACTGTCCGCACGGGGCGCGGGCGGGGCATCGGCGTGCGGTCGCCGCGTTTCTGCTGAAGCGGGACGAGTTCGCGGCCGGGCAGGGACTGCCTGCGGCCGTGGCCCACTCGGCCTCCGCCTCCCGGCAGTGGGTGTCCGAGGAGTTGACACAGTCCGCAGAACTCGTCGCCCAGCGGGGGCGGGCCGAGGGGGAGGCGTGGCTGGCGCGGCTGTGGTCGCGTACGGCGTGCGTGGTCTGGGCACTGGTCGTGGCGTTGCTCCTGGGGCAGGCGTTCACGGCGATCGGCGCGGGGTGGACGGCTGCGCGTACGGCCGGACTGCTGGCCGCGCTGGTGACGGGCGGGGCGCTGACCGCGGCGTCGTGGTTCCACCGGGCGCGGGGTGGGGCGCTGGCGCCGGTCATCGGTGAGGACAACCGGCTGTCCACGTCGCGTGCGGTGGCCGGGGCGTGGGTGCTGTTCGTCGCATACGCCGTGCTCGTGCTGGTGGGGCAGCTGGCGGTCGCGTCCGGCCACGCGGAACGCGACGCGCTGATCGCCGGCCTTGAGCTGGAGCGTGGCGCGGGTGTCGTGACCGTGCTCGCCGTGGTGTGTGCGATCGCGGTGCTCGTGCGGCGGGTCGTCGGGGTGCGGGTGTTCGGGCAGCGGCTGCAGAAGCTGCGGGCGGATCGGCCTCGTGCCGCGGATCTGCTGACGGATGACGCGGGGCGGGGGACGTTCGCCGACATCCAGTACGTCGTGATCGGCGGGGTTGCGCTGCTGTTCGCGGCGGTGCGGTTGGGGCGGCGGCCGGATCAGTTGCCGGATCTGCCGTGGGGGCTTGCGGTGGTGGTGCTGATCTCGGCGGCCACCTACCTGGCCGGGAAGTATGCGGAAGGGGGGCGGCCGGTGATCCTTTCCGTGGTGCGGGCGCGGGAGGCGGGGGATCTGGACGCGCCCATTCGTACCGGCGACGACATCGAGATTCGGGGAGCGGGGTTCGTGCCGCCGGGGGCGCAGGGGGCGGAACGGTTGTCGCGGATGGTGGTGCGGGTCGGGGCGGTGCATGTGCACGTGCCGTTGGTGCCCGTGAGCGGAGGGTTCAGCAATCCCACGGATGCGGTGCTGACTGTGCCTGTGCCGGTGGAGGTTGAGCCCGGGCGGGTGGAGGTGCAGGTGGTTACTGCGGCGGGGGTGGAGACCAATCGGTATGCGATTGACGTGACCGATTGACGTGACTGGCTGACGGGACGTGGGCCTTCGGCGGTTGGGCGGGGGTGCCTGCGGCGGCCTGTGGCTGTGTGGTGGGGGTTCGCGTAGCGCCTGGGGTTCGGTGGGTGGGTCGGGGCCGTGCCGGGGGGTGTCCGTCCTCGGACCGGCGGCCGGGGTCGGGCAGGGAAGTGCCGCTTCTTGACGCCGGCCACTGCGGGCGGACACCCCCCGGCACGTCCCCTTGCCGCCGTACGCGGGTGCGGCGCCGCGGGGGTCGCCCGCCATGGCCACTCTGTGAGGCCCGTGCTCGAGGGCGACGCAGGGTTTCCTTCGGGCGGGGGAGGTCCCAGAATTCGGGTTGAGCGGCGCAGCCACTGCGTACGTATCGTTTTTTGAGGGGTCACGGCACGGCGGGCGAGAGGCGGCTAGGGCGATGGCTCACGGTATGCATTCGGACACGCACCCCCCTTATCTCGACGGCGACCGGAACTGGCGGGATACCGCCACCCGCTACGCACTGCTCCCGCTCCGCGTCTTCCTGGGCGTCACCTTCATCTACGCCGGCTTGGACAAACTCACCGACAGCGCCTTCATGAAGGACTCCGGCGCGGGCTCGGTCGGCGACATGATGCGGGCCGTGCGGGACTCCTCGGCGATTCCGGCCATGGTCGACATGGCCCTGGAGAATCCCGTCGGGTTCGGCTATGCCATTGCCTTCGGTGAGCTGGCCGTTGGGATCGGCACGCTGATCGGGCTGTTCGCCCGTTTGGCGGCGCTCGGTGGGGCGCTTATCTCGCTGAGTCTGTGGTTGACGGTTAGCTGGGCCTCCGATCCCTACTACTACGGCAATGACCTGGCCTATCTGATGGCCTGGCTGCCTCTCGTGCTGGCAGGCGCCCCCATGTTCTCGGTGGATGCCGCATTTCACAGGCGGCGACGGCAGCGGTCCGGGGGCTATCGGTAGCTCTCGCCGTCGTCAGTGGGGTGCTGCCCGGTGTGAGTTCGGGTCCGGGGGTGCGGGGTGGGCGCCGGCCGGAGTCGTGGAGCTGCGGCGTCTGCGTATCCCTCGGGTCGTGAGCGCCACCGCGGCTGCCAGGCAGAGGCCGCCGATCACTATGGGGATCACCACGAACCATGGGGTCTCCCAGGCGTCACCCGCGTCTCCGACGTAGATGATGCCCGCGAGGGTCAGGAAGGTGCCGGCGACCAGTCTTCCGGGCTGGAACTCATGACGTAGCACGGGTCACCTCCGCCTGTCCCACACCGATGCTCAAGTCGAGGTCCAGCGTGCCCGCCTCCTTGGTGCCCTTGGGCGGTGTCAGGGTCAGCTCCTTGTGCTTGCCCGGTGCCACGTCCACGTCCTGCTTGTCTTCACCCGGCAGCTGGATGTCGCCCACGCCCACGTCGATGCTCACCTCCACGGTCACGTCCTTGGGGACGATCACCTTGAGCCGGCCCACGCCCACGTCCGCTCTCGTCGTCACCGTCTGGTCGTCGGTGAGGTTCAGGCGGGTCAGGTCGAGAGTGCCGACGCCGGTGCCCAGGTCGTACTGCTCTCGGACGTCGGTCACGGCCGCCGGGCGCCAGGTTCTCTCTATCCAGTGGGTGCTGATGTCCTTGGGCAGGGCTGCCGAGGCGGCCAGCAGGCCCGCGGTGATGATCGCCAGGAAGATGGAGCCCGCTCCCGTGCGGCCCAGGAACGCGCTCAACGCTATGCCCAGGCCGAGGACGAGCAGGGCGCAGGCCAGGCCGGTCTGCAGGCTGGTGCCGAGCGCTCGGTCCGCCCAGGTCGCGCTGGTGCCGAGGGCGCCCGCGAGCAGGGCCAGCAGGAACACCCAGCCGCCGATCCAGCGGGGGCCGCGCTGCTTCGGCTGTTGAGGAGGCCGGGCGCGTATGTCCTGGCGGCTGCTCCAGGTCGTGCCGAGGCTGATGTTGACCGCCGCCGCGATGTCGCGGTCGCGCGAGTCGCGGGGGCCCCAGAGATAGCCGGTGCCGCCCTCGTGCGTGCCGTCCTTCACGATGGGCTCGCGCCACCAGGAGGAGAGGGCGGCGGGGACCGGTGGGGCCTGGGCCTCCGGCGGGGCGTCGGCGACGGCCTGGGCGGCGAGCGGGTCTGGGTCGGGGGTGCTGCGGTGGCGCGACCAGTAGCCGGCGCCCGCGAGGAGGAGGGACAGGACCACGGCGAAGGCCAGCACACCGCCGTTCCTCAGCAGGGTCAGCAGGACGCCGCAGCCGACCAGAGCGAACAGCACGGCCGTCAGCGCCTGGCCGTCCACGCGGCCGGTCAGCAGCTTGCGCACCTCGTTCTCGTCCTCGTCGTCGTACGGGACGAAGAGCCAGGCGAAGCCGTAGAAAATGAGGCCGATGCCGCCGGTCGCGGAGAGGACGGCGAGGGTGATCCGGAAGATCACCGGGTCCATGTCGCACTGCCGTCCGAGCCCGGCGCAGACACCGGCCAGCATCTTGTGCCGGCGGTCGCGCCGGAACCTGTGCGGCGGGTCGAGTGCGCCCGTCTCCTCGGGCGGGGCTGCTTCTCCGCTTTCTCCGCCCGTGCGCGCGCGGGGTTCCTCACCCGCGGCGCTCGCGGGTGCCGCGTCGGACGTGGTGCCCGCGGTGGGCACGGCGTCCGGCTCGGGCACGGAGTCCGCGGCGTGCTGGTGATCTGTCATGTGTCCATGGTGACGGGCGGGTCGGCGTGGCGGGAGTCGGAATGACCCTGGTCGGACCCTGATATCGGCCCTGAGGCGGCTGCGGGGACGCGTTCGAGGCGGTGATGGCCGAAGATCAGGGGAGTATCGGGGGTCGACCCTGATGCTCGGGTGCTCCGACCGTGTGAACATCGATGGCATGCCGGAAGCCGCAGCAGCGCCACTCGTCGAACCGCGGCCGCCGCGCAAGCTCTACCGCAGCAGCGACGGACGCTGGCTCGGGGGCGTGGCGCGGGGGCTCGCCGGGCATCTCGGCCTGCCCGTCATCTGGGTGCGGCTCGTCTTCGTCGGCCTGTTCATGGCGGACGGCCTGGGTGCATTGCTGTATGCCGCGTTCTGGTTCTTCGTGCCGCTCGGCGTCGGCGGCGTCGACGCGCAGAAGCCGTCGACCTTCACCACCGAGACCGCGACCGACGGCCGCCGCAGACTCGTCGCCCGCAAGCCGGACAAGGGACAGATCGTCGCCCTGCTCCTCATGGTCGTGGTGGCGATGGTCTTCGTCGGCAGCGTGGACCTGGGAAGCGGCGCCAAGGCCTATCTCCTTCCCGCCGTGCTGGTCGGCGCGGGCGTCGCCCTGGTCTGGCGTCAGGCGGACAACGCCCGCCGGGCCCGCTGGATGGAGGTCGGGCGGCGTCGGCGCACCCTGACTCTGCTGCGCGCTGCGGGTGGCGTGGTGCTGGTCACGGCCGGCGTCTCCGGCATCTTCGTCCTGCAGGGCTCCGCCGCCCACCTCGGCTCGGTCCTGCAGGCCGCGCTGGCGGTCCTCGTGGGCATAACACTCCTCGCGGGCCCGTACCTGGTCCGGATGACCCAGGACCTCTCCGAGGAGCGTCTGATGCGCATCCGGGCCCAGGAGCGCGCCGAGGTCGCCGCGCACGTCCACGACTCGGTGCTGCACACCCTGACCCTGATCCAGCGCAACGCGGAGAACGCGAACGAAGTCAGGCGCCTCGCCCGCGCCCAGGAGCGCGACCTGCGCACCTGGCTCTACAAACCCGAGGGCACCGGCAAGGACGAGGCCGACGAACCCACCAACCTCGCCGACGCGGTCCGGCACAACGCCGCCGAGATCGAGGACAAGCACGGCGTCCCCATAGAGGTCGTGGTCGTCGGTGACTGCCCGCTCGACGAGAAAATCGCCGCACAGATGCAGGCCGCGCGCGAGGCTATGGTGAACGCCGCGAAGTACGGTGGCGAGGGCGGCGCCGTGCAGGTCTACGCCGAGGTGGAGGGCAAGACCGTCTTCGTGTCCGTCCGGGACCGCGGTCCGGGCTTCGACCTCGACTCGATACCCGCCGACCGTATGGGCGTCAGAGAATCGATCATCGGCCGCATGGAGCGCAACGGCGGTACGGCCCGGCTGCGGGCGGTCCCCGGCGGTGGCACGGAGGTCGAGCTGGAGATGGAGAGGGCGGAGAAGACGTCATGAGCGACCCGACCGAGGCGAACGAGCCAGTGGAGTCGACCGGCGGGAGCGCGGGCGAGCGACATGTCCGCGTGGTGCTCGTCGACGACCACCGCATGTTCCGTACAGGAGTGCAGGCCGAGATCGGCCGGACCGAGCAGACCGGCGTCGAAGTCGTCGGAGAGGCCGCGGACGTCGACCAGGCGGTCACGGTCATCACCGCGACCCGACCCGAGGTCGTCCTCCTCGACGTGCATCTCCCGGGCGGCGGCGGGGTCGAAGTCCTGCGCCGCTGCGCCCCGTTGATGGGCGATGCCGAGCAGCCCGTCCGCTTCCTCGCGCTGTCCGTCTCGGACGCGGCGGAGGATGTGATCGGGGTGATCCGGGGCGGTGCGCGCGGGTACGTGACGAAGACGATCACCGGCACCGACCTGGTCGACTCCATCTTCCGGGTCCAGGACGGCGACGCGGTGTTCTCGCCTCGCCTCGCCGGGTTCGTACTGGACGCCTTCGCGTCAACGGACGCGCCGCCGGTCGACGAGGACCTCGACCGGCTCACTCAGCGCGAGCGGGAGGTGCTGCGGCTGATTGCGCGGGGGTACGCGTACAAGGAGATCGCCAAGCAGCTGTTCATCTCCGTCAAGACGGTCGAGTCCCATGTGTCGGCGGTTCTGAGGAAGCTTCAGCTGTCCAACCGGCACGAGCTGACACGGTGGGCCACGGCGCGGCGTCTGGTGTGACGCCGAGCTCCGGTTCGGCGGGCCGGTTCACACCACGCGCGTGGCCCCTGCGAACGGCATCTCGTCGAGGGGGGCCACCCGGACCGGGGCCGAGGGGTTCGGGGCGTGGATCATCTGGCCGTTGCCGATGTAGAGGCCGACGTGGCTGATGCCGGAGTAGAAGAACACCAGGTCGCCCGGGAGTAGTTCGGAGCGGGAGACGCGGCGGCCGGCGTCGATCTGGGCGTAGGTCGTGCGGGGCAGGGAGAGGCCCGCCGAGCGGTACGCGGCCTGGGTGAGGCCGGAGCAGTCGAAGGCGTTCGGGCCGGTCGCGCCCCAGACGTAGGGGCTGCCGAGTTTGGAGTATGCGTACGAAATGGCCGACGCCGCACGGGCGTTGGGTGCCTGCGTCGTGGCTGAGCCGGGGGCCGCCAGGGCGTCGCGGGTGTCTGCCGAGGAGCGGGCCGCGCGGTCGGTGCCGCCGTTTGCGCCCTGGAGTCGGGCGCGCTCCTCGGCGGTCAGTTGGGCGAGCAGAGTGCGGGCGGCGTCCAGCTTGCCGGTGATCGTCTCTCGGTGCCGTTGCAGTTCCGCCTGGCGGGACTGCAGCGAGGTCAGTTCGATGCGCGCAGCCCCGCGCAACTGCTCGATCTCGCGTAATTGCCTGCGGACGCTCGCGACGGACGCCGCCTGACGGTTGCCGGCGCGTTCGGCGAACTCCGCGCCGTCGAGGTAACGGTCGGGGTCGTTGGAGAGGGCGAGCTGGAGGGCCGGGTCGACGCCGCCGTCGCGGTACTGCGCCGCGGCCATCGAACCGAGCGCCTCGCGCGCCGAGTTGAGCTTCTCCGTCTTGCGGGCGGCCTCGTCCTGCAGTGCACTGATCCGCTGCTCGGCAGCGTCCGCCTTCTCCTTCGCGCCGTTGTACTTCTCGGTCGCGACCTCCGCCTCGTGGTACAGCTTGTCCACCTTCGCCTTCACCTGAGCCGGTGTCAGCTGTGGTTCGGCGTGTCCGGTCCCGTCGAAGCCCGTCGCCGTCGCCGCGCCCGCCAGGGCGATCGTCCAGGCCGTGCGGGCCGTACTGCCGCCGACCGAGCGCCGGCGGGGCTTTCGGTGCGCTGCCACGTGGACTGCACGTCCTTTCGTACGACCGCCTCGTCCCGTACGTCCGCCCCGACAGCCTGGGGAGCGGACGTACGACTGCCCGCGGGCGGGATACGCGTCCGGCGACGGCCCACACAGGGGGAGCGGGCCGCCGCCGGACCTTTCTCGGCGGTGGTGGCCGACTGCCGCCCCTGGCCCGGGCGGCGGTGGGGAGCCGGTCACCTGGTGGAGGACGCTAAACCTGAGTGTGTCGGGGTGGTAACGCGTTGTGCGGAAGTGCCGGGAGCGGATCGTGCGTGACCGTAAGTGAGCGTGATCGCGGGATGAGGGCGTCTTGTTCACGCTGTGTGCTGACCGATGTGGCGGAAAGGGGGGTGGGTGGGGGTGGCGGGGTGCTATGGGGCGCATATATGCAAGATCGGAGTGGGGGAGGGGGTGGGGGCGGGTGCCTTGATGGGGCTGATTAGGCTCCCGCCTCATGGACGTACTCATCCACCTCTTCGTCGGTCTGCACATCATCGGCATCGCCGCGTTGCTCGGTGGTTTCTTCACCCAGATGAAGGCGATGGGCCAGGGCACCGCCCGGTTTGTGCCCGCGATGCTGCACGGCGCGCTGACCATGCTGGTCACCGGTGTGATCCTTGTCGGCCTCAATCAGGCGGACGATCAGTCCGTCAACAACATCAAGATCGGTGTGAAGCTGGCGCTGCTGGTCGTGATCCTCGGGCTGGTTTATGTGAAGCGGGACGAGGAGACGGTGGACAAGCGGCTGTTCGGGTTGGTGGGTCTGCTGACCATGGTGAACGTCTTCATCGCCGTTCTGTGGACGTGACCTCGGCGTAGTTCAGCGCTGCGCCTGCGGTGACCGCCAGCCATGCCGCGACGGCGATCCACAGCAGTGCCTCGCCGGGATCCGTGAGCCAAGAAACGTCCACTGCGGTGGCGACGGCGAGGGTCGCTGCGGCGGTCATGCCCATGGGGAAGACGGTGGCCCAGCGGCGTACGTCGTAGCGCAGCCGGGGCCGGCCGATCTCGGCGATGAGCAGCACGGCGTACCAGGCCAGGTCCAGGATCAGCAGGGCGATGGTCACGGTGCGCAGGACGTCGGTGTCGTCCTCGTTCCACAGGTACAGGCTCGGGCTGTCGGCGGACAGGAGCTTCGAGCCGGCGAGGGCGGAGATGGCGAGGGCGCCGCCCGCCACCCAGTGGTCGCCTGCGCCCTCGATCAATTGCCGCAGGTCGAAGCGGGTCAGGGCGATGACGTAGAGCACCAGGCCCAGCCAGAACAGCACGAGCGCCGCGTGGGCGAGCCATGCCGTGGACTCGGTCGCGGCGAGGGTTGCGGCCAGGACGGCCAGGCCCTCGGTGGCCACGCAGCCGAGGAAGACCGCGCCGGGCATGCGCGGGTGCCAGCGGCGTACCACGGCGATGAGGAGGCCCGGCCAGAGCAGGGCCGCCAGGGCCAGGAGGGCCTTGGCGAGGGGTTGCCAGCCGAGGGTGGCGAAGCGGGTGCCGAGAACCGTCGTTGCGGCTACGGCGGTGAGGGCTGCGGGGGTGGCGGCTTCTTTGAGCCACCTGGCGCGGTCCCGGAGGAGCCTTGCGGTGAAGTCGCCGGCGAGGGCCAGCCAGGCCGCGCAGGCGAGGGCCAGGGCGATTCGGGACAGGGTTTCGTAGCCGGTCTGGTGGAGGGCGACCGACAGGATGCCGGTTGCCATGACGGCTGCGCCGGCTGCGGGGGGACGTTGCGACCACCAGGTGTGGAGGGGGGATGTGGTGGTGGTCGTGGGGGCGGGCATGAGATCGATGCTAGGGAGTGGGGGGAGTGGGACGGGTGGGGGCACGCGCGCGTGTGGGGTGAAATGCGGGTGGTTGAGCGCCGGGATGCCTGCGGCGGCCCGCTCGGGTGAGTGGGGGTGCGCGCAGCGCCTGCGGGTGTGTGGTGGGTCGGGGACGTGCCGGGGGGGTGTCCGTCCTCGGTCGGGCGGTTGCTGTGCCTCGAGAGGGGCTGTTTGTTGACGCCCGCCTCTGCGGGCGGACACCCCCGGCACGTCCCTTGCCGCCGTACGCAGCTGCGCTCATCCGCGTCCACGCGCGCGTGACATTGCGCCACGCGCGCGTGCGGTCGTCAGGCCGGGCGGACCACGCTGTGGATCGACGACTCTCCGTCGTAGAAGATCGACTCCTCACGGACGTACGTGCCGGGCTTCGGGGCGTGGATCATCATGCCGTTGCCGATGTAGAGGCCTACGTGCGTGATGTCGTCGTAGAAGAAGACCAGGTCGCCGGGCTGGGCGCTGGAGACGGAGACCGTGGTGCCGGCGTTGACCTGGTCGTAGGTGACGCGCGGGATGTCGACGCCTGCGGCCTTCCAGGCGGCCTGGGTGAGGCCGGAGCAGTCGTAGGAGTCGGGGCCGGTGGCGCCCCAGACGTACGGCTTGCCCACCTGGGAGCGGGCGAAGGCCAGGGCCTTCTCCGCCTTGGTCGCGTACGAGGAGTCCGACGCGGACGAGTCGGAGGAGGACGAGTCGGACGAAGACGAGTCGGACGAGGAGTCGTTGCTCTCCTGCTGCTGGGCCGCTTCCTGGCGCCGCTGCTCGGCCGCCTCTTGCTGGCGGGCCAGTTCCGCCGCCTTGCGGGCGGCCTCCTCCTCCTTGCGCTTCTCGATCGCGGCGAGGCGCGCCTTCTCCTCCGCCGTCAGCTTCGACAGCAGTTCGCGTGCGTCGGCGAGCTTCTGCTGGACGGTGGACTTGGCCGTCCGCAGGTCGTTCTGCGACTCGGTGAGCGTCTCGAGGCTCTGGGCGGCCTCCTGGCGCTTCTTCATCGTCGCGGACTGCTGGGTGAAGTAGTCGTCGACCGATTCCTTCTGGCGGCCCGTCATGCGGTCCATCAGCTGGGTCTGGTCGAAGTAGTCCTGCGGGGTGTCCGCCAGGAGGAAGGTCGCCGTGTCGGGGGCCGAGGCTCCCGTGCGGTACTGGGCGGCTGCGTTGCGGCCGAGTTCCTCGCGTGCGTCGTTGAGCTTCTGGGTGCGCTGGGCGACGTCGTCGAGGAGGGTGTCGACGCGCTTGCGCTGCTTCGCGGTCTTCTCCTTGGCCGCGTTGTACTTCTCGGTCGCCGACTCCGCCTGGCGGTAGAGGTCGTCGACCTTCTTCTCGACCTCCTCGAGGCTCGGCTTGTCGTCCGTCGAGGGGCTCGCGTTGGCCGTCTGGGACAGCAGGGCGACGGACGTGAGGGCCGCCGTGGCGAGGGCGGGGGTCCGTATGCCTGCTACGCGCGTACCAGCGGGACGCGACTTGCGGTGCGACGCCAAGGGAGGCGACTCCTTCCATGCTCCGCCTACCGAGTTAGCTGTCGGGTTCGGGCGGGTGTTTCGGAAGGGTTGCCCTACGGCCGTCCCCCGGGCGGGAGTCGAGCCGATTCACCCCAAGTTCGGTGGGTCCCCGGCTCCGGGTTGCACGGCGGCGCTCCGGACTCGGCGGAGGCCGTGCGGCCCGGCGTCGTTCGCCGGTGGGGGTCGTACGGCCTGTCCGGCACGGTAGCCAACTCGTGTGGCCCCTGTGAAGGTTGATGTTCGATATGCCCGATACGTTTTCGTGACCTTGGCGATGTGTGTCGTGGATCGCGGTCGATGTGGGGCTGTTGGTGGCTGCTTGTCAGATTTTCTGAGGGTGGCGTGCATGTGGGAGGGATTAGGGCGGTTGGGTTCGAGGGGTTGCGCATCGTAATGGGATGGTTCTGCAGGGTGAGGGGGGTGTTGGGGTGTGCGGGGTTCGAAGATCGATGAGTGCTGAAACAGGTGATGTTCTCAGGGTGGCGGCGGGCTGTCAGTGGGGCGCCCTAGACTCGGAGAGCGATGAGCAGCCTCTTTGACGACAGCTTCCTGGCGGACCTCCAGGCCCCGCGGGCCCATGCGGGCGAACCTCCGCCGCCGCCCGAGGACGATCACGCTCCGGAGCCGGTTCCGGACGATCTGTTCGGCGGGAAGTTCGACATGCCGCCGGACCGGGACGAGTACTACCGCGACGGCGCCCCGCGCCCGGCCCTCGACGCGGCCGCGCTGCTGGAGGGGCTGAACGAGAACCAGCGTGCGGCCGTCGTCCACTCCGGCGGCCCGCTGCTCATCGTGGCCGGAGCCGGGTCCGGCAAGACGCGTGTGCTCACCCATCGCATCGCGCACCTGTTGGCTGAGCGGAATGTGCATCCGGGGCAGATCCTCGCGATCACCTTCACCAACAAGGCCGCGGGTGAGATGAAGGAGCGTGTCGAGCAGCTCGTCGGCCCGCGCGCGAACGCGATGTGGGTGATGACCTTCCACAGCGCGTGCGTCCGCATCCTGCGCAGGGAGAGCAAGAAGCTCGGGTTCACCTCGTCGTTCTCGATCTACGACGCTGCCGACAGCAAGCGGCTGATGGCGCTGGTATGTCGTGATCTGGATCTCGACCCCAAGCGTTTTCCGCCCAAGTCCTTCAGCGCCAAGATCAGCAATCTGAAGAACGAGCTGATCGACGAGGAGGACTTCGCCGCCCAGGCGACGGACGGCTTCGAGAAGACCCTCGCGCAGGCGTACGCCCTGTACCAGTCGCGGTTGCGGGAGGCCAACGCCCTCGACTTCGACGACCTGATCATGACGACGGTCAATCTGCTGCGCGCCTTCCCGGACGTCGCCGAGCACTACCGTCGGCGGTTCCGGCATGTGCTGGTGGACGAGTACCAGGACACCAACCACGCGCAGTACGCCCTGGTGCGCGAGCTCGTCGGTACCAGTGAGCACCCCGTCGACGTGCCGCCGAGCGACTCCGACATCCCGCCCGCCGAGCTGTGCGTGGTGGGTGACGCCGACCAGTCGATCTACGCCTTCCGGGGCGCCACCATCCGCAACATCCTCCAGTTCGAGGAGGACTACCCGGACGCGACGACGATCCTGCTGGAGCAGAACTACCGCTCCAGCCAGACGATCCTGACCGCCGCCAACGCGGTCATCGAGCGCAACGAGTCCCGGCGCCCCAAGAACCTGTGGACCAACGCGGGCGCGGGCGCGCGCATCACCGGCTATGTCGCGGACACCGAGCACGACGAGGCGCAGTTCGTCGCCGAGGAAATAGACCGACTGACGGACGCGGGCGATGCGAAGGCCGGTGATGTCGCCGTCTTCTACCGGACGAACGCCCAGTCCCGTGTCTTCGAAGAGATCTTCATCCGCGTCGGCCTGCCCTACAAGGTCGTCGGCGGGGTTCGGTTCTACGAGCGCAAGGAGGTCCGGGACGTCCTGGCCTACCTGCGCGTGCTCGCCAACCCCGAGGACTCCGTGCCGCTGCGGCGGATTCTGAACGTCCCGAAGCGGGGCATCGGCGATCGCGCCGAGGCGATGATCGACGCGCTTGCACAGCGGGAGAAGATCAGCTTCCCGCAGGCACTGCGGCGGGTCGACGAGGCGTACGGCATGGCCGCGCGGTCGACGAACGCCGTCAGGCGGTTCAACACGCTGATGGAGGAGCTCCGTACGATCGTCGAGTCGGGCGTGGGGCCGGCGACCGTTCTGGAGGCGGTCCTCGAACGGACCGGGTACCTGGCCGAGTTGCAGGCCTCCACCGACCCTCAGGACGAGACCCGGATCGAGAACCTTCAGGAACTCGCGGCCGTGGCCCTGGAGTTCGAGCAGGAGTCGGCTGAGGGTGAGGCCACCGTCGGGCTCGCGGCCTTCCTGGAGCGGGTCGCGCTCGTCGCCGACTCCGACCAGATTCCGGACGAGGAGGAGGACGGCTCCGGCGTCATCACCCTGATGACCCTGCACACGGCCAAGGGCCTGGAGTTCCCGGTCGTCTTCCTCACCGGCATGGAGGACGGCGTCTTCCCGCACATGCGCGCCCTCGGTCAGGCCAAGGAACTGGAGGAGGAGCGGCGGCTCGCGTACGTCGGCATCACGCGCGCGCGTGAGCGGCTGTATCTGACGCGCTCGTCGCTGCGGAGTGCGTGGGGGCAGCCTTCGTACAACCCGCCGTCCCGCTTCCTGGAGGAGATCCCGGCGGCGCACGTGGACTGGAAGCGGACGGGGGCGACCGCGCCCGTGTCGTCCGGTCCGGCGGCCGGCGTTGCGGCCTCGCTGTCCTCGTCCCGCTCGCGCTCCTCCGCGTCGGGGGCGTCCGGGTTCGCCACCCGGCGGACCTCGGAGAAGCCGGTCGTCCAGCTGGCGGTCGGGGACCGGGTCACGCACGACCAGTTCGGGCTCGGCACCGTGACGGCGGTCAAGGGCACGGGCGGGAACGCCGAGGCGACGATCGACTTCGGGGACACCAAGCCGAAGCGGTTGCTGCTGCGGTATGCGCCGGTGGAGAAGCTGTAGCGCAGACAAGCGTGCGCCCCCGCTGAGGTCTTGAGGAGCGGGGGCGCTGAGCGCACAAGGCAGTCGGCGGTGCCGAAGGTGTTGGTCGGGCTGCTTACGACGGGTCGAGGCCGTGGCTGCGCAGCCAGGACAGTGGGTCTATCGCCGAGCCGCCGCCCGGTCGCACCTCGAAGTGCAGGTGCGGGCCGGTCGAGTTGCCGGAGTTGCCGGAGTACGCGATCGGGTCGCCGGCCTTCACCGTCGTACCGGAGGCGACGCGGTAGCTGGAGAGGTGGCAGTACCACGTCTCCGTGCCGTCCTTCGCGGTCACGATCATCATGTTGCCGTAGGCGCTGTTCCACTGCGTGCGGACGGTGCCGTCGGTCGCGGCCATCACCGTCGTGCCGTACGAGACGGGGAAGTCGATGCCGCTGTGGATGGACATCCAGTTGATGCCGGACTGGCCGAAATAGGCGCTCAGGCCGTGCTGCGCGACCGGAACCGCGAACTTGGGGCGCAGCCGCTCCTTGCGGGCCGCCTCCTCGGCGGCCTTCTTCTTCTCGGCCACCTGCTGGGCCTTGAGGTCGATGCGCTCCTGCGTGCGGCTGGCCCGGTCGGCGAAGTCGTCGGCGCCGGCGGAGAGACTCTCGAGCTGGGTGTCCAGCTTGTTGTTCGCCGTGGACGGCTTCACGGCCTCGGTGTCCGAGGCCAGCGTGGAGGACGCTTCCTTGTCGTCGGTGAGGCTGCCGACGGAGGCGGCGGCGATTCCCGCGACACCCATCACACACGCCGAGGGCACAGCGACCGTCAGCAGCGCGGAGCGCTTGGGGGGCGTGCGGCGGCGGGAGCGGGCCCCGCTGCGGGAGGCGGCGCGCGGGGAGGGTGCCGGAGCGGTCTCCTCCTGGTCGTCCAGGAGGGGCGTCACGGCGGGGAGTTCGCCGGTGGCGGTCAACTCGGCGTCGCCCTCGGCGGGGGCGTCGTACGCCGTCGGGTCCAGATGCTCGAAGTGCGCGGTCGCCTGCTGATCGAAGGATTCTGCTGAGTGCTCGTACTCGTCGATCGCCTGCGTGCCGGTGTCGATGCCGCCGTCGGAGTTCCATTGCGTGGCGTCGTACGCGCCCGTGTCGTACGCCTGGGTGCCCCATTCCCAGTTCTGGGTCTGGTCGGCCGGGGCGCCGGACTGATCGGGCTGGAGCCAGGCGTTCGCGTCCCACTGCCCCGAGGCGTCGTGGCCGTTGGCCTGCTGGGGGACGAAGGCGAGCCGCTCGTGGTCGGTCGTCCAGGCGGTGGTGTCGTACGCGCCGGTGTCGTAGGCGGCGTGGTGCTGGGCCGCGTAGGCGTCGTAGTTCACGGTGTGGTGGCTGCCCGTGGACCACTGCGTGGTGTCGTACGTGCCCGTGTTCTCGCCGGGAAGGCTGCCGAACAGGGGGTCTGCGTCGAAGGTCGTGGTGGTATGCCCGGTGGCGCCAAATCCGGTGGCGTCGTAGGTGCCGTACGTGGTGGAGTCACCGTAGTGGGCTTCCTGGGCACCGTACGACGCGTAATGCGCCGAGGCGGCATCGGAAGCCGAGGTCGGGGAGGTCATGGTCCCCGACGGGTGACGATCGTCCACCAACTTCTCTCTCGCCTCGACAACAGGGGCTGCCAGAGCAGTGCGGCGACTGTACCCGGCGGTATGCGGGCACGACAATCTTCGGCAGGTTTCGCGCGCGCAGGAAACGGGCATTCGGCCGTGTTTTGGCGGACTGCGGGCGTGAGTTTGGCCTTGTGTTCGAAGATTGTTCGACGTTTGGTCAGCTGTCCTGAGGCCGTATGGCGAGTGCGATCAGCGCGTCGGGTGGCTGTCGGGTGATGGTCGGGCGAGGCCGGCGGGATGGTGCGGGAGGGTTACGCCACTGTCAGGCCGCCGGCCTGGGCGGTGGCCTCGGCTCCGGTTCGTGCGGTGTCGAGGGCCTGCCGGATCCCGGTCGCCACGGCGGGGTGCACGGGCAGGGCGAGGTGCCCGATGCCGGTGACGCGGACGTTCTGCGCCATCAGGTCCGGGTGGTCGATGCAGGCCGTCTCCAGCGGGTCCATCAGGTGGTCGAGATCGCTCCAGAAACTCACGAAGTGGGTACGGCAGCCGGGCGCGGGCCGGGCCAGCTCCTCGAGGACCGGTGAGCCGGGGCGCATCTGACGCACGATCGGGTGCGCGTTCGCCAGCGGGACGACACGGGTGCCGGAGTGCGGCGTGCCGAGTGTGACGAGGGTGCGGACCCTGAGGTCGCCGCCGAGACGCTGCACGTAGTAGCGCGCTATCAGCCCGCCGAGGCTGTGCCCGACGACGTCCACCTGCCTGCTGCCGGTGCGCTCGCAGATCTGCTCTATGTGCCGGCCGAGCAGTTCGGCGGCGGTGCGGATGTCGCAGGTCAGCGGGGAGTAGTTGAGCGACTCGACCTGGTGCCTGCCGTGCTGGGCCAGGCTGCGCCGCAGCAGGACGAAGACGGAGCGGTTGTCGATGAAGCCGTGCAGCAGGACGACGGGGGGATTGGTCTCCGTCGGCAGCTGGGCGGGCTCCTGCCCGGGGAGCTGCGGGCCGGGCCGGCGCTCCTGTGCGATGCCGGAGGGGTACAGCAGCACGTGTCCGGCAAGGATCGCCAGCTCGAGGGCGGTCGCCTTCAGCAGGGCCAGGGAGAGGCCGGCGAGTCTGCTCGGGAGCAGGCGTCGGCAGAGCGGGAGAAAGGGGAGTACTACCCCGGTGACCTTCATGGCCGACCTCCTTGTGGCACGCAGGAGGACGGCTCCGGCCCCCGTGTGCCCTCATGGGAAGCCGCGGTGGAGGTGGCCGGCGAGGCATGAGGAAGGCGCGTGGGGTGAGCGAGGCGCGAGAAGTGGTCGGTCGGGTCGGCCATGGTGCACCGATGACCTGACGGGGCTCCCTGCCGGTGTGGCGACGAGGCTCCCCGCTGTCGTGCCTTACCTGCCCTACGTGCCCTTCGTGCCAGCGTCGATGCGCCGCATCGCCACGTCGCGCGGCCTGCGGCGCGGTGGTGCGGCGACCTCGTTGCGGCTCCCGTTGCGCTTGGTCCCGCTGCGACGCGTGTACCGCAGACCGCTGCGGCGCGTGTGCCGCAGAGATACGGAACGGTGCGCGGCGAACGTGTCCCACCGTGTGATTTCCCCCTCGCTCTGCACCGCGAAACTGCCGGTTGCGGGATGCTGGAGATAACGTTCGTTTACTTGCTCGGGCGGTGTGGCCCGGGACGTCCGTGCCGTGAGGGTGCGTCCGGCGCTGTGAGCGGCGGAAAAGTGCGATACGCGCACCATGTATGACATGTGCGGCCAGTGCGGCATAACTCATATGTGAGCGGTGCTTGTCGGTACGGATGGATGTAGTCGCTTCATGGAGGCAGTGATGGGTGTGGCAGCCGGTCCGATCCGCGTGGTGGTGGCCAAGCCTGGGCTCGACGGCCATGATCGAGGGGCCAAGGTGATCGCGCGGGCGCTGCGCGACGCCGGTATGGAGGTCATCTACACCGGGCTCCACCAGACTCCCGAGCAGATCGTCGACACCGCGATCCAGGAGGACGCCGACGCGATCGGTCTGTCCATCCTCTCCGGCGCCCACAACACCCTCTTCGCCGCCGTGATCGAACTCCTCAAGGAGCGCGATGCGGCGGACATCCTGATCTTCGGAGGCGGGATCATCCCCGAGGCGGACATCCCCCCGCTGAAGGAGAAGGGTGTCGCGGAGATCTTCACGCCGGGGGCGACGACTCACGCGATCGTGGACTGGGTGCGGGCGAACGTCCGACAGCCCGCGGGAGCGTAGGGCGCTGCTCGGTGCGGGGGACTCGACGGTGATCGGGTGGCTGCCCCTGAGGGCTGCCGCCCCCCCACCCCCGGCTTCGGCACTGAACGGGCCTTGTCCTCAAACTCCCCCAGAGGGGATGCCCCCGGACGGGCCGCACGGCGTCAGCTCCTCGATCATGGCCGCCCGCAACCGCAACGTCGTGACCAGCCGCTGAAACGCCTCCGCCCAGTAACCCCCCGCCCCCGGTGACGCGTCCTCCGGCTCGTCCGGTACCGCCAGCAGGCCGTCGAGGCGGCTTGCCTCGGTCGGGTCGAGGCAGCGCTCGGCCAGGCCCATCACTCCGCTGAAACTCCATGGATAACTCCCCGCGTCCCGCGCGATGTTGAGCGCGTCGACCACCGCCCGCCCGAGCGGCTCGGCCCAGGGCACGGCGCAGACTCCGAGCAGCTGAAACGCCTCGGACAGGCCATGCGTCGCGATGAACCCGCCGACCCATTCGGCCCGTTCGGCGGAACCCAGCGTGCCGAGCAGCTTCGCGCGCTCAGCCAGGGACACCGCACCCGGGCCGCCGGCTTCGGGGGCCGAGGGCGACCCGAGGAGTGCCCTCGCCCACTCGCCGTCCCGCTGGCGCACCGCCGCCCGGCACCACGCCGCGTGCAGCTCGCCCTGCCAGTCGTCCGCCACCGGCAACGCCACGATCTCCTGAGGCGTACGTCCGCCCAGCCGCCCCGGCCACGTGCCGAGCGGCGTCGCCTCCACCAACTGGCCGAACCACCATGACCGTTCACCCCGGCCCGCCGGAGCCTTGGCCACGACGCCGTCGCGCTCCATACCCGCGTCGCACTCGTGCGGTGCCTCCACGGTGACCGTCGGGGCCTCGCCTGTGTGATCGAGGGCCACGCATGTCCCGGCCCGCACTGCCATTCGCGCCGCGAGTGCCGAATCCGGCAGCGCCGACAGCAACTCCGCCGCCGTCGCCCGGACATTGCGGCTCCGGTCGGCCAGCGCCTGCTCCAGGAACGGCTCGTCCTGAGGGCCCAGACCACTGCGCAGCGAGTCCAGGAACATCAGCCGGTCCTCGGCCCGCTCCGTCGCCCACGTCGTGGTCAGCAGCTCACGGGCGGCGGCGGGCTCACCCGCGCGTATCGCGGAGAGCAGGGCAACCCGCTCGGCGAACAGTCCCTCCTGCCAGAGCTGCTGGACCTCGGCGGGGTTGTCCAGGTGCGGGAGTGCCGCGCCGCCACCCGGGGTCGCGCGCAGGGCGAAGCGCCAGTCCGGGTTCAGCCGGGCGAGCCACACCGCCCGCGGGCCGGCGAACGTCAGGGCCGCCGGTCGAAGGTCCGTCCGGCCCCGCGCCGCGTCCAGCAGCGCGGGCAGCAACTGCGGGGGCGGCGCGAAACCGCGGTCGTTCGCCGTCGCGAGCCACTGGGGCAGCAGCTCCATGAGGTCCGGGGCCGTGCCTCTGCGGCCGCCGCCGACGCCGGGACGGTCGGTGAGCAGCATCCCCAGCCTGCGGGCCGCAGCCGAGGGCAGTGCGGGGCGAGGGTCCTCGGGGGCCGGCCGTGGCCGCTGCGCTGCCGGGGTCGGCCGCATCCCGGCACGCCGTCGTACGGTCTCCACGGCCGCCGTGTCGAGCAGTGCCAGCGGTGCTTCCTGGCCCGGTGCGGAGCCGGGAGGCGTACGCCGGTCCGTGCCGAGGAGCGCCGCGGTGACGAGTTCCTCCCAGGCGCTCGGTGGCGAGTCCACGGGAACCGAGGGGCTGTTCATCAGGGTCGTTCCTCTCTGCCTTCGTGCTGGGTGCCGTGGAGCGGTGACGGGAGCCTTGGGGTCGGATGCCCCTGGGGCTGGGGCTGGGGCTGGGGCTGCAGCTGGGGTGGGTGGGCGGATCCGGTGCCGCTCAGCACAGCTGCACCGCCTCTCCCTGCCCCTGCGGCCAGGCCGTCAGCGGGGTGAAGCCGCGGTGGCCGCACTCGCCGAACACCTTGACCGGCGCGCCGCCCGACAGCGCGACCAGGCGCCAAAAGCCCGGACGGGCACGGGCGGCCGGCGTGAGTGGCAGGGCCGAGTCCGTGTCGGCATCGGCCAGTTGCCACGAGTCGCCGTCCGGCGTCGGTACGACCCGGTCCAAGGTCACCGGGACGGAGTCCAGCCATGGGTCGTCACGGAGCGCCGCGCCGTAACGGGCGGTCGCCTCGGTCGTCGTCACGCCCGGCGGCCGTATTGCTGCGGGCGCGGGCGGTGCGAACTGCTCGCCCAGGGCCGCCCGCAGCTGCCCGGCACCCGGGTACGCCGACACCTCCGCCTCCAGGGCCAGCCCCACCGGCAGCGCCAGCTCCGGGGCGCGGCCGGCGGCGCCATAGGAGAGGAGCAGTGCCGTGCGGCCCGACTCGGCGCCGTGCAGCCATATCCGGCGCGTCGTCAGCTTCGTGTCCGCCGTGTCGTACTGGGCGAGGACCAGCCAGCGGTCACGGACGGGCGGGCCGTCCGCCGAGGCGGGCAGGCCGATGCGGGAGCGGACCGTGTCCCCCAGGGCGTCGGGCAGCCGCTCTCGGCGCAGCCAGCCCTGGTCGAGGAGGTGGAGAAGCGAGCACTCCTCCAGCAGACGCACCGGCCAGCCGGGGCCCGACGCCGGGATCGTACCCAGTTCCCTTACCCGCGCGGCCAGTCCGGGAGCCTGCGCGTCGACCATGCGGGCCGCTGTCTCCTCCCACATCCCGTACCCCGCCTGTTCCGCGCCGGCCAGGCCGCCGCGCAGCAGGTCCGCCAGGCGCTGCTCCAGCTCCGTCGCCCCCGCCGTGACGCGCACGGCCCGGCGCTCCGCACGACGCCGCGCCGCCTCCGGGTCAGCCGACGCCGTCGAGGAACCGGAGGCGCCCGCCGTCCGCTTCTCGTCCGCGCGCTGCCTTCTCCCCTTTATCCACTCCTCCGCCCAGTCCGGCGGCTGCTGCGCCGGCGGCACCGCACCTTCTCCGCCCGCCCAGAGCAGCAGCAGCCCGAGCGCGTGCTTGCATGGGAACTTCCGGCTCGGACAACTGCACTTGTACGCGGGCCCGGACGCGTCCGCGATGTCGATGACCGTCTGATACGGCTTGCTGCCACTGCCCTTGCACAGCCCCCACACCGTCCCCTCGTCGGAACTCCCCGCCTCGGACCACGGTCCTGCCGCGCCGAGTTTGCTTCCCGCTTTGCGTGATGCGGCGTCAGGTGCCAGTGCCAGCACCTGGTCCGCGGTCCAGCGCACCCCCTGCTGAGTCATGCCATCGAAGGTAGATCCCACCACTGACAATCGGCCGGGGCGGACGACCCGCGAGTGGCTCTGCGGGTGCGTTTGCGCAGGTCGGAACGCGTTGTCAGTGGCGTGGTGCAACGTGGATGCCAGATCCGAAACGGCTGAACCGGCCGAGCTGGAGGGGGACTTTGCCATGTCTGTTTCCGTAGAACCGAAATCCGTCGAAGCGGGGAAGACGGAAGCGGCCGAGGTGTTGCGACCGCACGCCGAGAACGCCTTCGCCCATGAACTCGCCGCGCTGGCCGAGCAGGACGACCGCCCGCGTCCGACCCGCTGGAAACTGTCGCCGTGGGCGGTGGCCACCTATCTGCTCGGCGGCACGCTGCCGGACGGCACGGTGATCACACCGAAGTACGTGGGCCCGCGCCGCATCGTCGAGGTCGCCGTCACCACGCTCGCCACGGACCGCGCCCTGCTCCTGCTCGGTGTGCCCGGCACCGCGAAGACGTGGGTCTCCGAGCACCTCGCCGCGGCGGTCAGCGGCGACTCGACGCTGCTGGTGCAGGGCACGGCGGGCACGCCGGAGGAGGCGATCCGCTACGGCTGGAACTACGCACAGCTGCTCGCGCACGGCCCGAGCCGTGACGCCCTCGTGCCCAGCCCCGTCATGCGGGCCATGGCGGAGGGGATGACTGCGCGCGTCGAGGAGCTGACCCGAATTCCGGCGGACGTGCAGGACACCCTGATCACGATCCTGTCGGAGAAGACGCTGCCGATACCGGAGTTGGGCCAGGAGGTGCAGGCGGTTCGCGGCTTCAACCTCATCGCCACGGCCAACGACCGCGACCGCGGGGTCAACGACCTGTCCAGCGCTCTGCGCCGCCGCTTCAACACGGTCGTGCTGCCGCTGCCGGAGAGCGTCGATGCCGAGGTGGACATCGTCTCCCGGCGCGTCGACCAGATCGGCCGCTCGCTCGATCTGCCGGCCGCGCCCGACGGCATCGACGAGATCCGCCGTGTCGTGACTGTCTTCCGCGAGCTGCGCGACGGGGTGACCGCCGACGGCCGCACGAAGCTGAAGTCGCCGAGCGGCACGCTGTCGACGGCCGAGGCGATCTCCGTCGTCACCAACGGCCTCGCCCTGGCCGCCCACTTCGGTGACGGAGTGCTGCGCTCCGGCGATGTCGCCGCGGGCATCCTCGGCGCCGTGGTCCGCGATCCGGCGGCGGACCGGGTCGTCTGGCAGGAGTACCTGGAGGCGGTCGTGCGTGAGCGGGACGGCTGGACGGACTTCTACCGGGCGTGCCGGGAGGTGAGCGTGTGAACGAGGACGACCTTGGGTGGGGTCGCCCGAGCGGTGGGCCCAAGTCGGGCGGGTCCGTGGCGGCGGATTAGGGGGATGCGGCGGATTCGGGGGATGGGGGTGGCCGGGGTGGCGCCAGGCGGTGGTGCGACGGGTGGGGCGGGGAGGGTGCGGTCGTCGGCGTCGTCCGGCGGCTGTGCAGGAGACGGGGATGGTGCTGTGAGGGGTGACGAGATGCGTCGGGAGCTGAGCGCGGACGGGCGGTCGGCGGGCGTGGCGGTGCGGGCGGCGGCGGTGTCGGACAGTTGGGGACCGAGGGGGACGGTGTGACTGGCGTGGACAGGTCCGGTGGCGAGGGGCGGGCTGTCGGGCCGCTGCTGCTCGGCGTGCGGCATCACGGCCCCGGGTCGGCGCGGACGGTGCGGGCGGCGTTGGACGCGGCGCAGCCTCGGGTCGTGCTGATCGAAGGGCCGCCGGAGGCCGATGCCCTGATCGCGCTCGCCGGTGACGAGGACATGCGACCGCCGGTCGCCCTCCTTGCCCACGCCGTGGACGAGCCCGGCCGCTCGGCCTTCTGGCCGATGGCCGAGTTCTCCCCGGAGTGGGTCGCGATCCGCTGGGCCTTGGAGCACGAGGTGCCGGCCCGCTTCATCGACTTGCCGGCTACGCACACGTTGGCGTGGGGGAGGGATGAGGAGTCGGCGGGTGTCGATGAGGACGGGGGGCCGACGCCCGCCGACAAGGACGGTGGGCTGGTGTCGGCCGACGACCAGGCGGGCTCGGCACCCGGGCCGGCCGACCGGGGGGCCGATGAGCCTGACGGGGAGCAGGCCGACGGGAGCGGCGCCGGTCTCGTCGTCGGCCCTGGCTCCGGCGCCGACGGTCCTGGCCCCGGTCCCGGTCCCGGTGCCGATGTCCGGGTCGACCCTCTCGCCGTGCTCGCCGATGCCGCTGGTTACGACGATCCCGAGCGGTGGTGGGAGGACGTCGTCGAGCACCGGGGGGTGGCAGACGGGGATGCGTTCGCGCCGTTTCTCGGGCTCGAGGAGGCCATGGGGGCGTTGCGAGAGGCGTACGGGAGCGGGGGGCATGAGCGGGACCTCGTGCGGGAGGCGTATATGCGGCTCCAAGTACGAGCCGCACAGCGGGAGTTCGCGGACGATGTGGCCGTGGTCTGCGGGGCGTGGCACGTGCCCGCGTTGCGGCAGAAGAGCACCGTGGCCGCCGACAAGGCGCTGCTGAAGGGGCTGCCCAAGGTCAAGACCGATATGACGTGGGTGCCGTGGACGAACCGGCGGTTGGCCCGGGCCAGTGGTTACGGGGCGGGGATCGACTCTCCGGGGTGGTACGGGCACCTTTTCGGCGTACCGGACCGGCCGGTCGAGCGGTGGCTGACCAAGGTGGCCGGGCTGCTGCGGGACGAGGACCAAATCGTGTCCTCGGCGCACGTCATCGAGGCCGTGCGGCTGGCGGAGACGCTGGCGGCGATGCGCGGACGCCCGTTGCCGGGACTGGGCGAGATGACCGACGCGGTGCGGGCGGTGATGTGCGAGGGCTCGGACGTGCCGCTCGCGTTGGTGCGCGACCGGCTGGTCGTGGGGGACGTGCTGGGGGAGGTGCCGCGGTCGGCGCCGACGGTGCCGTTGCAGCGGGACCTCGACCGGATGCAGCGGCGGCTGCGGCTCAAACCGGAGGCGTTGGAGCGGGAGTTGGAGCTCGACCTGCGCAAGGAGAACGACGCCGAGCGCAGCAGGCTGCTCCATCGGCTGCGACTGCTCGGCGTGGAGTGGGGTGAGCCGGTCGCGTCGCGGGGGAGTACGGGGACGTTCCGGGAGACGTGGCGGCTGCGGTGGGAGCCCGAGCTGTCCGTGCGGATCGCGGAGGCGGGGGTGTGGGGGACCACCGTGTTCGCGGCGGCCACCGCCAAGGCGGAGGCGGACGCCGTCGCCGCGCAGGGGCTCGCCGACGTCACCGCACTCGCCGAGCGCTGCCTGCTGGCCGAACTGCCGGACGCGCTGCCTGTGGTGATGCGGATCCTGGCCGATCGGGCGGCTCTCGACGCCGACGTCGGCCATCTCGCCCAGGCGCTGCCCGCGCTGGTGCGGTCGCTGCGGTACGGCGATGTGCGGGGCACGGACACCAGGGCACTCACAGAGGTCGCTGCGGGGCTCGCCGAGCGCATCTTCGTCGGCCTGCCCCCGGCCTGTGGCGCGCTGGACGCGGATGCCGCCGAGGAGATGCGGCGCCATGTGGACGCGGTGCATGGAGCGGTGGGGTTGTTGGGCGACGCGGTGGCGTCGGCGCGGGGCGAGGGCGAGGGCGAGGGCGTCGCGGTCGGGCCCGGTACCACTCCGGGCGACTCGGCCGCGCTCGGACACGGCGACCTGCGCAATCGTTGGCACGGGGTGCTTCGGGTCCTGTCCGTGCGGGACACCGTGCCCGGCGTCATCAGGGGGCGTGCCGTGCGGCTGCTCCTGGATGACGGGGAGTTGGTGCAGGAGGAAGCGGCGCGGCTGATGGGGCTCGCGTTGTCGCCGGGGACGCCGCCGGGGGACGCGGCCGCGTGGATCGAGGGGTTCGTGGGAGGTGGGTCCGGCGGCGGGATGCTGCTGGTCCACGACGAGCGGCTGCTCGGGCTGGTCGATACGTGGCTGACGGGCGTGTCGGCGGAGGCTTTCACGGACGTACTGCCGCTGCTGAGGCGGACGTTCTCGGCGTATGAGGCCGGGGTGCGGCGAACCTTGGGTGAGCTGGTCCGGCGGGGGCCGGGGGAACGGGGGAGCAGGCAGGCCGGCGGGTCCGGCATACCCGGCTTCGGTGCCGAGCTCGATGTCGAGCGAGCGGATGCCGTGGTGCCGGTGGTGCGGTTGCTGCTGGGACTGGATCGGGCGGAAGAGGACGCCGAGGGCGACGTCGGCGCGAACAAGCTGGTGGGGGCTACGGGATGACGACTGGCGGAGTGACGGAGCCGAGGGAGCGCGTCGGAGCGGTGGGCGCTGTCGGGCAGCTGCACGGGTTCGCGGCGCAGGGGCGGCGCACGACCACGACCGTGCCGGTGATGCCGCTGTGGGAGCGGCCTCGTGAGGGAGTGTGCCGATGACGACCGAGGCGATGGATCCGGCCCGAGAGCGGCTGCGGCGGTGGCGGATGGTGCTGGGCGGTGACAATGCCGACGGCACCGGGTGCGCGCTCTCCGGGAAGGACGCCGCGATGGACGGGGCGCTCACCGCTCTCTACGGCAAGGGGGACAAGTCGTCGGCGGGGAAGGACCGTTCGGCGGGACTCGGGGCGTCGGCGCCGTCCGTGGCGCGGTGGCTCGGGGACATCCGTACGTACTTCCCGTCCTCCGTCGTACAGGTCATGCAGCGGGACGCCATCGACCGGCTCGGGCTGTCCACGCTGCTGCTGGAGCCGGAGATGCTGGAGGCGGTGGAGGCGGACGTGCACCTCGTCGGCACGTTGCTCTCGCTCAACAGGGCGATGCCGGAGACGACGAAGGAGACGGCAAGGGCCGTCGTGCGCAAGGTCGTCGAGGACCTGGAGAAGCGGCTCGCCACCCGCACGCGGGCCACCCTCGCCGGCGCTCTGGACCGCAGTGCCCGCATCAACCGGCCGCGCCACCACGACATCGACTGGAACCGCACGATCGCGGCCAACCTCAAGCACTACCTCCCCGAGTACCGGACGATCGTGCCGGAGCGGCTCATCGGGTACGGGCGGGCGTCGCAGTCCGTGAAGAAGGAGGTCGTTCTCTGCATCGACCAGTCGGGGTCGATGGCGGCGTCGGTGGTGTACGCGTCGGTGTTCGGGGCCGTGCTGGCGTCCATGCGGTCCATCAGCACGCGGCTCGTCGTCTTCGACACCTCCGTCGTCGACCTCACCGACCAGCTCGACGACCCCGTCGACGTCCTGTTCGGCACGCAGCTCGGTGGCGGCACGGACATCAACAGGGCGCTCGCGTACTGCCAGTCGCAGATCACCCGGCCCGCGGAGACGGTGGTCGTGCTGATCAGCGACCTCTACGAGGGCGGTATACGGGACGAGATGCTCAAGCGGGTCGCCGCGATGAAGGCCTCGGGGGTGCAGTTCGTGGCGCTGCTGGCGCTGTCGGACGAGGGGGCGCCGGCGTACGACCGGGAACACGCGGCCGCGCTCGCCGTACTGGGCGCACCGGCCTTCGCCTGCACGCCCGACCTGTTCCCGGAGGTGATGGCGGCGGCCATCGAGAAGCGACCGATACCGGTGCCGGACATGGTGTGAGGGGAGGGGCTGAGAGGAGAGGGCGAGGAGGGGCCCGAGGACGGGATCGGGAAGGTCGAATAGCCCGGAATGGCTGGCGATTTGTCGACCTGGTGACGCCCGACTTGAGTCAGCAAAAGGGACATGAGGTGCATCGGTAGCGGAGGACTTGCGCAACATCGGGAGGACCGTGCGAGTATCGGACGCCTGTTCAGCGGTGCGCCGCGCTCCGCTCGTCCGTACCGCGTCGCATCGACTCGCTGCTCATCACGCGTACTTCGTTCCGCCGCACGGGAGGACTCCCCGTCTTGACTTGGCCGGCCACGTTGCCCGGTGCCGCTCTGCGTGTCCTGCGCACTGCGGCTGGGTGGCGTGCGCTGCAGCTGGCTCTGCTGGTGGGCGGCGTGCTCGCGATCGGGCTCCTCTGCGGAGAGCGGGCTTACGCATCCGACGGGGTTTCGGCGGGGACGGCCACCTCGTCGTCCTCGGGCTCGGCGCCCTCCGTCGTCGTCGGGGCCACAGCTTCGGCGCCGGAGGGTGAGGAGACCGGGACGTCGGCCGGGGGCGCGGTCGAGCGGTTGGTGAGCGGCCCGGCGGAAGCGGGAGCGCGCGCTGCGGCCGACCCGGCGGCGCCGGAGCCTCCGGCAAGTGCGCAGCCCCAGGCGACTTCGCCGTTCTCCCCGACTTCGCAGCCGCCGGCTGCCAGTGGTCCGGCGCCCGAAGCTCCGGCTGCCGGAGCCTCCGCTTCCAGTGCCCCGGCGCCCCACGCTCCGACTTCCGGAGCACCGGCTCCCGGTGACCCCGCTCAGGGTGACCGGGCTCCCGGCACCCCGCCGCCCTCCGGCCAGGCTCCCCACGGCCAGGGCAGTGTCGACAACGCCGCCACCGCGATCCCGCACCCGACCGACGACCAGGTCCTCCGCCCCGTGACCGAGCATGTCATCCAGGGCGTGGGTCATCGCGTCGTCGCGCCGGTCGCGGACGTGGTCGAGCCGGTGACCGGCGGGTTGGCCGAGGTGCAGGCACAGATGCCGCCGTTGGCGTCGCTCCCGACCCTGCCCGCGCTGCCGACGGCGCCCGAGTCGCCGGCGTGGCCGAGTTGGCCCAGCCGGCCGGGGCTGGAATTCCCTGAGTTCCCACTCCCAGAGCTTCCCGGCGCCGGCCTTCCCGGCTTCCCCGACGTCCCAGGCTTCCCCGCCCTGCCCGGACAGACATTGCCCGCGCCCGGCGCTGAGACGCCCCACCCGGTCACCGAGGTGCCCGCGGCCGTCGGCGGACCGGGCGACAAGGGGCGTACCGGCAGGGAAGCGGTCATCGTCGACTACGGCCCCCGGTTCGTCGCTGATGTCGCCGCGTCCCATGCCTCGACGTCCGGCGGTGCGCGCACGACCGCGCCTTCCCGTTACGCCCCCGTTCCTCAGGCGCCGGTCGATCACCCGGGTGGTGTGCTGGGGAACCGTTCGGCGGGGGACAACAACTCGTCGCGGCACGGGGACGCGCACGCCGTCTCGTTGAACGGGCGGGCGCCGCTGCGGTTGGTGCCCGGCGCTGCCGCCCGCGTCGAGGCGGACGAGATCCAGGACAGGCACCGGGACATTCCGGTTTCCCCCGCTTAGGACAGTAGGCCGGCCTTCCCCGCCCTTGACGGAAGCCGCCGGAGCCGTAGCCGGTACCGCTGGTCCTCAACTTCCCGGATCAGCGACCGGAGCCGGCCGGTGCCGCAATGTCCCCAAACCGTCCGAAGCCCCGGAGTTCCTCGACTCTCCGATCCTCCCGGGCCTTCGGAGCCCAAGATCTAGGGATCCGACGCACGTATGAACAAGAACATTCGCCGTTCGATCGTCATAGCCGCCGGTGTCACCGGCGCGTGGGCGCTCGGTTCGGCCGCCGCCAGCGCGGACGAGCTGCACGCCCCCACTCTCTCCGTACCGGACACGACCACCGACGCGACTGAGGCCGCGGACAGCGCCGGCGCCCCCGGGCTGCTCGGTGCGGTCACCGACACAGTCGACGGTGTCGTCTCCGACGTGACGAACACCGTCACCGACGGCGCCACCAGCACGGTCACCGAGACCGCCAGGACCGCGCCCGCGAACACGGGCGGCGCCGAGCAGGCGCGCCGTTACGTCGACGCCGACGTCTCGGCCCCGGCGGCCGCCCAGGAAACCAGGGCCGCCACCGCCACGAAGGCCAAGGCACGGAGCGCCGCCGAGGTCATCCACGGCGCCAAGGCCGCCCGCGCGGACAAGGCGGCAGCGCAGGATGCCGCGCAGGCCGAGGCACACGTCTCCGCGAGCGCCGCCGCTGCCGTCACCGACGTCAGGAACGCATCGCAGGGCGCCCCGCAGCTCCCCGGCACGCCCGACGCCCCCGGCACCATCGACTACCTCTTCGGCCCCCTCGCCGCCTTCGCCCCGGAGCTGGAGCAGGCGCTCGCCGCCACCCAGACGAAGCTGAGGGGCACGCAAGGCGTCACCCAGGCCACCGCAGCCGAAGTCCAGCGCAGGGCCACGGGGAAGACGACGGCCGCGCAGGCCACCGCCACCGGCAAGGCCACCGCCGTCAAGGGGGCCGCCGAGGCCTCCGTCGCCGCCGTGCCGAGCCACGTCACCGGGACGGTCGGCGGCACGGTCGGCCGTGTCGAGCAGCGGGTCGTCGGCACGGTCAGCGCCGTCCCCGGCACGGTCACCCCGGTCGTCGCGCAGACCGCCGACGCGGTCGTCCCGCCGATCGCGACCCAGGCCGTGAACGGCGTACTGCCCGTCGCCGGCCAGGCGGTCCAAGGCGTCGCCCCGACCGCCGAGCACGCCGTGTCCGGCGTCGTCCCCGCCGCCACGCACACCGCGGCCGGGGTGACGCCAGTCGCCACGAACGCGGTGGACAGCGTCCAGTCGGTGGCCGGCGGCGCGGTAACCGGCGTGCGGCCGGTCGTCGGGCAGGCGGTGGACGGCACCGTCCCGGTCGCCCATGGCGCCGTGGCCGGGGTCGACCGGACCGCCGGGCACACGGTCGACGCCGCGACGGCGCTGGCGTACGGCGTCGTCGCCGACGTGCAGCCGGTGGCCGGGCAGGCCGTCGCGGGCGTCCAGCCGGTTGCCGCCGATGCCGTCCAGGGGGTCCATCCGGTCGTCGGCGGGGCCGTCCAGGGCGTGCAGCCGACGGCCCACGGCCTGCTCGGGGACGTCCAGCACCTCGCCCACGGCGCGGTCGGCGACGTCCGGCCCATCGCCTCCGGCGCCGTCGCCGACGTGCAGCCGGTCGTGCGGGGTGCCGCCACGGACGTACCCCCGTACGCCACCGGTCTCGTCGGCCAGGTCACCGCGGACGTCACCGGTGCGGTCCTGCCGCCCGTCGCCGACACCGCCGTGCACGGTGTCGTGCCGGTCGCGGGCCAGGCCGTCGGGGATGCGAGCGGGCTGGCGTACGGCGTGGTCGGCGAGGTCCGGCCGTTCGCGGGCGGTGTCGTCGGCGAGGTCGACCCGCTCGTGCACGGCGTCGCCGGGCAGACCGTGCCCCTCGCCGAGGGCGTCACGCAGGAGGTGCCGCCGTTCGCGTACGGCGTGACCGGTGCCGTGCGGCCCGTCGTCGACACGGTCGTGGACAGCGTCCAGCCGGTCGTCCGGGGCGTCGGCGGCAGCGCCACGACGCTGGCGTACGGCGTGGTCGGCGACGTCCACCCCTTCGCGGGCGGTGTCGTCGGCGAGGTCGACCCCTTCGTGCACGGCGTCGCCGGGCAGGCCGTGCCGTTCGCCGAGGACCTGACCGGCACGGTCCGCGACTCGGCGGGCCCGCTGGCCGGCAACGCCGCCGCGGGTGCGCAGCAGGTCGGCCGGTCGGTCACGCCGGATTACGCGGAGGACCTCCAGCGCGGTCTCTGGAACGAGGTCCGGCACGACCTCCCCCAGGGCGGCGCCTACCGCATCTGACGCATCGCTCCCCACCGACTCCGCGGGGCAGACGGTCCGGCCGGCCGAAAGCCGTCGGCTGTGCCGACCGGAACCCCGCGGACGGGCCGGGTGATCCCCATTGGGGTGGGGATCACCTGCCCGGAGCCCACAGGGGCGGCCCATACGTGCCCCTACGGGCTGCTCAGGGGACCTCACCGGGTCAACCCCAACCCGGTGAGGTCCTTCCGTCCCGCCGTCCGTCCTCCTCACAGTCGGCACGCCGTGCCAGTGATCCCCGCTGATCACGGCATCATGTGACAGGTATCACCGCTCAGGTGTGACCCTCGATTTAGGGGCCTCCTGCAAGCAGAGATAACCTGCGAGACGGACATGCCGCGCGCTCGGACACCGTGTGCGCCTCCCTTGTGACAGCGGACGTCACGTTGCCCTTCGCGGCACGCCCACGCATCCAACGAACCGCGAGATCACTGATAGGGACGGAAGCGCGTGGACCTGTTCGAGTACCAGGCGAGGGACCTCTTCGCCAAGCACGATGTACCGGTGCTGGCCGGTGAAGTCATCGACACGCCTGAGGCGGCCCGCGCAGCCACCGAGCGTCTCGGTGGCAAGTCCGTCGTCAAGGCCCAGGTGAAGGTCGGCGGCCGTGGCAAGGCCGGTGGCGTCAAGCTCGCCGCGAACGCGGACGAGGCCGTCGCCCGCGCGACGGACATCCTCGGCATGGACATCAAGGGCCACACGGTCCACAAGGTGATGATCGCCGAGACGGCCCCGGAGATCCTGGAGGAGTACTACGTCTCCTTCCTCCTCGACCGTGCCAACCGCACCTTCCTCTCCATCGCCTCCGTCGAGGGCGGCATGGAGATCGAGGAGGTGGCGGCCACCCGCCCGGAGGCCGTCGCCAAGATCGCGATCGACGCCATCGACGGCGTGGACGAGGCCAAGGCCCGCGAGATCGTCGAGGCCGCCAAGTTCCCGGCCGAGGTCGCGGACAAGGTCGTCAACGTCCTGATCACGCTGTGGGACACCTTCATCAAGTCGGACGCCCTCCTCGTCGAGGTCAACCCGCTCGCGAAGGTCGCCTCCGGTGAGGTCATCGCCCTCGACGGCAAGGTGTCGCTCGACGAGAACGCCGAGTTCCGCCACCCCGAGTACGAGGAGCTCCACGACAAGGACGCGGCCAACCCGCTCGAGGCCGCCGCCAAGGAGAAGAACCTCAACTACGTCAAGCTCGACGGTGAGGTCGGCATCATCGGCAACGGCGCGGGTCTCGTCATGAGCACCCTGGACGTCGTCGCGTACGCCGGTGAGAACCACGGCAACGTCAAGCCGGCCAACTTCCTGGACATCGGCGGTGGCGCCTCCGCCCAGGTCATGGCCAACGGTCTGGAGATCATCCTCGGCGACCCGGACGTCAAGTCCGTGTTCGTCAACGTCTTCGGTGGCATCACCGCCTGTGACGAGGTCGCCAACGGCATCGTCCAGGCCCTGAAGCTCCTCGAGGACCGCGGCGAGAACGTCTCGAAGCCGCTTGTCGTCCGTCTCGACGGCAACAACGCCGAGCTCGGCCGGCAGATCCTCACCGACGCCAACCACCCGCTGGTCCAGCGCGTCGACACCATGGACGGCGCGGCCGACAAGGCCGCCGAACTGGCTCACGCCGCCAAGTAAGCACTCAGGACGAGGACACAACACACCATGGCTATCTGGCTCAACAAGGACAGCAAGGTCATCGTCCAGGGCATGACCGGCGCCACGGGCATGAAGCACACCAAGCTCATGCTCGGTGACGGCACCGAGGTCGTGGGCGGCGTGAACCCGCGCAAGGCGGGTCAGACCGTGGACTTCGACGGCACCGAGGTACCGGTCTTCGGCACCGTCAAGGAGGCCATCGAGAAGACCGGCGCCAACGTCTCCGTCATCTTCGTGCCGGAGAAGTTCACCAAGGACGCGGTCGTCGAGGCCATCGACGCCGAGATCCCCCTGGCCGTCGTGATCACCGAGGGCATCGCGGTGCACGACTCCGCGAACTTCTGGGCGTACGCGGGCAAGAAGGGCAACAAGACCCGGATCATCGGCCCGAACTGCCCCGGCATCATCACCCCGGGTCAGTCGAACGTCGGCATCATCCCGGGCGACATCACCAAGCCGGGCCGTATCGGCCTGGTCTCGAAGTCCGGCACGCTGACGTACCAGATGATGTACGAGCTGCGTGACATCGGCTTCTCGACCGCCGTCGGCATCGGTGGCGACCCGATCATCGGCACCACGCACATCGACGCGCTCGCCGCGTTCGAGGCCGACGCCGACACCGACCTGATCGTCATGATCGGTGAGATCGGTGGCGACGCCGAGGAGCGGGCCGCGGACTTCATCGCGAAGAACGTGACCAAGCCGGTCGTCGGCTACGTCGCGGGCTTCACCGCGCCCGAGGGCAAGACCATGGGCCACGCCGGCGCCATCGTCTCCGGTTCGTCCGGCACCGCCCAGGCGAAGCAGGAGGCCCTGGAGGCCGCGGGCGTCAAGGTCGGCAAGACGCCGACCGAGACGGCGAAGCTGGCTCGCGAGATCCTCGGCGGCTGACCTTCACCGGCGCCAAGCGCACCATCCGGTGGGCCCGTTCCCTGCGTGGGGGCGGGCCCACCGGCGTTTTCGCAGCTCACTCTGCCCGCGGCGCGAGTCTCTCCGGGCCGTGCTGCATCTGTGCCCGCAGCTTCGCGCGCAGCTTCTGCTCCTTCTCCGACAGCGGCCCCGGGGCCACTCGCGGGGGTACGCCGAGCACCGTCTCCCCCGGCGGCACCGGTGGCTCGTACTGGGTCGGGGCCGTGCGCAGGGTCAGGGCCGTCGTGCCGATCAGGGCCACGGTGAAGGCGATCGCCGCGCGGGTCCAGAAGCGGGCCCGGCGCTCACTGCCGTCGCGCACCACCGCCGGTTTGGCCGCGCGCAGGCGCTCCGTGGAGGCCAGATCCGCCAGGCGGTAGTGGAGTTCGGTGGGGTCGGACAGGTCCGGGAGGCGGGCGGCGACCGCGGCGCGGGCGTTGAGGAGACGGTTCGCGGTCGCCGGGGTGGTGGCCTCCGTCTCCGCCGCCGTCTCGGGCAGGTCGAGGCCCACACCGTCGTACAGGAGCAGCGTGCGGCGCTGGGGCGGGGTGAGTTCGAGGAGTACGTTCAGCAGGGCGCGGTCGGACGCGTTCGACGGTGGGGGTTCGGGGTGCCGGTAGCGCGGGCGGAACCGGTGCCAGGGGGAGAGGGCGAAGTCGTACGCCGTCGCCCGCACCCAGCCCGCCGGGTCAGGGTCGCAGGCCACCTCGGGCCAGCGCTGCCAGGCGAGTTCGAAGGCCCGCTCGACCGACTCGCGCGCGAGTTCGCGGCGCCCGGTGAGCACGTAGGTCTGCCGTACCAGGGCCGGGGCGCAGAAGGCGTAGAGCGCGTCGAACGCCTGGGCGGGGGAGAGGGGGCGTTCGGCCCGGGCTTCGGGGGGCGGTGCGGCCTCGGTGGGATCTGCTGCCGGTACGGCAGTCCGTACGGCTTTGTCCGCGCGTTCGCGGGCACTCTGACCTACCGTCATGTCGCGCCCTCCCATGGCGTGCTGAGCCTCTGTCTCTTCCGGTGACTTCTTCGCCGACGTCTCCGCCGTCTCCTCCGCAAGCGAGCCGAGCAGGTGCGCGTACGCCTCCCTCCTCAGGCCGCGTGGCGTCGTACGGCCGTTCTCCCAAGCGCGTACTGTCTCGCGGCTGACGCCCACCCGTTCCGCGACCTGAGCCTGCGTCAATGAAGCGGCCTCGCGCAGGCGTCGGCGTTCCTTGGGCGGGGGAAGCGGGGATGCGGGGGGCTGCGTCACAGTACGCCCCTTCGTGCGAAAAAGTACATAAACGTATATTGAGCGACACTTCGGAGGTTCGCCTGTTACGACGGGAAAGCGCGTGTCGTTGGGAGCATTGCGGGCGTGATCGAGATGACCGCTCGTCGAACGCCCCTGTCGTCCCTGCTCACTCGGCTTCGGTACCGCACGCCCGGACTCGGCGCGAGCCTTCTGGGCGGCGCGGTCGCGGCGGGGCTGGGGCTCGGTGTGATCGCCGTGGTGGTGATGGTGCTGTGGGTCAGTTCGCCGTACCCGGACAAGGGGCCGGGAGGTGCGTTGCAGGTCGCCGCCGTCCTGTGGCTGCTTGCGCACGGTGCCGAACTGGTCCGCACCGACACCCTCTCCGGTCTCCCCGCGCCGGTGGGCGTCACGCCGCTGCTGATGCTCATGCTGCCGGTGTGGCTGGTGTACCGGGCGGCGCGGGACGCGGCGGCGGACGGCGGTGACGGGGCGCCGCTCGTGTCGGGCCGTACGGCCTGGGCGGGTGTCGTGCTCGGGTACCTCGGGGTCGGGGTGGCGGCCGCGGTGTACGCGGCGGGCGGTGAGCTGCGGCCCTCATGGTGGTGGACAGGGGTGTGTGTGCCCCTTCTCGCGATGGGAGCGGCGGGGGTCGGCGTGTGGACGGCGTGCGAACGGCGGCCCGAGGCGGCCCACGGTGTGCTGGGCGTGATGCCGACGCGGGTACGGCGGCTGGTTCCCGAGGCGGAGGCGCCCGCCCGTCTCGGTGCGGCGGCCCGGGCGGCCGGGGCCGGTGCGGCGGCGCTCGTCGCGGGTGGGGCGTTGCTGGTGGCCGGGTCGCTGGTGTGGCACGGCGCGGCGGCGCGAGGGTCGTTTCTGCAGCTGACGGAAGGGTGGTCGGGGCGGTTCGCGGTGCTGTTGCTGTGCGTGGCGCTCGTGCCGAACGCGGCGGTGTGGGCGGCGGCGTATGCCCTCGGGCCGGGGTTCGTGCTCGGGGCGGGGCATGCGGTGGGGCCGCTGTCCTCGGCGCCGGCGCCGCTGCTGCCGCCGCTTCCGCTGCTGGCGGCGGTGCCGGACCCGGGGGTCGGGGGGCCGGCGCAGTGGGGGGTCGCGGTGGTGCCGGTTGCGGCCGGCGTGGTCGTGGGGTGGTTTGCGGCGGGGTGGGGCGGCGGGCTCGGGGCTCGGTACGAGGGCGGGCAGGCGCCGGCCGTGGTCTGGGCGCCCGGGCGGACCGCCGGGGTTGCCTTGCTGGCCGCCGTGTTCTGCAGCGTCCTGGTCGCCGAGCTGGCCGCGTTGTCGGGTGGGCCGCTGGGGAGAGGGGCGCTTGCGGAGTTCGGGCCGGTGTGGTGGCAGGTGGGGGCGGCGGTGTTGGGGTGGGTCTCTGTGGTGGCGGTTCCGGTGGCTGTGGTGGTGCGGGGGTGGCGTTGCCACCTGGGGCGGCGGGCGGGGCGGCTTGGTGAGACCGAGGGGGCTCGGATCGGGCGGCCTCGGGTGGAGGCGGCGGCGGGGGGTGCGGCCGGGCGGGCGGCCTTCGTGCAGGAGGGGCCGTTCACTGCGTTGGTGCAGGACCAGGAGGGTCGGGGGGGTGTGGCTGATGAGGACGGGGCCTACGGGGGTGAGGGGGAGGGGGTTCCGTACGGGGCGTATGACCATGACACGACGTTCGAGCCGGACGGCTTTTCGCCTGTGGAGGTGCCGGTTGCGGGGGTGGCGGAGGGTGAGCCTGAGCCTGAGCTGGAGTCGGCGTCGGCCCCCTCGCCGTGGGGTGATGACGACTCGCGTGAGGCGCGTTGGGCGGCGATGAAGGATGCGGCGGATCCGCCGGAGGCGCCGGAGGAACGGGCGTCGCCGTGACGGAGCGGATCTCGCCCCCGCCGCCCCTGCCCTTCCCGTCCTTGAAGAGGCGCTGCCCCTACGACCCCGGTCCCTGGGGGCTGCCGCCCCCAGACCCCCGCTTCGGCCTGAACGGCCTCGTCCTCAAACGCCGGACGGGCTGAAATACCCGGACCGGCACCGAGGGGGTGCCGTCAGCGGGGAGCGCGTCCGCGTTGCTCAGTCCCCCGTCCCCAGAACCCCTCGCAGCTCCTCCGGCAAATGCTCGTTGCACGCCTTCTTCGCCGCGGTCGTCAGGGCGTCGTTCGTGCAGGTGTAGTAGTCGCTGTAGACCATCTGGGCCGTGAAGCCGGCGGCGACCACTGCGATGGCGAGGGAGGCTGTGACCAGGCCGCTTACTGCTGCTGTGGTCTGGGGGCGGCCGGTGGGGCGCGGGGGGGCCGGGGTGTTCGGGTCGGGGGTGCGGGGCTTGGCCCGGAGGCTGGTGATGCCCCAGTAGAGGGCCAGGGCGCCCAGGAGCAGGGCGACGTACGGCCAGCTGAAGAGGGCGAAGAAGAAGGCCCACATACCGGACAGCAGCGCGAAGCGGGCGCGGCGCTGGACGGGGTCGGTCGGGTCCCAGCGCGGGCCGGAGCCGGGGCCCGGGCCGCCGGAGCCGTCCTGGCCGCGTCGGGAGTTGTCGCCGAAGCCGTCGGGGGAGCGGCCGGGCTGGCGGTCGCTCCACTGGTTGCCCCACGGCGAGCGGCCGCTGCCCTCGTCGGAGTCCTGCGAACCGTCCTCGCCCGAAGGGCGGCGGCGCGGCTGCCACGGGCGGTCCGGGGTGCCCTCCGGCGGCGGCGCGAAGGGGTTGTCGTCGTCCTGCCCCTGGCCGCTGCCCCGCTCGTCGCCGTTCTGTCCGCCCGAAGGCGCGTCGGGCGGTGAGGTGGGGCGCTCCCGCAGCAGCACGCCGCTGTGCTCCCCTCCCTGCACCGGGTGCGGGGGGAACGTGAGGAGTCGCAGACTGCGGTCCGGCATCAAGTGAGCGTCTTCCCCTAGGTGATAAGGCTGGCTGTTCTGAGCTGTCACACAAAGAACGCACCGCACGACGACCGCGTTCCCGAGCCCGCTCGCCCCAGACGCTACCTTCCGGCCACGCCCCCGTCCCGTGGGGGCCTTCCGGTGTGCCGGTATCGTTGCTGACGGTCGGCTGCTTCGTAGACTTCCCCGTATCCAGGGGCGCGATGCATTCGTATGAACGTACAGGTGTGAGACGTACGGACGTGAACCTACATGCCGTCGGCCGCATGAAGAACGCACCCCCGAGAAAGGGCCCCACCGTGGCCGCCAAGCCCGTGGCCAAGCGCCTCGTCGTGCTGGTCTCCGGATCCGGCACCAATCTGCAGGCGCTGCTCGACGAGATCGCCGCCGTCGGTTCCGAGGCGTACGGCGCCGAGATCGTGGCCGTCGGCGCCGACCGCGAGAACATCGAGGGGCTCGCTCGGGCCGAGCGCGCGGGACTGCCCACCTTCGTGCGGAAGGTCAAGGACCACGGCAGCCGGGAGGAGTGGGACGCGGCGCTCGCGGAGGCCGTATCCGCCTACGAGCCCGACCTCGTCGTCTCCGCCGGGTTCATGAAGATCGTGGGGAAGGAGTTCCTCGCGCGCTTCGGCGGGCGGTTCGTCAACACCCACCCCGCGCTCCTGCCCAGTTTTCCCGGCGCCCACGGCGTCCGCGACGCGCTCGCGTACGGCGCCAGGGTCACCGGCTGCACCGTCCACTTCGTCGACGACGGCGTCGACACCGGGCCGATCATCGCGCAGGGCGTGGTCGAGGTCCGGGACGAGGACGACGAGAGCGCTCTGCACGAGCGCATCAAGGAAGTCGAGCGAAGGCTGCTCGTCGAGGTCGTGGGGCGGATCGCCCGCAACGGCTATCGCATTGAGGGACGAAAGGTAGTTATCCAGTGACCGCCGAGAGCAACAAGCGGGCCATTCGACGGGCGCTCGTCAGCGTCTACGACAAGACCGGTCTGGAAGACCTCGCGCGCGGCCTGCACGAGGCGGGTGTCGAGCTCGTCTCCACCGGCTCCACGGCCGCGAAGATCGCCGCGGCCGGTGTCCCGGTCACCAAGGTCGAGGAACTCACCGGCTTCCCCGAGTGCCTGGACGGCCGCGTCAAGACGCTGCACCCGCGCGTGCACGCGGGCATCCTCGCCGACCTGCGCCTGGACAGCCACCGCGAGCAGCTCGCCGAGCTGGGCGTCGAGCCGTTCGACCTGGTCGTCGTCAACCTCTACCCGTTCCGCGAGACCGTCGCCTCCGGCGCCACCCCCGACGAGTGCGTCGAGCAGATCGACATCGGCGGTCCGTCGATGGTGCGCGCCGCCGCCAAGAACCACCCGTCGGTCGCGGTCGTCACCGACCCGGACGCGTACGCCGCCGTCCTTCAGGCGGTCCGCGAGGGCGGTTTCACCCTCGGGCTGCGCAAGCTGTTCGCCGCGCGGGCCTTCCAGCACACCGCCGCCTACGACGTGGCGGTGGCCTCCTGGTTCGCCTCCTCCTACGCCCCGCTGGACGACTCGCAGTTCCCGGAGTTCCTCGGCGCGACCTGGGAGCGCGAGAACACCCTGCGCTACGGCGAGAACCCGCACCAGCCGGCCGCCCTCTACGTGGACGGCGACGGCGGCGGTCTGGCCAAGGCCGAGCAGCTCCACGGCAAGGAGATGTCGTACAACAACTACACGGACACGGACGCCGCGCGCCGTGCCGCGTACGACCACGCCGAGCCCTGCGTCGCGATCATCAAGCACGCCAACCCCTGCGGCATCGCGGTCGGCGCGGACGTCGCCGAGGCGCACCGCAAGGCCCACGCCTGTGACCCGCTGTCGGCGTTCGGCGGCGTGATCGCGGTCAACCGCCCGGTCAGCAAGGAGATGGCGGAGCAGGTCGCCGAGATCTTCACCGAGGTCATCGTCGCGCCGGACTACGAGGACGGCGCCCTCGAAGCCCTCGCCAAGAAGAAGAACATCCGCGTGCTGCGCTGCCCCGAGGGCCCCGGCAACCCCGTCGAGATCAAGCCCATCGACGGCGGCGCCCTCCTCCAGGTCACCGACCGCCTCCAGGCCGACGGCGACGACCCGGCCAACTGGACGCTGGCGACGGGTGATGCGCTCAGCGCCGAGGAGCTCTCGGAACTCGCCTTCGCCTGGAAGGCGTGCCGGGCCGTGAAGTCCAACGCCATCCTGCTCGCCAAGGACGGCGCCTCGGTCGGCGTCGGCATGGGCCAGGTCAACCGCGTCGACTCCGCGAAGCTGGCCGTCGAGCGGGCCGGCGCCGAGCGCGCGCAGGGGGCGTACGCCGCGTCCGACGCGTTCTTCCCGTTCCCCGACGGCCTGGAGATCCTGACCGAGGCCGGCGTGAAGGCCGTGGTCCAGCCCGGCGGATCCGTCCGTGACGAGCAGGTCGTCGAGGCCGCCCGGAAGGCCGGCGTCACGATGTACTTCACGGGGACGCGGCACTTCTTCCACTGAGCCGACATGGGTGAGGGGCGGGCCGTACGTGCGGCCCGCCCCTCACCCGCGGCTGCCGCCGTCACGTCGAACTGCGCAGCGCCGCCCAGGTGTTGGGTCCCACCTCGCCGTCGACCTCCAGCCCCTTGTCGCTCTGGAACAGCCTGACCGCGGACTCCGTGTCCGCGCCGAACTCTCCGTCCACGCCCGAGCCGCCGACGCTGTAGCCGCGCTTGCTGAGCATGCACTGGACCTGGACGACGCGCTGACCCTTGTCGCCCCGGTCGGTGAGTTCGGTGCCGGAGTAGTGGGTGCAGTCCGAGATCCAGGGCGGGGTGGCCGGCGTCGTGGCGGTCCTGGTGGGGGTGGCGGTCGGGGCGCCCCCACCGTTGCCGCTGTCGCCCTCGTCGCTGCCGGAGGGGGTGGAGCCCTCGCCGGGCGTGGCCTGCGTTCCGCCCGCGCCGCCGCTCTCGGAGGCGCTCGGGTCGGCCGACTCGGCATCGGCCGACGCCTTCGCGTCGGTGTCCTTCTCTTTCCCTTCCCCCTTCTCCTTGTCACGGGAGGGCGACGCGGAGGAGCTGGGGAGGGAAGAGCCCCGTGCGTCGTCGGGGGCGGTTCCGGCGGCCGACGTAGCCGCAGCCGAGGCCGTTTCGTCGACGGACGGGCCGGTGAGGAAGAAGGCGCCCGCGGCGACGGCACAGACGGCGAGACCCGCAGCGACGGCGAGGTATGCCCGCCCCTTGCGCCGCTTGCCGTCGCCGTCCGGGGCGGGGGCAGCCGTACGTTCCCCCGGCAGCCGCAACTGGACCGTCTCCTGCGAGGTCCGAGAGGTGTGCGAACTCAGGGGTGCCCGGGCGGTCTCCTGGACGGCGACACCTTCCAGTACCTCGCAGGCCTGCCGCCGGGCCAGCAGCCGGGCGCTCAGCGGCTTGTGCCAGACCGCTGCGCCGCCGTGACCGGCTGCCGTGGCGGCGTCGGTGAGCTGGCGTGGGGTGGGGCGCCCTGCGGGATCCTTGGCGAGACAGGCGGTCAGGAGGGCGGCCAACGCGGGTTCCACGGCCAAGAGTTCGGCCATGATGTCCTGCTTGGGCTCCTCGAACGCGACCCGGTGCATCACGTCGACGCCCGTTCCGTCCCCGAAGGGGGCGTGCCCGGTGGCGGCGTAGATCAGGCTTCCCGCGAGCGAGAAGACGTCGGAGGCGGTGTCGCAGCGGCCCTCGCGCAGATACTCGGGTGACATGAAGGCGGGCGTGCCGACCCGGCTCCCGGTCGACGTGATCGCGCTGCTGTCGGCGGCCTGCGCGATGCCGAAGTCGATGACGTGGGCGCCCTGCAGGGACAGGATCACGTTGGACGGCTTGAGATCCCTGTGTACGACGTCGGCGGCGGTCAGCGCCGACAGGGCCTGCCCCATGTCCCCGACCAGCCGCCACACCCCGGCGCGCTCCAGCTTGCCGCACTCGCGGACCGCTTCGGCGAGGTTGAGGCCGGGCAGGTACTGCGTCGCCATCCACAGCAGCGAGTCGTCGAACCCGGTGCCGAGCAGCTGCGGCGTGCGCGGCGTGTGAACCCGGCCGTGCACGGCGGCCTCCCGCTCGAAACGCCGCCGGAAGCGGGGGTCTTCGGCGTACTCGGGACGGATCACCTTGACGGCGGCGAGGCCGGCGGTGTCGGCGGCGGGGCGGGCCAGGTAGACGTGGCCCATGCCGCCGCTGCCGAGCAGTCCAAGGGGGACGTAGGGGCCGATGCGGGAGGGGGCGGTCGGCTTCAGCGGGGTGGCGCCCGCCTCCACCAGAGCGGCGTCGACGGCCGCCGGGGTGGGTGATGGCATGGGCTGCCGCTGGTCGGTCATGGATCCCCCGAGTGCTGCTCTTCCCCAACGGCCACTCGTGTCCCGTCAGTTGATGTGAGGCTACCGCTTGAGGCGGCAGGGGGATGGGCGCTCGCGGTTACGGAAGGGTGCCGCAGTGGCCGGTGGCGACGCGGACGTCGTCGTCGGACATGTCGTCGACGTCCGGGCCGTCCGCGTCGGAGGCGGCTGCCACGGGGACGGCCGGCGGCGGGGCCGATTCGGTACCGGTCGCTGCCGGAGAAGGGAGAAGCACGGGCACGCGTCGCGGCCTCCGGCCCTCCCCCGAGGGAGCCGGAGGCCGCGACGCGTGCCGTCAGCAGGCGCTCAGCAGGTGCGCAGACCCGGGATCGCCCCGTAGTTCACGCCGCCGGACACCTTGTTGGCGGGGAACCAGCCCCAGCCGCCGTTGCTGACGTTGGTGTCGGCCTGGGTCCACAGCCACCAGTCGTTGCGGGCGTCGCCGACCGGCGGGTTCTCCTGGCCCGGGAACTTCTTCTGGCAGACGAACCAGTTGTCACCCGCGTGCAGCCGGCCCGCGACGTTCCCGTTGAACATCACGTTGCCGGCCTGGTAGTTGTGGCAGTAGCGGGAGTTGTTCGGCCCGCTGCCCCAGCAGCCGTTCGGTGCCGCCGAAGCCCCCGTCGGCGTCAGGGCCACGGCGCCCGTGGCGAGTACGGCAACGGCTCCCAGCGAGGCGAGCATGCGCTTCATGGTCGGTGTCCCTCCGGAATTGCCACCCCCGTTGGTGGACAGGAACACCGTGGCGCCGACCGGCCCCGAGCGGTACCTGTGAACTCTCAGGGTCCCTACTTCGCGGGCGGCGTGTACTCCTTGAGGTAGTGGGCGACGCGGGTGGCGTAGTCGCGGTACTTCGGGGGAACGCCGCCCGCGTTGTTCACGACCTTGGTCGAGGTGCGGTAGGCGGCGGCCAGCAGCACCTTGCGGTCGCCGGAGAGGCCCGTCCGGTTCAGGAGCGGCTCCATGTAGCAGAGGTAGCGGCCCACGGCGGGGATGGACTCGGCCGGGGTGAGGGGAGGCTTGGGGGTCTCCGTCGCGGGGACACCGTCCGCGCGGATCCACCAGCGCAGCAGACTCGGCGTCCAGCGGGCGATGCCGTACTCGCCCTCCTTGCCCACGGACGGGTCGGCGAGGTCCGGGTCGAAGTTGCTCTCCGCCTTCAGCAGGGCGGCGATCAGCGCGGGGGTGACCTCGGGCCGGACGCAGTCGTGGGCGGAGTCGACGATGAGGCGGCGGTAGGCCACCGGGACGCCCTTGTCGGTACGGAGTTCGGAGGCGCCGTAGGAGGCGGCCGTGCCCCTCGTGGTCTCGCGCCCCGGCCCGCCAGCCCCGCTTCCGCCCCCGTCGGCGCCGGTGTCCGCCCAGTTGCTGACACCGTAGCCGAGGGCCGCCACCGCCACCACGGCGGTCGCGGCGGTCAGCATCGTCGTACGGCGGGAGCGGCGGCGAGGGAGGAGCGCCCGCGGCAGCCGCGGCGAGCTGCCCGTGCCCGCCGCGGCGCCCACCCGCCGCAGCAGCGCCTGGGTGCCGATCCGGTCGCCGTGCGTACGGGTCAGACAGTCCCGCACGATCTCCCGCCAGACGTCAGGGAGTTCGGGCGACAGGCGTAGTTCGTCGGTGCCGCGCGCGTAGGCGGCGGCAGCGTCGCGGCGGGTCGACGGGGTGGCGCCGGGCAACGGGAAGGAGCCGGTGAGGACCAGATGCGCCAGCACGCCGAACGCCCAGACGTCGGCCGACGGGCGGATACGGCGGCCGCGCTCGCCGATCTCCGACCAGAGCAGCTCCGGCGGCGTGTAGTCGGGCGTCGAGAAGGCGGGCGTGTACGCGTGCGTGCCCTCCAGTTCCGCCGCCATGTTGAAGTCGGCGAGCCGGGCCGAACCGTCCTTCATCAGCAGCACGTTGGCGGGCTTCAGGTCCCCGTGCACCCAGCCCGCGTGATGCAGCTGCGCCAGCCCCTCGCAGATCTGCGCGAGCAGGACGGGGCCGGAGCCGGGGCGCGGCTCCGCCGAGAGCAGTGCGGACAGGGAGCCCTGCGCCTTCTCCAGCACGAGGATCGTGGCGCCGTCGAGGGCGGGACGGGCCGGGTCGTCGACGGTGAGGGTGTCGTACATCCGGATCAGTCGTGGCTGCTTCAGCCGGCGGTGCAACGCGACCTCGCGCTCGATGAGTTCGCGCAGGTGAGTGAGTTGACGGGGGGTGCCGGTGCCGGTGGGCAGGAACTTCAGGGCGACCGTCTTCGGCAGGGCCTCGTCGTCTCCGACGCGCCTGCCCTCGTACACACTCCCGAACGCCCCCGTGGCGATCGGCTCCCGCACCTCCCACACGCCCACCCGGTACCCCTTCGGCACCGGCACGGCATACGGCTCGGTCACCGGGCCACCCGGCCGGACGCCGACGCGGACGAAGCCGAGAGCGACGGAACTGACGGCGACGACTCGCGCAGGACGACGAGATCGTCCTCCCGCACCAGGTCGAACCGTAGCGCCAGAGAGACCAGCGACTCCTTCTTGCCGTTGAGCCGCGGACCCGTGTCCGCCGTCTCCGGGCCGGGCTTGAGCCGCAGCTTCACGGCGAGGTAGTCGATGTTCCACTGGACCGACGTACGGGACGCGGCGGGCCAGTTGGGGCGCAGCCGCTCCACGACCTGGTCGACCGTGGGCAGCGGGGCGTGCGGTTCACCGCGCAGCCGGGGCTCGCACAGGGCCGCCAGGACGGCGAAGTAGCGCTTGGTGTGGTCGACCGAGAACGCGGGGGCGGTGGTCGCGCCGTCCAGGCCGCCCTCGGAGCTGAGGTAGTCGTGGCGCGGCGCCCACACCTCGATGGGCAGCAGATCGCCGGCCGCCGGCAGCACGATCCGCGAGAACTCGAAGGGGATCGGCGCGTCGAGGCGCCCCGGCCCGACCTTGATGTGCTCGCCCGCGCCCTCCGGGTTCTCCACGACGTACGTCTGTTCCCGGCTGAGGTTGCTCAGTATCCAGAAGGCGCCCTGCGCGGTGATTTGACCCGCTCTGCGGGACACCCCGTCGTGCGCGATCGTGAGGTCGTTGTCGGCGACGGAACGGCCGAAGCCGAGCCGCTCGCCGGGCGCCAGCCGGAGCTGGGTGCGGTCGGTCTCGTCCTCCGTGGTCGGCGGAGGTACCACGATGATGCTGTACAAGGTGCGTCTCCCCGTGCCTGACGGCTACCCACGTCAGGGTAGGGCGACGCAGCGAGGCCGTGCCCCCCTCGTACGAGTGAGACACGGCCATCGGCTGTGTTTGGCGTGAAGTGAGTCCCGCCCAACGAAACCTCGGGTGAGGTCAGTTCTGTACGACCATCGTGCTCGCGGCCTTGTCGTGCCAGCCCTGCTGGCGGCCCGACTTGTCCCAGAACGGGGACAGGTAGACGAGGAGCTGGCCGATGCCGCAGGCCAGGCTGCCGACGATCGGGATGATCCAGCGGATGAACGAGGAGCCCAGGCCGGGCTTCTGGCCGGTGTCGGCCTTCACGACCCGCAGGCCGACGGCCATCTTGCCGAGGGTGGCACCCACCAGACCGACCATCAGCCACTCGTACAGCAGGCCGATCACCGCGAAGACACCGACCACGGCGCCGATCGAGGCCACGATGTCGGAGCTGGCGTCGTTCACGCAGGAGCTGTAGTCGACGGCGTTGGGGTCACATTCGTTGGCCGCGCTGAAGGAGCCCGCGACACCGACGGCGGCAAGGATGATGTAGATGACGGTGAACGCCACACCGTCGATCAGCCGCGCACCGAAGCGCCGGCCCATGGACGCCACGCGGGGAGGCATGCCCGAACCGCCGGGGTAACCCGGCTGCTGCGGATAGCCGTAACCGCCCTGCGGGGGCACGCCCTGCGGCGACTGCGGGTAGCCGTAACCGGCCTGACCCTGCGGGTAGGGAGGCTGTCCCGGCTGGGGGTAACCGGGCTGCTGTCCTTGCTGGGGGTACCCGTAGCCCTGATTCGGGTCCTGCGGCTGACCGTAAGGCGGGTTGGGCGAGCCGAAACTCATGGCCGGATTCCTCCGTTGCGAATGCGGGGACGATGCGGCATTGCGCGGAGGAACTTCACGATTTGAGCGGTTTTGCCCCCCGAACACGTTCCGCGAAACTGCGCCGTTCATCGTTCTAGGTACCGTGCGATTTTGTCCAGTCTGAGGCGGAACCTGTTGTGCAGATGCAATCTTCGGGATCTTGCTGGGGCGATGTACGTCACGGGCCAGGCGTCCGATTGGAACACCGAGGGCGTCATCCGGGAGGATGGGGGTCATGACCGCCCAGATTCTCGATGGCAAGGCCACCGCAGCCGCGATCAAGTCCGATCTGACCGCCCGGGTGGCGGCGCTGAAGGAGAAGGGCATCACGCCCGGCCTCGGCACGATCCTGGTCGGGGAGGACCCCGGCAGCCAGAAGTACGTCGCCGGCAAGCACCGCGACTGCGCCCAGGTCGGCATCGCCTCCATCCAGCGCGAGCTGCCCGCCACGGCGACGCAGGCGGAGATCGAGGCGGTCGTCCGCGAGCTGAACGAGGACCCGGCCTGCACCGGCTACATCGTCCAGCTGCCGCTGCCCAAGGGCATCGACGAGAACCGGATCCTGGAGCTCATGGACCCGGACAAGGACGCCGACGGCCTCCACCCGATGAACCTCGGGCGCCTCGTCCTGAATGAGCCGGCCCCGCTGCCCTGCACCCCGAACGGCGTCCTCACCCTCCTGCGCCGGTACGGCGTCGAGATCAAGGGCGCCGAGGTCGTGGTCGTCGGCCGCGGTGTCACCATCGGCCGTCCGATGCCGCTGCTGCTGACCCGGCGCAGCGAGAACGCGACGGTGACCCAGTGCCACACCGGCACGCGGGACCTGGCCGCACACCTGAAGCGCGCGGACATCATCATCGCCGCCGCGGGCTCCGCCCACCTGATTCGCCCCGAGGACGTGAAGCCCGGCGCGGCCGTCCTCGACGTCGGTGTCTCGCGCAGCGCCGAGGGCAAGATCGTGGGCGACGTCCACCCCGGCGTTGCCGAGGTGGCCGGCTGGATCTCCCCCAACCCCGGTGGCGTGGGCCCGATGACGCGGGCGCAGCTGCTGGTCAACGTGGTCGAGGCGGCGGAGCGCAGTGTCGGCTGAGGGCGGCGCCGGCAAGGCGCAGGAGATCGAGGACGCCGAGGAGATCGAGGTCCGGGATCCGGTGAGCGCACCGGACGCGGAGGGTACGCCCCGGCGCACCACCCGCCGCTTCCCGCTGTTCACCAAGGACACGGCACGTCCCGAGGGCGGCGGCCGCGCCGCTCCCGGTGACGCCCCGGCGCCCGCCCGGCAGTGGCCGGTCCTGCTGGTACTGGGCATGGTCGCGGTGGGTCTGCTGATCACCGCGCTCGACGTGTTCCGGGTCGGCACCCTGGTGATCGGCAGCGCCCTGCTGGTAGGCGCGGTGCTGCGGTGGCTCCTGCCGAGCGTCGGCATGCTCGCCGTACGTTCCCGCTTCACCGACATAGTGACGTACGGCGTGCTGGGCCTCGTGATCGTGCTGCTGGCGTTGATGGCGCAGCCGGACCCGTGGCTGAAGATCCCGTTCCTGAAGGACGCCCTGCATTTCACGGTGGACAGCTGAGGCCTCCCGGCCCCGAAGGCCACTGGGCGCGACGGCGGCCCGTCCTCTCCCCCGAGGAAGGACGGGCCGCCGTCTGCGTCAAGCCTCGGGCACGGCGAAGGTGCTGTTCAACGCCTGTCAGTGCGCTGTGGCACGGAAGTGACCGTTCCGCTACGTCGGGAACCAATGCGCCGCCCCGTGTCGTCACCCGATCGGATCCGGTTCGGAGGTGAGCGATGGGTGCGTGGCAGCCGCTGCCCGACGATCTGCCGCCGGAGGTGCGGCACTTCGTGGAGCAGTTGCGGCAGCTCAAGGACCGCACGGGCCTGAGTCTGGTCGCGCTGGGCGCGCGTACCGCGTACAGCAAGTCGTCCTGGCAGCGCTACCTCAACGCCACCCAGCCCCCGCCCCGGCAGGCGGTCGTGGCCCTGTGCCGGGTGGCGGGGACCGGCAGGGACGAGGCGGAGCGCTTCGGAGTGCGGTGGGAACTGGCCGTACAGGCATGGCCGAAGCCTGCGGTGATGCCCACGAAGGCGGAGCCGGGGGCACACGGGGCGCACGGGATGCACAGGCCGCGTGAGGCGGGCGAGACGCATGAGGGGCCCGAGGGCTACGAGGAGTACGAGGACGACCCCACCCTGCCGTGGTGGGACGCGCCGCCGAAGGAACCGGAGCCGTCGTCGAGTTGGCTGCTGGCGGCCGCCGTCGCACTCGCCGTGGTTCTGGTGCTGACGGCACTGGTCGGGGCCCTAGCGCTGGGGTGAGCCCGGTGAGGCCCCCGCGTCTGACCTGCCCGAATACGACCCCTGTGACGGGCGTGATCGTTTATGTGCTTTCTGTGTGTCGATGTGTTGACAAGTTCGCGCATTTGCAAGGAAGTCGTTCAACAGGCGGGCTAGCGTGGTCGACCGGGACGCACCGGGGTCGTCCCGCGTGTTGGCAAGGGCTTACTACCAGGGTTGCGTCGGCCGAGGAGGGTCGCCGATGGAACACTGGACGCCATTCGACGGGCGTGCAACGGTGCATGCCCACGGTCCCAATGCTCCCGTGCGCCCCCACCCCGGGAACTGAGATCCTTACTGGGCGCATCCCTGTGGGTAGCCACATCGGGGACTCGGCAGAGGGCACCACGCGCGGGGGAACGCGAGAAACACCAGCACGAACCGGGGGGAAGAGGGGGAAGCAATGCCTCGTTGGAGGGCCTTGCCGGATGAACTCGATCCGCAGGTCAGGGAGTTCGCGAGCCAGCTGCGCCGGCTCGTGGACCGCAGCGGTCTGAGCATCGCGGCGCTGGCCGACCGCACGGGATACAGCAAGACGTCCTGGGAGCGGTATCTGAACGGGCGGCTGCTCGCGCCCAAGGGTGCGATCGTGGCGCTTGCCGAGGTCACGGGTACGAATCCGGTCCACGTGACGACGATGTGGGAGCTCGCCGAACGTGCCTGGAGCCGTTCGGAGATGCGCCACGACATGACCATGGAGGCCATCCGGATCTCCCAGGCCCGCGCGGCGCTGAGCGAGTTCGGGGCGCCACCGGCCGGCGCCAAGGAGGGCGCCAAGGCGGGCCGGACGGCACGCAAGAGCGGGAGCGCGACGGCGACGCCCGGCATTGCGGGTCCGGCGGGCGTGGCACCGACGGTGCCGCCGGTGCCTGCACAGCCGACGGCGCCGGAGGTGCGGGACTCGGCCGCGCGGGATTCCGCGGTTCGCGACACCCCGGTGCGGGACTCCTCCGTACGGGACTCGGTCCGGGATTCCTCGGTACGGGACTCGCCGGTCCGGGACTCGGACGGAGCCGACGTCCGGGAGGACGGGGCCGCTTCCGGGGGCAACTCGTGGGGGCTTGCGGGGTATCGAGGTCCGGCGGCGGGTGGCCGTACGTCGGGGGCGGTGCCGTCGGGAGCATCCGGGGCGTCTGCGACGTCCGGGGCATCCGGTGTCTCCGGGGCGTCCGCCGCGTCGGGGTGGGCGCAGAGTCCGCCCCAGCCGTACGGCGAGCCCCCGCAGGGCCCCCGTCCCGGAGGCGGGTCCTCCGGTGGTGGCGGTGGCAAGCGGCGGCTGACGATGTTCCTCGCGGGGGTCGTCGGCGTGCTGGTCGTGATCGCGGCGGTGTTCTTCTTCACCGACGCCGGCCGCGGGCAGAAGGGCGACGAGGCCGCCAACTCGCCCTCTCCGTCCGCGACGACCGACCCCGATCTGCCGGCCGGCGTCAAGTGCAGCGGTGACTCCTGCACCGGCAAGGACGCGGAGAGCATGGGGTGCAGCGGTGACCTCGTGACGACCGCAAAGACCGCGACCGTCGGCGCGGCCGTGGTCGAGGTGCGCTACAGCGAGACGTGCGGCGCCGCGTGGGGCCGCATCACGCAGGCCGCGCAGGGGGACGAGGTGGAGGTGTCGGTCGGCAAGAAGAAGCAGAGCGGCACGATCACCGTCGTCGGCGACACGATCGCGTACACGCCGATGGTGGCCGTGAAGGACGCGGGCGAGGCCACGGCCTGCGCGACGCTGGCCGCCGGTCAGGAGGGTTGCACGCAGTAGCGGAGCACCCGAAAGCTCCTCGGAGCGCTGTCTCGACGCCGGTCAGGCCCTCGCGGCCTGGCCGGCGTCGGGCGTTGGCGACGGGCCGGCGGATCGGGACGATCGGGGCGACCGGGGCGAAAGCACCAAGGCGAAAAGATTTCGGGTTGGACAGGAATGGCCGTCGGCAAAGTGGGCACGCGCACCGTACCCCCACGGGAGTCCGGCAACCGGTACCCCCACCCGGCGGCCGCCCGAGTCCCCCTCTCCCGGACAGGGCGGCCGCCGCTTTTCGGCCCACTTGTGCCTCTCTGTGGGCCGGGCCACACGGACCCGGCCGTGCGAGATCCCGGAGGCGCGATAGCCTGACCGGTGGATCTCTCGACGCCAAGAGATCGATCATCTCTACGCCCCGCACCCCGGGGCAGGGATGCCCTCACCGCCAGCTGTCATACGGAGAACGCCATGACCCGCACTCCCGTGAACGTCACCGTCACCGGCGCGGCCGGCCAGATCGGTTACGCCCTGCTCTTCCGCATCGCCTCCGGCCAGCTGCTCGGCGCGGACGTGCCGGTCAAGCTGCGCCTCCTTGAGATCACCCCCGCGCTCAAGGCCGCCGAGGGCACCGCCATGGAGCTCGACGACTGCGCGTTCCCGCTCCTTCAGGGCATCGAGATCTCGGACGACCCGAACGTCGCCTTCGACGGCGCCAACGTCGCGCTGCTCGTGGGTGCCCGCCCCCGCACCAAGGGCATGGAGCGCGGTGACCTCCTGGAGGCCAACGGCGGCATCTTCAAGCCGCAGGGCCAGGCCATCAACGCCCACGCCGCGGACGACATCAAGGTCCTGGTCGTCGGCAACCCGGCCAACACAAACGCGCTCATCGCGCAGGCCGCCGCCCCGGACGTACCGGCCGAGCGCTTCACCGCGATGACCCGCCTCGACCACAACCGCGCGCTGACCCAGCTCGCGAAGAAGACGGGTTCGACGGTCGCCGACATCAAGCGTCTGACGATCTGGGGCAACCACTCCGCCACGCAGTACCCGGACATCTTCCACGCAACGGTCGCCGGCAAGAACGCCGCCGAGGTCGTCAACGACGAGAAGTGGCTGGCCGACGACTTCATCCCGACCGTCGCCAAGCGCGGTGCGGCGATCATCGAGGCCCGCGGCGCCTCCTCCGCCGCCTCCGCCGCCAACGCCGCCATCGACCACGTCCACACCTGGGTCAACGGCACCGCCGACGGCGACTGGGTCTCCATGGGCATCCCGTCCGACGGCTCGTACGGCGTCCCGGAGGGCCTGATCTCCTCCTTCCCGGTCACCACCAAGGACGGCAAGTACGAGATCGTCCAGGGCCTGGACATCAACGAGTTCTCCCGCGCCCGCATCGACGCCTCCGTCAAGGAGCTCGAGGAGGAGCGCGAGGCGGTCCGCTCCCTCGGCCTCATCTGACGGGCGCGAGCCGACACTCACACCGATCCCCGGGCGGCAGGGCTGCCCGGGGATCGGTGCGTCCGCATCCCCGCTCCCTCGCAGTCGGCCCGTTCAGTGACCTACGACCAACTCGGCCAGATCCAGAAACGCGTTCAGCGTCGGCGTCCGCAACTGCTCCAGTTCCCGGAAGCCCGGGGAGTGCAGAGCCTTGTCGAACGGGACGGCGACCACCTGGTCGGCACCGATGTCGAAACGGCCGGGCAGATCGGCCGGTACCGGACGGCTGGAGACCCCCTCCACCTGCGTCACCACGACGATCGCCTCGTCCGCCAGCTGACGGCGCCCGCTGCCCCGCAGCTGGTCGAGCACCCGCCAGGCGGCGTCGAGGAACCAGCCTGCACTGCCGCAGCACAGGATCAGCCGGTCGGTCAGATCGAGGACGGTGTCGGCCGACCGGTCGAGCCGCAGGGGGGCCCAGTCGGTGAGGACGAAGGAGTAGTACGGCGCGGTCCGCGCCAGGGCGTGCGTGTACGCCTGGGTGTGGGCGAGGTTCGGGGGGACGTGGCCCGGCGGGTGCGCGGCGACCTCCAGACCCGACGACAGGTGCGTGGTGCGGGCGCCGACCTCCTCGTACGAGGCCTCGGCGGGAAGGTCGGCCAAATCGCGCACGGTGGCGGGGTTCCGGCGGGTGAGGAAGGAGCCGAGCGCGCCCTCGTCGGCCGCTCCGTCGAGGGCCAGCACTGGTTCGCCCCGGACGGCGGCGAGGAGGGAGCCGAGCGCCATGGTCGTGGTGGCCCGGCCGCTGTAGTGGTAGGCGCCGATCAGCGTGAGCCGCCTGGCTCGGTTCAGAGGCGTCCGCAGCCGGGCCAGCCGGGCCTCCCGCTCGCGGCGGGCGGAGCCGAACCGTGGCGGGCGGATCGGCGGAACTCCGGTGGGCGGCACGGTGGTCCGCGGCAGCGCGAGTGGTGCGTCCACCGCGGGCCTGGCTGCGGAGGCCGACCGGGGCGTGGGAGCGCGTTCGGCGCGGGACTGGGCGATGTAGTTGGCCAGGACGTCCGCGACCTCGCCCGCGGAGGGCCGTTCGGCCGGATCCGGGTCGAGGCAGCGCAGCACGACCTGCCGCAGCCGTGCCCAGGTGTCGCCCTGCCACAGATGCATGCCCTCGGGGCCGGGAACATGCCGGTGCAGCTCCCGGCCCGCCTTGCTGCTGACGAGCTGGAGCAGATCGCCCAGCGCGCGCACGTTGTCCTCGGGGGTGGGTACGGGGCCGGTGCCCGCGTAGCGGCCGGCTACGGCACAGTCGGACAGGTCGCCGAGCAGCACGGTGCGCCGTAGCACGAAGATGTTCTCGGCGCTGAGGTCCGCGGGCACGATCTCGTGGAGGTGGCAGAGGGCCACGGCGCTCGCCAGATGCCAGCCGACCAGGAGCGCGGTGAGCTTGTCGAAGGGGGCGGTTCTCGTCGCGTGGGCCTGGTTGAAGATCTCCGCGAGCCGTGGCGGCGGCTGGGTCCCGGAGTCGTCCTGGATCGGGGCCGTCGCCAGCCACAGCCGGCCGCTGCTGTTGTCGCGCCCCTGCGCGAGCATCGCGGGGGCGTACTGCCGGTTCAGCCTGAGCAGTGCCTCGGCCTCCAGCGAGATCAACTCGTGCGCGCCGACCGGCAGATCGAGCCGCGCGGTGCGAACCATGGCGCGGGTGCCCTGCCGATGGATGCCGTCGTACTCCACCGTCCGTCGCAGCCGTCGTCGGCCGTGCAGCCGGTAGGGGCCCAGTTGCCGGGGATCGTCGTCGGTCAGCGGCTGCCAGCCGTCCGCCGTGGGGCCATCCCTGCCCGGCTCTCGCTCCAGCCCGTGCACGTCCCGGTCGAACGACACCCCGAACCGGGTCAGCAGTCTGCGCTCGACGTTCGTGAACGGACGGTGCGAGCCCGGCAGCTGGGCCGAGCCGTCAGGATGGGCGAGCCAGGCAGGGAAGTCGGGGGAGACCCCGGCGAGTTGTTCGAGGCGCCGCCCGATGCTGCGGCTGGTCCTCAGGAGCTCGGACTGCGGGACCGCGTCGAGGAGCGCCGAACGTGATGAGTCGGAGAAGTCGAACACCTGGTGCTTGGCGGGCAGCGGCCCGGACACCGGCGCGGGATGCGGCCGCATGAGGCCGCCGAGGAAGACCTCCGCGAGATGGGAGGTTCGCGCCTGCCACGGGACCGCTGTCTGGACCAGCCGCATGACCGGCACGGTGAGCGGCGACACGGCCGCCAGATGGGCGGCGAGCCGGTAGGCCTCCGGCGTGGCCGCGTCCCGGAAGTGCTGCAGGTCCCCTTGGCCGGCGGATGCAGCGACGGTGCCCGACCGGAGCGGCCGGGCCAGCATCGGCAGCTCGACCGTGGCGCCGGGCGAGGCGAGGAGGTGGGCCCAGTCCCGCAGGGAGGCGGCCGTCGGCTCCAGGACCGGGACCGGCACGCCGTCGAAGCGGGCGAGGTCGGACGGCAGCACAGGATCGGTGATCTCCCAGGAGGTGTTGGCACCGCCGATCCGCCGAGTCGTGGCCTGCCACCGCTCCGCGTGGATGCCGGATCCTTCCCACAGGCCGGACGGCAGGGTGTGCAGCACCGCGGCCGGGCCGCGGGAGGCCCAGAAGGAGAGCAGGTCGTGCAGGGCACCGCTGCGCCAGGAGCCGCCCATGCCGTCGCTGATGACGAGGACGAGGGTGCGGCCCGACGGGTCGCCGACCGCGCTCAGCGGCACCGGCGTGCTGTCGGGCCGGAACGGGCGGGCGTGCAGGCGCGGCTCGGAGACGCTGCGGGCGTCGAGGCCGAGGACGCGGGTGGTGGCGAAGGCGCCCAGGCGTTCGAGCAGGGTGCGCAGTTCGGCGCCCAGCCGGTGCCACAGCAGCATCGACAGGCCGTCGTCGACAAGCAGTGCCAGATGCAGCCAGCGCTCCTGCACGGGCCGCAGCACCACGTCGGGCAGCAGGGTCTCGGCGAGCTCGGCGGCGGTGCGTTCCTCGTCGATCTCCCGCCGGTGCGGGCTGGCCTGCCTGCGCCGCAACGGTCGCAGCGCTCGCCCCAGTTCGAGCTCGCGGGTCAGCGCCTTGTCCTCCGGCACCCGTACGGGCAGCGCCTTGCCCGGTTCGGGGTCCTGGCGCAGTCGTATCCCGGGAAGGGGCGGCGGGGTCTGCCGGGCGGCAGCGTACAGGGAGGGGGCGGTGAGGTCGGGCAGGTCCGGGTCGTCGGGGTCGGGCTCCGGTGTGGGCCGGGGCGGCGTGGCCCCCTCCGGCTCGACGGTGGGCGGTGGTTGCGGCGCCGGCTGCTCGACGCGGGCGAGCCGGTTGAGCGGTGCGACGTCCCCGCCCGGCATCCGACGCGCCAGCCACAGCACGTCGAGCACCTGGTCGGCGTCCAGCTCCTGTCCGGAGGCCGCCAGCACCCGCAGAGCCGCCACGAGCCGCGACCCGCCCCCACCCCCGCTCACGACGCGCCCGTCCACACCGCCGTCACAGCGCCCCGGTCAGCTGGTGCAGCACGGCGTCCAGCAGGCCCTCCGCGTCCAGGTCGACACCGCCGGTACGCAGGAACACCGCGTTCAGGAGCTGGTCGGTGGCCAGTTCGCCGGGGGCGCGGCGGCGCAGGAAGGCCTCGATGAGTTCGTCCGCGTCGCGCAGGGCTTCCTCGCCGAGGTGGGCCGTGACGATCGCGCGCAGCCGTGCCTCGTCGGGGACCGGCAGGGCGAGGCGCACACAGCGGCGCAGGAAAGCCGGCGGGAACTCGCGCTCGCCGTTGCTCGTGATGACCACGACCGGGAACTCGGCGCACTGCATCCGGCCCTGGTGCACCGTCACCGAGCCCCGGTGGTCCGCGGTCTGCACCTCGACATCCGCCATGTCCTCGGGGAGCCGGGTCAGTTCGGGGATGTCGAAGTAACCCTCCTCGAAGACGGTGAGCAGGTCGTTGGGCAGGTCCACGTCGCCCTTGTCCATCTCGTCGATCAGCAGCGCCCGCGGTGTGGCCGACGGCACCAGGGCCGTGCCCAGCGGGCCGAGCCGGATGAACGTCCCGATCGACGGCTCGCTTTCGCCCCGGTCACGGCTGAGCGTGGTTTCGCGCAGGCGGCCGATCGCGTCGTACTGGTAGAGCGCCTCGCGTACGGTCGACCGGCTGTTGATGGACCAGCGCAGCAGCTCGCCGAGCCGCAGTTCGTGCGAGACCGCCCGGGCCAGCGACGACTTGCCGGTGCCGGCCGGCCCGGTGACCAGCAGCGGTCGGCGCAGATGCAGGGCGGCGTTGACGACGTCGGCGTGCTCCGGCTGGATCAGGTACGGCAGTTCGGGGCGCAGGGCCGGAGCCGGGCTGAACCGGCGCCACGGCGGCGCCGAGGGCAGGGTGACGGCGCGGGGGACGCCGTCACCGCGAAAGAGGCGCCAGTCGGCCTCGGAAGCGGAGGTCATGCGCTCTCCTGTGGTTCGCTCAGGTGCAGTCGGGGCACCGTACGGTCGGCGTCCGCCCAGGCCAGGACCGGGCGCCCGGGGAAATCGGGGGCGCGGGTGCCCCGGGCGTTGGCCCGGTAGACCCGCACTCCGTCGGGCAGTTCACGGGTGGCGACATCCGCCATGTGCTTGGTGACATGCGAGGGGGTCTCCCGGCCGCGGTCCCACACCACCACCGGTATGCCCACGGCGAGACAGATCTGAACGATCGCGTCGCGCGGCCCCGGGGGCACGTCGACGGACACCCGGACGGTGTCGAGCCGGCCCATCAGCTCGTAGTAGATCTGATGCGGGTCCTGCGACGCGTCCGAGACGACCAGGGTCTCCCCGGAGTCGAGCTGGCTCCACCGCTCACGCCAGTCGGGTAGGAAACGCTCGTGCCGGCGCAGGAGTTCCGGACAGTGCACGACCAGCGGGAACTCCACTCCCAGCATGCCCGGCACGACTTCGCCGGGTACCTGGGCCGCCCATTCGTCGATCGGCAGGTTCAGGTCGGCACGGTCCACGAGCACCTCCACCAGCGGCCGACCGACGTCACGGTCCGAGGGGGTGAGGGACTCCATGACACGCAGCAGTTCGCGCGCCGCCTCGGGCGCCGAGTACGAGGCGGCGCTGTCGACCGACACCTGCCGTGGGCCGGTGCCCTCGTCGCACCAGATGCGCAGCCGGTGCCGCCCCCGACCGGCCCGCGCCACCTGGACCAGGACCCGCTTGCGCCGGACACTGCCGCGCAGCACGCGAGCCCAGTCCTGGGCGTCCGAGCGCCGCTCCCTGACGGCGGCGCCCGGGATACCGAGCCGGCCCGCCACGCCGTCCGACCACAGCCGGAGCTCGGCCTGCCGGGGCGCCGGGCACAGCGCGGCGACGTACTCGACGACCCGCAGCAGGGCCGGAACCCGTGTCTCGCCGTCGTCCGAGTGGCCGTCTCCGGGCAGCTTCTCCAGGTCGTCCAGCAGGACGTCCAGGGTGGCGCCGTCGGTCAGGGCGGCGACCCGCTTGGTGGCCTCGCGCACCGCCTCGGGGAACCGGTCGAGCACCGACCGGTCGACGTTGCGCAGGAGTTGGTGGAGGCGACGGTGTTCGCGCGGTGAGAGCAGCAGCGGAGTCTCCGACAGCCGGCCGGCGACCAGCACGCGGTTGGTCGCCATCGGGTCCCTGGGGCGCAGGATCTCGGTGAAGGCCGCCAAGGCGCGGCGATCGCGGAGCAGGAACGCCGCGAACTCCTCGATGGGGGGCGGGCTCACCGGGCTGCCCTGTGCGACGCCGCACGCGAGGGCCAGTTGGCGGGCGGTGTCACCCAGCGAGTACGGCGACGGCAGGGCGTTCCCGATCGCCGTCACGAGCATGCCGAAGGCGGGGTCGTCCGGATCGGCGGCCTCGGCGCCGTCCTCGACGAGGATGCCGAGGGGCCGCAGCTCGGCCTCGACCTGCTGCCAGGGAATCGCCCAGCTGCGTCGGACCATGTGCTGCGGGCTGTGCGGAAGCGGGGCCCCGCCGGGATCGCACGGCGGCATGAAATGCGCGGCGAGGAGTCCGACCACGGCTCCGTCCTCCTCGCACCACAGCGGGCCGCCGCTGTAGCCGGGGCCGACCGCCATGCCCGTGGCCTTGCCGTCGAGGTAACCGACGGAGCCGTCGAGGGCGGCGACCCGTAGATCGGCGAAGGTCGCGCTGTGCCCGCTGCCGTGCCAGGCCCGCACCTGCTGACCGGGAACCATGGCCGTACGCCGGTCGGCTGCGGGCATGCCGACGGGCGGTGCGTCGATCCGCAGCACCGCCAGATCGCCGAGCCACTCCCCGTCGCCGTCCCGCACGGCCGTGCCCTCGCGTGTGCGTGGGGCGATCCAGTGCGCCACGCGCGCGGGGTACCGCTCCGTCTTCCGCGTCCCCTGCACCTCGACGAACAGCGGGTCGAGCCCGGGTGGCCGGGTCTCGAACAGCGCTCTGCCCAGGGCGTCGTTGACGACATGCGCGCAGGTCAGCATCGCGTCACCGCCGAGTGCGACGGCCGCGCCGGCCGTCTTGCCGTCGGTCATGCGGCGCACCGACGCGACGCGGGATCTCCCCTCGGTGTCCGGCGCTGCCCCGACCGGCCTGAACCAGTCCACCATCACTCCGCGCCGGGTGACGGCTTCCAACTGGCGGTGACGGTGAGGTGCGCCTGCCCGTTGCCACCGACGATCCCGAGCTTGAGGTCCTGGCCGACCTGGACGCCGAACGTCACGCTGAGCTCGCTCGGCGGATCCGGCACGGACGAGGCCACGTCGTGCACCTCCTGCAGCAGCGGCCCGAGCGGCCTGAGCGCCCCGCGCAAGGTCGCTGCGGCGAGGTTGGCGACGGCAGCCCGCCCTCCCGTGGCGACGGGGACGGCCCGCCCCATGCCCTCGGGCAGGTCGCCGTCCTGCGCGGAGGGTTGTCCGGTGGCCGCTGCTGGAGCGAGGAGGAACCTTACGACCGTTCCGTCGTCGAACTCTGATTCCAAGAAGGTGGACACCACAACATTGTGGCCTGAACTCCCGTGACAGGAGGCCAAGTTCGCCACTCACAGCGGACCCTCCCCCTCGGCGCAGGCCCGGTGCAGGCGCTGCGCAGGAAACGTGAGCGGAAGGGGTGAGACCATGGCTTCGGGTGACTCGCGTCACACGTGTGGCCTATGCTGGTCGATCCTGATGAGACCAACTCCTGTGCAGGATGGGGGAGTTGGTCGCGCCATGACAGGGCAACCTGCCATGACTGGTTCCTGAATCGGGGGACGATCCATGACCCAGCCGCAGCTTCCGCCGCAGCGGGAGCAAGCGCCGAGATCCGGGCCGCGCCGTCCGGTCGACCCGGCGCGCAGTGAGGCGTGCCGGCTGCTCTGCGCGGGGACGTATCTGCACGTCGGTTACCGGGACGCGGTGATCGACGAACTGTACGTGCACCGCGAGCGGTTCGCCGCGCCCTCCTACGGCTACGACGCGGCCCGCGTCCTCGCCCATGCCCTGCGTTCCCGCCGCCAGGAAGTGGCGTGGTCGGCGGGGATGATCGCCCTGTGGGTGGTCGTGGCGGCGCTCACCAAGTTCCACATCACCGTGGTGATCTGGCCGATCCTCCTGATCGCGCTGGGCCGCCGACTGGGCGGCAGCCGCGACATCGACGGGAAGTTCCCGCAGTTCGCCATGTTCCGGCGGCTCCTCGCCTTCGTACTGCGCTGGTACGGGCGTATCACCCTGGTCTTCGTGTACGTCACCCTGTTCCGGCTGCTCATCGCCGGTCCGGACGAGTACGCGTCCGACTCCTACGGCGATTCCGGGGACAGCTTCCTCGACGCGTCGGACGGCGCCGACCTCGGCACCCCCTTCGACCTGCTGAACGCGGCCCTCGCGGAACCCAACCGCTTCACCGCCGCCTGCCTGCTCGCGCTGCCGCTGCTGCTGGCCCTGCTCAGCGTGGGGCAGCGGGGCCAGTTCGCACGCACGATCGCGGGCGAGCTGTCCAAGCAGCGTTTCCCGAACGTCGCCGACGACCCGGCCGAGGCGGCATCCGCACCTCGGTTCGGCGAACTGAGCCGGCGTATCCGCCAGGAGCAGCACGCGCCGCTGATCCTCTACACCAAGGCCGACCCGTTCCGCGGCGCGGGACTGCCCTTCGAACCGTGGTCCCTCTCGATCGAACTGCGCCCCCGCACGACCGGCGACGGGGACTCCCCTCTCGACGTTCTCAGGAAGACCGACGCGACGCCCGCGGAGCTGCTCGACAACGCCACGGTCCTGGAGAAGATCAAGCCGCTGGTGGAGCAGTTGCGGGAGCCGTCGGCGCGCACCTCCCCGCAGACCTCCGACGCCGTGCTCGACCGGCTGCGCGAACTCGTCGTGGACGAGTGCGTGTTCCTGCCCGCGGAAGGACTGCCGGGCCGGATGGCCTTCCCGTACACGCAGGACACGTATCGGATGCACCGCACCGACGCGGTCGAGGAAGGCGGCGAGCAGCGACGGCACTTCCTGCGGGTGCGTGTCGGCGGGTGGGACGAGGAGGTCGTCGTCACCGTCTTCGTCCGGGTCCACACCCAGGGCGGCATGCTGATGCTCGAAGTGGCCCCGCACGTACTGCCGCCGGTCAACGCGCTGTTCGCGACCGCCGACAGGAAGGCGCACGAGCATCTGCACCGCGGCGGCTTCGGCCGCTACCTCTTCGCGTTGCTGCGTATCCCGGCCGCGACCGGCGACGCCCTGCGGGTCCTCGCCCGCGCCGTCGCCCAGACGTGGCGGCAGCTCACCGACGTCCACGCGGACACGCTGCCGGACGGGCCCGGTGCGTCCGTACGGGAACTGGGCGCCGACGACCGGGCGACCCTCTTCCAGGAGATGGACATCGCCCGCTACCTCAAGTCCATCCAGGACCGGATCGCGAGCGGGGTCGGCGAGGCGCTGTGGAACGCGGGGTACGAGGTCGCCGAGTTCGAGCAGAAGGTCACCAACGTGTTCAACAACAGCGGGACCTTCGTCGGCGGCAACGTACAGGGCAACGGGATCGCGATCGGCAAGGACAGCAAGGCCAACTCGCCGGCCGGCAAGCCGCCCCCGGCCGCGTCGGCCGGTGCCGGTGGCGCGTCGAAATAGCGCGTCGCAGCAGAGCGCCGCATCAGCCCATCGCATCAACGCATCGCATCAACGCATCACACCAGCGCGTCGAACAGCAGCAGACAACGGAGGGATCACATGAACCAGCCGCCAGCGGCCGACGGACCCGGCTCCGGTACGTACGTCGGGGGATCCGTCACCGGCAACGGCATCGCGGTCGGTGCCGGTGCCAGCGCCGCGTACACCTCGACGTCGGCCCCGGCCGACGAGTCGCATCAGGCCCTGCTGAAGGCCGTCCGCGACCTCGGCGAGGACCTGAAGAGGTACCCCGCCACCTCCGAGACGGAGGAGCTCTCCGCAAGCCTGGAGGAGACCGAGCGGCAGGTGACCACCACCGGCCGCGCCCAGCCCGGCGTCCTGGACCGGCTCCGCACCGCCCTGGAGGCGGCCAGCGGCATCCTCGGCGCGATCACGTCCGCCACCGCCCTCGGCACGGCCGTGGCCGGCCTCATCGGGGGCTGAGCGATGCGCGGCGGGGGCGCCGGCGAGGTCCGGTGGAACAAGGACGCACAGTCGTGGGAGCGGGTGGGCGCGGGCGGTCACTCGGCTCCGCCCCCGCCTCCCAAGCCGCCGACGGCCGGGGCGCCGGGGGAGTGGCCGGAGTGGCCCGCCGGGGATCCGGTGGACGGGTCGTTACCGCCTGCCCCGGGCTCCGACTGGCCGCAGGCGCCCGTCGCACCGCCCGGGGCCCCGCGCGGCCGCCGGAACAGGGTCATCGCCGGCGCGGTCGGCGCGGCGGTCGCGGTCACCGCGCTCGCGACCTGGCTGGCGGTCGACCGGGCAGGGGACGACGACAAGGCGGGCGGCGCCTCGTCGAGCACGGCCGCGACGTCCCGGGACGGACAGGCCGAACCGCCCTCGGACACCTGGTCCGACCCGGCTCCCACCTCCGAGGACCCGTTCACCGCGGCATCCGGGTCGCCCGAGGTACCCGACGGGTTCCGGGCGGTCGAGGACACCTCGGGCTTCTCCACCGTCGTCCCCGAGGACTGGACCCGCAGCGAGCAGAAGGGCGGAGCCGTCGTCTTCTACACCTCGCCCGACGAGCTCGGCCTGCTGCAGATCTTCGAGGTGGTCGAACCGGGCTACACCCCCGACGACGCCCTCGACATCGCCGTCGACAGCCTCTCCGGGCAGCCCGGCTTCACCCAGATCAGCCGGGGAGCGGTCCCGGACGAGACGTATGCGAGCGAGCTCGTCTACGAGTACGACAGCGAGGAGCTCGGCGAGCGGGTCAAGGCCGTCGACCGGGTCTTCCAGACGGACGACGGACGCCTGTACGCGATGGTCGTGCGGGGCACGACGCAGGACTGGCCCGGGACCCAGGAGACGCTGGAGCAGGTCAGGGCCGCGTTCACACCGAGCTGAGGCCCTCAGGGGCGGTCAGGCGGGAGGCAGCCGCTTCTCGAACCAGTGGCTGGCATAGATGTTGTCGTCATACGCCGGGATGTCCGTGTATCCGCAGGCCCGGTACATCGCCTGCGCCTCGGTGAGTGCGGCGTGCGTGTCCAGGCGTACGGCGGTCAGGTGCCGTGCGGCGGCCTCCTGTTCGAGGGCGCCGAGCAGACGGCGGGCGAGGCCGAGGCGGCGGGCGTCGGGGTGCACCCAGACATGGCGGATCTCGCCGACGCCGGGTTCGAGACGCCGTAGCGCTCCGCAGCCCACGGGGCGGCGCTCCTCGTAGGCGACGAAGAACGCGCCGGCGTCGCCGGACACCTCCTCGGGCAGTACGAGGTCGTCCTTGTCGAACCCCTCGGGGAACCGCTCGTCGAGGTCGGCCGCGTAGGCGTCCAGACAGGCCCGGGCGTCCGGTGCGGCGCCGTCGACGAGGTCGACGGTGATGCCCGCGAGGCGCAGCAGCCGCTGGGCGGTGGCCATCGCCCCGGTCAGTTCGGTGCGCTGCGGTGCGCTCAGGCCCGCCAGCAGCCCGGCCGCGGCGACGCCCGCCCGCCGGTCCTGCTCCGTCACCTCCACCCGCCCGGCCGGGGTCAGCTCGATCATGCGCGACCGGTTGTCCTGCGGGTGCGCGCTCAGCCTGACCATGCCCTGGGCCTCCAGTGCCTTGGCCATCCGGCTCAGATACCCGGCGTCCAGACCGAGCCGGCTCCTGAGCTCCCTGAGGGACGCGCCGTCCCCGATCTCGAACAGCAGCCGGGCCTCGCCGAGCGGGCGGTCCTGGCCGAGGTAGTGGTCGTCCAGTACGCCGATGCGGCGCGTGAAGTAACGGTTGAAGCGGCGGAAGGCCGTCACATGGTCCGTCGACACTGGCTCCATATTTCTTTGACTTTAGTCAAAGACCTTGCCGGCGTCCAGACCTCCGCCGGGCCGCGAGACTGCCGGTGCGCAGCGCTGGGCCGAGGTGCATCCTGAGAAGTGGTCCTTCAGCGGTCTTCTCGAACGAAGGAGCAGGTCAATGCCATCCCTGCATTTCCACGTGAACTCCTCGATGAGCCCGTCCGAGGTCATGGGGGTACTGACCAATTTCAGCCCCACCCGCGTCGAGGAGTGGCCCTCGATCGACGCCGAGCACTTCCAGGTGCACGAGCGCGGAGACACCTGGGCCGAGGTCACCGAGGGAAACGAGAAGTCGTGGGAGCGCGCACGCTACGAGTGGGACCCGTCGACGAACCACGTCACCGTCACCACGCGTGACTCGAAGCCCTTCGGCTCGGGCGGCTGGGAGTTCCAGATGACTCCCACGGATGACGGCACGCGCATCGACGTCGATCTCGAACGGCACCCCACCTCGCTCAAGGCGAAGATGCTGTCCCCGATCATCCCCTTCGCCGGGCCGGTGTTCCGCAAGTCCTTCAAGGAGCCCCTGCACACCATGTAGCCACCTCGCCGAGGGCCGAGGGCCGAGGCCGCGGCACACGCGCCGACTCACGCTTCCTGGAGGACCAGGCGGTGCAGCCCCTTGCGGTCGTAGTAGCGGGTCATGGCGAAGCCGAAGAGCAGAGCGACGGCGAGGCCGATGCCGATCATGGTCCAGCCGCGGGTCAGGCCTGCTTCGGCGCGGGCGTCGAAGTAGAGGATGGCGCGCACGCCGTCGGTCACCTGGCGGAACGGTTCGAACAGGGCGAGGAAGCGGTAGAAGTCGGGGACCGCCTGGAGGGGGACGGTCGCTCCCGAGGACGGCAGGGCCAGGGCGATGAACACGAACATGGACACCACCTGGCCGATGCCGCCGAAGGCCGCGTTGATGGCCTGCACGCCCAGGCCCACGGCCAGGCTGGCGCAGTACGAGAAGATCCACAGCAACGGCAGATGCGACGCGTCCATGCCCAGGATCGCGACCGTGGCGACCATCGTCAGGCTGGTGGTGATCACGGCAATGCCGGCAGTCATGATCATTTTCAGCAGCAGTGTCTGCGTACGGCTGATCGGGACCGTCGGGCGTCGCGAGTGCCAGGGTCCGATCTCGTTGTCGGTATAGCCCAGGCCCGCGTCGACGCCGTTGTTGATGATGTTGCCGCCCACGAAGGCGGTGAGCACCAGGAGCAGCGTGTAGTAGAAGGCGCTCAGACCCAGGCCGCTGTGGCGGCCGATCGGGTGGCCCACCCGGGTGGTGACGGTGACCGGGTCGGCCAGGAGGGCGCGGAGCGTCGCGTCGGCACCGCCGGCCTGTGCCCGGTCGGTCAGCTGACGGCCGATCGTCAGGGAGCTCCGGTGAGCGGCGCGCTGGGAGATCTGGTTGGCCAGGGACGAACCGAGGCTTCCCAGGCCGGGGTTGGTGAGGAGGGTGAGGGTGGGCCGTGCCGTGGCGCGGGAAGTCGTCAGGGCCGCCACCGACGAGGTGAAGTCGGCCGGGACGACGAGGGCGCCGTAGATCTTGCCCGCCGCCAACTGCTCCTGCATCTGGGCCTGGTTCAGTCTGCGCCACTGCACGGCCTTCGACGGAGTCGCCGCGATGACCTCCCGGCTCAACTGCGCCCCCACGGGCTGCCGCTGTCCCGGCAGAGGCGGGCCCTCGTCCGAATCGACCAAGGCGATCGGCAGATCGCGCAGGCTGTCGTTCGGATTGATGATGCCGCCCATGTAGAGCAGCGACAGGAACAGCGCCACCAGCGCGGACAGGATGGTCGGCACAAGCCAGAGCTTTCCGTGCCGCGCGACGACGACTGCGCGTGCCTGTGCCGGCTGCTGCCCGGACCCCGCTGATGTCATGGCACTCCGTCCGGCTCCTGTCCGACGTGGCGCCGGCCTCGTCGTGATGTCGACGGTCGGACCGCGGCCGCGCACCAGGGGTCACAGCTCATCCCGGGAACGGCGGCGGCACCGGGGCGCTGCCGGCGACGATAGCTCCGCTGCTGGAGGCCCTCCGCCACGACACGCTGCGTCGATCGAGGGGAGGAGTCGGCTGCCTTTTGTCGTATTTGTGCGCATCTTCCGTGACGCAGCGCACTTTCGACCGTGGATCGCGCATGCATTCGGAGGGTGGGGGCAGGCGCACTCGGTCCCGTGAGTGACACGTGTGTGACACAGGGGCTCTGAACAGGAACGGAAGGCAACACCGATCATGGCGGACAGTACGGAACTCCAGGCGCGCGGCACCCTCCACGTGGGAGGGGAGTGGCGGACGGCCGTCTCCGGCGCGACGCGCGAGATCCTCGACCCCGCGGACGCCACGCCGTTCGCCGTGGTCGCCGAGGGCGACGAGAAGGACACCGATCTGGCGGTGGCGGCAGCCCACCGTGCCTTCGACGGTGGCCAGGGGGAGTGGCCGCGCACGCCCGTCGCCGAGCGCTCCGCCCTGCTGCGCCGCGTCGCCGACCTGCTGACGCGCGACCGCGAGAAGCTCGGCCTGCTGGAGAGCCGCGACGCCGGCAAGACCGTCGAGGAGGGCCGGGTCGACATCGACTGCGTCGCCGATGCCTTCCGCTACTTCGCCGACCTCGTCGCCGCCGAGGCCCCGGGTCGGGTCGTCGACGCGGGCTCGCCCGACCTGCACAGCGTCGTCGTCCATGAGCCGGTCGGTGTCTGTGCGCTGATCACCCCCTGGAACTACCCCCTCCTCCAGGCGAGTTGGAAGATCGCGCCGGCCCTCGCCGCCGGGAACACCTTCGTCGTCAAGCCCAGCGAGATCACCCCGCTGACGACCATCGCCCTGATCGAGCTGCTCGTCGAGGCGGGCCTGCCGGCCGGTGTGGCCAACATCGTGACCGGGCCCGGCCACACCGTCGGCGCCCGGCTCGCGGAGCACCCCGACGTCGACCTCGTCTCCTTCACCGGCGGCCTGGTCAGCGGCACGAAGGTGGCCCAGGCCGCGGCGCCCTCCGTCAAGAAGGTCGCCCTCGAACTCGGCGGCAAGAACCCCAACGTCGTCTTCGCCGACGCCTGCGCCACCGACGAGGCCTTCGACACCGCTGTCGACCAGGCCCTCAACGCCGCCTTCATCCACAGCGGCCAGGTCTGCTCGGCGGGCGGCCGCCTCATCATCGAGGAGTCCGTCAGGGACCGCTTCGTCGCCGAACTCGCCCGCAGGGCAGGCCGGATCCGGCTCGGCCGCGGCACCGCCGACGGCGTCGAGTGCGGACCGCTCGTCTCCGAGCAGCAGCGCGCCAAGGTCGAGGCGTACGTCGACTCCGCGCTCAAGGAGGGCGCGGTGCTGCGCTCCGGCGGCAGGCGGCCCGAGCCGTCCCCGGAGCGCCCGGCGAACGGCTACTTCTACGAGCCGACCGTCCTCGACCACTGCCACCGCGAGATGCGCGTCGTGCGCGAGGAGGTCTTCGGCCCGGTCCTCACCGTCGAGACCTTCCGCACCGAGGACGAGGCGATCGCCCTCGCCAACGACACCGAGTACGGCCTCGCCGGCGCCGTCTGGACCGCCGACGCGGGACGCGCCCGCCGGGTCGCCGGCCGGCTGCGGCACGGCACCGTCTGGATCAACGACTTCCACCCCTACCTCCCGCAGGCGGAGTGGGGCGGCTTCGGCAAGAGCGGAGTGGGCCGTGAACTCGGGCCCGCCGGACTCGCCGAGTACCGCGAGAGCAAGCACGTCTACCAGAACCTCGCGCCGAAGCCGGTCCGCTGGTTCGCCGGCTGACCGGTCCGGTCCCGCTCCCCTCAACCCCGTAAGACCTCGCACGCCCCTGGAGCCACCCCCACCATGTCCCAGAGCACCCATGTCTACGACTACGTCGTGATCGGCGGCGGCACGGCCGGCTCGGTCATCGCCTCCCGCCTCACCGAGAACCCCGACGTCACGGTCGCCGTGATCGAGGGCGGACCCAGCGACGTCGGCCGCGACGACGTCCTCACGCTGCGCCGCTGGATGGGCCTGCTCGGCGGCGAGTTGGACTACGACTACCCGACCACCGAGCAGCCACGCGGCAACTCGCACATCCGGCACAGCCGGGCCCGCGTCCTCGGCGGGTGTTCGAGCCACAACACCCTCATCGCCTTCAAGCCGCTGCCGTCCGACTGGGACGAGTGGGAGGAGGCCGGCGCCACGGGCTGGGGCGCGGTGCCGATGGAGGCGTACTACGCCCGGCTGAAGAACAACGTCGTTCCGGTCGACGAGAAGGACCGCAACGCCATCGCCCGCGACTTCGTCGACGCCGCCCAGGGCGCACTCGGCGTCCCGCGCGTCGAGGGCTTCAACAAGCAGCCCTTCACCGACGGCGTCGGCTTCTTCGACCTCGCCTACCACCCCGAGAACAACAAGCGCTCGTCGGCGTCGGTGGCGTATCTGCACCCGGTGATGGACGAGCGCGAGAACCTGACGATCCTGCTGGAGACCTGGGCGTACAAGCTGGAACTCGACGGCACCCGCGCCGAGGGCGTCCACGTGCGCACCAAGGACGGCGAGGAACTCCTCGTCCGCGCCCGCCGCGAGGTCGTCCTGTGCGCCGGCGCCGTCGACTCGCCGCGGCTGCTGATGCACTCCGGCATCGGTCCCAAGGAGGACCTCACCGAGCTGGGCATCCCGGTGGTCCACGACCTGCCGGGCGTCGGCGAGAACCTGCTCGACCACCCCGAGTCGGTGATCGTCTGGGAGACCGACGGCCCGATCCCGGACAACTCCGCGATGGACTCCGACGCGGGCCTGTTCGTCCGCCGCGACCCCGAACACCAGGGCCCGGACCTGATGTTCCACTTCTACCAGATCCCCTTCACGGACAACCCGGAGCGACTGGGCTACAAGCGCCCGGAGTTCGGGGTGTCCATGACGCCGAACATCCCCAAGCCGAAGAGCCGCGGCCGGCTCCACCTCACCAGCGCCGACCCGTCCGTGAAGCCCGCGCTCGACTTCCGCTACTTCACCGACGAGGACGACTACGACGCCCGCACCCTCGTCGACGGCATCCGCATCGCCCGAGAGATCGCCAAGACCGAACCGCTGGCGCACTGGCTCAAGCGCGAGGTGTGCCCCGGCCCGGACGTCACGGGCGACGAGGAGCTGAGCGAGTACGCGCGCAAGGTCGCGCACACCGTGTACCACCCGGCCGGTACCTGCCGTATGGGCGCCGCCGACGACGAACTGGCCGTGGTGGACCCGCAGTTGCGGATCCGCGGCCTGGACGGAATTCGTATCGCCGACGCCTCCGTCTTCCCGACGATGACCGCCGTGAACCCGATGATCGGGGTGCTCATGGTCGGGGAGAAGGCCGTCGACCTGATGGGAAGTGAGGCGTGATGAGTACTGCGACGCCCGAGAACGTGACGAGTACGACGACCGCGACGAAGGCGGCGACGCCCGAGGACACACCGGTCTTCTCCGTCGAGGGCCTGTGGAAGGTCTTCGGCTCGAAGGCGCACCGCGTGCCCGCCGACCCCGAGCTGGCCTCGCTCGCGCCCGCCGAGCTGCGCGCGCGAACCGGCTGCACGGCGGCGGTGCGGGACGTGTCCTTCGACGTGCGCAAGGGCGAGGTCTTCGTCGTCATGGGCCTGTCCGGCTCCGGCAAGTCCACGCTGGTGCGCTGTCTGACCCGGCTCATCGAGCCGACGGCGGGCTCCATAGCCATCGACGGTGAGGACGTCCGCGCCATGGACAAGACCCGGCTGCGCGAACTGCGCCGCCACCGCGCCGCGATGGTCTTCCAGCACTTCGGCCTGCTGCCGCACCGCACGGTCCTGGACAACGTGGCGTACGGCCTGGAGATCCAGGGCGTCGGCAAGGCGGAGCGCCGTGAGCGGGCCGCCGAGGTGGTGGCCAAGGTCGGTCTGGAGGGCATGGAGCACCGCAGGCCGGGCCAGCTGTCCGGAGGTCAGCGCCAGCGCGTCGGCCTCGCGCGGGCGTTGGCGGTGGACCCGGAGGTGCTGCTCTTCGACGAGCCGTTCAGTGCGCTGGACCCGCTGATCCGTCGGGACATGCAGGAGGAGGTCGTGCGCCTGCACCGCGAGGAGGGCCGCACGATGGTCTTCATCACCCATGACCTCAGCGAGGCCCTCAAGCTCGGCGACCGCATCGCCCTGATGCGTGACGGCAGCGTCGTCCAGCTGGGCACGCCGGAGGAGATCGTGGGCTCCCCGGCCGACGACTACGTCCGCGAGTTCGTCCGGGACGTCCCGCGCGAGCAGGTCATGACCGTGCGTACGGCCATGCGGGCCGCGTCGGCGGACGAGACCGGCAGCGGCCCGGCGATCGCGCCGGACGCGACGGTGTCCGAGGCGATCGAGGCCGTGGCGCGCACCGGTTCCCCGGTCCGCGTCATGGAAGCCGGACGGTGCCTGGGCGTCGTCGACCACGAGCGGCTTCTCGGCGTCGTGGCCGGGACGCAGCAGGGTGCGGGCGTGGAGAAGAGTAAGGAGGTGGCTTGATGGCCACCGTCACAGCCGCCGCCCCCAGGGCCACTGCGCCCGGCATCCTCAAACGCCCGGTCGTCCGCAAGCTCCTGCTGCTGGCGCTCGTCGCCGCGATCCTCGTACCGCTGGCGAACGCCCGCTGGGCGAGCGGCACCTGGCCCTCCGCGCTCACCGTCGACTTCTCCGAGCCGCTCACCAAAACCAGCGACTGGATCATCGACAACCGGGACGGCCACCCGCTGTTCCTCTACTTCTTCGGCCACATCAGCAACGCGGTCGTGATCTGCGTACGCGCCGTGTACCTGGTGCTCCTCGCCGCCGGCTGGGCCGGCGTCACGGCCGCCGCGTCCCTGACCGCCTGGCGCGTCGCGGGCCCGAGGCTCGCCACCGGCACGGCTGCCGCGTTCCTGGCCTGCGGGTTCCTCGGCATGTGGATCCCGACCATGCAGACCCTCGCGCTGATGATCGTGGCGGTCCTCGCCTCGGTCGTCGTGGGCATGCTGCTGGGTCTCGCCGCCGGGCTGTCCGACCGTATGGACCGGGTCCTGCGTCCCGTCCTGGACACCATGCAGGTGCTCCCGGCCTTCGCCTACCTGCTCCCCGTCGTCCTGGTCTTCGGCATCGGGGTCCCCGCCGCCGTCCTGGCCACTGTCGTCTATGCCGCCCCGCCGATGGCCCGCCTCACCGCACTCGGCCTGCGCGGCGCCGACAAGGAGGTGCTGGAGGCCGTCGAGTCGCTGGGCGCCACCGCACGGCAGCGCCTGCTGACCGCCCGCATCCCGCTGGCCCGCAAGGAACTCCTGCTCGGCCTCAACCAGACGATCATGATGGCGCTGTCGATGGCGGTCATCGCCTCCGTCATCGGCGCCGGCGGCCTCGGTGACCGCGTCTACCAGGCGCTGGCCTCGGTCGACGTCGGCGCGGCGCTCGCGGCCGGCATCCCGATCGTGCTCCTCGCCGTCGTACTGGACCGGGTGACCGGAGCGGCCGGGGAGGGCCTCGGTGACGAGCCCCAGCCGAACGGCCGGGCACGCTGGCTGTACGCCCTGGTCGCCGCCGTCGCCGTAGCCGTCGTCGGACGCCTCCTGGGCCGCCTCGACTGGCCCGACGCCTGGACCCTGAACATCGCCGAGCCGGTCAACCGTGCCGTCGACTGGATGACCGCCCACCTCTACTCCGGTGTCCCCGTCATCGGCGGCACCGCCGACTGGGCGGCCCACTTCACCACCTGGGTCCTCGACCCCGTGCGCGACGGCCTGCAGTGGCTGCCCTGGTGGTCGGTCCTGCTGATCGTCGCCACCCTCGCCTGGCTGATCGGCACCTGGCGCACCGCGCTGACCGCCGTGCTCGCCATGGCCGCGATCGGCGTACTGGGCGTGTGGGGACCGTCGCTCGACACCCTCTCCCAGGTCCTCGCGGCCGTCGCCGTCACGCTGGTCCTGGGCTTCGCGACCGGCATCGCGGCGGCCCGCAGCGACCGCTTCGAACGCCTGCTGCGGCCCGTCCTGGACGTCTTCCAGACGATGCCGCAGTTCGTGTACCTGATCCCGGTGGTGGCGCTGTTCGGCGTCGGCCGCGCACCCGCGGTCGCCGCGGCCGTCGTCTACGCGCTGCCCGCCGTCGTCCGCATCACCACCCAGGGCCTGCGCCAGGTCGACCCGGCCGCCCTGGAGTCGTCCCGCTCACTCGGCGCGACCCCCGCGCAGCAGCTGCGGCAGGTCCAGCTCCCGCTCGCCCGCCCGGCGTTGCTGCTCGCCGTCAACCAGGGCGTGGTCCTGGTCCTCGCCGTCGTCATCATCGGCGGCCTGGTCGGCGGTGGCGCGCTCGGCTACGACGTCGTCTTCGGCCTCGCGCAGGGCGACCTCGCGACCGGTCTGGTGGCCGGCGCGGCGATCGTCTGCCTGGGTCTGATGCTGGACCGCGTGACCCAGCCGACGGAACGCCGCGCGAAGAAGGGAGCGTGACATGCGACTTCGTACGCGTAGTACCCGTGCGTTTCGCACGACTGCCGTAGTGGCCGGCGTGTCCTCGCTGGCACTGCTGACCGGCTGCGGCGCCGCCGACATGACCAAGCAGGCCTCGCCGTTCGCCAACGCGCAGGGCGCCAGGACCGTGACGCTGTCCGTCCAGTCCTGGGTCGGCGCGCAGGCCAACGTGGCCGTCGTGCAGTACCTGCTGGAGAAGAAGCTCGACTACCGCGTCGACACCGTCCAGATCGACGAGGTGCCCGCCTGGGACGCCCTCAGCCAGGGCCGGGTCGACGCGCTCCTGGAGGACTGGGGCCACCCGGAGGAGGAGCAGCGGTACGTCAAGGACAAGAAGACGATCGTGCCCGGCGGCGACCTCGGGGTCACCGGGCACATCGGCTGGTACGTCCCGACGTACTTCGCCAAGCAGCACCCGGACGTCACCGACTGGAAGAACCTCAACAAGTACGCCGAACAGATGCGCACCGCCGAGAGCGGCGGCGAGGGCCAGCTGATGGACGGCTCACCCTCCTACGTCACCAACGACAAGGCGCTGGTGAAGAACCTCGACCTGGACTACAAGGTCGTGTTCGCCGGCTCGGAGGCCGCGCAGATCACCCAGATCAAGCAGTTCGCCAAGGAGAAGAAGCCCTTCCTGACGTACTGGTACTCGCCGCAGTGGCTGTTCAAGAAGGTCCCCATGACCGAGGTGAAGCTGCCGGCGTACAAGGAGGGCTGCGACGCGGACCCGGAGAAGGTCGCCTGCGCCTATCCGCACACCCCGCTGCAGAAGTACCTCAACGCCGACTTCTCGAAGAACGGCGGCGAGGCGGCGGCCCTGCTGAAGAAGTTCAAGTGGACGACCGAGGACCAGAACGAGGTCTCCCTGATGATCGCCGACCAGAAGATGTCGCCCGAGGAGGCGGCGAAGAAGTGGGCGGACAGCCACGAGTCCACGTGGAAGGCGTGGCTGTCCTGACGTTCATGTGGTGAGGTCGGCGGCGATGCCGCGCAGCGCCTGAGTGGCGGTGCGGTGGAGCCCCGGCCCGAACGTGATGCGGGTGGCCCCGAGTTCGCCGAGTTCGGCGGGCGAGGGGCCGCCGGTCACGGTGCCGTGCACATTGACCGGCCCCTGGATGCCGGACCGCAGCAGTGGCAGTACGTCCACGGGGGCGCCGATCGGATAGACGCAGTCGGCGCCGGCGGCGACGTACAGGGCGGCGCGCTCGATGGCCTGTTCGGCGGCCCGCTTGGGGTCGGCGTCCTGGCGCGCCCGGATGAACGTGTCGATCCTGGCGTTGACGAAGAGCCGGTCGGCGGCGGCGTGCCGCACCTCGGCGAGCCACTCGGCGTGCCGGCGCGGATCCTTCAGGACCCCGCCCTCGGAGTCCTCCAGGTTGCATCCCACGGCCCCGGTCTCCAGCAGCCGTTCCACCAGCTCCTTCGGCGCGATCCCGTACCCGCCCTCGATGTCCGCCGACACCGGCACGTCGACCGCCCGTACGATCCGCGCGACCGCCGCGAACATCTCGTCGGCCGGGGTCTGCCCGTCCTCATGGCCGAGGGAGGCGGCGACCCCTGCACTCGGCGTGGCGAGCGCCGGGAACCCCGCCTCGACGAAGACGCGGGCGCTGGCGGCGTCCCAGGGACCGGGCAGGACCAGCGGGTCGCCGGGGGAGCGGCGCCGGTGCAGTGCGCGTAAGGCGTCGGCCTTGCTCACGGTTTCCGTCCGTCGTTCGGTCACGTCGGGTATCCCCCTGGTGGAATGCGGCGGGCGACCATCACCCGGTTCCAGTTGTTGATGGCGACGACCAGCCCGATGAGATGGGCGAGTTCGGAGTCGTCGAAGTGCTTGGCGGCCCGCTCGTACACATAGTCGGGCACGAAGCCGTCCGTGAGGACCGTGACCGCCTCGGTCAGCGCGAGCGCGGCCCGCTCCCGTTCGTCGTAGACGTCCTCTGCCTCCTCCCAGGCGGCCAGCAGATCGAGCTGCCGCTCGCTCACGCCGTACTTGCGGGCGATCGTGAGGTGCATGTCCAGGCAGAAGGCGCAGTGGTTGAGCTGTGAGGCCCGGATGACGACGAGCTCGGCGAGCGCGGGGTCGCCGAGGCCCTTCTTGGCGGTGGCGCTGAGGGAGGACATGGCCTGCCCGACCGCTGGGTCGAGAGACCGGGTCCGGACGGTTCGGGCCGTTCCGGCCGTTCGGACCGTCACTTGTGCCCGCCCGCGTGCTGTGCGGGCTGGTGGTGGCCGGGGGCCATGCGGAAGCTCACGCCGAACCGGTTCCATGCGTTGATCACCGCGATCGCCGAGATCAACTGAGCCAGCTCGGCCTCCTCGAAGTGCTTGGCGGCCCGCTCGTACACCTCGTCCGGCACGAAGCCGTCCGTCAGGACCGTCACCGCCTCGGTCAGCTCCAGGGCCGCGACCTCCTTCTCGGTGTAGAAGTGCCGCGACTCGTCCCAGGCGCTGAGCTGGACGACCCGCTCGACGCTCTCGCCCGCCGCGATCGCGTCCTTGCTGTGCATATCGACGCAGAACGCGCAGTGGTTGATCTGCGACGCGCGGATCTTCACCAGCTCGTACAGCCTGTGGTCGAGGCCCTGCTTGGCGGCGGTGTCGAGCCGGATCATCGCCTTGTAGACGGCGGGGGCGAGCTGGGCCCACTGCAGCCGGGCGGGGCGTTCGGGGGCGTACTCGATGGTCGAGGTGGAGGTGGAGGTGGAGGTTCTGGTCGAGGTCGTGTCCGTGGTCGTCATGATCTCGACCCTAGGAGCGAAGCAGCCCAGGAGTATGGTCCACTTCCATGCCGAAACCCTGGGCCACTTTGGGCGTCGACCTCCACCTGGAACCGGCGGGTGGGGGCCTGCGGCGGGGCCTGACAGGCGCTCTGCGCGAAGCGGTCCGCACCGGCCGCCTCGCCCCGGGCACCCGCCTGCCCTCCTCCCGCTCCCTCGCCGCCGACCTGGGCATCGCCCGCAACACGGTCGCCGAGGCCTACGCCGAACTGGTCGCGGAGGGCTGGCTCACCGCCCGCCAGGGGTCGGGCACGAGGGTGGCTGACCGGGAAGTGATCCCGCCAGGGGGCGGGGTGACGGCATCGGCCGCCACGGCCGCGGCCGGCGTCAGGCCGGCATCCGGCGGGCCCACCGCGCCCGGCGCCGGCGCCGCGCCTCGTGCCATCACCCCACCTCACGCCCCCGCCCGCCCCTTCACGGGTCCCCGTCCGGAGCGCCCCCGCCCCGTCTACGACCTGGTCCCCGGCACCCCCGACCTCTCCGCCTTCCCCCGCGCGGAGTGGCTCAAGGCGGCCCGCCGTGCCTTCCTCGCCGCCCCGAACCACGCCCTCGGCTACGGCGACCCGCGCGGCCGTGCCGAGTTGCGCACCGCCCTCGCCGGCTACCTCTCCCGAGCCCGCGGCGTACGCGCCGACCCCGACCACATCGTCGTGTGCGCCGGCTTCGCACACGGCCTGCACCTGCTCGCCACCGTGCTACGGGCACGCGGGCTGAAGACGGTGGCCGTGGAGTCGTACGGCCTGCCACCGCACTGGAGGCAACTGACGAGGGCGGGCCTGTCCACGACCCCGCTCCCCTTCGACGAACTGGGCACGAACCCTGGGCAGTTGAGCGACGAGGGCGCGGTCCTCCTCACCCCCGCCCACCAGTTCCCGATGGGCGTGCCCCTGCACCGCGACCGCCGGGCGACCGTGGTCGACTGGGCGCGCCGCACCGGCGGTGTGGTCCTGGAGGACGACTACGACGGCGAGTTCCGCTACGACCGCCAGCCCGTCGGCGCACTTCAGGGCCTGGACCCCGACCGCGTCGTCTACCTCGGCACGGCCAGCAAGTCCCTCGCCCCGGGCCTGCGCCTGGGCTGGATGGTGTTGCCGCCGACCTTGCTGGAGGAGGTGACGGAGGCGAAGGGCGGCGTGGACACCTGCGGCACCCCGGACCAGCTGACCCTCGCGGAGTTCCTCACCTCCGGCGCCTACGACCGCCACGTCCGCGCCGCCCGCCTGCGCTACCGCCGCCGCAGAGACGCCCTGGTCCGCACCCTCGCCACCCACGCCCCCCACCTCCAGGTCACCGGCATCGCGGCGGGCCTCCACGCCGTCCTCCGCCTCCCAGCCGGCACGGAACAGTCCGTCACCCAGGCAGCAACCTGGCAGGGTCTGGCCCTCCACGGGCTGACGGCCTACCGCCACGAGTCGGCCACGGTGCCCCCGCTGGATGCCTTGGTCGTGGGATACGGGACGCCGCCGGACCATGCGTGGGCGGGGGCGTTGGAGGCGTTGGGGAGGGTGTTGCCGTGAGGGGGCGTGGGCATTGCAGCCCGTCCGGCGTCTGAGGACGAGGCCCCACTCAGTCGGCCACCCGAGCCCGCCCCTCCCCGTCCCCCTCCCCGCCGGAGGCAACCGGCGCCTCCCCGAACCGCGCCAACGCCAACGCCCCCACCACCGACACCACGAACCCCAGCACCGCCAGCCAGGCCAACCCCTCCCGCGTACGATCCCCCAGCCACACCACCCCCACCAGCGCCGGCCCAATCGTCTCCCCGATCACCAACGCCGCCGTCGCAGTCGTCACAGACCCCCGCTGCAACGCCGACGTCAATGCCAGAAACGCCGCCCCGCCCCCCAACACCAGCGCATACGTGGCCGGGTTGGCCAGCAGCTCCGGCACCGCCACCGAGTCGATCAACCGCACCGCCACCTCCACCACCCCGAACCCGAACCCCGCGGCCAACCCCAGCACCAACCCCCGCCCCCGCTCCGGCAACCGCCCACCGGCCAGCCCGACCCCCAGCACCGCCAGGGCCACCCCGAGCATCGCGAACCTGAGCGCGTCCGACCCCTCCCGATCCCCCTCCGCCCCCGAAGCGAGCCCCAGCATCGCGAGCCCGGCGCACACCACCCCCACCGCGGCCCACTCATTGCGCCGCAACCGCACCCGCAGCAACCGCGCCGCGACGACCGCCGTCACCGCGAGACTGGACGCCAACGCCGCCCCGACGGCGTAGATGGGAAGCGACCGCAGGGCGACGACCTGCAGCACGAACCCCAGCCCGTCCAAGGCCAGCCCGGCCAGATACCGCCACTGCCGAAGCGACCGCAGCAGCACCCCCGCCTCGCCGCCCCGGCCGCCCTGCGCACTCGCCGCCCGCGCGGCCATCGCCTGCAGGACGGTGGCCGTACCGAAACAGACCGCCGCACCCAGCGCACACACCATCCCAAACAGCACAAAGCGACTGTAGGCGAGCATCGAATGGGCAGCCCCCCTGACAGCCCCGTACGAAACGATCTCTAGGCTGTCCGCCGGACGAGTCGGAGCAGGACCATCGGGGGAGACACACATGGCGGAAACACGACGCAGGCTGCGCTCCAGCACTGTCGTCCTCGGCGGCATGGGAGTCATAGCCGCGGCCCTCACCTCCTGCAGCTCCGCCCCGGACCGCCGCTGTGTCGACCGCGACAGCTACACCTACGAGGGCTACAAGGTCGTCGCGGACAAGAACTGCAAGTCCGGCACGGGGTCGAGCACCTCGTACGGCAAGAGCGGCAAGGGCGGCAAGAAGAAGACCGGCAGCGCGGACGCCGCCTGGTACTACGACGCCGACGTCTCCGGAAGCCGCGCCGACTACGGCACCTTCAGCCGCAGCGAGGCCGTCGACCGCGGCGGCTTCGGCTGCTCGGGCTCGGGCAGCGGCGGCGGCTGAGCGGGACCCGTAGACGATGGAGCGCCGCACGACCACCCCCCGCCCCGGCTGGCAGCAGACCGTCGAGGAGCAGGGGCTCATCTATCCCCTCACCCGCCACCCCGACAACTCCCTGCGCCCGTACTGGGACGAGAGCGCCTACTACGTCTTCTCCCTGGAGGAGGTCGAGGCGCTGGAGGAGGTCGTCGAGGAACTCCACCGCATGTGCCTGACGGCGGCCGAGCACATCGTCGCCGAGAACCGCTTCGCCGACCTCGGCATCACCGACCCGCGCGTCGTGCACGCGGTCACCGACGCCTGGCACCGCCGCGCCGAACTCCCCTCCGTCTACGGCCGCTTCGACCTGCGCTACGACGGCACCGGCCCGGCGAAGCTCCTGGAGTACAACGCCGACACCCCCACGTCCCTCGTCGAGGCCGCCTCGCCCCAGTGGTTCTGGATGGAGGAACGCTTCCCCGGCGCCGACCAGTGGAACTCCCTCCACGAACGCCTCATCGCCGCCTGGAAGAAACAGTCCGCCCTGCTCCCGCCCGGCAGCCCCCTGTACTTCGCGTACTCCTCCGCCGACGAGCTCGGCGAGGACATGATGACCGTCGCCTATCTGAAGGAGACCGCGGAACAGGCGGGGCTGGACACCGGCTGGATCTCCATGGAGGAGATCGGCTGGGACCGTCTCTCCGGCCGCTTCGTCGACACCCGACTGCGCTTCATCCGCAGCTGCTTCAAGCTCTACCCCTGGGAGTGGCTCACCACCGACCGCTTCGCCGACCACGTCCTCGGCACCCTCGACAACGGCGGCGGCACCGGCTCGACGCTGTGGATCGAGCCCGCCTGGAAGATGCTCCTCAGCAACAAGGCCCTCCTCGCCATCCTCTGGGAGCTCTACCCGGACCACCCGAACCTGCTCCCCGCCCATCTCGACGGGCCACGGGAGCTGGCGACGACGACGGGCTACGTCGCCAAGCCCCTGCTGGGCCGGGAGGGCGCCGGGGTGACCGTGCACGAGCCGACGTCCTCGAACACCACCGGCGCCGACCCGGCCGTCCGCGAAGAGCCCTGCTGCTACCAGCAGTTGGCCCCCCTCCCTGCCTTCGACGGCAACCACGTCGTCCTCGGCGCGTGGGTCGTCGAGGGCGAATCGGCAGGCCTGGGCATCCGCGAGTCGTCCGGCCTGATCACGGATGGGTACGCGCGCTTCCTCCCGCACGTGATCCTCTGAAAGCGCCGACCGGCGCACCAAGCCCAGGAGCCTGAGAACGGCATGACCGACCGGCAGCGGCAGCGGTAGCGGCGAAGTTGCGATACGGTACGTATCGTCTCGCGCTTCGAAGGGGGTCACATGGAACACGTCATCGACGCAGCACCCGGCATCCATCTCTGGGCAGAAGACCGCGGCGCCCCCGACGCGCCCCCGCTCCTGCTGATCATGGGCGCACAGGCCTCCGGCTGCGGCTGGCCGGACGAGCTGGTCGACCTCCTCGCCGCCCAGCACCGAGTCATCCGCTACGACCACCGCGACACCGGCCGCTCCACCTGGGCATTCGACAGCCACCCCTACCCCCTCACAACCCTCGCCGACGACGCCCTCGCGGTCCTGGACGGACTTGGCGTCGCACCTGCCCATGTCGTCGGTATGTCGCTGGGCGGCATGCTCACCCAGCTCCTGATCGCCGATCACCCCGACCGCCTGCGCAGTGCGACCCTGATCGGCACCGGTGCCCTCAGCGACACCCCGTACCTCCACCCGGACGGCACCCGCACCCCGCCGGAGGAACTCCCCGGCGTCGACCCCCGCATCATCGAACTGTGGTCCCAGCCGTGGACGGACCAGGGTCAGGAGGCCGAGCTGGACCGGCGGGTCGAACACTGGCGAGCACTGTCCGGCGACCAACTCCCCTTCGACGACGACTACTTCCGCACCCTGGAACGCAAGGTCATCGCCCACACCGGCCACCACAGGCCCGGCGACGCCCACGCCCGCGCCGACACCTCCGGCATGCTCCGCACCGAGCAGCTCGCCCGGACCACCGTGCCCACCCTCGTCGTCTCAGCGCCCGCTGAACCCGTCTTCCCCCTCCCGCACGCCCACCACCTGACCCAGACGATCCACGGTGCCAACCTCGTGGAGCTCCGCGGCATGGCCCACGCCCTCCCGCCCGAGCTCCACAAGCCTCTCGCCCATGCGATCCTCGACCACACCGAACACAGTTGAAGCCGGCCGTCCGGCGGCGCCGGTTTACATCCCGAGCACACCCCGCAACTGGGCCAGCCCCCAGTCCAGATCCTCCTCCCCGATCACCAGCGGCGGCGCGACGCGGATCGTCGACCCATGGGTGTCCTTGACCAGCACACCCCGGTCCATCAACTTCTCCGACACCTCCCGCCCCGTGCCGTACATCCGGGCGATGTCGATCCCCGCCCACAGCCCGCGTCCCCGCACCGCCGTCACCCGCCCCGTCCCGGCCAACAGGCCCAGCTCCCGATGCAGATGCGCGCCGAGTTGCGCCGCCCGCTCCTGGAACTCGCCCGTCCGCAGCATCGCGATCACCTCCAGCGCCACCGCACAGGCCAGCGGATTCCCGCCGAACGTCGACCCGTGCTCCCCGGGCCGGAACACGCCCAGCACATCGGCCGACGACACCACCGCCGACACCGGCACGACACCGCCCCCGAGCGCCTTCCCGAGCACATACACATCGGGCACCACCCCCTCGTGCTCGCACGCGAACGTCCGACCCGTGCGACCCAGCCCCGACTGGATCTCGTCCGCCATGAACAGCACGTTCCGCTCCCGCGTCAGCTCCCGCACCGCCGGCAGATAACCAGCCGGCGGAACGAGCACCCCCGCCTCGCCCTGGATCGGCTCCAGCAGCACCGCCACCGTGTTCTCCGTCAACGCCTCCCGCATCGCCGTCAGATCCCCGTACGGCACGATCTCGAAGCCAGGCGTGTACGGCCCGAAGTCCGCCCGCGCCTCCAGGTCGGTGGAGAAGCTGATGATCGTCGTCGTACGGCCGTGGAAGTTGTTGCCCGCGACGACGACCTTCGCCATCTCCGCAGGCACTCCCTTGACCCGGTAACCCCACTTCCGGGCGGTCTTCACCGCCGTCTCCACCGCCTCCGCCCCGGTGTTCATCGGCAGGACCATCTCCATCCCGCACAGTTCGGCGAGCTGCTCGCAGAACGCAGCGAACAGGTCGTGATGAAACGCCCGCGACGTCAGCGTCACCCGCTCCAGCTGCGCCTTCGCCGCATCCAGGATCCGCCGGTTGCAGTGCCCGAAGTTGAGCGCCGAATACCCGGCCAGCAGATCCAGATACCGCCGCCCCTCCACATCCGTCATCCACGCCCCGTCCGCCGTCGCCACCACGACCGGCAGCGGGTGGTAGTTGTGGGCGCTGTGCGCGTCGACCGCGGCGATCAGGGATTCGGTGGTGCTCGACGTACTCACGGGGCTCTCCGTTTCCGCCGCCACGAGGACTCGCGCTCCGCCAGTCACGAGATTCGTGGCCACTGTCCATTTCTGGCCGTTCGAGTGCTTTGCGGCCCCTTCCTATCGTTGCTCGCATGGCGGACGCGGGACCATGCCCCATCGGCGCGCCCGGTAGGCTGATCGACGGGCCGTGACTGGCGCGCTGGGATGGGACCGACCATCGGGGAGCGGCCCACTGGACCTCGTCGTCCAGTACCGAGTGCCGTGCGCCTGGGCCGAACCGTGAACGCTGTACACGCCGTCCGGAGGTCCCCATGTCAGCCGAGCCCCTTTCCACCGAGTCCACCGCCTTCCGCTCCGCCCTCGACGTGATCCGCGCCGTCGAGCCGCGCGTGGCCGACGCCATCGGCCAGGAGGTCGCCGACCAGCGCGAGATGCTCAAACTGATCGCCTCCGAGAACTACGCCTCCCCGGCCACCCTCCTGGCGATGGGCAACTGGTTCAGCGACAAGTACGCCGAGGGCACCGTCGGCCGCCGCTTCTACGCCGGCTGCCGCAACGTCGACACCGTCGAGTCCCTCGCCGCCGAACACGCCCGCGAGCTCTTCGGCGCACGCCACGCCTACGTCCAGCCCCACTCCGGCATCGACGCCAACCTCGTCGCCTTCTGGGCCGTCCTCGCCGCCCGCGTCGAGGCCCCCGCCCTGGAGAAGGCCGGCGTCCGCCAGGTCAACGACCTCACCGAGGCAGACTGGGCCGAGCTCCGCCAGGCCTTCGGCAACCAGCGCATGCTCGGCATGTCCCTGGACGCCGGCGGCCACCTCACCCACGGCTTCCGCCCGAACATCTCCGGCAAGATGTTCAACCAGCGCTCCTACGGCACCGACCCCACCACGGGCCTGATCGACTACGAGGCGCTGCGTGCCTCCGCCCGCGAGTTCAAGCCGCTGATCATCGTCGCCGGCTACTCCGCCTACCCCCGTCTCGTGAACTTCCGGATCATGCGAGAGATCGCCGACGAGGTCGGCGCCACGCTCATGGTCGACATGGCCCACTTCGCGGGTCTCGTCGCCGGCAAGGTCCTCACCGGCGACTTCGACCCGGTCCCGCACGCCCAGATCGTCACCACCACCACCCACAAGTCGCTGCGCGGCCCGCGCGGCGGCATGGTCCTGTGCGACGACTCCCTCAAGGACCAGGTCGACCGCGGCTGCCCGATGGTCCTCGGCGGCCCGCTCCCGCATGTCATGGCCGCCAAGGCCGTCGCCCTGGCCGAGGCCCGCCAGGAGTCCTTCCGCGACTACGCACAGCGCATCGTGGACAACTCCCGGGCGCTGGCCGAAGGCCTGATGCGCCGCGGCGCGACCCTCGTGACCGGCGGCACCGACAACCACCTCAACCTGATCGACGTCGCCTCCTCCTACGGGCTCACCGGCCGCCAGGCCGAGGCCGCGCTCCTCGAGTCCGGCATCGTCACCAACCGCAACGCCATCCCGGCCGACCCCAACGGCGCCTGGTACACCTCCGGCATCCGCATCGGCACCCCCGCCCTGACCACCCGTGGCCTGGGCACCGCGGAGATGGACGAGGTCGCCGCCCTCATCGACCGTGTCCTCACCACCACCGAACCCGGCACCACCAGCAAGGGTGCCCCCTCCAAGGCTCAGCACATCCTGGACCCGAAGGTCGCCGACGAGATCTCCCACCGCGCCACCGACCTCGTGGCGGGCTTCCCGCTGTACCCGGAGATCGACCTGGGCTGACGCCTCTGGGGCATCTTCCTGGCGTTCTCAGAGATCCAGGTCGATCAACTCATGGCGTGGTTCCTCCCGCGGCGGTCCGGCTCCCGGCCGGGTCGCCGCGCGGCGTATCAGGAGCGTGCCGCCCACTCCGGTCGCGAACCCGAGAGCCAGCCCGGCCACCGCCCACCCGGCATCCGTCTTTGCCAGGCCGGGCCGCTCCCCGGCGTCAGAGGCTTCGACGAACTGGTCCTCCGTCTCGCCGAGGAGTCCTGCCAGGTCCAGCCGCTCGAAGACGGAGCGTGGGGCCCGGTGCCAGCGGATGTCGTCGTCCTCCACGTCGGGAGCGAGATCCGACCGCACCCAGGGCGTGCCGTCCCCGGCCACGAACAGCTGGTCCTGCCGCTGGATGGCCACGTCTCCGCCCGGCGGCCGATGCGTGCGAGGCCAGCCACCGACCCCGGTCAGTCCCCAGATCACCGTGATGCGCATCGACGGATGACGCCCTTCGACCCACTCCTCCGACACCCGCTCCGTCCCGACATACGTCGGCTGCAGCAGCTGCCAGAGGCGAGCGAAGGCCGACTCGCCGGAGCGCAGAGTCGTCGTCCGTCCCATGCCACCCGCGACGACCACCGCCACATCGGGAACGTCCCGCCCCTGCGCCGGGGCCGCCGCGGCGGTCGTCGCTGGTCCGCACAAGGCCAGCGCAGCCGACATCGGGACGAGCAGCGCGAGCCTTGCCTTGCCCCAGCCAGCTGCTCTCCACCCTTTCCATCCTCTCCGCCCTCGGCCAGGTGCCCCCACTGCTCCCCCTCGCGTCTCATCAGCCCCATCAGTTCGCTCGTCGGCCGAGCCGTTCCTTGCCGGGTAGGGCCCCCAGTCCCCACCGGTCTGCGGTCCGCCTCTCAGGCCGTCCTCACACGTCGCGCAGCTCCTGCCTGGGCCCCGGTTCACCGCGCAAGCGCGTCAGAGGCAGCCGAGTGGCAAAGGGCCGCAGGACCAGCGCAACCATCGCTCCGGCTGCCGCGCCCGGCAGTGCCCACCACCAGTCGGTGCCGTCACCCGACCCGGTTGATTGGGCCAGCGGCGCCTCGGTCGCGGTGTCCGTGGTGTCGGTCGCGATGCCGGACGAGTCCTGCGCGCCCTCGCCGTCTCCGGATGCCTCCGACTCCGGAGGGACGGCTGCTGCGCTTCCCTCGGCCGAGGTCTTGCTCATCAGGCCCAGGTCCTTGAACAGGGTGCGCAGCTGGGCCGGCTGCTCGGCGCGATGCCAGGTGCCGTTCATCGGCTGGTCACGGCCCACAGCTGTGTGTATCCAGACGTTCCGTCCGTCGTCCATCTCGTAGACCCGGTCGAGGCGCCACGGCGTCACGTCATGGGCCATCCACGTGACGCTGATCTGGTGGGACGCCATGAGGTCGGCCTCGGGCGGCTTGTCCCGCGTGCCCCTGCCCCCGGGGCCGAGCAGCCGGTCCAGCTCGCCGTACTCCTCGTCCGAGTAGTACAGCGAAGCCGTCTCCTGGCTCTCCGGTGAGGCCAGGAAGACGCTTGTCGATCCTCCGGCCGCGGCGGGAGCCGCACCCCACAGCAGCAGGGCGAGCGTGGCACCCAACGCCCCGGTCATGGCCGTAAGTTCACGACACCTGCTCCTCCAGCCGCCCCCGCGCCCAAGCGACCGAGCTCCCGAGCGGCCGGCCTCCTGTCCCGGCAACCGGCCTTCGAAGCGGCCGACCTCATGTCCCCACATCCGAACCCCCAAGCGAGCGATCCCCGTACGGCCCGTCCCCGAGCCGCATGTCACTTCTGGTACACCGCCCGACCCGCCGGGGTTCCCACCCTCGGCCCACTATTTCCGGACCGGCTCCTTCATGCCTTCGTCCCGACCATGGGCTCGTGCCGACCATGGGTTTGGCCCCAGCCATGGACTCGTCCCGACCGTGGGTTGGTCCCGGCCGTGGGTTGGTCCCGGGTTGGGTCCCGGCAACGGGTTGTGTCCCGACCGTGGGTGGTCCGGCCACGGTCGGTCCGCCTAATTCGAGGACACCTCGGCCGGCCTCTCGAGCGACTGCGCGATCTCCACCGCTCGGTCCTTCGAGGCCACGCCTTCCAGCCGCAGGGTCACGACCTCGCCCCTGGCCTTGTGGGTCCACAGCAACGTCGGCCCGGCCGTCCGCTCCTCTTGGGCATAGCGCCGGCCGCTCGCGTCGACGAGCCAGAAGGTCAGCAGGTGCGGTCGGGCGAACCACAGGGCCGGATCGGTCGTGCCGCTGGTCGAGGTGTCGGTGCCCAGGGAGATCCATTCCGGCGGTTCGCGCACCGTCTTGGCGAAGCCGACGTCCAGGCTCGCGCGCCGCACGTCCAGCCGTATCGGGCGCCCGTCCTCGCGCCAGCACAGGCTCACCACGATCCGTCCCCGCGGCTCACCCGTCACCGCGACCGCGTACGGCATGCCGAGCTCCTCCGGCACCGGTGGCTCGAACCCGGCCCGGCGCTCCGCCTCGGCGAGCGACACCGAGCGGCCGCAGCCGGGGACCTCGGCACCGGGCGGGGGGACCGCCGACGGGTCGTACCGCACCTCGACCCCGGCGAAGTCGAACCAGTCGAACACCGCAGCCCGCACCGGGGGCGTGAGCACGAGCACCGCCAGCAGGCCGCACAGCGCCGCGGTCAGCGAACGCCACCGCACCCGCGTCCAGCGCCGCAGCGCTCGCAGCCGTTCGGTGGCGCCCGGTCGCTCGGCCGCCGGAACCGGTACGCGCTCGGCGAGTATCTGCCCCAGCACCCGCTCGACCATCGTCTCGGCGCCGTCTGCCGCGCCCGGCGCGTCCAGCGAACGCCCGAGTGCCCGCAGCTCCTCGGGCAGCCCTGCGGCGGCGTCGCGTCGGCCGCGATCACCAGTGCCCGTGCTGCCGGATCCCCGACCGCCCCGACCGGCGCCGTCACGCCCGTACGCAGGTCGTCCGTCGCCCTCACCCTCGTACGCCCCCTGACCGTCGCTGTCGTAGGGCTTGCGTCCGTCACCCATGCTCATCACCCCCTTCCCGAGGCTGAAAATCGGGCAGCAACCGCCCCAGCTTCCGCAGCGCGCGGTTCAGCCGGGATTTCACCGTGCCCCTGGGCCAGCCCAGCGCCTGGGCCGTCTCGGACTCGTCCATCTCCAGGAGATAGCGGTAGGTCACGACCAGGCGATGCTCCTCGCTCAGCTTCTCCAGGGCGGACTGCAGCGCGGCACGACGCTCTATCTCCAGCGCGGCCACCGCCGGGTCCGCCGACTCCGGTATCAGCGGCTCCGCCTCCACGAACGCCGCCTCACGCCCGGCGAGCGAGCGCTGGCGGGCCGCCGTGCGCACTGTGTTCCTCGTCTCATTGGCCACGATCGCGAGCAGCCATGGCTTGAACGCCGAGCCGTCCTTGAAGCGGCCCAGCGAGCAGTACGCCTTCACGAAGGCCTGCTGCACCACGTCCTCCGCGTCCGCCCCCGCCCCGAGCGCGGCGGCCGCCCTGAGCGCGATGCCCGTATGGGCCCGCACCAGCTGCGCATACGCCTCCGGCTCTCCGGCGCGTACGCGTGCGATCACCGCGGCCTCATCGACGATGCGGCCCCCCTCCCGCGTTCTCACATTCTTGGTACACCGCCCGGACCGGATCGGTTCCCACCCGTGTCAGATCTGTTTCCGTGCCGTTCCGGATCGGCCCCCGACACCTGAGAGAATGGTGAGCATGGCCTCTGATCGACCCCGCGTGCTCTCCGGAATCCAGCCCACCGCAGGCTCGTTCCACCTCGGCAACTACCTCGGCGCCGTCCGCCAGTGGGTGGCCCTGCAGGAGAGCCACGACGCGTTCTACATGGTCGTCGACCTGCACGCGATCACGCTCCCGCAGGACCCCGCGGACCTGCGTGCCAACACCCGGCTCGCCGCCGCGCAGCTCCTTGCCGCCGGCCTCGACCCCGAGCGCTGCACGCTCTTCGTCCAGAGCCACGTCCCCGAGCACGCCCAGCTCGCCTGGGTCATGAACTGCCTCACCGGCTTCGGCGAGGCCTCCCGCATGACCCAGTTCAAGGACAAGTCCGCCAAGCAGGGCGCGGACCGGGCGTCGGTCGGCCTGTTCACGTACCCGATCCTGCAGGTCGCGGACATCCTGCTGTACCAGGCCAACGAGGTCCCGGTCGGCGAGGACCAGCGCCAGCACATCGAGCTCACCCGCGACCTCGCCGAGCGCTTCAACGGCCGCTTCGGCCAGACCTTCACCGTCCCGAAGCCGTACATCCTCAAGGAGACGGCGAAGATCTACGACCTTCAGGACCCGTCGATCAAGATGAGCAAGTCGGCGTCCACGCCGAAGGGCCTCATCAACCTGCTCGACGAGCCCAAGGCCACCGCCAAGAAGGTCAAGAGCGCGGTCACCGACACCGACACCGTCATCCGCTACGACGTCGCGAACAAGCCGGGCATCAGCAACCTGCTCACGATCTACTCGACCCTCACCGGGGCGGGAATCGCGGAACTGGAGCAGAAGTACGACGGCAAGGGCTACGGTGCGCTCAAGACGGACCTCGCCGAGGTCATGGTCGAGTTCGTGACGCCGTTCCGGGAGCGCACCCAGCAGTATCTGGACGACCCGGAGACGCTGGACTCGATCCTGGCCAAGGGTGCGGAGAAGGCGCGTGCCGTCGCCGCGGAGACGCTCTCCCAGGCGTACGACAAGGTGGGCTTCCTGCCCGCCAAGCACTGAGCCCGCACCACGGCAGGCGGCCGGAATACGGCCGTACCACCGCACAGCGCTGCACATCACTACGGTTGCGCCTGCCCGCAGCACTGCCGTGGCCGTACAGTCGATAGCCAAGTGGCCGCACCAGCGGCCGCTCACGCTCACCAACAGGGCACGAGCTCACAACAGGACGAGCCTCGCGATGCGAGCTCACCGACAGACGACAGGAGACGACGTGGGGACCGTAACGATCGGCGTGTCGATCGCGGTCCCGGAGCCTCACGGCAGCCTGCTCCAGGAGCGGCGCGCGGGCTTCGGCGACGCCGCGGCTCACGGCATCCCCACGCACGTCACACTGCTGCCGCCGACAGAGGTCGACGCCTCGCTGCTGCCCGCGATCGAGGCGCATCTCGTCGAGGTCGCGGCGGCGGGCCGTCCCTTCCCGATGCGGCTGTCCGGCACCGGCACCTTCCGGCCCCTCTCGCCGGTCGTCTTCGTCCAGGTCGTCGAGGGCGCCGCTGCCTGCACCTGGCTGCAGAAGCAGATCCGCCACGCCTCCGGGCCGGTCGCCCGCGAACTGCAGTTCCCGTACCACCCGCATGTCACCGTCGCGCACGGCATCGACGAGGCCTCGATGGACCGTGCCTTCGAGGAGCTGGCCGACTACCAGGCCGCGTGGTCGTGCAACGGCTTCGCCCTCTATGAGCAGGGCGCCGACGGTGTGTGGCGCAGGCTGAAGGACTTCGCCTTCGGCGGCTCGGTGGTGCCGCCGCAGGCGGGCTCGGTGGAACGTGGGTCGATCCCGGCGGGGTAGCTCCGCTGGTGAGGCGGGGGCGGTGGTTGGTCGGCTGCGGGTTTGTTGTGGCTGGGTGCGCAGTTCCCCGCGCCCCTGGGGGGTTGTGGGGGCGCGGCGTTGATGCGGCGCCCCACTTGGCTTCGCTGGTGGTGCCGGGACCGGTTGTTGGTCGGCTGCGGGTTTGTTGTGGCTGGGTGCGCAGTTCCCCGCGCCCCTGGGGGTTGTGGGGGCGCGGCGTTGATGCGGCGCCCCAGTCTTGCGCCACAGGGGGCAGCCGGGTGGGCGGCACCATGGCGACGAGTGCGTCGCGCGGGGCGTTGTGGAGTCGGGGCGCCCCACCAGCGGGATCTAGATCGGCAGGCGGCGGAACATCGCTCGGGGCATGTGCCGTAGCGCTGACATCACCAGCCTGAGCGCGCCCGGGACCCATACCGTCTCCGAGCGGCGCCGGAGGCCTACTTCGATGGCCGTGGCGACGGCCTCCGGGGTGGTCGCGAGCGGGGTTTCCTCCAGGTCGGCGGTCATCTTGGAGCGTACGAATCCGGGGCGGACGATCATGACGTGGACGCCGGTGCCGTGCAGGGCGTCGCCCAGGCCCTGGGTGAAGGAGTCGAGGCCGGCCTTGCTGGAGCCGTAGATGAAGTTGGCGCGCCGGGCCCGTTCGCCGGCGACCGAGGAGAGGACCACCAGGGAGCCGTGGCCCTGGCTCTGGAGGGCGCTCGCGGTGACCAGGGTCGCCGACACGGCGCCCGTGTAGTTGGTCTGGGCGACCCGCACCGCGCTCAGCGGCTCGCGCTCGTCGTGGGCCTGGTCGCCGAGGATCCCGAAGGCGAGCAGCACCATGTCGATGTCGCCCTCCGCGAAGACCTTGCCGAGCGCCGTCTCGTGGGACTCGGGGTCGAGGGCGTCGAAAGCCACCGTGTGCACGTCGGCTCCCAGAATGCGCAGATCGGCCGCGGACTGCTCCAGGGCGGGTGACGGGCGGCCCGCCAGCCAGACCGTGCGGGTGCGGCGCGCGATCAGGCGGCGTGCGGTGGCCAGCGCGATCTCGGACGTACCGCCGAGGACGAGCAGGGACTGGGGGAGGCCGAAGGCGTCCTTCACGACAGCTCCTAGGGATCTGAGGGTCCGAGAGATGAGGGGTTGACGGTGCGAGAGGTCCGTTGGCCGGTGCTACAGGCCCAGGCGGCGGGCCAGGTCCGAGACGAACACCCCGCGCGGGTCCACTTCCGCGCGCAGCGCGCGGAAGGCGTCCAGGCGGGGGTACATCGCGGCGAGCAACTCGGGCCGCAGCCGGGAGTCCTTGGCGAGGTACACACGCCCGCCCGCCGCGGCCACTTCCTCGTCCAGCGTGTCGAGGAGGGTGGCGAGGCCGGGCAGGCGGGCTGGGATGTCCAGGGCCAGGGTCCAGCCCGGCGCGGGGAAGGAGAGCCAGCCGGGGTCGGCTTCCCCGAAGCGTTTGAGGACGGCCAGGAAGGACGGGCAGCGGTGCTCGGAGATGCGCCGCACGATCCGGCGCAGCGTCTCCTCCTGGCCGTGTCCGACGACGAACTGGTACTGCACGAAGCCGTCCCGGCCGTAGATCCGGTTCCAGTGCGGGACGCCGTCCAGCGGGTGGAAGAAGGCGGAGAGCCGCTGCAGTTCGCCGGTACGCGCGTGTGGGGCCTTGCGGTACCAGAGCTCGTTGAACCAGCCCACGGTACGGCGGTTGAGCAGTCCTCCCGGCAGGAACGCGGGCGCGGCCGGCAGGCGGGCGGGGCGGAAGGCGAGCGGGTCCTTCCACGCGCGTGTGCCTTCGCGCAGCGCCTCCAGGGGCGCATGGCCGCCGCGCGTGAGCACCGCGCGCCCCAGGGCCGCGCCGCGTGCCAGCAGGTCGATCCACGCTACTGAGTAGCGGTAGTGGTCGTCGCCGGTCGCCAGGCGTGCCATGAGGTCGTCGAGGTCCCGCGCGCGTTCCGTGTCGACCGACATCAGCGAGGTCTGCACCGGCTGGAGTTGGAGCGTGGCCGTCAGGATCACGCCGGTCAGGCCCATGCCGCCGGTGGTCGCGTCGAAGAGGGGCGTGCCTCGGCGGACGGTACGGATCTCGCCGTCGGCGGTGAGGAGTTCCAGCGACAGGACGTGACGGGAGAACGCGCCCGACACGTGGTGGTTCTTGCCGTGGATGTCGGCCCCGACGGCGCCGCCGACCGTCACATAGCGGGTGCCGGGCGTCACCGGCACGAACCAGCCGAGCGGGAGCAGCACCTCCATCAGCCGGTGCAGGGAGACACCCGCGTCGCAGGCCACGGTGCCGCCGTCGGCGTCGATCGCGTGGATGCGGTCCAGGCCGGTCATGTCGAACACGGCACCCCCGGCGTTCTGCGCCGCGTCCCCGTACGCCCGCCCCAGGCCCCTCGGGATGCCGCCACGCGCCCCGCAGCCCCGGACGGCGGCCGCCGCCTCCTCGTACGTCCTGGGGCGGATCAGACGGGCTGTGGTGGGGGCGGTGCGGCCCCACCCCGTGACGGAGACGGTGTCGGCAGGCATGTCGGCGACCGTAGCGCCCGCATCTGAGGGATTACTTCTGAAACATCCAGCTTCTCCCCGAAATGGGTGATTAATGGGATGTCGCTCAATATTGCCGTAATTCTGGCTCTGTGGGCGTGAACAGTGAGTCCACATGGACCACCTCGACGACATCGATCAGCGGAGCCTTCGGGGCGCGGACCGCCGAACCCTTTCCGCACTCCATGCCCGCGGCCGTGACCCACGGGTCGCCGCCGCCGCTCGTGTCCTCTCCCGGGCGGGCGAGCACGGCGCGCTGTGGCTGGCGGTCGGCGTCGCGGGTGCCGCCCTGGACGGTGGGCGTCGCGGCGCATGGCTGCGCGGTACGGCGCTCACCGCGGGTGCGCACCTCGTCAGCATGGGTGTGAAGAGGGTGGTGCGCCGCCCGCGCCCCGCGCATGTCGAGCCCCTGGTGCGCACCCTCGGCCGGCACTCCTTCCCCAGCTCCCACGCGGCCTCCGCGGCGGCTGCCGCCGTCGCCTACGGCGCGCTCGGCGCGCACACGATCGTGCCGCTCGCCGCAGCGATGTGCGTGTCGCGCCTGGTCGTCGGTGTGCACTACCCCTCGGATGTGGCGGCAGGCGTGGCGCTCGGGGCGCTCACGGCGCGCGCCGGGTCGCGCTGGATGAGCGCAGGGGGCGCCCGTGCCTGAGACCGCGCACCTGACGAGCGCCGCGCGCATCAGACAGGCTGCGCTCCACGAGCAGCGCACGCCCCCGCGACGAGCCGTGCCACCACCCCGCAAAGGCGGCCCCCGCGCGCTGCTGAAAGGCCTGCTCAGGACCGCACGCCCCAAGCAGTGGATCAAGAACGTTCTGGTCATCGCCGCTCCGGCTGCCGCCGGTCGGCTCTTCTCGACCCATGCCCTGACCCAACTCGCGCTCGTCTTCGTCCTCTTCACCGCCAGTGCCGCCGCCGTCTACCTGATCAACGACGCCCGCGACGCCGAGGCGGACCGCGCGCACCCCACCAAGCGCCACCGGCCGGTCGCCGCCGGGCTGGTCCCCGTGCCGGTCGCCTACGCCGTCGGAGGCGCCCTGGCCGCCCTCGCGCCTGCCGCCGCGGCCTGGTTGACCTCACCGGCCGTCGTGGCCCTGCTGGCGGCGTACATCGGCATGCAACTGGCGTACTGCGTCAGCCTCAAGCACGTCCTGGTCGTCGATCTCGCCGTCGTCACGACCGGATTCCTGATGCGGGCGGTGATCGGCGGGCTCGCGCTCGGCATCCCGCTGTCGCGCTGGTTCCTGATCACGACCGGGTTCGGGGCGCTGTTCATGGTGTCGGCCAAGCGCTACTCCGAGGCCGTGCAGATGGCCGGGAAAGCGGGCGCCACGCGCGCGTTGCTCACCGAGTACACGACCGGCTACCTGCGCTTCGTCTGGCAGCTGGCGGCAGGGGTCGCCGTCCTCGCCTACTGCTTGTGGGCCCTGGAGGAGGGCGGCGTCCCGCACACGAGCGTGCTGCCCTGGCGCCAGCTGTCCGTGGTCGCCTTCATCCTCGCCATCCTGCGCTACGCCGTCTTCGCCGACCGCGGCACCGCGGGCGAACCCGAGGACGTCGTCCTGCGCGACCGCGCGCTCGCCCTCATCGGCATGGTGTGGCTGGCCATGTACGGGTTGGCCGTGGCCAATTGGTAGGCACGCGCGTGTGTCGGGGCCGGGGTGAAGTGATCGCCACGCGTGCGTGGCACGACGGGAGTGAGAGGGGCTGTACGCATGTGAGGGAGGGCGGAATTGACGGGGAGGGCTCGCGTGCGTGGGAGGGCGGAGGCGAGGGGGATGGCCCACGTGTGCGGGAGCAGGGGCGAGGGGGCGGCACGCGTGTGTGCGAGCGCGGGGACGCGGCGCGGGGTACGCGCGTGTGGGGTGACCGGCGTGAACTCCTCGGCTTCGCCACTGTCGGCCTGCTCGCCTACGCCGTCGACCTCGCCCTCTTCACCTGGCTGCGAGGCCCGGCCGCCCACGGCCCCCTCACCGCCAAGGCCCTCTCCTTCGTCGCCGCCTGCACGGTCGCGTACGCCGGGAACGCCCTCGGCACCTACCGCCACACCCAGCCGACGGGCCTGCGCCCCTACGCCCTCTTCCTCGTGGTGAACATCGCCGGGGCGGCCGTACAGCTGCTGTGTCTCACCGTGAGCCACTACGGGCTCGGCTTCACCTCCCAGCGTGCGGACACCGTCTCCGGAGCGGGAATCGGGATGGTGCTGGCTACGGTCCTGCGGTTTTGGGGCACTCGCACATTGGTCTTCCGGAGGGAGGGCAGAGTCGGATCATGGACTGGCTGAAGAAGCTCCCCGTCGTCGGGTCCGCGGCGACCTGGCTGATGACCACGCACGCGTGGCGGTCGTACGAGCGCATGGACCGGGTGAAGTGGACACGGCTGGCCGCCGCGATGACGTTCACCAGCTTCGTGGCGCTGTTTCCGCTGCTCACCGTGGCCGCGGCGATCGCTGCCGCGACGCTGAGCACGGAGCAGCAGGACAAGCTCGAGGACAAGATCGCCGACCAGGTGCCCGGCATCGCCGACCAGCTCAACATCGACGCGCTGGTGCAGAACGCCGGCACCATCGGCCTCATCGCCGGTGCCGCCCTGCTGTTCACCGGCATCGGCTGGGTCACCGCCACGCGCGAGTGCCTGCGCGCGGTGTGGGAGCTGCCCGACGAGGAGGAGAACCCCGTCCTGCGCAGGGCGAAGGACGCGGGCGTCCTCCTCGGCTTCGGCGGCGCCTTGCTCGTGACGATCGCGGCCTCCACGGTCGCCTCCGCCCTGGTCGGCTGGATCACCCGGCAGCTGGGCATCGACGAGGGCGGCTGGGGCGGGATCCTGCTGCAGACCGCCGCGTTCCTGGTCGCCGTACTCGCCAACTTCCTGCTCCTGCTGTACGTGCTGACCCTGCTGCCCGGCGTCGAACCGCCGCGCCGCCGGCTGATGGTGGCCGCACTGATCGGCGCGATCGGGTTCGAACTGCTGAAGCTGCTGCTGAGCGGCTATATGCAGGGCGTGGCCACGAAGAGCATGTACGGCGCGTTCGGCGTGCCCGTGGCCCTGCTGCTGTGGATCAACTTCACCTCGAAGCTGGTGGTGTTCTGCGCCGCCTGGACGGCGACGCAGAGCAAGGAGGTCGAGCTCGCCGACGAGTCCGACAGCCCCAGCGAGCCCGAGACGGATGAGCCCGGGAAGAGTGAGCCCGAGCCCGAGGTCAGGAACGGCCCCGACGCCGCACCAGGTCGGGCAGCGGCCACCGGCGGTTGATCAGGAACGCGCCCGCCGCGAGCAGCACCAGCGCCCCGCCGGTGATCCCGAGCGCGACGCCGACGCCGCTCGAGCCGTCCGCGGCCGAGGCTCCCACCGCCGGCTTCGAGGACTTCTCGGCGTCCCCGGCGCCACCGGCCTCCCCGGAGTCGTTCGCACCCGGCTGGGCGGTGGCCTGCGCCGCGCTCTTCGGCGGCACCAGCTCACCCACCGGCTGCACCTTGCCGGCCGCCTGGAAGCCCCAGTCGAAGAGCCTCGCGGTCTCCTTGTAGACCTCGTTGTGCTCGCTCTTCTCCGGGTTCATGACGGTGACGAGCAGCACCTTGCCGTCGCGCTCGGCGACGCCGGTGAAGGTGGAGCCGGCGTTCGTGGTGTTGCCGTTCTTGACACCCGCGATGCCCTGGTAGACGGAGATGTCGGAGTCGCCGCTGAGGAGTCGGTTGGTGTTCTGGATCTCGAAGGTCCCCCGGACGGACTTGCCCTTCTTGTTCTTCTTCGTCTCGCCCGGGAACTTGGCGCTGACGGTCGAGCAGTACTCCCGGAAGTCCTTCTTCTGCAGTCCGGAGCGGGCGATCAGCGTCAGGTCGTACGCCGACGAGACCTGGCCCGGAGCGTCGTAGCCATCAGGGGACACCGCGTGCGTGTCGAGGGCCTGCAGCTCCTCGGCGTGCTCGTTCATCTCCTTGACGGTGTTGTCGATTCCGTCGTTCATCTTCGACAGCACGTGCACGGCGTCGTTGCCGGAGCGCAGGAAGACCCCGAGCCACAGGTCGTGGACGCTGTACTTCTCGCCCTCCTTTATCCCGACCATGCTGGAGCCGGACCCGACGTCCGCCAGGTCGGACGGGACGACCTCGTGCTCCATGGTCTTCGGGAACTTCGGCAGCAGCGTGTCGGCGAACAGCATCTTCATGGTGCTCGCGGGCGGCAGCCGCCAGTGCGCGTTGTGCGCGGCGAGCACATCGCCGGACTCGGCGTCGGCGACGACCCAGGAGCGGGCGGTCAGGTCCTTGGGCAGCACGGGGACACCGCCCGCGAGGTTCACCTGGGTGCCGGCCTGTCCCAGCCGCTCGCCGCCCACGCTCGACATGTTCGCCGGGGGAGTGGCCGAGGGGCTCGTACTCGGTGACGGCTTCGGAGCCGCGTAGGAGACTGGCGCGGTCAGCGCGAGGGACGACACGACGGCTGAAGTGACCAGCAGGGCTCGCCCGGTGGTCTTCTTGGGTGCGGACACGAGCGAGAACGTACATGCCGTTCCCATGGAAGTCCCGCTTCTGTCCCCACCCCGCCCGGACGGCCGGACACGCGGCGGCGATACTGAACGCATGAAGCTCAGCCGCCCCGTCTCCTGGTTCCTGCTCGCCTTCGGGGTGTGGAGCTGGGTCATCTGGGTCACTTTCGTCAAAAACCTGATCAAGGACAGCAGCGGGCTCGCGTTCGACGACGGTCACCCGACGGCCTACTTCTGGGTGCATCTGCTGCTCGCCGTCGTCTCCTTCGTATTGGGGACGGGCGTCGGGGTCATCGGGTTGCGTGGAGTGCGCGCACTGCGCCGGACGTCATAGGAACTCGGCCATCGCGCCGGGCGTTCACTCAGCACGCAACGGAAAGGGAACGTCGGCGTGGTCATCGTCTTCGCGCTTGTCGCACTGCTGGTGCTGTCCGTCCTGGTGGTGGGCAACTGGTGGCTGTGGCGCCGCCTGTTCCGCGACACGACCCGCGGCCCCGGGTTCGTCCGCCGCGCGGGCGTGGTGGTCATCGCCGGTGGCTGGGCGCTGACGATCGGGGGCCTCGTCGCCGAGCGCTCGGGCGCACCTTTCTGGCTCCAGCAGGTCCTGGCCTGGCCGGGCTTCCTGTGGCTGGCCCTGTCGATGTACCTGATGCTGGGTGTGCTGGCGGGTGAGGTCGTACGACCCCTGCTGCGACGGTGGCTCGAGCGGCGGGCGGGCACGGGGGAGCCCGAGCCCGTGCCGGAGGGTGTGACGCCGGCCACGTCACCCGACACCGGGACCGCCGACCGCCGGACCCTCACCCACGCGTCCGGCCCGGCGCCGACGCGTCCGGCCGCCCCTGACCCGGCGCCCACGACCGTCCCGACCGGGGCACCTACCGCGGGTGCCACCATGGCGCCCACGGCCGGCTCGGCGACGGCCCCTACGGCAGGCCCGACCGCGGCGCCCTCGACGGGCCTTACCGCGGCGACCAAGGCCGGCGCGGCCTCAGCGCTCACGACCGACCCGTCTCCGGCCCCCACCCCCAGCCCGTCCCCGGCGTCCGTGACGGACCCGATCCCGGCGTCCGCGAACGGATCTGCCCCGGCGACTGCGACCGACCGGTCCCCGGCGTCCGTGACCGACCCCGCCCCCGACCCCACAGCCCCGTCCCGCCCCCTGGCCACCCCCACCCGCCGCCTCTTCGTCTCCAGAGTCGTCGCCGGGGCCGCCGCCGCGGCTGCCGTGGGGACCGTCGGTTACGGCTCGTACGGCGTGCTGCGCGGCCCCAAGGTGAAGCGGGTCACCGTCCCGCTGGCCAAGCTCCCGCGCGCGGCGCACGGTTACCGGATCGCCGTCGTCAGCGACGTCCACCTGGGCCCGGTCCTGGGCCGCGGTTTCGCGCAGAAGGTCGTCGACACGATCAACGGCACGCAGCCCGACATGATCGCGGTGGTCGGCGACCTGGTGGACGGCAGCGTGAAGGACCTCGGCCCGGCCGCGGCCCCGCTCGCCGGGCTCCGGGCGAGACATGGCGCGTTCTTCGTCACCGGCAACCACGAGTACTTCTCGGGCGCCGAGCAGTGGGTCGAGGAGGTACGCCGCCTGGGCCTGCGCCCCCTGGAGAACGCCCGAGCGGAACTGCCCCACTTCGACCTGGCCGGCGTCAACGACGTCGCGGGCGAGAGCGAGGGCCAGGGTCCCGACTTCGCCAAGGCCCTCGGCGACCGGGACACGGCACGCGCGTGCGTGCTCCTCGCCCACCAGCCGATCCAGATCCACGACGCCGTCGACCACGGCGTCGACCTCCAGCTCTCCGGCCACACCCATGGCGGCCAGCTCTGGCCGGGCAATCTCGTCGCGGAGCTGGCGAACCCGACCCTGGCCGGCCTGGAGCGGTACGGCGACACCCAGCTGTACGTCAGCCGCGGCGCGGGCGCCTGGGGCCCTCCGACGCGCGTGGGCGCTCCGTCGGACATCACGGTGATCGAGCTGACGTCCCGTCAGGCCTGACGACGCCTGCTGCCCGGTCGGCGCAAGGCCCGCCCAACTCGCCTCACCCTGACTGTGAATGAACTACGGATCACCTGTGAAACACGGCCGAAACGCCCGTAGGTAAGTTCTTTCCCATGTCACCAGAATCCTCTTCCCCCTGCTGAAACACGTGTGATTGGGTGTGCGCGCCGCCAAGGGGATGCGGCGCAATTCACTGCTCATGCGGGGCTCGTAGAGGGCCGGGGAGAGGGCACACCCATGCGTTCGGTTCGCATGCGGATTCTCGCGACGCTGCTCGTGCTGGCGGCCGTGGGAGTGGGCGGCTGGCAGCTGTTGCCGTCGCAGCGGGACGAGAACAGGACCATCACGGTCGGCACGACGGACGCCGTCACGTCGCTCGACCCGGCCGGCGCCTATGACGCCGGCTCCTGGGCGCTGTTCAACAACGTCTTCCAGTCATTGCTGACCTTCGAGCCGGGCGGCGTCACACCCGTGCCGGACGCGGCTCAGAGCTGCGAGTTCGTCGGCAGCAACCTGAGTATGTACCGCTGCGAGCTGCGCGAGGGACTCACCTTCCCGAGCGGGCGCGCCATGACCGCGCAGGACGTCAAGTACTCGTTCGACCGGGTCAAGCGGATCAAGTCGGACGTCGGCCCGTCCTCTTTGCTGGACACCCTCGGCTCGGTGAGCGCCAGCGGCCGTACCGTGACGTTCCAACTGTCGTCGCCCGATGCCACGTTCCCGCTGAAGGTGGCCACCGGGGCGGGCGCGATCGTCGACCGCGAGAAGTATCCGGCCGACGCGCTGCGCACCGACAACGCTGTCGACGGCACCGGCCCGTACACCCTGACCGCGTATACGAAGGACAGCAAGGCCGTCCTCGCGCCCAACTCCCTCTACAGGGGCGCCCTGAAGGAAACCGGACGCCCCGTCGAACTGCGCTACTTCTCCGACGCGGACGCCCTCGACGGCGCGTGGAAGGCGAAGCGGATCGACGTGGCCACCCGCACACTGCCGCCCGAGGTCCTCGCCGGTCTGAACTCCGCGGACCCGGACCAGCGCGTCTCCGAGGCCGACAGCTCCGAGACCCGCAATCTGTACTTCAACACCCGCACGGGCTCACCCCTGCACGACGTCCGGGTCCGGCAGGCCCTGGCCTGGCTGATCGACCGCGAGCGGCTGGCGGCCACGGTCTACAAGGGGACCGTCGACCCGCTGTTCTCGCTGATCCCGACGGGCATCACCGGCCACACCACCTCGTTCTTCGACAGCTACCCCAACCTGAGCCCGACCAAGGCGCGCGCCCTGCTCGACGAAGCCGGCGTCAGCCTGCCCGTCCGTTTCACCTACGGCTACGCCACCGGTCGGGGCGCCGCGACCGCCGAGGAGGCCGCGGAGATCAAACGGCAGCTGGAGGCGAGCGGGCTGTTCAAGGTGACGGTCAAGGGCTACGAGTGGACCGACTTCCAGAAGCGCTGGGCGAGCGGAAAGCTCGACGCGTACGCCGTCGGCTGGGTCGCCGACTTCCCCGACCCGGACACCTACGGTGGACCGCTCGTCGGCACCAAGAGCACCATGAACACCGGTTACAGCGACAAGGCCGTCGACCGGCTGATCACGGCCAGCCAGCAGTACGCCGACCGCAGCGAGGCCACGAAGGACTTCCGCTCGTTGCAGGAGGCCGTCGCCCGCGACGTCCCGGTGATCCCGCTGTGGCAGGCCAAGGAGTACGTGGTCACCAGCGAGGACGTCGGTGGTGGTCAGTATCTGTCGGACGGTACCGGCCTCTTCCGTCTCTGGAGCCTCACCTGGATCTGACGTCTCACCCGGATCTGACGCGATCTCGCGGCCTTGACATTCGCCCGGTGATGCCAGGGGACCGCTCGGCGCTGCACCATGTGTCGAAGGTGTGCGCGGGGTGAGGAGCAAACGTGCTGAGACGCAACGCCTTCCGGCTGCCCCGGCATCCGGCGTCGGTAGGTCTCGCCCGGCGCCGGGTCCAAAACCACCTGGCCGACTGGGGGCACGGGCCCAGGGATCCGGCGCTGGAGGACGCCGTGCTGCTCGTCTCCGAGCTGGCCACCAACGTCGTACGCCACGGCCCGCTGCTGGAGCGCGAGTTCGAGGTCGCCGTGACCGCACTCGCCGACGGATCCTGTCTGATCGAAGTGTCGGACGAGGGACAACTCGCCCCGCGCCTGAGGTCGGTGGGGGAGTCGGAGGAGACCGGCCGCGGCCTGCATCTCGTGGAGAACCTGGCCTCGGCGTGGGGAGTGTGGAGCCGGGGGCGGCACGGGAAGACGGTGTGGGCACTCGTCCTCGCCGACGCCAACCCATGAGAACCGGCAGGCTTTACGAGCGTAAAGGCGCGCGTGGACGCGGGCGTGGATGCGCGCCTGTCACCGCGACGGCAGCGTCACCGTCACCGCCAGCCCGTCATCCTGCGCTGTCCGCACCGCCACCTCCCCGCAGTGCGCCTCCACCACCCCCTGCACGATCGCCATCCCCAGTCCGCTGCCCGCGCCCCCGCCGGTCCGGAAGAACCGGTCGAAGACGCGTGCCGCGTCCTCCTCGCACAGCCCCGGCCCCTTGTCCGCGACACATAGCCGTACGACCCCGTCCGTCCGCTCCACGCCCAGCCGCACCGGCACATCGGCGGGCGTGTGCGTGCGGACGTTGCTCAGCAGGTTGCCCAGCACCTGCCGCAGCCCCGACTCGTCGGCGTGCACGAGCAGTGTGCCGTCGGCGTCGACGGTGATGGGCCGCTCGGGTTGCTGCACTCGCAGGTCCTCGGCGGCCTCGCGCACGAGTCGGCTCAAGTCGACGTTACGGAAGCGCAGTTCGGGCCGCTGGTCGAGGCGGGCGAGGGTGAGCAGCTCGTCGACGAGGCGCCCCATGCGGTCGACCTCGCCGTTCATCCGGTCCCAGGCCCGTCTGCGCTCGGCCGGGTCGGTGAGCATCCCTTTGTCGTACAGCTGGAGGTAGCCGCGTATCGCGGACAGCGGCGTGCGCAGTTCGTGCGAGGCGTCACCGACGAAGCGGCGCAGCTGTGCCGTGCTGCGCTCGCGCGTGCGGTAGGCCGACTCGACCTGGTGGAGCATGGAGTTGAGGGCGACCCGGAGCTGTTCGACCTCCAGGGTCGGGTCGCGGCTGGAGGGGACGCGCCGGGTCAGATCGCCCTCGGCGATCGCCGACGAGGTCTCCACCATGTCCTCCAGCGGGCGCATCCGGCGGCGGACGCTGAACATGGTCAGACAGCCGAGCAGGGCCAGCAGCAGGGCGCCGACGGCGAGGTCCATCCGCAGTGCCTTGCCCATGCCCTCGTGCAGGCCCTCGGTCGGCATGGCGATCAGCACGACGGTGCCGTCCGACAGCCGTGCGCCGACCATCCGGTGGCGGTCACCCTCGACCCGTACGTCCCGTGGCTCCTCGTCGGCGGCGAAGTCGACCGGGTTCTTCGCGGCGGCGGCGAGGGCGTGCTGCCGGGGCGTCGGCTGCAAGGGGCCCAGGGCCACCGGCTTCCCGCCGGAGCCGACCGCGACGTACACCATGCTCGGGCTCGGCAGCGGATCGGTGTCCGTGGCTCCGCCGCCGTTGAACCTGTCCAGCGCGATGCCCAGTTCGCTCAGCGACTCGATCTGCCGCAGGGTGAACCCGGCGTTCTGCAGTGCGGTCCGCGCCCCCTGGAGTTCGGTGTCCACCTTGTCGAGCAGGTAGAACCGCGCGGTCATCAGGCTGACCGCGGTCGCCACGACGATGCCGACGGCCAGCAGCGCGACGTTCGCCAGCGTCAGCTTCCCGCGCAGCGAGTGGATGCCGCGCCGGCGGCAGACGTCGAGGATCCCGGCGAGCCTCATGCCAGCCCGTACCCGACGCCCCGCCGAGTGGTGATCACCGGCGGTCCCAAGGTGTCCAGCTTGCGCCGCAGATAGCTGATGTAGGTCTCCACGACGGTCGACTCGGGCGGCGTGTGCTCGTACTGCCAGACGTGGCGCAGGAGTTGCTCCTTGGGCACGATCCGGCCGCCGTTGCGCACCAGGAAGCGCAGCAGGGCGTACTCGGTCGGGGTGAGTTCGACGGTGCGGCCCGCGCGGTGGACCGAGTACGTCGTCTCGTCCAGCTCCAGGTCGCCGTACCGCAGGGGCGGTCGCTGCGGGAGGACGTCGGCAGGGCGGGTGCGGCGCAGGACCGCCGTGACGCGGGCTATGACCTCGTCGATGTTGAACGGCTTGGTGATGTAGTCGTCGCCGAAACCGAGGGCACCGACGATCTCGGCGGGGGAGTCGCGCGCGGTGAGGAAGACGAGCGCCAGGTCGGGGCGCCGCTCGCGCAGTTCACGCCCGAGCGCCCGGCCGTCCCCGTCCGGGAGCATGACGTCGAGCAGCGCCGCGTCGGGGCTGGTGCGCTCGACCAGCGTGAGCGCCTCGCGGACCGAGCCCGCGGTCATGACCTCGAAGCGGTGGTAGCGCAGGGCGATCGCGAGGACGTCCGCGATGCTCTCCTCGTCCTCCACGATCAGCACGGTGCCGGAAGCCGTCGTCATGCCCCCAGTATCGGCGGCGCCACTGACAGTCGGGTGGCCGGCCGCTTTGGAGTTCCTTGAGAGTCATGGCCATCGCCTGTCACGCGCGCGTGCCGCCGCCAATCCTGTTGCCCAGGACCTGGGGGACCGACCGAACCGAATAAGGAGCGTTGAGCGTGGCGGCATTGGCACGGTGGTGCTATCGGCACCGGCTGGTGGTCCTGTTGCTGTGGTTGGGGGCACTGTTCGGCCTGGGAGCGGCGAGTTCGGCCGCGGGTACGAACTACGCGAACGTCTTCTCCCTCCCGAACACGGACTCCACCACCGCGTACGACCTGATGGAGAAGGCCTTCCCGGAGCGCGCGGGCGACACCGACACGGTGGTGTGGAAGGTGGACGGAGACGGCGGGGCGTCCGTCCGGGACGAGTCCGTACGGTCCCGGATCGAGCCCGCGCTGGAGGAGATCGGGCGGATGAAGGGGGTCGGTGAGGTCACCGACCCGTACGCGGCACAGGGAGCCGCGCAGATCAGCCGGGACGGGCGGATCGCGTACGCCCAGATCACCTTCACCGAGCAGGCGAACGCCATCCCCAAGGAGCTGATCGAGGACGTCGTCGACACGGCGCAGGCCGCCGAACGCGACGGACTCCAGGTCGAGCTGGGCGGCCAGGCGATCGCCCGCACCCAGGAGCCGCCGCAGGGCACGGCGGAGGCGGTCGGCATCCTGGCCGCCGCGGTCGTGCTGTTCCTGGCGTTCGGCTCGCTCTTCGCGATGCTGCTGCCGATCATCGTGGCGATCGCGGGCGTCGGCACCGGCCTGATCGGGACGATGCTGCTCAGCCATGTCACGGATGTGCCCGAAGTGGCCCCGCTGCTCGGCTCGTTGATCGGACTCGGCGTCGGCATCGACTACGCCCTGTTCATCGTCACCCGGCACCGCCGCGGCATCCTGCGCGGGATGAAGCCGGAGGAGTCGGCGGTGACGGCCCTCAACACCTCCGGGCGTGCGGTGCTGTTCGCGGGCGGCACGGTCTGCATCGCGCTCGCCGGCATGCTGGTGATGAACATGCGGTTCCTGGACGGCGTGGTCGTCGCGACCTCCCTGACGGTCGTCCTGAGCGTGTTGGCGGCGATCACCCTGCTGCCGGCCCTTCTCGGCCTGCTCGGCATGCGGGTCCTCAGCCGCCGGCAGCGGCGTCGGCTCGCCGCGGCGGGACCGGAGCCGGAGGAGGCGAGCGGCCTCGCGGCGCGCTGGTCGGCGTACGTTCAGAAGAGCCCGCGTCGGCTCGCGGCGCTGGCCGTCGTCGTCATGGCGGTCCTCGCGATCCCGGTGCTGTCGCTCCGCCTGGGCGCCACCGACCAGGGCAACCACCAGGACTCGACCACGACCCGGCAGGCCTACGACCTGCTCGCCGAGGGCTTCGGGCCCGGCGTCAACGGCCCGCTCCAGGTGGTCGTCGACGGCAACGCCCCCGCCGGCCTGGTCGACGGCATCCGATCGACCGAGGGCGTCGCCCAGGTGGCCGCCGTCCCGCCCGCGAACGGCGTCACGGTCATCCAGGTCGTACCGACCACCTCACCCCAGTCCGAGCAGACGGACCGGCTGATCGACCGGCTGCGCGACGACGTGATCCCGAAGTCCGGGGCCGAGGCCCATGTCGGCGGAGTGACGGCGGTCTTCAAGGACTTCGCCTCGGTGACCGGCGATCGCCTGCCGTACTTCGTCGCGACGATCATCGCGCTCGGCTTCCTGCTGCTGATGGTGGCCTTCCGCTCGCTGGTGGTGCCCCTGACGGCCGCCCTGATGAACCTCATCGCCGCGGCGGCGTCCTTCGGCGTCCTGGTGGCGATCTTCCAGTGGGGCTGGGGCACCGAGCTGATCGGTGTCGGCAAGGAGGGGCCGATCACGTCGTTCCTGCCGGTCATCATGCTGTCCCTGCTGTTCGGTCTCTCCATGGACTATCAGGTGTTCCTGGTGAGCCGTATGCACGAGGAGTGGGTGCACACGAAGGACAACGCGCGCGCGGTGCGCGTCGGCCTCGCGGAGACCAGCCGGGTCATCAACTCGGCCGCCCTGATCATGATCTGTGTGTTCAGCGCGTTCGTGCTGAGCGGCGACATGGAGGGCGCGATGGCGGGCATCGGCCTCGCGGCCGCCGTCGCCCTGGACGCGTTCATCCTGCGTACGGCCCTGGTGCCGGCCGCGATGCACCTGCTCGGCAAGTCCAACTGGTGGCTGCCGGACTGGATGGAGAAGCGGCTGCCGCACCTGGCGGTCGAGCCGAAGGAGGAGCCGGTCGCGCCGGCGGGCGAGGAGGAGCCGGCCGGGGCGGGCCGGACCTCGGTCGTGCACGGGTACGTCCGCACGGCCGACGGTGAGCCGGTCGACGGCGCCGCGGTGACGCTGCTGACGAAGGGCGGGCGTCAGGTGGACCGGGTGACGTCGCTCGCGGACGGCTCGTACATCGTGTCCGTGCCGGCGCCGGGGACGTATCTGCTGGCGACGACCGCCCCGTCTTACGGGTCGCGCGCGGGGCAGGTCGTCGTGGCGGACGGGCCGCTCGTGCACGACGTCGAGCTGGCCGAGGGAGAGGTGGACGCCGCACCGCGCGGGGGCGGCGTCAACTGACCGGCGCGGCAGGAGGCTTCAGGGGCGCTCGTCCTCGACGGGCGCCTCTTTGCCTTTCGTCCTGTCCTTCGTCCGGCCCTTCGCCGGGTCCGGCAGCGCGTTCGTCATCCCGGGCAGGAAGTCCGTGAACAGCTCGTGCACGTCGCGCACCAGCGGCCGCAGCACCCGGAACCGCGCCAGCGCCACACCCCGGGCGGTCAGCCGGGCGGACCGCTCGGCCAGCCGATAGCTGCGCTCGCGCCCCTCGGTCCGGTCGAAGATCCAGTACAGGACGAGCCCCATCTGGCCGAGCCACATCATCTCGGGCAGTACGTCCCGGAGGTCCTCGGGCACCTTCGTCTTCGCGGAGCCCGCGAGCACCTGCCGGTGGATGGCGATGGCCTCTTCGCGCGCGTGCTCCGACTCGGCGGAGAAGGGGCTGAGCGGGCTGTCGGGATCGGCGGCGTTCTTGAAGAACTGCACCGCGAACTCGTGGTACGGCGTGGCGATGTCCAGCCACACCTTCAGCACGCCCGCGAGCCGAGTCTCCAGGTCGGTCTCGCGGGCCAGGACGTCCCGGATCGCCGCTCGGTGCTCGCCGGCGATCCGGTCGTAGAAGCCCTGGATCAGGTGTTCCTTGCCCGCGAAGTAGTAGTACGCGTTGCCGACGGAGACCCCGGCCTCCTGGGCGATCGCCCGCATCGTCGTCTTGTCGTAGCCGCGCTCCTGGAACAGCCGCATGGCCGTCTCCAGGATGAGCGCACGGGTCTGCTCGGACTTGCTGGGCGCATCGCCCTGTTCAGGGCTGTCGTTCTTCGAGGACACGGAAAGAGAGCCTAACGAGTGGCGTTTCGGCCGCCGGTCAGGAGGCCTGTGCCGCCTGGTAGAGGTTCTGGGCGTCGGCGCCGAAGTACGGGCCGTACATCCGGTTCGGCAGGAAGTTGTACTTGAAGCTGTTCACCGAGGACAGCAGGCCGGTACCGGTGGCCTCGTTGAACTGTGTGAACCAGGGGCCGCCACTGGAGCCGCCGGTCATGTTGCAGTTCATGCCGTGGTCGTTCGACAGCAGGAAGTCCCGGTTGGTGTTGCCGCTGCAGTAGATGAACTTCTCGCCGTTGTACGGGGCCGCGGCCGGGAAGCCGAACGCGTACATGGGCAGGTTGTAGCCGGTGTTGAAGGCCAGCCCCTGTCCGCCGACGACGTCCGTCAGCAGTTTGCCGTCCAGCGGGGCGACGACCGCCGCGCCGACGTCGTAGTTAATGTCCTCGCTTGCCGTCCACTGCGGGGTGGACAGGGTCTTCGACGCGGTCCAGCGGCCATGGGGGGCCTGTCCGTCGTGGTAGCCGGGCACGAAGACCCAGTTGGTGTGCCAGGCGCCCTCCAGCTTCACGCAGTGGCCCGCCGTGATCACGGTGCTCTTGTTGGCGCTGGTGACGGCGTTGCCTGAGCAGGACGCCGTACGGCCCTGGTACGAGAAGAACACGCGGCCCGCGGTGGACACGATCGCTCCACCGCCGGTCCACTGGCCGCCGCCGTTCGGGAAGGCCAGCACACCGATGTCCGATCCGGTGCTGTTGACCGGGGCGCTGGGCGCGATGGTGGTCGCCTTGCCCTTGAGGGGCGCCGAGCCGCCGTCGTAGTGCCCGTTCACGGTCACCAGGTCGAGCGGGGTGGCCGCGCGCATCCGTTCCGATGTCCAGAACTCACGGGCCTGCTGCTGCGCGCCGGCCGAGACCGAGCTGACACCGGTCGGGTTGTCGGACCTCGGCGCGGCGCCCGCGGGTGTGGCGAGGGCGCCGGCGGTGAGCAGCGCGGTGACGCCGACCAGAGCGCCGAGGAGGGGGCGGGGTATGCGGGTGACGCGGGGTATGCCTCTCACGCGTACTCCTTCTGCGATGGGGGGACCGGGCGACCGGGTGGGGCGCCGCCCGGCGGACGACAGACAGTCGGTGCGAGTGCGGAGTGGTGAACCGGGGGCAGCGTGCCAACCTCGGGACGGTTTTGGAAGGGTGCATGCCAAACCGGTGTCCCAAAACGTGCCGTTCAGGACGAGTTGGGTCCGCTCGGCACCCGCCTCACCGCGTGGCGCAGGTGCCGCTCTCACAGCCCGGCGGCTCGTACGTCCAGCCCCGGCTCGTGTCGTACGCCCATCCGTCCGGACGCCGGTAACTCCGCCCGCCCCGGCCTGTCCCGTCCCACTGCGCCCCTCGCCACTTGGCGGCGGCGAGCACGGCTCCCTTGGCGAGCCGTGCCCCCGACGGAGTACTGAGGCGATGTGCGAGCGGCCGGTGCTCGCGCAGGGCCCACAGGGTGACGATCCAGGCGGCGCCGCCCCGGTAGACCTGCCCCGCGTCGCCGACGACGGTGATCTCGGCGAGGGTGGCGCTGTGGTCGAGCCCGGGGTAGCGCCGCCGTGCCTCGTCGGACCCGGCGGCCACGAAGTCCAGCGGCACCAGCTGGGGCTGCCGTACGAGCCAGTCGTGCAGGAAGGTGCACAGGGAGCACTGGGCGTCGTAGAGGACGGTCAGGCGGCGGACCTGAGACCTGGGCGTGTCGGTCGCGACGCGGTCCGTCATGGCGTCCGTCCCGCTCGTCGCCTCGCCGGGCATCCGCTCACGCCCCGGCTGTCGGAGCGACCCAGTCCTGCGGCGCGACCGGCGGCGTCTGCTCCCGCTCCATGACACTGCGCCGCCGGATCTTGTTGAGCACGTAGACGTTGCCCAGGTGCATCACGCCGAGCACCAGCAGCACCACGCCGAGCTTGGTCGACAGGGCCTCGAAGACCCCGCGAACGTCCACGACGGTGTCGTCGTCGCTCAGGTACAGGGCGACGAAGCCGAGGTTGACGAGGTAGAAGCCGACCACCAGCAGGTGGTTCACGGCGTCGGCGAGCTTCTCGTTCCCGCGCAGCACGTCGGCGAGGAAGATCCGTCCGTTGCGGCTGAGAGTGCGGGCCACCCAGATGGTCAGGGCGATGCTGACGACCAGGTAGATGACATAGGCGATGACCGTGCGGTCCATGACGCCTCCCCCTCCTTGAACACGTTCAAAAAGCTGACAGTGATGACTTTAGAGCTGTCTTTGAACGTGTTCAACTCAATAGCGTGAGGCCTGCGTCACGCACCACGGCAGGGCGCTGCCCGCCGTGACTTCGGTCAGGGGCGGCGCCCGAGCATCGGTCGTTTGGAGTAGTCCGTGAACCCGACGACGTTCCCCCAGGGATCGGCGATCTCGACCGTCCAGCCGGTGGCCACCGAGGCCGGCTCGTCGAGCAGCACGATGCCCACGTCGCACAACGCCCGCGCCGCCGCACGCGCGTCCGGCACCTCCAGCCATACGCGCGCGGAGGGCCAGGGTGGTGGCCGGTACGTCAGTCCTTCCTCGGTGCGCAGCAGGATCCCGGGCGTCTCGCCGCCGACCTTCAGCCCCGCGATCCCGGCCTCGTCGAGCCGGAACCCGACCGCGAACCCGGCGCGCTCGTAGAACGCGAGGGCCTCGGCGAGGTCACCGACCGGCAGCAGCACGTTGTCGAACCCGAGCAGTTCGTACGACTCGTCATCTGACATACCGTCAGGGTAAGGCGATGATCGGCGAGAACCGGTGATTGTCAGTGGTGACTCGTACCGTCGTCGTCATGGGAATCGTGACGTTCGTCGACGAGACGACCAGCGGGGGCCGCAGCGACGGCTGGGGGCTCGAGATCGCCGAGGAGCGGCTCACCGTGCGCGAGTTGATCCGGCGCCGGGTGTTCCAGGAGGTCGCCGAGTACAACGCGCGCACGCCGGAGGTCTTCCAAGGGCTCGTGCAGCCAAGGGACGTGGAGCGCGTGCTGAACGGCTATGCGGTGCGCACCCGCCGCCGGATGGACCCCGAGACCCGGACCGACCAGGCGCTCAAGGCCTTCGCCGGCAACGGATTCCTCGTGCTCGTCGGCGACCGCCAGGTCACCGACCTCGACGACGAGATCGAGCTCGGGCTGGGCCCGGAGATCACGTTTCTGAAGCTTGTACCGCTGGTGGGTGGCTGATGACCGAGTCGCTCGCGTTCGCCGAGATGGCCGACGGCCACTGGGGTCACGAGCTGCTGTAAAGGGCGCACGGGCGCGGCGCAGCGTGTTCCGCCGTGCATACCCGAACACCACAGGGCCCCGTTCCCGAAGTGACGGAAACGGGGCCCTGATGTGGACCTGGGAGGGTCAGAAGCGCCGAGTGATCAGCGCCTTCTTGACCTCCGCGATCGCCTTCGTGACCTCGATGCCGCGCGGGCAGGCGTCCGTGCAGTTGAACGTCGTGCGGCAGCGCCACACGCCGTCCTTGTCGTTGAGGATCTCCAGGCGCTGCTCGCCGGCCTCGTCGCGCGAGTCGAAGATGAAGCGGTGCGCGTTGACGATGGCGGCGGGGCCGAAGTACTGGCCGTCGTTCCAGAAGACCGGGCACGAGGACGTGCAGGCGGCGCACAGGATGCACTTCGTCGTGTCGTCGAAGCGCTCACGGTCCTCGGCCGTCTGGAAGCGCTCGCGCGTCGGCTCGTTCGTGTCCTTCGTGATGAGGAAGGGCATGACGTCGCGGTACGCCTGGAAGAACGGCTCCATGTCGACCACGAGGTCCTTCAGGACCGTCAGGCCCTTGATGGGCTCGACCGTGATCGGCTTCTCGGGGTTGATGTCCTTGATCAGCGTCTTGCAGGCAAGGCGGTTCTTGCCGTTGATCCGCATCGCGTCCGAGCCGCAGATGCCGTGGGCGCAGGAGCGGCGGAAGGTCAGCGTGCCGTCGACGTCCCACTTGATCTTGTGGAGGCCGTCGAGGACGCGCTCCTTCGGGTCGATCTCCAGCTCGAAGTCTTCCCACACGGCCTCAGCGGAGACTTCCGGGTTGAAGCGGCGGACCCGGAACGTGACCGTGATGTACGGGGAGGCCGTGGACTCCGCCTCGACCTTGTCCATAACGGGGGTTGCCATCAGTACTTACGCTCCATCGGCTGGTAGCGGGTCTGGACGACCGGCTTGTAGTCGAGACGAATGGACTCCGTGCCGTCGTCGCCGACCTCGCGGTACGCCATGGTGTGGCGCATGAAGTTGACGTCGTCGCGGTTCGGGTAGTCCTCGCGGTAGTGACCGCCGCGGGACTCCTTGCGGGCCAGGGCCGAAACCGCCATGACCTCGGCGAGGTCCAGGAGGTTGCCGAGCTCGATGGCCTCCAGCAGGTCCGTGTTGAACCGCTTGCCCTTGTCCTGGATCGAGACGTTCTTGTAGCGCTCGCGCAGCTCCGCGATCTTCTCGACCGCCGTCTTGATCGTCTGCTCGGTGCGGAACACCATGACGTTGGCGTCCATGGTCTCCTGCAGCTCCTTGCGGAGCGTGGCCACGCGCTCGGTGCCGGTGGAGGTGCGCAGGCGCTCGACCTGGTCGATCACCAGCTCCGAGGGGTTCTCCGGCAGCTCCACGAAGTCCGCCTTCTGGCTGTACTCCGCGGCCGCGATGCCGGCCCGGCGGCCGAACACGTTGATGTCCAGGAGGCTGTTCGTGCCCAGCCGGTTCGCGCCGTGGACGGACACGCAGGCGACCTCGCCGGCCGCGTACAGGCCCGGGACCACCGTCGTGTTGTCGAGCAGGACCTCACCCTCGACGTTCGTCGGGATGCCGCCCATGGCGTAGTGCGCGGTGGGCTGGATCGGGATCGGGTCCGTGTACGGCTCGATACCGAGGTAGGTGCGCGCGAACTCCGTGATGTCGGGCAGCTTCGCGTCCAGCTGCTCCGGCGGGAGGTGCGTGAGGTCCAGGTAGACGTGGTCGCCCTCGGGACCGCAGCCACGGCCCTCGCGGATCTCCGTGTAGATGGAGCGCGAGACGACGTCACGGGACGCGAGGTCCTTCATGACCGGCGCGTACTTCTCCATGAAGCGCTCGCCGTCCTTGTTGCGGAGGATGCCGCCCTCACCGCGGGCGCCCTCCGTCAGCAGGATGCCCATGCGCCAGATGCCGGTCGGGTGGAACTGGAAGAACTCCATGTCCTCCAGCGGCAGACCCCGGCGGTACACGGCCGCCTGGCCGTCACCGGTCAGCGTGTGCGCGTTCGACGTCACCTTGAAGAACTTGCCGGTGCCGCCGGACGCGTAGATCACGGCCTTCGCCTGGAAGATGTGGATCTCGCCGGTCGCCAGTTCGTAGGCGACCACGCCGGCGGACCTCTTGACGCCGTCCACCTCGGTGATCAGCTGGTCGAGGACGTAGAACTCGTTGAAGAACTCCACGCCCTCCTTGACGCAGTTCTGGTACAGCGTCTGGAGGATCATGTGGCCGGTGCGGTCGGCCGCGTAGCAGGACCGGCGGACCGGGGCCTCGCCGTGGTTGCGGCTGTGACCGCCGAAGCGGCGCTGGTCGATGGTGCCGTTCGGGGTGCGGTTGAACGGCAGGCCCATCTTCTCCAGGTCGAGGACCGAGTCGATGGCCTCCTTCGCCAGGATCTCGGCGGCGTCCTGGTCGACCAGGTAGTCACCGCCCTTGACCGTGTCGAAGGTGTGCCACTCCCAGTTGTCCTCCTCCACGTTGGCGAGCGCTGCGGCCATGCCGCCCTGCGCGGCGCCCGTGTGGGAGCGGGTGGGGTACAGCTTGGTCAGCACGGCGGTGCGGCTGCGCTTCGTGGACTCGATGGCCGCGCGCATGCCCGCGCCACCGGCGCCGACGATGACGGTGTCGTACTTGTGGATCTTCATGGTGGTTCCTCAGCCCCGTGCCTAGCGGATGTTCGGGTCGAAGGTGAAGATCACCAGCGTGCCCAGCAGGATGGTGAACACCGTGGCGGTGTAGAGCAGGCCCTTCAGCCACAGCCGGGTGTTCGCGCGCTCCGCGTAGTCGTTGATGACCGTGCGCAGGCCGTTGGCGCCGTGCAGCATCGCGAGCCAGAGCATCAGCAGGTCCCAGACCTGCCAGAACGGGGACGCCCAGCGGCCCGCGACGAACGCGAAGCCGATCTTGGACACGCCGCCGTCCAGCACGAGCTGGATCAGCAGGTGGCCGATGACCAGGACGACCAGCACGACGCCGGACAGGCGCATGAAGAGCCAGGCGGCCATCTCGAAGTTGCCCCGCGTGGACTTCGGGGTCTTCTTGGTGCGCTGGCGCGGTGCCTCGATGTAGGGGGCCGGGTTGTCGACGTTGTAGAGGGACTCGCCCTCGACCGGGCCGATACCGGTGGCGGTCTTCTCAGTGGTGGACATGCGCGTCAGCTCCCGAACAGTTCACGAGCGGCGTGGCCGAGGACGGGGTAGATCGCCCCGAGCATCAGCACGACCCACAGGCCGACGACGGACCAGAGCATCTGCTTCTGGTAGCGCGGGCCCTTCGACCAGAAGTCGACAGCGATGACACGCAGGCCGTTGAGCGCGTGGAACAGGATGGCGGCGACGAGGCCGTACTCCAGCAGCGCGACGATCGGCGTCTTGTACGTGGCTACGACCTTGTCGTAGTCCTCGGGGGAGACACGCACGAGAGCGGTGTCCAGCACGTGAACGAACAGGAAGAAGAAAATGAGGACGCCGGTGACTCGGTGAGCCACCCAGGACCACATTCCTTCCCGGCCGCGGTACAGCGTTCCAGCCGGCACGGAAGTTCCTCCGGGAGCGGGGATTGGGGCCGCGCCGGCTTGTGCTGTCGGTCGGGCCCGGCCGGGTACGGTCCACCGGCCCTCAGCATCGTATCCACGTGGCGCCGCGCAGCTGAGCGGGGGGCTGCGTATGTGATCAAAGTGGCACGCGGATGGGGTATTGGCGGCCAATGCGATGGAATGTTCGGTTATCCATCGGGTGTGGCGCCGTTGACGCTGGTCGCGCGCCCGCGCGGCCGTGGTCGCGCATCGACTACAGCCCCGCGCCCCTGAGGGAATCGAGCAACCGCCCCTTCGCCAGGCGGCGCAATTCCTCCGCCGCGACGACGCGTTCCTCCTCAGGATCGTTCGTCAAACGTGACCGGATTCCCGCCAGTGCCTGGTCCAGGGCCTGGGTCGGCGACAGGTTGTCCACGCAGATCACGAACGCGTGGCCGAATTTGGCCTCGTATGCGGCATGCGCGGCGCTGAGTGCCGTATGGGCCGCCCCGTACACACCCTCCGGCAGCACCGGCAACGTTTCTCCTGCCAGGGCCTGCGCCAGATCGCCCGGAGCCAGGTCGTAGGCCGCCTCGTCGGACGCGGCCAGCAGGGACTCGACGTCGGGGTACGGGCGGTGGTCGGTGAGGCGGTCGGCCCAGCGGGGGCTGTGCAGGCAGGTCAGGAGGACGCGCCGGACCGCGTCGGCAGGGGCAGCGTTGAACGCCTCCAGCGCGTCCGGGGACGGTGGAGTGCGGGTCTGCTCGGGCAGCGACGGTATGGCGACTCGGCCAGGAAGGTGTGTGGGCGTCACGTGGTTTCGACAGGAGATTTTGGGGGAGGAGTGGCGCCACGTTACCGAGTGTGGACGTGAGGTGTCCGACGGATGCCCGAATTTCAGTCGAACGGGAGAGTTTCGGAACGCTCGCTGGACGGCGGCCGGACGGCGGGCTGAGTCCATAGGGCCTACGTTGGCCATGTGAGCCAGCACAAACACAGGCGCCGGGCATCGGCCAGGAGGACGCTGAAGCAGACGTGGGTGCTGATCGTCGCCGTGGTCGTCGTGACGGTCGGGGCCGGGGTGAGCCTCGGACTCCTGGCCACCGGCGACGACGGATCGTCGGCGCAGTCGGAGCAGCGGCGGTCGGGGCCGGGGACCGGCGAGGCCGCCTCGAGAGGGGCGACGACCCCGACTCCTTCGCCCACCCGGTCGTACCCGCTCTCGAAGGCCCCCCGCACCATCCCGGCCGTGACCTCCCACACCGCCGCCCGCGGGCCCGGCTGGCGTCCCGCGCAGGGCGAGCGGGTCGTCGTGAGCGATGCGGGCCTGGCCGACGAGGGCCGGCTCATCGCCGGTGAGCTGGGGCTCAAGTACGCCGGCGAGAAGGACGACGTGCGGGCCGGGGACGTGCGGCTGGCCCTGAACGACGACGAGGGTGCGGACCCGGAGTCGTACGCCATGACCGTGCGCGGCGGGCGGGTGACCATCAGCGGGCCCGGTGAGGCGGGGGTCTTCTACGGGACCCGGACGCTCAAGCAGGAGGTCCATGACGGGGGTACGGCGCCGGAGGGCGTCGTGCGGGACGAGCCCGCCAAGCCGGTGCGCGGGTTCATGCTCGACATGGCCCGCAAGTACTTCACCGCGGACTGGATCGAGGACCGGGTGCGGGAGCTCGGCGACCTGAAGTACAACCAGCTGGGGCTGCATTTCTCCGACGACCAGGGATTCCGTATCGAGTCCGAGTCGCATCCCGAGATCGTGTCCCAGCAGCATCTGACCAAGGCCCAGGTCCAGAAGATCGTCAAACTGGCGCAGAGCCGGCACATCCAGATCGTGCCCGAGATCGACTCGCCCGGGCATCTGGGCGCCGTCATCGCCGCGCACCCCGATCTTCAGCTGCGCAATGTCAACGGGGTGGCGACCCGGGGCGCCATCGACATCTCCAAGCCCGAGTCCGCCGAGATCGTCGACGACCTGCTCAACGAGTACGTCGGCCTCTTCCCCGGCAACCAGTGGCACCTCGGCGGTGACGAGTACCAGGCGCTGGTCGTCTCCGACCCCCAGGCGTCCTACCCGCAGCTCGCCGCCGCCGCCCGGGAGGCCTACGGCTCCGGCGCCACCGTCGCCGACCTCGCCACCGGATGGCTCAACGACCGCGCCGACACCGTCCGCGCCCACGACCGCACCCCCCGTGCGTGGAACGACGGGTTCTTCCGGGACACCTCCGTCCAGCCGGACAAGGACATCCAGGTGGCGTACTGGACGGGCAAGGAGATCGGCGCCCGGCTGCCCGAGGAGTATCTGAGCACGGGTCGGAAGGTCATCAACTACAACGACGAGTTCCTCTACTACGTGCTCGGGGAGCCGCAGACCTTCGTCTATCCGACGGGTCAGCGGATCTACGAACAGTGGACGCCGCGCGTCCTGCGGGGCACGGCGCCCGTGCCGGCCAAGTACGACGACCAGATCCTCGGCGGTTCCTTCGCCGTGTGGTGCGACCTCGCGAACTCGCAGACACAGGACCAGGTCGCGGCCGGGATCCGGATGCCGCTGCGGGCGACGGTGCAGAAGCTGTGGGACGCGGGTGAGCCGGAACTGTCGTGGGCCGAGTTCAGGGCGCTCGCCGACCGGCTGGACTGAGCCCCGGATTGGCCGATACGGCTGCGAACCCCCGTGCGACTGTGGTGTATTCGGCCCGAGCCGTACCTAACAGCCAGGGGGAACCGGAATGGGGTACTGGGGGTACTTCGTCGTGGGCCGCGGGGAGCGGCCGCTGGCGGAGCTGGACGCGCTGGCGGGCGCCGAGGGGATGACCCTGCGGGCGGAGGCGCCCGGCGGGTGGCAGGTGTGGGAGTACCCGAGCAGCGGCGCCGACGTCGGGAGCATGAACGCCCTGGCCCTGGAGACGGGGGCGCCCGCGCTCTTCGGGTACGTCATGGACAGCGACTGCGTGGTGGTGGAGGCGGCGGCGCCGGAGAGCGGGGCCTGGACGACGTGTCTCGCGCGCGGCGCGATGGCCGGGTACCTCGGCGCCGGAACCGAAGGGCTCACGCTCGAGGACTACTTCCTCGAACCCCCCGACGCCGCCGAGCGGGCCGTCGCCTGGGCCGCCGAGGCCGGGCACGAAGTGAACGCCGAGTCGCTCGTCGCCGTACTCACCGCTGATGCGGACCCTTTGGCCGAAAACCTCTTCTTCCGGCTGCTCGACCGGCTGGGCGTCGTGCCCCTGTGACACTCACGGGCCGTCGCACGCAGTAAGGGGAAGTGCGGGCTCCGTAAAGGATGGCGCTCGCCAGGGTTCTGTGCGGGGACCCCGACCCTCAGGAATGACCCGCTTAGGGAGGCGTGGATGAGCCTGGTGGAATTGATCGCTCAGGCCGACGAACGCGGACTGGCCGCCAGCGGGTTGGCTTGTTTGGATCGGTGCGTGCCGCTGCTCGGCGGTGACGACGAGGTGCTGCGGCCGCTGTGGGCGAACCTCGCGGACGGCGGGGACTCCGCCGCCTGGGGCGAACTGCTGGAGCAGGTACGCGCGAAGCTCGGCGTCGCCGATGTCATGGACGACGAGGACGTCGAGGACGAGGCCGCCCTGCTCGCCCGGCGGATGCTGGCCGCGGCCCCGGCCGTACGGTCCGCCGCCGAGGCACGGATCTGGGCCGACGCCTGCTCCGTCGCCTCGCTGCAGATCCACCGGCTCCTCGACCCCGCGGAGGACGACGCGTCCTCGGCCGACGCCCTCCCCGAGGCGCTCAGCTCGGCCCGCGCGGAGGGGCCCTCCGCCTCAGCCGGGGGCCGTACGCAGGGCATGTCGCCGCTCGTCGCCGCCGAACTTCGCCGCCAGATCGGCGTCCTGGAGATTCTGGCCGGGCATGGCGCGAGCGGGTTGCGCCGGGCGCTGGAGGTTTCGACGGAGGGGCGGCGGGTGCTGCGGGCGGTGGTTTCCCGGCGTGCGCGGACGCTCCGCGGGTAGTTCCGGGTGCGGGGTGGTGCGGGTGCGTTGGGGCTTGTCGCGCAGTTCCCCGCGCCCCTTCTTGCGGCGTTGGAGGCATGGGACCTTCATCGCAGGAGGCACTTCACCACCGCGTCGCCGTACTCCGCGGTGCGGGTGTAGAAGGCCGTCAGGTCGCGGTGGGCGGCCGCGAGGATGGTGCGCACTTCCGGTTCGAGAGGGACTGTGGTCTGCAGTGGGCGCCACAGTGCCTCGAAGTCGGTCGATCCGAGGTAGTCGGCCACACGGGTGACCTGAGCCGCGGTGAGGATCAGGAACGGCGGGTGTTCCGGCACCGGGTGGTACACCGGCCGGCCGCCCAGGACCACGTCGGCCCGCGGTCCGTCCTGGACCTTCCCGGCGTAGAGGGCGTGCTGCTCGGCGTACCGCTCGTCCAGCATCTCGTCGCGGTGCCGGTCGAGCCGTCGGCGCACGGTGTCCCAGTCGTCCTGGAACAGGCGCTGGAACCAGGTTGCGCTGTTGCGCAGCGCCGGGGGCGGCACTGCTCGGAGATGGAAGTACAGGCTCATCAGTGAGTGGAGCGCACGCGAGCGGCGAAGCGTCACTCTCCCGTAAACCTGGTTCCTGGGTGAGTCCTGTGACGTTGGTGGGAGCGAGGTGGGGCGGTCCTGCACCGGTCCCGGGAAGTCGCCGGATCCGGGTGACGAATCCCAGTTCAGGCACGCTCTCCAGGGTGTGACGACTCAAGCGGAAACCAGGCCCGCAGCCGCTACCAAGCCGGTGCGGTGGGCGGCGGACGCGGTGGCGACGATGCGTGAGGGGGCGCGGCTGCGACTCGACTACTCGGCGCAGAGTCTGTGGCGGGTCGACCGGATGATCGAGGAACTGCGCCGGGAACGGACGCCGTATGCCGCCGTGGAGAACACGCTGCGCGGCCTCGGCGCATACGCCGGTGAGGTGATCGCCCGTCAGGCCGGCGCCGAGTGGTGGGCGTCGGGAGGCGACCACTGGATCCGTACGCCCGACGGTCGGCTGTGGGATCCGATGGAGGAGGCGCGGCGGTGTTTCGCGGGCGACGGGTCGCTGCGGTTGCTGTGCCGGGACGCCGTCCAGCAGTAGGCGACGGAGGGGAGACGGCCCGGCCGGGCCGCCCTGGAGGGGCGGGGTCCCGGCCGGGGCCGAGGGAGCGTCAGCTCGCCCAGACCTCCGCCTCGTCGGCCGGGACGGTGGTGGCCAGGCCCAGTTCCTTGCGGGCGGCGACCGTCTTGTTCGGGTCGATGCCGGTGAACGCCGGGTCGTAGGCGACGTAGAACGCGTCCGTGTCGGCGGCGTTCGCGGCCTTCCTCCAGTGCGCGGCCGTCTTCGTCAGGTCCGCGCGGAGCTTGCCGACCTCCGTGCCGTCGACGTCCTTCAGGCCCTTCACGTGCGCGTCGAGGGCGTCCGCCACGGCCTTGGCCTGCGCCTTGTAGCCGGCGAAGTCCGCCTCGACGGAGTCCTTTTCGGACTGGTTGGTCCACAGCGCCTCGTAGACGGCGTTCGAACCGTTCAGGTACGCGGTCTGCTCGGGCTTCGGGGACTTCGCGTTCAGCTCGCCGGCGAAGGTGCCCGACTCCTTGGTGTAGCTGCAGCTCACGGCGCGGTCGCCGGTCGCCCAGCTCTCCTGGGTCGGGGTGTAGTGGATGAGCCCGACACCCTTGGGGAGTGCCCAGGTGTCCGGGGCGAACTTCTGGGCCTCGGCCGGGCATCGCTCGTCGGCGATGGCGGCGACCGCGTCGGTGCCGGGGTACTTCGACCCTTCTTCGATCTTGAAGTCGCCGACGACCTGACCCGTGTGCGCCTCGGCGCAGGGCACGATCTCGACGAGGATCTCCGTGCCTTCGCCCTTGTTGTTCGGGTTGTAGCAGTCCCCGACGTTCAGCGAGAACACCGATCTCTGGCGGGCCACCTTCTTCGCGCCGTCCTTGGCGCTGTCGACGACGTCCGAGCATCCCACCGCACCGATCGCGAGCAGGGCGACGACGGAGGATATGCCACGAAGGGAGCGAAATGGACTGCGAGCTGACATGACGTTACATCCTCTTATGCGAACTTTATGTGGATCGCGCCGCATCGTATGCCATCCCTGTGATGGGGCTGTGTGCAGGTCGCGGCGTCTGTGACTCCCGATGGGCGGCAATGGTTGTAGCGACCGGCCGCAGGTGCGGCCCCTGTGACACTTCTGTGAGGCCGGGCGCTGTTGACCGTGGAGGGGCGTGGGAAAGGGTGGCCGCACCGTGGGGTGCGAATCCGCCGCGAACCGGTACGGACGAGGACAGTTCTTGGGCCAGGGAGGGGAACCCCGCCGCGGGCACGCGCACGACGGGGAGTTGAGCGCGGCCGTCGCGCGGGCTCAGGAAGGTGACGAGGCCGCCTTCGCGGTCGCGTACCGGCTGGTGCACCCGGGACTGCTCGGGTACCTGCGTGGGCTGGTCGGGGACGACGCGGAGGACGTGGCGTCCGACGCCTGGCTGGAGATAGCCCGGGACCTCGGCCGGTTCAAGGGGGACGGCGCCGGATTCCGGGGCTGGACCGCGACCATCGGCCGGCACCGGGCGCTGGACCATCTGCGCCGGCAGAAGGTACGGCCGCGGTCGTCGGCGCTGGAGCACGACGTACTGGACCTCCCGGGTCCGCAGAACACGCACGACCAGGCCCTGGAGTCGATCTCCACCGAGCACGCCCTCGAGCTGGTCCGGGGGCTGCCGAAGGACCAGGCCGAGGCCGTACTGCTCCGGGTCGTCGTCGGCCTCGACGGCCCCGCCGCCGCACGCGTCCTCGGCAAGCGACCCGGCGCGGTCCGGACGGCCGCGTACCGGGGGCTGAAGCGACTGGCCGAGCAGCTGGGCGTCGCAGGTGTGACGGATGACGGCCCCCGGACGCTGGGGGAATCGAAATGAACAGTGAGGGTGTCGGCGGCTGACGGGCGGCGCTTCGGCGCATCGCGCACCGGTGCCACGGCGCTTCGGCGAAGCGAGGCGACGTGTTCGGTGAGTCGAACGGGCCGTGACGGACGTACAGGCTCTTGAAGCTCGTGAGTCACAACAGCAACGAGAGTCACAACAGCAACGACAACTCACTGCAGCCACATGGGCCACGCAGGTCGCAGCGGTTGCGCAGCCAAAGGGTGGCAAAGGCCAACCAAGCAGGTCGGACAGGGACGGGAAACGGACATGGGTGAACGGCAGAGTCGCGGCGGAGACACCGGCCGTCGGCATGCGCACCCTGACGGCAGGGCAGCGGGTCACGCCTCCGGCCCGGCAGTGGCCCTCGACGCCGCCGAACTGGAGGCGCTGCTCTCCGCCGCCGTGCTGCGTGGGCACCCCGCGGACGCCGAGGGCGAGCAGCGTGCCGTGGCCGCCTTCCGTGCCGCGCGTGCCGAGGGCGCCCACGGGGCACGCACCCGGCGCCGGGACGACTGGCGGCCGCGTGCGCCGCGCCGACTGGCGCTGTCGGTGAAGACCACGCTCTCCCTGTTCGCCGCGAGCCTCACGCTGGGCGGCGTGGCGGTCGCTGCGATCGGCTCGTCCGGCTCCTCGGAGGCCCCCGGCGACGACAGGGCCAGGCCCACCCCGTCGGCCGGCGCCCCCGACCGGCCGACCGCCGCGGACCTCTCCACGGCGTCCGGCGCCGCCTCCGCCAAGCCCGGCCACCCGACCACTGCCCAGGACACCGAGGCCAGGTGCCGCGCGTACGACCAGGTCGAGGATCGTGGCAATGCCCTGGACTCGACGGCCTGGCAGCGGCTCGTCGCGGCGGCGGGCGGTGCGGACAAGGTGGACGCGTACTGCGACGAGCAGTTGGCGGGGGCGAAGGGCGGGCCGACGGACAGGCCCACGAACGGCCCGACCAACCGCCCCACGAACGGGCCGGCCGGCGAGCCGACGAACGGGCCGACGGACCGGGCTGACGAGGGCGGTGTCACCGGCAACGGCCAGAGCCAGGGCCCGGGCGACAAGGGTGAGTCCGGCAAGAGCGCCGAGAAGAAGGACTGACCCCGCACCGACGCGACGCGGGCCTTGCGCGAGACGACCGGGGCCGCCACCCCCCACAGGAGAGGCCCCGGCCGTCGCGCGGCACGGGCCGCGCGGCGGCCCGTACTTTCTACAGCGCCATGACTGCGTTTTCTGTCACACCTGGGCGAGGACATCGCGGAATCCGGGGTAGTTGCACGTTGTACGGACATGGACGAGCAGCGCTTTCAGGCCGTAACGTGCCTTTCGCGCCGGACGCGGAAGGTGTATGACCACCGCAACGACCTGCGGTTCCAGAACCGCAACCATCAATTGAGGAACCACGACGGCGAGAACCGGTCCGTGACAGCGGCACCGGCTTAGGCGCAAAAGGGGCGCAGTGCTGGGGGACGACGCGGAGCTGACCGCCGCGGTGCTTGCGGCACAGGACGGGGACGAGAGCGCGTTCCGGACTGTGTACCGCACTGTGCACCCGCGGCTGCTCGGGTACGTACGGACGCTGGTCGGCGACCCGGACGCCGAGGACGTAGCGTCGGAGGCGTGGCTGCAGATAGCGCGTGACCTGGAGCGGTTCAGCGGGGACGCGGACCGCTTCCGTGGCTGGGCCGCCCGGATAGCCCGCAACCGCGCCCTGGACCACATACGCATGCGCGGCCGCCGCCCCGCGATCGGCGGCGATGAGACGGAGCTGACCGGGAAGGCCGCCGAGTCCGACACGGCGGGGGAGGCCATGGAGGCCCTGGCCACCGACGGCACCCTCTCCCTCATCGCCCGCCTGCCGCAGGACCAGGCCGAGGCCGTCGTCCTGCGCGTGGTCGTGGGGCTCGACGCCAAAACGGCCGCCCAGACGCTGGGCAAGCGCCCGGGTGCCGTACGAACCGCCGCGCACCGGGGGCTGAAGCGGCTCGCCGAGCTGCTCGGCGACGATCCGGAATCGACCGGGGTGCTCGACGCCCTGCCTCCCCAGCGAGGAACCCGCGACCGTGCGGTGACGTCTGCGAGTGTGACGCATATGCGTGCGCGGACGCAGAAGGATGTGTGATGGCCGACGAGCAGTACAGGTGGCTGGACCGCGAAATTGCGGAGCGTTTGCTGCGCGGAGAGTCACTCGAAGCTGTCGATCCGGTCGACCGAGATCAGGCCGAACGCCTCGCCAAGACGCTTGAGGCGCTGACCGCCGAACCCCCGTTGAGCAGCACGGAACTCCCCGGAGAGGCCGCAGCGCTGGCGGCGTTCCGTGCGGCGCGCGCAGGCCGGGACACCGAGTCGGCGACCGTCGGCCAAGGCTCCGCATCCGGTGGCTCCGAGGACCGCAACGCCCCCGATGCCGGGCCCGTCGACGTCGGGCTGGTTCGTATCGGTTGCGCCGACAACGGTGTCCGCCGGCCCCGCTGGGCCCGTCCCGTACGGCTCGGTCTCGCCGCCGCACTGGCCGTCGGCATGATCGGCGGGGTTGCGGTCGCGGCCGGAACCGGAGTCCTGACATCGCCCTTCGTCGAAGACGAAGGGGGCCGCCCGGCCGCCACGGTCTCGGCACCCGCACCACCGGAACGCCCGCTCTTCTCGCCCTCGCCGGAGGGCGGCGTGCGGGGCGGACCCACTCCCGACGACGACTCGCGGGCGCCCACCGATCCGGGCACGACCGAGGGCGCCGAACCCGGCGGTCCCGCCCCGGACCGCGGATCGGCTCCTGACCGGGACAAGGCCGCCGGCGGCTGGTGGAAGGTCGTCACCGCGTACTGCCGCGACCTGAGCGACGGCAGGGACCTGTCCAACGACCGCCGCCGCGCCCTGGAGCGCGCGGCGGGGGGCTCCGAACGCGTGCGGAAGTACTGCGCGGGCGTCCTCAAGGCCGCCGGCGACGGCACCTGGGGCAAGTCGGGCGGCACGGACAGGGACCGCGACCGGGACCGGGAACGGGAACGGGACAGGAACCGAGACCGGGACGGCGACGACGACGAGGGCGACCGTGCCGATGCGCGTGGCGACGGCCGGGGCGGCCGGCACGGCGACGACGACCGCGACCACCACGGTGACCGCGGCCGTGACCGTGACGGCGGCCGTGCCGGTCACCGCACGCAAAGCGCCGCAGCAGCCCCGTCCACCGTGGTGGCACGCGCGGCGGCCCTCTTGCCGGACCGCGTCCTCACTTCCGTAACAGGTCGCTGACCTGCGGTTTTGTGATTGGTTGAAAATTCTTCGCCGCAGGGAGTGACACTTTCGGCCGCCATGGCGCTGATGTGAGTGAGCCGACTGGTCATCGGCCGTCGCACAGAGCCGGGGTTCCCCCCGTACCTACGGCTCAGTGCATCGGCGCGGGCGGGACACGTTCCCCCGGTCCCGCCCGCGCCCCACACCCACCCCTCGCGCCTCACCAGTGGACGACGACCTTGTCGCCGGTCCTCACCTGCGCGAACATCTCCGCGATCGCCCGCTCGTCCCGTACGTTGACGCAGCCGTGCGAGGCGCCCGCGTAACCCGTGGCCGCGAAGTCGGACGAGTAGTGCACCGCCTGGCCGCCGCTGAAGAACATCGCGTACGGCATCGGCGAGTCATAGAGCGTCGACACATGATGCCGTGACTTCCAGTAGACGCTGAACACACCTTCCCGGGTCGGCGTGTACTGCGACCCGAACCGCACCGGCACCGTCAGGACCGACCGTCCGTCGATCATCCAGCGCAGCGTCCGGCTCGACTTGCTGATGCACAGCACCCGGCCGGTCAGGCACCGCGCGTCCGGCGCGTCGGCCGGCTGGCCGCCCATCAGATACAGGTCCCACTTGCCGGGCTCGCGCGTCATCCGCAGCAGCCGCTGCCAGGTGACCTCGTCGGTCTTCCCCGTTCTCGGCAGTCCCCGCTTGCCCTGGAATCCCCGGACCGCCTGCTCCGTCAGATCGTCGTACGACCCGGTCGGCCCGTCGAAGAGCCAGGCGATCTGACGCAGACGGGCCTGGAGCTCGCGTATGTCACGGCCCTCGTCGCCCCGGGACCACAGCACGGCGGGTGGTGCCGCGGGCGTGGGCTTCGCGCTCGGCTTGTCGTCGGGCGGTGCCGACTTCGGGGACGGTGTGCCGCTCGGGAGCTCTATGTGCACGGGTGAGCGCCGCTCCTCTTCGCCGGAGGCCTGCACGGTGCAGCCGCACAGCACGGTCAGCGCGGCACCGCAGGCCAGCACGGCGGTCCCGCTCCCCAAGCCCCTGCCCCGTGTCCGCCCCATACCCCTGGTACGCATCCCGGCCCCCGTCGTCTCACCGCGGCCGCCCCCGACCGCCCGACCGCCCTGGTGTCACCTGAGATGTTCCCCGCACGTGACCGGTTGCGAACTACGCGGCATGGTTGGACACAGAGGTGAAGGACACCGTCCGTCTTTTGCGGGCGACAACCACGGCGACCTCGGAGGCACCCACCATGACGCGCGAGTCCGAGTCCGCAGTGCCCATCGAGCCGGTCTACGGGCCGGACGCGCTCAGCGGCTGGGACCCGGCCGAAAAGCTGGGTGAGCCGGGCTCGTACCCCTTCACCCGCGGCGTGTACCCCACGATGTACAGCGGCCGCCCCTGGACGATGCGCCAGTACGCCGGCTTCGGTACGGCGACGGAGTCCAACGCCCGCTACCGACAGCTGATCGCCCACGGCACGACCGGCCTGTCGGTCGCCTTCGACCTGCCCACCCAGATGGGCCACGACTCCGACGCGCCGATCGCGCACGGCGAGGTCGGCAAGGTGGGCGTGGCCATCGACTCGATCGACGACATGCGGGTGCTCTTCGGCGGGATCCCGCTGGACAAGGTGTCGACGTCGATGACCATCAACGCGCCGGCCGCGCTGCTGCTCCTGCTGTACCAGCTGGTGGCGGAGGAGCAGGGGGTCCCGGCGGACCGGCTCACCGGCACGATCCAGAACGACGTGCTGAAGGAGTACATCGCGCGCGGGACGTACATCTTCCCGCCGAAGCCCTCGCTCCGGCTGATCGCCGACATCTTCCGGTACTGCCAGGCCGAGATCCCGCGCTGGAACACGATCTCGATCTCCGGCTACCACATGGCCGAGGCGGGTGCGTCCCCCGCGCAGGAGATCGCCTTCACGCTCGCCGACGGCATCGAGTACGTCCGCACCGCGGTGGCGGCGGGCATGGACGTGGACGACTTCGCGCCCCGGCTGTCCTTCTTCTTCGTGGCCCGTACGACGATCCTGGAGGAGGTCGCCAAGTTCCGCGCGGCCCGCAGGATCTGGGCCCGGGTGATGCGGGACGAGTTCGGCGCGCGCAACCCCAAGTCCCTGATGCTGCGCTTCCACACGCAGACGGCCGGCGTCCAGCTGACGGCCCAGCAGCCGGAAGTGAACCTGGTGCGTGTGGCGGTGCAGGGCCTCGCGGCCGTGCTGGGCGGCACCCAGTCCCTGCACACCAACTCCTTCGACGAGGCGATCGCGCTGCCCACGGACAAGAGCGCCCGCCTCGCCCTGCGCACCCAGCAGGTGCTTGCGTACGAGACGGACGTGACGGCGACGGTGGACCCCTTCGCGGGCTCGTACGCCATCGAGCGGATGACCGACGACGTCGAGGCGGCCGCGGTCGAGCTGATGCAGCGCGTCGAGGACCTCGGTGGCGCGGTGGCGGCCATCGAGCACGGCTTCCAGAAGGGCGAGATCGAGCGCAGCGCCTACCGGATCGCCCAGGAGACGGACTCCGGCGAACGGGTCGTCGTCGGCGTCAACCGCTTCCAGCTCGACGAGGAGGAGCCGTACGAGCCGCTCCGCGTGGACCCCGCCATCGAGGCCCGGCAGGCGGAGCGCCTCGCGGAGCTGCGCGCCGGGCGCGACCGGTCCGCGGTGGACTCGGCCCTCGCCGAGCTGCGGAAGGCCGCCGCGGGGGAGGACAACGTCCTGTACCCGATGAAGGACGCGTTGCGGGCCCGGGCCACGGTGGGGGAGGTGTGCAACGCGCTGCGGGAGATCTGGGGGACGTACGTCCCGAGCGACGCCTTCTGATCCGCGCCGTCTCGCCCGCTGAAATCCGGGATCGGAATGTCGTACCCCCGTGCCACACTCCTTTCCATGTTCGGTGTCATCGACCTCCCCACCTATCTCGCGGGCCTGATTCTGATCGTCCTGCTGCCCGGTCCCAACTCGCTGTACGTGCTGTCCGTCGCCGCGCGCCGGGGCGTGCGTCCCGGGTACACCGCCGCGGCCGGTGTCTGGTGCGGGGACACCGTGTTGATGACACTGTCCGCCGCCGGCGTCGCCTCGCTGCTGCAGACGAACGCCGTGCTGTTCGGGATCGTGAAGTACGCGGGAGCCGGGTATCTGACCTGGCTGGCGATCGGGATGATGCGGGCGGCCTGGGGGATGTGGCGGGCCCGGCGCGAGGCGGTCGTCGAGGACAGCCTGGCCCCGGCCTCCGAGGAGCGGCCCTTCCGGCGGGCCTTCGTCGTCAGCCTCCTCAACCCCAAGGCGATCCTCTTCTTCGTCGCCTTCTTCGTGCAGTTCGTCGATCCGGCGTACGCCTACCCCGCGCTGTCGTTCGTCGTGCTCGGCGCCTTCGCGCAGCTCGCGAGCTTCCTGTACCTCAGCGCGCTGATATTCGGCGGTACCAAGCTGGCGGCCGCGTTCCGCAGGCGCAAGCGGCTGTCGGCCGGGGCCACTTCGGCGGCGGGGGCGTTGTTCCTCGGGTTCGCGGTGAAGCTCTCGCTCGCCGGCACCTGATCAGAGGCCGACGCGCGCGAGGTAGGCGGGCAGGCCGTCGGCAGTTCCGCCCGCCCACCCCACATACCCGTCCGGCCGGACCAGGAGCAGGCCCTTGCCGTACGACGCCTGCGCCTGCCCGCCGACCACCCGCACCGCCTCCGGCAGTTCCGGTGCCTGCGCGCCCACCGCGACCAGCGTCCAGTGCGGCCCCCGGAACGCGTCGAACAGCCGCACGCCGCCCAGCGTCCCGTCCGGCGCGCGGTCACCCGCCCGCACCGGGCCCGGCGTCGGCCGTGTCTCCCGGGTGAGCGACGACTCCCGGTACCCCAGGCCGAGCTGGCGGGTCGCCTCGCCGCGGCGCACCTGGCCGCGGTGCACGCTCGTCGACAGGCCGAGCATGTCGGCGGCGATGGGACGCCGTTCCTCCTCGTAGGTGTCGAGGAGCGCCGCGTCGGCCCGGTCCCGCAGCACCGCGCCCAGCTTCCAGCCCAGGTTGTAGGCGTCCTGGACACTGGTGTTGAGGCCCTGCCCGCCCGCCGGCGAGTGGATGTGCGCGGCGTCCCCCGCGAGGAACACCCGCCCGTCCCGGAACCGGTCCGCCAGGGCCGCGCGCGGCCGGAAGTCCGAGGCCCAGCGGACCTCCGTCACGTCTTCCGGCGCGAGGTGGGAACGCGCCGCGACCGCCTTGCGCACGCCGTCCGGTGAGACGTCCACCGACGTCCCCTCGGGGAACCGGGCCGCGACCTGGAAGTCCTCCGTGCCCGCGAGCGGGCAGATCGCGAGGAAGTCCTGGCCCTCCCCACGCGGCGGGAAGAGGTGCCAGTTGTCCCGGTCCAGGCCCGTGATCCTGACGTCCGCCACCAGTGTCGGGCTCGGGTCGACGGTCTCCCCGGTCATACCGATGCCGAGGGCCCGCCGTACGGCCGAACGGCCGCCGTCGGCGGCGACGACGTACCGCGCGCGGACGCTCTCGCCGGACGCGAAGAGAGCCGTCACGCCGTCCTCGTCCTGTGCGATCCCGACGACCTCCCGGTCGAAGGCGACCTCTCCGCCCAGCTCCGCCAGCCGCGCGAAGAGGATTTCCTGCGTCCGCCACTGCGGAACCATCCAAGGCTCGTTGTACGGCGAGTCCTCCGTGACCTCCGCCGCGTCGAACATCTGGTGCTCGCCGATCCGCCGGCCCTCCTGCCAGATCATCCCGACCGGATAGCCACCGCCCGCCGCGCGGATCGCGTCGAGGACGCCCAGGTCGTCGAAGACCTCCATGGTGCGCGGCTGGATTCCCTTGCCGCGCGACCCGGGAAAGAGCCGCTCGGCCCGCTCCACGGCCAGCGCGTCCACCCCACGCCGGGCGAGATCGATGCCGAGGGCGAGGCCGGTGGGGCCCGCGCCGACGATCAGTACATCCGTGTCCACCGGTACATCCGCATACGCGTTCATGAGCACACCCTCCTTAACGCTGTTAAGTTCCCTCGGTCACGAGCGTGCCCTTAACGGCGTTAAGCTGTCAAGCGTGAATACGGAACGCCGAGCGCCCCTGGATCGCACACGCGTCGCGGACACCGCCCTCAAGCTCCTGAACGAGGTCGGTCTCGACGGCCTGACCCTCCGGGCCATCGCCAAGGAGCTGGACGTCAAGGCGCCGGCCCTGTACTGGCACTTCAAGGACAAACAGGCGCTGCTCGACGAGATGGCGACCGAGATGTACCGGCGGATGGTCGCCGCGACGCCCCTCGACCCGGACGAGGGCTGGCGGGAGCGGCTCCTGAGGTCCAACCGCGGACTGCGCGCGGCGCTGCTCGGCTACCGCGACGGGGCCAAGGTCTTCAGCGGCTCACGCTTCACCGGCATCGAGCACGCCGAGCAGATGGAGGACAACCTGCGCCTGTTCACGGCCGTCGGCTTCGCCCTCGCCGACGCCGTCCGCGCGACCTCGACGACGTACTTCTACACCCTCGGCTTCGTCACCGAGGAACAGGGCGTCGAGCCGCTCGCGGGTGAGCGCCGTGAGGGGTACGACATAGAGCAGCGCGCCCGCCTGATGGCCGACTTTCCCTTGTCGGCTCAGGCGGGCGCGGAGATCTTCACCGACTACGACCGGCACTTCGAGGAGGGGCTGGCGGTGGTGATCGCCGGGATCGAGGCGCGGTACGGGGTCGGCTGAGCCGGGCGGCGGATCACCTCGCCCGGCGGCGGGCGTTGCGGATCGCGCGGGTGACGACCGGCGGGAGCACATCCGCGGCGAGCCTGCGGGCGCGGCTGCGGGGCGCCTTGGGGCGCGCGGGACGAGCGGCGGAGGCGGCGGGCGAGGCGGGCGCGGCGAGCTCCGCGGGGATGCTGTCCGCGTGCCGGGACGGCGGGAACGGCGGCGCCTGCGTGCCCTTGGCCTTGAGACGGATGATGCGGTGTCCGGCCGCCTGCTGGACGCTGAGGTGGCAGTCCTTGCGTGCCCGCACCATCGCCAGCAGCTCCTCCTGGACCGGCTCGGGGTCGCCCCAGGTGGCGTACAGCTTCTGGGTGCTCAGGCAGATCGGACGCAGACCACGGTTGATCACGGCCTCCCAGGTGGCTATCGCCACTCCCGGGGTGTGCTCGGAGCGGAAGTCGTCCAGGACGACCACCCCGTCGGGCAGCAGCAGGTCGTGGGCCGCGCCGATGTCCGCGTACACGTGCTCGTACAGGTGCGAGCCGTCGACGTGGACGAACCGGCAGGAGCCCGCCGGGACCTCGTCGGGCACGATCGAGCTGGGGCCCTGCAGGACGCGCGGCAGCTCGTCGTGGAAGGAGAGGTAGTTCTCCTCGAAGGCCTGCCGGGTCAGCGCGCTGTACGACTTCGCCGACTCCGCCTTGTTGGCGTCGTCCGGCGCGTCGCCCTCGAACAGGTCGCACACCGTGTAGCGCTCACCCGGCTGGAGGCGTTGGCCGGTGAAGATCGCGCTCTTGCCCATGAACACCCCGATCTCCAGCAGGTCGCCGCGCATCCCCGCGGACTGCTGCCGGTCGAGGAGCCAGTCGAAGAGCACCTGGTCGAGCGGGGGAAACCAGCCAGGGACGTCGTCAAGGGTGCGAGGGCGTCGGACGGCGGGCGTGGACTGTGTGGCTGCCATAGGCGCGAGCACTCCGTTGTGATCCTGCGAGTCGGACGGGGTACTCCGGTGTCTGCCCCGTGCGAATACGCCAAACCAGCTGTGCGATGAACGGCAGGACAACATCGCATGGTCAACGGGGGGCTCGCCGGTTTCCTGGTGGTGTACCGGGTCGCCGGGCCGTGGCAGGCCGCCCCGGACGGGGTGCCGGACCAGCGGTTTTCAGTCCGGATACCCCCATGCACGCGCCAATTCTGCCAGCCGTTGCGGAAGCTCTACGTCCGGGTGTGTTGTGCGGGCGGGCTGGATCCGGCCGGACTTGAGGGTGCTGGACCAGTCGCCGAGCTGAGGGCGGAGAGTGCCGTGGTCCTGTGCGCCGTAGTCGAGCATGCCGGGCTCCCACGGAAGGCCGAGATAGGCGCAGATGCCGCGGGTGACCCGCTCCGGCTGCGCGGTCAGCTCCTCGTACCGGATCACATGGACGTCGAGGTTCCGGCGCGCCTCCTCCAGCTTCTCGCTGTAGCCGAGGACCTCGGCGCGGATGGCCTCGTGGTCGGGGTCCGCCCGGCGGCTGGTCAGGGACGCGATCACGGCGGCCGGGTGCCGCAGGAGCAGGATGTGGCGTGCCTGCGGCCAACATCGGTGCAGCCTGGGCCAGATGAGGGTGTTCGGCGGGGTCTTGTCGACGATGACGTCCTTGCCGCTGCGGGTGAGCTCCAGGTGCAGCACCCGGTCCCACAGCAGGTGTTCCAGCTCGTCCTTGTCGAGCTCCAGCTCCCTCATGGCGGCCGCGGTGAACTCGCGGGACAGGTGCACGTGCAGGGTGCGCAGATGCATCTCGTGCGGGGCCCGGATCCGGCTGTGGCTGTTCAGCAGCACCCGAAGCAGCGTCGAGCCGGAACGCACCGAGGACAGGACGAAGACCGGCGACTCCACGAGGCGCGGTGCGGGCGGGGCGGTGTAGCCGGCGTCGCACTCATCGGGGCTGCGGGGCGAGGGGACCGCGTTGAGGTTCCCGCGCGGCGGGCTCACGGCCTGCATCATCAGCCTGCCCCGACGCTTCAGTCCCTTGCTGATCGCCGTCATCCGAGGGTCTCGCACGGTGACACCTTTCTCTCGCGCTGTGCCCTCCGCATCCCAGGGGCGGCAGTTGAACGGCAGATGACGCGCGGGAGAAGCGAAGCGGGGACGTGCGTGCGCACATCCCCGCTGACCAGGTGTCTTACCGCTTCCTTAATTCTTCCTGGGAATCGAGGCCAGCTTGCGACGAATCAGCGGAGTGGCCCGGTCCTCCACGTACCGGTTGAGCAGCCGGGCGAGCAGCAGCATCGCGCCGACGGTCAGCAGGACGGTGGCGTACGACGGGATGTTCAGCCCCTGGTGGAGTGCCTTGATGACGACCCAGCCCAGGTGCTCGTGCACGAGGTAGAAGGGGTACGTCAGGGCGCCCGCGACCGTCAGCCAGCGCCAGTTGGCCCAGTGCAGCCAGCCCAGTGCGATCGCGGCCACGGCGACGTAGCCCAGGGTGACCACCAGCATGATGCCGAAGGAGCTTCGGTAGGAGAAGGCGTCCACGTCGGGGGCGTGCCACAGCCGCGACACCGCGTAGTGCTGGCCGATCAGCCAGCTCACGATCACGATGCCCCAGGCGTACGCGTCCTTGCGGTCGCGGTGCACCAGGTACAGGCCGACGCCGCCGATGAAGTACGGGGCGTACTCGGGCATCAGGACGATGTCGAGGAGCGGCTCCTGTGCGCCCTCCGTGATGACTGCGGCGAGGGTCCAGACGGCGCAGAACAGGATCACGCGGCGGCGGGTCGCGCCGGGCAGCACGACGCACAGCGCGAACAGGGCGTAGAAGCGGATCTCCGCCCACAGGGTCCAGCACACGCCGAGCACCCGGTCGACACCCAGCGGCTGCTGAAGCATCGTCAGGTTCACCAGGGCGTCGCTGGGGGACACCGCCTTGTAGGTGACGACCGGCAGCGCGAAGACGAGGGTCACGATGATGATGGCCGCCCAGTAGGCCGGCAGCAGCCGGGCGGCGCGGGACGCGAAGAACGACTTCAGCGGTCTGCCCCAGCCGCTCATGCAGATCACGAACCCGCTGATCACGAAGAACACCTGGACGCCCAGGCAGCCGTACGCGAAGTAGCCGTGCAGCGTGGGGAACTGCTGCTGGGGCGAGCTGCCCCAGGCGTCGGTGACCTCGCCGCCGCGGCCTCCGTAGTGGTACGCCGCCACCATCAGCGCGGCGACCAGGCGCAGTCCGTCCAGTGCGCGCAGCCGGGACTCGCGGGGCTTGTCCGGCTTGGGTGGGCGGGACGAGGCGGCCGGTGGGAGGACGGTGCGTACCACGGTGCCCGTGGAGGTCACTTTGGTGTCCTCGGGCGTGTCGATCACAGGATTCCCCTCGCTGGGATTCAGCCGGACCACAGCACACTAGTCCGAATCCAAGCGCCCACTTCGGCGAGCGGAGCAAGATTCGCCGCGCCGTCCGCGCGAGTTCACCTACGCGTCGCTTCCAACTCCGGCCCCACCGTCCCCACCCGTGCGACGCCTCGCGGTTGTGAAAACGCCGCATAGATGGAGTGTCGTTTCGGCGACGCGGGGGTGCCGGGTGGGTGGGTCCGCGCGGGTGAGGGGAGCGGAACAACTGCTCGACGGGGAGGGTCGGGCGGGGCCCTCCGGGCGTATCAGCGGGACGTCGAAAACGCCGTCGGGGACGGGTGGCTGCGCGGCGCCTACCGGCACGGCGTGCAGCATGCTCTGCCCGGGCGCCGAGCCTCCGCCCACCCGGCCGGCGCGCACCCCGCCGAGGGCGACGCCGGCGCGGGAGCGCCCCTCGCGCCACCGAGCTCTTACGACCGACGGCTCCGCCTGCTTCGAACGACAGCCGAACGCCCCCGGTGGTCGAAAGACCTCGCACGAGCGCCCCGCAGCACCCTGCCGTGGCCGGCGGCCGGATGTCCTCAGGCTCGACGGGTGGTCGGCAGCCCTGTTCTCGGAGGCCTCGGGTGTCGCGCCCCGGCGTGCCGGTGTCCTGCTGTGGCCGACAGCGGAAGGCTCGCCGGGCTTGACCGGCAGTCGGGCAGCGCCCGGCCGGCACGGTTCGCGCCGGGTGCCCGGCAGCGCTGCCTCTGCCGTGGTCGGCGGCCGGATGTCCTCAGGCTCGGCTGGCGGTCGGTTGTCCTGTTGTTGGAGGCCTCGGGTGTCGCGCCCCGGCGTGCCGGTGTCCTGCTGTGGCCGACAGCCGAAGGCTCGCCGGGCTCGACCGGCAGTCGGGCAGCGCCCGGTCCGCACGGCTTCGCGCCGGGTGCCCGGCAGCGATGTCCCTGTCGTGACCGGCGACCGGAGGCCCCCACGCTCGAACGGCCTCGTCACAGTGCCGCCACTCTTCCGACGCGGCCGGCCGGAGGCTTCTCCTGCTCGGACAGCCTTGCGCGAAGGTGTTCCAACAGGGCCCCCGGCGGGCGCATTCCGGGCTCGCGTCAGCGTCGCGCCGGGGCACCACAACGTGGCCGCTCTTCCGCGGCCGGCCGCCGGAGGCCCCGTGCCGAAGAGACGGGGCGGGGGCGCACCCGACGTCAAGACGCCGTCAGCTTCTTTCCGAGTAGTCCGCCGGCCAGGCGTCAGCGGCGTACCGCCCGCCGCAGGTTGCGGGCCTTGCGGGCCATGCGGCGGACCGTGGCGTTGCGGGGGATGAAGGACAGCTGGGCGGGGACGCCGCCGGGCAGGGCCAGGGACGTCAGGCGCTTGCGCTTGAAGTAGCGGAGCGTCCGTTCGCTCAGGTTCTTCGCCAGGTACCGCTCGGTCTCCTCGCGCAGCCCCGGCAGGATCTTCGGCTGCATCGCGAAGCCCACCGCACGCACCAGCGCGCCCAGCGCATCGACGTCCATGCTCCGGCGCTGCTCGGTGACCGCGGTACGGTCGCCCAGCTCAGGAAGCAGCGCGTGCACGATCGTGACCGGCACACGGTTGCTGTTCTCGTACGGCGTCAACCGCTCCAGCAGCAGCTCGGTGCCCACCTGCGCGACCGGCAGGCCGTACAGCGCGGACGCGGTGAGCAGGGCAGTCGAGAAGCAGCCCACGACCAGCGCGGGCCGCATCCGCTGGTACAGCACCTCGGCGAGGACCGGCGTGTCGAGCACGGTGAGCTCGACGCCGAGCTTCTCCGCCTCCTTCTCCAGGCTGCGGGTGAAGCGGGCCGGAGCCGAGGGGTGCGGCTTGAACACCACCTTGTCGTGGCCCAGTCCGGCCGCGCCCTTCAGCATCCGCACATGCAGGGCCTCCTCCTCGTCATCGCTGAGGATGCCTAGCGCGGAGAGGTACTGGCCCAGCAGCAGCGCGGGCTCCTCGATCTCCGGCAGGGTGTCACCGGAGGAGACGAGTTCGGCCAGCACCTTGGTGATGGCCGGAGTCGGCACGATCTCCGCCGGCACACCGAACTCGGTGAGCAGCAGCGGCTTCAGACCGGGCACCAGATCGAGGTGCAGCACCCGGTCCACGCGGGTGCCGACCAGCGGGTCGATCTTGTTGCGGGTGGGGCCGTAGCTCATCAGGCCGTCGGCGTAGACGGTGACCGGCGCACCGGTGAAGATCTGCGCGATGCCCAGCGACGGGTTGACCTGGATCGACTCGACGGCCAACTCGACGTCGTCGTCCTCGAGTTGCCACTCGTGGCGCAGGAACCTCTCCCACAGCGGCAGGTCGTCCTGCCGCGGGGCCCAGCCACCGGGGTGGAAGGGGAAGATCGTCTCGTTGTACGACAGCACGTCGTCGAAGCGCTCACGCAGCCGCTCGAAGCCCGGCATCTCGTCGAGGCCGGGCGTCGTCTCCGGCGTGGCGGCGTTGTTGCAGACCAGCAGGATGCGCCGGTCGGCGGGGCGGAAGCAGCCGGAGTCCAGGGCGGTGGCGAGGGTGGCCACGCCGTACAGGGTGGACGCCTGGAAGATCTGGGTGGTCACGCGGCGACCCCCGCGGGGGCGGGACGGCGACGCAGCCGGCGCAGCCGCGTGGCGCGCTGGATGTCCATGGAGTCCAGCGCCTCGTCCAGGACGTTCTGCGGCATGCGCCGCAGGGCCGCGGCACTCATGGATTTCAGCTTTTTCGCCACCGCGGGCTCGAACCTTTCGATGGATCCCAGATGATGGGAAATGATGGCGCAATAAGTACGCACAGCCTTCGGCAGGAGTTTGTCCGCCTCCGGGTCCTGCGCGGTTTCCTCGATGACCTGGTCGAACGCGCGAATGAAATCGAGTTGGCGCACATCACCGATCTGGGTGAGCGACGAGGCGACGCCACGTCGGTAGAAGACACCGAGCAGGCTCACCGCGGCGAAGGAATCCGCCTCCCGGTGCAGCTTCCAGATCCACGGCCGGTCCTCGGCCGTCCGGAGCCCGTCGGTGAAGTGCAGCACCCCCTTGTCGACCAGCCGGCGGTGGTAGATCCCCGCCCAGGCGTACGCGTAGTCGACGGAGGTGGAACGGTCGGCGGGCAGGATCGCCTCGCGCGGAGTCATCACGACGTTCCGGCGCCCGTGCGGCACCCGGTGCACCGCGCGCGCCCGTGCCGTGCACTGGACGTGATCGGTGCGCAGGAAGTCGCAGCCCAACTCCTCGATCGCGGCGACCAGCCGGGGGTAGTAGCCGGGGGCGAGCCAGTCGTCGCCGTCCAGGAACGTCAGGTACTCGCCGCGCGCGCGGTCGATGCCGGTGTTGCGCGCGGTCGCCAGTCCCCCGTTCTTTTCGTGTCTGACATGTACCGCGCCTGGCAACTCGCGTTCCGCGCGCGCGAGGATCTCTGGCGTCCCGTCGCGCGAACAGTCGTCGACGAGAATGAATTCGAAGTCCTCACGTGCGTTCGCACGCAGGCTCCTCAGGGTGTCGGGCGCGTATTGCTGCACGTTGTAGAACGGCACGATGACGGAGAGCTTGACCACGCAATGGACGTTAGGACGAAGCCCGTCATTCGTCTTGACGATCGCCTTGAATCGAGGTGAACGACGTGTGGCGAAGCCGTGAACCGGGCTTTTTTACAGCCTGTTCCCGGCTCGATTCGCCGTTCGTCGATGTGCTGTTAACCGTCTGTTGCATTCTGGTTGGGCAGAACCTCGAAAAGGCTTCCTAGCGTCTTCGGTGTGCCAGCAAGTGCGACGAAGACCCGACGAGTTGCCGTCCTCGCGGATTCCGATACCCGGTGGAAATGGGGCGCGCTCACCGCGAACCGTATCTCCCCGGAGGATTCGGACATCCGTTTGGACGGATTCCTCCTGCGTGGCCGGGCGACCCCCACCGCCCGCCAGCTCCAGGAAGTGGGCGTCCACGCCGACTCCCTCCGTGAGGTGAGCGCCGTCGAGTTCCTGCGCACCATGGCGCAGGAGTCGTACGACGTCCTGGTCCTCGCCCTCGTCGGCGGGGGCGTACAGGCCATGCTGCACGGCCTCAAGCGGGTCTGGGAAGCGCAGCCCCAGCGGCCCGTGGTCGTCACCGGCTACGTCGGTGTCGTCTACGAGAAGCTCGCCGACGGCCTGCTGCTGCGGCACGGCGCGGACCTCGTCCTCGCCAACTCCCGCCAGGACGCCGAGCGTTTCCGCGCGGTGTACGACGGGGTCGGCGCCGACTCCTCGGCGGTGACCGAGGTCGCCCTGCCGTTCCTCGGCGGCGCGCCCTACCCCGGCGAGCACGACCCGTACACGGTCGTCTTCGCCGCCCAGCCCTCCGTGCCGGACAGCCGCAAGGACCGTACGTACCTGCTGAACCGGCTCATCCAGCACGCCCGCAAGCACCCCGAGCGCGAGGTGCTGCTCAAGCTGCGCTCCAAGCCGGGCGAACACACCACGCACATCGAGGAGTTGCCGTACCAGAAGCTGGTCCAGCGGCTCGAACCGCCGGCCAACTTCAAACTGGTGTACGGGAACATGGGCGAGGTCCTCGACCGCACCGACCTGCTGGTCACGATCAGCTCCACGGCGGCGCTGGAGTCGCTGCACCGCCGTATCCCCACCGTCGTCCTCAGCGACCTCGGCGTGCGCGAGGTGCTCGGCAACCACCACTTCGTGGGCTCCGGCTGCCTCGCCTCCTGGGACCAGCTGGACGACGGACACAGCCCGGCACCCGACGAGGAGTGGGTGTCGCGGCAGGGCGTCTGCGCCGACGGCTCGTACGCCACCGCCTTCGACGCGGCCCGCGAGCGCATCTCCAAGCTGCTGGAGCGTCCGGGCGGACTGCCCGCCCTCACGCCGTACTACACGCCGGCCACCGCGCCCGGCTATCTGCCCGGCATCCTCGCCCGCCACCACCTCGGCCCGGACGGCAGCCCGCTGCCCGGCGCCCCCGCCCACGACAGGGAGCCCGGCCCCGTCCGGCAGATCGTGCGCCGGGCGGCGCGCGGCGCCTACCGGCACGGCGTGCAGCGCGTGGCCCCGGTCATCCGGCGGATGGGGGAGCTGTGAGCGACCCGACCGGGGCGCCGGGACGCGCCCCGAAGCCTTTGCAAGGAGCCCAAGGAGTGGAGCCCATGTCCAACCCGGAAGCAGGTCAAGGCACCTCGGTGCCCAGGGTGCTCGCCGTGATCCCCGCGCGCGGCGGCTCCAAGGGCGTGCCCGCGAAGAACCTCATGCCCGTCGGCGGCGTACCGCTGGTGTCGCGTGCCGTGCGTGAGTGCCGGGCCTCGCGGCTCGTCACGGACGTCGTCGTCTCCACCGACGACCAGGGCATCGCGGCCGCCGCCCGCCAGGCCGGCGCCGAGGTCGTGCTGCGCCCCGCCGCCATCGCAGGCGACACCGCCACCTCCGAGGCGGCCGTCCTGCACGCCATGGACGCCCACGAGGCGCTGCACGGCTCGCCGGTGGACGTGGTCCTGCTCGTGCAGTGCACCAGCCCGTTCATCATCCGCGAGGACCTCGACGGCGTCGTCAAGGCGATCGTCGCCAACGGCGCCGACACGGCCCTGACCGTCGCGCCCTTCCACGGTTTCGTGTGGCGCCACGGCGACGACGAGCCGACAGTCCTGCGCGCCGAGCGCGAGGCCGCCGAGGGCGGCACCGACACCGTCACCACCCGCACCATCAGCGGTGGCGGCTACGGCGTCAACCACGACAAGTCCTTCCGCCCGCGCCGCCAGGACCGCCCCCAGGACTTCCTGGAGACCGGCGCCGCCTACGCGATGGACGCCACGGGCTTCCGCGAGCACAAGCACCGCTTCTTCGGCCGCACGGAACTCGTGCGCACCGACCCCGCCCGGGTCCTGGAGATCGACGATCCCCACGACCTGGCCCGCGCCCGCGCGCTGGCCCCGCTGTTCGACGCGGACCGGCCCGGCGCACTCCCGACCGCCGACGACATCGACGCGGTCGTACTGGACTTCGACGGCACCCAGACCGATGACCGGGTGCTGATCGATGCCGATGGAAAGGAGTTCGTCTCCGTGCACCGCGGAGACGGCCTCGGCATCGGGGCCCTGCGCAAGAGCGGGCTCAAGATGCTCATCCTCTCCACGGAGCAGAACCCGGTCGTCGCCGCCCGCGCACGGAAGCTGCAGATTCCCGTGCTGCACGGCATCGACCGGAAGGACCTCGCACTCAAGCAGTGGTGCGAGGAGCAGGGCATCGCGCCTGAGCGCGTGCTCTACGTCGGCAACGACGTCAACGACCTCCCGTGCTTCGCCCTCGTGGGCTGGCCCGTGGCGGTCGCGAGCGCCCACGACGTCGTGCGCGGCGCCGCACGCGCGGTCACCACTCTCCCCGGTGGCGACGGCGCAATCCGAGAGATCGCCAGCTGGATCCTCGGCCCCTCTCTCGATTCCCTCACCAAGTAAGGACATCTCTGCCATGAGCACCTACTCCCGCCTCCGCAACTTCGGTCCGCGCGAGGTCGGCCCGGGCAAGCCCGTCTACATCTGCGGCGAGATCGGCATCAACCACAACGGTGAGCTGGAGAACGCCTTCAAGCTCATCGACGCGGCCGCCGAGGCCGGCTGTGACGCCGTGAAGTTCCAGAAGCGCACCCCGGAGATCTGCACCCCGCGCGACCAGTGGGACATCGAGCGCGACACGCCCTGGGGCCGGATGACCTACATCGACTACCGCCACCGTGTGGAGTTCGGTGAGGACGAGTACCGCCAGATCGACGAGTACTGCAAGACCAAGAACATCGACTGGTTCGCCTCCCCGTGGGACACCGAGGCCGTCGCCTTCCTGGAGAAGTTCGACGTCCCCGCCCACAAGGTCGCCTCCGCCTCCCTCACCGACGACGAGCTGCTGCGCGCCCTGCGCGCCACCGGCCGCGCCGTCATCCTCTCCACCGGCATGTCGACGCCGAAGCAGATCCGTCACGCGGTCGAGGTCCTCGGCTCCGACAACATCGTCATGTGCCACGCCACCTCGACGTACCCGGCGAAGGCCGAGGAGCTCAACCTCCGTGCGATCAACACGCTGGAGAAGGAGTTCCCGAACGTCCCGATCGGCTACTCCGGCCACGAGACGGGCCTGCAGACCACGCTGGCCGCGGTCGCCCTCGGCGCCGTCTTCGTCGAGCGTCACATCACCCTGGACCGCGCGATGTGGGGTTCGGACCAGGCCGCCTCGGTCGAGCCGCAGGGCCTGACGCGCCTCGTCCGCGACATCCGCACCATCGAGGCCTCCCTCGGTGACGGCGTCAAGAAGGTCTACGACTCCGAGCTCGGCCCGATGAAGAAGCTGCGCCGCGTCGCCGGTGTGGTCGCCGAGGCGGAGATCGCCGCGGCGGCGGGCGAGCCGGTTTCGGTCTGACCCGGAACGCCTCAAGTTCGAACGTGCGCCGTTGTCCGAGTGCCCCGATCAGGGGGCGCTCGGGCTCGGCGCCCTTCGAGCTTCCCGAACACGAGCAGCGCGAGCTGCACGAGCTGAATACGAGCGCCGCATGAGCGCCTTACGACGGGACGGTCGTACGTCGATGAGCCCCCGCGCCGGGAACACCGGCCCCCACACTCTCGCCTTCGTCGAGAGCCCGGTACAGCTCCTGAATGTGCTGGAGTGGGCGCACGCCCGCCGGCATGCCATCGGCACGGGACTCACCCTCGTCGTCCTGTCCCCGATCGACCCCATGACCCGCGGCCAGCTGCGCCGGATGGCCGAACTGGCGCGCGAGGACGGGCACGCGGTCCGCTGGGAGGAGGCGCGGGGCGGCCCGGCGGCCCCCTTCCAGACGATCGGCGGCCTGGCGGGCCTGCTCCGCCGTGCCGACCGGATCGTCCTGGGCGACCCCTTCTCCCGCTACGTACAACTCCTGCTGACCATCACCAAGGCCCGTGACATCGTCGTCGTCGACGACGGCACGGCGACCATGGAGTTCGTCGCCCAACTCGCCCGCGGCGAGCGCCTGGTCCGCTGGCACCGCAAGGGCGGCCGCCCCGGCCCGCGCGACCTGGTCTTCGCGCCGGTGTCGTCCGCGGCCCGCAAGCGCCTCACGCCGAGCGAGCGCCGCACGGTCGAGATCTTCTCGTCGATGCCGATGGAGGAGACGCCGGAAGGCGTGACGGTCACCGCCAACACCTTCGCGTGGACGCGTGACCGCTTCGGGCCGCCGCGCATCACCAAGGGCGCGGACATGGTCGGTACGTCGCTGGTCGAGACGGGCGTGGTCGACGGCGACCGCTACCTCGAAGCCGTCCGCTCCCTGGCCAAGGCCCACGGCGCGACCCGCTACTTCGCCCACCGCCGCGAGAGCGCGGAGAAGCTGCACCGGCTGGCGGTGGAGACGGGGTTGGAGGTCGTGCGCCCTGATTTGCCGCTGGAGCTGATCGCCCGCCGCGGGCCCATCGGCCGTACGATCCTGAGCTTCCCGTCGACGGTCGTCCACACCTTGCCGCTGGCGCTGTCGGGGACGGAGGTCCGCGTGGCGGTGTGCGACATCGACCCGGCATGGCTGACGGAGAACGCCTCGCCGCGGGCGCAGGGGTTCTTGTCGGGGGTTACGGGGACGGCGCGGGATGTGCACCGGTTGTCGGCGGTTACGGCTGTGTGAGCGACTTCAGGGCTTGGATGAAGGGGGTGAAGGCTTCGGCCGGGACGCTCAGGGGTCCGTGGGCCGGGGCCTTCGAGTCGCGGATGGCTATGTGGGTGCGGCGGTCTGAGACTTCCACGCAGTCGTTGCCTTCGCCGCCACCGGAGTAGGACGACTTCCGCCAGTGGGTGTCCATTGGCTGCCTCACAGCTCTTTCGCCTTCAGGGCTTCGATCAAGGGAGTGAAGGCGTCGGTCAGGAAGTTGAGGGTTCCGTAGGCTGGGGCCTTTGAGTCGCGGATGGCTATGTGGGTGCGGCGGTTCGAGATCTCCACGCAGGAGTTGCCGTCGCCGCCACCGGAGTAGGACGACTTCCGCCAGTTGTCGGAGGTATTCACTGTGTGCCTCACAGCTCCTTGGCCAGCTTGTGGATCAGTTCACGCGACCCTTCGGGATCGAGCGACGCAGCTTCTACTCTACGGAAGAGCGTTCGAAAGACGCCGAGTTGTGCCTCGGAGTCGATGAACGTTGTGCCGTGAGGGCCATCGCGCACCACGGTGTCCAGCTTCGGCACGGCGCCGCCCGCATAATTCATGGCGCTGCCGGTGTCGTCGAAGCGTTCCAGGGCGAAGGGGATGACACGGACGGTGACGTGGTCCGCTTCGGAGATTTCCAGGATGCGGGCGAGCTGAGCCTGTCCGGCGGCCCGGCCGCCGACTCTGATCCGCAGAGCCGCCTCGTGGATCACCGCCTCGTACGGGGTCGGTGTGGACCCTTCGATGATCAGTCGCCGTTGCATGCGGTGCCGAACACGCAACTCAAGCTCACCCTCTGGTAGTTCGGGAATGCGGGTCGAGAAGAGCGCCCGTGCGTAGTCCTCGGTCTGCAGAGGCCCTGACACGTGGAGCAGGTCCACGTCCCTTCGGGAGGTGGCGTGGTGCTCCAGCTCGGACAGGTCCAGGAATGAGTTGGGCAGATGCCCCCGGTACTCCTCCCACCAGCCGCGCGTCCGGTCGGTTGCCATCGCCGCCAGAGCGTCGATGAACTTCTCGTCCGTGCAGGAGTAGTGCGCCGCGAGTCGACGCAGCCGCTGCTCACTCACGCCTGAGGTGCCGGACTCGATCTGACTGATCTGGACGGAGTCCACGCCGAGGAGCGCTGCTGCCTCACGGGCACTGAGCCCCGCTGCTTCGCGGAGCCTGCGCAGTTCGACCGCGAGCCGCATCTGTCGCGCTGTGGGCTCGCGCTTGGTCCCCATCGACTGCTCCTTGGCTCAACGCGCCTGTCAGCGCGAATCGTTCGGGGGTCAGGTTACGCGATCGGCTTGCCGTTTCTTAAATCTAAGGTCTACCGTCGGTGACGCAACGCACACCCTGCGGAACCCCGGGACCCCGGAAGCGCACCACTCCGTCCTGCCACGACGGCTGCGGCACTGCCACCGCCCGCCGACCGCACCCCCCACCACCGAACCGGAGCTGACGCATGCCCGAAACCGAGCCCGAGGCCGAGCCCTGGGAGTACTCCCTCTACATTCCGAACGACGTCAGAGCAGTCACCGTCTCCCGCCGCACCCTCCGCCTGATCCTCACCATGCACGGCCTGATCAGCCACGTCGACGTCGCCGAACTGCTCGCCACGGAGCTGGTCTCCAACGCCGTACGCCACACGAAGGGGCCCGCCGCCCTACGGGTGCGCTGGTCGGCGGGCGTGCTCCGGATCGGAGCGTGGGACGCAGACCCCGAACCGCCCGAACCCCCAGGATCCCTGGACCGGCCGGCCGAGCTGGAGGACGGACGCGGCCTCGTCCTCGTCCGGGCCTGCGCCGACCTGTGGGGGTGGCAGCCGCTCTCCCGGCACGGCAACCGGGGCAAGTACGTGTGGTGCGAACTGGCCACGTAGGTCAGATCACGTCACGGCTGCTTGCGGGCCAAGATGAACGCGCGGGGGCGCTTCTCCCCGTCGACCGGTTCGCGCAGCACGCGGGCCTGGACCGGGAGGCCCGCCTCGGCCAGGTGGGCGGCGACCGTCTCCGGGGCACGCCAGTAGTAGTCGAGCGAGATCTCGTGACCGAAGCGCTCCGCGAGGTGGAGATGCTCCTCGTCGTGGTCGGCTCGGCCGGTCTGGAACCCGAGGAGTACGTGCCCGCCGGGTACCAGAACGCGGTGGAACTCGGCGAACGTGGCGGCGAGGTGCTCGGTCGGGATGTGGATGACCGAGTACAGCGCGAGGATCCCGCCCAGGGTCCCGTCCGGGAGGTCGAGGGACGTCATCGAGCCCACGTGGAACCGGAGTTCGGGATGCGCGCGACGGGCCAGCGCGACCATTTGCGGCGAGAGGTCGACTCCGAAGACCGGTATGCCGAGGTCGTCGAGATGGGCGGTGGCGTAGCCGGGACCGCTGCCGAGGTCGGCGACGGGAGCCGGGACGTGCTCGCGGGCCAGTTCGGTGAAGGCGCTGATCAGGGAGCGGTCCAGTGGATGGCTGTCGGCCGGCCAGTCGGGGAAGCGGTCCGTGTAGGCGGGGGCTATCGCGTCGTACGAGGCCTTGGTGGCTTCGAGGAAGTCGGCGTTCTCTGCGTACTCGGCGTTGTGGGGGATCGCGGGGATCTGAGGCTTCCGGCGTTTGTCGGCGGTCACGCGGCACACCCTAGCTCCAGCCTTTCCCGGTCCATCTTCGGTCTCGTTTTGTTCATCTGCTGGGCACGACCCCGAATTTGAGAATTGGGCATACCCTCGAACGCGCATACGAGGTTCGGGGAATTTCCAGACTGATGCTGGGGGTGCAATGAGACGCATGACGGCTGATGCGCGCGACATCATGGTCACAGCTCAGGAGGTCGCCAGGCTTCGAGATGCTGAGCAGCTCGAAGTGAGGGATATCGCGTTGGCCGCGTTGATCCGCCACTTCCTCCGGGCGTCGGAAGAAGTGGAGGGCCCGGAGGTTCCGTCGCTCTCGCCGGAACAGCTGCCGATGGCCGATGCGGTGCGGGAAATCATGACTGCCGGAGAGGGTGACCTCCGGAATCTCGACCTCGTCGAGCTGGCAAGGCGGGATGAATCCGAACTCTCCGGTTATTTGGGTCCTGTGCGGCAGGCGATAGAGGGGCTCTGATTCCGTCGGGCCCGTCGCTCGCGGCCTCCTCGCCGGCACCGCCGTATGGCTGCTGTCCCGTGCTACTGGCACCTCGCGGCCCTGTCCGACCCGCCCGGCGTCCGGAAACTCATAAATCACCCGAAATGTCCGACTGTAATCTGCCCCCAGGGCAGTGGTGGCACCGTGTCCCGGAGCCGACGTATCGCCCACGCCGGGCTCCGACAGGTGAACAGAACCGACGGGACGGAGCTGAACGTGGTATCCGTGAAGGAGGGAGATCCTCACTCTCCGTCGATTTCATGATCGACTCGGCGGAGTTGGGCGAGTTTACCCACCTAAATCGATACCTACGCGTCGGGCGGCCAGATTTTCTTCCCCAAACGGGTTGAACTTTTGTTGATCGAGGGTCAGTTGGCCACCTCGGCGTCCTACCCTTTAGAGGGTGAACCAACTGATGTCCTCCGAGTCCGAGTCCGATCAACCCGGGGAAGCCGCCCTTCCCGGCACCTTGCCGGAGGCGCTCCGTGCCGAACTCATCGAGTTCCGGCGCGACTTGCACATGCACCCGGAGCTCGGCAACCAGGAGTTCCGTACGACCGCCGCGATCAAGGGCCGCCTGGAGAAGGTCGGCCTGACGCCCCGCGTGCTCGACTCCGGAACCGGGCTCATCTGTGACATCGGGGAGTGGGACGGCGAGCGCCCCATGCTCGCCCTGCGCGCCGACATCGACGGCCTGCCCATCCCGGACACGAAGAGTGAGTGCTCGTACCGCTCTACCGTGCCGGACCGCGCGCACGCCTGCGGGCATGACGTGCACACGACCGTGGTGCTGGGCGCCGGCCTGGTCCTGGCCGACCTGCACAAGCGCGGACAGCTCCCGCGCCCCGTCCGGCTGCTCTTCCAGCCCGCAGAGGAGGTCCTCCCCGGCGGCGCCCTCGACGCGATCGAGTGCGGGGTGCTCGACGGGGTCGGCCGGTTCCTCGCCCTGCACTGCGACCCCAAGGTGGACGCCGGGAAGCTCGGCCTGCGGGAGGGCCCCATCACCTCTGCCTGCGACCGGCTGGAAATCGCCCTCGACGGGCCCGGCGGGCACACGGCACGCCCCCATCTGACGACCGACCTGGTCACCGCCGCCGCCCGCGTCGTCACCGACGTGCCCGCGGTCGTCGCCCGGCGCACCGACGCCCGCAGCGGCCTGTCCGTGACCTGGGGCCGTATCGAGTCCGGCCACGCGCCCAACGTCATCCCCCAGCACGCCGAGCTCTCCGGGACCGTGCGCTGCCTGGACCTCGACACCTGGCGGCAGGCGCCCGATCTCGTCGTCGCCGCCATCGACGAGGTCGCCAACCTGCACCGCGCCAAGTCGGAGATCAACTACGTCCGCGGCGTCCCGCCCGTCGTCAACGACCCGGACTCGACCGAGCTGCTGCGCGCCGCCATGACCGCCCGCCGTGGCGCCGACTCCGTCGAGGGCACCGAGCAGAGCCTCGGTGGGGAGGACTTCTCCTGGTACCTGGAGCACGTGCCCGGTGCCATGGCCCGGCTGGGGGTCCGCGTGCCCGGTGACCGGATCGGGCGCGACCTGCACCAAGGGGATTTCGACGTGGACGAGTCCGCCATCACGGTGGGCGTGGAGCTGTTCACCGCGGCAGCGCTGCTCGACGCCGCGGGTTAGGCGGGGCCCAGTCGCCGTAGGGGGCTGCGGTCGTGTGGCGGCTGCGGGTCCTTCGGGGCTGGTCGCGCAGTTCCCCGCGCCCCTTGAGGCGTTGCCCTGCCCGGCCTCGTATGTCGCCGTCAGCCGGCCCTCCCGCTCCGCTTGCGGGCTCGGTGAAGCAGGGGGAGTCTTGCCCCATGGCGGGCGGTCCTGAGCGCCATCGTGGCGAAGGCACCACCGGTGTTGTCGCCCCATGCGTGCCTTTCGATCCGGTGGTTCACAAGGACGTAACCGGCCATCGGCACGAATGGATAACGGCCAGGCGAAACCCCGTTCCCAGGAGTGTCTACGCGCGTTAATGTGCGCCGAACTCAGCACCCACTGCGGGGCTTGGAGAATGGGGACTTCACGATGCGTCGGACATCCAAACTGACCCGTGTCGCGGTGGGGGTCGCGTCGATCGCGCTCGCTGCCACGGCGTGCGGTGGTACCAGCAGCGACAGCGGCAGCGACAGTGACGCGAGCGGCGACACCAAGGGTCTTGCCATCGCGTACGACATCGGCGGCAAGGGCGACCAGTCCTTCAACGACGCCGCGTACGCCGGTCTGCAGAAGGCTCAGAAGGAGTTCAAGTACAAGACGGCCGACATCGAGCCCACCGAGGGCGAGACGGACGCCGACAAGGAGCAGCGGCTGGCGTCGCTGGCCAAGCAGGGCTACAACCCGGTGATCGGCGTCGGCTTCGCCTACGGCCCCGCGATGGAGGCCGTGGCCAAGAAGTACCCGGACACCACCTTCGGCATCGTCGACTCGGTTGTCGAGGGCGACAACGTCGCCTCCCTCGTGTTCGCCGAGGAGCAGGCCTCGTACCTGGCGGGCGTCGCCGCCGCCAAGGCCACCAAGACCAACACGGTCGGCTTCATCGGCGGTGTGGACATCCCGCTGATCCACAAGTTCGAGGCCGGCTACAAGCAGGGTGTCCAGGACACCAGCGGCGGCAAGGTCAAGGTCCTCTCGCAGTACCTGACGCAGACCGCGGAGGAGGGTGGCTTCTCCAGCCCCGACAAGGGCAAGGCAGCCGCCGAGGGCCAGATCGAGAAGAACGCCGACGTCCTCTACCAGGCGGCGGGTCTGTCCGGTCAGGGCGTCATCGAGGCCGCCGCGAAGGCCAAGGTCTGGGCGATCGGCGTCGACTCCGACCAGTTCGAGCAGGCCGCTCTGGGCGCGTACAAGGGCTACATCCTGACCTCCGCCCTCAAGGACGTCGGCGGCGCGGTCTACGCGCTGGCCAAGTCCGTCGAGGACGGCAAGCCGCTGACCGGCACCCAGACCTTCGACCTGAAGGTCAACGGCGTCGGCCTGTCCGAGTCCAACCCGGAGTTCGCGAAGATCCCGGGCCTCACGGACGCCGTGGCGAAGGCCAAGGAAGGCATCATCGACGGCTCGATCAAGGTCAAGACCGAGTAGTCACGGCCGTCGCACAAGGTCGCACCAGGCAGAACCGGGTCGTACCAGGTCGTACGGCCGGAAGCGGGCGGGCATCCGAGGATGCCCGCCCGCTTCGCTGTTCCCGGCCCCTCCACCCCTGCTCCCGCTTTGCGATCGGCAAGCCCCGGGTCAAGGTCGCGCGTGGACTTGGCCACGGGCGCATAACAAGGTGGACAGAAGGGGTTTTCAGGTTGGTCTACGCGCGTTAATCTGCGGCGAAAGCCAGCGCCGTTGCTGTGAAGCTGTACCGAGCTGTACCGTCCGGCGCTTGTACTAAGGAGCACCTACACATGCGCCGGATTTCCCGGATCACGGTCGCAGGCGCAGCGACCGCCTCCCTGGCCCTCGCGCTCTCCGCCTGCGGCGGCACCTCGACGTCCGCCTCGTCGGACTCGAAGGGCGACAAGGGTCTCGCCATCGCGTACGACGTCGGCGGCAAGGGCGACCAGTCCTTCAACGACGCCGCGTACGCGGGCCTGGAGCAGGCGAAGAAGGAGTTCCAGTACGGCACGGCCGACGTCGAGCCCACCGAGGGTGAGACGGACGCCGACAAGGAGCAGCGCCTGGCCTCGCTGGCCAAGCAGGGCTACAACCCGGTCATCGGTGTCGGCTACGCGTACGCGGCCGCCGTCAAGGGCGCCGCGGAGAAGTTCCCCGACACCACCTTCGGCATCGTGGACGACTCCACGGTCGAGGCGAAGAACGTCGCGGACCTGGTCTTCTCCGAGGAGCAGGCCTCGTACCTGGCCGGTGTCGCCGCCGCCAAGAGCACCAAGACGAACACGGTCGGCTTCGTGGGCGGTGTGGACATCCCGCTCATCCACAAGTTCCAGGCCGGCTTCGAGCAGGGCGTCAAGGACACCAACCCCAAGGTCAACGTCCTGTCCCAGTACCTCACGCAGACCGCGGAGGAGGGCGGCTTCTCCAGCCCGGACAAGGGCAAGTCGGCCGCCGAGGGCCAGATCGAGAAGAAGGCCGACGTCGTCTACGCGGCCGCCGGTCTGTCCGGCCAGGGCGTCATCGAGGCCGCCGCCGCCAACAAGGTGTGGGCGATCGGTGTCGACTCCGACCAGTACAAGCAGGAAGCCCTTGACAAGTACAAGGACTCCATCCTGACTTCGGCGATGAAGGACGTCGCCAAGGCGGTGTACAACCTGGCGAAGTCGGTCGAGGACGGCAAGCCCGAGACCGGTATCGTTCGTGGCGATCTGAAGACCGGCGAGGTGAGCCTGTCGAACTCCAACCCGAAGTTCGCGGACAACACCGAGCTGCAGGACGCCATCAAGACGGCCAAGGAGAAGATCATCAGCGGCGAGATCAAGGTCAAGTCCAGCTGATTTGCAACACCCTGAGCAGCGGTAACCGAGGGGTTACGTCCGCGCGACGGGGTACGGAGAGACTCTCCTGGTGGGAGATTTCCCCGTACCCCGTTGTCGCGGTGCGTCGGCCCCTTATCAGGCCATAGGGGCGCTACGCGCGTAGACGACCCCCGTCCCCAGGAGAGTGCGCCATAAACGCGTCCAGCAGCCCTCCGGCCGGAGCGGCGGTCAACGGTCAGGTGACCGCCGTCGAGCTCGCCGGGATCACCAAGCGTTTCCCGGGCGTCGTGGCCAACCACGACATCCACCTCACCGTCCGCAAGGGCACCGTCCACGCCCTCGTCGGCGAGAACGGCGCAGGCAAGTCGACACTGATGAAGATCCTCTACGGCATGCAGAAGCCGGACGAGGGCACCATCGCCGTCGAAGGCCGGCAGGTCACCTTCTCGTCGCCGGCCGACGCCATCGTCCGCGGCATCGGCATGGTGCACCAGCACTTCATGCTCGCCGACAACCTCACCGTCCTCGAGAACGTCGTGCTGGGCAGCGAGAAGCTCCACGGCATCGGCGCCAAGGCCCGCCGCAAGATCAAGGAGATCTCCGAGCGCTACGGCCTCGGCGTGGAGCCCGACCGCCTCGTCGAGGAGCTCGGTGTCGCCGCCCGCCAGCGCGTGGAGATCCTCAAGGTCCTCTACCGCGGCGCCACCACGCTGATCCTCGACGAGCCCACGGCCGTCCTGGTGCCGCAGGAGGTCGACGCGCTCTTCGACAACCTGCGCGAGCTGAAGTCCGAGGGCCTGTCGGTCATCTTCATCTCCCACAAGCTCGGCGAGGTCCTCTCCGTCGCCGACGAGATCACCGTCATCCGCCGCGGCACGACGGTCGGTACGGCCGTGCCCGCCGAGACCACTCCCAAGCAGCTGGCCGAGATGATGGTCGGCAGCGAGCTGCCCACGCCGGAGACCGCCGAGTCCACGGTCACCGACCGCCCGGTCATCACCGTCGACAAGCTGCGCCTGGAGGCGGTGGGCGGCAAGGCCCTGCTGGACGACATCACGTTCACCATCCACGCGGGCGAGGTCCTGGGCATCGCCGGCGTCGAGGGCAACGGCCAGACCGAGCTGGTCGATGCGCTCATCGGCCTCAAGGGCGCCGACTCCGGCACGATCACCCTCATCGACGAGGAGATCACCGGCTGGACCACCCGCAAGCGCCGCGAGCAGGGCATCGGTTACATCCCCGAGGACCGCCACCGCCACGGTCTGCTCCTGGAGGCCCCCCTCTGGGAGAACCGCATCCTCGGCCACGTCACCGAGAAGCCCCTCGCCAAGGGCGTCTGGCTGGACCCGAAGGCCGCGCAGGAGGACACGCGTCGCATCGTCGAGGCGTACGACGTCCGCACCCCAGGCATCGACGTCACCGCCGCGTCCCTGTCCGGCGGCAACCAGCAGAAGCTGATCGTCGGCCGCGAGATGAGCCACACCCCCCGCTTCCTGATCGCCGCGCACCCCACCCGTGGTGTGGACGTCGGTGCGCAGGCCGCGATCTGGGACCACATCCGTGAGGCCCGCCGCGAGGGCCTGGCCGTGCTGCTGATCTCCGCCGACCTGGACGAGCTCATCGGCCTGTCCGACACCCTCCGCGTGATCTACAACGGCAAGCTGGTCGCCGACGCCGATCCGGCCACCATCACCCCGGAGGAGCTCGGTTCGGCGATGACCGGCGCCGCGACCGGTCATCTGGAACACGACGAGACCCCCGAGACCCCGGCAGACACCCCCGAGATCCGCAAGTCTCCCGAGTCCGGCGAAGACGAGGCCCGCTGATGAAGAAGTTCGACAAGGAGCGCCTGCTCCTCGCGGTGGCCGGCCCGGTCATCGCGCTCGCCGTGGCCTTCGTGCTCAGCGCGATCGTGCTGATCGCCTCCGGCAAGAGCCCGGTCGAGCCGTACACCCTGATGTTCGAGCAGCTCGGCTTCTCGGACATCCAGGTCCTGATCATCAACCAGGCCTCGATGTACTACATCGCGGCCCTCGCGGTGGCCATCGGCTTCCGGATGAACCTGTTCAACATCGGCGTCGACGGCCAGTACCAGCTCGCCGCCATGATGGCCGCGATCGTCGGTGCCCACGCGAACCTGCCGGCCGCCCTGCAGATCCCGCTGCTGCTCCTCACCGCCGTCTGCACCGGCGCCTTCTGGTCCGGAATCGCCGGTGTCCTCAAGGTCACCCGCGGTGTCAGCGAGGTCGTCGCGACGATCATGCTCAACGCGATCGCCACGTCGGTCATCGCCTACCTGTGGCTGCCGAACGTCTTCGGCGTCAAGGTCGGCAACAACAACACCACGGGCGAAATGCACGAGTCCGGCTGGGTTCCCGGCATCAGCATGGGCGACGCCGGCGAGATCTACGGCCTGGTCTTCCTCGCCGTCCTGCTCGGCATCGCCTACTGGGTCGTCCTCAACCGCACCCGCTTCGGCTTCGACCTGCGCGCCTCCGGAGCCTCGCTGACCGCCGCCGCGGCCAGTGGTGTCGACCCCAAGCGCATGGTGCTCACCGCCATGCTGCTCTCGGGCGGTCTCGCCGGTCTCGCCGGTCTGCCGATCCTGCTCGGCGACACCCACACGTACAGCCTGAACTTCCCCACCGGCATCGGCTTCCTCGGCATCGGCATCGCCCTGCTCGGCCGCAACAGCCCCGTCGGCATCGCGTTCGCCGCCCTGCTGTGGGCCTGGCTCGACAAGGCGTCGCCGGAGCTCGACTTCCACGGCTACGACAAGGAGATCGCGGTCATCATGCAGGGCCTGATCGTGCTCTCGGTCGTCGTCTCCTACGAGGCCGTCCGTGAGTGGGGCCTGCGCCGTCAGCAGCGCCAGGTCGGCGCCGAACTTGCCGCCGGTCACGTCCTCGGCGCCGACAACAACACCACGAAGGAGGTGGCTGGCCGATGACCGCCCCGACCTCGGCGACCGACGTCAACCAGCCCACGCTGCAGCCCGCGGCACCGACCGGCCGCCGCCTCTCGTGGCCCGTCCTGCTCCTGGTCATCGCCGGAGCCCTTGCGCTGACCTCGATCGTCCGCCTCATCACCGGCGCCGACGGCATCACCAACGTCAGCCAGATGTCCACCGCGCTCCAGCTCGCCGTGCCGATCGGCCTCGCCGGTCTGGGCGGTCTGTGGGCCGAGCGGGCCGGCGTGGTCAACATCGGCCTCGAGGGCATGATGATCTTCGGCACCTGGTTCGGCGCCTGGGCCGGCTTCCAGTGGGGCCCCTGGAGCGGTGTCGTCTTCGGCATCCTCGGCGGCTGCATCGGCGGCATCCTGCACGCCATCGCCACCGTCACCTTCAGGGTCAACCACATCGTCTCCGGTGTGGCGATCAACATCCTCGCCCTCGGCATCACCCGCTACCTCGCGCCCCTCGCCTTCGAGGGCCACGCGGGCGGCTCCGCCAAGCAGTCCCCGGCGATCGACTCCCTCGGCCACTTCACGGTGCCCGGCCTGTCCGACGGACTGCGGGACCTGAACAACCAGGGCTGGTTCTTCATCTCCGACATCGCCGGCCTGCTCGGCGGTCTGGTCACCAACGTCTCCTGGCTGACCCTGATCGCCATCGCTCTGATCCCCGGCACCTGGTGGATCCTGTGGCGCACCGCCTTCGGTCTGCGCCTGCGTTCCTGCGGCGAGAACCCGGTCGCGGCCGAGTCCCTCGGCGTGAACGTCTACAAGTACAAGTACATCGCCGTGATCATCTCCGGCGGCCTGGCCGGCCTCGGTGGCGCCTTCCTCTCCATCGTCGCCAATCCCTTCTACCTGGAGGGTCAGGTCAGCGGCCGCGGTTACATCGGCCTCGCCGCGATGATCTTCGGCAACTGGATGCCCGGCGGCCTGGCCCTCGGCGCCGGCCTGTTCGGCTACACCGACAGCCTCAACCTGCGCGGCGGCTCCACGAACGTGCACGCCCTGCTGCTGCTCGGCGCGCTCCTGCTGATCATCGGTGCCATCTGGCTGGTGATCCGCAAGAAGTACGCCCCGTCGATGATCACCGCGGTGGTCGGCGCCCTGGTCTACACCTGGTACGCCACCACCAACGAGGTCCCGAACCAGGTCGTCTCCGCCACGCCGTACGTCGTCACGCTCGTCGTCCTCACGCTGTCCGCGCAACGCCTGCGGATGCCGAAGGCGGACGGCCTGCCGTACAAGAAGGGCCAGGGCAAGTGACCCCGGCCGCCTCCCACGACGTCGACTGGGACAAGCTGCGCGCGGCGGCCCGGGACGCCATGTCCCGCGCCTACGCCCCGTACTCCGGCTACCCGGTCGGCGTCGCGGCCCTGGTCGACGACGGCCGTACGGTCACCGGCTGCAACGTCGAGAACGCGTCGTACGGCGTCGGCCTGTGCGCCGAGTGCGGACTGGTCTCGGAGCTGCAGAACACCGGGGGCGGCCGTCTGACGCACTTCACCTGCGTCGACGGCGACGGCGACGTCCTCGTCCCCTGCGGCCGCTGCCGGCAGCTGCTCCACGAGTTCGGCGGCCCGGAGCTCCTCCTGGAGACCCCGGCGGGCATCCTGCCGCTGTCGGAGATGCTGCCGCAGGCCTTCGGGCCGGGCCACCTCAGAAAGTAACTCCCGTGCGGCCCTTCCGAGTTGCTCCCGTGAGCCGCTCGGAGGGGCCGTGCCGTTTCCGAAAGTTCGGCCGGAAGGAAAGTCATGGCCATGGACGCAATCTCTGTCATCCGCACCAAGCGGGACCGCGGTGAGCTCAGCGACGAGCAGATCGACTGGGTCATCGACGCGTACACCCGCGGGGAGGTCGCCGACGAGCAGATGTCCGCGCTCGCCATGGCGATCCTGATCAACGGCATGAACCGCCGCGAGATCGCCCGCTGGACGGCGGCGATGATCGCTTCCGGCGAGCGCATGGACTTCTCGTCGCTGTCGCGCCCGACGGCCGACAAGCACTCGACGGGCGGTGTCGGCGACAAGATCACGCTGCCGCTGGCTCCCCTGGTCGCGGCCTGCGGCGCGGCCGTCCCCCAGCTCTCGGGCCGGGGCCTCGGCCACACGGGCGGCACGCTGGACAAGCTGGAGTCGATCCCGGGCTGGCGCGCCCTCCTCTCGAACGAGGAGATGCTGTCGGTGCTGGACGGCACGGGCGCGGTGATCTGCGCGGCGGGCGACGGTCTGGCCCCCGCGGACAAGAAGCTGTACGCGCTGCGCGACGTCACCGGCACCGTCGAGGCGATCCCCCTGATCGCCTCGTCGATCATGTCGAAGAAGATCGCGGAGGGCACGGGCTCCCTGGTCCTGGACGTGAAGGTCGGCACGGGTGCCTTCATGAAGACGATCGAGGACGCGCGCGAGCTGGCGTCCACGATGGTGGGGCTGGGCACCGACCACGGCGTGAAGACGGTCGCGCTCCTCACGGACATGTCCACGCCTCTCGGCCTCACGGCGGGCAACGCCCTGGAGGTCCGCGAGTCGGTCGAGGTCCTGGCGGGCGGCGGCCCGGCGGACGTCGTGGAGCTGACCATCGCCCTGGCCCGCGAAATGCTGGACGCCGCCGGGGTGAAGGACGCCGACCCGGCCAAGGCCCTGGCCGACGGCTCGGCGATGGACGTCTGGCGCCGCATGATCGCGGCCCAGGGCGGCGACCCGGACGCGAAGCTGCCGGTGGCGCGCGAGCAGCACGTCATCAAGGCCCCGTCCACCGGCGTCCTGACCCGCCTCGACGCCTACGACATCGGCGTCGCCGCCTGGCGCCTGGGCGCCGGACGCGCCCGCAAGGAGGACCCCGTGCAGGCGGGCGCCGGCATCGAGCTGCACGCCAAGCCCGGCGACACGGTCACCGAGGGCCAGCCCCTGCTGACCCTGCACACCGACACCCCGGAGCGCTTCGAGTACGCGCTCCAGTCGGTGGAGGGCTCGTACGACATCGCGGGGGCGGGGACGGACTTCTCGGCTTCGCCGGTGGTGCTGGAGCGGATTGCCTGAAGCGCATGAGCGGGCGACGGGCCGGGGCCCTCGGGTCCCGGCCCGTCGTGCTTCGAGCTCCTTCAGGCTCCTCCGGGTCAGCCGAGAAGTGCGGCGACGACCACCAGCACCGGCACCGAAATCACAGTCGACAGCAGAATCGAGTCCCGCGCCAACCGCTCGCCCACCCCGTAACTCGACGCGTACGTATAGAGGTTCTGTGCGGCAGGCAGTGCCGACGTCACCACCACGTCGAGCAGGGGAGCGCCCCGCAGGCCGAAGATGCCCGCCGCGAGCGCCCAGGCTGCCGCCGGCTGGCCCAGGGACTTCAGGGCGACCGAGAGCAGGACGGGATGCCGGTCGGGTCCCCGGCCGGGCATGGTGCTGCCGCACAGGGAGATGCCGAAGGCCAGCAGAACCGCCGGGACCGACATGCCGCCGATCAGGGTCAGGGGGTCCAGGACGGGGGCCGGGATGCGCAGTCCCGTCGCCGACACCGCCACGCCCGCCAGTGAGCCGACCGCGATCGGGTTGCGCAGCGGGGTCAGCAGGCGGCGCCACAGCGGGCCCTTCCCGCCCCCGCCGGACAGGTCGAGGATCGTCAGGGCGATCGGAGTGACCCCGACCAGCTGGAACAGCAGCACCGGCGCCACCAGCGAGGCGTCGCCCAGGACGTACACCGCGATCGGGATGCCCAGGTTGCCGGAGTTGACGTAACTGGAGCACAGCGCGCCGATCGTCGTACGGCCCACTCCCCAGCGCCGTACGACACCCACCGCGACGAAGACGCCGGCCGCCGCGGCCGTGCTCAGGGCGGTGACCAGGAGGCGGCTGGAGAAGATCACCGAGAGGTCGGTCTGCGCGAGCGTGGTGAACAGCAGCGCCGGGGACGCCACGTGGAAGGCCAGCTTGGTGAGGACCTCGCGGCCGTGGTCGCCGAGGTAGCCGCGCCGGCCGATGGCATAGCCCACTCCGATGACGACCGCGATCACCGCGAACCCCGTCAACACCCCCTGCACGGCACCTCCTTGGCGGAAACGAAACCGCAGGGTATTCGGGGAGGTGCTGATACGTGGGGCATACAGGCAACCCTCCGGGGAAGGAGGGCACCGGGTCAATGTGATCCCGGCAGGCGGACACCTCGACGGCGCACGACACCGGGCGGCGGGCGACGGACGGGGGCCCCGGCCGCGATGAGTTATCCGTCGCCGCCCGGTCTACCGATCGTGGATGCCATGACACCCGCTGTACTCGTGCTGGCCGGCCCCGTCACCCGGGATGAGGTGGCAGGGCTGTGCGACGACGTGCGGGCCCGGCTGGAGGCCGGCAGAGCGGGCGTCGTGGTGTGCGATGTCGGAGGGCTCGGACCACCCGGACTGGGCACCGTCGACCTGCTGGCACGGCTCCAGCTCGCCGCCCGGCGGGCCGGGGGCCGGATACGGCTGCGCGACCCCGACCCCGCGCTACACGCCCTCCTCGACCTGGTCGGCCTCCGCTTCGAGGTGGAGAGGGAGCCCGAACAGCGGGAACCAGCGCTTGGTGTCGAGGAAGCAGTGGAACCCGGTGATCCGGCCGTCTGAGACCTCCAGCACCTGCACCGCCCACGGAGTGAAGCCGCCCGCCTCCGGGTCCGGCTTGTACTGGGCGAAGCCCGGCAGCCCGTTGACCTGGACCGGCAGCAGACGCGAGCCCGCACAGGGGGCGCCGAGCGTCGTCATGAAGCCCGTGATGTCCTTGACGCCGGTCAGCCACAGATCGAACGGCGGCATCGTCATGATGGCGTCCTCGTGCAGCAGCGCCGTGAGCGCCGTCATGTCGTAGCCCTCGAAGGCCGCGACATACCGATCCAGGAGCTTTTGCTGCTCCTCGTCCAGCGGATCGGAGACGACTGCCTCACCGCCCGGCTGCTGCTGCTCGGCGAGCGTGGCGCGCGCCCGCTGCAACGCGCTGTTGACCGAAGCGACCGTCGTGTCGAGCAGCTCGGCGACCTCGCTCGCCTTCCAGGCCAGCACCTCGCGCAGGATCAGCACCGCCCGCTGCTTGGCGGGCAACTGCTGCAGGGCGGCCATGAAGGCGAGCCGCACCGTCTCCTTGGCGACCGCGGCCTCGGCCGGGTCCTCGGTGCTGGGCAGCACGCGGTTGTCCGGCATCGGCTCCAGCCAGGTGTTGTCCGGGCGGGGCGAGAGCGCCGCCTGCGCGAGCGGGGTCGACTCCGTGAGGTCCATGGGCCTGGCCCGCTTGTTGCCGGCCGTCAGCATGTCCAGGCACACGTTCGTCGCGATGCGGTACAGCCACGACCGGAGACTGGAGCGCCCCTCGAACTTGTCGTAACTCCGCCAGGCGCGCACCATCGTGTCCTGCACCGCGTCCTCGGCCTCGAATGAGGAGCCGAGCATGCGGTAGCAGTACCCGGTCAGTTCGACGCGGTGTTTCTCCAGCCTGACGTCGAGGTCCGTTGTCGTAGTCGCCGTGCCGTCGCTCATCGTCCACCCACCCCTGTGGCCGTATCCCGAAGTGCGCCTCATCGCGCCCAACACTTCGGAAGCTACCGCAGCCCACTGACAATGGCCCCCGGAGCGAACAAAGCGGCAGTTCGGAAGGGGTCGACAACACGCCGCTTGGGCGCACCCGGTGTCCATGGGCGCGCCCCAGCGGCGTGGTGCGGGGGATGCGGCTCAGGCGAGCGGCAGGCCGTTCAGGGGCAGGCCCTGGGCGGGCAGGGTCTGCGCCACCGGCAGACCGCCGAGCAGCCCGGTCGGGCCCGCCGCCAGCGCCTGCTCGGCGGCCGGCTGGGCGGCGGCCAGACCGGCGCCGAGCGCCTCCTGACCCTGGGCGAGTCCCGCACCGCCCTGGGCGAGACCCGCACCGGCGGCGGGCGCCGCCTGGGAGAGGTTCTCGGCCGGGAGCGTCCTGGTGACGGTGTCCAGCGCCGAACCGGCGGCGTCCGGGGCGACCGGCGCGGCGTTCGCGGCACCCGCACCGGCGGCGGCGAAGGCGGCACCGAGAGCGGCGACACCGAGGGTCTTGGCAGCAGACTGCTTCATGAAGGTAAGTCCTCGAAATTCGTTACGGGGTTTGTGAGCGGTTCTCGACCGTAAACACGCCCCGCACGCCACCGCAAACATCGAAATGCGGACGGATTGTGAATGGCGTCCGCATTCCGTGTGCGCGGAGAACTCCCGGTCAGCCCTCCTCGTCCTCAGAACCGCTGGTAGAGCTGGTCTGACGGAACAGCCATTCGGACTTGAGTTCGGCATATCCGGGCTTGATCACGTCATTGATCATCGCGAGTCGTTCATCGAAAGGAATGAACGATGATTTCATCGCATTGACGGAGAACCACTGCATGTCATCGAGCGTGTAACCGAATGCCTCGACAAGATGCTCGAATTCCCGGCTCATGCTGGTGTGGGACATCAGGCGGTTGTCGGTGTTCACGGTGGCGCGGAAGTGCAGCCGCCGCAGCAGACCGATGGGGTGCGCGGCGTACGAGTCGGCCGCGCCCGTCTGGAGGTTGGAGCTGGGGCACAGCTCCAGCGGGATGCGCTTGTCCCGGACGTACGAGGCGAGCCGGCCGAGCTTCACGGAGCCGTCGGACTGCACCTGGATGTCGTCGATGATGCGCACCCCGTGTCCCAGCCGGTCGGCGCCGCACCACTGCAGGGCCTGCCAGATGGACGGCAGGCCGAAGGCCTCGCCCGCGTGGATGGTGAAGTGGTTGTTCTCGCGCTTGAGGTACTCGAAGGCGTCGAGATGCCGGGTGGGCGGGTGGCCGGCCTCGGCGCCCGCGATGTCGAAGCCGACGACGCCCAGATCGCGGTAGCGGTTGGCGAGTTCCGCGATCTCCAGCGCGCGGGCGGCGTGCCGCATGGCGGTGAGCAGCGCGCCCACGCGGATGCGGTGGCCGTTCTCCCGGGCGATCCGCTCGCCCTCCCGGAAGCCGTCGTTCACGGCCTCGACGACCTCTTCGAGGCTGAGTCCGCCCTCGAGGTGCTGTTCGGGCGCGTACCGCACCTCGGCGTAGACGACCCCGTCCTCGGCGAGGTCCTCCGCGCACTCGCGCGCGACCCGGACCAGGGCGTCGCGGGTCTGCATCACCGCGACGGTGTGGGAGAAGGTCTCCAGGTACCGCTCCAGGGAGCCGGAGTCGGCGGCCTCGTGGAACCACACGCCGAGCTTGTCGGGGTCGGTCTCGGGGAGCTGGGTGTAGCCCGTCTCGCGGGCGAGCTCGACGATCGTGCCGGGACGGAGCCCGCCGTCGAGGTGGTCGTGCAGCAGAACCTTCGGTGCCCGGCGGATCTGGTCCGAGCTCGGGGTGTTCGCCTTCGTGGCAGTCTCGCTCGTCATTTTCGCACTCTAACGCCTACGCGCGTAGATGGCTCCTTCATCGCTGATTTCCTCGTCGCCGTCGCGTATTTCTCCCCTGGTGTACGAATCCGTCGGGTGTACGAATCCGTCGATACGTAACGGTGACCCCAAGGACGGGTGGCGTACACCCGCGCTTCTGACACTGTTCTGTCATGGCACAGGAAGTGACGCCGGTGCGCAGGGTCCGGCTGGGCAAGGCGATCGGGCCGGAGCTGACGGCCGTGAGCGGAGTGGTGCTCCTGCTTCCCGGAGGTGACGAGGTCTCACATCGCAAGCCGTCGACGTTGTTGGCGACCTCCTACGTGCGCACCCTCGGGCGTCGGCTGGCGCGGGCGGGTCGTGCGGAGGGTCTGGCCGCGCATGTCGTCCGCTACCGCTTTCGCGGCTGGAACGGCAGTGACGCGAACCTCGTGAGCGACGCGTTGTGGGCCGCCGACGAGGTCGTACGGCGCTACGGCGACGTCCCCGTGTGCCTCGCCGGGGTCGACATGGGCGCGCGGGCGGCGGTGCGGGCGGGTGGCCACGAGGCCGTCAACTCCGTGCTGGCCATAGCTCCTTGGCTGCCGGAGGCGGACGTGGCGGCGTCACCCGAACCGGTGAAACAGCTCGGGGGACGGCGGGTGATGTTCGTGCACGGCACCAACGACGAGCGAACCGATCCCGAGCTGTCGTTCCGGCTGGCGGAGCGGGCGAAGAAGGCGAACCGGGACGTGTGCCGGTTCGAAGTGCACTCCGATCGGCACGGGTTGCAGCAGCATCGGGACGAAGTCCTCGCGCTGGCCGAGGACTTTGTCATGGGGGTGCTGTTCGGGAGGTCGTTCTCGCGGCCTGTCGCCGATGCGTTCGCGGCTCCGCCTCCTTTGGGGTTGCGGATGCCGTTGGCTGCGGGGTTCGGCAAGTCGTTGCGGCGGTAGCGCCGTTGGGGTGCGGGCTTGGTCGGCGGCTGCCGGCCGTGTGTGGTTGCTCGCGCAGTTCCCCGCGCCCCTTCTAGGTCGGCAGCAGATTGCCTCTCCTTGAGAGCAGGAACTTCTTGAAAGCGGCCACAGGGGGCGTGTCCGGGCGGTCGGCCATCCATGCGACGCCGATCTCGCGGGCTGCGCGCGGCGCTGTGACCGTCAGTTCCGCGACTCCCGGGCGCGGTACGGCCGGCGGTGGCAGCAGTGCGACTCCGAGGCCCGCCGCCACCAGACCCCTCAGCGTCTCCGCCTCCTCGCCCTCGAAGGCGACGCGGGGCCTGAAGCCCGCCTCCTTGCACAGGTCGTCGGTGATGCGGCGCAGGCCGTAGCCCGGTTCCAGGGTTACGAAGATCTCGTCGGCCGCCTCCGCCAGGCGGATGCGCTTGCGGCCGGCCAGGCGGTGGTCGGCGGGGACGACCAGGCGGAGTTTCTGTTCGTCCAGGCGGCGGGCGACCAGGTCGGGGGCGTCCGGGACGGGGGAGGTGAGGCAGAGGTCGAGCTCGCCGGCCCGGAGTCGTTCGAGCATGGCCTCGCCGTAGTTCTGGACCAGGCTGAAGCGGACGCGGGGATGGTCGGCGCGGAAGGCGTGGATGAGGCCGGGGACCGTTTCGGCGCCCATGGTGTGCAGGAAGCCGAACGCGACCTTGCCGGTGGCCGGGTCGGCGTCGGCGCGGACCTCGTCGGCGGCGCGCCGGATCTCGGCGAGGGCACGTTCGGCCGAGGCCAGGAAGGTGCGGCCGGCGGGGGTGAGGGAGACCGTACGGCCGTGGCGGGCGAACAGGTCCACCCCCAGGTCCTGTTCCAGGCGGACCATGGCACGCGAGAGCGTGGACTGCGGGACCTGCATCTCCTGGGCGGCCCGTGTGACGTGCTCGGTGCGGGCCACGCCGGCGAAGTAGGCGAGGCGGGGTGCGAGCAACATCGTCATGTCTTCTGTGTCACTGGATGGTGACAGTCGAGGCTGTGAACTGTACTGATGCGCCATGGGAACGATTATGTCGAATCCATGCATTGGACGGATGAGTGGGGGCGTACGTAGCTTCGAGGCATGTCTCCCGCCAGTACCGGGGCGTCCACCATCGTGGGCGCCGCACCCGCAGTCCCTGTCGTCGACTCCCGAATGGCCCCGGGCGGCCCCGGCTACCGCCGGATGAGCTTCGCCCTCTTCCTCGCCGGTGTCGCGACCTTCGCGCTCCTCTACTCCACACAGGCCCTGCTGCCGCTGATCTCCGGAGAGTTCGGGGTGGCGGCGAGCGAGGCGAGCTGGACGGTGGCGGCGGCGACGGGCGGTCTGGCGCTGTTCGTGCTGCCCATGAGCGCGCTGTCGGAGCGCTTCGGACGCCGTACGGTCATGACGGCGTCGCTGGCGGTCGCGGTGGCGGTCGGGCTGCTGGTCCCCTTCGCGCCGAACCTGACGTCCCTGGTCGTGCTGCGGGCGGTCCAGGGTGCGGCGCTGGCGGGTCTGCCCGCGTCGGCGACGGCGTATCTGGCCGAGGAGGTCCGGCCGAAGGCTCTGGTCACGGCCATCGGACTGTTCGTCGCGGGCAACAGCGTCGGCGGGATGAGCGGCCGTGTGATCACCGGCTGGGTCGCGCAGGAATGGGGCTGGCGGATCGCGGTCGGCGTGATCGGCCTGCTCGCGGTGGCGTGCGCGGTGGCCTTCCGGCTGCTGCTCCCGGCGCCGCGCCACTTCAAGCCGGGCTCGCTTCGCCCTCGCGTCCTCGCCCGCGCGGTCCGCGACCACCTCTCCAACCCGCTGCTGTGCCGTCTGTACGCGATCGGCGCCCTGTTCATGACCGTCTTCGGCGGCGTGTACACCGTCATCGGCTACCGCCTCACGGAGGCGCCGTTCTCGCTGCCCCAGGGCATCATCGGCTCGATCTTCCTCGTGTATCTGGTCGGCACGGTGTCCGCGTCCACGGCGGGACGGCTGGTGAGCCGCCTGGGCCGCCGAGGCGCGCTGTACGCGGCCGGCGCCACGACGGCGGCGGGCCTGCTGCTGTCCCTGGCGGGCTCGCTCCCGCTGGTCCTCCTCGGCCTGGTGCTCATCACGGGCGGCTTCTTCGCGGGCCACGCGGCCGCCTCCTCGGCGGTCAGCAAGACGGCCACCCACGGCCGCGCCCAGGCCTCGGCGCTCTACCAGTCCGCCTACTACATCGGCTCCAGCGCGGGCAGCACGGTCGGCGCGGTGGCCTTCCACGCGGGCGGCTGGGCCGGCACGGTCGGGGTCGGCCTGCTGGCGGTGCTCGGCGTCGTGACGATCACGGTGTTCGGAACACGTGCGGCACGGCTGGAACAGCGGCGACTGGCTACGGCGGCCTGAGGCGGGCGCGGCTGTAGGTCGTCACTCGTACGTTCCGCCCGCTGTGCCAGAAAAACAGGTGCGCCCCGCCGGACATCGGCGGGGCGCACCTGTTTCTGTGGTTACCAGGCTGCGCGCGTCTTGTTCGCCTTGTCCTCCGAGGGGAGCAGGATCCAGAGGGCTATGTAGAGCAGGAACTGCGGGCCGGGGAGCAGGCAGGAGACCAGGAAAATCACGCGCATCGTCGTCGCGGAGGTGCCGAAGCGCCGTGCCAGCGCGGCACACACTCCGCCGATCATGCGGCCGTTGGTGGGTCGGGCGAGCGCGGTCATGGTGCGGCTCCTTCGCGAGCGTCGGTCGGAGGCCTCCTCGTGGGGCCTCCCGAGGGCTTCCCTCATCTGACATCCACGCTACGGCGACGAACCGGGCAAAGCGTCACTCTATGGAGCTATCCCGACCCTGGGAATCGTCGGGGTCCGACCCTGAGAGGGCTCCTCCTGGGGGACGGTTGCCCGGTCTGTGCGCTCGGACCTGCGGCGGAGCCAGGCGCGGGCCGCGGGTACGACCGCCGCGTGCGCCAGGGCCACGCCCACGGTGTTCAGCAGCAGGGAGTCGACGTCGACGATCTGGCCGGGTACGCCGGTCTGCAACAGCTCGATGCCCAGCGAGATCAGGGCGCCGGCGGCGACCGCCCGGACCAGGGAGCCCAACGGGGAGGCGTTGATCCTGCCGTGTGCCATCGGGATCAGCACGCCCAGCGGTGCGAGCAGGGCGAGTCCCTCGGCGATGTGCCGGACGCCTTCCTGCCAGCCCAGCGCCAGATCGGCTCTGATCCCGGCGAACGGCCGCAGGTTGGGCGGCATCACCCAGGGGACGTCCAGGGGGCGCAGCGTGAGCCAGGCGACGAACACGAGGTGCGCGACCAGGAGAACACCCCCCGTCGCACGGATGCGGATCGCGGCGCTGCCGCCGATGGAGCCTTGACGCTGCACGCCCCCCTAGACGCGCCCCCCGGCAGGATCGGTTCCGGGAGAGGGCTTACGGCGGTGAGGCGTCCGCCACACGGGCCTCCGGCGGAGGGTGCGCGCCTGTGCCTCCGGCGGTTGGGCGGGGATGCCTGCGGCGGCCGGTGGCGCTGAGTGGGGGTTCGCGTAGCGCCTGCGGTGTGTGGTGGGTCGGGGCCGTGCCGGGGGTGTCCGTCCTCGGACCGGCGGTTGGGGTCGGGCAGGGAAGTGCCGTTTCTTGACGCCGGCCACTGCGGGCGGACACCCCCCGGCACGTCCCCTTGCCGCCGTACGCGAGTGCCGCGCCGCGGGGGCTTTCGCCGTCAGTTGTCTGTGATCTCCGTTGACGGGGGCTCGTTGCTGCCGGGGCGGGTGCGGACCTCGTCCGTGCACTCGTAACGGCGCAGGGGCTCGGTGCCCGGGCCGCCCAGGATCACCGAGCCGTCGCCCTCGGCCGCCGTCGAGTCCGAGAACGTGCAGACGATCTGGGCGAGGGCGTACGAGGTGAGGTCGTTGGGCGGTGTGCTCAGGCGCAGGGTCTCGTCGGGGTCGCCGGGGTGCGGGCCGCTCACGGCCATGGCGCCGCGTACGTCGGTGGTGTAGCCGGCCTCCTTCTCGGCGGCCGACGGCGTTGCCTCCAACTCGTCGAGCAGCCCCTGCGCCACCAGCACGCGCCGTGCCGAGTCCGCCGTACCGTCCGTCACCCGCACGGTTCGGTCCACGGCCACCAGCTGGGACCCGCACAGCAGGAAGACCTGCACCGGAAGCCCGCGCGTGGCCTGCGTCGACACGTTCGGCTCGGAGAGCGAGCAGTGCACGCGCGAGGGAGCGGGGCCGAAGTTGGTCGGTACCTCCGTGGAACGGATGCCGCACCCGGTCAGCAGCGCGGCGGTCGCTGCGGAGAGGGCCAGGAGGCTGCCTACGCGCGCGTGCCGGCCTGAGGCGGCCGGCAGCCTGGGTACGCCCACGTCGCGTACGTCCGCCTTGCCTCCGGCGCCCACCGGGCCGCGTACCTTCATCAGGCGTCCCCCTTCTCCGGCCCGTCGGAGCCCTTGCCGTCGGTCTCGTTGGCGTCTGTCTGCTCCGCCAGTTTCGATGCGTCCCGGGGGAGGCGCAGGGTGAATACCGCGCCGCCGTCGGGGGAGTTGGCGGCGGTGATCTCGCCGCCGTGGATGTGGGCGTTCTCCAGGGCGATGGACAGTCCGAGGCCGCTGCCCTCGGAGCGGGGGCGGGAGGCGCTGGCCTTGTAGAAGCGGTCGAAGACGTGCGGGAGGACGTCCTCGGGGATGCCGGGGCCGTGGTCCCGTACGGCGATCAGGATCGAGTCGTCCGCCTCCTGGACCGCGACCCGGACCGGCGAGCCGCCGTGCTTGAGCGCGTTGCCGATGAGGTTGGCCAGGATGACGTCCAGGCGGCGCGGGTCCAGGCGGGCCATGATGCCGCGCTCGGCGTCCAGGTCGACCGCGTCCAGCCAGGCGCGGGCGTCGATGCAGGCCGTGATCTGGTCGGCGAGGTCGACCTGGTCGAGGACCAGGCGGGCCGTGCCCGCGTCGAAGCGGGTGACCTCCATGAGGTTCTCGACGAGGTCGTTCAGGCGGCGGGTCTCGCTGACGACCAGGCGTACGGCCGGTTCGATCATCGGGTCCATGGAGCCGGTCTCCATCTCCAGCTCCTCCTCCAGCACCTCCGTCACGGCAGTGATCGCGGTGAGGGGGGTGCGGAGTTCGTGGGACATGTCGGCCACGAAGCGGCGGGACGCCTCGTCCCGGCCGGCCATGTCGGCGACCCGTTTCTCCAGCGCCTCGGCGGCCTTGTTGAACGTCCGGGAGAGATCGGCCAGTTCGTCCGTGCCGGAGACGCGCAGGCGGGTGTCCAGCTTGCCCTCGCCGAGCCGGCGGGCGGCGACACCGAGGCGTTGGACCGGCTTCAGTACGGTCGTGGCGGCGGCCTGCGCGAGCAGCGCGGAGCCGATCAGCGCGAGACCGGTGGCGATGCCCAGCGACCAGGCGAGGGAGTTGAGGTCCTTGGCCTCCGGCTCCAGGGACTTGAGCATGTAGCCGGTCGGGCCGCCGCCGATCACCTTCGTCCCGGCGACCAGGTAGGGGGTGTCGTCGGCGACGGTCCGCTGCCAGTACAGGTGGTACTCGGCCTTGTTGGAGGAGTCGACCTGCTGCTTCTCGTTCACCGCCGTGCGCAGCGACTGGGGCACGTCCGCGAGCGTGAAGCCGTCCAGGCCGCCGGAGTTGCCGTACGCGGGCTTGCCGTCGGCGCCCTGGGCGACGAGCAGCACGCTGAAGCGCTGACTGCTGTTGGCCATCTGCCCGGCGGTGTGCTGCAGTTCGTCCTGCGTCGGCTCCTCGGGCAGCAGGCCCGCGCGGTTCTGCATCTCCTGCTCGAAGTCGCGCAGCACCGCGTCCTGGGTGCGGGTGAGCACCGCCTCGCGGTTGAGCCAGTAGGCGATCCCGGACGCGGAGACGGCGGCCGTGAGCGCCACGAGGCCGAAGACGACGACCAGGCGCAGGCGCAGGCTGGTGAAACGCAGCCTCGACCACACTCCCTTGCGAGCCGCGACCCAGCCGCGGAATCCCCCCTGTACGTCTGTCACTGAGGCGCGTCCAGGCGGTAGCCGACTCCGCGGACGGTACGGATGAGCGTGGGGGACGACGGGACGTCCTCGACCTTGGCGCGCAGGCGCTGGACGCAGGCGTCCACGAGGCGGGAGTCGCCCAGGTAGTCGTGCTCCCAGACCAGGCGCAGCAGCTGCTGGCGGGACAGGGCCTGGCCCGGCCGGCGGCTCAGTTCGAGCAGCAGGCGCAGCTCGGTCGGGGTGAGCTGGAGGTCCTCGCCGTTCTTGGTGACGGTCATGGCCGCGCGGTCGATGACGAGGCTGCCGTAGGTCGCGGCGTCGTTCGACTCCCGCTCCCCGCGCCGCAGCACGGCACGGATGCGGGCGTCCAGGACCCGCCCCTGCACGGGTTTGACGATGTAGTCGTCCGCGCCGGACTCCAGTCCGACCACGATGTCGATGTCGTCGTTGCGTGCGGTCAGCAGGATGATCGGCAGCTGGTCGGTGCGCCGGATGCGGCGGCACACCTCGAAGCCGTCGATACCGGGCAGCATCACGTCCAGCACGATCAGGTCCGGCCGCTGCTCACGCAGCAGTTTCAGACCGTCCTCGCCGGTGGCAGCAGTGGCCACACGGTGTCCCTGGCGAGTCAGTGAGAGCTCCAGGGCCGTACGGATGGCGTCGTCGTCCTCGATCAGCAACAGGGAAGGCACGGGGGTCATTCTGGCCCATGCGGGGGCGGTCTTTCGACTCCTGTACGAGCAGTAGGGATACGTGCGCGTAGCGCTGCTGCCTGTGCTCGCGCTGTGCCGGTGCTGGGAACGGGCTCGGACACAGGCCCCTGTGACACGTCTGTGACAGTCGGCGGACACGTCCATGAAGGTGCCCCGGCAAGCTTTTCGGCACAGGCAAGACAGCAGGACGCAACACAGCAAGCAGCACCAAGCAGAACACCGGAAGTCCACGACGGGGGGCGCGAGATGAACACGCTGCACGGCACCAGCACCAGCGCAGTGATCACGCGTCTGCACGACGTGAACGGGGGCCGGGGTTCCGAGAAGTCCGGTGCCGTGAGCGGGCGGGGGTGCGCTCGCGGCACCGGGCGTCAGCACACCGCGTTCATGACGGTGGTTGACGGTTTCACGGGGGAAACGCACGGGGGAGCCGCGTACAGGGAGGACTCGGGGGAGCGTCGTCGCTCGCTGTCGGAGGCGGAGTTCACCGCCTACGTCCAGGAGCGCCGCGCCTCCCTGTACGCAACCGCCTACCACCTGACCGGTGACCGCTTCGAGGCCGAGGACCTGCTCCAGAGCGCGCTGTTCTCGACGTACAAGGCGTGGGACCGGATCAGCGACAAGGCCGCCGTCGGGGGTTATCTGCGGCGGACGATGACCAACCTGCACATCAGCGCGTGGCGCCGCCGCAAGCTGAACGAGTACCCGACCGAGGAGCTGCCGGAGACGCCCGGCGACACGGACGCGATGCGCGGCACCGAACTGCGCGCGGTCCTGTGGCAGGCGCTCGCCCGGCTGCCCGAACTCCAGCGCACGATGCTGGTCCTTCGTTACTACGAGGGCCGCACCGACCCGGAGATCGCGGACATCCTCGACATCAGTGTCGGCACGGTGAAGTCCAGCATCTGGCGGTCGCTCCGCCGGCTGCGCGAGGACGAGGTCCTCAGCTTCGGCCGTGACGAGGAAGACGCCTTCGGGGAGCTTGTCGCCTGAAGGTCCGGGGGGACCGTACCGGGGGGAATGCAACGGGGGAACGGTAGGTAGTGGGGGGACCCACGGGGGTCGGGGGGCCCACGGGGGACCAACGGGGGAAACACGGGGGAGTGCTCCCACGGGGGATTCGGGGGAGCACGACGAGAGCGGGGCTGGAGGGCCGGGGGGTCCGTCCAGTCCCGTTTTCGTGTGCGCTCAGCGGGCCTTCATGAGGATCGCTCCGGCGGGAGTGTCACCGACGGCGATGGCGACGGCCGGGTCCATCCCCTCGACCGCGTACGCGGTGATCCGCTGTTCGCCGATGGCGTCCGGGGGATCGTTCGGGGTGTCGTCGCACGCCGGGATCGTGGCGGTGCCCAGCTTCTTCCCGACGGTGAAGTCGGTGTTCGCGACGTTCAGGTAGGAGCGGTGCGCGTACGTCACCACGTACGCGCAGGACGCCTCGGCCGCACCGCCGGCCTCGGCCGCACCGCCCGCCTCCGTGCAGCCCACGGCCGCGGTGACGAGCAGGGCAGTCATGAGCAGGCGACGGCCGGGCTGGAGGGCGGCGAACATCGGGATTCCTCTCCGCGGGGACCTTCTTCCGGTCCTACGACGGAGAGGGCGCCGTGTTCGTTCAGGTGGCCGGCGTCGCCGGAGCGGCCGCCGGGCAGCGGCCCGCTGCGGCTGCGGTGAGACGGCCGAGGGCCTCGTCGCGGTCGCAGGCGTGGGCGCCCAGGGACGTCTGGTGGGCGACGATCGAGCGTTCCAGGCGCATCAGGCGCCAGCCGCGGCGCAGCAGGAACGGGACCGACTTGCGGCCCTCTCGCAGGTCGCGGACGAAGCGGCGGCGGAACGTCTTCACGGGGCCGCGGCTCAGGCACAGCGCGTCCGCGAGGAGGCCGAGCTCCCGGCAGCGGTTGACGATCTCGGCAGCGAAGATGCCCTCCGCGATGAAGAGGGGGGTGCGGCCGATGTCGACGGTCTCCTCGCCGGTGCGGACGCTGAGGGAGATGTCGTAGAGGGGCACGTTCGTACGTCCCGTGCGGCACAGTTCCGCGATCGCCGCGACGGCCGTGTCGGCGTCCCACGAGTCGGGGTGGTCCCAGTCGATGTCGGAGCTCCCGGGGACCTGCGGCAGGGTCGGGTCGTCAGCCTCTTTGTAGAAGTCGTCGAGCCGCAGCACCGGAAGACCGGAGTGGGCGGCGAGAAGGGACTTGCCGGAGCCGGAAGGGCCGCAGAGCAGCACGACTCGCGTCGGTATGGGCGGATGGGAACTCACGGGACACCAGTGTGAGGCATCGCAGGGCCCGTGTACGACCCGGTGTACCGCAATTGAAGCGCGCGTCACACCTCACAGCCCTCTCGCGTTCACCTGACAGCACTTCGCAGCGGCAGCACGGCAGAGAGCCGCGCCTCCCCCGGACGGAGGGGAGGCGCGGCTCTCCGGTCTCGGCGGCCGTCGCGCCGGTGATCAGTACGACGAGCCGGACGCGCCCAGCGAACCGGTCGGGTGCCAGACCGTCTTGGTCTCCAGGAACGCGGTCATGCGGTCGATGCCGGGGGCGGCGGCCCAGTCGTCCACAGGCTGTGGACGCAGGACGCGCTTGAGGTTGTCGGCCGCCGCGATCTCCAGGTCCTTCGCCAACACGTCGTCGGCGCCGGCCAGGTCGATCGCGTTGACGTCCTGGTGCGCGGCCAGCGGCGTCGCGATCTCCGCCGTACGGCCCGACAGCACGTTGACGACGCCGCCCGGCAGGTCGGACGTGGCCAGGACCTCGCCCAGGGAGAGGGCGGGGAGCGGGGACTTCTGGGACGCCACCACGATCGCCGTGTTGCCCGTCGCGATCACCGGGGCCAGCACCGAGACCAGGCCCAGGAAGGACGACTCCTGCGGGGCCAGGACGGTCACGACACCCGTCGGCTCGGGGGAGGACAGGTTGAAGAACGGGCCCGCGACCGGGTTTCCGCCGCCGACCACCTGGGCGATCTTGTCCGTCCAGCCCGCGTACCAGACCCACCGGTCGATCGCCGCGTCGACCTGAGCCGCCGCCTTCGACTTCGACAGGCCCTCGGCGTCGGCGACTTCACGGACGTACTGCTCGCGGCGGCCCTCCAGCATCTCCGCGATGCGGTAGAGGATCTGGCCGCGGTTGTACGCCGTCGCGCCGGACCAGCCGCCGAACGCCTTGCGCGCGGCGACCACCGCGTCACGGGCGTCCTTGCGGGACGACAGGGGAACGTTCGCCAGCCAGTTGCCCTTCGAGTCCGTCACCTCGTACACCCGGCCGCTCTCGGAACGCGGGAACTTCCCGCCGACGTACAGCTTGTAGGTCTTGAAGACGGAGAGTCGCTCGGCGCGCTCGGTCTTGTCGTTCTTGTCAACTGTGCTCATTTATCGCTCGCCCTCCGGGCTCGACGGGGCGAGGTACGCCTCCAGGCCGTGGCGGCCGCCCTCGCGGCCGAAGCCCGACTCCTTGTAGCCGCCGAACGGCGAGGTCGGGTCGAACTTGTTGAACGTGTTGGACCAGATGACGCCCGCGCGGAGCTTGTTCGCGACGGCGAGAATCCGCGACCCCTTCTCCGTCCAGATGCCCGCCGACAGGCCGTACGCGCTGTTGTTGGCCTTGGCGACGGCCTCGTCCGGCGTGCGGAAGGTGAGGACCGACAGGACCGGGCCGAAGATCTCGTCGCGGGCGATCCGGTGCGCCTGGGTGACGTTCGTGAAGAGCGTGGGCGCGAACCAGTAGCCGCTCTCGGGGAGTTCGCAGGCCGGTGACCAGCGCTCGGCACCCTCCGCCTCGCCCTGCTCGACGAGCGAGGTGATGCGGGTGAGCTGCTCCTCGGAGTTGATCGCGCCGATGTCGGTGTTCTTGTCGAGGGGGTCGCCGAGGCGGAGTGTGGAGAGGCGACGCTTCAGCGACTCCAGCAGCTCTTCCTGGATCGACTCCTGGACCAGCAGACGGCTGCCGGCGCAGCAGACCTGCCCCTGGTTGAAGAAGATGCCGCTGACGATCCCCTCCACCGCCTGGTCGATCGGGGCGTCGTCGAAGACGATGTTGGCGCCCTTGCCGCCCAGCTCCAGGGTGACCTTCTTGCGGGTACCGGCGACGGTCCGCGCGATCTCCTTGCCGACTGCCGTCGATCCCGTGAAGGCGACCTTGTTGACGTCCGGGTGCGCGACGAGCGCGGCGCCGCTGTCGCCGTAGCCGGGAAGGATGTTGACGACGCCCTTGGGCAGGCCCGCCTGGCGGCAGATGTCCGCGAAGAACAGGGCGGAGAGCGGGGTGGTCTCGGCCGGCTTCAGCACGACGGTGTTGCCGGTCGCCAGCGCCGGAGCGATCTTCCACGCCAGCATCAGCAGCGGGAAGTTCCAGGGGATGACCTGGCCGGCCACACCGAGGGGCCGCGGGCTCGCGCCGTAACCGGCGTGCTCCAGCTTGTCGGCCCAGCCCGCGTAGTAGAAGAAGTGCGCGGCGACCAGGGGAAGGTCGGCGTCGCGGGTCTCCTTGATCGGCTTGCCGTTGTCCAGCGTCTCCAGCACGGCCAGCTCACGGCTGCGCTCCTGGATGATCCGGGCGATACGGAACAGGTACTTCGCGCGCTCGGAGCCGGGCAGCGCCGACCACTTCACGAAGGCCTTGCGCGCGGCCTTCACGGCCCGGTCCACGTCCGCCTCGCCGGCCTGGGCGATCTCGGCGAGGACCTCCTCGGTGGACGGGGAGACGGTCTTGAAGACCTTGCCGTCCGCCGCCTCCACGAACTCGCCGTCGATGAACAGGCCGTACGACGGCGCGATGTCGACGATCGAGCGGGACTCGGGGGCCGGTGCGTATTCGAATACCGATGCCATGGTGATCAGTCCACCGTCACGTAGTCGGGGCCGGAGTAGCGGCCGGTGGCCAGCTTCTGACGCTGCATCAGCAGATCGTTCAGGAGCGAGGAGGCGCCGAAGCGGAACCAGTGGTTGTCCAGCCAGTCCTCGCCGGCGGTCTCGTTGACCAGGACGAGGAACTTGACGGCGTCCTTGGTCGTCCTGATCCCGCCGGCCGGCTTCACACCCACCTGGATGCCGGTCTGGGCGCGGAAGTCGCGCACCGCTTCCAGCATAAGCAGGGTGTTCGCGGGGGTGGCGTTGACGGCGACCTTGCCGGTGGACGTCTTGATGAAGTCGGCGCCCGCCAGCATGCCGAGCCAGCTCGCGCGCCGGATGTTGTCGTACGTCGACAGCTCGCCGGTCTCGAAGATGACCTTGAGGCGGGCGGACGTTCCGCAGGCCTCCTTCACGGCGACGATCTCGTCGTACACCTTCATGTAGTTCCCCGCGAGGAACGCCCCGCGGTCGATGACCATGTCGATCTCGTCCGCACCGGCGGCGACGGCGTCCCGGACGTCCGCCAGCTTCACACCGAGGGCGGCGCGGCCGGCCGGGAAGGCGGTGGCGACCGAGGCGACCTTGACCGAGGAGCCGGCGACGGCCTCCTTGGCGGTGGCCACCATGTCGGGATAGACGCAGACGGCCGCGGTCGCCGGGGTCGTCCGGTCACTCGGGTCGGGGTGGACCGCCTTGGCGCCGAGCGCCCGGACCTTGCCCGGGGTGTCCGCGCCTTCCAGCGTCGTCAGGTCGACCATCGAGATGGCGAGGTCGATGGCGTACGCCTTGGCGGTCGTCTTGATGGAACGGGTACCGAGGGACGCGGCGCGCGCCTCCAGGCCGACCGCGTCGACGCCGGGCAGCCCGTGAAGGAAGCGGCGCAGCGTACTGTCGGACGCGGTGACGTCCGTGAGGGTGTGCGCTGCGGAGGATGCATTGGTGGGCATGGTCACCAGACGAGCATATCTACGCGCGTAGCGGCTGTACACCCCGAGGGAAAGGGATCTGTTCTGCAGCGAGGAACGGATCCGCACGACGCAGGGGAGCTGTCCCACCTCAGGGGCGCGGGGAACTGCGCGACCGGCCACCGACAACCCGCACCCGCCCACGAACCCATCCCCCCGCGGCGATGAGGCGCCCCGCCGAGCCGCCGGCAGGCATACGGCAGAATCGGCCCCATGACGACCCCGGAACCCCAGCCCCCCACCCCGGCCCCCGTGTCGAAGGACCGCGTCTACCGCTCGCCCATGGGCATGGTCGGCGGCGCCGCGCTGCTCGGAATCGCCCTCTGGCTGGGCATCGACGCACTGGTCCGGGGCGAGGGCCGCACCCAGTGGGTGGCGCTCGCGGCGCTGATCCTGATCGTGCCGCTGGTGTCCGCGTTCACGCTGAGGCCCGCCGTCTACGCCAACGAGGACCGGCTGCGTATCCGCAACCCGCTGCGCGTGATCGTGCTTCCGTGGGGACAGGTCGCCGCACTGCGGTCCAGCTACTCGAACGAGGTCGTCGACAAGTCCGGCGCCAAGTTCCAGCTCTGGGCGGTGCCGGTCTCGCTGCGGGCCCGCAAGAAGGCGGCACGGCGTTCGGCCCGGGCTGCGGCGGACCGGAGCGCTGCCTCGCGGGGTGAGCGGAGCGGCCGCGCCGGCGGAGGGATGGGGTTCGGCGGGCTCGGGATCGGGGCGCCGCGAGGGGATGTCGACATGGACGGCCCGGCGCGGGCCGAGACCGACAAGGTCATGGACGACCTGCGGGAACTGCTGGAGCAGCGGGAAAAGCTGGAGTCCTCGCAGGGTGAGGTCACCGTGCGGTGGGCCTACGAGGTGGCGGGGCCGGTCCTCGCCGGGGCAGTGCTGCTGGTGATTCTGCTGGCGACGGCCTGACGGGCCTGGTCCGAGCGGTGGCCTGATCCGGGCAGTGACAGGGGTGCCCGACCCCCCCCGTGAACCGGCCCGCGTGCGGCTCAGGGGGCGCCCGGATACACGAGTGCCATGTACGCACCGCAGTAGGCCGAGCCGACGACTGCCGCCGCGATGACCAGCATGCGGTGGCGGCGGGAGGCCCGGGACAGATGCAGGGCGAGGGGGAGCAGCAGGGGGAAGGCGGGCAGGAGGAAGCGGGCGCGGGGGAAGTAGACGCCACCGCTGCCCAGCACGATCGCCAGCAGTACGGCCGTGAAGACCAGCAGCGGCACCGGCTGCCGGTCCCACACCGACAGCCCGAACAGCACCACCGACGCGATCAGCGTGAGCGTCACGACCACCAGGAACAGTTCGGGCATCCGGTCGTACACCAGCAGCTGCCGCATCACACGCAGGGTCTCGCGGCCACCGTCCAGCTCGTTGCGCCACAGCCGCTGCACGGCGAAGTACCCGTCCCAGCGGCCCAGCCGCAGGCCCACCCAGCCCACGTATCCGCACCAGCCGAGCGGCGCGATCGCGGCGGCCGCGAGGGTACGCGGACGGAAGCGGCGGCGCAGCGCGAGCAGGGCCGCCACCGTGACCGCGGCCGCCACCGCGATACCGGTCGGACGGGTCAGGCCTGCCGCCGCGGCGAGAGCGGCCGCGGTGAGGAGGCGGCCGGTGAGCACGGCGTACAGCGACCAGGCCGCGAGCGCCGTGAACAGGGACTCCGTGTAGCCCATCCACTGCACCAGCCCGACCGGCAGCGCGGCCCACAGGACGGTGAGGAGGACGCCGACCCGGCGCCCGTGCAGCCGGTCCCCGACCGCGAACACGCCCCACGCGGCGACGAGGGAGGCGACGACGGCGAGGGCGAGACCGGCACTGGCTGGGGAGCCCGGCGTGACCGCCGCGACCGCTCTCACCAGCACTGGGTAGAGCGGAAAGAAGGCCAGGTTGTTGGCGCTGTAGGCGGTGCCGAGCTCGTGCGCGTACCCGTGGTCGGCGATCCCGAGGTACCAGTCGGCGTCCCACTGCGTCGCCAGGATCGGCCGGACACCGTGGCGCTGCCGGTGCGCCCAGACGGTGAGCAGCAGCAGGCCCGTGCCGCGTACGGCGAGGTAGGCGAGGAGGGCGGGGGCCGCGTACCGCAGGGCGCGCAGGGGTGCGGGGCGCCTGCGTGGGAACGGGGAGCCGGACCGGGCTTCGCCGTCGCGGGCGGTGGTCGCTCGGGGGGCGGCCGGACGGTCGTGGACACGGCGGCGGCTCCAGGCAACTCGGTGACGCGCTTGCCCGTCCACCGTTGCCCGTGCGCCGGGGCCGGGCGTGGAGCCCGGGTCAACCACCACGAGGAATTCGCCCGAAGGGGTGCCTCCGAATGGGGGCACCCCTTCGCGAACGACCAGAACTCTGCGTACTCGTACGGCTCAGATGCCGGCCGCCGCCGACAGGTCCCGCTTGATCGTCGCGAGCAGCTCGGCCGCCTCGGCGCGGGCGGCCGGGAGGCCGGCGTGGGCCGCGACCGGGACGACGACCTCCAGGTAGCACTTCAGCTTGGGCTCGGTCCCGCTGGGACGGACGATGACGCGGGCGCCCTCGAGCGTGTAGCGCAGACCGTCGGTGGGCGGGAGGGTGTCCGTGCCCTGGGTGAGGTCCTCAGCGCGGGTGATGGCCAGCCCGGCGAGCTCGGTCGGCGGCTGCTCGCGCAGCTGCCGCATGGCGTCGGCGATGACCGACAGGTCCTGGACGCGCACCGCGAGCTGGTCGGTGGCGTGCAGGCCGTGGGTCACGGCGAGGTCGTCGAGGAGGTCGAGGAGCGTGCGGCCCTCGGCCTTCAGGACGGACGCGAGCTCGGTGATCAGCAGCGCGGCGGTGATGCCGTCCTTGTCGCGTACGCCCTCGGGGTCGACGCAGTAGCCGAGGGCCTCCTCGTAGCCGTAGCGCAGACCGTCGACGCGGGCGATCCACTTGAAGCCGGTGAGGGTCTCCTCGTACGGCAGCCCCGCCTTCTCGGCGATACGGCCGAGGAGGGAGGAGGAGACGATGGACTCCGCGAAGGTCCCGCGTGCTCCACGGCTGACCAGGTGGGCGGCGAGCAGGGCGCCTACCTCGTCGCCGCGGAGCATCCGCCACTCGTCCGCGCTCTCCCCGTCCGGCACGGCCACGGCACAGCGGTCGGCGTCCGGGTCGTTGGCGATGACGAGGTCGGGGGCCGTCTCGCGGGCCTTGGCGAAGGCCAGGTCCATCGCGCCGGGCTCTTCCGGGTTGGGGAAGGCGACGGTGGGGAAGTCCGGGTCGGGCTCGGCCTGCTCGGCGACGAGGGCGGGGGCGGGGAAGCCGGCGCGCTCGAAGGCGGCGAGGAGGACGTCCTTGCCGACACCGTGCATCGCCGTGTAGACGGTGCGGGCGATGCGCGGGGAGTCGGGGGACAGGACCGCGTCCGTGCGGGCGAGGTAGGCGTCCAGGACGCTGTCGTCCAGGGTCTCCCAGCCCTGGGTGGGGCGGGGGACGACGGTGAGGGACGGCACCGCGGCGATCTCCTGCGCGATGTCGATGTCCGCGGGCGGGACGATCTGGGAGCCGTCGCCGAGATAGACCTTGTAGCCGTTGTCGCGCGGCGGGTTGTGGCTCGCGGTGACTTCGACTCCGGCGACCGCGCCGAGGTGCCTTATCGCGTACGCGAGGACCGGCGTGGGGAGCGGGCGGGGCAGGACGGCGGCGCGCAGGCCCGCGCCCGTCATCACGGCGGCCGTGTCCCGGGCGAAGTCCTCCGACTTGTGGCGGGCGTCGTAGCCGATGACGACGAGGCCGTTCTCATGGCCCTGCTTCTTGAGGTACGCGGCGAGGCCGGCCGCGGCGCGGATGACGACCGTGCGGTTCATGCGCATCGGGCCGGCGCCGAGTTCGCCTCGCAGGCCCGCGGTGCCGAACTGGAGGGTGCCGCTGAAGCGGGCGGCGACTTCCTCGACGTCCGCGGCCTCGATGAGCTTGGCGAGCTCGTCGCGGGTCTCCGGGTCCGGATCCTCGGCGAGCCACGCCTGGGCCCGGGCGATGAGATCGTCGTGCACGTCGGTCAACCTCTCGTTCTCGTGGTGGGGCGGGGGCTGCGGGTGGTGGGGAGGGGTTTCGTCCCCGCCGCCCCTACCCGTCCCGTACCTGGGGGCTGCCGCGAACTACTCAGCCCCTCCGGCGTTTGAGGAGCGGGGTCGAAGGGGCGGAGCCCCTTCAAGGACGGGCAGGGTAGGGGCTGCGGGGGCGAAGAAAACCGCCTTACAGACGCCCCAGCACCTGCGCCAGCAGCGACCCCATCTGCGTGGCCGAGTCCCGCCCGGCCTGCAGAACCTCCTCGTGGTTCAGCGGCTCACCCGTCATCCCCGCCGCGAGGTTCGTCACCAGCGAGATCCCCAGCACCTCGGCCCCAGCCTCACGCGCGGCGATCGCTTCCAGCACCGTCGACATACCCACCAGGTCCGCCCCGATGACCCGAGCCATCCGGATCTCCGCCGGCGTCTCGTAGTGCGGCCCGGGGAACTGGGCGTAGACGCCCTCCTCCAGCGACGGGTCGATCTCCTTGCAGAGGGCGCGCAGCCGCGGCGAGTACAGGTCCGTGAGGTCGACGAAGTTCGCGCCGATGATCGGGGACGTCGCCGTGAGGTTGATGTGGTCGCTGATCAGGACCGGCTGCCCGGGACGCATGCCCTCGCGCAGACCGCCACAGCCGTTGGTGAGCACGACTGTCTTGCAGCCGGCGGCCACCGCGGTACGGACCCCGTGCGCGACGGCGGCCACCCCACGGCCCTCGTAGTAGTGGGTACGGCCCAGGAAGACCAGCGCACGCTTGTTGCCGATCCGGTACGAGCGGATCTTGCCGCCGTGCCCTTCCACCGCCGGCGGGGGGAACCCCGGCAGCTCGGTGACCAGGAACTCGGCCTCGGGTTCGCCGAGGGCGTCCACGGCCGGAGCCCAGCCGGAGCCCATCACGAGGGCGACGTCGTGGGTCTCGGCGCCCGTGAGTTCGCGCAGGCGTGCGGCGGCGGCGTCGGCGGCGGCGTGGGGGTCGCCCTGGATGTCGTCCGGAAGAAGAGATGCGTTCACGCGACTGAGGGTAGCCGGTTTGGGCCTACGCGCGTAGATGACGGAGCTCACGGGATGGCGATCGTTGTCTTGTCGTTTCCAACGAAGAGCGCGCCCGAAAGCGGCACGCTCACTCTTCGGGAATGAGGACGTCCTTGTCGTTGAAGACCTCGACGATGAAGATCAACAGGCGGCCGCGACTGACCGTGTACTCCACGAGGACGTTCTGCGTGAGCCGGATCGTACGATCGTCGCCCGTGGAGCTTATGGGCCGTGACACCGAGAGGAACGGGTCGCGGGCCAGCAGCGCGATGCCCTTGTCGAACGCGTTGCGCTGCCTGTCGTCGAGCCGGTCACGGGCCTCGGCGGCCTGCACCGTGTAGTAGACGTCATACGTGGTGGGGGCCATGAGTTCTCCCGATGATGGGCCGATCCCTCCAGTTTAGAAGCCGCCCTCCGTCAGCACGGGCGCTTCCGCAGCTCCATCACGTAATCGTGTGGCGCGCCGGCCGACTCAGCCGCGTCCGCGACCTCGCCGAGGTACCTGGCCGACGGCAGCCCGCCCTCGTACGCGTTCAGCACGTACACCCACGCCGACTCCTCGCCCTCCAGCGTGTGCACACGCACCCGCAGCCGGCGGTATATGCCGAGCCCGACGCCCTCCCAGCGGTCCAGGGAGTCCTCGTCCATCGGGGCGACGTCGTACAGCGCGACGAAGACCTGCTCGCCGGGTTCCTCGACGAGTGTGGCCAGCGCGCCGTCCCAGCCGAGCTGCTCGCCCCCGAACGTCAGTCGCCACCCGTTCAGCCAGCCGGTGGCGCGCAGCGGCGAGTGCGGGGCGCGGCGCGTCATCAGCCGCGCGTCGAGATTGCCGGCGTACGCGGCGTAGAGCGACATGGGGAGAGGGTACGGCAGGTGAATCGTGTGCCCCTCCCGTAACGGTGGTGTCTCGGGCGGGCCCCCAGGCAGTACCACGGTGATGCGTGCGGGACAATGGAGTACGTGACTCGGATCGTGATCATCGGTGGCGGACCCGGCGGATACGAGGCGGCCCTGGTGGCCGCCCAGCTCGGCGCGGAGGTGACCGTCGTCGACTGCGACGGTCTGGGCGGGGCGTCGGTGCTCACCGACTGCGTGCCGTCGAAGACCCTAATCGCCACGGCCGAGGTGATGACCACCTTCGATTCCTCGTACGAGGAGCTGGGAATCATCGTCGCCGACGACACCCCGCACATCGACACGCCCGCGCGCGTCGTCGGCGTGGACCTGGGCAAGGTCAACCGGCGTGTCAAACGGCTCGCGCTCGCGCAGTCCCACGACATCACGGCCTCCGTCACGCGCGCCGGCGCCCGGGTCCTGCGCGGCCGCGGCCGGCTGGAGGGCATGCAGGGTCTCGACGGCTCGCGCAAGGTCGTCGTCCGTGCGGCCGACGGCACCGAGGAGACCCTCACCGCGGACGCCGTCCTCATCGCCACCGGCGGTCACCCGCGCGAGCTGCCCGACGCCCAGCCCGACGGCGAGCGCATCCTCAACTGGACCCAGGTCTACGACCTCACCGAGCTGCCCGAGGAACTCATCGTGGTCGGCTCCGGTGTCACCGGCGCCGAGTTCGCCGGCGCCTACCAGGCGCTCGGATCGCGGGTCACCCTCGTGTCGTCCCGGGACCGCGTGCTGCCGGGTGAGGACCCGGACGCCGCCGCTGTCCTGGAGGACGTCTTCCGGCGCCGCGGCATGAACGTCATGGCGCGCTCGCGTGCCGCCGCCGCCAAGCGGGTCGGCGACCGGGTCGAGGTCACCCTCGCCGACGGCCGCGTCATCAGCGGCAGCCACTGCCTCATGGCCGTCGGTGCCATCCCGAACTCCGAGGGCATGGGCCTGGAGGAGGCCGGCGTCAAGCTGCGCGAGTCCGGGCACATCTGGACCGACAAGGTGTCCAGGACGACGGCCCCCGGCGTGTACGCGGCCGGTGACGTCACCGGAGTCTTCGCCCTCGCGTCGGTCGCGGCGATGCAGGGACGTATCGCCATGTACCACTTCCTCGGCGACGCGGTGGCCCCGCTGAACCTGAAGACGGTCTCGTCCAACGTCTTCACCGACCCCGAGATCGCCACCGTCGGCTACACCCAGGCGGACGTCGACGGGGGCAAGATCGACGCCCGGGTCGTCAAGCTCCCCCTCCTGCGCAACCCGCGCGCGAAGATGCAGGGCATCCGGGACGGCTTCGTCAAGATCTTCTGCCGGCCGGGCACGGGCATCGTGGTCGGCGGTGTGGTCGTGTCGCCGCGCGCCTCGGAACTGATCCATCCGATCTCGATCGCGGTCGACAACAATCTGACGGTCGAACAGATCGCGAACGCCTTCACCGTGTACCCCTCCCTTTCGGGCTCGATCGCCGAGGTGGCACGGCAGCTCCACACGCGGAAGTCCGGCGGCGAACTCTGACGGCCGGAAGTGATTCCCTGCTGGTCACAGGGAGTTGTCGAGCATGCGTACGGCATAGGCGGCAGGACTAGGCCCTATACCACTCCTTGCCCTTGCGTGCGAACAACTTCTGTTATTCGGCGCAAACTGCTGAAACCAGACGGTCGTTGGGGTTACTGTCAGTTTCGTGTTCGCTGCAGAACGTCGCCAATTGATCCTCGAAATGGTGCGAGCGAACGGGGCCGTGTCGCTCCGTGAGCTCGCCCGCGTCGTCCAGACCTCCGAAGTGACCGTACGGCGGGACGTGCGCGCACTGGAGGCAGAAGGACTCCTCGACCGCCGGCACGGCGGTGCGGTATTGCCGGGCGGGTTCACGCGGGAGTCCGGCTTTCCGCAGAAGTCACATCTCGCGACCGCCGAGAAGACGGCCATCGCCGACCTCGCCGCGAATTTCGTGGAAGAGGGCGAGGCAATCGTCGTCGGGGCGGGGACCACCACACAGGAGCTGGCGCGCCGGCTCGCCCGGGTGCCCGGACTGACCGTCGTCACCAACTCCCTGCTGGTGGCACAGGCGTTGGCCCATGCCAACCGGGTCGAGGTCGTGATGACCGGCGGGACGCTCCGCGGGTCGAACTACGCGCTGGTGGGCAGCGGTGCCGAGCAGTCCCTGCAGGGGCTGCGGGTGTCGCGGGCCTTCCTCTCCGGGAGCGGTCTGACCGCCGAGCGCGGTCTGTCCACGTCCAACATGCTCTCGGCCTCCGTCGACCGGGCCCTCGTCCAGGCGGCCGCGGAGGTCGTCGTCCTCGCCGACCACACCAAGCTCGGTACGGACACGATGTTCCAGACGGTGCCCACGGATGTCATCACCCGGCTGGTCACCGACGAGCCGCCGGCCCATGACGACCGTGCCCACACCGAGCTCCAGGCCCTGGCCGATCAGGGGGTGCAGATCGCCGTGGCCGGGGCGACCGGGAACCCGGGGGGTGACGAGGTCCCGGCGCGGCGGCGTGCCTTGCCGGGGCCGCGGCGGGGTCAGGTGCCGGGCGGTGCCGCGGGGTTGCGGTCGGCCGCTGCGGTGCTGGGGGAGCAGGGGGCGGAGCGGGAACGTGAGCGGGCCCGGGTTGCGGATCTGCGGCGGCGGTAGTCTGCCGACGGCGCGGCCGGGCGCCACTTCGCCGTAGGGGTTTGCGCTGATGCGCGCGTGCGGGTGCTTTGTGGCTGGTCGCGCCCACGCGGCGGAGCCGCACATCGATACAGCCTCGCTCCCTAGGCCGGCTTCAGTCCCCGCAGCGTCAAATGCAGCAATCTGTCCGCGAGGTCCGGGTCTCCCGGCGTCTCCTCCGCTGCCAGTGCGATCGCGTGGGTCAGCTGGAGCAGGTCGCTGATCGAGACGTCCGGCCTCACGGCACCCGACTCCTGAGCCCGTGCCAGCAGCGCGCCGCCCGCCTCCCTGATCGGGCCGCTGCACTGGGCCAGGGCCGAGGTGTTGTCGTACGAGACGGACATCAGGGACCTGGCCAGGCCGCGGTACTCGCCCGCATGGGTGACCATCTCGCGCAGCCAGGTCACCAGGGCCGCGCAGGGTTCCGGGGCGTGCAGGAGTTCGCGGGAGCGGGTCAGCAGGTCGCCGACGGCGTCCTCGAAGACCGCGCTCAACAGCGCGTCGCGGTTGGGGAAGTGGCGGTACAGCGTCCCGATCCCGACGCCCGCGCGGCGGGCCACGTCCTCCAGGGACGCGTCCGTGCCATGGGCGGCGAAGGCGGACCGGGCCTCGGCCAGCAGGCGCTCATGGTTGCGGCGGGCATCAGCGCGCATGGCACGCGGCTGGGCGGTCGGCGTCGTCGCCGCGCCTGAGTTCCCCGCACTCTCGCGCGAGGTCGCGCCCACCATGACTCTCACCTGCCCTCTCACGCGCCCTCGGCGTGCCTCCAGGATGCCATCGCGCCCACCTGCAACGAGGCGCCCGGCGGACTGTACGTTCCAGTCCGCCGGGCGCCTCGGATGCCGTAAGGCGTGTGCCGTGTGGCGTCAGTCCTTGATCTCGCAGATGGCCGCGCCGGACGTGAGCGACGCGCCGACCTCGGCGGACAGGCCCTTGATGGTGCCGGACCTGTGGGCGTTGAGCGGCTGTTCCATCTTCATCGCTTCGAGTACGACGATGAGGTCGCCCTCCTTGACCTCCTGGCCTTCCTCGACGGCGACCTTGACGATCGTGCCCTGCATCGGCGAGGCGAGGGTGTCACCGGAGGCAGCGGGGCCGGACTTCTTGGCCGCGCGGCGCTTCGGCTTCGCTCCGGCGGCAAGGCCGGTGCGGGCCAGGCTCATGCCGAGCGAGGACGGGAGGGAGACCTCCAGGCGCTTGCCGCCGACCTCCACCACGACCGTCTCGCGGCCGGCTTCCTCGTCCGTCTCCGTGTCGGCGGGGGCGGCGAAGGGCTTGATCTCGTTGACGAACTCGGTCTCGATCCAGCGGGTGTGGACCGTGAACGGGTCGCCGGAGCCGGTCAGTTCCGGCGCGAAGGCCGGGTCCTTGACGACCGCGCGGTGGAAGGGGATCGCCGTGGCCATGCCCTCGACCTGGAACTCGGCCAGGGCACGCGCGGCCCGCTGCAGGGCCTGCCCGCGGGTGGCGCCGGTGACGATCAGCTTGGCCAGCAGCGAGTCCCACGCCGGGCCGATCACGCTGCCGGACTCCACGCCCGCGTCCAGGCGGACGCCCGGACCGGTCGGCGGGGCGAACGTGGTGACCGTGCCGGGGGCGGGCAGGAAGTTGCGGCCCGGGTCCTCGCCGTTGATGCGGAACTCGAAGGAGTGGCCGCGCAGCTGCGGGTCGTCGTAGCCGAGTTCCTCGCCGTCGGCGATGCGGAACATCTCGCGCACGAGGTCGATGCCGGTGACCTCCTCGGTGACCGGGTGCTCGACCTGGAGGCGGGTGTTGACCTCGAGGAAGGAGATCGTGCCGTCCATACCGACGAGGAACTCGACGGTGCCGGCACCGACGTAGCCGGCCTCCTTGAGGATGGCCTTAGAGGAGGAGTACAGCTCGGCGACCTGGGCGTCGGAGAGGAAGGGCGCGGGGGCCTCCTCGACGAGCTTCTGGTGGCGGCGCTGCAGCGAGCAGTCACGGGTGGAGACGACCACGACGTTGCCGTGGGTGTCGGCCAGGCACTGCGTCTCGACGTGGCGCGGCTTGTCGAGGTAGCGCTCGACGAAGCACTCGCCGCGTCCGAATGCCGCGACGGCCTCGCGGACCGCCGAGTCGTACAGCTCGGGCACTTCCTCCAGCGTGCGGGCGACCTTCAGGCCGCGTCCGCCGCCGCCGAAGGCGGCCTTGATCGCGATCGGCAGGCCGTGCTGTTCGGCGAAGGCGACGACCTCGTCGGCGCCGGAGACCGGGTCGGGCGTGCCCGCGACGAGCGGGGCGCCGGCGCGCTGGGCGATGTGACGGGCGGCGACCTTGTCACCCAGGTCGCGGATGGCCTGCGGGGGCGGGCCGATCCAGATCAGGCCCGCGTCCAGGACGGCCTGGGCGAAGTCGGCGTTCTCCGACAGGAAGCCGTAGCCGGGATGGATGGCGTCCGCGCCCGACTCGCGTGCCGCGTTCAGGACCTTGTCCATGTCCAGATAGCTGCTTGCCGGGGTGTCACCGCCCAGGGCGAACGCCTCATCCGCAGCGCGGACATGCAGAGCGTCGCGGTCCGGATCCGCGTAGACGGCCACGCTCGCGATCCCGGCGTCCCGGCAGGCCCGGGCCACGCGGACAGCGATTTCGCCACGGTTGGCGATGAGCACCTTGCGCACGATTGAGGCTCCCTCCTTGAAACAAGCCGAGTTTAGGGACTGCCGACACGCCACATCGACCCGTCCCCAGTGGTGAGCTTGCCCACACGGAGCGTGATTCCAGGCTCGCTCGACCTGCGAAATCCCATGTCGCGCCTCGGCACGCAGGTCTCTCCCGGAAAACCCTAGCCCTCCTCTGTGGTCAAGGTCTCTGTCATCACGTGCTGCGGGCCACTCGGTTTCTTTGTGGAATCCCTACGAATGGCCCAATGATTCTTTGCCCTCGACCGAACCCTTGTCCCTGGGTTTACCCGTTAGTAGCGTTCGCGATGTAGTTGAACGTACTTGGGGTAACAGCGCGGAGCTCGGAAGTGGGTGGGGGCCGGTGGTGCGCAGGCCGGTGGCGTGGGTGGTGGCGGTCGTCCTCTTCACGGAGGCGCTCGGCATCGCAGCGGTGAACTGGTTCCTCGGGGTCGTCGTCGACCGTCAGGACATGTCCTTGGCGGGGCTCGACCCGAACGTGATGTCGGTGTCCTCGAAGGTCGGCGGCCTGGTCTTCGGCGCCTACTTCGCGCTGTGCGGCCTCGTCGCCCTGCTCGTGGCCGTGCGCGACCGCGCCCCGGCCGGCTTGGGCCGCATCCTGCTGATCAGCGCGGCCGTGGTGCACGCGCTGCTGGGCGCGCTCGCCTGGGGTCTGGTGGGCTGGACGGCGTTCCTGTTCATGGTCGTCGTACTCGGCCTGATAGTGCTGCTGCTCATGACGTACGACGCCCGGACGGCGCCCGAGGAGCCCGCCGACGCCGCTCCCGACGGGGGCAAGGGCGGCGACGGCTCCCCGGCAGGAGGCTCTCCGGCAGGAGGCTCTCCGGTCACGCCTCCGCCGGCGCCCACAACTCCGTGATGCCGATGCCCAGTTGCGCCAGCAGCCGGCGCACCAGCGGCAGGCTGATGCCGATCACATTGCCGTGGTCGCCGTCGATGCCGTCGATGAACGGGGCCGAGCGGCCGTCGAGGGTGAACGCCCCGGCGACGTAGAGGGGTTCGCCGGAGGCGACGTACGCCGCGATCTCCTCGTCGGTCGGCTCGCCGAAGCGGACGACGGTGGAGGCGGTGGCCGAGGTGTAGCGGCCGGTCGCGGTGTCGTAGATGCAGTGGCCGGTCTGCAGCGTGCCCGCCCGGCCGCGCATCGACTTCCAGCGCGCCGTGGCCTCCTCGGCGTCGGCCGGCTTGCCCAGGGCCTGGCCGTCCAGGTCCAGGACCGAGTCGCAGCCGATCACGATCGCGCCCATGACCTCCGGTTTCGCCGCCACGACGGAGGCCTTCGCCTCGGCCAGGGCCAGGGCCAGCTCGGCGGGGGTGGGTGCGGTGACGGCGTCCTCGTCGACGCCGCTGACGATGACCTCGGGGGCCAGGCCCGCCTGGCGCAGGAGATTCAGCCGGGCGGGGGACTGGGAGGCCAGGACGAGCCGGCGGCGGGGCTGATCAGTCATGCGGTCAGCGTATCGGCGTGCCCGGCCCGACTCACCTCAGACCGAGCACGATCATCGTGAGCACCATGGCCAGCGCCATGAGAACGCCCAGGCGCCGCAACATCTCCTGCGTCTCGCGCAGTTCCTCGGGCGGCTCGTTCTCGGGGTCGGACCACAGCATGCCTTCCATCGTCGGTCGGCGGTTCACGGCGGCGCCTGAGTACGCATACTCAACTTTCCCCTAAACGGTGCTACTGTTCCATTAGCTAAAGGGATTCCAGTTCCGTTTGGAAGGTCGTGCCATGTTCACCACTTCCTGGACCGCATCACCTCAGCAGCCCAGCGAGGGCTTCACGCCCAACTGGTCCCGCGAGGGCTTCTGGCGCCAGTCACTGCGGCAGGTCGTACGGCTCTCGGCAGGCGGTGGCCGGGTGCGGGTGCGGCTCTCCCACGCGTACGGCACGTCGCCCGTCCGAGTCGCGGGGGCGAGCGTCGGCCGTACGGCCGACGGGGCAGCCGTGGAGCCGGGGTCGCTCATGCGGCTCACCTTCGGGGGTGCCGCACAGGGCGTGCTGCATCCATGGCGCGCCTCCGGCACGACGGCACGCGGGGAGCTGGTCAGCGACGACGTCCCCCTCGCCGTCGCCGCCGGTGAATCGGTGACCGTCACGCTCCACTTCGACTCAGCCACCGGCCCCGCGACCTTCCACGCCCAGGCCTTCACGACCGGTTACCGGGGCGAGGGCGACCGGTCGGCGGACCCCGGCGCCGAGGGCTTCGACGCGGCGACCGAGTCCTGGTACTTCCTGTCGGCCGTGGAGGTCGACGCCGGCCGCACGGACGCCGTGGCTCTCTTCGGCGACTCGATCACCGACGGGTTCGGGTCGACGCCGGGTGCGAACCGGCGTTGGTCGGACGTCCTCGCCGAGCGCACGGGGCGGCCGGTCCTGAACGCGGGGATCGGCGGGAACCTGCTGCTCAACGACTCGGCGTGGTACGGCGAGAAGGGTATCCACCGGTTGCGCCGGGACGTCCTCGACCGGTCGGGCGTGGACACGCTGGTCGTCCTGCTCGGCCTGAACGACATCGGCTTCAGCGAGACGGACGAGCAGCCGACCTACAAGCCCGCGCCGGTGGTGGAGGCCGGGGAACTCATCACCGGGCACCGGGAGTTGATACGGCAGGGCAGGGCGGCGGGACTGACGGTGATCGGGGCGACGCTGCTGCCGTTCGGGGGCTCGGACCACTGGGGCGAGCGGGCGGCGAAGGTGAGTCACGAGCTGAACGAGTGGATCCGCAGCTCGGGGGAGTACGACGCGGTGGTGGACCTGAACCGGGCGCTGGCCGATCCGGCGGACCCGGACCGGCTGCGTCCGTCGTACGACTTCGGCGATCACCTGCACCCGAACGACGCCGGGTACGAGGTGATGGCCGAAGCCGTCCGGGCGGCCCTCTAACCGGGCCAGTACGTGCGCGCCCACGTCGACGGACCCGGCTGCGGCAGCCGGTGCGCGGCGATGCGGGACGGGTCCGACCACCCGTCCCGCGGCTTGGGTGCGCCGGGCGGCGTGGCTGCCGCCGCCGCGGCGCGGGCGCGGACCACCGCCAGTGCGGCGGCCAGCTCCTCGGGTGTCGGGTTGCCCCGCAGGACCTTGATGTTCATGACGGCTCCCAGCAGGCCTAGAGGGGGATGTTGCCGTGCTTCTTCGGAGGCAGGGATGCCCGCTTGGTGCGCAGCTGACGCAGGCCCCGTACGACATGGCGGCGGGTTTCGGACGGCATGATCACCGCGTCGATGTAGCCGCGCTCGGCAGCGACGTAGGGGTTGAGGAGGGCGTCCTCGTACTCCTGGATCAGCCGGGCGCGCACCGCCTCGGCGTTTTCGGGGTTCTCACCGCTCGACTCCGCCTCGGCGATGGTGCGCCGGTGCAGGATGTTGACCGCGCCCTGGGCGCCCATGACGGCGATCTGGGCGGTGGGCCAGGCCAGGTTGAGGTCGGCGCCGAGGTGCTTGGAGCCCATGACGTCGTAGGCGCCGCCGAAGGCCTTGCGGGTGATGATCGTGATCAGCGGGACCGTCGCCTCGGCGTAGGCGTAGATCAGCTTGGCGCCGCGGCGGATGATGCCGTCGTGCTCCTGGTCGACGCCCGGGAGGAAGCCGGGCACGTCGACGAAGGTGAGGACCGGGACGTTGAAGGCGTCGCAGGTGCGCACGAAGCGCGCGGCCTTCTCGGAGGCGGCGATGTCGAGACAGCCGGCGAACTGCATCGGCTGGTTGGCGACGATGCCGACCGGGCGGCCCTCGACGCGTCCGTAGCCGGTGACGATGTTCGGGGCGAACAGCGACTGCGTCTCGAAGAACTCGGCGTCGTCCAGAATGTGTTCGATCACGCCGTGCATGTCGTACGGCTGGTTCGCGCTGTCCGGGACCAGCGTGTCCAGCTCCAGGTCCTCGGCCGTGACGGTGAGGTCGGCCTCCTCCGGGAAGGCCGGGGGCTCGGAGAGGTTGTTGGACGGCAGGTACGACAGCAGCTGCTTGACGTACTCGATGGCGTCCTTCTCGTCGCCGGCCATGTGATGCGCCACACCCGAGGCGGAGTTGTGGGTGCGCGCGCCGCCCAGCTCCTCGAAGCCGACGTCCTCGCCGGTGACCGTCTTGATGACGTCCGGGCCGGTGATGAACATGTGCGAGGTCTGGTCGACCATGATCGTGAAGTCGGTGATGGCGGGGGAGTAGACCGCACCGCCCGCACAGGGCCCGACGACGAGGGAGATCTGCGGGATCACACCGCTGGCGTGGGTGTTGCGGCGGAAGATCTCACCGTACGCGCCCAGTGAGGCCACGCCCTCCTGGATGCGGGCGCCGCCGGAGTCGTTGATGCCGATGACCGGGCAGCCGGTCTTCAGCGCGAAGTCCATGACCTTGACGATCTTCTGGCCGTAGACCTCGCCCAGCGCGCCGCCGAAGACGGTGAAGTCCTGCGAGAACACGGCGACGGGGCGGCCGTCGACGGTTCCGTACCCGGTGACGACACCGTCGCCGTACGGGCGGTTGGCCTCCAGGCCGAAGTTGGTCGATCGGTGCCGGGCGAACTCGTCGAGCTCGACGAAGGACCCCTCGTCGAGGAGGAGGTCGATGCGCTCACGGGCCGTCAACTTGCCCTTGGCGTGCTGCTTTTCGACGGCGCGTGCGGAGCCGGCGTGCGTCGCTTCCTCGATACGGCGCTGGAGATCCGCGAGCTTGCCCGCGGTGGTGTGGATGTCGATCCCTTGGATCTCGTGACGCTCTTCCGGCTCGGACATCGGGATGGCGCTCCCTGCCTGCTCAAAAGGGGGGACGGTTACTCATCCGTAGAGTAGTGGGGGGCCTACGAATCAGCAGTGCGGCGTTTCACACACCTAGGGTGGCTTGCATGACGCCGCGAGATGCATCAGACGACAGCCGTTGGTCCGACCTGGACCGTCCGCCGCTGAACGCCGCCGCCCTGCGGCGCGGGCTTGTCCGGGAGGGCGGGCTGTGGCGCGAGGTGGAGCTGGTGCAGCGCACCGGCTCCACCAACACCGACCTGGTGGGCCTGGCGACCGACGGCAAGGCGGTCGAGGGCTCGGTGCTGGTCGCCGAGGAGCAGACGGCCGGCAAGGGCCGCCTGGACCGCACCTGGACGGCACCGCCTCGCTCGGGGCTGTTCTTCTCCGTGCTCCTGAACCCCGCCGAGGTGCCGGCGGCCCGCTGGGGCTGGCTGCCGCTCCTCACGGGCGTCGCCGTGGCGACTGGCCTGTCGCGCGCGGCAGGCGTCGACACGGCACTCAAGTGGCCGAACGACCTGCTGGTGACCGTCGGCGGCGAGGAACGCAAGGCCGGCGGCATCCTGGCGGAGCGGGCCGGCGACGCAGGCGTGGTCATCGGTGTCGGCATCAACGTCACGCTGCGTGCGGACGAGCTGCCGGTGCCGCAGGCGGGCTCCCTGGCCCTCGCCGGAGCCGTGAGCACGGACCGGGACACCCTGCTGCGGGGCATCCTGCGCTCGCTGGAGGAGTGGTACGGGCGGTGGCGGGCCGCGACGGGCGATCCGGTGGTGAGCGAACTCCAGGAGACGTATGCCGCAGGGTGCGCGACGCTGGGGAGAGTGGTGCGGGCCGAGCTCCCGGGGCATCGGTCGATCATGGGGGAGGCGGTCGCGATCGACGGGGACGGGCGGCTGGTGCTGGCCACGGCGGAGGGCGTGCAGGAGCCGGTGGGAGCAGGCGACATCGTGCACTTGAGGTTGGCGTGACTTCGCCTACCGGGCTTCCGGAGTGAGGTGGCCCACACCTGCCGTAAAGTGAAGGCCGGTCGATTACTGACCGCGGCAGATCGGAAGGGCAGCAGGCGTGACCGTCGACGACACGGGCTCCGGCGCGGGCGAGGACGGCCGGGTGGATTCCCCCGACGCCGACCCCGGCGAGGATCCGCTCGCGCTGCGCCTGGAACAGCTCATTCTCGGTGCCGAGCGGCGCTACACCCCGTTTCAGGCGGCCCGTAGCGCCGGTGTCTCCATGGAGCTGGCGTCCCGGTTCTGGCGGGCCATGGGCTTCGCCGACATCGGGCAGGCCAAGGCGCTGACCGAGGCCGACGTACTGGCGCTCAGGCGCCTCGCCGGTCTCGTCGAGGCGGGACTGCTCAGCGAGGCCATGGCCGTGCAGGTGGCCAGATCCACCGGGCAGACCACCGCGCGTCTGGCCGACTGGCAGATCGACTCGTTCCTGGAGGGGCTCACCGAGCCGCCGGAGCCGGGGATGACGCGGACCGAGGTGACGTATCCCCTGGTCGAGCTGCTCCTGCCCGAACTGGAGGAGTTCCTCGTCTACGTCTGGCGCCGCCAGCTCGCCGCCGCGACCGGCCGGGTCGTGCAGGCCGCCGACGACGAGGAGATGGTCGACCGGCGGCTGTGCGTCGGCTTCGCGGACCTCGTCGGGTTCACGCGGCTGACCCGCCGGATGGAGGAGGAGGAACTCGGCGAACTCGTCGAGGCCTTCGAGACCACCGCGGCCGACCTGGTGGCCGCGCGCGGAGGGCGGCTGGTCAAGACGCTCGGCGACGAGGTGCTCTTCTCGGCCGACGACGCGGCGGTCGCCGCGGAGATCGCCCTGCGGCTCATCGAGACGATGGCGGGCGACGAGACGATGCCCGAGCTGCGCGTCGGCATCGCCTTCGGCACGGTGACCACCCGAATGGGCGATGTCTTCGGTACGACCGTGAATCTCGCCTCCCGGCTGACGTCGATAGCTCCGCGTGACGCGGTCCTCGTCGACAGTGCGTTCGCCGAGGAGCTCATCCGGTCGGGTGAGGCGCCGGCATCCGAGGCGGAGGCGGCGGAGGCCGCGGTCGCGGCGGAGAAGGAGGGCGAGGAGCCGCCGGTGTACCGGTTCGCGCTTCAGCCGATGTGGCAGCGGCCGGTGCGAGGGCTTGGCGTTGTCGAGCCGTGGCTGCTGACGCGCAGGGCGTTGCCGGCGGACTGAGCGCCGTTCAGCGGCCGCCGGCCAGGCGGTCCACGCAGAGGCCGATGATCGGGATGCACACGCTGCCGTGGTCGGAGTGGTCCGGCTGTGGCGCCGGGGGGTTCGATGCGGTCCGGCTCGGTGCCGCGGTCTTGGTCGGGGCCGGGGCCGGTCGCTGTGCGTGACCGGTCGTTGCCGGTGGGTCCGGTGCGGGGGTGGGCGCCGCGGCGGCGTCCGCCGGGCGGCCCCGGTCACCGGCTGGCGTGGTGGCAGCGCTGTTCGTGGTCGGCACGACGATCGTGCCCGTCGTCGGTGTCGTGCCCAGGCCGCCCATGACGGAGGTCGCCGACGGGCTTGGCTTCGGGCCGGCCGTCGGGATCGTGGCGGCGGCGTTGGTCGCGCCGTCCGTATCCGTGCCGGGGGCCGGCGTGGGGTCGGCTTCCGCCGTGCCGAGGCCGGTGACGTCGGAGTCGGGGGTCAGGCGTACGAGGCTCAGGGCGCCGGCGGCGAGGGCGAGGCCTCCGGCCGCGAGGAGGGCCTTGCGGGGCCGGGGCCGGCGATGGCGGCCGCGGGGGCCGAAGAGGCGGCCGACCGCCTCGGTGTCCGCCGGTGCCTGGCTCGCGTCGCTACTGCGCGCCGCCGCCCCTCTCGCCTGCGGTTCTTCCGCCGTCACACCCATCACGACCCTCCCAACGAGCTCGCGCCCCCAATGCGCCGTGGCTCGCGCACGTTATGCGCTGTCGTAGGCGGTAGGGCGGGAGTTGGGCGGGATGTCACTCGAACGGGGTGTCGGGACTCGACTCGGGAACCGCTCGCGACGGGCCTTTCCCCGGAAGGGTCCGGCTGCGATGATCGGGGCGAGTGTTGTTAACCCGCGTTAACCGGAGGGTGTCATGAGCGAGGAGCGGTACGGGGAGTTCGTGCTGGTGCGCAGGCACGGGCATGTCGCGGAGCTCGTACTCGACCGGCCCAAGGCCATGAACGCCGTGTCGACGGAGATGGCCCGTTCCATCGCGGGGGCGTGCGCGGCGCTGGGCGCGGACAACGACGTGCGGGCGGTCGTCCTGACCTCGACGCATGAGCGGGCGTTCTGTGTCGGTGCGGATCTGAAGGAGCGGAACTCCTTCAGTGACGCGGACCTGGTGCGGCAGCGGCCGGTGGCGCGGGCGGCGTACACGGGGGTGCTGGAGTTGCCGGTCCCGACGATCGCGGCGGTGCACGGCTTCGCGCTGGGGGGCGGCTTCGAACTGGCGCTGTCGTGCGACGTGATCGTGGCCGACCGTACGGCCGTGGTGGGGCTGCCCGAGGTGTCGGTCGGGGTGATTCCGGGGGGTGGAGGCACACAGTTGCTGCCGCGGCGGGTGGGTGCGGCCAGGGCTGCGGAACTGATCTTCACCGCGCGCCGGGTCGAGGCCGTCGAGGCCCGGGAGCTCGGGTTGCTGGAAGTGCTGGTGGAGGAGGGGCAGGACCGGGAGGAGGCGCTGGCCCTGGGGGCGCGGATCGCCGTGAACTCGCCGGTCGGGCTGCGGTCCGCCAAGCGGGCGCTGCGGCTGGGGCACGGCATGGACCTGCGGGCGGGGCTGGAGGTCGAGGACGCGGCCTGGCGGGCCACGGCGTTCTCGGGGGACCGGGCGGAGGGTGTGGCCGCGTTCAATGAGAAGCGGAAGCCCGAGTGGCCGGGGGAGTGACGGTGTCCCTCGGCTCGTAGGCCGGCGCGGAGGTCCCCGTTCGCCACACCAAAGTCTCAAATCATGGCAAACCTCCCTAACCTGGAGTGATGGGTGAGGACACACGGCTCGCGGCCGTAGTGGCGTTGGCGCAGGGGATGGCGGCGGTGCACACCCCGCGTGAGTCCTGGCGGGCGGCGGCGTTCGGGGCGTGTCGGGCACTGGCCGGGAGTTTTGCCGCGCTGTCGGTGTGGGAGCGCGAGCTCGGGCGGTTGCGGGTGCTGGTGAACGTGGGGGACCGCACCCAGGGGGAGGAGGAGTTCCCCACCGACGAGGCCTATCCCGTGCATCAGTTCCCGGAGATCACCGAGTTCCTGCACGAACGGTGGGCCTCCGGCGGGGAGCCCAACGCCTGGGTGGAGACGGCCGACGGTCCCGCCGCCGGGCAGCCCGGGTACTGCCATCAGCGCGTCGCCGCCCTGCGGCGTCGCGGGCGGGGGTGCTGTGTCGTCGCGCCGATCGTGCTGAACGGGCGGGCGTGGGGGGAGCTCTATGTCGCCCGCTCTGCCGGGGCTCCCGTCTTCGGCCGTGGGGATGCCGATTTCGCCACCGTGCTCGCCTCCGTCGTGGCCGCCGGCCTTGCGCAGAGTGAGCGGCTGGAGGAGGCGCGGCGCCTGGCGTTCACCGACGCGCTCACGGGGCTCGCCAACCGGCGTGCCGTCGATGTGCGGTTGGAGGAGGCCATCGAGCGGCATCGCAGGGACGGGATCGTGGTCAGCCTTGTCGTCTGTGACCTCAATGGGCTCAAGCGGGTCAACGACACCCAGGGGCATGCGGTGGGTGACCGTCTGCTGGAGCGGTTCGGGTCGGTTCTGTCGTTGTGCGGCGCCATGCTGCCGGGCGCTCTCGCGGCGCGGCTCGGCGGTGACGAGTTCTGTCTGCTGGCCGTCGGGCCGGCTGCCGACGACGTGGTGAAGGCCGCGGACGAACTGTGCCGTCGGGCCGCCGAGTTGGAGCTCGGGGAGGGGGTGGCGTGCGGGGTCGCGTCCACGGCGGATCCGATCGGGGCCGTGGGTTCGGCCCGGCGCTTGTTCCGGCTGGCCGATGCCGCGCAGTACCAGGCCAAGGCCGTGCTGGCCGACAAGCCGGTCGTCGCCGGGCGGGAGGGGCCGGACGACCCGGTCGTACGCCTCGCCGACGCCGAGCCCTCCGGTGAGGGCGCGGTGGAGCGACGGCGGTTCCGGGGACGGCTGCCGTGACCGGTCGGCCGGTGCCGACCGGTGTGTAAGGGGTGTACCCCGCACCCACTAGTGACATCTTCGTCTTCACTGCGTACGCTCCTGAATATGGATATGCACACTGTGGTGGTGGGGACGTCCGGGGTCACCGCGTCCGACGTCCTTGCCGTGGCGCGGGGTGGGGCCCGCGTCGAGCTGTCGGAGGAGGCGGTCGCGGCGCTGGCCGCGGCGCGCGGGATCGTGGACGCGCTGGCGGCCAAGCCCGAGCCCGTCTACGGCGTCTCCACCGGCTTCGGCGCCCTGGCGACCCGGCACATCAGCCAGGAGCTGCGGGCGCAGCTGCAGCGCAACATCGTTCGTTCGCACGCCGCGGGAATGGGTCCGCGGGTGGAGCGGGAGGTCGTACGGGCCCTGATGTTCCTGCGGCTCAAGACCGTCTGCTCGGGGCGCACGGGAGTACGGCCGGAGGTCGCGCAGACCATGGCCGACGTGCTCAACGCCGGGATCACCCCCGTCGTCCACGAGTACGGCTCCCTCGGCTGCTCCGGTGACCTTGCTCCCCTTTCGCACTGCGCCCTCACCCTGATGGGGGAAGGCGAGGCGGAAGGTCCTGACGGGAGCGTGCAGCCCGCCGGCGAGCTGCTTGCCGCGCACGGCATCGCGCCCGTCGAGCTGCGTGAGAAGGAGGGGCTCGCCCTCCTCAACGGCACCGACGGCATGCTCGGCATGCTCGTCATGGCCCTCGCCGACCTGGACGCGCTCTACAAGTCCGCCGACGTCACCGCCGCGCTCAGCCTCGAGGCGCTGCTCGGGACCGACAAGGTGCTCGCGCCCGAGCTGCACGCCATCCGGCCGCACCCCGGGCAGGGCGCCTCCGCCGCCAACATGCTCGCCGTGCTGAAGGGTTCGGAGCTGACCGGGCATCACCAGGACGACGCGCCCCGCGTCCAGGACGCGTACTCGGTGCGGTGCGCCCCGCAGGTCGCCGGCGCCGGGCGGGACACCCTGGCGCACGCACGGCTCGTCGCCGAGCGGGAGCTCGCCTCCGCCGTCGACAACCCGGTCGTGCTGCCCGACGGACGTGTCGAGTCCAACGGCAACTTCCACGGCGCGCCCGTCGCCTACGTCCTCGACTTCCTCGCCATCGCCGTCGCCGACCTCGCCTCCATCGCCGAGCGCCGCACCGACCGGCTGCTGGACAAGAACCGCAGCCACGGGCTGCCGCCGTTCCTGGCCGACGACGCCGGTGTCGACTCGGGGCTGATGATCGCCCAGTACACACAGGCGGCCCTGGTGAGCGAGCTGAAGAGGCTGGCCGTTCCGGCGTCCGCCGACTCGATTCCCTCCTCCGCCATGCAGGAGGACCACGTCTCCATGGGCTGGTCGGCCGCACGCAAGCTCCGTACCGCCGTCGACAACCTCACGCGTGTCCTGGCCATCGAGCTCTACGCCGCCACGCGCGCCATAGAACTGAGGGAGGGGCTCGCCCCGGCACCGGCCTCGCAGGCGGTCATCGACGCCGTACGGAACGCCGGGGTCCAGGGCGCAGGGCCGGACCGGTTCCTGGCACCCGACCTCGCCGCGGCCGACGCGTTCGTGCGCGGCGGGCAGCTGGTCGCCGCCGTGGAGAAGGTCGCCGGGCCGCTGCAGTGACACGGAAGGGGCCCTGTCGTACGACCGACAGGGCCCCGATGTGTCTTGAACGGCTTGATTCTTGAGCGGTTACTTCAGCTTGGCGCTCTGCGCGTCGATCAGGGCCGCCGGGACGTCGTACGGCTTGTCCGAGAACATCAGGCCGAGGTTGACCGTGTAATACGTGGCGATGCTGCTGCCGTGCCGCACCACCTCGATGTGCGAGGTGCCCTTGTCGCCGTCCTCCTCGTTCACCAGGGTGAACGCCACCGACTCGTCACCGGCGCCGGACGCCTTCTCCGCGGTGATCTCGGTGATCTTCTGGTCCGTGCCCTGCATGGTGAGGGGGAAGCCTCCGGAGCAGCTCTTCACCGCGTCCGACACGGACTTGAAGGTGTCGGCGGCACCGGCACCGTCGTACGAGGACAGGCCCACGACCGTCAGGTTGAGGCTCATCGCGTCGGTGAGCGAGTCCTCGATCTCACCCTCGCTCAGGTCCTCCAGGGACTTGGAGGCGTTGGGGGTGGGCTTCTCCTTCTTCTCGCGCGTCATGACGGCCGCGTTCGACGCCGAGTCGCCCGGCGGCAGCCCGCCCATGGCGTAGGCCAGCGGCGTGCACTGCGTCTCGCTGCTCTTGATCTGGTCCTTGGACTTCGGCAGCTGCTTGCCGGAGTCGTCCACCTCGTAACCGTCGACATCGCCCTGCGCGATGATCGCCTTCTTCAACTCCGCGGCGCTGAGCGCCTTCGCGGCCTGCCCGTCCGACCCCTTCGAGTCGTCCGACCCCCCACCGCAACCCGTGACAAGGGCGAGCGACAGTGCGCTCACGGCAACCGTGGCGGCTGCGCGCACGCCCGATGATCTCTTCATGAGCGGACTATGAAGCCGATGTGAAGGAATCGTCAAGCGAGTTCAGAAGCCGAGCTGTTCCCGGCGTACCGAGTAGGCGACGAACCCCGCGCCCACGGCGAGGAAGACGGTCCCGCCGACGATGTACGGCGTGGTGTCGAAGCTTCCTGTGTCGGCCAGCCGGGTGCCGTCCCCGGTGCTGTCGTCGGCGCTCTCGGACGCGGCCCGCGCCTGCTGGGTGACCTGGGTCGTGGGTGTCGCCGAAGGCTCGGTTCTCGCCGGCTCGTCGCCCGTCGCGTTGGCGGAGGGTACGAACCACAAGGCGCCCAGCAGGGCTCCCGCGGCGGTGGCGGTCAGCAGCGATCGGCGTGCGGTGGACGTCGATCGATGAGCGGCGGACACGGAATATCGATCCCCTTGTGGCGCTGGCGAATTGGCCGTGTGGGCCGATGTTAGTGAAAGTCGCGGGTCACGGGAAAGTCACGGGAGAAAAGGGCCGTACGCTCCAGGTATGAGTACTCCAGAAACATCACGGTTTGTACGGCTTCGAGTCGAGCTCGTTCTCGAAGTGGACGACCGCGACGCCGTGACCAAGGCCGCCCTGCAGCGGATCGCCGACGACGTCACCATGCCGGTCGACGAACGGGCCCACGCCGAGAGCGCTGTGACGGAAGACACTGCCGAGGCCCTCGCCTATCTCGTTGATCCATTCGACCTGGTCAGCGAGGTGCCGGGAGTCGAGCTCGCGCAGGCCTCCTGGTCGAGCGAGCGCATCGACTACGACCCGGATTCGCCGGAGTGGGACCTCGGCGAGGATGATGGTGAGGAGGACTTCGACGACGAAGTGGCCGAGCGGGCCGGCTGAGGCGTCTTGGGGAAATCGTGACCCCGGACGGCAACCGCCGCCCGGGGTTTCGTCGTCTCATGGGACGCACTGACCGAAACCCGCACCACCTGCCGCGGCAGACGTGGTGTGCCCCACACATACGTGGGATGTGGAACGGGACGAACCGGTCGTAGCGTTGAAGATCCTTGACGGGGACTCTCGGGGTTCTGGGGATTCGGGAAGATGGAGAAGCGTGTGATGACGAACAGTAGGCGGCGCAAGGGCCTGACGGTCGCGTCCGCACTGCTCGGCGGTGTCCTGGTGCTCTCGGCCTGCTCCGGCGGCGACGACGACGCCTCCGGCGGTGGCGGCGACTCCTCGCAGGCCAAGGTCGACGAGGCGGCCGCCAAGAAGACCTCCGAGGCCCAGATCAAGATCAAGCCCGAGGACGGCACCGACAACGCCTCCATCAACTCCGCCGCCGTCACCGTGAGCAAGGGCACGCTCACCGAGGTGACGATGAAGACCGCCGAGGGCGCCGCGGTCGAGGGCGAGATATCCGCCGACAAGACCAGCTGGAAGCCCAGCGCCCAGCTGGAGCGCTCGACCACCTACAAGATCGCGGTGACCGCGAAGGACTCGAAGGGCCTGGACGCCCACGAGAACGCCTCCTTCACCACGGTCTCCCCGGACAACAGCTTCCTCGGCTACTTCACGCCGGAGGACGGCTCGACCGTCGGCGTCGGCATGCCCGTGTCGATCAACTTCGACAAGTCGATCAGCAACAAGGCGGCCGTCCAGAAGGGCGTCACCGTCTCCACCACCAGCGGCCAGGAAGTCGCCTGCCACTGGTTCAACGACACCCGCATGGACTGCCGGCCCGACGAGTACTGGCAGGAGGGCTCGACCGTCACCCTGAAGATGGCCCTGGACGGGGTCGAGGGCTCCGACGGTGTCTACGGCGTCCAGGAGAAGACGGTCACCTTCAAGATCGGCCGCAACCAGGTCTCCTACGTCGACGCGAAGACCAAGCAGATGAAGGTCACGCAGGACGGCAAGACCATCAAGACCATCCCGATCTCGGCCGGTTCGCCGGAGAACAAGACCTACCAGGGCGTCATGGTGATGTCCGAGAAGTTCAAGGAGACGCGCATGAACGGCGCGACCGTGGGCTTCACGGACGACGACGGCAAGGGCGAGTACGACATCAAGGACGTGCCGCACGCCATTCGCCTCAGCAGCTCCGGCACCTTCATCCACGGCAACTACTGGGGCGCCAAGTCCATCTTCGGCAGCGTGAACACCAGCCATGGCTGCGTGGGCCTGTCCGACACCAAGGGCGCCAACGACAAGGGCACCGCGGGCTACTGGTTCTACAACAACTCGATCGTCGGTGACGTCGTGGTCGTCCAGAACACCGGCGACAAGACGATCTCGCCGGACAACGGCCTCAACGGCTGGAACATGGACTGGGCGCAGTGGAAGGCCGGTTCGGCCGCCTGACCTGTCCCACGCGGACAGCCGCCGCACAGTCCCCCCACAAGTAACCGATGCCGCCCCCAGGGGCGGCATCGGTGTTTCCGGGGACGCTCCCAGCGTTCTCATCCATCTCTTATTTCGGCCTTATCCCTTCATCACGCGCCGTACCTACTTTGCGGCCCATGTTCTTCACCTACCTGAGGCGCGAGCTGCGCCGCCGCAGAAAGGCGGCCCTCGTCGTCGCCTCCGGACTCGCGCTGGGCATCGCGCTGGTCATCGTGGTCAACTCCGTGTCCTCCGGCATGAGCCAGGCCCAGGACAAGGTCCTGCAGTCCCTGTACGGCCTGGGCACGGACATGACCGTCACCAAGGCCGCCGAGCCGGCCGCGAGCAGTTCCGAGCGGCCGCGCTTCCAGTTCGATGCCCAGGAGGACGGCTCCGACGAGGAGCAGTCCACCGACCGCGTCATGGTCCAGGGCTTCCAGACGCTCGCGAGCTCGACCGTGACCGAGGTCGGTACGCAGAGCGGTGTCTCGGACGCCGTCGGCGGGCTGAGCCTCCAGGTCATCAAGGTCAGCGGGCAGTTCACGCGCGGGCAGTTCCAGCAGGACCAGAACGGCGGCGGCCAGCAGGGCGGCCCGGGGCAGGGCACCGGCGGGACCGGGCTGCCGCAGGGCGAAGTGCGCGGCGGCGGCGCCGACTTCGACGTCAACAACTACTCCGTCTACGGTGCCGACGTCACCAAGCCGGGGCTCGGCCCGCTGACCTCGTCGAAGATCACCAGCGGCCGTACGTTCAAGTCGACGGAGACCAACGCCAAGGTGGTCGTCGCCGACACCTCCTACGCCAAGGAGAAGAAGCTCAAGGTCGGCTCCACCGTCACCGTCAAGGGCACCAAGTACCAGGTGATCGGCATCGCCACGCCCGACAGCGGGGACGCGGCCGCCAACCTCTACATCCCGCTGAAGCAGGCGCAGACGCTCGCCGACGCGAAGGACAAGGTCACCACCATCTACGTCCAGGCGTCCGACTCCCAGCAGATCGACGCCGTCAAGTCGGCCATCCAGAAGAACATCTCCGGTACGACGGTGACGACCTCCGCGGACCTCGCGGACACGGTGTCCGGTTCCCTGTCCACGGCGTCCTCCCTGGCGACCAGCGTCGGCAAGTGGCTGTCCATCGCGGTGCTGATCGCCGCGTTCCTGGTGGCCGGACTGCTGACCTCCTCGGCGGTGTCGCGCCGGGTCCGGGAGTTCGGCACGCTGAAGGCGCTGGGCTGGAAGTCGGGCCGGGTGACCCGGCAGGTGGTCGGCGAGGCGATCGTCAACGGGCTGCTCGGCGGCGCGCTGGGCATCGCGATCGGCCTCGCGGGCGCATACGTCGTAACGGCCATCAGCCCGACGCTGCAGGCCCAGTTGGGCGGCGGTGGCGGGGGCGCCATGGGCGGCGGCCCGGGCGGCGGCTTCGGGGGCGGCGGCCCTGGACGGCAGACGGCCAGCACGACCCTCGACGTCGCCCTGACGGCACCGGTGAGCCTCACGACGGTCGCCCTCGCGGTCGGCCTCGCGGTGGCGGGCGGCCTGATCGCGGGCGCGTTCGGCGGCTGGCGAGCGTCACGGCTCCGTCCGGCGGACGCGCTGCGGCGCGTCGAGTAGCCGACGTCGGCGGGGGCTGAGGGTGCGTGACGCTCACCCGCGCTTGCGGGGTGCCGCTCTCCAGGTGAGCCAGGGCTATGGCAGCCAACGGGACTGCAACCCCCTAAGGGGCGCGGGGCGGCATCGATATGCGGCTCCGCCGCGCGAGCGCGACCAGCCCCCACCCACCCGCAGCCGAAGACGATCCGCACCACCCCGAACCCCACCCAGGAGTCACCATGTACGAACTCAGAAGCGTCACCAAGCGGTACACCCGAGGCAAGGACACCGTCCACGCCCTCGACGGAGTCGACCTCACCATCGCCGACGGTGACCGGCTCGTCATTCAGGGCCCCACCGGCGGCGGCAAGTCCACCCTCCTCCAGATGATCGGCGCCCTGGACCGGCCGACCTCCGGCGAGGTCGTGCTCGACGGCACCGACTTGGCCAAGCTCTCCGAGACCCGGCTGACAAGGGTCCGCAGCGAGAACATCGGCTTCGTCTTCCAGTCCTTCAACCTCATCCCCACCCTCACCGCACAGGAGAACGTGGAGACCGCCCTCGTCCCCCTCGGGGTCAAGACGAAGGCGCGGCGCGAACGGGCCGCCGAGGCCCTGAACTCCGTAGGCCTGGGCGAGCGGCTCGGACACCTCCCGTCCGAGATGTCCGGCGGCCAGCAGCAGCGCGTCGCCATCGCCAGAGCACTCGTCAAGCAGCCGAAGGTGCTGCTTGCCGACGAACCCACCGGCAACCTCGACGAGTCGATGCGCGACGAGATCATGGACGTACTCGAACGCATGTGGAAGGAGCTCGGGTTGACCTTCATCATGGTCACCCACGACTCCGCGATCGCGAAGAAGGCCCCGCGACTGGCGACCATCCGCAAGGGACGGATCACTGTCAAGGAGAACGCGGGGGCGTAACCCGGCGACTGCGTAACGGAGTTCACGCCGTCGCGTAACAGTCGGGCGGTGTGCTTCTTGCCTTCTTCTCAACTATTGAGGTGTCTGATCGCCCCTCGGCATACTCCGTATTCCGGGGGGCGGCGCACATGCGTACGGGACCACCCCCGGCCGGGTGAACGGGCACATTCGCCCGGACCTTCTGCAAGGGGGAAACTTGCGCAGACAAGTCAAAAGAGTATGTGCGGCCTCTGTCGCCACGGCCGCCGCCGTCGCCCTCGCCGCGGGAATGACCAGCCCGGCGTCGGCCGAACCGGAGCAGCGCCCGTCCGGCGCCGCTGCCTCGCTCACGTCCCCCCACCGCATCACCCTGATCACGGGTGACCGGGTATCCGTCGACTCCAAGGGCCGCGTGGTCGGCCTGGAGCGGGCGAAGGGACGCGAGCACATACCCGTACAGACCCGCAAGGTCGACGGACGCACGCTGGTGATACCGGCCGACGCGGCCAGACTGGTCGCCACCGGCCGCCTCGACCAGCGGCTGTTCGACATCTCCGAGCTCAACAAGTCCGCGAGCCGCGCCTCCCAGGCCAAGGGCCTGAAGGTCATCGTCGGCTACCAGGGCGCCGCAGCCGGCGCCAAGGCGGACGTCCGGGACGCGGGCAAGCTCCGCCGGACCCTGAAGTCCCTGAACGCGGATGCGGTGCAGACCCCGCACCAGGACACCCCGGAACTGTGGGACGCGCTCACCAACGGCGACAGGGCGGCCTCCGGCATCGCGCACGTCTGGCTCGACGGCGTCCGCAAGGCCAGCCTCGACAAGTCCGTGGCGCAGATCGGCGCCCCCAAGGCGTGGGCGGCCGGCTACGACGGCAAGGGCGTCAAGATCGCCGTCCTGGACACCGGCGTCGACGCGACCCACCCGGACCTCAAGGACCAGGTCGTCGCGGCCAAGAACTTCACCCCCGCCGCCACCGCCGAGGACAAGGTCGGCCACGGCACGCACGTCGCGTCCATCGCGGCGGGCACCGGCGCCAAGTCCGGAGGCAAGTACAAAGGCGTGGCCCCCGGCGCCGACATCCTCAACGGCAAGGTCCTCGACGACAACGGCTTCGGCGACGACTCCGGCATCCTCGCCGGCATGGAGTGGGCGGCCGAACAGGGCGCCCAGGTCGTCAACATGAGCCTGGGCGGCGGCGACACCCCGGAGGTCGACCCGCTGGAGGCGACGGTCAACAAGCTGTCCGCCGAGAAGGGCATCCTGTTCGCGATCGCGGCGGGCAACTCCGGCCCGGAGACGGTCGGTTCGCCCGGCAGCGCGGACGCCGCGCTCACCGTCGGCGCCGTCGACGACAAGGACGTCCTCGCGCCCTGGTCCAGCACCGGCCCCAGGCTCGGCGACGGCGCGATCAAGCCGGACGTGACCGCGCCGGGCGTGGCCATCACGGCGGCGTCCGCCAAGGGCAGCCTCATCGAGCAGGAGGTCGGCGAGAACCCGCCCGGCTACCTGACCATCGAGGGCACCTCCATGGCGACCCCGCATGTCGCGGGCGCGGCGGCGATCCTCAAGCAGCAGCACCCGGACTGGACGTACGCCGAGCTCAAGGGTGCGCTCACCGGGTCCACCAAGGGCGGCAAGTACACGCCGTTCCAGCAGGGTTCGGGCCGTATCCAGGTCGACAAGGCCATCGAGCAGACCCTGATCGCCGACCCGGTGTCGGTGAGCTTCGGTACGCAGCAGTGGCCGCACACCGACGACAAGGCCGTCACCAAGGAGCTGACGTACCGCAACCTCGGTACGAAGGACGTCACGCTCCAGCTCGCCGCGACGGCCACCGACCCCAAGGGCCAGGCGGCTCCGGCCGGCTTCTTCAAGCTCGGCGCGACGAAGGTGACGGTCCCGGCGGGCGGCAAGGCCTCCGTCGACTTCACCGTCGACACCAAGCTCGGCGGCACGGTCGACGGCGCCTACTCCGCGTATGTGACGGCGACGGGCGGCGGGCAGAGTGTCCGTACGGCCGCCGCGGTGCAGCGTGAAGTGGAGTCGTACGACGTCACCGTCCAGCACATCGACCGGGACGGCAACTCGGCCAAGAACTACAGCACCAGCCTCGCGGGCATGTCCGGCCTCGGCAAGGACGAGTGGTTCCCGGTCTACGACGCCGCCTCCGGCACGGTGAAGGTGCGCGTTCCCAAGGGCTCCTACGTTCTGGACGCCGCGCTGTTCGTCGACCCCGAGGACTTTGCCAAGGGCGCCGACTGGCTGGCCCAGCCGAAACTGGACATCGCCAAGGACACCACGGTCACCGTGGACGCCCGCAAGACCAAGCCGGTGAACATCACCGTGCCCGACACGGCCGCCAAGTCCTACTTCGCGGCGCCGGGTTACACCGTCGAGGCCGGCAACTCCACCTGGGGCTTCGGCTGGTGGATGGACTCGTACGACGGTTTCCGCAGCGCGCACCTCGGTCCGCAGATCACCGACGGCACGCTCTCGCAGCAGTGGGACGGCCACTGGATCAAGGGCGCCGACAAGCAGTACTCCACGACGACCGGGTCCGTGGTCAAGCAGCTGGCCACCGGCTACACCAAGCGCTACAAGGCCGCCGACCTCGCCACGGTCAAGGTGAACGCGGGCGCTTCGACGTCCGGTAAGAAGGGCGCCGTCTCCGCGACCGGCTGGCTCCCAGGCTCCTCCGGCGCCACCTCCGTCGCCGTCCCGCAGGAGCTGCCGGGTACGCGCACGCTGTACCTGTCCACGCAGAACGGCGTGAAGTGGGACATCGACTTCGAGCAGCACGGCGGACTCGACCCGGACGGCTTCCCGATCACCGAGGCGTACTACTCGGTCGGTGCAGAGCAGGCGTTCAAGGCCGGCAAGAGCTACTCGCGTACGGTCAACCGGGCCGTGTTCGGGCCGAAGCTGACCGCCGACTTCGGTCTGTACCGCGACGGCAACGAGATCAGCGGCCTGATCCCGCTGTTCGCCGACTCCCAGGGCAACCCGGGCTCGTCCCTCTTCACCTCGGTGGACACCACCCTGTATCGCAACGGCACCAAGGTCGGCTCCAACACCGACCCGCTGTTCGGCGACGGCGTCTTCAAGGTTCCGGCCGGTGACGCCGAGTACCGCCTGACCACCTCGGTCAAGCGCACCGTCAAGGTCGCGGCGGCCTCCACCAGGATCGACGCGAGCTGGACGTTCCGCTCCAAGAAGACCGCCGACCCGACCAAGCTGCCGGCCTCCACGGTCCGCTTCAACGCGGTCACGGGCCCTGACAGCCGCGTCCCGGCCGGTCGCACGGCCACCGTTCCAGTCTCCGTGGAGGGTGCGGCCAAGGGCAGCAACCTCAAGTCGCTGCACGTGTACGTGTCGTACGACTACGGCCGGACCTGGAAGAAGCTCGACGTCAAGAACGGCAAGATCACCGTGAAGAACCCGGCGAAGGGCAAGGCGGTCTCCTTCCACGCCAAGGTCGCCGACAAGAAGGGCAACAAGGCGACGATCTCGATCTACAACGCGTACTACGCCAAGTGAGCCTCGAATAGTCGGCTGAGCCGATAGCGAACCGCCCGCCGGAAGTGCAGCTTCCGGCGGGCGGTTCGTGTTTCCGTGAGGCCATGACGGCTCACACGGTGGAATACATCCGGTACCGCATCCCCGAGCAGAAGTCGGCCGAGTTCCTGGCCGCCTACACCCGCGCCGCGACCCAGCTCGCCGCGTCCCCGCACTGCGTCGACTACGAACTCGCCCGCTGCGAGGACGACTTCGAGCACTTCATCCTGCGTATCACCTGGACGTCTTCCCAGGACCACATGGAGGGCTTCCGCCAGTCGGAGCTGTTCGCCGACTTCCTCGCCGAAATCCGCCCTTACATCCCGCACATCCAGGAGATGCGCCACTACAAGCCGACGACGGTACGGGGCGCCGGCGCCTCGGTGCCGACGCTGTACGCCTGGGCGGGCGGCGCCGAGGCATTCGCCCGTCTGACCTCGGCGTTCTACGACAAGGTCCTCAAGGACGACCTCCTGGCCCCGCTGTTCGCCGACCTCGACCCGGCCCACGCGGAACACGTGGCCCTGTGGCTCGGCGAGGTCTTCGGCGGCCCGCCCGCCTACTCCGAGACCCAGGGCGGCCACGGCCACATGGTCGCCAAACACATGGGCCGCGGCATCACCGAGCCCCAGCGCCGCCGCTGGGTCAACCTCATCCAGGACGCCGCCGACGACGCCGGACTGCCGACGGACGCGGAGTTCCGCTCGGCGTTCCTGGCGTACGTGGAGTGGGGGACCCGGCTGGCGGTGTACTTCTCGGGCCCGGACGCGGTGCCGCCGGCGGAACAGCCGGTGCCGAAGTGGCACTGGGGGGTCATGCCGCCGTATCAGGGGTGATGCGCAGCGCGAGGCCTCAGCCGCCGCTGCCGTACGGCCTCGTCAGGATCTCCAGGTTGTGGCCGTTCGGGTCCTCGAAGTAGGTGCCGCGGCCGCCGTCGTTGTGGTTGATCTCGCCGGGGCGGCGGTGGTGGGGGTCGGCCCAGAAGGGCAGTCCGGCCTCCTGGATCCGGCCGAAGATGGTGTCGAAGTCGTCTTCCGACACCAGGAACGCGTAGTGCTGCGTCGTGATGGTGCCGGGCGAGTCCAGGTAGTCCAGGGTCACACCGTTGGGGATCTCGACCGGGACGAAGGGGCCGTACTGAGGGCTCACCTCCAGGCCCAGGATGCCGGCGAGAAACCGGGCCGAGGCCTTCTTGTCGTGCGCGGCGACGATGGTGTGGTTGAGCCGGACGGTCATCGGGGGCTGCCTCCTCGTGTGCACGGTTCGGACGGGCTCCTGTTTTCACGCTAGGCAGGGCTGCCGCTCGGCACATCGGTCCTGAGGAGGGGGCCGTGCTACTCCTTCGGTACTCGGCCTCCTGTCTTCCACGGGCGGGTCGGGGGAGGGCCCCGGAGCAGTGCGGCTCCGGGGCCCTCGGGGCGCGTCAGCGTGGCCGTGTCAGATCGTCGCCGTGTCGATCACAAAGCGGTACCGCACGTCGCTGTTCAGCACCCGCTCGTACGCCTCGTTGATCTCGGAGGCGGCGATCAGCTCGATCTCGGCGCCCAGGCCGTGCTCGGCGCAGAAGTCCAGCATCTCCTGGGTCTCCCGGATGCCGCCGATGCCGGAGCCGGCGAGGGTCTTGCGGCCGCCGATCACCGAGAAGAGGTTGAGGGCGACGGGCTCCTCGGGCGCGCCGACGTTCACGAACGCGCCGTCGGTCCTGAGGAGGGACAGGAACTGGTCCAGGTTCAGCGGAGCCGAGACCGTGGACAGGATCAGGTCGAAGGTGCCGCGCAGCTCCTCGAAGGTCTTCGGGTCGCTGGTGGCGTAGTAGTGGTCCGCGCCCAGCTTCAGCCCGTCGTCCTTCTTGCGCAGGGACTGCGACAGGACCGTCACCTCGGCGCCGAGCGCGTGCGCGATCTTCACGCCCATGTGGCCGAGGCCGCCCATGCCGAGGATCGCGACCTTCTTGCCGGGGCCGGCGTTCCAGTGCCTGAGCGGGGAGTACGTGGTGATGCCGGCGCACAGGAGCGGCGCGGCGACGTCGAGGGAGAGGCCGTCGGGAATGCGGACGACGAAGTTCTCGTCGACGACGACCTTCTGCGAGTAGCCGCCGTAGGTGGGCTCGCCGTCCTTGCCGACCGCGTTGTACGTGCCGACGTTGCCGCCGGTGCAGTACTGCTCCAGGCCGGCCTTGCAGTTCTCGCACTCACGGCAGGAGTCGACCAGGCAGCCGACGCCCACACGGTCGCCGACCTGGTACTCGGTGACCCCGGAGCCGACCTCGGAGACGATGCCCGCGATCTCGTGACCGGGCACCATCGGGAAGATCGCCTCGCCCCAGCCCTCACGGGCCTGGTGGATGTCGGAGTGGCAGATACCGGCGAACTTGATGTCGATCAGGACGTCGAACTCGCCGACCTCGCGGCGCTCGATGGTGGTGCGCTCCAGCGGAGCCTTGGCGGCGGGTGCTGCGTATGCGGCAACGGTGGTCATGCCGGGGTTCTCCTAGCGGGGTTCTGCGCCCGGCTGCCTTCTGGTCTGGTTCTGCTTCCGTCCGGGCACGCCATTCAGCCTGGTGGAGGGCGCGGAAAGTACCCAGACCCCGGTTGTTCGTACGTCCGCCGGTCCTACCACTGACGGGGACAGGCTGGTGTGCGTACGACCGGGAATACTTGAGGCATGGACGAAAAGCCCGAATCGATGAGGGGAGCCGCCGACACCGGTGCAGGCCTGGACCGGCGCGCCGAGCTCAGCGAGTTTCTGCGCACCCGGCGCGCCCGGCTGAAGCCGGAGGACGTCGGGCTGCCGGACTTCGGGCGGCACCGCAGGGTGCCGGGGCTGCGGCGCGAGGAGCTGGCTCAGCTGGCCGGGGTCTCCGTGGCGTACTACACGCGCCTGGAGCAGGGCAACGGACGCAACGTCTCGGCGGAGGTTCTGGACGCCATCGCCCGCGCCCTGCGCCTGAGCGACGCCGAGCACTCCCACCTCACGCATCTCGCGAAGCCGAAGCAGCATAAGAAGAAGCCGGCCGCGCGGACGGAGCAGGTGCGGCCGGCGCTGCGGCAGCTGCTGGACTCGATCGACGGCGTCCCCGCGTACATCTCCGGCCGGCGCTCGGACATCCTCGCCTGGAACCGGATGGCGGCGGCGGTCTTCGGCGACTGGTCGGAGCTGCCGGTGCAGGAGCGGAACTGGGCGCGGCTGGTGTTCCTGAAGCCGGAGTACCGCGATCTGTTCGTGGAGTGGGACCAGAAGGCGTCCGACATGGTCGCCTTCCTGCGCATGGACGCCGGCTGCCACTCCGACGACCCGCGACTGTCCGCCCTGGTCGGTGAACTCTCCCTCAAGAGCGAGGAGTTCCGGCGGCTGTGGGCCAACCACGACGTCAAGGAGAAGAGCTACGGCGTCAAGCGCCTGCGGCACCCCCTGGTGGGCGAACTGACCCTGAACTTCGAGTCGTTCCGCCTGTCCGACGGCACGGAACAGGTCCTGATCACGTACCACGCGGAGCCGGGGTCACCGTCGGCGGAGGCGCTGAGGCTGCTGGCGAGCTGGGGCGCGGATGCGACGAAGGCGGGTACGTCGGCGCCGTAGGAGGAAGGGAGGACGGGAGGGGCAGGACCGGTCGGACGGCGCCCAGCCCCGACGTCTGCGTCTACGGCTTTCGGCCCTCGACCGCCGACGCGACATCGTCCAGGTCCTTCGCGATGGCCTTGCGCACCGCCCGCGCTCCCACGCCGCCGAGAATCTTCGCGAGCAGCCCCGCGAAGCCACCGGAGCCCGCGACGGGCTCGCCCGAGAACGTCATGCGGACGGTCGTCGCCGACGGCCCGTCCGCGAGAAGCACCCACTCCGAGACGTAGTGGGTCCCGTGCGACTCGGCCTCCACGACATACCGCTCGGGCGGCTCGCAGGCGGTCACCCACATCTCCTCGGTGGCCTCCTTCCCGAACATCTTCCGGGTCTCGCGCCACCGCGTACCGACGCCGAAGGCGCCGTCCGTGAGCACCTCGACCTTCGTCACCCCGGTGAGCATGCGCTCCATACCCCGCAGGTCGGTCACGGCCTCCCACACAGGGCCCTGACCTGCCGCGATATGCCGGTCCACGACGACGCTTCTGTTGGTCATGCCCCCATGAAAGCAGCAGGGTCCGACAATCGCGCGGGAGACCGGTTGCCGCCCTACGCTCGTAGAAGGAGGAAGGTCACGGAGGTGACAGCCATGCGTGCCTCGCTCATACAGCTCGCCGTGGACACGTCGGACACCGCCGACGAGCGCCGCCGGATGGCGGCTTCGCTGGTCCGCGAGCGCAGGGGCGACGATCTGGTGGTCCTGCCGGAGCTCTGGACGGCCGGAGCGTGGTCGTACGACGGCTGGGAGGCCGATGCCGAAGCGGCCGACGGCCCCACCGCCGAGGCCATGTCCGCCGCCGCACGCCAGGCCGGCACGTGGCTCCACGCCGGATCGATCGTCGAGCGGGACGGGGACGGGACGCTGTACAACACCGCTCTCCTCTTCGACCGCTCCGGCGACCTGCGCGGTCGCTATCGCAAGATCCATCGGTACGGCTTCGACACCGGCGAGGCGACCCTGATGGGCGGTGGCGACGACATCGTCACCGTCCCCACCGACTTCGGCGTGATCGGCCTCGCCATCTGCTACGACCTGCGCTTCCCCGAACTCTTCCGGGGGCTGCTCGACGCGGGCGCGGAGCTGATCGTGGTGCCCGCCGCATGGCCCGCGGCTCGTCTCAGCCATTGGCATCTCCTCACCCGCACGAGGGCCCTGGAGGAGCAGGTCTTCCTCCTGGCCTGCTGCGCGACCGGTGAGCACGGCGGTATGCGGCAGGGCGGACACAGCATGGCCATCGACCCGTGGGGGACCGTGCTGGGTGAGGCCGGCACCGCGCAGGAGACGCTGACGGTGGAGTGCGACATGACCCAGGTCGCCCGAATCCGCTCCGAACTCCCCGTACTGCGCGACCGCGTCCTGGCCATTGCAGCCCCTGGAGGGCGGTGACCTGTGCGGTCGCCGCCCTCTGGTGAAGCGAGTTGCGGGGGTGGCCCGCGTTGTCATGGCAGTTACTTCGGGTCGTCGTTGAACTTCGAGGTCGACCAGAAGTAGCCGAGCACCGCGAGGCCCAGGCACCAGGCCACGGCCAGCCAGCCGTTGTGGCCGATCTCGCTGCCGAGGAGCAGTCCGCGCAGGGTTTCGATGGCCGGGGTGAAGGGCTGGTACTCGGCGACCGGCTGGAACCAGCCCGGCATGGCGTTGATGGGCACGAAGGCGCTGGACAGGAGGGGCAGCAGGATCAGGGGCATCGCCTGGTTGCTGGCGGCCTCGGCGTTCGGGCTGGACAGGCCCATGCCGACCGCGATCCAGGTGAGCGCCATGGCGAACAGCACCAGCAGTCCGAACGCGGCGAGCCATTCCAGGACGGTGGCGTCGGTGGAGCGGAAGCCGATGGCCACACCGACGGCGCCGACGAGGACCACGCTGGTGACCGACTGCAGCACGCTGCCGATGACGTGTCCGATGAGGACCGATCCGCGGTGGATGGCCATGGTGCGGAAGCGGGCGATGATGCCCTCGGTCATGTCGGTGGCGACGGATACGGCGGTGCCGATGGTGGTGCTGCCGATGGTCATCAGCAGCAGGCCGGGGACGATGTAGGCGATGTACTTCGAGCGGTCCGCGCCGCCGCCGCCGATGCCCGCGCTCATGGTGTCGCCGAAGATGTAGACGAAGAGCAGCAGGAGCATGATCGGGGTGAGCAGCAGGTTCAGGGTGAGGGAGGGGTAGCGCCGGGCGTGCAGGAGGTTGCGGCGCAGCATCGTCGACGAGTCGCGTACGGCGAGGGAGAGGGAGCTCATCGGACGTTCTCCTTGGACTGGTTCGGCTGGTTGGGCTGGTTGGGCTGGTTGGGGATGGCGGTGCCGCTGGTCAGGGCGAAGAAGACGTCGTCGAGGTCGGGGGTGTGGACGGTGAGTTCGTCGGCTTCGATGCCGGCGGCGTCGAGCCAGTCGAGGATGGAGCGCAGCTCGCGCTGGCTGCCGTCGCTGGGGATCTGCAGGGCGAGGGCCTCGTCGTTTCGGGTGGCTTCCCGCAGCGCGGTGGCGGCGTGCTGGTAGGTGGCGGGGTCGGTGAAGCGGAGCCGGATGTGTCCGCCGGGGATGAGCCGCTTGAGCTCTTCGGCGGTGCCCTCGGCGGCGATCTTCCCGTCGTTGAGCACGGCGATACGGTCGGCGAGTTCGTCGGCCTCCTCCAGGTACTGCGTGGTGAGGAAGACGGTGACCCCGCCGGAGACGAGTGCGCGGATGATCTGCCACATGTTGTGCCGGGAGCGCGGGTCGAGGCCGGTGGTCGGCTCGTCGAGGAAGATGATCCGCGGGTTGCCGACCAGGGTCATGGCGATGTCCAGGCGCCGCTTCATGCCGCCGGAGTAGGTGGAGGCGGGCTTCTTCGCGGCCTCGGTGAGGTCGAATCGTTCCAGCAACTCGGCGGCGACGCGCCGTCCTTCGCGCTTGGACAGGTGGTGCAGGTCCGCCATGAGGAGCATGTTCTCCTCGCCGGTGATCAGGCCGTCGACGGCGGAGAACTGCCCGGTGACGCCGATCGCGGCACGTACGGCCTGCGGGTCGGCGGCGAGGTCGTGACCCGCGACCCGGGCCTGTCCGCCGTCGGCGGTGATGAGGGTGGACAGGATCTTCACGGCGGTGGTCTTGCCGGCCCCGTTCGGACCGAGCAGGGAGAAGACCGTTCCTTCCGGGACGGCCACGTCGATGCCGTCGAGGACCAGCTTGTCCCCGTAGGACTTGCGCAGCCCGTTCGCCGCGATGGCCACGTTGGTCATGAGGTGTGCTCCTTCTACAGGCTGCGGACGGTTCAGAGGCTTCGGGCGGTTCAGAGGCTTCGGGCGGTGACGTCGCCGTAGGCGGTGGTCGCGTGGATGTTCAGGCCGGCGGCGGCGCCGTCGGCGTTCTTGAGCGTGTTGTGGATCCGGCCGTAGGTGGTGCCGGCGTCCAGGGAGGCGGAGACCCCGCGGGCGGCGCCGACCGAGATCGCGCCGTGCTCGGTGCGCAGCGTGACGGTGCCGCGCACGGCTTCGGTGATGTGGAGGTCGCCCTTCTGGGTGCTGATCTCCGCCGGTCCGGTGAGGAGGCCGACCGTGATGTCGCCGGCCTGCAGGGTGAGGCGGGCGCCGACGGTCTCGTCGAGCTTGACCGTGCCCTGTGCGCCTTCGAAGGCGACGTCGCCGAGCCGTCCGACGCCGCGGAGTTCGGCGGCGGCCGCCTTCGCCTCGACGCGGGAGCCGACGGGCAGTTGGACCGTCACCTCGATCGACCCGGAGGCGCCGAGGATCCGGTTCGTCGCCGCCGGGACCTCGACGCGCAGGACGCCGTCGCCGTAGGCGACCTCGGTCTGCTCCGCCGCCTTCACGTCGCGGCTCTTGGAGGGGTCCGCGGGCAGGACCTCGACGGTGGTGTCGGCCCGGTCGGCGGCGATGAGGCGGATGCGTCCGGCGGGGATGTCGAGGACGGCGGAGACGGGGGCGGGGGTGTCGAACTTCTGCATCGTGCTCTCCTTGACTCGCTGTTTCCGATGAAGGAAAAGCTACGTTGCATTCAAGGATCACGCAATCAAGTCGTTGCGCATTGATGTCATCAGTGCAGGTCAAACATGAAATTTCGTTGCAACGGTCTTGAACTTAATGCAACAGCAGCAGCTCGCTCGTTGCAATGGAATGGAGGTGAACGCTATGCTGGGCGGCATCAGAAAGCGCGAAGGAGAACGTGGTGCCCGGAGGCAGACTCACCCAGCAGGAACGCCAGCAGATCGCGCTGGGACTGGCCGACGGCCTCGCCTACGCGGAGATCGCCAGACGCCTCGACCGTCCGACCTCGACGGTCACACGCGAGGTGATGCGCAACGGCGGCCCGACCGCCTACCGCTCCGACCTCGCCCACCGCGCCACCGAACGCCGCGCCCACCGGCGCAGGCAGGCCGCCCCCCGGGGATCGGAGGCGCCCCCGCAGGCTCACGGACGCGACGCCGAGGCCGTACGCGAGTACGAGGAGCTGCTCACGACCGTCTTCATGCAGTCGGGCATGCCCAAGATGATGTCGAGGGTGATGGCCTGCCTCACCATTACCGACGCGGGCAGCCTCACCGCGTCCGAACTCGTGCAGCGCCTTCAGGTCAGCCCGGCGTCCATCTCCAAGGCGATCACGTTCCTCGACAGTCAGGGCTTCGTCCGCCGGGAACGCGACGACCGCCGCCGCGAGCGCTACGTCGTCGACGACGACGTCTGGTACGAATCGCTGATGGCCAGCGCCCGCGCCATCGCCCAGGTCGTCGTGACCGCACGGCAGGGCGTCGGCGTCCTCGGCCCCGGCACCCCGGCCGCCACCCGCCTCGACAACATCGCCCGCTTCCTCGACTTCGTATCCGAAAGCACGGCGCGCGCCGCGGAGCAGGCGCGGGAGGTCCTCTATACGAAGCCCGCGACGACCACGGACGGGACTGCCGAGTCGGAGGGGAGGGGCGAAACCGGCTGACGGAGGCCGGTGGACTCGGAATCGGACGGCGAAACCGGTTGGCGGAGGTCGCTGGACTCGGAATTCGTCCTCGGATTCGGACTCGGAATCGCCTGGCCCCCTCAGGCGTTGAGGGAGGTGGGCATGGGATGCCGGTGTGTGCGAGCAGAGCAGCCCGAGTGACCGAGCAGACGGATATTGGAGGGCCACGATGGCTGCGCAGACGCAGAGGGCCGTGCTGGCGGGCGGATGCTTCTGGGGGATGGAGGAGCTGATCCGCCGACTGCCGGGCGTGACGGCGACCCGGGTGGGCTACACCGGGGGCGACGTGCCGAACGCGACGTACCGTAACCACGGCACGCACGCGGAGGCGATCGAGATCCTTTACGACCCTTCGCAGACGGACTACCGCGCGCTTTTGGAGTTCTTCTTCCAGATCCACGACCCGAGCACGAAGAACCGCCAGGGCAACGACATGGGCCTCAGCTACCGCTCGGCGATCTACTACGTGGACGACGAGCAGAAGCGGATCGCCGAGGACACGATCGCGGATGTGGACGCCTCCGGCCTGTGGCCCGGCAAGGTCGTCACCGAGGTCGAGCCGGTGGGCCCCTTCTGGGAGGCCGAGCCCGAGCACCAGGACTACCTGCAGCGTTACCCGGAGGGCTACACCTGCCACTTCCCGCGCCCGGGATGGCGGCTGCCCGCCCGCGCCGAGGGCTGACCGCGAGGCGGCCCGGCGGACGGCGGAGCTGACTGGCACAGGCTCCGCCGTATCCGCGGCACGCCCGGATGAGTACGTCCGTCACCGTACGTCGCGTAGCCGAAGAAGGTACGTCGCGGTCACCGCAACGGCACGGTCCCCGTCCTGCGACAGCTCCACGAGGGCATCCGAAGCCGTGCTCCCCGGGATGTCCGCCAAGGCCTGCGTCAGCCGTACGCGTGCGGGCGCTTCGGTGGTGTCGTGGGCGAGGCGATCGACGAGCCCGGTGGCGATCTGATCCACGGCGGTCTGATCCATGGCGATCTGATCCACGGCGGTCTGATCCATGGCGATCTGATCCACGGCGATCCGATCCACGGCGGTCGGATCCACCGTCGCGGTGTCGCTCGCCAGCATGCTCAGTGCGTCGGCGGCATCGGTGTCGTTCCTTCCCACCACGATCATGTCGATGAGCTCCGGGATCGCCTCGGCCACTCCACGCGTCCCGAGCGTCAGAGCCGCCTGGCCGCGGACCACCGCATCGGGGTTCGCGAGGGCGTCCCGCAGCCGGGCGGTGGCCTCGTCACCGGGCATCTCGGCGAGAGACTGGACAGCTCGTTCCCGCACCGCGGCCACCGGTGAGCCGAGGCCCTCCGCCAGCAGCGCCGTGCCGTCGTCGCCCGAACGCGCCAGCGCCCATCGAAGAGCTCCGGCGACGTTCGGCTCAGACTCCCGCAGTACCGCCTCGACCAGGGCTTCCACCGGCACCGGAACCTCGCCGGCCGAGGAGAGGGCCGCGCGCTGGCGGGCGGCAGCGCTCTTCGACCCCAGCGCCTGGAGGAACGCGACGACTTGGAGGACGTCCTCCCAGTCGGCGGGTTCCGCGGCATCGATCCGGCGGAGCCGTGTGAGCAGCTCGGTCTCGGCCGCGAGGCGTTCGTGTGTCTGACGGATGAGGTCGTCGACGAGCGCCGAGGGCGTGAAGCCGGGATCGTCGAGCGCGCGTCCGATCTCACGCAGCGACAGCCCCAGCGACCTCAGGCTCTCGATGTGGAAGATCCGCCGGATGTCGTCGCCGGAGTACTCCCGATAGCCGGAGCCCGTACGACCCGAGGGCCGCAACAGGCCGAGCGACTCGTAATGCCTGAGCATGCGGGCACTGACCCCGGACCGTCGCGCCACCTCACCGATCAACACTTCCTATCGTTCCTCCTGGCCGGACCCGCCGAGGGCAACGATGCGCTTCGCCTCCTCGATCGCGAACTCGAACCCGGCATCGGGGTCGTGCAGCAGCCGTTCCGTGGCGAGCGCGTGCGTGCGCACATGCCCGTCAGCAGCTGTCGCCGCAGTACGCAGTGCCGGCGCAACGGCCTCACCCAGTGCGACCAGCGCCCTGCTGAGGCTCAGCTGCGTCTCCCGCTCACCGCGCCCGAGCTGTGTCGCCAGTACGGCGGCCAGCCCGGACTCCTCGCCGTCCGGCACGAGCAGGACAGCGGCCCGCCAGGCGCTCCGCGCCACCTCGTCGTCGGCGTCGGACAGAAGCGCCCGCGTGATCGCCGGCCACGCCTGCCGGTCCCCGATCTTGGACAGCGTGTGCAGCGCCTGGCTCCGTGCCTGCGCCCGCTCCGAGCGGACTTCGCGAAGCAGCCGGGGGAGCGTCAGGGACACCGGGTGGCGGGTGAGCGCCCAGGTCAGCATGTCGCGGACGAAGAACTCGGGCTCGATCGCGCATCGCTCGACGATCTTGTCGACGAAGCGCGGATCCGGCGTCGTGCCGACCGCCAGAGCCGCCCGCAGCCGCACGGACGAACGGCCGTCCTCCAGCGCCCGCAGCGCTCCTGTCGCCTCCGTGTCCTGCCGCGTCATGGTCATCGGGACCACCTCCTCGGCGAACAGTGAAGGCCTTGTCACCGTGTCAAGGTCAAAGCCGCACGGGCGACTTGTTCTTGTCCGGGTACTCAAGTTCATTACGGTGCGAGCTCGTAGCGCGCCATGATGTCGAAGAGCAGCTCAACACGGCTTCGGACGCGGCTGGCCACGGTTCCCCGGGCACTCACGGAGACCTCGTCGCCGTTCACGGATCGGGCGATCTGGAGATCGATGCGGTCGCGCCCGACGAGGGGGTACGTGTACCAGGCCGAGCGTGGTTGGTCGTCGTCGGTCTCGGGCAGGGCCGTGTCGATGGCCAACCAGTCGCTGTCGTCGAAGTCGTATTCCACTTCCGCCGCGAGGTACTCGCAGAAGGGACGGAGATTGGTCAACCAGATCCAGCCTGCCGCGATCGTCTTGCCCGGTGGCGTGTCGCCCGAGGAGTCGATCACGGTGTTGAGGTCCTCGTACAGACAATCCAGCGAGCGATGCGTCGGCTCTCCGGCGGGCGTCGTCTCCGTGAGGACCCATCCAGGCAGTTGCTGTCGGATGTCGGCGGGGAGGTCGTCGCTGTCCGGGTCCGCCAGTCGGCACAGGACGCTGAAGGCCGTCTCTCGGGCGACGAGGCGAGCAAGGCGCCCGAGATCCATCGTGGGATCCGACTCGATCGCCCCCTCCGCGTCACTGGCGTCGCGGAGGGAGTTGACCGAAGACGTGTCCCACGCCTGAATGTCTTGCGACAGTGCTCGCAGGAAGCGGTACCGAGCCAGCTGAGGAAGGTTCTCCTCAATCTCTGACTCAGCCCAGCTGTGCGGATCGTCAGCGCCGAGAGCTGCAAACAGCCGTGAGATCTTCTCGTCGTCGCTCACGTCGGATCAGCCGTCGGCCTTGGCCACGCCCACCGGGCAGGAGACACCGGTGCCGCCGATGCCGCAGTACCCGGCGGGGTTCTTGTCCAGGTACTGCTGGTGATATCCCTCCGCCGGATAGAAGACCCGGCCCTGGGCGGGCAGTATCTCCGTGGTGATCGTGCCGTAGCCGGAGCGGGTCAGGACCTCTTGGTAGGACCTGCGGGACGCCTCGGCCGTCTTCGTCTGTTCCGGGGTGTGCGGGTGGAGCGCCGAGCGGTACTGCGTGCCGACGTCGTTGCCCTGGCGGAAGCCCTGCGTGGGGTCGTGGGACTCCCAGAAGGTCTTGAGGAGGCTTTCGTACGAGATGACGCTCGGGTCGAAGACCACGCGGACGGCCTCCGTGTGGCCGGTCAGGCCCGAGCAGACCTCCTCGTAGGTGGGGTTCTCGGTGTGCCCGCCCTGGTAGCCGACCAGGGTCGTCCACACGCCCGCCGGGAGCTGCCAGAACTTGCGCTCGGCGCCCCAGAAGCAGCCCAGTCCGAAGTCGGCGATCTCCAGGCCCTCCGGGTAGGGGCCGAGGAGCGGGTTGCCGAGGACCGTGTGGCGGTCGGGGACCGGGAAAATCGGTTCCGGACGGCCCTGCAGTGCCTGCTCGGGGGTGGGCAGGACGGGCGTACGGCCGAAGAGCATGAGGGTTCCTTCCTCGCGGGCACAGCGCAGCCCGAAGGGGCGACGACTGCTGTACCCGCCTCAACGTACGGCCGGGCGCTCAGATTCCGCCCCGCGCCTTCACCACCTGCGCGGCGCTGAAGTCCCGTTGCTGCACATACGCCTTGATCATCGCGTCCCGGCCGCCGCGGTACGACCACGGCACGGCGTTGATGTACCCGTCGACCAGCCGGAACTGCTCCGCCGCCGCCTCGTACCGGTCCTGCCAGAACAGCAGGCTGGCCAGCAGGTGGCGGACCTGCGGGATTCGCCAGTCCTCGGGGTCCGCGGCAGCCGCGGCCGCCACGTCGACCAGGGCGGCGTCGACCGCCGCGACGATCTCAGGGCGCTTGTAGAACTCGTCCTGCTCCAGGTCGGAGTCCTGGATCTCGTACTCGAAGTACGCCTCCAGCGGCAGCAGGGTCAGCAGCTGCCCCGGCGCGCCCTTCTCCGCCGCGGACCGGGCGAAGCCCTCCGCCAGCTCGTGCGAGCCACGCCACTTCGCGCACCAGTACTGGAGGGCGGAGGTGTGCGCGGCCAGGTGGTGCGGGTCGCGCTTGACGATCTCGGCCCAGATCTCCTCGAACCTCTCGTGCGGGTACCCGAGGCCCTTCGCCAGTGGGATCTCCACGATGAACGGGCACGGGTCGTCCCCGGCCAGCGCCTGCGCCCGCGCACACGCCTCACGGGCCTGGTCCAGGATGCGGCGGAAGCCCGCGAACTGCTCCTGTGTGGTGTGCTTGGCGGTCGCCGAGCCGCGGACCTCCCAGGCGAGGTAGATCATTGACTCCGCGTACACCAGGGCCGCGTCGGGGTCCTCCGGCCGCTCCGTGCGCCAGGCCAGCAGCCAGGAGTCGTCCTTGACGGCCTCGTCGGCCAGCACACTCGAGCGCCGGTCCCGCTCCTGCCAGTCCCGCCCGGCATCGGCCAGGAACTGCGCGCCGGCCTTCCAGTCCCCGGCCCGTACGGCCTCCCGTGCGGCCGCGATCCGCGGGTCGGGGGCGTAGGCCCGGTCGGTGTCCAGCCGCTCGCCGGGCAGGAAGCCCAGCCGGGCGGCGGCCTTGGACAGATCCCGGTTGCGCACGGCTGCGCCGCCTCCGCTCGGGGCGGACTTCTTCTGCGCGCGGTACCAGGAGTAGATCGCGAGCAGGATCACGACGATCGGGAGTATGTGACTCATGGGTGTCTACGTCCTTGAGCAGTGAGGGGCTTGAGCGGCGAACGGGGGAGGAGAAAGGGAAGGGGGGAGGGAGGACGGGGAGGGAGGACGGCGAGGGTGCGGCGTGTGCTCGATGTCGGGCCTCGGAAATGTGCCGGCCTCGAAGCCGGCATCGCTCTGCCCTCGGTGTCGGTCAGTGCTTCCGCGCCAGCAACTGCCGCAGTTCCCGCGTGTCCGGTACGTCCTCCACCACCGCGTCCAGCGCCTGCTTCAGCGCCTCCTCGTAACCGTCCGGCAGCCGCAGCCGTGCCGAGTCCGACCAGGACAGCTCCCAGTGGGCCCGGCCGGCGCGGACGAACTCGGCGACGACCATGCGGGAGAGGCGGGCGCGCACCTGGGGGCGCGAGAACTCGCGTGCCGCGCGGCCCGTGGCGGCCTGCGCCTCCTGCGACTTGGGCAGGCGGTCGGCCATCTGCCACAGCCGGCCCGCGTCGACGGCGTCCAGGAAGGAGGCCAGGGAGCCGTCACCGCCGTGGATCTCGGTAACGGCCGCGCGCAGCGGCTCGGCGTCCTGGCCGGCGTGCCAGAGCATCGACTCGTTGACCAGCTGGGTCCAGTCGGCGGTGCGGCGCAGCTGATGGGCCTCGGGGGTGAGGGCGGCCCGCTCCAGTGCCGTGAAGGCGTGGGCCGGGTCGGTGAGCAGGGAGAGCGCGGGGCGGGCTCCGGTCAGGGCGCGGCCGTCGTCGGGGAGCTGCTCGACGCGGGCGATGCGCTCGGCGACCGGCGGGTGGGAGTCGTACGGCGACTGCTCCTCCTCGGGCAGGGCCCGCCGCATCTCGTCCAGCTCGTCGGCGCGCCCGGCCAGCAGATGGCGCAGCCCGCCGAAGACCTCGCCGGGCGGCGGCAGCAGTCCGGCGCCGGTGCCGAGGGTCGCGTACGACTGCATGTAGAAGCCGTGGGCGGAGTCCAGGACGGGGATCTCGCGCAGCGCGGACGCGGTGGCGTCGCGGCCGGCGATACGCGCGGCGGCCACGTCGGCGGCGAGCTCTTGGCGCCGGCCCACGCCCTGGGAGGCGCGCAGGTAGAAGGTGCCGTACCAGAGGAACGGCTTGGCGGCGAGGCGGTAACTCAGGCCCGCCGTCCCGGCGTCGACCGCGCCCGTCTTCTTTCCCTTGGCGAGCCGCTTGGCGTTCTTCTTCTCCTGCTTGGACTCCTCCTTGGCGACCTTCTTGCGGGAACGCTCGTGCAGGCTGGCGACGGTGCGCATCACCTGGAGGCGGCCGCGCAGGGTGATCGCGGAGAGGCGGGTGTCGTGGTTCGTGTAGTGCCCGAACTCATGGGCCAGCACGGCCCGCAGCTGCGGTTCGCTCAGCCCCGCCATCAGCGGCAGCCCGATGTACATACGCCGCCGGCCGGGCTTGAGACCGAGGAACGTCGCGTCCTCGGCGACGGCCGCGTTCACGTCCGGGGTCAGGACGATCTCGTCCGGCGCGCGCGTCCCGGTCTCCTCGGCCAGGGTGCGTACGGCCGCCCAGAGCGCCGGCTCCTGCTGCTCGGTCACGGGCAGGCCGGGCAGCGGTTCGTCCTTGGGCGTGCGCAGCGCGAACATGCCCTGCACGATGGGGATCGCCAGCAGCGCGCTGACGATCCACACCTTGGCGGTGACGCTCCCCACCCCGCCCTCCGCGACGCCCCAGTCGACGGCGACGAGTACGCCGAGCATGACGAAACCGAGCAGATAGAACCCGGCGAGCAGGATGAGCGCGCGCACGGCACGCAGAGTTGCCCCCATGTTGGGCAATTCCCCCCACGAGAAATGGACATGACGAAGTGTTGTGGGGGGAAGCGGAGTATGCCCTACCGCAGGTCAGTGCGGCAATGAGGATTCTTTGGGGTGGGTGCGCGGCTCAGTGCGGCAGGGTCGCCGGGCTGCCGCCGTTGGCCTCGTAGCCCGCCACGGCCAGCGCCCGGTAGACCGCGAACTCGGCGGCCGGGTCGGGCGACAGGGTCCAGGGGAGGGCGCCGATGTGGCCGTCGACGTGTATCAGCTGGTCCATGGCCTCGGCCCAACGCTCGCCGCGGACCAGGAAGAACACCAGCAGGTGGCGTACGTGCGCCAGCATCGGGTCGTCGTGGCGGGCCGCGTGCACCGCGTACAGGGCGCCGTGGATCGCCTTCGTCACGACCTCGCTCTGGTAGAAGCCGCTGACCAGGTTCACCTCGGGCAGGTGCTCGAAGACCGCGAACAGCGGCATGGCGGCGAGGAGGGAGCCCTGGGGTGCGCGGGCCGCCGCCGCTTCCGCGAACTCGTACGCCAGCTTCCGCGAGCCGTGCCACTTCTCGCACCAGTAGTGCAGGGCCGCCAGGTGCGCGCCCATGTGGGACGGGGCGCGGTCCAGGATCTTCAGCCAGAGCTGCTCGAACTCCGGCCGCGAGTAGGCGAGTCCTCGCGCGACCGACAGCTCGACGATGTACGGAATCGGGTCACCGGGGGCGAGCAGCGCCGCCTCTCCGCACGCCGACTTCGCCTCCTCCATGATGATCCGGAACTCGTCAGTGCCCGGCGTCGCCGTGCGCCACGCCTGCTGGACCAGGAACTCCGCGTGCACGGCCGCCCCGCCGGCGTCCTTGGGCTGCTCGGTGCGCCACACCCGCAGCCACTGCCCGCCCGGCGACTCACTCACGCCGCCCGGCCGCTGCTGCAGCTCCAGCGACGCGGCGCCCGCGAAGGCCTGCACGCGCTGCCAGCGCCGCTCGCCCTCCGCCTCGGTGCCCGCGAGGAGCTGGGACGCCGCCTTGTAGTCCTGCGTGCGCTGCACCAGATCCAGGACGTCCAGCAGGTCCTGGTCGGGGCCGGGCATGCGGACGTCCAGCTCCTCCTGCCGTACGAAGCCGTAATTCGCCGGGTCCGCGGCGTCCGGGTGGCCGGGGTGGACCTGCTCGATCATGCCCCGCCTGCGCCTCATGAACGGCACGACCACAAAGCCGATCATGACCAGCGCGATCAGGACCCAGAGAATTTCCATGCCTCCAGCGTTCCAGACGCCGCCGACAATTGGCGAACGAGGTCGGGCAGCCTGTGGAAAACGAGTTCCGTGGCGTGCGGGCCCGTGGAAAACGGGGTCCGTGGTGAGCGGGCCGAGTGGGCCGGGCGGGCCCAGTGGGGCCGGGAATCGGCCGGGAATCCCTGCCGTCCGGCATCCGCCCCGTTCGCGCATTACGCTCGGTGCCCATGAGCGACAGGCACATCAGTCAGCACTTCGAGACCCTCGCGATCCATGCGGGGAACACCGCCGATCCCCTCACCGGCGCGGTCGTCCCGCCGATCTACCAGGTCTCCACCTACAAGCAGGACGGCGTCGGCGGCCTGCGCGGCGGCTACGAGTACAGCCGGAGCGCCAATCCGACGAGGACCGCCCTGGAGGAGAACCTCGCGGCCCTGGAGGGCGGCCGCCGCGGCCTCGCGTTCGCGTCCGGACTGGCGGCCGAGGACTGCCTGTTGCGTACGCTGCTCAGCCCCGGCGACCACGTGGTCATCCCCAATGACGCGTACGGCGGCACGTTCCGGCTGTTCGCGAAGGTCGTCGCGCGATGGGGCGTGGAGTGGTCGGTCGCCGACACGAGCGATCCGTCCGCCGTCCGGGCCGCCATCACTCCGAAGACCAAGATCGTGTGGGTGGAGACCCCCTCCAACCCGCTGCTCGGCATCACCGACATCGCGGCCGTCGCCCAGATCGCCCGGGACGCAGGCGCGAAGCTCGTCGTCGACAACACCTTCGCCACGCCGTATCTGCAGCAGCCGCTGTCCCTCGGCGCGGACGTCGTGGTGCACTCCCTCACCAAGTACATGGGCGGCCACTCGGACGTCGTCGGCGGTGCGCTGATCGTCAGCGACTCGGGGCTGGGCGACGAACTGGCCTTCCACCAGAACGCGATGGGCGCGGTCGCCGGGCCCTTCGACTCCTGGCTGGTGCTGCGCGGCACCAAGACGCTGTCGGTGCGCATGGACCGGCACAGCGAGAACGCCATGAAGATCACCGACATGCTGACCCGGCACGCGCGCGTGACGAGCGTTCTGTACCCGGGCCTGCCCGAGCACCCCGGTCACGAGGTCGCCGCCAAGCAGATGAAGGCGTTCGGCGGCATGGTCTCCTTCCGGGTCACCGGTGGCGAGGAGGCGGCCGTCGAGGTCTGCAACCGCGCCAAGGTGTTCACGCTCGGCGAGTCCCTGGGCGGCGTCGAGTCCCTCATCGAGCACCCCGGCCGCATGACCCACGCGTCCGTGGCCGGCTCCGCCCTGGAGGTCCCCGCCGACCTCGTCCGCCTCTCCGTGGGCATCGAGAACGTGGAGGACCTCCTGGAGGACCTCCAGCAGGCGCTCGGCTAGCCCAGGGCGGCAGGGAAGGGCAGGGGACCGGAGAAGGGGTCACCAGCCCGTCAGCGGTGGAGTCGTCTCCGACGGCGGCTCCACCCAGGGGCGGGCCGTCAGCGCCCACACCATGAACGCCATCGTCGCGGCGAACAGCACCAGCCACATCAGCAACACGGCGGCCTTCCTGCGACGCAGCATGCGGCCGCCGCGCCGCACGGCCTCCGCGTAGACCTCCGGCGGCACAGGCGGCGGCGTGCGCTCCATGATCCGTCGTACGGCCGCTTCCCGTTCGGCGCGATTCATGGCGACACCACCTTCGGGACCGGCACGGCCCGCGCGGGCTCGCGCGGAGGATGCAGCAGGGTCGCCGTCGCCCGGTCGCAGATCGCGTGGACGCGCTCCCTGGGGAGCCCGAGCAGGGCCGCCGCCTGCTCCTCGGCGACCCCCTCGTACAGTCGCAGGACCAGGATCAGGCGTTCCCGCGGGGACAGCCGGGCGAGTGGGCTGTCGGGGTGCGGGCGGGACCGGCCGAGGGCGCCGAGAGGGCCGTACTGGTGCCATACGGCCCGGGAGAAGCGCGTGGCCAGGTACTGGCGGGCGCGGTCGTACGGGTCCTCGCCGCGCAGTCGGTCCCAGCACGCGTACGTGTGCGCCAGGGACAGCGTCAGCAGGCGCCGCGCGCGCGGGTTGTCGCCCGGCGGCTCAGCGGTGAGCAGCGTGGCGGCATGCAGCAGCCGCCCTGCCGCGCCCGCGACGAACGCCGCGAACTCGCGGTCCCGGCGGGCGTCCTGGACCACTCGCCGTCGTCCCACCGCCCCTCCCGCCTGACCGACCCTGAGGAACCGGACCCCGGCCCCCGCGCGTGACGCGTTTCGGCCGCGCACGAGGAGGACCCGGTTTCATATGAGGCCAGTGACGGCCCGGGGTCAAGAGCCGGGAGCGGATCACACGAGTACGCGCGCGTGCGGGCGGCGGATTCCGCACGGCGACGGGCGTCCCCGCGGTGCCGAATCGGCGCTCAGGAGGCCGTGGGCGTGTCCGCGCCCGAGATTCCCTGCGCCGCCATCCGCGAGGAGAGCGCGGTGTTGAAGCGAGTGAGGAGCGTGCAGAACGCCTCACGCTCCTCCGGGGCCCAGTCCTGTGTCAGTTCGGCCATCAACTGACGCCGGGACGAACGCACTTCCTCCAGCCGCGACTGCCCGCGCGGGGACAGCTGGAGTACCACCGCCCGCCCGTCCTCGGGGTGCGAGGTGCGCTTGACGAGCCCGGTGTCGACGAGCGGCGCCACCTGCCGGGTCACCGTCGACGAGTCGATCCCCATGCTCGCGGCGAGCGCCTTGACGCCCATGGGACCTTCCTTGTCGAGGCGGTTGAGCAGCAGGTATGCGGCGCGGTCCATGGAGTTGCGCACCTGCCCGACCCCACCGAGCCGGGTCTGTTCGGCACGACGGGCGAACACCGCCACCTCGTGCTGCAGCGTGTCGAGGAGACCGCTGTCAGCGACGGTCGTCATGTCCATCGACATTTCAGGTGTTGTGGGCATGGCCGGAGGCTCACTTCATGAAGGGGGTGCTGGGTTGGGGGACAGGGTACGCGGCCCGGACGCGGGGTGTACCGGCGCTGCGCAAACCCATCTCGGTGCTTGGTCACACCAGGGCCTTGCGCCTGTGAACTGCGAGACTTGGGTCATGAGCTACAGCACGGCTGACTCCTTGCCTCCCGTCACCCTCGACGACGTGCGCGGGGCCCAGAAGATGCTGTCCGGCGTGTCGCGCGTGACGGCGATGGAGGGCAGCAGGCACCTGTCCCAGCTGGTGGGCGCGCCGGTGCACCTCAAATGCGAGAACCTCCAGCGGACGGGATCGTTCAAGCTGCGCGGCGGCTACGTCCGGATCGCCGGGCTGCTCCCGGAGGAGCGGGCGGCGGGGGTCGTGGCCGCGAGCGCCGGCAACCACGCGCAGGGCGTCGCCCTCGCGTCGTCGCTGCTCGGCGTGCGCTCGACGGTGTTCATGCCGAAGGGCGCCCCGCTGCCCAAGATCAGCGCCACCCAGGACTACGGCGCCGAGGTGCGCCTGCACGGCCAGGTGGTCGACGAGACGCTCGCCGCGGCGCAGGAGTACGCCGCCGAGACGGGCGCGGTGTTCATCCACCCCTTCGACCACCCGGACATCATCGCGGGCCAGGGCACGGTCGGCCTGGAGATCCTCGAGCAGTGCCCGGAGGTGCGGACGATCGTCGTCGGCATCGGCGGGGGCGGGCTCGCGGCGGGTATCGCGATGGCGGTGAAGTCGCTGCGCCCCGACGTGCGGATCGTGGGCGTGCAGGCGGCAGGCGCGGCGGCGTACCCGCCCTCGCTGGCGGCCGGGCACCCGGTCGCGGTCGACAACCCGGTGACGATGGCGGACGGGATCAGGGTCGGCAGGCCCGGTGACGTGCCGTTCCGGATCATCGGCGACCTGGTGGACGAGGTCCGCACGGTCAGCGAGGACGAGCTGGCCACCGCCCTGCTGCTGTGTCTGGAGCGGGCCAAGCTGGTCGTCGAGCCGGCCGGCGCGAGCCCCGTCGCGGCGCTGCTGAGCGACCCCGGCGCCTTCGAGGGCCCGGTCGTCGCGGTGCTGTCCGGCGGCAACGTCGACCCGGTGCTGCTGGAGCGGGTCCTGCGGCACGGCATGGCCGCGCAGGGCCGCTACCTCGCCGTACGGCTGCGGCTGACGGACCGGCCGGGCGCGCTCGCCACGCTTTTGGGTGTGTTGTCAGTGGTGGACGCTAACGTCCTCGATGTGAGTCACGTACGGACCGACCCACGGCTCGGGCTCACGGAGGCGGAGGTCGAGCTGCACCTGGAGACGAAGGGCCGCACGCACTGCGCCGAGGTCGGCCAGGCCCTGCGCGAGGCGGGCTACACGGTCATCGGCTGAGACGCGAGCGGTCGTCGGTCGAGGCCCCGACGGGCGAAAGCGCAGGTCGGAGTCACTTTGTCACTCGATCGGGTAATCCCGTTGAGAGACGCGATACATCGCGTTATGGTGTGTCTCGTATGTACGCCACAGCGCCGAGTCATGGCGCGGAACGAACAGTGCCAAAACCTAGGCTTTCCGAAGTTTCCCCGAAGACGTGGAGATTCATATGCCAGGCGCCATCTATGCCGAAGGCCTGGTGAAGACCTTCGGTGACGTAAGGGCTCTGGACGGCGTCGACCTCGATGTTCCCGAGGGCACGGTCCTGGGCCTGCTCGGGCCGAACGGCGCGGGCAAGACGACGGCCGTCCGCTGCCTGACGACCCTGCTGCGCCCCGACAGCGGCTCGGCGGTCGTCGCGGGCATCGACGTCCTCAAGAACCCCGACGCCGTGCGCCGTTCCATCGGGCTGTCCGGACAGTTCGCCGCAGTGGACGAGTACCTCACCGGCCGCGAGAACCTGCAGATGGTCGGCCAGCTCTACCAGATGAGGGCCAAGGCGGCGAAGGCCCGCGCGGGCGAGCTGCTGGAGCAGTTCGACCTCGCCGACGCCGCCGACCGTCCCACGAAGACCTACTCCGGCGGCATGCGGCGCCGTCTCGACCTGGCGGCCGCCCTGGTGGTCTCGCCGCCCGTGATGTTCATGGACGAGCCGACGACCGGCCTCGATCCACGCAACCGCCAGATGCTGTGGGAGGTCATAAAGCGCCTGGTCTCGAGCGGCACGACACTGCTGCTGACCACCCAGTACCTCGAAGAGGCCGACCACCTCGCGCACGAGATCGCGGTCGTCGACCACGGCCATGTCATCGCCACCGGCACCTCCGACCAGCTCAAGGCCCGCACCGGCGGCGAGCGCGTCGAACTGGTGGTGCACGAGCGCGACGAGATCCAGGCCGCATCCGAGGTGCTGCGCGGCTTCGGCAAGGGCGACACGACGGTCGAGGACCACATGCGCAAGCTCACCGTCCCCGTGACCGGAGGTGCCAAGCTCCTCGCCGAGGTCATCCGTGAGCTCGACACCCGGGGCATCGAGATCGACGACATCGGGCTGCGCCGCCCGACCCTCGACGACGTCTTCCTGTCCCTGACAGGACACCTGGCCGAGGTGAAGGACGAGGAGAACGGCAAGGAGGCCGTCAAATGAGTGCTCTCGACGCCGTGCGGGTCGCACCGGCGACGAACCCGGTCAGCCAGTCCGTGCGGGACTCGGTCGTCGTTGCGAAACGCAATCTGATCCGGATGTCCCGTATCCCCGAGATGATCATCTACGGCCTGATCCAGCCGATCATGTTCGTGGTGCTGTTCACCTACGTCTTCGGCGGATCCATGCAGATCGGCAGCAGCACCAGCGCCGTCGACTACAAGAACTTCCTGATGGCGGGCATCTTCGCGCAGACCGTCACGTTCGCCACCGCCAGCTCCGGCGCGGGCATCGCCGACGACATGCACAAGGGGCTCATCGACCGCTTCCGCTCGCTGCCCATGGCGAGAGGCGCGGTGCTCACGGGGCGTACCTTCGCCGACCTCGTCCAGACCGCCCTGACCCTGGTCGTCCTGGCGGTGGTCGCCCTGCTGGTCGGCTGGCGCGTCGGGTCGGACGGCAGCACCAACGCCGGCCGGGTGCTGGGGGCCTTCGGACTGCTGCTCCTGCTCGGGTACGCGTTCACCTGGATCGGCGCCCTGATCGGCATGTCCGTCCGTACGCCCGAGGCGGCCACCTCCAGCGGACTGATCTGGCTCTTCCCGGTCACGTTCATCTCGAACGCGTTCGTGGACACCAGCCACATGACCCCCTGGCTGCGGCACGTCGCCGACTGGAACCCCTTCAGTGCCACGGTCCAGGCCTGCCGCGAGCTCTTCGCCAATCCGGGAGTCTCACCGTCGGATGCCTGGCCCATGCAGCACCCGGTGTGGGCCTCGCTGATCTACTCGGTCCTGATCATCGTCGTCTTCCGCACCCTGGCGGTTCGGAAGTACCGCTCGGCGACGGCATGACGAAGCCCCCGGCGCCGGTGGGCGCCGGGGGCTCGTAAAAGGGGATGCCGGCCGCGGCAACCGCCGCACGGCCCGGGTCAGCCGCTGTAGGGCTCGGCCTTCAGGATCTTCACCGAGGCGGTCTTGCCGTTCGGCAGTTCGTAGTCCGCGTCCTCGCCGACCTTGTGGCCGATCACGCCGGAGCCCAGCGGGGACTGCGGGGAGTACGTCTCGATGTCCGAGCTCGCGTACTCGCGCGAGGCGAGCAGGAAGGTCATCGTGTCGTCCTCGTCACCGTCGAAGGCGATCGTCACGACCATGCCGGGCGCCACCGCACCGTCCGCCGACGCCGGCGCCTCGCCGACCTTGGCGTTCTCCAGGAGCTGGGTCAGCTGGCGCACACGGAGCTCCTGCTTGCCCTGCTCCTCCTTGGCCGCGTGGTACCCGCCGTTCTCGCGCAGGTCGCCCTCCTCGCGCGCGGCCGCGATCTTGGCGGCGATCTCCGTGCGCGCAGGACCAGACAGGTGCTCCAGCTCGGCCTTGAGCTGGTTGTACGCCTCCTGGGTCAGCCAGGTGACGTTCTCGCTGGTCTGGGTCACAGGTGCTCCTCGTAGGTACTGGGAATACAAAGCATCGCCCTACCCAGAAGGATGTTCCTTCATGGAAGGGCGAAACCACGAGCCTAACAATTCAACGGCCGAAGGGGGAGGACATAAGCCATCAGAATCACGTCAACGCAGGTCAGCGCACACGTATTCCGGACAAAGCCGGTCGGTGTCGACCAGGGTCGGTCGGTTCCGGACTGCCCGGTCAGTCAGCGTGGCAGCCGAGCAGCTCGGCCGTCGTTCCCGGGGACGTCGTACGGAGCGTGACGACCTTGTCGACCCGGGTCGCGTCGCCGTCGAAGCGGAAGTCGGCCCGGCCCACCTCGGCGCCACTCTCCGCCTGGGAGCGCAGCGTGCAGTAGCCGGAGGCGCCGGCGTCCTTGCGGACCTCCAGATGCACCTTCACCGCGTTCTTCCCGGCGTCGAACTCGATCACCTCGGCGCTGATCTCGTTCTGGCCGACGTAGTGATAGCCGAAGTAGCCGATCACCGCCAGCAGTACCGCCCCGAGGGCGGCGCCGACGACCTTGAGCGTGCGGTCGGCGCGCTCGTCCGAGGAGCGGCCGTAGCGGCTCTCGGGCCGCCGCGTGCTCGCCGTACTCATGATCGTCCTCTCGGCCGGGGCGGGACGGATGTCCCGAAAGGGGTTCTCAGGGCCGTACCCCGGAATTATCCGCCCCCCGATTCGGTCACTATAGAAGCCGCCGATCGCACCGGTTCACCCCGGGGCGCCGACTTATGAGGATTGAGTCTTGACTGACCAGCTGCGACTGATGGCCGTGCACGCCCACCCCGACGACGAGTCGAGCAAGGGCGCGGCCACCATGGCGAAGTACGTGTCCGAGGGGGTGGACGTGCTGGTCGTGACCTGCACGGGCGGGGAGCGCGGCTCCATCCTCAATCCGAAGCTCCAGGGCGACAAGTACATCGAGGAGCACATCCACGAGGTACGCAAGAAGGAGATGGACGAGGCCCGCGAGATCCTCGGGGTCAAGCAGGAATGGCTCGGCTTCGTCGACTCCGGTCTGCCCGAGGGCGACCCGCTGCCCCCGCTCCCGGAGGGCTGCTTCGCCCTGGAGGACGTCGACAAGGCGGCCGGTGAGCTGGTGAAGCAGATCCGCTCCTTCCGTCCCCAGGTGATCACCACCTACGACGAGAACGGCGGCTACCCGCACCCCGACCACATCATGACCCACAAGATCTCGATGGTGGCCTTCGAGGGCGCGGCGGACACCGAGAAGTACCCGGAGGGGGAGTACGGCCCGGCGTACCAGCCGCAGAAGCTCTACTACAACCAGGGCTTCAACCGTCCCCGCACCGAGGCGCTGCACCAGGCCATGCTCGACCGCGGCCTGGAGTCCCCCTACGGCGACTGGCTCAAGCGCTGGGACGAGTTCGGCATGAAGCAGCGCACGCTCACCACGCACGTCCCGTGCGGCGACTTCTATGAGATCCGCGACAAGGCCCTGATCGCGCACGCCACCCAGATCGACCCCGACGGCGGCTGGTTCCGGATCCCGCTGGAGCTCCAGAGGGAGGTCTGGCCGACCGAGGAGTACGAGCTGGCGAAGTCCCACGTCGATACCTCCCTCCCCGAGGACGACCTCTTTGCGGGCATCCGCGACAATGTCTGACATGAGCGCAAGCGCAAGCCTGGCAATGACACAGCTCGCCACCCTCGCCAAGGAGGTGGACGAGGACAAGGTGACCCCCGGCGTCCTCGGCTTCATCGTCTTCGCGGTGATGGCACTGGCGGTGTGGGCCCTGATGAAGTCGATGAACCGCCACATGAGCAAGGTCGACTTCGCGGAGTCCCCGGCCGCGGAGGGCTCCGCCGAGGACGCCGAGGCCACCGGCCCGGCCGAGCCGCGGCGGGGCTGACCCCCTTTGCGGCCGGCGGGCCCGGCTCCTGAGGGTCGTACCGCCGGACTGCCGGGCCGGTGGACCCGCGGCGCCCCGGACCGCCGGACTGCCGGGGCGGCGGATCCGCGGCGCCCGGACCTCCCCGACCGGACTGCCGGCTGGTGGATCCGCGGCGGCCCCGGACTTGCCGGACTGCCGGCCGACGGACCCGCGGTGCCCCGGACTGCCGGGCCGCTGGACCGCGGCGCCTCGGACTGCCGTACCGCCGGGCCGGCGGACCCGCGGCATCCGAGTCACTGCCGGGCTGCGACCGCCACCCCCATGACCTCCCGGGCATGGCGGTTCGGCACCATGCCGAGCCGCCATGCCTGCCATCCCGCCTCCAGGTCCACGCCGCGCTCCAGCAGGAGCCGGTACGCCTCCAGATAGCCGTCCAGCTTCGCGTCCCGGAGGGGATGGCCGGTGCGGGTCAGCCGGGCCAGTTCCTCCTGCGCCACCGCCGCGCCGACCTCCACACCGCCTGGAGCCGCATACGGCAGAAGCGTGCAGCGCAGGAAACGGGCCCAGTCCTCGCCCCGCCGGTCGCCGTACGAGGCGAACAGGCCCACCGCGTCGTCGCACAGGGCCAGCGCCTGCTGCGTACGGGTGTTCCCGGCATCCACCACCGCCAGCTCCAGGCAGGTCCACGCCTCCCCGTGGGCGACCCCGATGCGCTGGAAGTTGGCGCGGGCGTCCACCAGGAGCTGCCGCGCGAAGCCGGAGTTCTTCAGCGAGCCGGTCTGGGCGGCCCGCTGGTCCCGGGTCACACGGGCCGAATGGTGCCGGGCGCAGGCGAGACCGTAGACGTCCTGCATGCGCGAGAACATCGTGCGGGAGCGCTCCAGCTCGCGTACCGCGACATCCAGGTTCCCCGTCTCCTCCAGGGCCTGGCCCAGGTAGTAGACGGACCACGCCTCACCGCGCGCGTCCTCGTTGTCGCGATGCCGGGACGCCGCCTGGCGCAGTCCGTCCACCGCCTGGGAGGGATCCCCGGCGACCAGACGGGCGCGGGCCTGCTGGGTCAGCGCCCAGGCCTCCCCGCGGGCGTCGCGCGTACGGCCGTACAGGTCGAGGGCCTGGCGCAGCTCGGACTCCGCGCGCGGTACGTCGCCCATGCGCAGGCCCAGCTGGCCCAGCTGGAAGTGGGCCCACGCCTCGCCGTGCACCGACTCGCCGGCGCGGTGCAGGACCAGGGAATCGGTGAGCAGGTCCAGGGCCTCCGACACCCGCCCCCGGTCCCGTTCGACCGCCGCCAGCGCGTGCATCGTCCAGGCACGGTCGGTTGCCAGCTGGGGCGCCGACTGCAGATCCAGGGCCTCGCGGAGTTTGGCCGCCGCCTCGGTGAGGTGGCCCTGGTGGTGCAGGGTGATGCCGAGGGAGCACAGGGCGCGGGCAGCGCCCGCGTCGTGGTGGGCCTGCATATAGAGGTCGACCACCGAGGTCAGCGTCGTGCGGGCCTTGTCCAGCTCACCGAGCTGACGAGCCGCGATACCCGTACGCCACTGCACCGAGCGGACCAGCAGGCCCTGGTCCACGGCCTGCGCCAGCTCGCTGATCTCGCCGAGGCGGTAGAGGTCGCCCCGCAGCAGGCAGTAGTCGCACAGGGCGCCCAGCAGATTGAGCACGGCCGCCTGGTTCGCGTCCTCCGCGTGCCTGAGGGCCGCCGTGATGAAGCTCGACTCGTCGTCCAGCCAGCGCAGCGCGTCGTCCAACGAGGTGAAACCGTGCGGGCTGAAGCGGTCCGAGCGGGTCGACATATTGCCGTCGACCAGGCGCAGAACGGATTCCGCGAGGTCGGCGTAGTTCACGATCAGCCGCTCCTGCGCCGCCGTACGCTCCGACGGCTCCTCCTCGTCGAGAAGGCGGGCGTGGGCGAAGTCGCGGACCAGGTCGTGCAGGCGGTAGCGGTTGCCGCGGACATGGTCGATCAGGCCCGACTCCGACAGGGCCACCAGATGGCGTGTCGCCTCCGCCTCGTCCGTGGCCAGGAGCGATGCCGCCGCTGCCGCGCCCAGGGAAGCCCGGCCCGCCAGCGCCAGCCTGCGCAGCAGCCGTCTCGCCGGCTCCGGCTGGTCGGTGTAGCGCAGCCACAGCACCCGCTCGATCGGCTCCACCGGACCGTACGCGCCCAGGTCGGTCGCCAGCGTGCGCGGTGAGCGCGGCCCCAGCGACGAGCCTGCGATGCGCAGCGCGAGGGGCAGCCCGCCGCACAACTGCCGGATCAGGTCGGCGGATTCGGCGTCGTAGGGGCCCGAGGAATCCTGCGCCGCCGCGGACAGCAGCTCCTCCGCGCCCGCCGCGTCCAACGACTCCACCGGCAGCTGGTGCACCCACGCCGCGAGATCCGCTGGCAGGTCGAGAGCCTCCCGCGCGGTGACCAGGACCAGACTGTCGGAGCGCTCGGGGACGAGGGTGCGGACCTGCTCCGGGTCCGAGGCGTCGTCCAGCACGACGGTGACCGGGAGGCCGGTCAGATGCTGGTGGTAGAGCTCGCTCAACCGCTTGACCTGCTGGTCCGCCGAGGAGCGCTCACGGAAGAGAAGCTGCTCGCGCGGGGCGCCCAAACGGTTCAGCAGATGCAGCAGCGCGTCTCGCGTCGACAGCGGCGGCTCCTCCGTCGTGTCACCACGCAGATCCACCACGCACGCCCCGCGGAACTGGTCCTTCAGATCGTGCGCCGCGCGGATCGCCAGTGCCGTACGGCCACTGCCGGGCGCCCCGTGCAGGACGACCACCGTCGGCTTCGTCTCCGTACTCGCCCGCGCCGCCTGCACCCACTGCCGGATACGGGCCATCTCCTGCCGACGACCCGCGAACGGACCCATCGGCTCGGGGAGTTGACCGAACGACTGCTCCAGTACGTTCCGGCCGCGGGCCGCCGCGCTCTTGTCCGTGCCCTTCAGCCGCGGCACCGACTTCTTCGGGCCGGTGGACGCGCTCAGCACTCGCTGCTGGTCGAGGTACGGGCGGATGCCCCGTACCTCCAGCGCCGTCAGCCACTGCAGCCGCAGCTGTTCCGGGCCGCCGGGCTGGCCGACCGCGCCCGCGCGCTGGTGTGCGGCGGGCAGATGCGTGCCGGCCACCTTCACGACAGTCGCCGCGGCGCCGACGACACCCACGGTGACGCCCGCGCCGACGGCCGTCACCGTGCCGGTGCCCAGGGCCAGGTCGGACACCACGGCCGCGACCGCGGCCACGCCGGCCACCATCAGCGGCGTACCGCCGCCCTCCCGCGCGAACCGCTGCCCGAACGTCAGCCGGCCGGCCTCCGCCTCGTCCAGCGCCCGGGTATACGCCTCGTACTCCTCGGCCGCCACCTGCGCCATGGCGTCCAGCGCCCCACGCGCCCGCGACAACAGCACCTGCCCCTCGACGCGCCCGCCCGAGCGCCGCACCTCCTCCTCCACGGCCCGAGCCAACAGCCGCTCGGCCTCGGTGCGATGGGCGTCCCGCATGTCACGTCCCCCTCCGGCGGCAACTCCTATGCCTACGAGTGTCCTTCGGGGGAGGCCTGAGCGCGAGAGGGACGGCGATCATCGAACTGCCTTCCGTGACCTTGAGGTGCGTCGCTCGTTCTTTTGACTGGGGAGCGAACTATCGAATCGGGGGCGTTGTGAACCACCATGCCGTGCGAGACCCGAGTGGACTGATTCCGGTTGTGTCCTATGCGCGTACGTCGGAGGACTCGAGGCAGCGTGACGGTCATGGTGTGCGCTATCAGCTGCGGATCAACGAGCGGACCGCGCATGAACATGGCTGCATCGTCGTTGCCGCATACAGCGACAACGGCCGCAGCGCGTCCAAGGAGGGAGTGGTACGGCCTGGATTCGACCGGTTGGTCGCGGACCTGGCGCGGGGTCACATCGACAGCGGACAGCGGGTGGAAGGGGTCGTCTGCGTCGCGGACGACCGGCTGTATCGCCGTGCGGAGGATCTCTCGCGGTTCTTCGCCGCGTTGACCAGTCGGCCAGGGCGGATCCACGTGGATCCACAGGGCGTTCGGGATCCGTACTCGCAGGAGGGGCTGTTGCAGGCGGTGCGATCACTGGACGTGGCGGTCACGGAAACACGAGTCAGGAGCCGACGGGTGGCGGACTGGCACTGGGCGCGTGCCGCCGAAGGTGTGCCGCACAGCGGCCCGAGGCCCTTCGGCTGGCAGCAGGACAGAATCACGCTTCATCCCGAAGAGGCGAAGCTCGTTGGGCAGGCGATCAGCGACCGCATCGCAGGGAAGGCGGTCCGGGCCATCGCGGCAGACTGGTGTGATCTCGGCGTCACGGGCACCCGTGGCGGCAGACCCAACGGGCAGACCGTCACCCAGATCATCACGGCGCCGCGGGTCTGCGGTTATCGGGCCAACCGGGGCGAGTTGCTGTTGGTTCCGGAGACGGGACAGCCCGTGCACGGTCAGTGGGAGCCCATTGTGGTGCCGGATCAGTGGCACGCGGTGTGCGCCACGTTCTCGCCCGGGAGTCTGTACCTCCACAGGGGAAGCGGTGCTCCCGGACTGACCGGCCGGAAGCGGACGGCTCCCCGTCACTTGGCCACCGGCTTTCTTCGCTGTGGGGCGCAACGTCACGACGGCACGATCTGTCGAGGAGCGCTGTGCGCTCAGAAAGGGAGGAGCAAGAAGAGCCCGTACGTCTACTCCTGGCGAAACTGTGGTCGATGCAGCATCAGCGGGCCGCTGGCGGACGAGGCGCTTGAACGGCTGGTCTTCTCCGAAGATCGAGGAGCGGCGAAACCGCCGCAGCTTCTGCGGGACCGCTGGCGGTCCGGGGAGATGGGGCTCGAGGAGAAGAGAAAGGTCGTCGCCTCCGTCGTCACGCGCTGCATCGTCCGCCCCGGCGTGAAGGGAGCCGTCCTGGGACCACTCGCGGGTGGAACCCCTGCTGGAGCGCCCCCGTCAGGCAGGATGGAGGTATGCCGAACCGACTGGCCCATGAGACATCCCCGTATCTCCTGCAACACGCCGACAACCCCGTCGACTGGTGGCCTTGGTCGGAAGCGGCCTTCGCCGAGGCGCGTCGGCGAGATGTTGCCGTACACCTGAGTGTCGGGTATTCGAGCTGCCACTGGTGCCATGTCCTCGCCAAGGAAAGCTTCGAGGACGAAGCCGTGGCCGCATACATGAACGAGCACTTCGTCAACATCAAGGTCGACCGCGAAGAACGCCCCGACGTGGACGCCGTCTACATGGAGGCCGTGCAGGCCGCCACCGGGCAGGGTGGCTGGCCCATGACGGTCTTCCTCACGCCCGACGCCGAGCCCTTCTACTTCGGTACCTACTTCCCGCCCGCCCCCCGGCAGGGGATGCCGTCCTTCCGGCAGGTCCTGGAGGGTGTGCGCAGTGCCTGGGCGGACCGGCGGGACGAGGTCGCCGATGTCGCGGGGAAGATCACCCGGGATCTCGCCGAGCGGGAGATCTCCTACGGCGGGACCGAGGCACCCGGCGAGCAGGAGCTGGCGCAGGCGCTGCTCGGGCTCACTCGGGAGTACGACCCGCAGCGCGGCGGATTCGGGGGCGCGCCCAAGTTCCCGCCGTCCATGGTGGTCGAGTTCCTGCTGCGGCACCACGCGCGGACGGGGGCCGACGGCGCGCTGCAGATGGCCCAGGACACCTGCGAGCGGATGGCCCGGGGCGGGATCTACGACCAGCTCGGCGGCGGCTTCGCGCGGTACTCCGTCGACCGGGACTGGGTGGTGCCGCACTTCGAGAAGATGCTGTACGACAACGCGCTGCTCTGCCGCGTCTACGCCCACCTCTGGCGCGCCACCGGCTCCGAGCTCGCCCGCCGGGTCGCCGTGGAGACCGCCGACTTCATGGTGCGTGAACTGCGCACCAACGAGGGCGGGTTCGCCTCCGCGCTCGATGCCGACAGCGACGACGGGACCGGCAAGCACGTCGAGGGCGCGTACTACGTGTGGACCCCGCAGCAGCTGCGCGACGTCCTCGGGGACGACGACGCCGAACTCGCCGCCCGGTACTTCGGTGTGACGGACGAGGGCACCTTCGAGCATGGTTCCTCCGTCCTGCAGTTGCCGCAGCAGGACGGTGTGTTCGACGCCGAGAAGGTCGCCTCCGTGAAGGAGCGGCTGCTCGCCGCACGGGCCGAGCGCCCCGCCCCGGGCCGGGACGACAAGATCGTCGCCGCCTGGAACGGTCTCGCCGTGGCAGCCCTCGCCGAGACCGGCGCCTACTTCGACCGCCCCGACCTCGTGGAGGCCGCCGTCGGCGCCGCCGACCTCCTCGTGCGGCTGCACCTCGACGACCACGCCCGCCTCTCCCGCACCAGCAAGGACGGCAAGGCCGGCGCCAACGCGGGTGTGCTGGAGGACTACGGCGATGTCGCCGAGGGCTTCCTCGCGCTCGCCTCGGTCACCGGTGAGGGCGTCTGGCTGGAGTTCGCCGGGTTCCTGCTCGACCACGTGCTCGCGCGCTTCACCGACGTGGAGTCCGGCGCCCTCTACGACACCGCCGCCGACGCCGAGCAGCTGATCCGCCGACCCCAGGACCCCACCGACAACGCCGCCCCGTCCGGCTGGAGCGCGGCGGCCGGTGCCCTGCTGAGCTATGCCGCGCAGACCGGCGCGGAGCCCCATCGCGCCGCGGCCGTCAAGGCGCTCGGCGTCGTCAAGGCCCTCGGCCCGCGCGTCCCCCGCTTCATCGGCTGGGGGCTCGCCGTCGCCGAGGCCAATCTCGACGGTCCGCGTGAAGTCGCGGTGGTCGGCCCGTCCCTGGACGACGAGGGCACAAGGACGCTGCACCGTACGGCACTCCTGGGCACCGCCCCGGGCGCGGTCGTGGCCGTGGGCACTCCGGAGAGTGACGAGTTTCCGCTCCTTGTTGACCGGCCGCTGCAGCAGGGTGAACCCGCCGCGTACGTCTGCCGCAACTTCACCTGCGATGCCCCGACCACCGATCCCGACCGCTTGCGCACCGCGCTGAGCAGTTGAAACGGCAGCCGAATCGGAGCACTTACGCAGCCTGTGTTCGAATTACTCACTCTCGGGGCTCGTTGTGAGGAAATGCGCTCTTCATCAAAACAGCCTGCGGACTTCACAGATCCCCCTTAATGTCTCCACAGTGACGCGACGGTTGTAACTCACCGTTGCGACAGGGGGCATTGGGGATCTGGGGGGATCTGTTGCTGACGTCTGTCTTCATAGCCGTCGTCTCGCTGGCCTTGTTCTGGATGGCGGCTTTCACCTTGTGGTGGCAGATGCACGCGTGGCGTACGCCCGAAGTGCTCGCCTCCACCCGGTTCAGCAGACCGGACGGCGGCGAGCACGTGTCGTTCTCGCTGCTGTTGCCGGCCCGGCACGAACAAGCCGTGCTGGACCACACCATCCAGCGGCTGCTGGAGTCCACACACACCGACTTCGAGATCATCGTCATCGTCGGGCACGACGACCCGGAGACCACCGAGGTGGCCGAGCGGGCCGCGGGACGTGATCCGCGGGTCCGTGTCGTCGTCGACACCCACGAGAAGAAGAACAAACCGAAGGCCATGAACACGGCGCTGCCGCACTGCCGCGGCGATGTCGTCGGGGTCTTCGACGCCGAGGACCAGGTCCATCCGGAGCTCCTCGCGCACGTGGACCACGCGTTCCGCACGACCGGGGCGGATGTCGTCCAGGGCGGGGTCCAGCTCATCAACTTCCACTCCAGCTGGTACAGCCTGCGCAACTGCCTGGAGTACTTCTTCTGGTTCCGCTCCCGGCTGCACCTGCACGCGCAGAAGGGGTTCATCCCGCTCGGCGGCAACACCGTCTTCGTACGGACGGACGTGCTCCGGGAAGCCGACGGCTGGGACTCCAACTGCCTCGCCGAGGACTGCGATCTGGGCGTGCGGCTGTCCAGTGTCGGCAAGAAGGTCGTCGTCGCCTACGACTCCGACATGGTGACCAAGGAGGAGACGCCCGGCAGCCTCATGTCGCTGCTCAAGCAGCGCACCCGCTGGAACCAGGGCTTCCTTCAGGTCTACCGGAAGAAGGACTGGAAGCAACTGCCCACGTTCGGGCAGCGGTTGCTGGCCCGCTACACGCTCACCACGCCGTTCCTGCAGGCCTTCACCGGGCTGATCATCCCGCTCAACGTGGCGATCGCGCTCTTCCTCGACGTGCCGGTGAGCGTCGCGTTCATCACCTTCCTGCCGGCCGTGACCGCGCTCGTCACGTTCGTCTTCGAGGTCGTCGGACTGCACGACTTCGGCAAGCAGTACGGGCTTCGGGTCCGCTTCGTCCACTACCTGAAGCTGATCGTGGGCGGCCCCTTCTACCAGGTGCTCCTCGCCGGCGCCGCGATCCGCGCCGTATGGCGTGAGCAACGCGGCCGCAACGACTGGGAGTTGACCAGCCACGTCGGCGCACATCTCGCGCACGTGAACCGAGAGGACGTTCCTGCGTGACCTCCACCCTTCCCGCGGTGACCACGGTCAAGGTCCCCGCGCAGCGGCAGCCTGCGCCCACGACGCGTTCGACCAGTCGAACGACCCCGCCGACGCGACTGCGTTCGTCCCGGCCCGACCTGATCCTGTGCGGCGTGCTCCTCGTCGCGATCCTCATCGTGCAGGGCTGGAACATCGCCGACTACCCGACCCTCAGCGACGACGAGGGCACCTACCTCGCCCAGGCCTGGGCCGTCCAGGAGGGCCGCGGCCTCGCCCACTACACGTACTGGTACGACCACCCGCCGCTCGGCTGGATCCAGCTCGCCCTGCTGACCTGGATACCGGCCGCGCTCAGCCCCGAGTCGATGACCGTCGGCACCATGCGGGCCGCGATGCTGGTCATCAGCGCGATCAGCGCGGTCCTCGTCTACGTGCTCGGGCGGCGGCTGTCCCTCCCGCGCTGGGCGGCCGGGCTCGGCATGGTCCTGTTCGGGCTCTCGCCGCTGTCGGTCGTCCTCCAGCGGGAGATCTTCCTCGACAACCTCGCGGTGATGTGGACGCTCCTCGCGTTCGCCCTCGCCGCCTCCCCGAGCCGCCATCTCTGGCACCACTTCGGCGCGGGGATCGCGGCGGCCACGGCCGTGCTGACCAAGGAGACGATGCTCTTCGTCCTCCCGGCGGTCTTCGTCACCATGTGGCGGCACAGCCACCGCGACACCCGCAAGTTCGCCCTGACCGGCGCCGTCACCGCCTGCGTGCTGATCGGCCTGTCGTACCCGCTGTTCGCCCTGCTGAAGGGCGAGCTGTTCCCGGGCAGCGGGCACGTCTCGCTCTGGGACGGCATCAAGTACCAGATGACCAGGCCCGGTTCGGGCTTCATCCTGGACCAGGGCTCCGGTTCCTGGGGCGTCCTGCAGTCGTGGCTCTACTACGACCGCGTCCTCATCGTCGGCGGCCTCGCGGGCGGCCTGCTGCTCCTGGTCACCTGGCGCTGGTCGGTCACGGCACGCGCGCTCGCCGGTCCCTCCTTCGCGGTGGTGATCCTCGCCCTGGTGGCCATGCGCCCCACCGGCTACCTGCCCGCGATGTACGTCATCCAGGCGCTGCCGTTCCTCGCCCTCGTCCTCGCCGGCGGCACGGCCTCCGTCGCCCACGCCGTACTGCGGCGACGGCGTTCCGAGGCCGAGAACCGGTACGTCACCGGCGGGCGGTACGCCCTCGCGGCCGTCCTCGCGATCGCGGCCGGCGCCTATGTCGTACCCCGCTGGTACGACGGCGCCCACACCGCCGTCACCGCCGACGCCAACGCGCCCTACCAGGCCGCCTCGAAGTGGCTGGCCACGGAGGTGGAGGACCCGAAGGACACCCGGGTGCTCGTGGACGACGCGCTGTGGCTGGACCTGGTGCACGCCGGGTACGAGCCCGGGCTGGGTGCCATCTGGTTCTACAAGGCCGACCTCGACCCGGCCGTGACGAAGACGATGCCGCGCGGCTGGAAGGACCTCGACTACGTCGTCGCCTCGCCGACGGTGCGGCGGGACGCGGTCGACCTGCCCAACGTCAAGGCGGCCATGGAGCACTCGAAGCCGGTTGCCGTGTTCGGCACCGGTGCGGACCGGATCGAGATCCGGCAGATCCAGACGGCATCCGGAGGGGTTCGATGACGCACGAGTACACCGCCCCCGGGGAGCTGGGCGAGCCGTCGGTGGACGCTGCCGAGGTGCCCGAGCCGGGCGCCGTCACCATCGTCGTACCGACCTACAACGAGTCGGCGAACGTCCGGCAGTTGCTGCACCAGATCACCGAGTCGGTGCCGTCCCGGCTGCCCTGCGAGGTCGTCTTCGTGGACGACTCCAGCGACGACACCCCGCAGGTCATCAAGGAGGCGGCGCAGGACTGCCCCTTCCCGGTCACCGTCATCCACCGGGACGAACCCGTCGGCGGGCTCGGCGGCGCGGTCGTCGAGGGGATGAAGGCGGCCGGCTCGGACTGGATCGTCGTCATGGACGGCGACTGCCAGCACCCGCCGTCCCTGGTCCCGGACCTGGTCGCCACCGGCGAACGCGCGAACGCCGGGCTCGTCGTCGCCTCCCGGTACATCAAGGGCGGCAGCCGGGCCGGGCTCGCCGGCAGCTACCGGGTGGCCGTGTCGCGCGGCGCGACCTGGCTGACCAAGTCCCTCTTCCCGCGCCGGCTGCACGGCATCAGCGACCCGATGAGCGGCTTCTTCGCGATCCGGCGCAGCGACATCACAGCGGAGGCGCTGAAGCCGCTCGGCTACAAGATCCTGCTGGAGCTGGCGGTGCGCAGCCGCCCGCGCACGGTCACCGAGGTGCCGTTCGTGTTCCAGGACCGGTTCGCGGGGGAGTCCAAGTCCACGGCGGCGGAGGGCCGGCGTTTCCTGCGCCACCTCGCCGGGCTGCGTACGGCCGACCCGCTGTCCCGGATGGTGGTGTTCGGGCTGATCGGGCTGACGGGCTTCGTGCCGAACCTGGCCGCACTGTGGGCGCTGACCCAGGCGGGGCTGCACTATCTCCCGGCGGAGATAGTCGCCAACCAGTTCGGCGTGGCCTGGAACTTCCTGCTCATCGAGAAGCTGCTGTTCCGCGACCGCCGCATCCACCGCCACTGGGCCGACCGCACCGCACGGTTCGCGCTGCTCGCCAACGCCGACCTGGTGCTGCGCATCCCGCTGATCGCGCTGCTCGTCGGGCAGTTCGGGCTGGCCGTGCTGCCGGCCACCGCGCTGGCCCTGGTCATCACCTTCGTCCTGCGTTTCGTCGGTACCGAAGCGCTGGTCTATCTGCCGCGCCGGAGCGGGAAGGGCACCGGGCGCGGGAGCCGCACAGCAAGGAGTTCCGCATGAGAACCAGCCGCAAGAGATCCGGGAGGAGAACGGCCCTGCTGGCCGTCATGGGCCTCACCGGAGGCCTCCTTCTCACCTCGCCCGAGTCCGCCTCCGCCGCCAACCTCATCAAGAACCCCGGCTTCGAGACCGCCGGCACCGACGACATGCCCTACTGCTGGAAGAAGTCCGGCTGGGGCGACAACGACTTCACCTTCGAGACGACGACGGACGCCCACAGCGGCTCCAAGGCGATGAAGGTGTCGCTGACCCGCCGTGTCGAGGGCGACCGCAAGGCGCTGATCACCGAGTCCGCCGAGTGCGCGCCGGTCGTCACGCCTGGCAAGCAGTACGACCTGGGGCTCTGGTACAAGTCGACCACCCCCGACACCTCGGTCACTCTCTTCCGGCACGACGCGACGGCGGGCTGGCAGTACTGGACCGACCTCAAGACGCTGGAGATGGCGGCGGGTTGGACCGAGGCGACGGTCCGTACGCCCGAGGTGCCCGCCGGCACCGACCGGATCGCCTGGGGCGTCTCCGTCTACGGCACCGGCTCCGTCACCACCGACGACTACACGATGGACCAGGTCGCCGAACCGGTACCGGACCCGGTGTGCACGGGGACGGCCCAGGAGTGCGCGGACGGCCGCTGGGACGTGCTGCCCACCAAGAACCCGGTCCGCTCCATGCACTCCGTCGTCCTGAACAACGGCAAGGTGCTGCTGATCGCGGGCTCCGGCAACGACCCGACGATGTTCCAGGCGGGCACGTTCACCAGCGCGGTCTACGACCCGCAGAACGGCAGTTACAAGCAGATCCCGACGCCGAAGGACATGTTCTGCGCCGGTCACGTCCAGCTCGACGACGGGCGTGTGCTCGTGATGAGCGGCAACAAGGGCTATCCGTCGGCGGACGGCACGATCGGCTACCAGGGCTACAAGGACTCGTACATCTTCGACCCGGTCAGCGAGACGTACAGCAAGACCAACGACATGAACGACGGCCACTGGTACCCGTCGGCCACCATCCTCGGCAACGGTGACGTGATCTCCTTCGGCGGGCTGAAGGAGGACTCGACCGGTTCGGTGACCGCCGAGCTGTGGTCGGACGCCGAGCAGAAGTGGCTGGAGCTCTGGAAGGTCAACCAGACCTGGTCGTACTGGGGTCTGTACCCGTCGATGATCCTGATGCAGGACGGCCGCCTCTTCTACTCCGGCAGCCATGTCTTCGGCAACAACATCCCGGGCACCGGATCGGCGATCTACGACTACGGCGCCAACACGGTCACCCAGGTCCCCGGCCTGCAGCGGAAGGATGAGCGCGACCAGTCCGCGAGCGTGCTGCTGCCCCCGGCACAGGACCAGAAGGTCCTCACCATCGGCGGCGGCAACATCGACTCCAACCCGGACGCGAACCGCCTCACCGACGTCATCGACCTCAAGCAGCCCAACCCGTCCTACGTCGCCGGCCCGCCGCTGCCGCAGGGCACCGTCGACCTCGGGGCCGGCAAGGTCCCGCAGACCGGCAACCAGGGCAAGATGTACGTCTCGGCCGTCCTGCTGCCCGACGGCAAGGTCCTGGAGACCGGCGGCGCGCTGCACAACCGGGCCGACCCGGTGTACGAGTCGTCGCTCTACGACCCGGCGACGGGCACCTTCGACCCGGTGGCGGCCGACCCGGAGGAGCGCGGCTACCACTCCTCGGCGTTCCTGCTGCCCGACGGCCGCGTGATGGCCACCGGCGACAACCCGGGCAACGGCAGCTGGAACCAGGACGTGTCGATCTACACCCCGCCCTATCTCCTCAAGGGCGAACGCCCGACGATCACTTCGGTGATCGACACGGAGTGGACGTACGGCGACACCCAGCGGATCACCGTCGACCGGCCCATCGCCAAGGCCGAGCTGATCCGCCCGGCCGCCGTGACACACTCCTCGGACCCGAACCAGCGCTTCGTGGATCTCCCCCTGTCGGTCGACGGCAACAACATCGACCTGAACGTGACGAGCAACCCCAACCTGGCCCCGCCCGGCTGGTACATGCTCTTCGCGGTCGACGCCAACGGCGTACCGTCGGTGGCCAAGTGGGTGCACCTTGAGGGCCCGCAGGCCCTGAGCGCCACGGATTCCTCGGCGCATGTCCACGACTTCGCCGACAACCTCAAGGGCAAGGTCACGGGCCCCGGCAAGAAGCGCACCTCGCAGAAGGTCAGCCCGACCGTCTCCGGCTGCGACCGGCACTACGGCTCCGCCAACGTCTGCGTGCCGACCGACTTCCCGCCGACCGTGAAGGCGACGACGAAGGCCCGCTGCGACTGGCTGAAGAAGAACGACTACGGCCGCCTCAAGGTCAACGGCAAGGACGACCCGCTGCGGCTGGACAGGAACAGGGACGGAATCGCGTGCGGAAAGGGTGATGTGACCCGGCGTTAGCCGGCGTAGTCGGCGAGGGCGCGCTCCACGATGGCCACCAGCTGTTCGTGGTGCGCGCCCTTCCAGTACGCGCGCCTGCATTCGGTGCACTGCGCGAAGACGTCGTACGACCGCTGCGTGCCGCCCTCCAGCTGGTCCGCCACCTCCTCCTTGGTGGCCTTCTTGAGCAGGCCGTTGCAGGCGGTGCAGCGGGTCCAGGGCCGCAGCTCGGGGCGGAACCGGTCCAGGATGTCGCGGAGTTGGTCCTCGGGGCGGGTGCTGTAGACGTACGCCCCGGCCCACAGTTCGCGGCGCCGCAGCAGGCCTCGGTCGCGGCTGAGCATGACTCGCTGCTCGGCGGCGGAGCGGGTGGCCAGCGCCGGGTCGCCGATGTCCGTCGACTCGTACGCCGTGTCCACGCCGAGCAGGCGCATACGGCGGGCGAGGGTGCCGAGGTGGACGTCGAGCAGGAAGCGCAGTGGGGCGCCGGGCACCCGCTGGGGGCGCTCGACGGGCCGTACGGCAACGGACTGGCCGGCCGCGGGGATGTGCGAGACCGGCACCTCGTGGCCGTCCGCGACCAGCGTGCCGACCTCGGTCAGCGGGACGCCGAGGGACTCCACGACATGGCCGAGGGTCGAGACGCCGTCGGCGGTGACCTGGGCGGAACCGTCCTGGCGCCGTCCGTTGGGGAGGAACAGGCGCAGCTCGGGTGCGAACTCGACGTGGATCTCGGGACCGTTCACCCGGCCAGGATGACACGGGCCGGGGCGCGCGCCTCAGCCCTTTTTCGCGGGGAGGCCGTGCTCGATGACGTCCAGGGTGCGGTCGAGGAGGTCGTGCAGGTCGTCCTGGAAGTCGTGCTCGGCCCAGTACACGGAGATCTCCGCGAGGCCGCCCATGAGAGACATCGTGTAGACCCGTGCCTCCAGGCTGTCCTGCGGCAGACCGGTGCGCTCGGCGACGGCCTCCGCGAGCATCCGGCCGGTGACCGACATGCTCTCCAGCATCCGTGAGCGCACCGCGGGCACCTGGACGAGCAGGTGGGAGCGCAGGCGGACGGCCTCGGGATCCTCCTGCGTCGCGGCAGCGATGGCCAGCCGCATGACGTGCCGCAGGGACTCCATCCACGGCTCGTCCGCCGGGCGCCTGCGCAACTCGTCCAGCAGGATCGGGTCGTACTCGTCCGTGAGGACGATGTCCTCCTTCGTCGGGAAGTAGCGGAAGACCGTGGACGGCGACACCTCGGCACGCTCGGCGATCTGCTCGATCGTGGTGGCGTCGTAGCCCTGCTCCTTGATCAGCGCATACGTCGCGTCGCGGATCGCCGTCCGGGTCTTGATCTTCTTCCGCTCACGAAGTCCCAGCTGGGGACGGTCGGTCAGGGGAGAGGAGTGCGCGGGGGTCATGGGGCTCATTGTCGGGCATCGGCCCCCGCGGCGGCCATGTCCGGGTTCTCGGGCTCACCCGCATCAGGCGTGCCCGGCAGGAACGCCGCCGCCGGCAGGGCGGAGACGCCCCCGCCGTGGACGTACGCGCTGTTCGCGGAGGCCGCCGGCTCCGCCGAGCCCGCCCGCTCGGCGACGAGGTGCGCCGCGACCACGGACTCCCCGGCGGTGTCGGCGGCCCGCGCGGGCCGCCCGGTGACATCGAGCCGGTCCCGGAAGGCGGCGGCGAGCAGGCTGCCGAGCAGCGCGATGCCGATCGCGCCGCCCACCTGAAGCAAAGTCATCAGCAGCCCGGATCCGCTGCCGGCGCGGTCGTGGGGCAGGGCGCTCAGTCCGCCGTTCATGGCGGGGATGAGTGAGAGGCCGAAGCCGAGGCCGGTGACGGTGAGCCACAGCGCGACGAATCCGTAGCCGGAGTCCACCGTCGTACGGCTGCCGAGAAGCCCGGCGAAGGCCAGTACCACCATGCCCGCGCTCACCGCGGCCCGCGCACCGAAGCGGGCGACGACCTTCGGCGCAAGGCGGGTGGCGACCAGCAGTCCGCCCATCATCGGCAGCAGGCGCACGCCGGTGCCCAGGGCGTCGTGGCCGAGGACGGCCTGGAGGTAGGGCGGCAGCACGAACAGCAGGCCGGTCAGGATGAACGTCACCAGGGTGGCGGCGACGGTGTTGAACAGGAAGCCGCGGTGGCCGAGCAGGGTCATGTCGAGCATGGGGCGCTCGACCCGGCGTTCGCGCAGCACCAGCGCGGCCGGGCGCCGAGCCCGGACGCGGCGAGTGCTGTCGAGACGGTGTCGATCTTGGGGGAGGCGGGATCCTTCGTCTCGGGGAACAGGAAGAGGCAGGCGGCGATGCCGAGCGCGGAGGCGGCGGAGGTGATGCCGACGGCCTTGGTGCGCTCCTCGGGGCCGAACAGCGTGGGCAGCACGGACAGCGAGAGCGGCGTGACCAGGGGCGCGCCGACGCCCATCACGGCCCGTGCCGCGATCACCGCGTTCACGTCGCCGGCGAGCGAGCCGATCAGCGAGCCGACGAGGAAGATCCCGAGTCCGGTGATCAGCATCCGGCGCCGCCCGAACCGGTCGCCGAGCAGGCCCGCGGGGAGCATCAGCGCGGCGAAGACGACGACGTACGCGTCCGCCATCCTCCCCCAGTGCTAAACGCCTGGGGGGACCCCCAGCTGCCGACCCGTGGTGGCGCCGAGGTCGGCGGCCATCGTCGGCAGCGCCACATTGCGGATCGTCATGTCGAAGCCGAGCGTGAGCATGCCGCGACGAGGGCGCCCAGCGCCCACCAGCGGCGAGCATCGTAGTGACAGTAGCTATGAAATGAGAGCAACTCTCAAAAGAGTTGGCTCGTCAATATTTTTGGGCGCGAAAAAGGGCCACGGCGCGAACCGTGGCCCTCGAGGGTGCTGTGCGGTGGGCTACGCGTGCTGGTACGCGACCAGTGAGATCCCCACGTAGTGCACGACGAACGCCGCCAGCGTGAAGGAGTGGAAGACCTCGTGGAAGCCGAACCAGCGCGGTGACGGGTTCGGGCGCTTGATGCCGTAGATCACGCCGCCCGCGCTGTAGAGGAGGCCGCCGACGATCACCAGGACCAGTACCGCGATGCCGCCGGTGCGCATGAAGTCCGGCAGGAAGAAGACGGCCGCCCAGCCCATCGCGATGTAGCAGGGCGTGTAGAGCCAGCGCGGGGCGCCGACCCAGAACACCCGGAAGATGATGCCCGCCGCGGCCGCGCCCCAGATGCCCCACAGCAGCCACTGCCCCTTGGCGCCCGGCAGCAGCAGCATCGTCAGCGGCGTGTACGTGCCCGCGATGATCAGGAAGATGTTGGCGTGATCGAGCCGGCGCAGGACGCCGTCCATGCGCGGGCTCCAGTTGCCCCGGTGGTACAGCGCGCTCACGCCGAACAGCAGGCAGGCCGTGAGGGCGTAGATCCCGCAGGCGAGACGGCCCCGGGGTGAGTCCGCGAGGGCGGTGAGCGCCAGGCCCGCGACGAGCGCCGCCGGGAACATTCCGAGGTGCAGCCAGCCGCGGAGCCTGGGCTTGATCTCGTCCGAGAGCTGCTGGGCGTGGTGCGCGATCTGGTGCGGCAGGGAGGGCGCACCGGAGCCGCCGCCGGCGGCCGGCGTGTCCGAGGATGCGTCGGGGACGGGCGCAGTCATGCCCTGCATCGTACCTACGGAACCGTAAGTTACGTATCAGGGCGGCGAGATGGCGCCCGGAAGTGGCCATCGTCTCATGGAGTACCCGCCAGGGGCGCACCCGGGGTGAAGCCATGGTGACGCATCGAAAACATCCGGATGAGTGGCGATGCTCACGCCGCTCACCTGTGACGCCCTCTGGACATATGCGCAGTCGCGTCGGATGATCAAATGAGTGCGGTCGGCACCGGATGAGCGCGAAAGATCCACAGCAGATCGAGCCCGCGCAGCATCCGGGTCGCGGCCCCCACGGGGCATACAAGGGCATATTCAGGACAAGAACCCCTCATTTAGGAGCAACCGTGGCGCGCGACATCGCGGCTCCCCCCGTCGTCCCCACCACCCACCGGGAGCTGGTCTCGTGGGTGAATGAGATCGCTGAACTGACGCAGCCGGACAGCGTGGTCTGGTGTGACGGATCCGAGGCCGAGTACGAGCGTCTGTCCGAGGAGCTCGTCGCGAAGGGCACCTTCAAGAAGCTCGACCCGATCAAGCGCCCCAACTCGTACTACGCGGCCTCCGACCCGACCGACGTCGCCCGCGTCGAGGACCGGACCTTCATCTGCTCCGAGAAGGAGGAGGACGCAGGCCCGACGAACCACTGGAAGGACCCCGCCGAGATGCGGGAGATCTTCGCCGGTGAGAAGGGCGTCTTCCGCGGCTCGATGCGCGGCCGCACGATGTACGTCGTCCCGTTCTGCATGGGCCCCCTCGGCTCCGACCTTTCCGCGATCGGCGTCGAGATCACCGACTCCGCCTACGTCGCGGTCTCCATGCGCACCATGACCCGCATGGGTCAGCCCGTCCTCGACGAACTCGGTGAGGACGGCTTCTTCGTGAAGGCCGTGCACACGCTCGGCGCGCCGCTGGAGGCGGGCGAGCAGGACGTGCCCTGGCCGTGCAACAGCACCAAGTACATCTCCCACTTCCCCGAGGCCCGCGAGATCTGGTCCTACGGCTCCGGCTACGGCGGCAACGCCCTGCTCGGCAAGAAGTGCTACGCGCTGCGCATCGCCTCCGTGATGGCCCGCGACGAGGGCTGGCTGGCCGAGCACATGCTGGTCCTCAAGCTCACCCCGCCGCAGGGCGAGGCCAAGTACGTCGCCGCAGCCTTCCCGAGCGCCTGCGGCAAGACCAACCTCGCCATGCTGGAGCCCACCATCTCCGGCTGGACCGTCGAGACGATCGGCGACGACATCGCCTGGATGCGCTTCGGCGAGGACGGCCGGCTGTACGCCATCAACCCCGAGGCCGGCTTCTTCGGCGTCGCGCCCGGCACCGGTGAGCACACCAACGCCAACGCGATGAAGACGCTGTGGGGCAACTCGGTCTTCACCAACGTCGCCCTCACCGACGACAACGACATCTGGTGGGAGGGCATGACGGAGGAGACTCCGGCCCACCTGACGGACTGGAAGGGCAACGACTGGACGCCGTCCTCCGAGACGCCGGCCGCCCACCCCAACGCGCGCTTCACCGTCCCCGCCTCCCAGTGCCCGATCATCGCGCCGGAGTGGGAGGACCCCAAGGGCGTGCCGATCTCGGCGATCCTGTTCGGTGGCCGCCGTGCGACGGCCGTCCCCCTGGTCACGGAGTCCTTCGACTGGAACCACGGCGTCTTCCTCGGCGCCAACGTGGCCAGCGAGAAGACCGCCGCCGCCGAGGGCAAGGTCGGCGAGCTGCGCCGCGACCCGTTCGCGATGCTGCCGTTCTGCGGCTACAACATGGGTGACTACATGGGTCACTGGGTCGACGTCGCCAAGGGCAAGGACCAGGCGAAGCTCCCGAAGATCTACTACGTCAACTGGTTCCGCAAGAACGACGAGGGCAAGTTCGTCTGGCCCGGCTTCGGCGAGAACAGCCGCGTCCTGAAGTGGATCGTCGAGCGCCTCGACGGCAAGGCCGAGGGCGTCGAGACCCCCATCGGCATCCTGCCGGCCAAGGGCGCGCTGGACACGAACGGCCTGGAACTGGCCGACTCCGACCTGGACTTCCTCCTCACCGTCGACAAGGAGGTCTGGCGCGAGGAGGCCGCGCTCGTCCCCGACCACCTGAACACCTTCGGCGACCACACGCCGAAGGAGCTGTGGGACGAGTACCGCGCTCTGGTGCAGCGCCTGGGCTGAACCAGCCCCCAAAGACGCCGCGGCCGGCTCCGATTGTGCCCTGACCAGCAATATCGTCACGGCCGGCCGCGGTGACAGCACCACAGACCGGCGAGGTTCCGTACAACGGCGTGCGGGGCTGTGGGCCTGTCGTCGCACACTCCGTCCGCCCCGACGGGAGGAACGCGACGACGGGCCCTCGCCTGTTACCGGGCCCGTTTTGCGGTCGTGCCGCCTTGAACGCACGATCTTCACGGCTGTTTCATATGCCTCACAGGAGCGTCACTGATCTCAGTGGGCGCTCAACTCAGCCTGTGGGGGGCACAGTTGAATACTGCACACCGTCCCAGACGCCTCGCGGCCACGCTGCTCGCCACCGCACTCGCCGGGGCCGGCCTGACCGTCGCCGCGGCACCGGCGGCGCACGCGGCCGCGTCGGACGCCGTGGTCAAGCTGCCGTTCTCGTCGTACTCCGCGCTGGCCGTCGACAACGTCCACCAGCGTGTCTTCGTCGCCGACAGCAATGTCGGCTACTACCTCAACTCCGGCACCATCGCCGTCTACAACTTCGACGGCGAGCGCCTCACGACGATCATCACCAACCAGGCCCATGTCTCCGGCCTGGCGGTCAGCGCCGACGGCAGCAAGCTGTACGCCGGTCTGCGCGACCGGATCGAGGCCTACGACACCACCACCTACCAGCGGACCACCCTCGCCTCCGCCGGCACCGACTACTGCGGCCGTGAACTGGCCCAGTCCAGCGGCCAGATCTACTTCACGACGCCGAACTCGTCGAGCCCCTCCCAGTGCGCCACCGCCGAGACCCGCCTGGAGGGCGTGGTGAACGGCGTGCCCACGACCACCGGCTGGCTCGACTACGGCGACCTGCTGCTGGAGTCCGGTGCCGGCGACCGGATGCTCATGGGCCAGCCGCTCAACGCGAAGGCCCCCAACCCGTTCGTCACCGTGTACGACACCGGCAACGGCGCCCTCGTCCGAGGCGCCGCCCGGCGCTTCGCCGACGCCGACGGCAAGGGCGCCCTGGACCTCAAGGACCTGGCGTTCTCCGCCGACGGCACCAAGGTCGCCGTGGCCGACGCCACCGCCGGCACCCGGCTGCTCGCCGCCGACGACCTGTCTGACGCGGCCACCGGCTACCCGGCGCTCCCGTCCGGCGCCACCGCCAGCTCGGTCGCGTTCAGCGGCGACGGCAAGTACATCGCGCGCGGCGCCTCGGCCACCGGGCCGACCCCCGACCTGCTGGTGCAGCCCGCCGACCCGGCGGACTCGACGGCCCCGCTGGAGTTCGCCTTCGAGGGCAGCCTCGACGGGGACAAGGTCGTCCCTCGCGGGATGGAGTGGTCGGCGGACGGCTCCCGGCTGTTCGCGGTCACCACGAACACGGTCGGCAACCAGTACTGGCTGCACATCATCCAGCCCCCGGCCGTCCAGTACGACGCCCGCTTCACCGGCGGCCTCACCCACAGCCCCGCCCAGGCCGTCGTCGGCGAGGCGCTCGCCGTGCGCGGCAAGCTGGAGCAGGACGGCCCGGCACCCGCCGAGCCCCTGAAGGTCAAGGCGACCCGGACCGACGCGAACGGCACGCACGAACTCGGCACCTTCACCGTCAAGGCGGACGGCAGCTTCACCGTCCTCGACGAACCCGGCCTCGTCGGCGACGCCACCTACCGGGTCTCCTTCCTCGGCGACCTGACCCACCGCCCCGCCGAGGACGTCACCACCACCGTGTCCGTCGGCAAGGCGCCCACCTCGATCGCGCTCACCGCGCCCGAGGAGGCGTCGATGAGCTCGGGCATCGAGATCACCGGCGCCTTCACCGCACAGGGCAAGGCGCTGCCGGACCGGGCCGTCCTCAAGGTCGTGCGGACCGACCGGCTCGGCACCGGCACCCTGTCGTCGGTGACGGTCGCCGCGGACGGCACCTTCACGATCAACGACATCCCGCGCGCCCGGCGCAACGTGACCTACACGGTCAGCTGGCCCGGCGACGATCTGCACAGCGCGTCCACCGCCTCGGCGACGGTGTTCGTCACGCGGTAGCCGGCCGGGTCACCGGTTCAGAGCGTCCCGCCCCGGTCCTCCAGATACCGGGTGTGGGTCTCCTGGCGGCGGGCATCCACCTCGCGCAGGCTCGCCGCCAGACGCTCGGCATCCTTCTTCAGCAGGCCGAGCTGGCGCTCCAGATGCAGTTCGGGAGAGTCGGTTCCGGGTGTCATCCGCGTCCACCAGCGTGTCCGTACGAAGCTGTCGACGGCCTCGGGGAGGTCGCGCCGCACGATCCGGGAGAGCGTGTGTACGCCCTCCGGGTCGTGCGTGAGCAGCTCGGCGCCCCAGCCGCGGTCGAGCAACGCGGCGAGCAGCTCGGTGAGTTCACGCAGCCGCGCGGCTGCCGTGACCGACAGGTCGATGTCCGTCAGATAGCCGCGCAGCTTCTCGAAGTCGCCCCGCAACACGTCGAGCTGGGCCGACGGGTCGGGAAAGTCGGGCAGCGCGGGCCGCTCCGGCGGGGCGATCAGCGCGCCCGCGCCGTAGAGACCGGCCACGACGACGGGCCAGTACGGGCCGGCCACCCCCGTGAAGGTCAGCACCAGGCCGACCAGCCCGCATGCGCTCCCGGCGATGTTCTTGCGGGACTCCAGGTACGCGAACGCCTTACTGGTAGCCACGGATCTCCTCGAAGGCGCCGTCCAGCGAGCCCTCCTGGGCGTCGAAGAGGCGGCCGCCGGTCAGCTCGGCGATGTGCTCCAGCTCGGAACGGTCCGAGTCGCCGAAGAGGATGGGGAAGACGGGCGTCTCCCGCCGGCCTCGGTCGAGCCCGGCGTAGAAGGCGTCGAAGTCGGCCGCCTCGGCGCCGGTGGTGTTCTCGCCGTCCGTCATCAGCACGACCGACGTGAAGGTGTCCTGGGACCGGCCGGCGCCCAGATGCTCGTACGCTTTCTCCAGCGAGGTGTAGATCGCCGTGTCGCCCTCGGCGGTCAGCGCGTCGGTCTCCTCGCGGATCCTGGCGAGCCCGGCCTTCGGGTCGGCCGGGTCGACGACATGCGTGGCCACGCTCTTCACGTCCGACCCGAAGGGCATCAGCGTGACCTCCTCGCGCTCGCGGAAGTCGCCGGTGAGGTCGGCGAGCGCCTGCTTCAGCTGCTCCAGACGGTCGCCCTCCATCGAGCCCGAGGTGTCGAGGACGTAGACCGTCCTGGACGGGCGGCGCAGTTCGTTCTCGTACGAGTCGAGCAGGCCGTCGGCCACGGAACGGCTGCCCGGGAAGGGCAGTTCGCGCCGCCTGCTGGTCTCCAGGCCGGGCCCGGGCCGGACGGAGGCGACGACCGGGCGGCGGTGGGTGCGCTCGGTGATCAGCCGCTGGATGCCGTCGGTGCGCAGGGCCTCGGTGACACGGCGGACGTCCTCGCGGGTCGCGGCGTCGGTGGACGCGAGCGAGGAGAGCGGGTAGTCGGCGGTGACGACGCCGTCCTTGGGGCGGATCACGGTCAGGCCCGGGATGCCCTTGAGGACGGACTCGTAGTTGAGCAGCGCGTCGACGTTCCCGCGCCGCTGGTACGCCGCCGCCAGCCAGCCCGACGACCCCGACGTCAGCTGCTGCCCCTTGAAGAACTCCTTCAGGCGGGGCGTGGCCTTGGTGACGTCGGCGTCGGTGAGCGCGGACTGGGCGCCGGAGAGGGCCGAGGCGACGGAGACGAGCGTGACGAAGCCGGAGTTGGAGCGGGCCGGGTCGGTCATGCCGTACGTCAGCCTGCCGTCCTGGACGGCCTGCTCGATCTGCGACCACGTGACGTCATCCGGCTTCCAGCCGAGCCGGCCGAGGGCCGTGCTCCTGACCCCGAGGGCGACCGGGCTCGACATCACCGGCGTCTCCGAAACGACCTTCTTCGCCGCGTCGGGGCGCAGCCGCAGATAGTCGTTGGAGGACAGCCACAGGGCGTCGTACCGCCCGTCCACCTTGCCCGTCGCCAGCATCTCGACGGCGTCGAGGGTGCCCATGTACGTGGGCCGGACCTTGACGCCGGTGTCGTCGGCGATCCGGTCGAGGACCGGGGCCATGTCACTGAGCTCGCTGGAGGCGAGGACACGCAGAGTGCCGGGCTGGGGGGCGTTCGGGTTCGGGTCGTCGGTGCCCTGCTCCGAGGTGCACGCCGTGAGCAGCGCCACCGCCGCGAGGGCGACGGCGAGCAGGCGCCGGGGGCGTCGGGTGTGTCTCATCCGAGGCCACCCTCCAGCGCGCCCTGCGAGCGGCTGCGCTCCAAGTAGGCGCTCGCGTGCTGCAGTTCAGCGGTCAGGTTCTCCACCGTCGTCGCCATCGCCTCGGTCGCCTGGACCTTGTAGGTGTCGATGGCGTCGAGGGTGCGGTAGATCTGCTGGAAGGCCGAGCGCAGGGTCTCGGCGCCGACGGCCGGGTCGGCGGCGATGCGCTGGATCTCGCCGCTCTGCGTGGCGAGCATCTCGGCGTTGCCCCGGATGAGGTCCTCGGTCGTTCCGCGCAGCGCGTTGACCTGCTCGACGACCTTCTTCTGGTTGTCGAGGGCGGAGGCCAGCATCACGGAGATGCGCAACGCCGAGACGGTCGTGGTCGCGGCCCGGTCGACGCCCTTGATCAGCTCCTCGTTGTTGCGCCGTACGACGTCCATGGCGAGGTATCCCTGCGCGCACACCGCGAGCTGGGTGAGCAGGTCCTGGTGCTTCTGCCGGACGGGGAAGAGGATGTCCGCCCGGAGGTTGTCCGCCTGTGCGGGGTCCTGTGTCTCCACGCCGGTGATGTGCTGCCCGACGGCCGTGTCCAGGGCCTCCGTCAGGACGATGTACTCCTGGAGCTTGCCCATGGTCTCCCACAGTCGCACCCGCTCGGTCTGCAGGGCGGCGTTGTCGCGGCGGAGCTCGTCCTGCCCGCCCCGCAGCGACCCCACGATCTTGTTGAGGGTTCCCTGGGCGGAGGCGTACTTGGCGACGTGGTCGCGCAGCTTGTTGCCGCCGGGAAGCCGGGAGAGGAACTTGCGCCCCTTGGCGGCGGGCAGGTCCCGCGGGTCCAGGTCCTCCACGACCCGCCGCAGCTCCACGAGCGAGCCCGCGACCTGCGACTGGGCGTCCCCGCCCTGGTCCGGCAGGCTGCGGATGGTCCGTTCCAGCATGCGGTTGGACTGCGCGGCGGCGGTCCGCATCTCGCCGGCGCCGAGGCCGGTGATCTCACCGACCTTGCCGGCGAACTCGGGGGAGCGGGCGTCGAGCGCCGCGAGCCCCTCCACGTACGCGGAGGCCTTCCGGGCCATGTCCGTACGGACGCCCTCGTCGACCGGGACGAGCCCGCCGGCCTTCTCGCGCGGCACGGTGGCCACGGGCTCGGGCGGAGTGAGGACGAACGTGTCGTCGCTGTCGTTCATGAGGTGGTGCCCCCCTTATCCGCGCGCCCGTCGCGCCAGCTCGTGCAGCACCTTGGCGGTGGGCACGGGCGCCTGGCGGACGCCGGTCAGTTCCTGCTTGAGATACGTCGTGTCCGAGGCGAACTCGGTGACCTCGCCCTGCGGGCGGAACCCGTGCCTGACCTCCAGCGCCCGCAACTTCGGGTCGGTGGCGAGGAGTTCGGCGACCGCCTTGCCGTTCCCGGTGAGCGGTACGACGGTGTGGTCGCTGTTGACCGTGGTGTCGGGGTAGAGGACGACCAGGTCGTCGGGCTGCTGCCCGTGCGTCAGCATCGAGGCCACCTGGGACTCGTAGACCACGACGAGCGGATTGCCGGCCCCGCTGACGAAGTCCCGGAAGGCGGCGTCGCTGCTGGACTGCTGGGCGCCCTGCACGCTGACCAGCTTGTGCAGCAGCGGCGAGGCGCGGTCCACCTCGGCGCCGGAGGCGACGACCTTGCCGCCGTTCGCGACGTAGGAGGCCGCGGCGAGGTAGAGGGCGCCGGAGTTGGAGGTCTCGGGGTCGGTGCTGGACAGGTAGAGCGTGCCCGTCAACTCCCCGTACTTCCCGGCGCCCTTGAGCTGCTGCCAGGTGCGGTCGGCGCGGGCGGCGTCCAGGTAGGCGGCCATCTCGAAGGTGCCGCGGTGTGCGGTGTCCAGGGTGGCGAGCTTGTTCGCCGCGAGCACCTCGGCGGCGCTCTTGTGCGCCACGACGACGAGGGGCGAGTAGAAGGGGCGGGGGAGCGTCCCCGTCACCTTGTACTTCGCGGCGAGTTCGGCGGCCGGCGCCTGGCTCGACGGCAGCGCGAGGTCGTATCCCGCGAGGTCGAGTCCCTCCATGGCCCAGGACCCGGAGGTCTCGGCCTTCACGGTGTAGCCCTTGGCGGCGAGGGCCCGCACCACGTCGGGATCGGCGAAGAACTCCGCCTTCTCCGATCCGATCACTGCGCGCACGGTCTTCGTTGCCGTGCTCGTGTCCCCATCACTGCGGCCCGCGACGACGGCGGCCACCACGCCACCGATCAGCAACACCGCGAGGACGATTCCTGCAATTCGTCTCACGCCGGGGAGAGTGCTCGCGGAATCCAACGTTCCCCGCCGCAGGGGGTGAACGGGGGGTGTATTACCGGTCCCGGTATGCCACGGGTCGGGCAACTCTGCTGTTGTCTTTTGCCTTCAGGGGCGCGGGGAACTGCGCGACAAGCCACAGACAACCCGCAGTCGCCGCACGACACAAACCATCACGGCGAATCGGCGAATTCGGCCAAGGCCAACGCAGTGCTGTGGCACCCGGTCCGCGCGTCGCTGCGGGTGCACGCGGACCGGGGCCGTTCGAGGGGGTGTCAGCCGACGCCGGTCAGCTCCTGCGACTCGGGCTGCGCGGCGGCGTGCGCGTCCATCCGCTCGGCGGCGAGGATCGCCGCCGCGGTGTCCGCGCGGGATGCCGCGACGACCAGCGCCCGCCCCGCCAGGGCATGCGCCCGGTGATGCAGTGCCGCGATCCTCGCGTCACCGCCGGAGGCAGCCGCGCGGGCCGGCGCACGTCCGCCCCGCAGCCGGGCCACCTGCTCGGCGAGCCGCGCGGCGGCCTCGTCGAGGTCGGTGGACGGGGCCTGCGTACGCAGCTCGTCGGTGACGGCGAGCAGCGCCGCGAGATGGCCCGCGAGCTGGATGTCCAGCTCCTCCTCGCGCGACCGGTGGGGGTAGTCGGAGGTGATGCCGGCCATCGTGCTGTGGACCGACTTGGTGCGGATCGGTTCGTACATGGGGATGGCCTCCTGTGCTCTGACAGGAAGCCATCCTAGCTTAGATTCTGTCTAAAGTTGAGCCGTTCACGAAAGTGGACCACCTGCATACGCAGGGTCACGGCTGGCCGTACCCGTCGAGGAACCGTCCGATCCGCCCCATCGCGTCCCGCAGGTCCGTGACCGTCGGCAGAGTCACCACCCGGAAGTGATCCGACTCGGGCCAATTGAAGCCCGTGCCCTGGACGACCATGATCTTCTCGCTCCGCAGCAGGTCCAGGACCATCTGCCGGTCATCCTTGATCTTGAAGACCTTGGGGTCGAGGCGCGGGAAGAGATACAGCGCCCCCTTCGGCCGTACGCATGTCACGCCGGGGATCTGCGTCAGCAGCTCGTACGCGACATCCATCTGCTCCTTCAGCCGCCCCCCGGGCAGCACCAGGTCATTGATGGTCTGCCGCCCGCTGAGCGCGGCCACGACCCCGTGCTGGCCGGGCATGTTCGCGCACAGCCGCATGTTCGCGAGGATGGTGAGGCCCTCGATGTAGGAGTCGGCGTGGGCGCGCGGGCCCGAGATCGACATCCAGCCCACCCGGTACCCGGCGACGCGGTACGCCTTCGACATGCCGTTGAAGGTGAGCGTGAGCAGGTCGGGGGCGACGGCGGCGGTGGGGGTGTGCGTGGCGTCGTCGTAGAGGATCTTGTCGTAGATCTCGTCGGAGCAGACGAGCAGGTTGTGCCGCCGGGCGATGTCCGTCAGCCCCCGGAGCATGGCCTCGTCGTACACGGCCCCCGTCGGATTGTTGGGGTTGATGATGACGATGGCCTTGGTGCGGTCGGTGACCCTGCGCTCGACGTCCGCGAGGTCCGGCATCCAGTCGGACTGCTCGTCGCACCGGTAGTGCACGGCGGTACCGCCGGACAGCGACACGGCGGCGGTCCACAGCGGATAGTCGGGAGCCGGGACGAGCACCTCGTCCCCGTCGTCGAGGAGCCCCTGCATCGCCATGACGATCAGCTCGGAGACGCCGTTGCCGATGAAGACGTGCTCGACGTCGGTCTCGATGCCGAGGGTCTGGTTGTGCATGACGACGGCCCGCCGTGCCGCGAGCAGCCCCTTCGCGTCGCCGTATCCATGGGCCGACGACACGTTACGGAGGATGTCCTCAAGGATCTCGGGCGGACACTCGAAGCCGAACGCCGCCGGGTTGCCGGTGTTCAGCTTGAGGATCCGATGCCCCGCCGACTCGAGCCGCATCGCCTCCTCGAGCACCGGGCCCCGGATCTCGTAACAGACGTTGGCGAGCTTGGTCGACTGGATCACCTGCATGTCAAGGAGCTTACGGCCCGGTAACGGCCCCCGGGTCGTGTTTTCCGACACGTGAGACGCGGGGGTTTGAGCTGTTATCGGCGGTAGCTGTCCCAGGGGCCCCTCGCATCCCTAGAATTCGCGGTCATGTCCAGGCCGCCGGAGAACGAGAACGGGACCCCGTCGACGCCGCCGAACGTGTACCACCCGCGGCCGGTGACGCCTCCCCCCGTGTACGAAGAGTTCGCTGACCCCGCGACGGCGCACGGCTGGCAGAACGCGTACGACGCGACGGCCGAGCTGCCCCCGGTGACCGAGGGGCCCGCCCCGGGCGGGGGAGAGCCGCGCGGCCACCGGGCTCCGGGTGCCGGTCGCGGTTCGCGGCGCAAGGCGCGCGTCCGGGGCCCGCGGCGGATCCTGGTCGCGGCCGGCGCGGTCTCGGTGGTGTCGGCGGCGGCGCTGATGGCCGGTCTCTCCCTGTCCGGCTCGTCGTCGGGCGACCGGCAGGGCGGGCAGGACCGTACGAGCCCGACCTCGGGGGAGCCGGTGAGGCCGGCCGACTCCGTCGGCCCCGGCGCATCGAAGGCCACCGAGCCCTCGCGCACGGACACCCCCGGCATCGGGGCGAGCCCGTCCGCGTCCGACGGTGCCGAGGAGACGCCCACGGCGGGGCCCTCCACCACGACCGGTGCCACCCCGACCGCCACGGCGGGCAGCACCGCTCCGGGCAACTCGGGTGAGAACCGGGGCCGCGGACAGGGCGCCACCAAGGGCCCGAAGTAGGCGACGGGCGACCGGACACCGTCGCGTGTGGCGATCTCATCGCCCTCCCGTGAACGTCCTGCGCCGCCCTCTCCGCACCACCCATTCACCGTGATAGGGAATCCCCTACGGATTGAACTCATGGGTAACCAACTCCTTGTCCGCACCCCCCTCGTGCGTGACAATGCGCATGACAAACACGTGGGTGACCGGAGATTTTCCGGTCACCTTCTCCGTATGAGGGGACCCCCACATGAGAAAACCTCTCGGCGCCGCCCTCCTCGCCCTGGCGATAGCCGGGGCCGGCGCCGTACCCGCGGCTGCGGCTCCCGTGAACTCGGCCGAGTCCTTCGGTAAGAGTGCGGACACCGACTCGGTCACCTCCCTGGTCCGGGACACCGTCACGTCCACCACGGAGAGCCTCAACCAGGTCCTGAACCCCAAGGTCCAGGCCGTCAACTTCGCGGGCACCGTCTCGCTCAGCAACTGCTCCGGCTCCGTGGTGCGCTTCTCCGACTCGGAGGACAACGACCCGGCGCTGGTGATGTCCAACGGCCACTGTCTGGAGACCGGCATGCCGGGACCCGGCGAGGTCGTCGTCGACCGGGCCTCCAGCCGGACGTTCGGTCTGCTCAACGCCTCCGGGAACCGGGTCGCCAACCTGCGCGCCAGCAAGCTCGCGTACGGGACGATGACCGACACGGACGTGTCGTTCTATCAGCTCACCACCACCTATGGGCAGATCAAGAGCTCGTACGGCATCGACGCGCTCACCATGGCCGACACCCACCCCGTCGCCGGTACCGCCATCACCGTGGCCTCCGGTTACTGGAAGCGGCTGTACAACTGCAACATCGACGGGTTCGCATACCGCCTCAAGGAAGGCGACTGGACCTTCAAGGACTCGGTCCGCTACACCTCCGCCTGCAACACCATCGGCGGCACGTCCGGCTCCCCCGTCATCGACCAGGCCACCAAGAAGGTCGTCGCCGTCAACAACACCGGCAACGAGGACGGCCAGCGCTGCACGGTCAACAACCCGTGCGAGGTCGACGAGAGCGGCAACGTCACCGTCCGCCAGGGCATCAACTACGCCCAGCAGATCTACCAGATCCACGCCTGCTTCGGCGTCGACAACAAGCTCGACCTGAACGCGAGCGGGTGCGTGCTGCCCAAGCCGTAACCACGGCGCGCGCGGCGGGCGGTCCCCAGGTCACTGTGACGGTTCACGGTGTCCTGCGGACCGCCCGCCCCGCCAGTACGTCCGTCCGGCGCCCGTCCTCGATCACGAAGCGGCCGTCGACGAGGACGTACGGAATGCCCGTCGGGAGCTTCCTCGGCTCCTCGAACGTCGAACCCGCCGCCACCGTCCGCGGGTCGAACAGCACCAGGTCCGCCCGGTGGCCCTCGCGGACCAGCCCCCGGTCCGGCAGCCGCAGCCGCGCCGCCGGGCGCGCGGTCAGATGGGCCACGCACTCCTCCAGGGACAGCACCCCCAACTCCCGTACGTAGTGGCCGAGATAGTGCGGGAACGTGCCGTACGCCCGCGGATGCGGCTTCGTGCCCTGCAGGATGCCGTCCGAGCCGCCCGTGTGGACCCGGTGGCGCATGATCGCCCGGACGTTCTCCTCGTGGCCGACGTGCTGGAGGATCGTCGAGCCCAGCCGGTCCTGGAGGAGCAGTCCGCGCGCGGTCACCCAAGGGGTCTCGCCCCGCGCGTCGGCGGACTGCCGGATCGTACGGCCGACGAAGTCCCCGAGCGCCGGGTCGGTCACGCCCGAGATCTCGATCGTGTCCCACTCGATGGGTACGCCGTGGCAGCCGTCCGCGCCGATGACCTCCATGTGATGGCGGATGCGTCCGGCCGTCTCCTCGTCCGACAGGCGGGCCAGGATCGCCTCGGGGCCGCCCTCGCTCGCCCAGCTCGGCAGCATGGCGACGAGGGTCGTGCAGCCGGGGGTGTAGGGGTAGGTGTCGAGCGTGATGTCGGCACCGGTCGACAGCGCTTCGTCAAGGAGCTTCAGCAGCTCCGGGGCCCGGCCCTTGTTCACGCCGAAGTTCATCGTGGCGTGGGCGAGGTGGAGCGCGCAGCCCGCCTCCCGCGTCAGCGCCACCATCTCCTCGTACGCCTCCAGGGCCCCGGCCCCGTAGGAGCGGTGGTGCGGACAGTAGTAGCCGCCGTACGACGCCACCACCCGGCACAGCTCCGTCAGTTCCGCGTCCTTGGCGTACATGCCGGGCGTGTACGTCAGCCCGGACGACATGCCGACCGCGCCCTGCTCCATGCCCTGCGCGACCAGCTGCCGCATCCGGTCCAGCTCGGCCGGCGTCGCCTCGCGGTCCTCCCAGCCGACGGCGAGCGCGCGGACCGTCCCCTGCGGGATCAGGTACGCCGCGTTCACGGCGATGCCCCGGCCTTCGAAACCGGCGTCGAGGCGGTCCAGGTACTCGCCGACCGTGCGCCAGTCGAAGTCGATGTCGTCGCCGGAGCCGTTCCAGCCGGTGATCGCGCGGCGGACATCGGCGAGGGTGCGGTCGTCGACGGGGGCGTACGACAGCCCGTCCTGACCGATGACCTCCAGGGTGACCCCCTGCGCGGCCTTCGCGCTGTGGTCGGGGTCCCGAAGCAGCGCCAGGTCGCTGTGGGCGTGCATGTCGATGAAGCCGGGGGAGAGGACGAGGCCCTCCGCGTCCAGCTCCCGGCGGGCCTTGGGCCGTTGGCAGCCGGCCGCTGCCGCCTCCTGGACGATCGACACGATCCTGCCGCCGTCCACGACCACATCGGCGCGGTAGGACGGGCCACCGCTGCCGTCGACGACGTCCGCGTCGCGGATCACCAGCTCTTCCATGGCTGACGCCTCCCCTGTCTCCTAGAAGAACGTGCGGATGTAGTCGACGACCGTCCCGTCCGCCTCGGCGACCGGAATCAGCTGCCACTTGTCGAACGACGTGCACGGGTGGGACAGCCCCATGCCGAGCCAGTCCCCGACCTCCAGGTCCGCCTCGTCGGTCGTCCGCAGCCACGCGTGCTGGTCGGACAGGGCGGTCACGGAGATGCCGGTGGCCGGGCGCTCCGGTCCGTCGCGGCGGACCACCTGGGCGAAGGGCAGGTCGAGGTCGTACGCCGCGTCGCGCTTGCCCGCGTTGACGAAGGCCTGGTCGGGGGTGGGGCGGGAGACGACCTGGGCCCACAGGCGGAAGGCGGGCTCGAGGGCGCCCTCCTGCGGGACCCGGTTGAACGGGGTGAGCTTGCGGTAGTGGCCGTCGTCGTGCGAGACGTACGCGCCCGAGCGCAGCAACTTCAGTACGGGCAGCGACAGTTCGGGGATCCCGGCGAAGACGTCCGCCACCGCGTCGAACCAGGCGCTGCCGCCCGCGCTGACGACGATCTCGTCGAGGCCGGCGAACCGGCCGGCCTTGTCGAACCCGGCCGCGAGGGAGACGAGCCGCCGCAGCCAGGCGTGCACCCGCTCGGGGTTCGCGTCCGGCACCTCGCCCTCGTACCCGGCGACGCCGACCAGCCGCAGCGTCGACACGGCGGCCACCGCGTCCGCGACGGCCGCGCACTCGGCCTCCGTACGGACGCCGGTACGAGCGCCGTCACCGGCCGCCAACTCGACGACCACGTCCAGCGGACGGGTGGTCCCGGCGTCGCGCAGCGCCGCGTCCATCTGCTCCACGCCGCGCACGGAGTCGACGTAGCAGATGAGACGGAAGTCCGGATCGGCGGTCAGCTCACCGGCGATCCAGCGCAGCGCGGCGGCGTCCACCAGCTCGTTCGCGAGAAAGATCCGCTCGGTGCCGTACGCCCGCGCCACCCGCACCTGGTGCGGTACGGCGAGGGTGATGCCCCACGCCCCGTGCTCGATCTGCCGCCGGAACAGCTGAGGGGCCATGGAGGTCTTGCCGTGCGGTGCGAAGGCGAGGCCGTGCCGGGTGGCGTACGTCTCCATGAGGTCGAGGTTGTGCTCCAGGCGCTCGGCGGAGAGGGCCAGCACGGGGGTGGCGAAACCGTCGGTGAAGAGATTGCGCCGCTGGGCGGCCAGTTCGGCGACGGTGAGGCCGTCGGCGTCCGGCGGGAGGCCCTTGAAGCGGTGGTCGACGCGTTCCTCGGCCAGGCGGGCGAGCGCCTCGTTGCTCATGGAACCTCCCTGATCTGGGGAGTTGCATTCTCTGCAACATCCATTGCGTATATCGCTTACCGCTGTCTAACATCTCGGCGAACCGCGGGTCAACGGAGCCGCGTCCCACGAAACCGCCGAGGAGCTACGACGATCGTGACTGTCACCGGACCCTGCAATGCCCTCGACGTCGTGGACGTTGTCGCGCTCGGCGAGTCCATGGTCACGTTCCTGCCGACGCGGCCGGGGCGCCTCGCCGACGTGCCGTCGTTCGAGCGGGCGATCGGGGGCGCGGAGTCGAACGTCGCGTGCGGGCTCGCTGCCGCGGGGCATGCCGTGCGATGGGTCAGCCGGGTCGGCGCCGACGGGTTCGGCGACCATCTCGTCGAGGCGATCCGGGAGTACGGCGTCGACGTCTCGGCCGTGCGCCGGGACCCGCTGCGTCCGACGGGCGTGTACTTCCGCACGGCGGGCGACCGGGCCACGGACGCGCACGAGGTGGCGTACTACCGGGCGGGTTCCGCGGCATCCGCGATGTCCACGGCGAACGTGGACCTCGCGGCCGTGCGGGCGGGACGGGTGCTGCACCTGTCGGGAATCACGGCGGCACTGTCGGACGCCTGCCTGGAGCTGCTGAGCGACCTCGTCGCCCGGCGGCCGGACACCGGCCCGCTCGTCTCCTTCGACGTCAACCACCGCCCGGGACTGTGGCGGAACACCGACGGCCCCGACGTGCTCCTGGACCTGGCCCGCGCCTGTGACGTGGTCTTCGTGGGCACCGACGAGGCCGAGGCGGCCTGGGGCGTCACCGGCGGCCCGGAGGCGATCCGCGCACTGCTGCCGGAGCCGGGCGTGCTGGTCGTGAAGGACGGGGCGCAGGGGGCTACGGCGTTCGAGCGTACGGCCATGCCCGGCGCCGCGGCCGTCCCCAGCCCGGAGCAGGAGGGCACCCCGCCCGCGCCGGTCGGCGCGACCCGCCACCGCCCGGCCGGCTCCGAGTCGACGACCACCTTCGTGCCCGCCCTGCACGTCGACGTCGTCGCGGCGGTCGGTGCCGGTGATGCCTTTGCTGCCGGTTTTCTTTCCGGGACGCTGCGAGGTCTCGGCATTCGGGAGCGGTTGCGGCACGGGCATCTGATGGCCGCCGCCGCGCTCACCGTCTCCGGGGACCTCGCCGCGCCGCCCTCCCGGAGCCACGCCGACCGGCTGGTCGCCCTGGACGACCTCGAGTGGGAGAAACTTCGACTCGGCCCCGGCTGGACGCAAGCCACTGAGCGGGCCGCCGAGGAGGTACGTACGCCATGAGCCAGACCGTCGACCGTGCGCTCAGCATCCTGCCGCTGCTCGCCGAGGGTCCCGCCGACCTCGGTCAGGTCGCCGACCGGCTGGGGGTGCACAAGTCCACCGCGCTGCGGCTGCTGCGCACCCTGCACGAGCACGGCCTCGTCTACCGCCAGTCGGACCAGCGCTACCGCCTCGGCGCCCGCCTCATCGCCCTCGCGCAGGAGGCGATGGAGAACCTCGACATCCGCGAGATCGCCCACCCCCACCTCGCCCGTCTCAACGAGCAGTGCGGGCACACCGTCCACCTCGCGGTCTACGAGGAGGACGAGGTGCTCTACATCGACAAGGTCGAGAGCCGGTACCCGGTGCGGATGTACTCGCGGATCGGCAAGCCCGTGGCCATCACCGTCGCCGCCGTCGCGAAGCTGCTGCTCGCCGACCGGCCCGAGCACGAGCGGCGCGCCCTCGCGGAGAAGCTCGACTACCCCATGTACACGGCCCGTTCCACCCCCAACGCCCCCGCGTTCCTGCGGGAGTTGGAGAAGGTGCGCGAACAGGGCTGGGCCACCGACCTCGGTGGCCACGAGGAGTCCATCAACTGCGTCGCCGCACCGATCCGCGGCGCCGACGGCCGCGTCGTCGCCGCGATGTCGGTCTCCGCGCCGAACGTCGTCGTCACCGCCGACGAACTCCTCACCCTCCTCCCGCTGGTGCGCCGTACGGCGGACGGCATCAGCGGCGAGTACTCCGGCAGAAACCCCGTGAACCCGGCAGCCCCCCGACAAGGACCGTAAGGACTCCGCATGACCGAGAAGATCGCACTCACCCCCAAGACCCACACCACCCCGCCCGCGAAGTTCTCGCACGGCGTGAAGAAGGGCAACATCCTTCAGGTCGCCGGTCAGGTCGGATTCCTTCCCGCGGTCGAGGGCCAGGCCCCGACGCCCGCCGGCCCCACCCTGCGCGAGCAGACCCTCCAGACCCTCGCCAACGTCAAGGCGATCCTGGAGGAGGGCGGCGCCTCCTGGGACGACGTGATGATGATCCGCGTCTATCTGACGGACGTGGCCCACTTCGCCGAGATGAACGAGATCTACAACACCTACTTCGAGGAGCAGGGCTTGACCCAGCCGCCCGCCGCCCGCACCACGGTGTACGTCGGCCTGCCGGCGGGGCTGCTCATCGAGATCGACGCGCTGGCCGTACTCGGCTGACGCCTGAAGCACCTCCCGCACGCCGCATACGGCATGGCGTCCGTCATCCCCCGGGACGCCGTGCCGCGATCCTCCCTGCCCGAAAGCAGTATGTACTTACCCAGAGGACCCCCAATTGTCCCCGATATCCTTCCCCCTCGCCGCATCGGCCCCCGCCGAGACCCCACCCCACACCGGCGGTCTGCTCCTGCTCATCGACGGTACGGCCGGACTGCTCACGGTCGCCGCCATCGGCATCGCGCTCCTGCTCTTCCTGATCATCAAGGTGCGCCTGCAGCCCTTCGTGGCCCTCCTCGCCGTCTCCATAGCCGTCGGCCTGATGGCGGGTCTGTCGGTCACCGAACTCTTCGGCACCGTCCAGCGGTCGGACGCCGTGTCCACCATCGAGTCCGGCATGGGCGGCATCCTCGGCCATGTCGCGATCATCATCGGCCTGGGCACCATGCTCGGCGCGATCCTCGAAGTCAGCGGCGGCGCGGAAGTGCTGGCGTCCCGGCTGCTCAACCTCTTCGGCGAGAAACGAGCCCCTCTCGCCATGGGCCTGACCGGCCTGATCTTCGGCATACCGGTCTTCTTCGACGTCGGCATCTTCGTGCTCGCACCGATCGTGTACGCCGCCGCCAAGCGCTCGGGGAAGTCGATCCTCCTCTACTGCCTGCCGCTGCTGGCAGGCCTGTCGATGACCCACGCCTTCCTGCCCCCGCACCCCGGCCCGGTCGCGGCGGCCGGTCTGCTCCATGTCCAGCTGGGCTGGGTCATCCTCATGGGCATCGTCTGCGGCATCCCGGCGGTGCTGGCCGCGTGGGTGTTCTCGGCGTGGATCGGCAAGCGCATCTTCGTCGCCGTACCGCAGGACATGGTCGAGGCGGCTGCCGAGGCGAAGCAGGCGGTCATCGACGAGCAGCGTGCGTCCGGCGTCGAGCCCCGGGAGACGCCCGTCCCGCTCGGCACGGTCCTCGGCATCATCGGTACGCCGCTGGTGCTGATCCTGGCGGCCACGTTCTCCTCGATCGCCCTGGACCCCTCCACCACCCGCTCGGTGATCGAGTTCTTCGGCAACCCGTTCGTGGCCCTGACGATCGCCCTGCTCCTGGCCTACTACCTGCTGGGCATCCGCCGCGGCTGGTCGCGCAAGTCCCTGGAGACGGTGTCGACTTCCTCGCTCAAGCCGGTCGGCAACATCCTCCTGGTCGTCGGCGCGGGCGGTGTCTTCGGCGCCATCCTCAAGGCCAGCGGCGTCGCCCAGGCCCTCTCCGACACCTTCAACGACGTCGGCCTCCCCGTGCTCGTCCTGGCCTACCTGATCTCGCTGGTCCTGCGGGTGGCCCAGGGCTCGGCAACGGTCGCGATCGTCACGACGGCCGGCATCGTCGCCCCCCTGCTCACCGAGGGCGACCACTCCCAGCCCTTCGTCGCCCTCGTCATCATGGCCATCTCGGCCGGCTCGATCTTCGCCTCCCACGTCAACGACGGAGGGTTCTGGATCGTGGCCAAATACTTCGGCATCAGCGAGCGGGACACGTTGAAGACGTGGACGGTGCTGGAGAGCGTGCTGTCGGTCGCCGGGTTCGTGGTGGCGGCGGTGCTGAGTCTGTTCGTCTAGCGGGGCGTTCGCCCGGCGATCCGGAAAAGTTGGCGGCCCCTGCTGCGCTGGTGGGGGCCGCCCGCATGTGAATCTTCCGGTAACGATGCGGGGGCTGGTTGCGCGGGACACAGGGTTGTCGACCATACTGCTCCGCTGTGGAGCAGCGCATAGGTTCAGGCAGCCAGCCCCTGGAAGGCGCCGGGTTCGACCCGGCCTTCATCCCCGGGCTCACGTCACCCGCGTCCGCCAAGCCGGAAGGCGTGAAGGAGAAGGACGTGGCCGAGGAGGCCACTTCCGGCGTGACGGACTCCGAGGAGACGGACGCCGAGGTGAGGGACTCCGAGGAGACGGATCTCGAAGCCACCGACGAGGACGAGGCGGACGTCGACGCCGATGACGCCGACGATGAGGCCGACGCGGACGCCGACCAGGCCGACGAGGACGCCCCTGTCGACGGACCGGTCTTCGAGGCCGCCGACCGCCGGGCCCGTATCGTCGTCGACCACAAGGGCGTACGGCTCTCCCTGGACGACCAGACGTGCGAGTTCCACTGGGACGAGATCGGCGCGATCGAGACGGAGTCCCCGCGCTTCGGGAAGCGATACACCGTCACGGTGCACACTCCCGACCGCCGCTGGTACCCGATCGAGATCGAGGCGACGGCCAGGAGCCGCTTCAAGGAGTGGGACGAGCAACTCGACGCGGTCCTCGACGCCTACTTCGAAGACGGGGACGCCAAGGAGGCGGACGCCGTCGAGGGAGCGGACGTCGAGGATACGGACGTCGAGGAAGCCGACGCCAAGTAGCTAGCTGCAGTACTGGTTTTCCTTCCCGATCGACCGGTACATGCAGTCGGAGTTCTCCAGCAGCTGCAGCACCGCGTCACGGTTCCGGGACGTCTCCCGCTCGATCACCTCGTCGGGCGGGTAGAAGCCGCCGCCACCGGAGCGCGGGTACATCTCGAAGGTGTACCCGAAGATCTTCTGGCTGCCCCACAGCCAGTCGTCGATCGAGCCGTCGGTGATGTACAGATCACTGGACTGCTCTGGCGTGTAACCGTTGCTGGCGGCCATCTTCTGCCCGACCGCCGCGAAGGCGTTCCGGTCGTCGGCCGTCATCCCGGTCGTGGTGTCGGAGTACGTGTACCCGAACGGCCACAGCACCAGCTCGCTGTACGTGTGGAAGTCGACCCCGGCCTTGATCTGCTGCACGCCGCCGACGACCCGGCTGCGTACGAAGTTGGCGACGACCTTGACCTCCGGCGCCGACTCGGGGGCCCTGCCCCGGTAGGTGTCCGAGGAGGGCGACCCGGACGAACCGCCGCAGCAGCCCCAGCGGTAGTCCCAGTTCCGGTTCATGTCCGTCCCGACGTACGACGAACCCGAGTTGGGCTGCCGGTTCTTGCGCCACGACCGGTACGAGCCGGTGGCGATGTCGTACTCGCCGCCGTCCGGGTTGAGGTCGGGCACGATCCAGATCTCACGGTTGTTCACCATGCTGGTGACCCGGGAGTCGCTGCCGTAGTCGGAGGTCAGCTCGCGCAGCAGGTAGAGCGCCATCTCGACGGTGAGGTGCTCACGGGCGTGCTGATGGTGCGTGAAGAGGACCTCGGGCTCGGCCTCGTCGCTCGCCACGTTGTCGCTGATCTTGATGGCGACGATGTTCCGGCCCTGGTACGACGTGCCGATGACGCGCTGGCTCGCGATGGAGGAGTTGGCCGAGACGAGCGAGTTGATCTCGCTCGTCATCTCCGCGTAGTTGTGATAGCGCGAGTCGCCGGACGGGAAGTCGTACAGGCGGACGTCGTCCTCGCCGGCGGACCGGTCGGGGACCGCGCCGAGCGGGGTTACCTCGTAGCCGAGCGCCTTCAGCTTCTTGATCTGGTCCGCCCGGCCGGAGACGACGACGCCGTGGGAGTCGGCCTCGTCCACGGTCACGCCGGCCTGCTGAAGCGCCGTGCGGTCCTTGGCGGTCGAGTGGATGTGGACCTCGTACTGCCGGACGTCGTCGGCCGTGGGGGCCGGCTTGGCAGCGCTGTCGGCGTTGGCGGACACGTTCGCGGAGAGGGGCGCGGCGAGCGCGAGGGCGAGCAGTGCGGCGAGGGCGGCGGTACGTCTGCCGCTGCGGCCGCTTGAGCCGCGGATGCGAAGTCGCATGAATTCTCCTTGTGGGAGTGGGGGTGGGGTTCAGTGCGACGTACGGACGTGGTGCGGGTGTGGCGTCGCTCATCGTCCGGCGGTGGCATGGACAGGTCAAGAGCGACACTCTGGTTGTTGGCGTGAACCACCCGAAAATCAGCCGCGCAGTGTACGCGGGGCGGTTCCGTCGGGAGCGGTCCCGCGTGAAGTCCACCCGGGGGTGTGAGCCGGGTGTGCATGCCGGCTCGGGGCCGGGGGAGGGTGAGGTTCCGCGCAAGGGGGGACCGGTGGGTGCGGCGGCATGGTGGGGACCGGCGCACCCTCCGGCTCCCCGACTCCCTTGCCGTCGACTCCCGGGCTCTCCGGCTCCTTTCGACACCACCCCCACAGGAACGGCTGATCATGGGCGGATCAGCGCCACGACGGGATCACCATCTGCCGGTCGAGACGACCAGCTTCGTCGACCGGCGTGGCGAACTCGCGGCCGGTCGCGAGCTGCTGGCCAGGACCCGGCTGGTCACACTGACCGGACCCGGCGGCGTCGGCAAGACCCGCCTCGCCGCACGGATCGCGGCCGGGGTACGGCGCACCTTCCCGGACGGCGTGCGTTTGTTGCACCTCTCCGGTCTGGACGACCCGGCGCTCGTCCCGCTCGCCGCCGCCGACGCGCTCGACCTGCACGACCACTCCGCGCAGCCGCCGCTTCGGGCGCTGGTGGAACAGCTGAGGGACCGTCGGCTGCTCCTGCTGGTCGACAACTGCGAGCATCTGCTGCCGGCCTGCGCCGAACTCGCCGCGGCGCTGCTGCACGGCACGACCGGCGTACGGATCCTCGCCACCAGCCGCCACCGCCTGGGCCTCACCGAGGAACACCTCCTGGAGGTACGCCCCCTGCCGGTCCCCGACCCGGACGGCGACCTGTCCTCGCCCGAGGGCTGCCCGGCCCTGGCCCTCTTCGCCGACCGGGCCGCCGCCGTGGTCCCCGGCTTCCGCCTGACCGCCGCCAACCGCGCGGCCGTCGCCCGCCTCTGCCGCCGCCTCGACGGCCTCCCCCTGGCCATCGAACTCGCCGCCGTCCGCATGCGCGTCCTCGACGTCGACCAGGTCCTGGACCGCCTCGACGACCGCTACCGCCTCCTCACCGGCGGCAGTCCCGCGGCCCTGCCCCGCCACCAGACCCTGCGGGCAGCGGTCGACTGGAGCCACGAACTGTGCACCGAGCGGGAGCAGTTGGTGTGGGCGCGGCTGTCGGTCCTGGCGGGGAGTTTCGATCTGGAGACGGCGGAGGTGGTGTGCACGGAGGGCGAGGCGGAGGAGGGGAGCGCGGACCGGGGCGGCCCGCCCCCGAGCCACGAGTCCGCACGCCGACTGGAGTCGGCGCAGGAGGTGGCCTCGGGCGAGGAGAGGGCCGGCCGGGGGGTGTGTTTCGCGGGCGGCCCGGGGGAGGGCGCGGGGGCGGAGTGCGTGGGTGGGGAGGGGGCGGCGGGTGTGGGTGCGGCGGGTGTGGGTGCGGCGGCGTGGGGCGGTTCGGCGGGCCGCGTCGGCGCCGGTGCGGAGTGGCCGAGGGGGGTCCGTGGCGATGGGGTGGACGTGGCGGCGGGGCGTGTCGGGGGCGCGGGTGGGGAGGGGCCGGCCGCGGCGTGTGCCGAGGGGACGGGCATGGCGGCCTGGCGGGCGGGGGTGTGGGGCGACAGGGCAGGAGCGATGACGCCGGGCGTCGGCGGTGCGGGCCGGGACGGGGTCGGTGCACGGTGGAGTGGGCCCACCGGCGGGGCGGGGCGTACTTCCTGGGTGGCCGGGGGGAGGGGCGAAGAGAGCCTCCTGGGTGACCAAGTCGGTTGGCCGGCGGGCGAGGTCGGTCGGCCGGCGGCGGGGAGCCCGGGCGGAGCCCCTGGCGGGGGCGAGAAGCCCCGGGGCGCCACCACTCCCCGCATGCAGCCCTACGACGTCCTCGACGCCATCACCGGCCTCGTCGACAAGTCCGTACTGGCCCGCGAGTCCGGCCCGACCGGCACCCGCTACCGCCTCCTCGACACCCTTCGCCACTACGGTCTGGACCGCCTGCGCCGACTCCCCGGCGAGGAGCCCGCGGCCCGCCGCCGCCAGCGGGACCGGATGCTGCGGCGCGCCATCGCCTACGAACGGGCCTGGTTCGGCCCGGGACAGCGCGAGATCGTCGCCCGCCTCCGCGCCGACCAGGACAACCTCCGCGCCGCCCTCGACTTCAGCCTCACCACTCCCGGCGAAGGCCTCACGGGCCTGCGCCTCGCCGGCACCCTGTGGTTCTACTGGCACGCCTGCGGCGCCCCGCGCGAAGGCCGCCACTGGCTCGACCGCGCCCTCGCCGCCAACCCGGAACCGACCCGGGAACGCGCACGCGGACTGTGGATCGCCGGCCTCCTCGCCGCCGCCACCCACAACCTCACCGCCGGCCTCGCCCTGGCCCAGGATGCCCACACCCTGGCCCGAGACCTCGACGACGAGGCGGAGGCGGCGCACGCCGAGTACGTCATCGGGGTCATCACCCTGTTCATGGACGACCTGCCGACCGCGCTGAAGCACTTCGAGGCGAGCGTCGTCCGCGGCCCCGTCCCCGGCCAGCACCTCAGCCTGTACGGCCTCGACCAGGTCGAACTCGCCTGCACGCTCGGCTTCCTGGGCGAGGCGGACCGCGCCGTCGAGGTCTGCGAGCGGGCCCGGCGGATGTGCGAACTGCACGGCGAGGAGTGGGTGCACTCGTACGTCCTGCGGATGCTCGCCCTGGCCCACACCGTGCGGGGCGACTGGCGCCGGGCCGAGCACCACGCCCGCCACGCCCTGCGCCTCAAACTCGCCGTCCACGACGTCATCGGCATCGCCCTCACCATCGACCTGCTGGCCCGCGCCGCCGCGGAGACGGGCGCCCATGAGCGGGCCGCCGTCCTGCTGGGCGCCGCCGACCACACCTGGGCCGGCATCGACCGCGACCGCTGGGGCTCGGCGGCCCTGAAGTCCACCCGCCACGACAGCGAGACCCGGGCCCGCGAGGCCCTGGGCCAACCCGGCTTCCGACGGGCGTACGAACGCGGCCTCGGCCTCGAACTCGCGCAGGCCGTCGACTACGCCGTGCACGACCGCAGACATCCGCACCGGCCCGCCCACCCGCGCAAACCGAACGCCGGCCGCCCCGGATCGCCCCACGCCACGACCGGCATCCGCCTCACCCGCCGCGAGACCGAGGTCGCCGAACTCGTCGCCCAGGGACTCGCCAACCAGCAGATCGCCGACCGTCTGGTCATCGCCCGCCGTACCGCCGAGGGCCATGTGGAACGCATCCTCGGCAAGCTCGGCTTCAGCAACCGCAGCCAGATCGCGGCCTGGGTGGCGGCCCAACGCTGAGACGCCCGGCCATCGGGCCCTCGGCACCTTCGCCCCGACAACCAGCCCCGAGGAGAGCGCACCCCCATGACCATCCAACCGGCCCCACCCCACAGCCACTTCGACCACCGCATGGCCGTCTTCGCCTCCGACGACGAGTTCCTCGCCACGGCCCTGCCCTTCCTCACCGAAGCCCTCGCCGCCCCCGCCGAACCGCCGCCCGTCGCCATCGCCGCCCCCGACAACCTGGACCTCCTGCGCGACGCCCTCGGCAGCGACGCCAAAAGCGTCGGCCTCGTCCCGCACACCGAGTGGTACACCGGCTCCGCCGCCAACGCGGTCGCCCAGGGCGCCGGCTACCTCGCGGCGAACGCCGGCCCCGGCGGCCGTATCCATCTGCTCATGGAGCCCGTCTGGAACGGCCGCGCGGGCCGCTCCCCGCGGGAGACCGCCGAGTGGATCCGCTACGAGGCCCTCGCCAACCTGCTCTTCGCCCCGCTCGCGACGACGGCCCTATGCGCCTACGACGCCCGCGTCGCGGGCCCGGTGATCGTCGCCGCCGCCCGCCGCGCCCACCCCGACACCGACGTGTACGAGGACCCGGTACGGCTCGCCGCCGAACTCGACGCCGTACCGCTGCCACCGCTTCCCGCCGACGCGGAGCGGCTTCCCGGCCCGGCGCCCACGGCCGACACGGTCCGCGGCTGGGCGGCCGCCCAGGGGCTGACCGCCGCGGACGCGGAGCTGTTCGCCCTGGCCGTCACCGAGGCGGCCGCCGCGCTCGGCCCGCTCGACGGCGCCCTGCTGTGGGGCGAGGCCCCGGCGTGCGTGTGCGAACTGCGCACGGCCCGCCGCGTGGACGACCCGCTGGCCGGCTTCGTACCGCCGCCGAGCGCGGAACTGGAACCCGGGCAGGGGCTGTGGTTCGCCAGGCAGGTGTGCGCGTACGTGGATGTACGCGACGAAGGGGAGGGGACGAGCGTACGGCTGCAGTACGGGTAACGGAGCCCGCGCAGCCCCGCGGCGGCGAACCGGTGCAGGTATGGAATCAGGTATTCCTCCCCGTGCGCGGCGCCCGCGCGCGAGCCACTGTGGACCCATGCTGCACCTCCACGGGGCGCGCTTCCCTGATCCCGGTCACCCGTACGGCTCGTTCGGCTCCTATCCCCAACCGCCCCTGGGGGCAGGGCACCTGAGCGTCGAGTACGACCCCCGTCCCTCCGCCGTCCGTGAGGCCCGCGCGGAGGTCCGCCGGCAGCTGGAGGGGTGGGGGCTCGCGGACCGTGACGAGCTGGTGGACGTGGCCGAGCTGCTGGTGAGCGAGCTGGCCACGAACGCCGTACGGCACTCGGCGAGCCGCTTCGGGCTCACCCTGTCCGCAGCGCACGGAATCCTGCGCTGCGAGGTCCGCGACGGCGGCTGCCGCGTTCCGGTCGTGCTGGACGCGGGGGCCTCGGAGAGCGGCCGGGGCATGTTCCTGGTGGATGCGCTCTCCCGGCGCTGGGGCTGTCATCAGGACGGGCCGGGCAAGACGGTGTGGTTCGAGCTCGGCACATGCGGGTCGGACGACTGCGGCTTCAAACCCTGGTGAGCACATTGGGTGGAGATCGCGCACGCCCTCTTGTCCCCCCGGCACCTTTGAGATTTCTTGACCCTCATGGCGGACACCACGGGAAACACAGCGGCATCACAGGTCGGCGAAGCGGAATCCCGGCCACGTAAGTCCAGTTGGCGGTACATCGGCCCCGGCATCGTCGTCGCCGCGACCGGCGTCGGCGCCGGCGACCTGGTCGCCACCCTCATCGCGGGCAGCAACTTCGGCTACACCCTGCTCTGGGCCGCGATCATCGGCTGCCTGGTCAAGATCTCCCTCGCCGAGGCGGCGGGCCGCTGGCACCTGTCCACCGGCCGCACCCTCTTCGACGGCTGGGCGAGCCTGGGCCGCTGGACCACCTGGTTCTTCGCGGCCTACGTCGTGATCTGGGGCTTCGTCTACGGCGCGGCGGCGATGTCGTCGAGTGCGCTGCCACTGCAGGCGCTGTTCCCGAACGTGATGGACCTCGAATGGTGGGCCATCGCCTGCGGTCTGGTCGGCCTGGTCTTCGTCTGGTTCAACAAGTACTCCGTCTTCGAGAAGGTCATGACGGTCCTGGTGGGCGTCATGTTCGTGGTGACGGTGTACCTGGCGATCCGCGTCACGCCCAATCTCGGCGACGCCTTCGCGGGCCTGCTGCCCGTCCTGCCCGACGAGAAGGACTCGATCCTCAACACCCTCGGCCTCATCGGCGGCGTCGGCGGCACCATCACCCTTGCCGCGTACGGCTACTGGGTCAACGCCAAGGGCTGGACGAACACCGGCTGGATGAAGGTCATGCGGCTGGACAACCGCGTCGCCTACGCCACCACCGGCATCTTCGTCATTTCGATGCTGTTCGTCGGCGCCGAGCTGCTGCACTCCGCGAACGTCGCCATCGCCAGCGGCGACAAGGGGCTGATCCAGCTCGGTGACATCCTGGAGGACGAATACGGCACGGCGACGGCCAAGTTCTTCCTGATCGGCTTCTTCGCCACCTCCTTCACCTCCCTCATCGGCGTCTGGCACGGCGTGAGCCTGATGTTCGCGGACTTCGTGGCCCGCTACCGCACCGGTGAGGCGCTGAAGGGCGAGGAGGTCGCCTCCGGCCAGCGGGAGCGCTCCTGGTCCTTCCGCGCCTACCTGCTCTGGCTGACCTTCCCGCCCATGGTCCTGCTCTTCCAGGGCGAGCCCTTCCGCCTGATCATCATCTACGGCGTGCTGGGCGCTGCCTTCCTGCCCTTCCTCGCCGGCACGCTGATCTGGCTCCTCAACTCCTCCCGCACTCCGGCCCAGTGGCGCAACGGGCCGATCAGCAACGTCATGCTGGCCGTCGCGGGCCTGCTGTTCCTGGTGCTGTGCGTGAAGCAGGTCTGGGACCAGCCGTGGGCGGACTTCTTCTAGCGGACTTCGTCTAACGGAACGCGTCCCACCGCGGGCTGAGGGCGATCTCCCGCAGCTGCTTCTCGGTCAGGGCGGGGGTCTCGCGGCTGGGGGCGCCGTGCTGGGTCCCGGCGTTGAAGGCGCTGACGGCGACGCGGAAGCCGTCCGTGCGCAGCGTGTCGACGGTCCACATCACGGCGCCTTCGACGCCCTTGTCGCCGCCGCTCGGCCGGAAGGAGACCAACGTGCCGTCGGCCAGTTCCTCGGCGTCGTCGCCGAAGAGCTCGCCCGCCACGTCTCCCATGCTGTGCTGGACGTCGATCTGGACGTAGCTCCTGCCCTTGCCGTCGTCGACCACGACGTACGAGTAGTCGCTGCCCTTCTCGACGACCTTCGCGTCCTTGGACAGCAGCGGCACGAGCGTGCCCAGGACCGCCTCGACCGTCGGCTCGGCGGGGGTGCTCGGCGTGGCCGTCGGCCTCCTGGAATCCTCGGGAATCGAGTCGACGTACCCGCGCCAGACCTCGGCCGTCACCAGGGCCTTCAACCGGTCGGTGGACAGGGGCGGTTCGCTCCTGCTGACCGGCGCGTCCTTCTCGGCGGCCGCGTTCCATTCGCTGACCGAGATGTGCTGGCCGGTCGGGGTGAGCAGGTCGGCCGACCACAGCTTGGTGTCGACGCGCCGGTCGGGATACTCGTAGCCCTGGAACATCTTGAGCAGGGAGCCGTCGGACAGCCGGGTGGAGACGCAACTGTCGTGCGGGACAAGCGCCTTGTCCGGGCAGTCGGTGGTCTGCCGGGCCTGGTCGCTGCCGGGCTCGATCCGGTTGAGGCTGACGCCGATGGCCGCAGGGCCCTTGCCGTCGTCGTGGACGAGACGGATGTACGGCGGCAGCAACTCGTCCGTGGCGCCCCGCGCCTCCTGCGCGCTGACCTTGCCCTCGGGGAGCAGCTCTTCGAGGGTCGCGATGAGGTCGCGGGCCGTCACGGGGGCGGGGGCCGGGGTGCCGGACGGCTGCTCGGCCACGTCGGAGCTCGACGGCTGGGGGGCGCGAGTGCCGCCCCACGGCACCAGCAGCGCCCCGCCCACCCCCACGAGGGCGATCCCGGCAACGCCTCCCGCCATCGCGGCCCGCCGCCTCAGCCGCAGCCGGCGGCCCCGCGTCAGACCGGCGGCGACGAGCGCGGTCCGGTCGGCGTCGAAGCGGTCACCGGCATCGTGCAGGGCGTGACCGAGCCGCCCCTCGAACTGCTCCTCGTCGTGTTCCACAGGCATGGTGAAACCACCGTTTCTCAGGGTTGGGTCGGGAAGGAGAGGGCCGTGGGTCAGGGAGCCGCGTACTCGCCGAGGTCCTCGCCCAGCAGCTCCCGCAGGCGGCCGAGCGCCCTGGTGCACCGCGTCCGCACCGCCGCGGAACTGGCGTTCAGCGCGTCGGCGGTCTCCTGCACGGACCGGTCCTCCCAGTACCGCAGGACGACCACGGCCCGGTCCTTGGCGGGCAGCCGGGCGAGCGCCTGCAGCAGGGTCAGCCGCAGCGACAGGTCGCCGTGGCCGCCGCTGTCCGCCGGCCGGTCGGGGAATGTGGCCGTGGCGCGCTCGGTGCTGCTGCGCCGGCGCTGGTGGGCGAGGAAGGTGCGGGTGAGGACCGTCTGCGCGTACCCGGCCGGGTTGTCCACCCGGGAGACCCGTCCCCAGCGGACGTAGATCCGGCCGAGGGTCTCCTGGACGAGGTCCTCGGCGAGGTGGGTGTCCCCGGCGGTCAGCAGACAGGCGGACCGGTACAGATGCCCGGCCCTGGCCACCGCGAACTCCGCGTAGTCGTCGGCGCGGGCCTGTCTCATTCCGTCCCCCTGCTGCTGTGCCGGCCGTCGGTGGGGCCCTCACTTCACTGATGCGGCGGGGCAGGGAGAATGTTTCACCGCAGCGCCGAGAAGTTCACAGCCAGGGCAAGGACAGGACCGAGGACACCACGGATGACTGAGCAGCCGCCCCCACCGCCCGTGCCGGGCTTCGGTCCGCCCCCACCGCAGTACGCGCCGCAGTACCCGCCCGCCCAGCCCCCGTACGCCCCGGTCCCGGGCCAGCCGGTGCCGCCCCAGCCGATGCCGCCTCAGGCGGTGCCGCCCCAGCCGGTTCCGGCCGGCCCGGAGTTCCTGGCCGTGGACAAGCGCAACGCGGTCGTCGTCGACGCCTCCGGTGTCGTCTTCGAGATGTCCGGGCTCACGATCGAGTTCCGCTGGCCCGAGATCGGCGGCGTCCACTACAAGGCGAGCCCCGACGGCAAGGCCCTGATGGTCGCCGTGGTCCACATGGACGGCCGGTTCTACGAGTGCGTGGTGGAGGCCAAGCCCAGGACGCGGCTGCAGGAGTGGTTCCCGCAGCTGGCCTGGGTACTTGGCCATTACCGACCGATAAGGTGACGGCGTCCGGCGCCGCTACGGCAGCCCGTGGACGTGCGGCCCGACCGCGTTCGACCAGGCGTTGCCCGCCGTGGCGTCCCAGTTCGTCGACCAGGTCATCGCGCCGCGCAGGTCGGGATAGGTCCTGGACGGCTTGAAGGAACCGCACCCCGTGCCCTTGGTCAGGCAGTCCAGGGCGTTGTTCACGACGGACGGCGCCACGTACCCGCTGCCCGCGCCCCGCGTCGACGCCGGCAGGCCCAGACCCACCTGGGACGGGGCGAGGCCGCCCTCCAGCTGGATGCAGGCCAGGGCGGTCAGGAAGTCCACCGAGCCCTGGCTGTAGACCTTGCCGTCGCAGCCCAGCATCGAACCGCTGTTGTAGTACTGCATGTTGACGACGGTGAGGATGTCCTTGATGTTCAGGGCCGTCTGGAAGTACGAGTTCGACGTCGACTGCATGTCGATGGTCTGCGGGGCCATCGTGATGATCAGCGACGAGCCCGCCTTGGCCGACAGGGACCGCAGGGCCTGCGTCATGTAGGTGGCGTTGAGGCCGTTCTCCAGGTCGATGTCGACGCCGTCGAAGCCGTACGTCTGCATCAGCGAGTGCACGGAGTTCGCGAAGTTCGTCGCCGACGCGGCGTCGTTCACCGCGACCGTGCCGCGCTCGCCGCCCACCGAGACGATGACCTTCTTCCCGGCCGCCTGCTTCGCCCGGATGTCCGCCTTGAACTGGTCGACGGTGTAGCCGCCCAGCCCGGCCGAGTCCAGGTTGAACGTCACCGCGCCCGGCGTCGAGGTCGCGTCCGCGAAGGCGACGGCGATGATGTCGTACTGGGACTGCACGTCGGCGAGCTTCTGGACCGTGGCGCCGTTGTTGAAGTTCTGCCAGTAGCCGGTCACCGCGTGCTTGGGCAGGGCGGGGCCCGGCCCGGTCGGGTTGTTCGTCGTACCCGTCACCGCCGCCGATTTCGGCGACTCACCGGCCGCGTTGGTCGCCGTGACCTGGAAGGAGTACGACGTCGAGGCCGCGAGCCCGGTCACGGTCGCGGAGGTGCCGGTGACCGCGGTGACCTTGGTGCCGCTGCGGTAGACGTTGTAGCCGGTCGCGCCCGAGACGGTGTTCCAGGCCAGTGAGACGGACGAGGAGGTCGTGCCCGACACCGAGAGCCCGCTCGGCGCGCCGGGGATCGTGGGGGAGGGGTCGGTGCCCCCACCGCCGTCGGGGCCGTACACCGACACGTCGTCCGCGTAGTACGCGGCCTGCCCGTACCAGCCGTGCGTGTAGAGGGTCACGGAGGTCGTCGAGGCGCCGGTGCTGAAGGTCGTCGACAGCTGCTTCCACGACGCCGAGTCCGGCGTCCAGGTCGAGACGTCCGTCGTGCCCGTGCCGGTGACGCCGAGGTAGGTGTAGCCGCCCTGGACCCAGGCGCTCAGCGTGTACGTCGAGTTGGGCTTCACGGCCACCGTCTGGCTGCACCGGGCGTTGTCCTGCCCGGCCGGTGTCGCCTTCAGCGCACTCGAGCCGCCGTGCACCGGTGAGGAGACGGTCGTCCCGCTGTTCGCGGAACACGTCCAGTTGCTCAGGCCGGACTCGAAGCCGGCGTTCCTGGCGTTGTTGACGTCCGCGGCGGACGCGTGGCCCGCGCCGATGAGGGTGAGGGAGAGGGCGGAGGTGATGGCTGCCGCCCACAGGCGGGCCGGTCCGCCGGTGCGGGACGCCGCTCGTCCGCGACGCCCGTGTGCTCTGTGTATGAACATGTCAACCAAGTTGGTCCAGACCAATCCAGCTGTCAAGAGATTCCGGTCATGGAGGATTGGTGTGCGCAACCTGCCCCGTTTTGGCGTGAGTTGTGCGAGGCGAGTTCCTTCCCGGCTACAGAAACGCTGTTCTCCGGTCATCAAGCCGTGGATACAGTGCTGAGATAGTCACGCAATGAAGTCATCTCGGTGCACCGGAGTAACACCCGTGCACCGGACCGGGCGGGAAGCGGGGAGCTGCGCGTGCCAACTGCCATTGCCGTGACCAGCGCCGACATGGCGCTACCGGCGCAGGACGAGCGAACCGTGCCCGCCGTCGTGCTCCAGGACCTCGACCGGGAGCCCCTGGAACGGTCGTTGGCGGGCATGCAGACGCTGATCGAGCAGCACGGGCATGTCGTGGTCGTCTGCTCGCAGGCCGTTCCCCGTGGCGTCCAGCAGCGACTGCACACCGTACGGTCCCTGCTGGAGAGCGACCGTATCGCGGTGTTCCGGCCCGAACTGCCCCCGCTCGGACTCGCCGTCCTGGCCCGGCAGTTGCGGCAGCTGGCCTCCTGCGACCTCAGTCCCGGCGTCCTCGCCTCGGCCGGCCGGCTGCTCACCCACTACATCCACGCCGGAGCCCTCCTCGGCTCGGTCGCCAAGCTGGACCGCGTCCCCGTGGACCTCAAGTCGCACGCCAAGTCCTGGATGCCCGGCAGCCAGTTCGGCGTCCTCGCCCACCCGGCCCCGCAACTCGTCCGCATCGCCCCCGGCGTCACCCTCCCCGGCCCGGAGTTCGGCACCTCGATGCTGGTCGCCCAGGGGCAGCTCCAGTCCGACTGGGTCACCGCGGGCCTCGCCAAGTCCTGGAACGCGCAGGGCCTGCGCGAGGTGGTCCTGCCCGCCGAGTCGACGACCTGGTGGGGCACGCCCCGGCTGATCGAGTTCTGCGCCTACCTGCCCGACCTCTCGGTGCTCTACCAGCTCGTCACCTCGGTACGGCAGAACTCCTGTCACTGGTGCGGCATCGACGTCATCGGCGATCGCTGCGTCTTCTGCTCCGCCACCCCGCCCACTCACGAGCAACCGGCCCGCGCGGGCTGACCGGCACCCCCGGCCGTCACGGCAGCCCCGACCCCGACCGACCCCACTCCGACCGCACCCGACCGATTCCCCCAATGAGGTTGCACGGTTCATGAACTCCCGTCAGCGCCGCGGCGTGATACTCCTGCTCCTGTCGGTCGTCTGCGCCCTCGGCGCCTTCGCCGGTGTCCTGTCCGTCATCAACGACGTGAAGTCCAAGGTCGGGCCGGAGGTCACCGCGTACCGGCTCAAGCGGAACGTGGATCCCTACACCCCGCTCAGCGCGGCCCAGTTCGAGAAGATCGAGATGCCCGAGCGGTGGCTGTCCGAGAACGCGGTCACCAACCTCCGTGAGATCCAGGGCAAGATCGCCGTCACGCGACTGCTCGAGGGCTCCCTGCTGCAGAGCGACATGATCGTCGACCAGCCCGCCCTCCAGCAGGGCGAGCAGGAACTCGCCATCATGATCGACGCGGCGACAGGTGTGGCCGGCAAGATCACCCCGGGTTCCACGGTCAACGTCTACGCCACCTTCGAGGGACAGCGCGACGGCGACCCCGACCAGTCCAAGCTCATCGTCGAGAACGCCCGCGTCATCGACGTGGGCAAGCTGACCTCCCTGCGACCCGACGCGGACGACCGGGACCGGCAGCCCACCGAGGCCGTCCCGATCACCTTCGCCCTGCGCACCGTCGACGCCCAGCGCATCACCTACGCCGAGTCCTTCGCCGACGAGGTCCGGCTCGCCCTGGTGGCACCCGGCGCCGACTCCGACATCTCCGCGACGGACCGCACCTACGAACTCGCCAAGGACAAGTGAGAGGCCCCCATGCCCACGAGGATCCTCCCGGCCGTCGGCGACGCGGACGCGGTCCGGTCCCTCACGACGCTGCTCAGCCAGCTCCCCGACGCCGAGCCGGTGGCCCCGGTCACCGACTCCACCCAACTCGTCGACACCCTCGCGCGCCTGGCCGCCGAGTCCATCGACGAACTGCCCGAGGTCGTCGTCGTCCACGAGCGCATCGGCCCCGTCCCGGCCCTGGAGCTCATCCGTGAGGTCGCGCTGCGCTTCCCGGCGGTGGGCGTCATCCTCGTGACGTCCGACGCGAGCCCCGGCCTCTTCCAGGCCGCCATGGACTACGGCGCCCGGGGCCTGGTCGCCCTGCCGCTGCACTACGAGGAACTGGCCAGCCGTGTCCACGCGGTCGCCCAGTGGTCGGTGGGCGTACGGCGGCATCTGGGCGCCGGCGGCGATGTGTTCAGCGGCGTCGGCGGCACCGTCGTGACGGTGAGCGGCGCGAAGGGCGGCGTGGGCGCCACCCTCACGGCCATCCAACTGGCCCTCGCGGCCCAGGCGTCGGGCCGCAGCACCGCCCTGCTCGACATGGACCTCCAGACCGGCGACATCGCGTCCTACCTGGACATCCAGTTCCGCCGCTCGGTCGTCGACCTCGCCGCCATCAGCGACATCACGCCGCGCGTGCTGGCGGACGCGGTGTTCCGGCACGACACGGGGGTGGCACTGCTCCTCGCTCCCGGCGACGGCGAACGCGGCGAGGAGGTCACCGACCGCGCCGCCCGCCATGTCGTCACCGCCCTGCGCTCCCGCTACGAGGTCGTCGTCGTCGACTGTGGCGCCCAACTGAGCGGTGCGAGCGCGGCGGCCGTGGAGATGGCCGACACGGCCCTCCTCGTCACCACCCCGGACGTGGTCGCGGTGCGCGGCGCCAAGCGCACGGTCCGGATGTGGGACCGCCTGCAGATCCGCAAGGCGGAGGAAACCATGATCGTCGTCAACCGCCACTCGCGCGGTACGGAGATCCAGCCCGCCCTGATCCAGCGGATCACCGGCACGTCGGTCGCGGCCACCGCGATCCCCGCCAACTTCAAGGAACTCCAGGGCGCCGTCGACGCCGGCCGGGTGCACGAGCTGGACAACCGGGGGACGGTCAAGCAGGCCCTGTGGGCGCTCGCGGGAGAACTGGGCCTGGTCAAGGGCACCGAGGCAGCCGTGCAGCGCCGCAACGGGCGGGCGCGGGGCGGGGACCGGGCCGCGCTGACCTTCCGGCGCCGGAAGGAGATCGGGAGGTGAGGGGGCGCGGGGACAAGGGCCGGCTCAGGGACGACCGGGGCCAGGTGACCATCGAGTTCCTCGGCATGACGCCGCTGATCATCCTGACGCTGGTGCTGCTGTGGCAGTGCGTGCTGCTGGGGTACACGTTCACCCTCGCGGGGAATGCTGCGGACGAGGCGGTGCGGGCGGCGACGGCGTCGGAGGGGCAGTCGGCCTGCGCGGAAGCAGGGCTGCAGCACCTTCCGGATTCATGGCAGGGGGGCGCCACTGTGGAGTGCAACGCGAGCGGCGGCTATGTCACAGCCGACGTGACCCTCCAGGTGCCCGTCCTATTCCCCGGTTCCATCGGCTTCCCGTTCCCGGTGGAGGGCCATGCGGGGGCCGTGCAGGAGGAGAAGGACTGAGATGTCGTACCGGCTCTTCCCCCGCCGTGCGGGCCGCGACCGCGGTCAGGTCGCCATCGAGTACCTCGGGTTCATCCCGATCCTGATCCTCGTCGCCATGGCCGGCATCCAGGTCGGGCTCATCGCCTACACCGCCCAGCAGGCCGGTACGGCGGCCAGGGCGGGGGCCCGGGCCGCCTCGCTCGAACCCGGTGCCGCACAGGAAGGGTGCCAGAACGCGGTCAGCGGCTGGCTCGCCGACGGGACCGCCTGCTCGGAGGCGGCCGGCGGCGACGCGGTCACCGTCACGGCCACCGTCGAGATCCCGTCGATCGTCCCCGGCTGGAACTTCGATGCCGCCCAGAAGACCGCGACCATGCCGCTCGACCACTGAACGAGGATCCACATGAGTCTGAGGTCACGCATCAACGCCCCGGAGGAGAACGCCGGCCGGGGCGAGGACGGTCACCTGGTCGCCTCGTACCGGGCCAAGCTCCTGGAGGAGATCGACCTCGCGGAGATGAGTTCGCTGGCCGCGGCCGAGCGCAGGGCCCGCCTTGAGCGAGTCCTCGGGCACATCATCAGCCGTGAGGGCCCGGTCCTGTCCACGGTCGAGCGTTCGCAGCTGATCCGGAGGGTCGTCGACGAGGCACTCGGCCTGGGCATCCTGGAGCCGCTGCTCGAAGACGCGTCGATCACCGAGATCATGGTGAACGGCCCGGACGCGATCTTCGTCGAACGAGGCGGCCGCGTCGAGCAGTTGCCGCTCCGCTTCCCCTCCCACGACCAGCTGATGCAGACCATCGAGCGGATCGTCTCGACGGTGAACCGGCGCGTCGACGAGTCGAACCCGATGGTGGACGCGCGCCTGCCGTCCGGCGAGCGCGTGAACGTCATCATCCCGCCCCTGTCGCTCACCGGCGCGACCCTGACGATCCGCCGCTTCCCCCGCTCCTTCACCCTGCACGAGATGACCGGCCTGGGCTCGCTCGACGAGCCGATGGTGTATCTGCTGGCCGGGCTGGTGCAGGCGAAGTTCAACATCATCGTCTCGGGAGCGACGGGCACAGGAAAGACGACGCTGCTCAACGCGCTGTCGGGCCTGATCCCCGAGGCCGAGCGCATCATCACCATCGAGGACTCCGCCGAACTCCAGCTGCAGCAGGCCCACGTCATCCGGCTGGAGTCGCGGCCGCCGAACGTCGAGGGCAAGGGCCAGGTCAGCATCCGGGACCTGGTCCGCAACTCCCTGCGGATGCGCCCCGACCGCATCGTCGTCGGCGAGGTCCGCGGCGGCGAGTCCCTCGACATGCTCCAGGCGATGTCCACCGGCCACGACGGCTCCCTCGCCACCGTGCACGCCAACAGCGCGGAGGACGCCCTGATGCGGCTGAAGACCCTCGCGTCCATGTCCGACGTGTCGGTCCCCTTCGAGGCGCTGCACGACCAGATCAACAGCGCGGTGGACGTGATCATCCAGCTGACCCGGTTCCCGGACGGCGCCCGCAGGATCACCGAGATCGCGATCCTGGACAGCCACGGGGCGGAGCCGTACCGGCTGGCGACGGTGGCCCGCTTCCACGCCCAGCCCATGACGCCGGACGGCCGCGTCCACGGCGCCTTCGCGTACTTCCCCCTCCCGCGCCGCACCGCCGACCGCCTCTACATGGCGAGCCAGCCGATACCCCAGGCCTTCGGCGTCGCCCAGTCCCCACTCGAGCTCGCCACCCGAGAAGCCAGGTAGGACCCCGCTGATGGACCTCCAGACCCGCATCACGCTCACGACCGGCGTCGCCCTGCTGACCTGCGCCCTGGCAGTGGCGGGCGTACACGTCCACGCCGCCGGCCGGGCCCAGCGCCAGGCCCTCGTCGAGCGTCTGACCTCCGCCGGCCAGATCACCGGAGCCGGTCGCCGGCGCCGCTTCGCCGACCTGGACCGCCGCCTGCGCCGTACGAAACTGGGCAAGCGGCTGGAGTTGCGGCTGGTGGCGACGGGCCTGGACGTCACGCCGGGCGAGTTCTTCGTCTACATGCTGGCTACGGTGGCGGGCCTGTGGCTGGTCGGCCAGGCGACCCTGGCCCCCTTCTTCGGCCCGATCGCGGGTCTGCTGGGCGTCTGGGCGGCGATGCAGTTCCTGAACTGGCAACGCCAGAAGCGCATCGAGCGGTTCATCAACCAACTCCCCGAACTGGCCCGCATCCTGGCGAACGCGGCCCACGCGGGCCTCGCCCTGCGCACCGCCATCGGCCTGGCGGCGGAGGAGCTGGAGGCCCCGGCGGGCGAGGAACTGGCCAAGGTGTCCAACCAGTTGGCGCTGGGCGCCTCGATGGACGACGCCCTCGGCGAGCTGGCGGAACGCCTCCCGTCCCGCGAACTGGTCGTCCTGGTGACCACGCTGGTGCTGTCCAACCGGGCCGGCGGCCAGGTGGTGAGCGCCCTGCGGAACCTGACGGAGACGCTGGAGGAGCGCAAGGAGACGCGACGCGAGGTCCGTACACAGCTGTCCCAGGTGAGCATGACGTCGTACGCCGTCCCGGCGCTGGGCGTGGGGTCGCTCTTCCTCATGAACGGAGTGAAGGACGGGGCCCTGGACCGGATGACGGCCTCCCCGGTCGGCCAGGTGGCGGTGCTGATCGCGTTCGGACTGTACGCCGTGGGCTTCGTCCTGATCCGCCGCCTCTCGCGGATCGACGTCTGAGGCGCCGAGGCGCAGGAAGGGAGGACGACGGACCATGGGACTCGGACAACTGGGACTTGTGCTGGCCCTGGTGATGGCCCTCAGCGTGTGGGGGATCTTCGCCGGCATCCGTATGTACCGCGCGGACGCCAAACTGCCCAGCGATCTCGCGCTGGCCCTGGAGATCGGCGCGACCCGCACCGGCGCCGTGGACTCGCTCATCGACCGCATGGGCATGCGCTACGCCCCCGCCGTACTGCGCCTGATGGGCCCGAAGCTGGTCGCCAGGTACCGCCGCAAGATCGACCTCGCGGGCAACCCCGGCGGCCTGACCATCGACCGTTACGCGGCCAGGCGCGCGGTGTACGGCTTCCTGGGCGCGCTTGGCTTCCTGGTGTTCCTGCTCCGGGGCCAGGTGCTGGTGGCCTTGCTGCTGCTGGCCTTCGGCGCCTTCTGGACGGAGGTCGGCATCTGGTCGGCGATCCGGATCAGGAAGGACGAGATCGAGCGCACCCTGCCCGACTTCCTGGACGTCCTGGCAGTGGTGGTCAGCGCGGGCCTGGGCTTTCGCCAGGCACTCGACCGGGTCGCGTCCAAGTACGAGGGCCCCTGGGCGGACGAACTGCGCATCACCCTGCGCCAGATGGACCTCGGCATGAGCCGCCGGCAGGCCTTCGCGGAACTCCGCCGCCGCAACGACTCCGAACAGGTGGCGATGTTCGTGACGGCGCTCCAGCAGGGCGAGGAACTGGGCGCGCCGATCGTCGACACGCTGGTCGCCCTCGCCAAGGACATGCGCCGCACGGACGCCCAGAACGCCCGCCGGAAGGCGGCCAGGGCGGTGCCGCGCGCCACGCTGATGATCACGACGTTCATGGTGCCGGCCACGATGATCCTGCTGGGGGCGGGACTGCTGCTGGGGTCCGGGACGGACTTCGGTTCGCTGACGGGGGAGTAGGGGGGAGGACCGCATGGCAGGCATGCCGGTGAGGATGCGCGCGGGTACGGGCGGGGGCGCAGGCACAGGGGGGACCTCGGCGTCGGGTGCGGCGGCAGGCATGGCGCTTCTGCTGCGGCGCCTCCGGCGGTCCCGGGCAGCCGGGGGAGCCGGACAAGCCGCCGCGATACCGCTCCAGATAAACGCCCTCCAGGCGATGTGCCGGCAGGTCTTCGGCTTCCGCCTCGCCATGATCGCCCTCGCCGCGCCCGCGGCCCTCCTCAACGCGACGCCCGGCCTGGGAACCCGGCTGATGGGCGCGGCGGTCGTGGTCACGTTCATGGGCTCCTACGCCCTGTTCCGCGACTGGGAACGCTTCGGCCCGCTCCTCCTGCGCCACCCCACCCTCCTGGCGCTGGACACCCTCTTCACCGCCCTCCTCCTCATCTCCGCGGGCCCCGACACCACGCTGGCCTACGTCAGCGTCTGCACGCCCCTGCTCGCCGGCATCGTCTACGGCTACCGGGGCGCGGCGGTGTTCGCGAGTGTGCAGTCCCTGATCCTGCTGCTGGCCTACGCGATCAACAAGGAGGCGCAGGCGGGCAGCGGCCTGGCGGAGAAACTCCTGCTCCCGGGCCTGTGCGTCATCACGGGCGCGCTCGGCTCCTCCCTGCGCAACCTCATGCTCCGCTTCGGTACGGCCACGCAGGCCCTGACGACGATCCAGGCGCGGTTGGCGGTGACCGAGGCGGTCGGCGCGGAACGGGCCCGCCTGGCTCGCGAGATGCACGACTCGGTGGCGAAGACGCTGCACGGCGTGGCGCTGGCGGCGGACGGCCTGGCGCTCTCCGCGGCGTCGGCGTCGATGGACCAGGACCGCGTCAGCCGGCAGGCCGAACTGGTGGCCCGCGCGGCCCGCCGAGCCGCCGCGGAGTCCCGCGAACTCCTGGCGGACCTGCGCCGCGAGTCCGACCCGGACCACGCGAGGGACATCACGCCGGAACTGGCCGCCCGTACCGCGGCCTTCACGAAACGCACGGGCATGGCAGCCACGTACGACACGTTGGGCGAGGCCGCCCACGCCCTCCCGGTCCCACCGGCGGTCGCCCGCCAGCTCCTCACCATCACCGAGGAGGCCATGGAGAACGCCCACCGTCACGCGGCCGCGACCCGGGTCGACGTACGGGCGGGCGTGTGGGCGGGTGCGCGGGGCGAGGTGCTGTGCCTGACGGTCCAGGACGACGGCCGGGGCATGCCCCCCGACGCGACCCTCGAACACCTCCGCCGGTCGGGCCACTTCGGCCTGATCGGCATGGCCGAACGAGCCGCCTCGATAGGCGCAGGCATCCACATCGGCAAGGGCACCCACGCTCGCGGCACGGAGGTCCGCCTCGAACTCCCGCTGGCGGCCCTGACGACGACGAAGGCGACCCCATGAACACCCCCCTCCGGCTAGTGGTGGCAGACGACAACCCGGTGGTCCGAGCGGGCCTGACGGCCCTCCTCTCCACCCACGTGGACATAACGGTGGTGGCCGAGGCGGCCAACGGCCTGGAGGCCCAGGAAGCAGCCCGCCGCCACCGCCCCGACGTGATCCTCCTGGACGTCCGCATGCCGGGCACGGACGGCATCACGGCCCTCCCGCACCTGGTCGGCATCGCCCCGGTGATGATGCTCACCTACAGCGGGGAGTCGGAGACGGTCCGCGAAGCCCTGCGTCTCGGCGCCGCCGGCTATCTGGTCCACGGTGAGTTCACGACGGACGAACTGGTGGCTGCGGTGCGGGACATCGAGCGGGGCAGGGGGTCGGCGGAGCCCCGGCTCACCCCCACGGCAGCGACATCACTCGCGCAAGCAAACGCCGAACTCCCCACTGCGGCAGGGAATTCTGCAGAACCGCTTTCGCAAGTGCAACCAACTGTGGGACAGTCGTCGTCGTATCGGTCACGGTTCCGGCTGAGCAGGAGGGAGGCGGAGATCATGGACCTCATCGCATCGGGCATGAACAACCAGCAGATCGCCGCCGCCTGCTTCATCAGCGAGAAGACGGTCAAGAACCACATCAACCGCATCTTCGCCAAACTCCACAGCAGCAGCCGCGGGCAGGCTGCGGCCAAGTGGCTGGGGACGGCGCCGGGTTCACACCCAGGACGGGGATGAGCGGCGATGGAACGACGGCGGTTTTCGGCCGAGGCCTGGAATTGGGTCCTGGGACCCTCTGGTGTTCGGGGTGTTCGCGCTTACTTTTCTCCTGAGACTTCTCACAGGACTTGCGTGCCCAGAGGGGAACACCATGAGCAACTGGATCAACACCACCGTCGAGTACTTGCGCTCCCGTGCCGAGCGCGACGACAAGGGGCAGACGGCGGTGGAGTATCTGGGGATCATCGCGGTGGTGGTGGCGATTGTGTTGGCCATTACGGGGACGGACATCGGGCAGACCATCTTCGACGCGATCACGGACAAGATCACCGAAGTGACCGGTGGTTGATGCGGCCATCCAAGTACGGCGACGCAGGGCAGGCCTTCCCCATCTACATCACGGTGGTGGCAGGCCTGCTTTTTCTCGCGTTCGCGTACCTTGCGGTCGGCCAGGCCGCGGCGAACCGGAACGGCGCCCAGACCGCCGCTGACGCGGCCGCGCTGGCGGCAGCGCAGGAAACCCGGGACCAACTGGCGGGGGACTGGTTGGAAGTGGTGGGAGACCCGGCGAAGTGGGAGGACATCCTCGACGGCGACACCGCGGTGCTCGACGGCTGCTGGCGGGCTCATGAGCTCGCGGCCCAGAACGACGCCACGGCGGACTGCGCACCGGCGTTCGGGCTGCCCCCGGGCTACGACGTCGATGTCGTGACCAACAAGACCGTGGGCGACTCCATCGTCCCCGGCACGGAGGACATGAAGTCGACGGCGTCGGCCACCGCCGTGATCGAGCCTCGCTGCACGTTCGATCTCCCCGGCGGGGACGCCGACGACGGTGGGGGTGACGGGAACGACACACTGCCACTGCCGCAACTCACTTGCGGAGACACCGACTGGGACCCGGACCCGGACGATCCGAGCACCCTTCCGGATCCCGAGGACCTCTTCGACGTCCATCTGGCCGGCTGACGAGCGAACGACGAGTGAAGAAGGAAGCAGAGGCATGAGTATTCGGTTCACGGCGAAGGCCCACAGGGGGATGGTCGCGCTGACCGTTGCGGCCGGACTGGCCCTCGGCGTGGCCGGCTGCGGTGGTGGGGGAGACGACGGCAGGAAGCCGAAAGCTTCGGCGTCCGCTCCCACGAACCGGGGATCCGACCCAAGTGCTCAGGAGGGACAGGCGGACGAGCTCCTGGCGGAGTTGAAGGGTTCGGACGGACTGCTCCTTCAGATCACCTCTGCCCAGCGTGATGCCGGCGGTTTCATCACCGTGAACGGCAGCCTCAAGAACGACGGGGACAAGAGCACTTCGATCCCCTCCGCGTTGAGCGGCAACGAGACCGAGATCATCAGGAACGGCAGGTCGCTCGGGGGCGCCACGCTCGTCGACTCGAAGAGCAAGAAGCGGTACTACGTGCTGCGGGACACGGACGGACGTCCGCTGACCACCACGGGCTTCTCGTCCCTCAAGGCCGGCGAGAGCCTCTCCGTGTTCATGCAGTTCCCGTCTCCGCCCACGGGCACGAGCGAGGTCACGTTCCAGCTGCCGACCTTCGCCGCCGCCACCATCCAGATCTCCGGATGAGCCGCCCCATGACCCGCCTCCCCCTCACCCTCACCGCAGCCACCCTCATGGTCGCCACCAACCTCCTGGGCGCCACAACAGCCGACGCCGCCGACGACCCCAGCGTCCCGCCCGGCACCGAAGCCACCGCCACCGCCCCCGTGGAGGTCGACGCCAACGACCCCGACCTCAAGCTCCCCGAAGGGGCGACGCTCGCCGAGGCCAAGGTGCTGGACATCAAGCAGGTGGTCGAGGACCAGGCCGGTGAGGAACGCCGGGAAGACACGAACTCGGACGTGAAGTTCGCGCTGCAGGCCGAGGTTCTCTTCCCCAAGGACAGCGCGAAGCTGACCGGCGAGGCGAAGGCCCGTATCTCGGACATCGCCGAGGAGATCAAGGCCCAGAACGCCACACGCATCCGCGTCTTCGGCTTCACCGACAACCTGGGCTCCTCCGCCCACGGCGACGTCCTGTCCAGGAAGCGCGCGAACGCCGTACAGGGCGTCCTGGAATCGGAGCTGACCGACTCCACGGTCACCTACGAGGTACGCGGCTACGGCGAGCAGTACCCGATCTCCTCGAACGCGACGGAGTCGGGCCGCAAGAAGAACCGGCGGGTGGAGGTGTCCTTCCCGCGCACGGACAACTGACCGGCCGTGGGAGTCACCCCGTCCACGCCTGCGCCTCGACGGTCACCCGTACCCCGGCCCGCACCCCCCACCCGGCCATCGCCCCGGCCTCGGCCTCCAGCACATGCCGCGACCGAAGCCGGGGCAGGCCCAGCCGCCCCGGTGCCATGGTGCGTACGGCGATGACCTTCAGCCGTCGGTCGAGATAGGCGACGTCGATGGGCATGCGCATCCGGAAGGTATGCACGCTGCCGGCCGGCGTGAGCAGCAGCGCCCCGGCGATGGAGTCCCGCCCCAGCAGTCCCTTCGTACGGGCCCGGTAGGACGCGGCGACCTCCAGGGACACCGAGACGTCCCCCCGCTCCCCGTGCACGACCAGCGTCCCCCGACCGTCCCGCCACCGCCGCCCCATCCCCAGCCACCTCCTGGATTTCCTGTTGTCCGGCGTGTGCTACCCGGGTAGGAAAGGCCCCATGACCGGACTCGGCGCAATCTTCCGTCCCCAACTCGCCCCCGAGCGACTCCGTTCCGTCGCCCGCATCGCGGACGAGGCAGGCCTCGAGGAGCTCTGGCTCTGGGAGGACTGCTTCCGGGAGGGAGGGATCTCCACCGCAGCGGCGGCCCTCGCCTGGACCGAGCGCGTCAAGGTCGGCGTCGGGCTGCTGCCCGTGCCGTTGCGGAACGTCGCCATCACCGCGATGGAAGCCGCCACGCTGCACCGGATGTTCCCCGGACGGCCGATCCTCGCCCTCGGGCACGGTGTGCAGGACTGGATGGGGCAGGTCGGGGCTCGGGCCGAGTCGCCGGTGACGCTGCTGCGGGAGCATCTCGTCGCCCTGCGCGCCCTGCTCGGCGGGGAGAGGGTCACCACCGAGGGGCGGTACGTCAAGCTCGACGACGTCGCCCTCGACTGGCCGCCCGCCGGGCCGGTGCCCGTCATCGCCGGCGTCACCGGGCCCCGCTCGCTGCGGCTCGCCGGTGAGGCGGCTGACGGGACCCTGCTCACCGCCTCGACCTCGCCCGACGGGGTGCGGAAGGCTCGGCAGCTCATCCAGGAGGGGAGGGACGCGGCGGGACGTACCGGAGGCGAACCGCACGAAGTCGTCGTCTACCTCCTGACCGCCACCGGCCCCGACGGGCCCGCCCGGCTCAAGGCAGAGCTCGAAGCCGAGGGGGTCGGTGACGTCCCCGGCCTCGGCGTCGCCGGAGACGCCGGCGCCGTCGCGAAGGCCGTTCAGCGGCTCGCGGACGCCGGTGCGGACACCGTGGTCCTGCAGCCGACGGGGGACGAGCCCGACCCGGAGGGGTTCGTGCGGTTCGCGGCGGAGGAAGTAGGGCCGTTGGTGCCGTGAGGGACGACGCGAGCGACGGCACGCGAGGGGCTCAGCCCGGCTGGTGAGCCCCCGTCGCCCCGTCGATCAGCTCCCGCACGATGTCCATGTGGCCCGCGTGCCGTGCAGTCTCCTCGATCATGTGGACCAGCACCCACCGCAGGGACACCGCCTCGCCCCGCCACGCCGGCTGCCCCAGGTCCGTCACCGACCGCTCGGCGATCACTCGGTCGGCCGCGGCGCGCGCACGGCCGTAGAAGTTGATGATCTGCTGCGTCGTCTCGCCCTGGTCGGCCGCCATGTCCTCGGCGCTGTAGGGGTCGAACCACAGGGGCTCCACCTCGCCGCCGAAGGTCGAGACGAACCAGCCGTACTCCACCGAGCCGAGGTGTTTGACCAGGCCCAGCAGGCTGGTGCCGGTCGGGGTCATCGGGCGGCGCAGCTGCTCGTCGTCCAGACCCTCCAGCTTCCACAACACCGCGTCCCGGTGGTGGTCGAGGCTCGCCCGGAGCGTGTCCTTCTCGCCCGCCGTGTACGTCGAGTTCGTCATGGCGCCGAAAACTAGCAGCGGCCGGTGACAGTGCCCTGCGATCATCACCGCATGGGAAAGGACGGCAGGTCGTTCGAGGAACTCGTCGCCGAGGGCGTGGCCGTGCCCACCGAGGGCTGGGACTTCTCCTGGTTCGAGGGGCGGGCCACCGAGGCGCGGCCCAGCTGGGGGTACGCCGCCTCCCTGGCCGACCGGCTGGCCGGCGCGACCGCCGCGCTCGACCTCCAGACCGGGGGAGGGGAGGTGCTGGACTTCGCCCTGGGCCGGGCCCCGAAGGCCCCGCCGCTCACCGTCGCCACCGAGGGCTGGCCGCCGAACGTCGCCAAGGCCACCGCTCTGCTGGCCGCCCGCGGTGTCGCGGTCGTCGCCTCGCCCGAGGACGCCCCGCTCCCGTTCGCCGACGGGGCCTTCGACCTGGTCACGAGTCGGCACCCGGTGCGGGCCCCCTGGCCGGAGATCTCCCGCGTGCTCCGGTCCGGCGGCACGTACTTCGCCCAGCACGTCGGACCCCACAGCGTCTTCGAGCTCGTCGAGTACTTCCTCGGGCCGCAGCCCGACGAGGTCCGCAGCGGCCGCCACCCCGACCGCGAACGCGCCGATGCCGAGGCCGCCGGCCTGGAGATCGTCGACCTGTGCGCCGAGGAACTGCGCATGGAGTTCCACGACATCGCGGCCGTCGTGCACTTTCTGCGGAAGGTCGTGTGGATGGTCCCCGGCTTCACCGTCGAGGCGTACCGTCCGCAACTGCGCGCCCTGCACGAACAGATCGAGTCCGAGGGTCCCTTCGTCGCGCACAGCACCCGCCACCTCTTCGAGGCCCGCAAGCCCGGCGCCTGAGCCGCGGTGGGACGCTCACGCATGCGGTCCGACGGTCACCTTTCCGACCACCAACTCCGCCTTCGCCTCCAGCACTTCCCCCACCCGCTCCACCTGCTCGCCCAGCTCCCGCTCCTGCCGCGCCGTCAGACGCCGCCCGATCAGCTCCACCGTCACCGTCGTACGACGTCCCTGGCGCCGCTGATGCCAGACCCCCGCCACCACCCCGTCCACCAGCAGCACCGGATAGTTCCCCGCCTGCCCACCCGCCAGCGCCCGCTGGTACGCCTCCCCGGGGAACAGCGTCTGCCGCGGCTGCGCGGCGATGGCGTACGCGTCGAAGTACGGCAGCAACCGCACGCCCCGCACCTTCCCCGCCGGGAACTCCGTGTCACCCGCCGCCACCCAGGCAGCGGCCCCCTCGAACGACACCTCCTCGACCTCCCCGGCCCCCGCCAGCTCCCCGAACAGCGCCACCGCCCAACCGACGGGCGCCGCCAGCCACTTGGCGAAGTGCTGGGGGGTCGCCGGGCCGTACGCACGCAGATACCGCCGCACGAGCTCCCGCAGCGCCGCCTCGCCCGCAGTCCCCGACCCGGGCCCCGGTACCGGTTCGACCCCCTGCGGCCGGGTGTACGTCACTTTCCGCCCCCGGTTGGGGCCGAAGCACAGGGCGCCCGACTGGCCGGCCCGGTGCATCACCTGCCGCCAGCGCGGCCACAGGTCCTGGAAGGCGGGCATCACCCGGTCCCCGGCCCACGGGCCGGTGCGCGCCACGACCTCCTCGCCCAGTTCCTCCACCGTCAGGCAGACCCCGTCGAGGGCGTCCCCGATCGCCGCCACGATCTGCTCCGCCTGCTCGTCCGTTACCGCAATGTCCGGCGGGAAGGCGCTCGGGCCCGTCGGAACCGCGGTCAGCGCGCCGCACCACAGCGGCAGCTCGGCGGCGGGAAGCAGATGCACGGTTCCGCGCGGGCCGAACGTCTTCACCAGTGAGCGGTCCTCCCAGAGCGCGGCCCGTACGTCCGCCCGCGTCACGCCGGCGGCCCGCACCCCCACCGACACCTCGGCCGCGGACAGCACCTGCGCATGCGCGCCCAGCATCGCCCCCACCACATCGGCGACCGGCGTGCCGTGCACGGCGGGACGGGACAGGAACTGCCGCTCCGTACGCCGTGCGCTCGCCTCGCCCCACGTGATCACCCTGCTCGCGTTCGCAGTCATGGAGCGACGTTAGGCCGGATGTAGGCCAGGGATTGTCCGCTGGGGCACCTGAGGTCGGCCGAGGGCACTTGAGGTCCGTGTGGTGCAAACCACGCATCCGTGCGTGAAGGGGCGCTGACCCCTGCGCATCCAAGGAACCCACACCTTTTCCACATTGTTATGGCGGCCGACTCGATTTCCTCACACCTCTCACGTAAGTTCAGACCAAGGTAATTCGCGTAAGCAAAGCTGCGCGGCGGCACCGCGCAGCGGAGGGGGCTGCGCGGTGCCGTGCCCCCGCAAGCGCTCCTGCTGGACGCGTGTCGCGTCGGAGTCGCGCCCCTTTTCCTCGGCCATGGGCGCCGTCAAGCCGACGTTCGCGGCCGGGTCACCCGGGCGGGGGAAGCGAGGACAAGTCGCGCGCCGAGGCTCAAGATGCGTCAAACCCTATGGATCCGGCCACATCCCACCCGTTTCCCCTGGGAATCCACTCCTGCCAGGCCATGAATCGGCCACGAAGAGGCCCTCTCGCGGCTACCGGGCCGTCGCCGAGCGATTTCGGAGAGTAGTTGTGGCACGCCGATGCACGCAGCATCACTTACGAAGGGTTATGGTGGAAACCCCCCCTCGGGCCGGTCCGTCTCCCCCCCACGGACCGGCCCGTTTTTCTTGCCCGGACCGGCCCGCCTCTTCGTGCCGATACCAAGGGCGCGCCCCGGCGCCGGCCGACTGTCCCGACCCGAAGGGGCGCGGGGCTGTGTCGATATGCGGCTCCGCCGCGTGGGCGCGACCAGCCCCCACTCACCCGCACCCGCCAACCGCCCCCGGGCGCCCCCACCCGAGGCGTACGGCCCAAGCCCCGCAGGGGTACGCTTCGCCGGTAGGGACCGCCATACGGACAGGAACCGCCCTCGCCTGCGCCGCGCGCAGCGCCCGCGCGCCTGTCCGATCCGTACGGAGGGGCTGACAATCACGTGAACCTGCGCGACAAGCTGCGCGGCCTGCTGGTCAGGCTGTACGCACGCCGGGTGGAGGGCCACCTGGACCACGCTCAGGTGCCCAAGCACATCGGCGTGATCATGGACGGCAACCGTCGCTGGGCGAAGGCGGCGGGCTCCTCCACCGTGCACGGGCACCGGGCCGGTGCCGAGAAGATCGAGGAGTTCCTCGGCTGGTGCAGTGAGACGGACGTCGAGGTCGTCACCCTCTGGCTGCTGTCGACGGACAACTTCGACCGGCCCCAGGACGAGCTCGGCCCCCTCCTCGGGATCATCGAGGACGTCGTCCGCACCCTCGCCGCCGACGGGCGCTGGCGCGTGCACCACGTGGGCACGCCCGACCTGTTGCCGTCCGGGATGCAGACCAGCCTCAAGGAGGCCGAGGAGGCCACCGCCCACATCGACGGGATACTGGTCAACGTCGCCATCGGCTACGGCGGCCGCCAGGAGATCGCCGACGCCGTGCGCTCGATGATCGTCGACGCCCACGACAAGGGCACCTCGATGGAGAGCCTCGCCGAGTCCGTCAGCGTCGACCTGATCGGCAGCCACCTCTACACCGGCGACCAGCCGGACCCCGACCTCGTGATCCGCACCAGCGGCGAGCAGCGGTTGTCCGGTTTCATGCTGTGGCAGACGGCCCATTCCGAGTACTACTTCTGTGAAGTCTTCTGGCCGGCCTTCCGCAAGGTGGACTTCCTGCGCGCTCTGCGCGACTACGCGGCCCGTCACCGGCGCTACGGCGGCTGAGCGAACTCACCCCCACGGGACAGAAGTAACAAGGAGTTCACCAGCGCGCCGTCATACGCGTCGGCATGGCATCGCACGTTCGAGGGCATAAGGCAAGCAGGTCGACACCCGAACCACGGGTGTCGTATCTCAGCGGACGGCACGGGGCCGTCCGCCCGGGAGGCCCTTTGCACCAGCCCCACCGTGCGGTCACGGCACGGAAGAAGACGCGGGGGGCCGGTTTTCGGCCCGTGCAGAGCGGCCGACGACCGGTCCAGCTCCACTCCGTCGCTCCCCGACCTCATCCGAGGGGGTACGTCCTTCCGTGGTGACCAGCACAAAGCGCCACAAGCCCGACCGGCGCACCTACGTTCTCGACACCAGCGTCCTGCTGGCCGACCCGAACGCCCTGAACCGCTTCGACGAGCACGAGGTCGTGCTCCCCATCGTCGTGGTGACGGAACTGGAGGCCAAGAGGCACCATCCCGAACTCGGCTACTTCGCCCGGCAGGCCCTGCGCCTGCTCGACGAGTTCCGGGTGAAGCATGGCCGTCTCGACGCCCCCATCCCGATCGGGGACCTCGGCGGGACCGTCCGGGTCGAGCTCAACCACTCGGACCCCAGCGTTCTGCCGACCGGCTACCGCCTGGGGGACAACGACTCCCGCATCCTCGCGGTCGCCCGCAATCTGCAGGCCGAGGGGTTCGACGTCACCGTCGTGTCGAAGGACCTGCCGCTCAGGATCAAGGCATCGTCCGTCGGTCTCCTCGCCGAGGAGTACCGCGCCGAACTCGCCATCACGGACTCCTCCGGCTGGACCGGAATGTCCGAACTGACCCTGCCGGGCGAACAGGTGGACATCCTCTTCGAGGAGGGGCACGTCTTCGTCCCCGAGGCCGCCGACATGCCCGTGCACACCGGTCTGACGATCCACTCCGAGCGCGGCAACGCGCTGGGCCGGATCACGCCCGAGGGCAACGTCAGGCTGGTGCGCGGCGACCGGGAGGCCTTCGGCATCAAGGGCCGCAGTGCCGAGCAGCGGATCGCGCTGGACCTGCTGCTCGACCCGGACGTCGGGATCGTGTCCATGGGCGGCCGGGCCGGCACCGGCAAGTCGGCGCTGGCGCTGTGCGCCGGTCTGGAGGCGGTGCTGGAGCGTCGTCAGCACCAGAAGGTGATGGTCTTCCGGCCGCTGTACGCGGTGGGCGGGCAGGAGCTCGGCTATCTGCCCGGCAGCGAGGCCGAGAAGATGAGCCCCTGGGCGCAGGCGGTCTTCGACACGCTGTCGGCGGTCACCAGCCGCGAGGTCATCGAAGAGGTCACCGCGCGCGGAATGCTGGAGGTGCTTCCTCTCACCCACATCCGCGGACGCTCGCTGCACGACGCGTTCGTGATCGTGGACGAGGCGCAGTCACTGGAAAGGAATGTCCTGCTGACGGTTCTGTCCCGAATTGGAGCCAATTCGCGGGTCGTTCTGACCCATGACGTGGCCCAGCGGGACAATCTGCGGGTCGGGCGCTATGACGGTGTCGTCGCCGTCGTGGAGAAGCTGAAGGGGCATCCGCTCTTCGCCCACGTCACGCTGACGCGGTCCGAGAGGTCCCAGATCGCCGCCCTTGTGACCGAAATGCTGGAGGACGGGCAGATCTGACCCAAGTGCTCAACTTGTGGTAGCTACTCGTTGGTTGGCGCCGTCCGGAAAGGCAGCGAGCCTATCCGGGCGGCGCCTCGGCGTGTGCGGCTTTCCGTAAAACCCCTGGGACAAACGAGGTGTGAGCTTTCACACGCAACACAGAATTGCCTTGCGGCGTCGGGGTACGGCAGAGTCTCACTCCTGTCAGGCCCCGCATACGACACACCTGTACCCCCAGCGGTACGGCACCACAGCAACACCACAGCCAACTCCATAGCGTCGTCGTATGCCGCCCGAGTCTTCACGCGGCGCTCCTCTCAGAGGAGTTGCCCACCGGGTCCGAGCCTCCCGTGACCCCGCAGTTGGGAGGCCAGAGCCAGGGGCACGATTGCGTCCGCCAGGGTCACCGAAGCGGGCGATGCTGGAAGGAAACCGTGTGAGTCCGATTTCGGTCAGGGGATTCGCAGTGGCGTCGGCCACCGCGGTCACCGCTGTCGGAAGCGTCGTCGGCGTTGCCTCGGGCAGCACCGCGCAGAACAACGACGCCGAAGCGACGGCTGCCGATTCGACGCTCCTCGCGGACATACCCGCGGGCCAGCAGGCCCAGGTGCAGATCGAGTCCATGTCGGCGCAGGCCGACGTCCAGGCCATTGCCGCGGACGCGAGCGCCAAGAAGGGTGCTGAGGAAGCCGCCCGCAAGGCTGCCGCTCAGACCGCGATCGAGAAGAAGGAAGCCGCCGAGAAGGCAGAGAAGGCGGCGCAGGAAGCCAAGGAGCGCGAAGAGGCCGAGGCGAAGGCCTCCCGATCCTCCTCCGACTTCCCCGTTCAGGGCTCGTACAGCATCGCGCAGATCCAGTCCATGGCGCGCCAGATGGTGCCGAGCGGCCAGTTCCAGTGCTTCAGCAACATCGTGGACCACGAGTCCGACTGGAACTACAAGGCCGTCAACCCCTCCTCGGGTGCCTACGGCCTTTTCCAGGCCCTGCCCGGTTCGAAGATGTCGTCCGTCGGCTCGGACTGGCAGACGAACCCGGCCACCCAGATCAAGTGGGGCCTCAACTACATGAACGACCGCTACGGCAGCCCCTGCGACGCCTGGTCCTTCTGGCAGGCCAACAACTGGTACTGAGCCGGCACCGCCGCCGCTCAACCTTCGCGCAGCCCCTCACCGTCTCTTGGTGAGGGGCTTTCGCGTTCCCCCGTGACGTGCCATGTACGGTCGGACGCAGCGACTCCAGGGGGAGTGGTGAGGAGAGACGGGGGAAGAGGACGGATCATGTCGCGAGTGCCAGGGTGGCTCGGTCGGCTCGGCGCCGGACTGACCGAGATGAGTGAGCGGTTGGACGAGCGCCGCGCCGCGGTGGAGCGGGAGGACATCGAGCCCCGGCCCGAGCGGCGGTCCGTCACGGCCGTAGCGCCCGAGCCGGCCGTCGAGGACGCCCCGCCGCGCTCCGACCACGTCCCACGGCCCCCCGACTATGCGCCCACCGCACCACCGCCCCGGCCCGACCCGGCGCAGGTCGTGCCGTGGGGCGTACGGGTCGCCGCCGAGGCCGGCTGGCGGCTGCTGGTGCTCGCCGGCACGGTCTGGGTGCTGATGCGGGTCATCAGTGCCGTACAACTCGTCGTGCTGGCCTTCGTCATCGCCCTGCTCCTCACCGCGCTGATGCAGCCCTCGGTGGCGTGGCTGACCCGGCGTGGTGTGCCGCGCGGGCCCGCCACCGCCCTGACCGCGATCCTCGGGTTCGTCGTCATCGGGCTGATGGGCTGGTTCGTGACCTGGCAGGTCATGGAGAACATCGACAATCTCTCCGACCAGGTCCAGGACGGCATCGACGAGCTGCGCAACTGGCTGCTCAACAGCCCCTTCCACGTCACCGACAAGCAGGTCAACGAGATCGCCGAGAACCTTCGGGAGGCGATCGGCGCCAACACCGACGAGATCACCTCGGCCGGGCTCGAAGGCGTCACGGTCGTCGTCGAGGCCCTCACCGGCATTCTGCTGGCCGCCTTCTCGACGCTGTTCCTGCTCTACGACGGCAAGCGCATCTGGCAGTGGACGCTGAAGCTGGTGCCCGCCGCGGCCCGTCCGGGTGTCGCCGGCGCCGGCCCGCGCGCGTGGGCGACGCTCACCGCGTATGTGCGCGGCACCGTCCTCGTCGCCCTGATCGACGCCGTCTTCATCGGCATCGGCATCTACTTCCTCGATGTGCCGATGGCCGTGCCGCTGGCCGTCTTCATCTTCCTGTTCTCCTTCATCCCGCTCGTAGGCGCGGTGGCCTCCGGCGCCCTGGCCGTGGTCGTGGCGCTGGTGACGCAGGGCGTCTTCACGGCGGTGATGACTCTCGTCGTGGTCCTGGCCGTCCAGCAGATCGAGGGCCACATCCTGCAGCCGTTCATCCTCGGCCGCGCGGTCCGCGTGCACCCGCTGGCGGTGGTGCTGTCGGTGGCGGCCGGCGGCATGGTCGCGGGGATCGGCGGCGCGGTGGTGGCCGTACCGCTGGTGGCCGTGTCGAACACGATCGTGGGGTATCTGCGGCGGTATTCGCAGGAGGCGATGCCGACGGGCACCGGTGGGCAGGAACCGGCCCGTCCGGCGGTTGAGGACGAGGCCGTTCGGGCCGAAGGGGGGTCCGGGGGCGCGGCCCCCGGGAACGGCGACCACGACAACGCACTGGACCCCGCCCACGAAAGGTGAGCGGGGTCCGCAGAGCAACCGCGCCTACTCGACGTCGGCCAGCACAGCCTCGGCGTCCAGGGTGGCACCCACGGCCTGGATGACGGAAGCGATCTTGAACGCCTCCTGAACCGTCTCGCGGTCCACGCCCGCCTTGCGCAGTACCTGCTCGTGCGAGTCGAGGCACAGGCCGCAGCCGTTGATGGCGGACACGGCGAACGACCACAGCTCGAAGTCGACCTTGTCGACGCCGGGGTTGCCGATGACGTTCATCCGCAGCCCCGCGCGCAGGGTGCCGTACTCGTGGTCGGACAGCAGATGCCGGGTCCGGTAGAAGACGTTGTTCATCGCCATCACCGCGGCCGCGGACTTCGCCGCGGTGTACGCCTCCGGCGAGAGGTTCGCCTTGGCCTCCGGCGCCAGTTCGCGCAGCACGATCGGGGAGCGCGAGGCGATCGCCGTCGCGAGCACCGTGCCCCACAGCTGCTGCGCCGGGAGGTCCGAATTGCCGATGACCGAGCCCAGGTTGAGCTTCAGGTCCTTGGCGTAGTCCGGTATGCGGGACTTGAGGGAGTCGAGGGCCATGGGGTCACTCTCCCGCGAGCAGCTTGACCGGGTCCAGGGTGTCCTCGCCCTTGCTCCAGTTGCACGGGCACAGCTCGTCGGTCTGGAGGGCGTCCAGGACCCGCAGGACCTCCTTGGGGTTACGGCCGACGGAGCCGGCGGTCACCATGGAGAACTGGATCTCGTTGTTCTGGTCGACGATGAAGACGGCGCGCTTGGCGAAGCCGTCCTCGCCCTCGATGCCGAGGTCGCGCATCAGCTCGTGCTTGGAGTCGGCCATCATCGGGAACGGCAGGTCGCGCAGGTCGTCGTGGTCCTTGCGCCAGGCGTGGTGGACGAACTCCGAGTCACCGGAGAAGCCCAGGACCTGGGCGTCGCGGTCGGCGAACTCCTCGTTCAGCTTGCCGAAAGCCGCGATCTCGGTCGGGCAGACGAAGGTGAAGTCCTTCGGCCACGCGAAGACGATCTTCCACTTGCCCTCGTAGGTCTTGTGGTTGATCGTCTCGAACTCCGAGCCCTTCTCCAGCGAGACGCAGGCGGTCAGTTCGAACTCGGGGAACTTGTCACCGACAGTGAGCACACGCTCTCCTTGCAGCGAGGAGACACCCGTTCGGTACAGGGGTCTCCCATGGGGTTGGACCTTACCGATCCTGGCACAACGTGCATTGATACGGGAAATAGCTACACTCGCTCCGGTTGATCGGAGGTGCCTATTGATGGCCGTGGGTAAGGGATGACGGGGAGCAGGGCATGACCGTGGGCAAGAGACGCCAGCCGAGCCTCGCCCAGCTGCGGGCGTTCGCCGCCGTCGCCGAGCACCTCCACTTCCGGGACGCCGCGGCCGCGATCGGCATGAGCCAGCCCGCGCTCTCGGGTGCCGTGTCCGCGCTGGAGGAGACCCTCGGGGTCACGCTCCTGGAGCGTACGACCCGCAAGGTGCTGCTCTCGCCGGCCGGCGAGCGGCTCGCCGTGCGGGCCAAGGCGGTGCTGGTGGAGGTCGGGGCGCTGATGGAGGAGGCGGAGGCGGTCCGGGCGCCGTTCACCGGTGCGCTCCGCCTCGGTGTGATCCCCACCGTGGCGCCGTACCTGCTGCCGACGGTGCTGCGGCTCGTCCACGAGCGGTATCCGCACCTCGACCTCCAGGTGCACGAGGAGCAGACCGCGAGCCTGGTCGACGGCCTCACCACGGGCCGTCTGGACCTGCTCCTGCTCGCCGTCCCGCTCGGGGTGCCCGGTGTCGCCGAACTCCCGCTCTTCGACGAGGACTTCGTGCTCGTCACCCCGCTCGACCACTGGCTCGGCGGCCGGGAGGGGATTCCCCGGGAGGCGCTGCGCGAGCTGAACCTGCTCCTGCTCGACGAGGGCCACTGCCTGCGCGACCAGGCCCTCGACATCTGCCGGGAGGCGGGCCGCGAGGACGCGCCGGTGACCACGACTGCGGCCGGGCTGTCCACGCTGGTCCAGCTGGTGGCCGGCGGAATGGGCGTGACCCTGCTGCCGCGCACCGCCCTCAAGCTGGAGACGACCCGCAGCAGCCAACTCCTCACCGGTTACTTCGCCGACCCGGCCCCCACCCGCCGCGTCGCCCTCGCCATGCGAACGGGAGCGGCACGCGCGGCGGAGTACGAGGAACTGGCGTCGGCTCTGCGGGATGCGTTGAGGCCGTTGCCGGTGCGGGTGTTGGGGGCCGGGGGCGGCTGAGTTCCTGGGCGCGGGTGCCCACTCGGTGTGCGGGCGCGGCGCTGTGGGGGAGCCGAGGAGGGTCATCGCGGGCGGTGTGGGGGCGGCGGTCGTGCCGGGGTGCTCCGGCACCCGGCTCGCGCAGCCTGCGGTCGGGGACAGGCCTGATCCGTGCGAGGTGCTGTGGCCGTTGCGCGTACGGCTTTGGGGGCCGGGTTCTGAGCCCCGGCCCCCTTGATCACCTCGTGGACACCCCGTTGATCACTCCGTGCGCAGGCCGTCCGGGCGCATCAGGCGCAGCAGCGGAGGCAGGCTGAGCAGGGTCACCGCGAGGACGACTCCGGCGCCGATACCCGTCATTGCCAGGACGCTCGCCCAGTCCACGGTCACCGAGGCCCCGGCCATCTTCAGCAGGACGGCGCCCAGTGTCAGCCCGACGGTCGAGGCCAGCACCAGGCCCAGCGCGATGGGGATCGCCGTCTGCCAGAGCACCGACAGGCTGAGCGTGCGGCGCCGGGTGCCGAAGGCGACCAGGGACGACAGCAGCTTCTTGCGCTCGCGCAGTTGCTCCAGCTGCGAGACCAGCAGGCTCGCGCCGATCAGCAGCAGGACGCAGGTGGCGCCGACGAACAGCCCGTTGCGGATGGAGCGGAACTCCAGGGACTCCCGGTTGGCGGCCAGCGTGAACACATCGGCCAGGGGGTCCATCCGCGCGGCGGTGTTGCGCGCGTAGTCCGCGGCGTCCGGCACCGACGAGTCCAGCGAAAGGAACACCCGCTCGACGAGGCCGGCCTCGGCCCCCTCGGGCAGCGCGCCCGGGGTGAACAGCAGGCCGCCGCGCTCGTAGCCGGTCGGATCCTCGCGCGGCGCCGCCGTCCTGACGCCGCCGGGCACCTTCCACGTCACCGTGTGGCTCGTCGACCCGGTGTAGAGCGGGTCGAAGTACAGGGTGCCGCCCGCCTTGACGAGCTTTTCCGAGCCGTCGTCGTACTCGGCGCCGACGATCCGGAAGATGTCCCCGTCCCGGCAGGACTTCAGACGCGCCACCTCGCGCAGCTCGGCGCAGCTGCCGACGGCCGCCTCCAGCGTGTTTTCCGGTTCCTTCGCCGTCGAGCCGAGCGTGCCCAGCGAGAGGGCCGACGCCCGGCGCACGCCCTCGGTCTCCCCCAACTGCCGGGCGACGTCGTTCAGCGGGACGTCGCCGTGCACGGAGATCGTCATCTGGGCGCGGTTCAGGTCGTTGTCGGTCCGCTTGGTGTAGTCGCCCTCGACCCCGGAGAACAGCATCTGCAGCGCGATCGCCCCGGCCACCGCGACCGCGATGCCGTTGACCATGCGGGCGGCCGAACCACTACTCAACTGCAGCCTGCGGATCGCCAGTTGCCAGGAGACCGACCCGGAGTTCAGCCGGGCCACCACGGCCTCGACCAGCCAGGGCAGCAGTGTGGTGACGCCGACCAGCAGCAGCACGGTGCCGCCGATCACCATCCACTCGTTGAAGTTCCCGTTGTCGTTGCCCTGTCCCACCATCGGGTACAGCAGCGCGAGACCGCCCACCGGCAGCAGCAGCCGCCACCACAGCCGACGGCGCGGGGGCTTCGTCGTACGGACCACACCGAGCGGCTCGATGACGACCCCGCGCAGTGCGAACAGCGTCACCAGGACCGCCGCGGTCGGCACGGCTACGGCGACCAGCAGGGCGAGCGCGATCGACGGGTTGAGGTCGCTCGGGAACACGCTGATGTCGCGCACCTTCAGCAGGCTCGCCAGGTGGCGCCCCGCCAGGAAGAAGCCGGTGCCGAGGACGAGACCGAGCAGCGCGCCGGCGAGCGCCTCGCCGCCCGCGACCCGGCGCGCCATCCGCCCGTCCGCGCCGACCAGCCTGAGCGCCGCGAGCCGACGGTCGCGGCGCTCGCCGCCGAAGCGTACGGCCGCCGCGATGAACACACCGACGGGCAGCAGCAGTACCACGAAGATGATCATGATCAGCAGGATCAGGATCGGGTCCAGTTCGTCGTCCTGCACCGTGGTGGAGGGGCCGAAGTAGTCGATCCGCTCGACGGTGCCTCCGGCCAGCTGGTCCGCGAGGCTCGCCCCGCCCGCGTAGTAGGCGAGTTCGGCGGGCCCGATCAGCCCGGGCTGATCGATGGTGCCGGTGATCCGGTAGGGGATGCGTTCGCGCAGCAGCTTGCCGGAGTCGGACTTCAGCAGCTTCTGCAGCGCGGGCGAGGCGATCATCTCGCCCTTCGCGGGGAACTCGTCCACGCCCGGCGGCAGCGGGGCCAGCGTCCCCTCGGGCTCCAGCAGCCGGCCCCGTACGTCGTCACCGCGGTACTCCGTGTCGGCACTGGCGATGATCAGCGTGTCGTCCGCCTTCGGCAACACCGTCCCGCTGTACGTGAAGTCGTCCCGGGCGCTCCCGCGTCGGTCACGCTCGGACAGCGCGCTCGGGATCGCGGTCGTCAGCAGCAGCAACGCCACCCCGAGCCCCACGCCGACGGCCGTCAGCAGGGCCCGGACCCATCCCTCGCGTCCGCCGGCGAAGGCGAACCGCACGCCCATGCCCAGATCCTTGGCCCACTGGGACGAGGCACTCATACGACGCGCTCCATGTCCCGGGACTTGCCGTCCCGTACGACGATCTCGCGGTCGGAGTAGGCGGCGACGCGCGCCTCGTGCGTGACGAGGACGACGGCGGCGTTGGTCGAGCGGGCGGCGTCCGTCAGCAGCTCCATCACGCGCTCGCCGTTGAGGGAGTCGAGCGCGCCGGTCGGCTCGTCGGCGAACAGCACACGCGGGTTGGTGACCAGGGCCCGGGCGACGGCGACGCGCTGCCCCTGACCGCCGGAGACCTCACCGGGCCGCTTCTTGCCCAGGTCGTCGACCTCCAGCCGCTCCATCCAGGTCAGTGCCGCCTTCTCGGCCTCCTTGCGGGAGGTTCCGTTCAGCCGCAGCGGAAGGGCGACGTTCTCGACACAGGTCAGCTCCGGCACCAACTGCCCGAACTGGAAGACGAACCCGAATTCCGAGCGCCGCAGGGCACTGCGCTGGGCGTCGCCCATGGTGGCCAGTTCGCGGCCGTTGTACGTGATGGACCCCGAGTCGGGCGGCACGATCCCGGCGAGACAGTGCAGCAACGTCGACTTGCCGGAGCCGGACGGCCCCATGACGGCGACGACCTCGCCGGGGTGGATCGAGAACTCGGCCCCGTCGAGCGCGAGGGTCGGGCCGTAGGCCTTGCGCAGCTCCTGGGCCGCGAGCAGGGAACCGGGCGGAGGAGTCACTTGGTCACCACCTCGGCCAGCTTGTCGAGACGCGCGGCGGTGAGTTCCAGCCAGCGCAGGTCGGCCTCGAGGTGGAACAGGGCGTGGTCGCAGATCAGCTGATCGGCGAGGTCGCCCTTGCGCTTGCGGTCGGTGAGGATCCGCATCATCCGCAGGTGCTCGGCGCGCTGGGTGTCGAGGATGTCGGCCGCGTTGCGCCGGGTGAGCAGTGCGAGGACGACCTTGGTGTAGAGGGTCGACTGGAGGTACGGCTCCGGCTTCTCGGGCGTCGCGAGCCACTGCTGGACGTCGGTGATCCCGGCGTCGGTGATGGCGTACCGCTTGCGCTCGGGCCCGCCGCCGGGCTCGATCCCGTCGACCTCGACGAGGCCGTTCTTCAGCAGCCGGGACATCGTCGAGTAGACCTGGCCGTAGTGCAGCGGCCGGTCGTGACCGAACTTCTCGTCGAAGGCCCGCTTCAGGTCGTAGCCGTGACACGGGCCGGACTCCAGGAGCCCCAGGAGGGTGTGACCGATGGACATGCCCAGGACACTACACGGGGTGTATACGCCGTATGTATACGCGGAGTGTGTAGATCATGGCGGGGGGTGTGAAGGCCCAGGTGGGACACGATTGTCACGGTTCTGCTACACGGCGATGGCAGGGACGGGAGACCCCATGGATCCACGCCTGTCCGGGGCGCACGGACGAGACCGGCTCAGCCGCATCCGGCCTGTCCGGGGCGTACGGATGGGATCGGCTCAGCTGCATCCGGCCTGTCCGGCGTGCGCGGATGGGACCGCCTCAGGCGCATCCGGCCTGTCCGGGGCGCACGGATGGGACTGGCTCAGCCGCATCCGGCCTGTCCGGGGCGTACGGATGGGATCGGCTCGGCCATAACCGGCCTGTCCGGGGCGCGTGGATGGGACCGCCTCAGGCGCATCCGGCCTGTCCGGCGTGCACGGACGGGATCGGCTCAGCCACGTCCAGCCCGTCCGGCGTGCGCGGACGAGACCGGCTCAGCCGCATCCAGCCCGTCCGGCGTTTGAGGACGAGGCCGTTCAGGCCGACGGGGGTCTGGGGGCGGAGCCCCCGGGTGGCCGGCCCCGACGGGGAAGAGGCCCCGTGTCCCGCGGAAGCCGCCCCGCGTCGGCCAGAGCCTTCCGCAGCAGAAACTCGATCTGCGCGTTGGCCGAGCGCAGCTCGTCCCCCGCCCACCGCGCCAGCGCCTCGTACACGGACGGGTCCAACCGCAGCAGCACCTGCTTGCGCTGCTGCGGCCGACGCTGAGGGGCCGAGCCCTCGGAGGGAACCGTCACTGGTAGAGCGTCCCGGTGTTGAGGACCGGCTGCGGGGACCTGTCGCCGCACAGCACCACCATCAGGTTGGACACCATCGCCGCCTTCCGCTCGTCGTCCAGCTCCACGATGTCCCGCTCGGAGATCCGCGCGAGCGCCGCCTCGACCATGCCGACCGCCCCGTCGACGATCTGCCGCCGCGCCGCGACGACCGCCCCGGCCTGCTGCCGCTGGAGCATCGCGGAGGCGATCTCGGGAGCGTACGCGAGATGCGTGAAGCGCGATTCGATGATCTGCACCCCGGCCGCCTCCACGCGCGCGTGCAGTTCGGCGGCGAGCTTCTCGGTGATCTCCTCGGCGTTCCCGCGCAGGGAGAGGCCGCCCTCGTCATGGGCGTCGTACGGGTACTCGATGGCGATGTGCCGCACCGCCGCCTCGGTCTGGGTGGAGACGAACTCCAGGAAGTCGTCGACCTCGAACGTGGCCTGCGCGGTGTCCTCGACCTTCCACACCACGACCGCGGCGAGCTCGATCGGGTTGCCGTAGGCGTCGTTGACCTTGAGGACGGCCGTCTCGTGGTTGCGGACCCGGGTCGAGATCTTCGTACGGGAGGTGAAGGGGTTCACCCAGCGCAGCCCGTCCTCCCGGATCGTCCCGCGGTACCGCCCGAAGAGCTGGACGACCCGCGCCTCGCCCGGCGCGACCATGTTGAGCCCGCACATCGCGAGGACCGCGGCGATCGCGACCAGGATTCCGGCGACGATCAGCACCGCCTTGGCGCCGCCTCCGGAGACCGCCGCGGTGCTGACGATCAACCCCGCGCCGGCCAGCAGCCCGACGAGACCCAGCAGCAGGGCGAGCCCGCCGCCGATGCTGTGCGCCGTGAACTCACGTACGCGTGGGGCGGGCATCTCGGGCACGTCGGCAGTGACGGATGTGGTGTCGGTAGGCATGGGTGATTCCCCCGTTTCGTTCGCATTCATCCATGAAGCCGCGAGGGCTTCGTCTAGCTTCGAACTAGCTAAGTGATATCACTTTACCCCGTGCGGGCAACCCTATGCACCCCTGAGCCGTCGGTTCCGGTGGGACAGGTGCTGATTGTCACGTCCGCAAAAGACCGGATCGACAGCTCTTTGTCACAACTTCCGGTGTTAGCTTTCTGAGCTGACCTGAGCGGCGAACCTGTGTGGCAGGAGTGCACACAAGAGCGAAGCGGAGCGGAACACACCCATGGGACGAGCGGAAGACAGACGAGCGCGTCAGCAAAGCGGGCGCCGCGCCGCGCCCCGGCGCCCGTCCGGGACGCCCTCGGCCCCTGTGGGAGGCGAGTCGGCCACCGTGGTGGGCCCGCCGGCCGCCCAGGGCGGCCGGGCCGCGGCCCGCCGGGCGGCCAAGAGTGCCGGCAAGGGCGGCGCGGGTGGTGGCAAGGGCCGAATACGCCGGCTCTTCACCTGGAAGAAGATCCTCGGCACCTTCCTCGGCGTGTGCCTGCTCGGCATCGGCGCCTTCATCGCGCTCTATCTGGCCGTCGACATCCCGAAGGACAACGCGGCCGCCCAGGCCGCCCAGCGCCAGAGCAACGTCTACAAGTACAGCGACGGCAGCACCCTGGCCCGCGACGGCGAGGTCAACCGCGAGATCGTGGACCTGGCCAAGGTGCCGAAGAAGGTCCAGCGCGCCTTCGTCGCGGCGGAGAACAAGTCCTTCTACAAGGACAACGGCATCGACCTCAAGGGCACGGCCCGCGGTCTGCTGAACACCGTGATGGGCAAGGGCGCGCAGGGTGGTTCGACGATCACCCAGCAGTACGTCAAGAACTACTACCTCAGCCAGGAACAGACGGTCAGCCGCAAGCTCAAGGAGATGGTCATCTCCCTGAAGGTCGACCGCCAGCTGACCAAGGACGAGATCCTCGCCGGCTACATCAACACCAGCTACTACGGCCGCGGCGCCTACGGCATCCAGGCCGCCGCCCAGGCCTACTACCGCGTCGACGCCGAGAAGCTCAGCCCCGCACAGGGCGCGTACCTCGCCGCGTTGCTCCAGGCGCCGAGTCAGTACGACTGGTCGGCCGCGTCCGAAACCGGCAAGAAGCTGGTCACGGCCCGCTGGAACTACGTCCTGGACAACATGGTCGAGGAGGGCTGGCTCGAGCAGTCCGAGCGGCAGGGCATGACGTTCGAGGAGCCGAAGGAGCCGAAGCCCACCGCCGGCCGTGAGGGTCAGAAGGGCTATCTGATCGAGCTCGCCAACCAGCAGTTGGTGAGCCGGCTGATGAAGCAGGAGGGCATCACCCGCTCCCAGGCCGAGGCCGAGGTCGTCGACCAGGGCTGGACCATCACCCTGAACATCGACAAGAAGAAGCAGGCCGAGCTGGAGAAGGCCGCCAAGGCGCAGCTGACGAGCAAGCTGGACCCGAAGAAGCGCAAGGTCGACGGGAACGTCCAGGCCGGCGCGGTCTCCGTCGACCCCAAGACGGGGAAGGTCGTCGCCCTGTACGGCGGCGTCGACTACTTCAAGCACTACACCAGCAACGCGACCCGCACCGACTACCAGCCCGCCTCGACGTTCAAGCCGGTGATCCTGGCGGCCGCCCTGGAGGAGAGCGCCGAGACCCAGGACGGCGACCCGATCACCGCGAACACGATCTACGACGGCACCAGCAAGCGGCCGGTCGTGGAGGGCGGCAGCAAGGTCGGCTTCGCGCCCGAGAACGAGGACGACCAGGACTACGGCGACGTCACCGTCCAGACGGCGATGAACAAGTCCGTCAACTCCGTCTTCGCGCAGATGGGCGTCGACGTCGGCATGAAGAACGTCATGGACGTGGCCGGCAAGCTCGGCATGGACACCACCAACGAGGAGGCCGTGCCCGCCCAGACCCTGGGCACCATGGGCGCGAGCCCGCTGCAGATGGCCGGGGTCTACGCCACCCTCGACAACCACGGCAAGAAGGTCACGCCGAGCATCCTCAAGTCGGCGGAGCACAACAGCCGCGCGGTCGAGCTCCCGAGCCCGATCGGCGAGCAGGTCATCAGCCCGCAGGCCGCCGACACGGTGACCTCGGTGCTGACGGGCGTGGTCGACGACGGTACGGCCCGCACGTCCGTGGCGAACAACCCCAAGCGCGACGGTCAGAAGGTCGCCGGCAAGACCGGTACGTCCGACGACAACAAGTCGGCCTGGTTCACCGGTTACACGCCCGACCTGGTCACCTCGGTGGGCCTGTTCGGCGAGGACGCCAAGACCCACGCCCAGACCAAGATGTACGGCGCGGGCGGCGAGGACCGCGTCAACGGCGGTGGGTTCCCCGCGCAGGTCTGGGCGGCGTACATGTTCGGCGTGACGGACACGGACGCCAGGTTCGACCTCGACACCGACCAGGGCGCGGCCGTCCAGCCGACCTGGACCCCGACTCCGACCGAGGAGCCGACGACCGAGGAACCGACGGACGAGCCGACGACGCAGAAGCCGACGGACGAGCCGACGACGCAGGAGCCGACGGACGAGCCGACGACGCAGGAGCCGACGGACGAGCCTACGACGGACGAGCCGACGGACGAGCCCACGGACGAGCCGACGGGCGACATCACCCTGGACCCGGTCAGACCCAACGACGATCGGTAGCGCAGCGCCCCGAAAGGGGCGCGGGGCTGCGTTTGACATGCGGTTCCGCCGCGCGGGCGCGACAAGCCACGACGAACCCGCAGGCGGGACCGCGCAGTCCCGGTACGGCGCTTAGCCGCGATTCAACTCGAACCACACGACCTTGCCGGTACTCAACCGGGTCGCGCCCCAGCGCCGAGCCAGCCGATTGACCAGGTAGAGCCCCCGGCCGCCTTCGTCCGTGGCCCGGGCCTGCCGCAGCCGTGGCAGCTGCGGCACGTCGTCCCCGACCTCGCAGCGCAGCACATCGGTCCGCAGCAGGCGCAACGTCACCGGCCGAGAGGCATAGCGCACCGCGTTGGTCACGACCTCGCTGACCAACAGCTCGACCGAGTCGGTGAGTTCCTCCATGCCCCAGCGCGCGAGGGCGCGGCGGGCCAGGCGCCGGGCGCGCCCGGGGGCGGCGTCCTCCGGCTCCAGGAACCAGTACGCCACGTCGCTGGGTGCGATCCCGTCGAAGCGGGCGGCGAGCAGCGCGATGTCGTCGTCGCGGTCGCCCGGGCCGAGCATGTCGAGGACCTCGTCGCACAGGGCCTCGAGGGGTGGCGGATGGTCGGGCCCGGTGAGCTGCGCGGTCGCGGCGAGCTTCTCGCGCAGCTGCTCTATGCCGGTCCACACGTCACGCAGGCGGGACTCGACCAGGCCGTCGGTGTAGAGGAGCAGGGTCGCTCCGGCCGGTGCGTCCAGTTCCACGGCCTCGAAGTCGACACCGCCGACGCCGATCGGGGCGCCCGCCGGCACCCGCAGCACCTCCGCGCGGCCGCCCAGGTGCAGCAGTACGGGCGGCGGATGGCCCGCGTTGGCGATGGTGATGCGGTGCGATACCGGGTCGTAGACGGCGTACAGGCAGGTCGCCATGCGGTCGGTGCCCAGCCGCTGGGCCTGCTCGTCGAGGTGGTGCAGGACCTCCTGCGGGGGCAGGTCGAGACCGGCGAGGGTCTGGGCCGTGGTCCGCAGCTGACCCATGATCGCGGCCGAGGTCATGGAGTGGCCCATGACGTCGCCGACCACGAGGGCGACGCGGCTGCCGGGCAGCGGGATCGCGTCGTACCAGTCGCCGCCCACCCGGGCCGTCTCGGCCGCCGGGAGGTAACGGGACGCCAGCCGTACGCCGGTCGGGCGGGGGAGCGTCTCGGGCAGCATGGTGCGCTGGAGCTCGTCGGCGATGTACGCCTCACGGCCGTACAGCACCGCCTTGTCGATGCCGAGCGCGCTGTGCGTGGCGAGCTGGGCGGCGACGAGGAGGTCGTCGGGCTCGAAGGCGAGGCGCTCCGGGCGGCGCAGGAACACCGCGGCGCCGATGACACGGCGCCGGCCGCGCAGCGGGGCGAGGATCGCGCGCTGACCGTCGGGGATGATCAACTCGCCGTCGTCGCCGAGCAGTTCGGGCAGGGCGGCGCGGGCGGCGGGCGCGTCGGCGAAGACGGGACGCACACCGCGCAGCACCTCGGCGAGCGCGCCGCCGGGCCGCACCTCGCACAGTTCGGCGGTGAGGGCGGACAGTTCCGACAGCTCGGTCGGCTCCGGCTGCTGCGCCCCCGAGGGCAGGAAGCTGCCTTCGGTGTCCCGCTCCTCCGGGATCCGGTCGGTGCGGCGCAACCGCAGCACGACGGGCCCCGTGGGCCGCTCGTCGCCGACCGGCAGCGGGTCGCGCAGATAGACCAGGATCGCGTCGGAGAAGGTTGGCACGGTCGCCCGGCACAGCCCCATCACGATCTCGTCCAGGTCGATGCCGCGGGCGATCCGCCGGGTGGCGGCGCCCACGAAGCGCAGCCGGTCACCGTCCCGCCGCATGGGCGTGGGCCGGCCGGGCACCACGCCCTGTCCGGTGCGCCGTTCGGCGGACGACTGCGGCGGCTCGGCGCCGGGCTGCGGCGGAATGGCCTCCGGAACGGGCCGCGGCCGGTGCGTGTCGGGCTCGGCGGCGACGGAGGGCTGCGAGTGCTCGGGGCCGTTGCCGGCGATGTCTGAGGGCTCCTTGCTCGGGCCGGACGGTGCGGTGGTGCCCGGCGTGGAGGGGGTCTCTCCGGTGCGCGCCTGCGCGGGTAAGGGGGTGCCTGCGCCTGCGCCGCCACCAGGGGTGTGTGACGGCGTGGAGTGCGAAGGCGTGGGGTGCGGTGTCGACTGTGTCGAGGTACGCACGAGCGCCCCGCGGGACTCCGCGGGGTCGACGCCCGTCTCGGGGCGTTCGAAGGAGGTCGGCTGCTCCGTCACGCCTTTCGAATCCATCCGTCCGGGGCTGCGCGCCGCGCGCGCAGTTCGTCCCGCCGAAACTCCGATACCCGCAATACGTGCCCCAGGAACGGAATTCCCGCGTGGCCAGGGGCGGTTCCTGTGCCGCCGGTGGGGCGTCTGCTCCCAGGACCGGCGTCGAAAGCCCCGCCGGCCCTGGCGGCGTTGCCCTGGTAACCCTCGCTCACGTCCTGCCGCCCCTCGGTGACGATCGGTCAAGCCCGGCGCGCACTCCGGTAGTTGCCGCCCAAGTGCGCCCTTGCGGAGGACGATCCTACGTTTGTTGCCCGGGGGCGCATCAAGGGTCTCATGAGGACATGTGCGCGGGCGTGCGATCCCAGTCCTCAGGCAAAGAAGGTACAGCCCAGGTGGGATCCGGGCGCCAGTGCTGCCAGTCGTCCGAGAAAGGAGGCCCCCAGGCGCGGATCACCTCGACCGCGCCGCGTCCCGCTTTACGCACCCGCGCGGCGAGCCTGTCGTCCACCAGTCCGTCCCGCTGGGCCTGCGCGAACTCGTCCTCGTCCCGCCAGTGCCAACTGCGGTCCGGGTGCACGGAGATGTCGAGGAAGTGGTCCTCGGAGTCCACCCCGCCCGCCCAACGGGCCAGCGGTTCCTCGAGGTTCACGTACCAGTTCTTGAACAGCCATCCCGGCTCCCAGAACAGCCACACCGACCACGGCTCACCGGGCCGCGCGAGCTTCAGCACCCCGGTCCCGAACCACCGGTCGCGCTGGACGGCGCGCGGCTTGGTGTACCGCGTCTCCAGGGGTTCCAGGTGCACGGCCGTCCCGTCGGCGAGCACGGGCTTCACACACTCGGTGCCCGGAGCCAGCCATACGGCGAGGATCTCGTCGTCGTCCCGTACGACGGTGACGGGACGCGCGATGTGGAAGCGCCGGCCCGCGTTCTCCCGGTACCGCCACAGGATCTGGGCCCCGGGCGCCCAGAAGCGGGTCGAGCCACCTGCTTCCACTTCCGTCGTCACCGCTCCACCGTCTTCCATGGACAGATATTAGGTGCCACAGGCATACGACGCTGCGGTGTCCGTCACGGTTCACGCCGTCGTGCTCAACGGTTACGGCCGTGTCATCCGCAGGACATCGAGGGCCTCGTCCAACTGCTGGACGGTGAGGTCGCCGCGCTCCACGTACCCGTTCTCCACGACGACTTGGCGGATCGTCTTCCGCTCCGCGAGGGCCTTCTTGGCGACCTTCGCCGCCTCCTCGTACCCGATGTACTTGTTGAGCGGCGTGACGACGGAGGGTGACGACTCGGCGTACTCCAGGGCCCGTTCGCGGTGGGCGACGATGCCGTCGACGGTGCGGTCGGCCAGCAGCCGGGACGCGTTGGCGAGCAGTCGGATGGATTCCAGGACGTTCTTCGCGATGACCGGAAGCATCACATTCAGCTCGAAATTGCCCGCGGCGCCGGCGGTGGCCACGGTGGCGTCGTTGCCGACGACCTGCGCGGCGACCATGAGGACGGCCTCCGGAATGACCGGGTTGACCTTGCCGGGCATGATCGAGGACCCCGGCTGGAGGTCGGGGAGGCTGATCTCCGCGAGGCCGGTACGCGGCCCGGAGGACATCCACCGCAGATCATTGGCGATCTTGGTCAGTCCGACGGCGATGGTCCGCAGCTGCCCGCTGGTCTCGACGATCCCGTCGCGGGCGCCCTGTGCCTCGAAGTGGTCGCGCGCCTCGGTGAGCGGGAGCCCGGTGGCGCGGGCCACCTCCGCGATGACGGCGGCGGAGAACCCGGGGGGCGTGTTGATGCCGGTGCCCACGGCCGTGCCGCCCAGGGGGAGTTCGGCGAGCCGGGGGAGGGAGGCCTGCAGCCGCTCGACGCCGTACCGCACCTGGGCGGCGTAACCGCCGAACTCCTGCCCCAGCGTCACGGGCGTGGCATCCATGAGATGGGTCCGCCCCGACTTCACGACATCGGCGAACTCCTCGGCCTTGCGCTCCAGCGACCCGGCGAGGTGCTCCAGTGCCGGGATCAGGTCGCGGGTGACGGCGGCGGTGGCGGCGATGTGGATGGAGGAGGGGAAGACGTCGTTGGAGGACTGCGAGGCGTTGACGTGGTCGTTGGGATGCACGTCACGCCCGAGCCGCTCGGTGGCGAGGGTGGCGACGACCTCGTTGGTGTTCATGTTGGACGAGGTGCCGGAACCGGTCTGGAACACGTCGACCGGGAAGTGCTCGTCCCACCGCCCCTCGGCGACCTCCGCGGCGGCGTCCTGGACGGCCTCGGCGATGTCCTTGTCGAGCACTCCCAGTTCGGCGTTCACCTTCGCGGCGGCGCCCTTGATCCTGGCCAGGGCCTCGATATGGGCCCGCTCGATGCGCTGCCCGGAGACGGGAAAGTTCTCGACGGCACGCTGGGTCTGGGCCCGCCACTTGGCGTCGGCGGGCACCCGGACCTCGCCCATGGAGTCGTGCTCGATGCGGTAGTCGCTCATGCCTGAGTAAGCGTGCTGGGCGGCGGGGTTGTTCCTGTGCTTGGCCCATCCGTGTGTCAGCGAGGGGTCTCGCTCCCGCCACCCCTACCCGAAATTCAGCCCCTCCGGCGTTTGAGGAGCGGGGGTCCAGGGGGCAGAGCCCCCTGGACGGGGTCACAGGGGCGGAGCCCCTTCAAGGACGGGACGGGTAGGGGCTGCGGGGGCGAAGACCGATTGTGTGCCGCGCCGCCGCAGGAACTACGCCAGCCCCGGCCCCCGCACCGGAATCGACGTGAACGTCGGCGCGGGCGCCGGGTCCTGGAAGAAGTCGTTGCCCTTGTCGTCGACGACGATGAACGCCGGGAAGTCCTCGACCTCGATCTTCCAGACGGCCTCCATGCCGAGCTCCTCGTACTCGACGACCTCGACCTTCTTGATGCAGTCCTGGGCGAGGCGGGCGGCCGGGCCGCCGATGGAGCCGAGGTAGAAGCCGCCGTGCGTGCCGCACGCGTCCGTGACCTGCTTGCTCCGGTTGCCCTTCGCGAGCATCACCTTGGAGCCGCCGGCCGCCTGGAACTGCTCGACGTAGGAGTCCATGCGCCCGGCGGTCGTGGGACCGAAGGAACCCGACGCGTAGCCCTCCGGCGTCTTGGCCGGGCCGGCGTAGTACACCGGGTGGTCCTTGAGGTACTGCGGCATCTCCTCGCCCGCGTCCAGCCGCTCCTTGATCTTGGCGTGCGCGATGTCGCGGGCCACGACCAGCGGACCGGTGAGCGAGAGCCGGGTCTTGACCGGGTACTTGGTCAGCTCGGCGAGGATCTCGTCCATCGGCTGGTTCAGGTCGATCTTCACCACGTCCGAGGACTCGTCGAGGTGCTCGTCCGTCGTCTCCGGCAGGAACCGCGCCGGGTCGGTCTCCAGCTGCTCCAGGAAGACGCCCTCGGCGGTGATCTTCGCGACGGCCTGCCGGTCGGCCGAGCAGGACACGGCGATGGCGACGGGGCACGAGGCACCGTGCCGCGGCAGCCGCACCACGCGCACGTCATGGCAGAAGTACTTGCCGCCGAACTGCGCGCCGATCCCGATCTTCTGCGTCAGCTCGAAGACCTTCTCCTCCAGATCCTTGTCCCGGAACCCGTGCCCGAGCGGCGAGCCCTCGGCCGGAATCTCGTCCAGGTAGTGCGCGGAGGCGTACTTGGCGGTCTTCAGCGCGTACTCGGCGGACGTGCCGCCGACGACGATCGCCAGGTGGTACGGCGGGCAGGCGGCCGTACCGAGCGAGCGGATCTTCTCCTCCAGGAACTTCATCATGGAGGCCTCGTTCAGGACGGCCTTCGTCTCCTGGTAGAGGAAGGACTTGTTGGCGGAGCCGCCGCCCTTCGCCATGAACAGGAACTTGTAGGCGCCGCCGTCGGTGGCGTACAGCTCGATCTGCGCGGGCAGGTTCGACCCGGTGTTCTTCTCCTCCCACATGGTGAGGGGAGCCATCTGCGAGTAACGCAGGTTGAGATTCAGGTACGCGTCGTAGACACCCCGGCTGAGGGCCTCCTCGTCGCCGCCCTCGGTGAGCACGTTCTGCCCGCGTTTGCCCATCACGATCGCGGTGCCGGTGTCCTGGCACATGGGCAGCACGCCCGCGGCCGCGATGTTGGCGTTCTTCAGCAGGTCCAGCGCCACGAACTTGTCGTTGCCCGACGCCTCGGGGTCGTCGATGATCCGCCGCAGCTGCGCGAGGTGCGCGGGCCGCAGGTAGTGCTGGATGTCGTGGATGGCCTCCTCGGCCAGCTTGCGCAGCGCCTCGGGCTCCACCTTGAGGAACGTCCGCCCGTCGGCCTCGAAGGTGGTGACACCCTCGGAGGTCACCAGCCGGTACGGGGTGGTGTCCTCTCCCATGGGGAGCAGATCGGTGTACGCGAACTCAGGCATGTCGCCCATTCCTCACTCGACAGACAGCGGCTGGCCTCCATTGGCAGCGTCCACCAGCGTAGAACCTGCCTCCGACAGCGAGCTTGTGAGGTAAGGCTCAGTTCGATGCCCGGTGACCGGGCATCGAACGGGGTCTATCGCGATCTATCGTGTTTGGGTACGCTGCTGCCGTGGACCTTCAGAAGCAGACCGCACCCGCTGCCGCCGGCGAGCTCCGTGCCTCCGACGCGGACCGCGACCGGATCGCCGACATCCTGCGCGACGCCCTGGCCGAGGGCCGACTCACCGCCGACGAGCACGCCGAGCGCGTCGAGGGCGTGCTGGCCGCCAAGACGGTCGGTGAACTGGACGTCTTCATCCGCGACCTGCCCGCCGCCCACCAGCGCCGCGCACCCAATGTGCCCGCCCCCGGCCGCCCCGCCCCGGGCGCGATCCCGGCCGAGCCCGACGACAACGTGGTCGCGGTGTTCAGCAGCGCCGTCCGCAAGGGCCGCTGGCGCGCGGGCCGCCGCATCCACGCGTACGCGATCTTCGGCAGCGTGGAGATAGACCTCAGCGAGGCCCTCTTCGAGTACCAGCAGGTGATGATCCGGGCGATCTCGGTCTTCGGCAACGTCGAGGTCCGCGTCCCGGAGAACGTCTCGCTGCGCGGCACCGGCGGCGGCGTCCTCGGCAACTTCGAGGTGGATCACCTCGACTCGGAGGACCCGCATGCGCCGGTCGTCCATGTCGACGGCTGGGCCGTGCTCGGCAACATCGAGGGCAGGGCGAAGCGGGGGAAGCTCGTCGCGGACATACTCGACCGCGTGCAGCGCAAGCTCGACAAGGGTTTGCGCAAGCATCTGGATCATTGACGGTTGTGAAGCGGACCGGTTCCTTCCTGGCTCCCGGGCCCTTCCGGGGGCCGCGCAACGCCGCGCAGGACCCCCCGAAATCCAGCGGTTCGGAACTGACTGCATAGGCGCGCGTACAGCGGGTAGACCTTGCTGCATCGTCTCTCGCTCGCGAAGCCGTCGTCAGGAGTAGACCGTGCTGCAACCGCCGCATTCGTCCCTGCAGGTAGCCGCCGTTCCGGCCCAGCGGGTGCCAGCGCGAGACAGGGATCAAGACGCCCCATGGCATACGGAGGCCGTGTGCCGGCGTGACGAGGCGGGCCTCTTCTTCGCCCCCTCCAAGGAGCCCACCGCGGCCCGCCTCTCCCGTGAAGAGGCCGCCAAGCGGGTCTGCGCCCGCTGTCCGGTCATGGTCGAGTGCCGCGAGCACGCCCTGCTCCAGCCAGAGCCGTACGGCGTCTGGGGCGGCCTCACCGCAGCCGAACGCCGAGTGGTCCTGGCAAGGCGCAGGCGCCGCGAGATGGAACTGCAGAAGACGGCGAGGACGACCAACCGCATAGCGCAGGCGGGCTGAGAAGCAAGAAACAGGGCGCCCCCTCCGCACCGGGGGCGCCCTGTTCGGCTGTGAGCTGGGCTCAGGGGGCGTGGCGCAGCCGCCGACGTTCCGCGGTCCCGAGCCCCTGGGCGCTACTTCGCGCGGTCGAAATCGATCGCGCTGTACGCCCGCAGCTTGCTGAGCCGGTGCTCGGAATCAATCCGCCGCACCGTGCCCGACTTCGACCGCATCACGATCGAGTCGGTCGTCGCGTTCTCCGACCGGTACCGCACACCCCGCAGCAGCTCACCGTCGGTGATCCCGGTGGCGACGAAGAACACGTTGTCCCCGGCGACCAGGTCATCGGTCATCAGGACGCGGTCCAGGTCGTGCCCGGCGTCGATCGCCCGCTGCCGCTCCTCGTCGTCCTTCGGCCACAGCTTGCCCTGGATGGTCCCGCCGAGACACTTCACGGCACAGGCCGAGATGATCCCCTCCGGCGTACCGCCGACGCCGAGCAGCATGTCGACGCCGGTGCCCTCGCGCAGCGCGTAGATCGACCCGGCGACATCGCCGTCGGAGATCAGCTTGATCCGCGCACCGGCGTCCCGGATCTCCTTGATGATGCCCTCGTGCCGGGGCCGGTCCAGGATGACGACGGTGACGTCCTCGGGCGTGGACCGCTTCGCCTTCGCGACCCGTCGGATGTTGACGGCCACGGGCGCGTCGATGTCGACGAAGTCGGCGGCCTCGGGGCCGGTGACCAGCTTGTCCATGTAGAAGACGGCGGACGGGTCGAACATGGACCCTCGGTCCGCCGCGGCGAGCACGGAGATCGCGTTGGGCATGCCCTTCGCGGTCAGCGTGGTCCCGTCGATCGGGTCGACGGCGATGTCGACCTCGGCTCCGGTGCCGTCGCCGACCCGCTCCCCGTTGAAGAGCATCGGCGCTTCGTCCTTCTCGCCCTCACCGATGACGACGACGCCGTTCATAGACACGGTGTGGACGAGGGTCCGCATGGCGCGCACCGCGGCGCCGTCGGCGCCGTTCTTGTCGCCCCGGCCGACCCAACGGCCCGCGGCCATCGCCGCTGCCTCGGTCACACGGACCAGTTCCAGGGCGAGGTTGCGGTCGGGGGCTTCGCTGGGTACTTCGAGCTCGGACGGCAGATGATGATGATTCTCGGTCATCGAGGCGCACCTTTCTGATACGACGACGGCCGGATGAGGGTGACCGCCCTGACTCTATCCTCGGGCGCGCAGGATGAGCAGGGGGCCCCACGGATGAGCAGCCGGGGCACCTGCGACGATAGGGGGCGTGGCAGGTTCGAACGGCAAGCAGAAGTCGGTCCGCAACATGGTGCTCTCGCTCGGAGTGACCGTGCTCGCGGCGGGAGTCATCTATCTCTTCGTCCCGCATGACGACGGCGATCCCGACCTCCCCCGGGTCGACTACCGCGTCGAGCTGCTCACCGCCCGCCGCGCGGCGTCGTACCCGGTGGTCGCGCCCCAGGGGCTGCCCGACACCTGGAAGGCGACGTCCGTCCGCTTCAAGGGCGACGACTACGACGCCTGGCATCTCGGCTTCCACCTCTCCGGCGGGCAGTACGTACAGGTCGAGCAGTCGACCGAGAAGCCGGCGACGTTCCTGGAGGAGGCCACCCAGGGCGGACAGGCGACCAAGGACACCGAGGAGATCGGCGACCGGACGTGGACGCGGTACTCGGGTGGCCGGTACGAGGCGCTGGTGCACCAGGACAAGGGCGCGACGACCGTGGTGGCGGGCACCGGCTCGTTCGAGCAGCTGACGCAGATGGCGAAGGCCCTGAAGGCGGAGTGACCGCGCGGGCGGAGTGACCACCCGAACATGACGAAGGCCCCCGGCGTTGCAGCCGGGGGCCTTCGTCATGCGCTTGGTTCAAGCGGCGCCAGGTCGGAGTCAGACCGTCGTGATGACCTGGTCGTACTCCAGGCGCGGGGAGCGCGGGTACCAGGCGTCGGCGCCCGGCTTGCCGATGTTCACGACCATCAGCGGGGTGTGGTCGTCGTCCAGGAACTCCTTGCGGACACCCTCGAAGTCGAAGCCGGTCATCGGGCCGGCGGCCAGCCCAGCGGCGCGGACGCCGACGATGAAGTACGCGGCCTGCAGGGCGGCGTTCAGCCCGGCGGCGTTCTCGCGGGCCGGGCGCTCGCTGAAGAAGACGTCCTTGGCCTGCGGGAACGCCGGGAAGAGGGCCGGCAGCTCCTCGTGGAACTCGTTGTCCGCGGACAGGATGGCGACCAGCGGGGCGGCGGCGGTCTTGGCCTGGTTGCCCTCGGCCATGTGCTGCACCAGGCGCTCACGGGCTTCGGCGGAGCGGACCAGGGTGATGCGCAGCGGGGTCTGGTTGAAGGCGGTGGGACCGTACTTGACCAGGTCGTAGATGGCCTGGACCTGCTCCTCGGTCACCGGCTCGTCGGCGAAGGTGTTCGCGGTGCGGGCCTCGCGGAAAAGCAGGTCCTGGGCGGCGGGGTCAAGAACGAGAGACATGCGTGAACCTTCTCGGGTAGTGCGTGCGTCGTGCGCGTAAACGGACCGGGGACCGGTTTCAGGATCGACGGTACGCGAGATAAGTTCAAGCTTCAACAAAGAGCGGGGTCTGGTGATCCGCTTCACAGCCCCGCTGATGCGTTACCGGTCGTCCGAGCCGTCCGCCCCGTCGCCGCCCTCCTGCTCGGCCTCGGCCTCCTCGGCGAGGGCCGCGTCCAGCCGTGCTCGCGCCCCGTCCAGCCAGCGCCGGCACACCTTGGCCAGCTCCTCGCCCCGCTCCCAGAGCGCGAGGGACTCCTCCAGCGTCGTGCCGCCCGCCTCCAGCCGCCGTACGACCTCGATCAGCTCGTCCCGGGCCTGCTCGTACCCGAGTGCCTCTTCCACCTTGCTGGTCATTCGCCCACCCTATGCATCGGTTCGTGCGTCGCTTCCTGCGTCGACCCGTACGGAGAACTCGCCCTCGGCGACCCGCGCCCGCAGCGCCTCGTCAGCCGTCACCTCGTCCGGGTCCCGGACCACATGCCCGTCGGCCTTCTGCAGCACCGCGTACCCCCGCTTCAGGGTCGCCGCGGGGGAGAGGGCCACCACGCGCGCGTGGGTGTGCGTCAGCTCGGAGGCGGCGCGGTCGAGGAGGTGGCCGACGCAGCGGCGGCTCCGGTCGAGGAGCGAGGCCACGTGGTCGGCGCGCTCGTCGATCATCCGGTGCGGATCCTCCATCGAGGGCCGCGCGAGCGCATGGGCGAGCCCCCGCTCCTCGCGCTCCACGAGCGCCTCGACACAACGCCGGGCCCGGCCGCGCAGCATCCGCACCCGCTCGTACTCCTCACCCACGTCCGGAACGACCTTCTTGGCGGCGTCGGTGGGGGTGGAGGCGCGCAGGTCGGCGACGTGGTCGAGGAGGGGGTTGTCGGGCTCGTGCCCGATGGCGGACACGACCGGCGTCCGGCATGAGGCGACCGCCCGCACCAGCTGCTCGTCGGAGAAGGGCAGCAGATCCTCGACGCTGCCACCGCCCCGGGCGACGATGATCACATCCACGTCGTCGATCGCGTCGAGCTCCTTGACCGCCTGTACGACCTGCGGCACGGCGTGCACGCCCTGCACGGGGACGTTGCGCACCTCGAAGCGGACCGCGGGCCAGCGGTGGCGGGCATTCTCCAATACGTCCCGCTCGGCCGCGGAGGCCCGGCCGCAGACCAGGCCGATCAGCTGGGGGAGGAAGGGCAGCGGCTTCTTGCGCTCCGGTGCGAACAGTCCCTCGGCGGCGAGGGACTTCTTCAGCATCTCCAACCGGGCGAGGAGCTCGCCGACACCGACGGGCTTTATCTCCGTGGCGCGCAGGGAGAGCTGGCCGCGGGGCGTGTACCACTCAGGCTTGGCGAGCACGACGACGCGGGCGCCCTCGCTCACCACGTCCGAGACGGCGTCGAACACCTGCCGGTACGCCGTCACGCTCACGGAGATGTCGTACGACGGGTCCCGCAACGTCAGGAACACGACGCCGGCGCCGGGGCGGCGCGACAGCTGGGTGATCTGGCCCTCGACCCAGATCGCCCCGAGCCGGTCGATCCAGCCCCCGATGAGCCGGGACACCTCGCCGACGGGCAGGGGGGACTCGGGAGTTGTGTTCACAGCCATGCGCCGAGCGTAACGGGGAGGGCTGACAACGCGGTCCAGTCGGTCGGAGCGGGGTCGACGGGGCGCAGCCCCTTCAAGGACGGCGGAGCCCCTTCAAGGACGGGACGGGTAGGGGCGGCGGGGGCGAAGAACCAGGACGACAACCCCCACCCCCAACCAAACGGCCCCCACCGCCTGCGCAACCCCCGCCGCCTCCACGATCACCGCAATGGTGATCGCCGCCCCCACCACCGGCACCACGCCATGCCGCCACCAACTCACCGACCCCCCGCTCTCAACCCCATCCCCACCCCCACGCCGCACCACGAAGCACCCCACCACGCTCGCGTGCAGCAACGTGAACGCCGTCAGCGCCCCGACGTTGACCACCGACGCCAAGTGATCCAACCCGTCGTCCCGCCGGGCCGCCCACACGGCAGCGACCAGCGTGACGGCGCCCGCGCACAGCAGAGCGACCCGCGGCACACCGGAGTCCGTCCTGGACAGCACCCGCGGCAGCCCCCGCGCCCGCCCCATCGCGAACAGCAACCGCCCCGCCGCGGCCTGCCCCGCCAGCGCGGCGAACGCCGCGCCGATCGCCTTGCTCACGGCCACAAGATCGTGCAGCCACGTCCCCACCGACGCGTCCACGGCGTCGTAGAACGCAGCCCCCTGCCGCTCCGGCTCGGCCGCCAGCTGAGCGGACGACACCGGCTCCAGCAGCGCCACCAGATAGGTCTGGGCGATGAACAGCACCCCGGCCAGGGCAAGGCAGAGGAGCACCGCCCGAGCCACCTTCTCCGACCCGCCGGTCACCTCCTCCGCGAAGGAGACGATCGCGTCGAAGCCCAGATACGACAGCACAGCGATCGACACCGCGCCGATCACAGCCGCCACCTCGAACGAACCCTGCGTACCGTCCCCCGACAGCGGCGACAGCCACCCCCGCTCGGCCCCGTCCCGCGCGAGCACGATCACCGCCGCCACCACGAACACCAGCAGGACCACGATCTCCATGGCGAGCACCAGGAAACCGACCCGGGCCGCCACCCGCACGCCCCACAGGTTCAGCAGCGTCGTGATCACCACCGCCAGCGCGGTCCACACCCATCGCGAGACCTCCGGAACCAGCGCGTTCATCGCGATGCCGGAGAAGAGATAGGCGACGGCGGGGATCAGGAGGTAGTCCAGCATCGCCATCCAGCCGGCGATGAATCCGGCCCGCTCACCGAGCCCCACGCGCGCGTAGGCGAACACCGACCCCGCCTGGGGGACCACCCGCACCATCTGCGCGTAGCTGAATGCCGTGAACGCCATGGCGACCGTCGCGACGAGGTACACCAGCGCGACCGCCCCGTGCGATCGCGCGTCCAGCGTGCCGAACACGCCGACGGGCGCCATGGGCGCGATGAACAGCAGCCCGTAGACGACCAGGTCACGGAAGCCGAGGCTCCGGCGTAGCTCGTGTCCCGCGTCGGGCGTACGTTCCGCCGTGCCGGTCCCGGACATCACGCCTCCGCCAGTGCCTCGTCCGTCGCTCGGTTTCCCACCCCTCACAGCCCACGGCCAGTGTCCCCACCAACCTGACACCCATGCGATCTTCGACCCGCCGAACGCACCCTTACGATGGGACGCATGACTGCTTCGCCTGGCCGCCGTGTCCTGCTCGCCGCCCCCCGTGGCTACTGCGCGGGTGTGGACCGCGCCGTGATCGCCGTCGAGAAAGCCCTGGAGCAGTACGGCGCTCCGGTGTACGTCCGGCACGAGATCGTCCACAACAAGTACGTCGTGCAGACCCTGGAGAAGAAGGGCGCCATCTTCGTCGAGCGCACGGAGGAGGTGCCGCCGGGGAACATCGTGATGTTCTCCGCGCACGGCGTCGCCCCCGTCGTCCACGAAGAGGCCAAGCGCGGCCAACTCGCCACCATCGACGCCACCTGCCCGCTGGTCACCAAGGTCCACAAGGAAGCCGTCCGCTTCGCGGGCGAGGACTACGACATCCTCCTGATCGGACACGAGGGCCACGAAGAGGTCATCGGTACGTCCGGCGAGGCCCCCGAGCACATCCAGCTCGTCGACGGCCCGGGCGACGTCGCCAAGGTCGAGGTCCGCGACGAGTCGAAGGTCGTCTGGCTCTCCCAGACCACCCTGTCCGTCGACGAGACCATGGAGACCGTCGACGCGCTGAAGGAGAAGTTCCCGCAGCTCATCTCCCCGCCCAGCGACGACATCTGCTACGCCACGCAGAACCGCCAGCTCGCCGTGAAGCAGATGGGCGCCGAGGCCGAGCTGGTCATCGTGGTCGGCTCCCGCAACTCCTCCAACTCCAAGCGGCTGGTCGAGGTCGCCAAGCTGGCCGGCTCCCGCGAGGCCTACCTCGTGGACTTCGCCAGCGAGATCGAGGAGGCCTGGCTGGAGGGTGTCACCACGGTGGGCGTCACCTCCGGCGCGTCCGTCCCGGAGGTGCTGGTCGAGGAGGTCCTGGAGTGGCTGGCCCAGCGTGGCTACGGCGACGTCGAGCTGGTCAGGGCGGCCGAGGAGTCGATCACCTTCTCGCTGCCGAAGGAACTGCGCCGCGACCTGCGCGATGAGGCGGCGGCGCTGATCGCCGAGCGCACGGGGGCCGGCGGTTCCGGCGACTCCGGGGAGTGACTGTCAGTCCTTCGTCGTAACGTAGGGCCATGCAGATCTTCGGCTTGGACATCGGCGGATCCGGGATCAAGGGTGCCCCGGTGGACCTGGACAGGGGCGACCTGGCGGAGGAGCGCTTCAAGGTGCTCACTCCGCACCCGGCCACGCCGGACGGGGTGGCGGACGGTGTGAAGCAGGTCGTCGAGCACTACGGCTGGACAGGGCCGGTCGGGCTCACCTTCCCCGGCGTGGTCACCGGCGGCTCCACGATCCGTACGGCGGCCAACGTCGACAAGAGCTGGATCGACACGGACGCGCGCGCGTTGTTCAGCGAGCGCCTCGGCGGCCACTCGGTGACGGTGGTCAACGACGCGGACGCGGCCGGCGTCGCCGAGATGCGTTTCGGGGCGGGCCGCGACCGCCGGGGCACCGTGATCCTCCTCACTTTCGGCACGGGCATCGGCAGCGCGCTGTTCACCGACGGCGCCCTGGTCCCCAACACCGAGCTGGGCCACCTCGAACTCCACGGCCACGACGCCGAGAAGCGTGCCTCCAGCAAGGCCAAGGAGGACGAGGACCTGTCCTGGGAGCACTGGGCCCACCGCGTCCAGAAGTACCTCGCCCATGTCGAGATGCTGTTCTCCCCGGAGCTGTTCATCATCGGCGGCGGGGTGAGCAGGAAGGCCCACAAGTTCCTGCCGCACATCGAGGGCATCAAGGCGGAGATCGTCCCGGCGCAGCTGCAGAACAACGCAGGCATCGTGGGTGCGGCGATGCACGCGGCGGAGCAGGCCCGCTAGCCGACCGTCCGACCGTGGGGTCGGCGCTCACGCCTGCCGGCGCCGGGCCGCCTCCCTGCGCGCCACCAGGCGCACTCTGCGTACGACCGCGATGAGACCGGCGATCAGCGTCCCCGCGTACAGCCACCCGGCCTGAGTGGCGAGGCCGGTGAAGAGGCCCATCAGGTGCCCGCTGATCCCTCCACCGTGGTCGGACACCGGAAGCAGCCCCACGGCGAACGCGATCGGCAGGACCACCGGCGGGGTCATCAGGTCGCCCCCGCGCACCCAGACCGCCGTCAGCACACACACCGGCACGAACAGCACGCCGTACAGCGTGAGCGACGTCCCGAACAGCAGCGAGTCGAGGTACCCGAGCACGACCATCACGGCACCGCAGAACAGACCGCTGCCCAGCCCGGTGAGCCGGGGGTTGGGGAACCGGCGCAGAGCCTGCGGCGCCGGGGGCGACACGGGTTGCGGTACCGCCGCTGCCGCCTGGACCGAACTCGGGCGGCGCTGGGAGACGGGGCGGGTGGCGCGCGGGGGCGAGGCGGGTTGCGCGGTCCGGGAGGGCCGGCCGGCACGGGCAGCCGCTGCGTCCCGTCTGGCCTCCGGGGTCCCCGCGGCCTCGGCCTCCGGTGCCTCTACGGCCCCTGCGGACCGGGCGGACCGAGCAGGCCAGGCTGACCGTGTGGGCCAGGCCGACCGAGCCGCGCCGCTCCCACCTCGCGAGAATCCGCCCTCGCCCCGCCTCATACGACCCTCACCCCGCACCACTCGGTCTTCACCCCGCGCCGGTCCCCTCGCGCCGTCTTCACTTCGCTGCCGCCCCGCACTGTTTCGCCCGCGCCCCGCACTGCGCCGTTCGCGCCGCGCTCCAAGCTGTCCTCTCCCCGCACTGCTCCGCCCACACCTCGCGCCAGTCCCTCCGCACCGCGCTTCACGGTGTCCGCACCCCGCATTGGTCCGCCCGAGGCCCGCGTCGGCCCGTCCCTTCCCCGTACCGCGCCGCCTGCGCCCCTCACCGGCCGGCCCCCGCTTCCCACGGCCCCGCCCCCTCCCCGCACCTTCTCGACCTTCCTTCGCGTGCCGCGTGGCGGTCCGTGCCCGGCAGGTCCCGCCCTGTATTGCTCCACTGCTCCAACCTAGGTCGGCTTATGTGGTGAATCGGGGATCGGACACGCCCAGGGGCGGACCTTGGCCAGGTGTTCGACAGGGCGCAGGGGCCCGGGCCGGTACGCCGTAGACTGGTGGATCGGCCCGTGCATCTGCATCGAAGATCGATCTGCATCGAAGATCGAAGAAGGACCGGGCCCCAGCCAAGCCCCTGAAGTCCTCTCACGTACGGGAAGTCGCAACGTGTCGCTCACGATCGGAATCGTCGGTCTGCCGAATGTCGGCAAGTCGACCCTGTTCAACGCCCTGACCAAGAACGACGTGCTGGCGGCCAACTACCCGTTCGCCACGATCGAGCCGAACGTCGGCGTGGTCGGCGTCCCGGACCCGCGCCTCACCAAGCTGGCCGAGATCTTCTCCTCCCAGCGTGTCCTGCCGGCCACCGTCGACTTCGTCGACATCGCGGGCATCGTGCGCGGCGCCTCCGAGGGCGAGGGCCTGGGCAACAAGTTCCTCGCGAACATCCGTGAGTCCGACGCCATCTGCCAGGTCATCCGCGCCTTCAAGGACGAGAACGTCGTACACGTCGACGGCAAGGTCTCGCCCAAGGACGACATCGAGACGATCAACACCGAGCTGATCCTCGCCGACCTCCAGACCATCGAGAAGGTCCTGCCCCGGCTCCAGAAGGAGTCGCGGATCAAGAAGGACATCGCGCCGAAGGTGAAGGCCGTCGAGGAGGCCCAGGAGATCCTGGAGAAGGGCGACACGCTCTTCGCGCACGGCATCGTCCAGGGCACCGAGCGCAACGAGCTCCTGCACGACCTGCACCTGCTGACCACGAAGCCCTTCCTGTACGTCTTCAACGTCGACGAGGACGAGCTGATCGACGAGGACTTCAAGAACGAGCAGCGCGCCCTCGTCGCCCCCGCCGAGGCGATCTTCCTCAACGCCAAGCTGGAGGCGGACCTCGCCGAGCTCGACGAGGACGAGGCCCTCGAACTCCTCCAGTCCGTCGGCCAGGAGGAGCCCGGCCTCGCCACCCTCGCCCACGTCGGTTTCAACACCCTCGGCCTGCAGACCTACCTGACGGCCGGCCCCAAGGAATCCCGCGCCTGGACCATCAAGAAGGGCGCCACCGCCCCCGAGGCCGCCGGGGTCATCCACACCGACTTCCAGAAGGGCTTCATCAAGGCCGAGGTCATCTCCTTCGCCGACCTGGTGGAAACCGGCTCGGTCGCCGAGGCCCGCGCCAAGGGCAAGGCGCGCATGGAGGGCAAGGACTACGTGATGCAGGACGGGGATGTCGTGGAGTTCCGCTTCAACGTGTAGCGGGTGCCATGCCACCACGTCGCTGATCTGGCAAACATGCAGATCGGAAGGGGTCCGACCTTGGAGGTCGGGCCCCTAGTTCTTTCCGTTCACGTGTAGGCCCCGTTCCGATCATTCGCAGGCCCCGATTCATACCGGTCTGGGGGCCTGAGGTGAGGGGAGCGCTGCGTGCCGCACCGTCCGAGGGGTGCGGGTTCGCGACTCGTGACCGTGAGAGATCACCGACTAGGTTTGATACTGATGTCAATGTTAGTAACATCGTCGTTAGTGACATGGGCGGAGGTCGGTAGACGTGGTGGATTTCGTAGGCCGTCACCAGGAGCTGGCGACGCTGGAGCGAGAGCTGCAGAAGGTGGCGGCAGGGGTTGGCGGGGAGCGGCCCGGTCGGTGCGTGATGCTGCGTGGGCGGCGCCGGGTGGGCAAGTCGCGATTGGTCGAGCGGTTTGCTGAGCGCTCCGGAGCTCCGTTCTTGTTCTACGCGGCGACCGGTGCGTCCCCCAGGGATGATCTGGCACGGCTGGCCCGGGACGCCCAAGCGTCGACGCTGCCGTTGGCGGGGCTGGTGGCCGCCGCGCGGCCGGAGAACTGGGATGCCGCGTTCGATGTGCTGGCCGCGGCACTGCCCTCCGACCGGGCGAGTGTGCTGGTCATCGACGAGGTGCCGTACCTCATGGATGTCGATGGCGCCTTTGAAGGGATGCTGCAGCGGGCCTGGGACCGGGTGCTGGAGACCAAGCCGGTGCTGCTGGTCCTCATCGGCTCCGATCTGTCGATGATGGAGGCTCTGAACAGCTACGGACGCCCCTTCCATCAGCGTGGCCGGGAGATGGTGCTGGGACCGCTCAACCCCGCCGAGGTGGGGCAGATGCTTGGGCTGGATCCGGCGGATGCATTCGACGCCGCGCTGGTCACCGGCGGGCTGCCGCTGATTTGCGCGGAGTGGTCGCGCGGCGCGGGGCTGTGGGATTTCCTCGGCGAGGCGCTGAGTGATCCGGTCTCAGCCCTGCTGGTGTCGGCCGAGCGCTCGCTGGCGGCCGAGTTCCCTCCGCAGGCCCAAGCCCGTACGGTGCTGGCGGCCATCGGAAGTGGCGAGCGGACCTTCACCAACATCGCCCGGGCCGCCGGCGGGATCGGCGCCACGCCGCTGCAGCGAGCTCTGGAACTGCTCACGGACAAACGGATCGTCGCTGGGGAGCTGCCTGTATCACTGCGCCCGTCGAAGGACCGTCGCTACCGGGTGACAGATCCCTACCTGCGGTTCTGGCTGCATCTGCTCGGCCCGTCCATGGAGGAGATCGAGCGAGGGCGGGGCGATCTGACCCTGGCGCGTATCCGGGAGAACTGGACCAGCTGGCGCGGCCGGGCCGTCGAGCCCCTTGTCCGTGAGGCCATGGCGCGGATACTGCCCGATGACCGGCTGCCCGCGGCCCCCGCAGTGGGCGGCTACTGGACCCGCACCAACGACGTCGAGATCGATATCGTCGGGGCGGATCGCGCCCCGATTGCCAAGGAGCTGCTCTTCGTCGGTTCCATCAAGTGGCTGGAGCAGTCGCCCTTCGACCGGCACGACCTGGCAGCTCTCCACCGCCACCGCGCCGCCCTCACCGACGAACCTGTTCCCGTCGTGGCGGTCTCGCGCAGCGGAGTCGACTGTCAGGGCCTCGATGCTGCCTACGGCCCCGACGAATTGCTGACCGCTTGGACGCTGTGAGCGGCGGATGGAAAGGTGAGGCACGGGAGTCGGTGAGATCTCGGCCCTTTGCCGGTGCCGGTGCCGTTGCGTGGCGTTGGCTCTTCCCGTGCCGGGCCGAGCGACCGTTCGTTTCAGCCCCGGCGGTTCAACCTGCTCCGCCGTCGAGCAGCCGGCTGTAGCGCAGCCGCAGTGCCCGCTCGGTGCTGGCTGCCACCGTGGCGAGGCCGAGCGCGGTGTTGCCCCATCTCGGCAGATCGATGGGCGAATTGAAGGTCCCGGTGTACTGGGCGATGCCCTCGGCCTGGGTGAGCTGTTCGGCGATCTGTGGGAGCAGGATGGCCAGGGTGGCGAACAGCACGCCCAGCGAGAGGAGACCGATCGCGCGGCTCAGCACGGGACGCTCGCGTTCGAGGCGCGCGCGACGCCCCTCAGCGGAGTGGGGGTCCGGGACGAGCTGGTACTCGGGTCCTTGGTCGGTCACGTAGTGGCAGCGCTTGAGCCCGAAGCCGCTCATCCTCACCTCGACGGTGCCGCCCGGGACGGGGAAGGCGGCGGGGAGTCCGGACATGGCGTGCTGCCTGCCGTCGCGGTACAGGTGAGCCCTGAGGTTGTCGGACGCGTGGTTCTGCCAGTGCCTGACGTCGACGGTGTAGACCGTGTGCCTGCCGTCGTCGCTCGCCAGCCGAAGATGGAACAGCGCGCGGAAAGGCAATTGCCACCAGCGGAAACGCTTCAGCGTCCGTCCGTCCCCGGGCTTGACCCGCTGCATCGCCCGACGCCGCCGCCACTCTTCGATCATGCTCCAGGTCCCCGTTCCTCGCTCGGCCCGGCCGCGCAAGCGAGATCCTGTGACAGGCTCTGTCCGGTGGTGAGCAACACTTTCGTGCCTCGCGGCTGTGGTCGCCACCCATCACATTCCGTGCCCCAAGGGCATGGTCAAGTCCGTCTCGCTGGGGTGCCGGTGACGTGGAGCACAAGTCAGCTGGCCGAACTCGCCGGTACGACACTGAAGACCGTCCGGCACTATCACAAGATCGGCTTGCTGGATGAGCCGGAACGAGCGGTCAACGGCTACAAGCGGTACGGCATCAGGCACCTGGTCCGCCTGCTGCGCATCCGCAGGCTGGTCGCCCTCGGCGTGCCGTTGTCGGACATCCCCTCGGTCGAAGCCGCCGATGAGAGCGCGCAGCAGATCCTGCGTGCCCTGGACGAGGAACTCGCGGCGAGCATCGAACGCCAGCAGCGGATGCGACGGGACCTGGCGGCGATCCTGGACAACCGGGGCTCGATCGATCTGCCGGCGGAGTTCAAGGCACTCCCCGACGATCTGCCGGAAGCGCAGCGATCCCTCCTGACGGCGTACTCCAGCATTCTCACCCCCGCGGCGATGTCCGCGATCCAGGAGCAGCTCTCCGCGCCTCGCAGCGACGTCGCGGCGCAGTTCGAGGCCCTGACCGCGGACGCGCCCGAGGACGTTCGCCGGCAGGTCGCGCAAGGTCTCGCGCCCGAAGCCCGCAAACAGCAGCAGGACCACCCGTTCCTCGCTGACCTGGAAGCCTCCTCCCGCCGGGCGGGAGCGACCGCCAAGTCCGTCGTCGCGCAGGCGTTGGTCGAGTTCTGCAACGAGGCTCAGCTCGACGTCCTGCGACGCGTGCACGCGTTGCTTTCGCAGGACGACTCTTCCGAGGGTTGACGACGAGGCGTGGTCGGGGTCAGGGGCCTGTGACCCCTGGTCTGCTCGCGTGGCTTGACCCGGCCCCAAGGGCATGGTTCGCAATGGTGCAAGTCAGTTTGACCGGCCGACGCGACCAGGCTCGAAGACCAGGAGATCCATGCGAACACCTCGACGACTGCGGGCAGTAGCTGTCGCCGCCGTCGTGCCCCTGACGTTGCTCGCCGCCTGTGGGCCGGGAGGAGAGGCGGAGGTCGGCGCCGCTCCTGCGCTCGACCGGTTCTACGACCAGAGGATGACGTTCGAAGCCTGCGAACCACCGCCAACGCCCGGCGTGGCGGAACCCAAGAAGCCTTGGCCCCGGGCCACGTACGAGTGCGCTCGCCTGGAAGTTCCGCTGAACTACGAAGAGCCCGACGGGAAGACGGCTCGGATTGCGGTGTTCCGCGTCGCCGCGCGGGGAGAGAAACCTGTTGGTTCGCTGGTGCTGAATCCGGGCGGGCCCGGCTTCCCGGGGACGAGTTTCGCGCCGCAGGCGGCACAGGCCTGGGCGTCGAGCCCGATCACGGAGTCGTTCGATCTCGTCGGGTTCGATCCGCGCGGTGTCGGTGACTCGACGCCGACGCTCGACTGCTACACCGACGCCGAACGCGAGAACGACGCCATGATCGCCTCGTTCGACGCCGGCCCGGACGACTGGACCGAGCAGGAGACGAGGCAGCTGTACGAGCAGTGTGCCGAGCGCTCCGGCGGGGAGGACACGCTTGCGCACGTCGGCACCCGGGATGTCGCACGGGACATGGATGTCCTGCGCGAGGTGCTCGGAGACGACGAACTCACGTTCGTCGGCACGAGCTACGGCACCCGGCTGGGTGCGGTCTATGCCGAGATGTTCCCGGCGAAGGTGCGGGCGCTCGTGCTCGACGCCGCCTTCGACCCCTTGAAGGGCAGCCGTGAACGACGCCTGGAGCAAGCCAGGGGCCTGCAGCGGGGGTTCGAAGAGTTGGCGGCCTTCTGCGCGACCACGCCTGGCTGCCCGCTCGGCACTGATCCGAAGCGGGCCACCGAGAGCTTCCAGAAACTCGCCCAGCCGCTGATCGACAACCCGATCCCGGCCGGTAAGGGGCGCGAACTGACCTTCGTCAAAGCGGTCAGTGGTGTCACCGCCGGCCTGTACACCAAGGTCACGTGGCCGACGATCATCGCAGGGATCGCCGAGCTGCGAGCCGGTCGCGGAGACAAACTGATCGCCCTGAGGGACATCATTCATGAGCGTGCGGCGGACGGGACGTACTCGAACTCCCTTGAGGCCACGATCGGGATCAACTGCCTCGACGAGGAACGGAACAACCCGGCCGCGGAGACGGCGTTGAAGCGCGACTTCATCAAGGCCGCACCGTACGCGGACACCGGACGGCCCCTCACCGAGGCCCGCGACGGCTGCGAGCACTGGCCCGTGCAGCCCACGCTCGGCCATCCGTACGCCACCGGCATCAAGGGCCTGCCGGACACGCTGACGGTCTCCACCACCGGCGATCCGGTGACGCCGTACGAGGGCGGCGTCAGCCTCGCCAAGACTCTCGGCGGCAGCCTGCTGACCGTCGAGGGAAACCAGCACGGCGCGGCCCTCGCCCAGAACCCCTGCATCAACGACGCCCTCTCCGACTACCTCATCCGCCTGAGAACACCCGGTGACGGGGCGCGCTGCACACTCTGAGCAAGTGGCTGCTGAACCGACGCTCTGCCACTGACCGCGCACTGCGCACGAAGGTCGTCATGGCTCACGCCCCTCCGTGGGTACCGGAGTCCGGCGTCCCGCCCGCGCCGCTGCCGTTGCCGTTCCAGCGGAGCGTGACGTCCAGGTGGGCGCCGGCCGTGGCGCTCGACAGGACTGCGCCCAGCTTGGCGTCCAGGACGACGCCGAAGGTGACCTCCACCTCGTCGGGCCGCTCGGCGAGGGACCGGAAGCCGCTGATCACGTCGGACGCGGCGGCGGTGACCGGTGCCAGGGCGTCCCGCAGGGAGGCCGCCGCGCTCTCCAGTCGTGTTCCGAGTCCCACGACGCCGGTGCCCGCGCGGGCGGGCGGGGCGACGAGGACGACGGTGCCGTCGGAGAGGGTGAACTGGACTGCGTCCGGCATGGGGGGCTCCTGGGGGGAGGGGGGAGAGTCGGGGCGCGTCAGGCGTGGTCCGGGGTGCCGCAGAGGGGAGTGGGCGGCGGCGAGTCCCGCATCGCCCGCTGGACCCTGTTGAGCGCCTCCAGCAGTGCGGGCAGTTCCCTGCCGTTCGCGTACTCCAGGACCGCTCGGTAGAAGGCGGCGGACACATCGGGATCCATCGCGTCGGCGGCGCTGAAGCAGAGCGTGTATCCGGAGCGGAGCATCCCGGCGATCCGCTCCTGGGTGTCATTGCCGTACGCCGTCACCTTCCTGTTGGCCGAGAGCGCGAATCCGGGTGCGTCCACCCAGGCCTGCTGGGCCTGTTCACTCGCCAGGTAGGAGATGAGCCGGTCGGCACCGGCGTTGTTCCCGGTGAACTTGCCGACGAAGTCCGCCGAGACCTCCAGCACGCGATCCGGGGACGGCGTCACATACGTGTACGTGCCGGGATTCACCCGGTCCGGCTCGAAGCCCATCGCGGACAGCGCGCCGTGGCCGAGGGCGCAGGAGTTGTCGGTCATGCCGTCGGCGGCCTCGCTGAACCTGCGCGTGGCCACGCCGTCGGGGGCGCTCTCGAGCAGATCGCCCCAGGCCCGCCACGCCTTGTCGACCGGCGCCGAGTCCCACTTCAGATCGCCCGACACCCAGGCCTCGTAGGTGTCCACGCCCGCCTCGGCGAGCAGGAGGTCCGCGATCCAGTCGGCACCGGGCCAGCCGGACGTCGGGCCCGACTCCAGCCCCAGGCACCAGGTTTCGGGCCGGGCGCGCAGTGCGGGCCAGGTGCGGGGAGGGGGCGGGGCGACCTTCGTCGCGTCGTACCAGACGAGGCTCTTGACGTCGGCCTTGACGGGGACCGCGTAGCCGTCGCCGTCCTCCATGGCCAGCTCGCGGAACGGCTCGACGTACGCAGTCGTGTCGACGGCGAGTGGCCTGAGCGCCCTGTCCTTGCGGTACTTGGAGATCGCGCCCACGCTCGGCAGCACCGCCAGGTCGGGCGCCGCCCCCGCGGCCACGGCGGCGTCGAGTTGCTGGGTGAGGGCGCGGGTGACCTGCGGTTCGACGTCGATGCCGGGATTGCGGTCCTCGAAGGCCTCGATGACCGAGTAGAACGCCTTGAACTCGGTGCCGGACCAGGGAACCATGATTGTCACCCGCTCCTTCTCCGGCCCGCCGCAGCCGGCCGCCGCCAGGAGCAGGCCGAGGGCCAGGGCACAGCGCACGAGTGGTGCCGTCGGCCGTCTCATGGGTGCGGGAACCGGTACTCGTCGATACGGGGGCGGTACGCGACGTATCCGAGTCCGCCGGCGGCGATGAGCAGGGGCAGCGCGATCGCCATGACCCACCCCTTGCCGGGGAGCAGCGGATCGCTGCACGCGGTGACGGCGACGGACGCGGTCGCCAGCAGGGCCAGGCCGAGCGCCGGGCTCGGGTACTGCCGGAAGTGACGGGCGACGACATAGCCGGTCGCGCAGGCCAGCAGCAGCATGACGACCACCGGCGTGAGGAACAGGGGCCACAGCAGGTGGGGGTTCAGCCAGCGCGACCGGAGCTGCTCGTCCAGGGCCAGGGTCTCGATCTCCCGGAGATCCTCGAGCGATTCGATGAGCCCGCCCGTGAACCGGACGTCACGGCCCCGGTCGTCCCGTTCCGGCCCGTCCTCCACGGCCGGGATGGCCGCCGTCGCCCCCTGCGGGCCATTGGCCAGCTGGAGGCAGGTCGTCAACTGGCCCTGGACGAACTGGATGTGGTGCAGCCCCTGCTCCCCGGCCGCGTTGCCCTCCGCAGCCGAGGTGAGGAGGGCGGTCACGCTGCTGGTGGCGTTGGCGAAGCCGGTGCCGGTGCCTATCAGGTCGACCTCGCCGGTGGCCGCCGCCGCCTTCTTCAGCTCGTCCTTCGCCCGTACGGCCTCCTCGCGCGCCTCCGTGAGGCTGTCGATGGCCTGACGTGTGCGGTCGGCGGCGGCCATCTGCTCGCCGGCCCGGTTGGCCACCAGCAGATACAGCAAGGCGGTCAGTGCCACCATGCTCAGCACGCCCACCCGGAGCCGGCGCAACACGACGACGGGATGGGGCCGCCGCCCCCGCACCACCCTCACGACGCGTCCACCGGACGGCCGCTCGCCGTGCCGTCCCCGAACCGATGCCCGCACTCCTCGCAGAACTTGGCCGAGGCGGACGTCGACGCCCTACGGCACCGCGGACACTCACGGGGCGGTAACGGGAGTTCGGGCAAGGGAAGTTCGACCGCGTCCACCCGTGGCGCCACCGTCTTCGTCGAGTCGACCCCGATCCGCTGGATCTCCGCACGGGAGACATCGCGCCGCACCCGCAGCCGCCCGTCCGGGCCGGTGGTCGCCAGCGCCCGCAGCAGCCGTAGCCGCAGAGTGTCCCGGAGGTCCTGCGCGAGGCCGGTCGCCAGGCGCAGTTCGTGATCGGCTCGTTCGAGGTCTCCGCGCAGGTGGGCGTCGGCGCAGGCGCGCATCGCCATGCCGAGTTCGCGTTCGTTCTCGACCCGGGTGAGATGGGCCGACCTGGGGATCCCGAAGCCGGGTGTCGAGCGGCGGCGAACCACCATGGCCGCCGTGTCGGAGCAGGGCTGCCGCGTGCCGTCGGGGCGCTCGGCGTGCAGGGTGATGCGGGCGGCGCGCAGGTCCTCGTCGACGGTGAGGGCGCGCGGGTCGAAGCGCAGGGAGACGTGGTACTGACGGGATTCCGGGGGCCAGGAGCCCAGCGGGACATGCGTCTCGCCGTCCTGCGGCTGGCGGGCCGTCAGTTCGGCCTCGACGGGGCGGGTCTGGCGTACGAAGGCGAGCTGGAACCGGTCGTTGAGGCGCAGGCCCAGGTAGACGCGGGGCACGACGAGGCGTTGTGCCTGGTGCATGAGCCGGGTGAAGTCCTCGGTGAGGTCGGACACGCTGACGACGGCCGCGGCGGTGCCGTGCAGGGCCTCGGTGATGCGCAGCAGCTCGGCGTAGTGCCAGTCGCCGCCCACCCCCCGGGCGTCGCACACGAACCGGTCGGTGCACGCGGTGAGTACGTTGCCGAGCTGCTCGGCCGTCTCGTGCTCGTCCTTGCCGTCCGTGTAGAGCACGGCGTGGCGCACGGTGCCGGGGGCGGCCACCGACGTGAACAGGTGCTGGGCGCAGGCCAGCCACTGCCCGATCGCCGTACCGCCCTCGGCGAACTGGCCGACGACCCGCAGCTTGGCGTCCTCCCGTGCCAAGGCGTCGACGCGGGCCAGGCCACCGGTCGCCGGGAAGATCACCTCGGCCTTGTGGTGGCCCGCGACGATCCCCAGGTAGGTGCCGTCCCGCAGGGTGTCGATGGCGGCGCACATCGCGCGTTTCGCCTCGTCCAGCTTCCGGCCGGACATGGACAACGACCGGTCCATGATGAGGATTTCGGCGCCGGGCCGTTCCGGCGCCGCGTTCGCTTCCGCATCCGCGGCGGAGCGTGCCGTGACGGTGACGAGGGCGTCCGCGCGCTGCTCGTCGTGAGCCAGGTCCGAGGGCGCGTCCACTTCCAGGGCAAAGCTGAGCCCCAAGGGCGACCTGTCCCCCACCGGCACCACCCGATCGCGTCGCTGCGTGTCCCTTACGGAGCGTGTAACCGTCCCTTACCCGGCGTATCAGGAGCTTAGCGTTCTGGGTGTTCCTCCGAAACGGGAATGACCGGATCTTCCACGCCGTCCGGCCCTTCTCCACCGCAGCGGGGGACGCAGCCGGTTCGCCAGGTCCACCAGTGCGACGTACTCCCGCTCGGTGGGCGCGTGCGGGCCGAGTTCACGGATGGCGTCGGACAGTTGCTCGCGGTCGCGATGGTGCAGGAAGTGCGCGTACCGGATCTCCGCACGCAGTCCCGCGGCCGCCGCCGCGTCGACGTCGAGGCCGTCCAGGCCCGCCCCCGCCCGTTCCAGGTCGTCCCCGGTGGGCTCCCGGTGGGCGGACCCGTCGGGGATCACGACGCTGAGGCGTACGGCCGCCACCCGCGCCTCGCGTTCGTAGCGGAACTCCTGCGCCAGCCGCACGGCCGTGCCCACCGCCTCGGTCCGCTCGCCGGACAGCAGATGGACGCGGGCCAGGCCGAAGCCGGCGGCGCCGAGTGCGGGGGTGGTGTCGAAGACCGCGCCGTAGTGCGAACGGGCGGCGGCGAGGTCGTCCCGGAGTTCGGCGCACAGGCCGAGGGCGAGCTGCGGTATCAACTCGCCGGGGACCGCCTCCCGCACGGTGGTGAACGCCCGGGCCGCCGACTGCGCGTCCTCGCGGGCCAGCGCGATCATGCCGGAGTACCAGGCGTGCAGCCAGTGCCAGTCGGGCAGGCCCGCCGCCGCGAGTGCCCGCTCCGCCAGTTCCGGGTCCCTTCTGCGCAGGGCGAGCCGGCTCTCCGCCAGGGCACGTCCGGCCGAGCCCGCCATGTCCGGGGCGTCGGGATCGGACAGCGGGGCCGGGAGCGCGGCCGCGATGTCGCCGGGCTCGGGGGAGGCGAACGGCGCGCGCATCGTCAGCGTCGCGTCCTCGCCGGGCCGCGCCTCGACCCAGTGGGCGAGCGGCCGGGCCGCCCCGAGGCCACCGTGCAGGGGCTCGGGCATCGAGCCGAACAGGGCCGACGGGCGCGCCACTTGACGATGGACCGGCGCCGCCGCGACGACCTGCCGGATGACACCGCTGAGCTGTTCCGCGAACTGCCGCGCCGACACGAACCGTCGCCAGGGCTGCTCGGTGTCCGTGGCGCGATCCAGCAGCAGCCGGAGCGAGTCGACGCCCGGCACCGAGCGGTCGGTCCAGCGGGAGTGGCACATCTCGCGCAGGGTCATGCCGAGGGAGTACAGGTCGAAGCCCGGGGTCGGACGCCGATGCTCCGGATCGCCCTCCGGGGGTGCGTACGGCGGGGTGTACGCCACGACCGGTCCCGCGTCCTTCTGGCTGCGCACCGCGCCGAAGTCGATGAGCCGCACCCGGTCCAGCGCGCCCGCCGGGCTCTGCTCCCGGAACCGGATGATGTTCAGGGGTTTGACGTCGCAGTGCAGCAGGCCCCGGGCGTGCAGATAGTCGAGCGCCTGGAGAATGCGGATCCCGTGCGCGAGTAGGGTCTCGAGACGGTCGCCGTCACCCGCCGAGAGCGGTACGCCCGGGACGTACTCCAGGACGAGATGCGGCCCCTCGTGCTCGTAGCCCAGGATGCGGACGATGCTGTCGTGCCGGAGCCCGACCAGGACGTCCCGTTCGTGCAGGGCGGTCCTTGCGACCGACTTGTTCAGGGCCTTGAGGACGACGTGGGTGGCGAGGTTGCGGTCGTGGACGAGGTAGGCCGCGCCGTACGCCCCCGAGCCGAGGACGCGTTCGACGTCGTAGCGGTCGGCGATGGTGAGGCCGCTGGGCTGGGCGAAGTCGAAGCGGGTGCCGCAGCGGGGGCAGAAGCCCTTCGTCCGGCCCGGTTCGCCGGCCGAGCCCCGGCCGACCGGCTCCCGGCAGGAGGGGTTCGCGCAGAAACGATGCTCCTCGGCGACGGGGTCCGCCGACCGGAGCGGTAGGTCCGGGACCTCGGGACCCCGGTCGGAGTCGACCAGGCCGAGCCCGTACCAGGGGTCCGGCCGCACCTGTGCCACGCCGACGCCCGCTCCCCGCACCGGCTCGGGAACACGGACCGGCGGCGCGGCGTGGTCCCGCGGCAGCGGGCGCCGGTCGCACGCGTCGCAGAAGCCCTGCTCGTCGATCTCGCCACGCCCGCAGTCGGGGCGATTGCACATCGGCACGGCGTCACCCTTCCTCGATACGGCGGTTGACCTCGTCCACGTACCGGCCGACCGACCGGCGGGCGGCCGCGAGGTCGATCGGCACGGTCTGCAGCGCGCGGGCGGCGGGGGCGTGCAGCTCGGCGAGACGGCGGTCCTCGTCGCCGAAGTACCGGGCCGCTCGCAGCCGGTGCAGTTCCAGGGTCGAGGAGAGGTCCTCGTGGGCCCCCGCCAGCCGGCGCACCTCGCGGTCGTAGCGGGCCACGGCGGCGCGCGCGGCGACGGCCCGGTCGTGCACCGCGGTGAGTTCGGGGCTGGGCTCCGTCACCCGGGCGACGGCCAGCCGGACCCGCAGCCGGGGCGCGGTGCGGGGCGGCAGCCGGGGCGGGGCGAAGAACCGCACACCCCACTCCTGTTCCAGCGCGGCAGCGGCGTCCTCCTCGGCGGCGAGCAGGCCGACGACCCCCTGGGCGTTCGCGGCGGTCACGGCGCCGACGGCGGGTCCGCGGATCGGTTCCGGGTCCAGGGACACGTCATGGGCGAGACCGTCCGGCGGCACGCCCTCGAAGCCGAGCACCAGACGGAGGCCACGCGACCGGGCCCGTCCGGCCAACTGCCCCAGCAGATCCCGTACGAGCGCCTCCGGGTCCTGCGCCCGGTCCACGCCGCCCACCACCAGACAGGCGGGCGGCCGGCGCCGCAGCAGTTGCCGGGCCACCGCACGGGCGTCGCCGCCGGGGAGCCCGAACCGGCGCGCGAGATAGCCGCACACGTCGGCGACCGACCTGCCGCGGGCGTCGAAGGCCGCGTCGATGACGCCCAGCCCGAGAACCGTGTCGCCTGGCGCCCCGGTGAGTTCGTCGTCGGAGACGGTGGCCCGGGTCGCCGGGTCGGCCGTGCGCACGAGGCGTACCAGCCAGGAGTCGCCGACCGCGGTCGTGCCGCCGGTGCCGACGACGACCGTGCCGGACCAGCCGCTGTCGAGCAGCCGGGTGAGCTCCTGCGTCAGGGCGAGCCGCAGCGGGTCGCCCAGCACGTCGTCCGTCAACTCGCCGCGGGTGCGGCCGAGTTCGTCGGTGGGGTCACCGTCGGAGAACCCCAGCTCACCGATGCGGGGCAGATACGACAGCACCGTCTCGGTGGGCAGCATCCAGGCCGCCTTCGCGTCGCCGTCGACGTAGTCGGCCACCACTATGCCGATGACGCGCCCGTCGAACTCGCCGCCCAGCGCCATCACTCCCGCGCCCGAATACCCGGGCTCGATCCACGGATCGCCCTCGCGCACCCGCTTCAGCAGCCCCCACTCGCCCTGCCGGCCACCGGACCCCGCGAGCCGCGCGTCCGTCCCCATGCCGATCGGGTCGGCATGGGGAAAGCCGTACACGCGCACCGAGCCGCCGGAAATGGGTGCCTTCCACAGGGTGGTTCGGGTGCCGCACCCGGCCGGTTCGTCGAGTTCGAGAAGGGCCACGTCGCCGCGCTGCGTGTCGTCCCTGTGCACCCAGGTGCCCGGGGCGACATGCGCGACACGGCTCCACTCCGGGCGGCACGCGACGCTGCTGATCCGCACGTGAGCCGTGGTGCCCCCAGGGCCCGCTCCGGCGTCCCGGACCACATGCGCGCAGGTCAGCACATGCCGGTCGTCGAGCAGTACTCCGGCGCCGCACGGCGTGCCGTCCTCGTCGTCCACCCTCACGCGCCATGGACCGTCACTGTGGTGATGCAGCGCCATATGCCCACGGTATGGCAACGGACGCCACATCGACCCGAGTTGTCCGGCCAGGCACGTCCCGCCCCTCAGCCGTCCGGGTTCGCGGCGGTGTCGGCTCCTTCCGCGTGCAGTTCCAGGCTCACCGTCAGCTGGATCTGGGCGTCGACCCAGGCGGGGACGGCCGCCGTCGCGCCGTCCCGGTGGAGGGTCGTGTCCAGGTCGCGTATCAGGCGGGCGGCCGTGTGCAGACCGGCGCGTCCGAGTGCCGCCGCGCTGTCGGTCAGGCGGGTGCGGGCGGGCGTCGTCAGTCGGCGCAGACCGCGGTGGGCCGCCTCGGCCAGGGCGGTGAGGGCCGATTCCAGTGCCGTGGTGATCGGGTCGGTGGCCCGGGCCCGGGCCATGGCGAGGGTGGTGTCGCCTTCCCCCGGGGCGAGGTCGGGGATGATCACGCCCTTGGAGGTCAGTACGGCCAACGGGTCCAGCACGATCCTGCCGTGGGCGCGGTTCAGCATGCCGCTGACGCCGTGGACCTCCTCGTCGCCGAGCGCGGCGGCGAGCGCGTCCAGGCCGCCCGGGCAGAGGGGGTTGTATGCGGCGCGGACCAGGATCTCGTTGCCCGCCGGGTCGCGTACGACCGCTTCCAGCCGCTGCGCGGCGGGGTCGTAGCCGACGGACTGCACGGCACTGACCTCCACCACCCGCACCGACTCCGCCTCGACCCGTGGGCGGATCAGACGGGGCGGCCGTTCGCCGGCGGCCCTCAGGTGCGCGGCGGTGTCCCGGAGCAACAGGCTGCCGGGCAGTTCCCGCCAGGCCGAGCCGAGCGGGGTGACGCTCGTGGCGGCGATGCGGCCCCGGGAGATGGAGACGGTCCGGTCGGCGGCGCGTGAGGTGTGCTCGCTGACCACGTTCGCGGCGGCGAGGGTGCGCAGGGGCGAGCCGAGCAGGCGGCGGGCGGCCAACTCGTGCCCGGTGATGGACTGGTCCTCCGCCAGGTCCCAGCGCTTGCGCAGCACCAGCGCGATGCCGGCTTCCGCGTGGGCGAAGTACGTCTCGGCGGTACGGTCGCGCGCCGTGCCGCCGATCCGGCAGCCGAGCGCCACCAGCCGCACCCGGCGCAGCGGTGTCTCCGGTGCCTCCTTGGTGCCGAGCACCCCCACCGGGTCATGTCCGGCGGCGCGGTGCCTGGCGTGCAGCTCGGCCAGCAGCAGGGCGAAGCGCTCCGCCTCGTAGTGGGTGCCGCGTGTGGCGTACGCGTCGATCTGCTCCCGCAGTTCGGCCACCGCACCGGCGGGCCAGTGCAGGGAGGCGGCGGTCAGTGACTCCTGGGCACGGGCGAGGGAGCCGGCGAAGACCGGGCCCGCCTCCTGGACGCCGTCCAGGAGGAGGTCGTCGGCGAGTGCCAGGGCGGTGCGGAGGGGGCCGTCGGTGAGGTGTTGGGGGGCGGCGGGGGCGCGGCCGCCGACGCTTACCTCGGTGGGGTGGGGGGTGTTGGGGGTGGCCGTGGTGGCGGGGGCTTTGGCAGCCGGCGCGGCGGGACCAGCTGCGGACTGTGCGGTGGCCGTGGCCTCTGCCGTCTTCGCGCCGTCCGTTCCGTCTGCGGCCCGGAACGCCCAGACCGCCAGGGCCACCACCTCGCCGCGCAGTGCGGCGGACGCGTCGGTGAGGGCGTAGCCCAGCTCGTGGGGGACCGGGAAACGGACGGTGCAGGTGGGCAGTTCGACGCGGGGTTCCGGGTCGGCGGCGGTGGGGCGGTGCAGTCTGGCGACGTAGCCACGGTCCTTGACGCGCTGAGCGGCGGAGAGGGCCGCCCGGCCCAGCGCGGCGGTCAGGGCGTCGTCGTCGAACTCGGCCGGCGTCCAGTCGACGAACTCGGCCTTTGCTGCGGGCGAGTCGTCCTCCGGGGCGGACCCGGCCGTGCGCTGATACGCGAGCACCAGTCCGATGCGGTGGCGGCACACCCCCGTCGCCGCGCAGCCGCAGTCCGCCGCGTCCAGGCCGAGGCCCGGCGGGAGAGCCGTGTCCGTCCCGTCCGGGAAGCGTCCGCGTACGGTGCCGTCGTCGGCGACGGTCACCTCCGGGCCGGAGCCCGCCGCCAGGTCCTTCTCCGCGCGCTTGACGAGGCCGCGGTTGGCGAGGGAGGCGAGCGTCCCGGGCGTCAGGGCCAGCAGATCGGTGCGGACGGCCGCTGGCTGTGTCATACGAGTCGTCCCACTCATCCGAGACCTCCCGGTCCGCCCTGACCGCCGGGCGCGCCCTGTCCTCCCCGGCCGACCTTCTCCGCCACGAACTCGGCCAGCCGGCCCGGCGTCATCGCGCCCACCGGGGCGCCGACCTGCGCCAGCCGCCCGGCCAGGGCGCGGTCGTAGACCGGGTCGGCGGCCTCGTCGAGGGCGGCCAGGCACAGCACGGTCGTGCCCTGCTCGACCAGTCGGCGCACGGTGCGCACCAGGCGATACGGGTCGCCTCCCTCGTAGAAGTCGGAGACCAGGGCGACGATGGTGCGGCGGGGGTTCTCGACCAGACAGGCGCCGTAGTCGACGGCCCGGGCGATGTCGGTGCCGCCGCCCAGCTGCACCCCCATCAGCAGCTCCACGGGGTCGGTCACCTCGGAGGTCAGGTCGACCACCTCGGTGTCGAAGGCGACCAGGTGGGTCTTCAGACCCGGCAAACTCCACAGGCAGGCGGCGGTGACGGCGGAGTGGATCACCGAGCCGGCCATGGAGCCCGACTGGTCCACCAGCAGCACGAGTTGCCACTGTTCCAGATGGCGGCGGGTGCGCGAGTGGAAGTGCGGGCGCTCGATGAGGATGCGGCGTTCCTCGGGCCGGTAGTGGGCGAGGTTGGCCCGGATGGTGGTCCGGAAGTCGAAGTCGCGGGCCAGGGGCAGCCGGCTTGGGCGGCGCGAGCGGGAGCCGGTGAACGCGCGGCGGACCTCCGGGCGCAGGCGCTCCATCAGCTGCCGTACGACGGTCTCGACGATCCGGCGTGCCGCGGCCAGCACTTGGGGGTTCATCAGGTGCTTGGTGCGCAGGACGGCGCGCAGCAGGGTCTGACTGGGCTCGACGCGGGCGAGGACGTCCGGGTCGGTGACGATCTCGTGGATCCCGTACTGCTCCACGGCGTCCCGCTCCAGCCGCTCCACCGTCTCCTTCGGGAACAGCCGGTGGATGTCGTCGAGCCAGTCGACGGCGGTGAGCCGGGACGGCCCGTTGCCGCCCTCGCGGGAGTCGGACCTCGACCCGCCCCGGCGCACCCCACGGCGACGCAGGTCCTCGTCACGGCCGTAGAGCCAGTCGAGCGCGGCGTCACGGGCCACGGCGGAACCGCGCAGCGGGCCGGTGCAGCGCTCGGCGGGGGAACCGAGGATCAGGCGCCAGCGTTCGAGGGTGGGGTCCGGGGACGTGAGGTCCGCGGCTGTGGGGTCCGGGGCTGTGGGGTCCGGAGTGCTCGGCGTCTCACCGGGAGCCGGGGAATTCATCGCGCCGCCCCCAACCCGTGCCGGTCCAGCAGCCGGGCCACGTTCTCCTCCAGAGCTCGGGCGCGGGCGAGTTGCAGCGGGTCGGCGGTCGTCCGCAGCAGGGAGCGGGCCGAGCCGTGCTTGCCGCGCCGCTGCAGCAGGCGTGCCGCGATGCGCTCGCGTTCGCGGGGCGGGAAGAAGGCGAAGGCCTGGCGGAGGGCGGGCAGGCCGGTGAGGAAGTCGTCCTCGGCCATCGCGGCGACGATGCCGTCCAGGACGTCGATCAGGGGCGCGCCGCGGGCATCCTCGCTGCGGGGATTCGCGCCGCCGGCATCCGCACCGCCGGCATCCGCACTCACCGGGACGTCGGCCGTCGCACCCGCGGCGACCTCCTCGCGTGCCAACGCGAACAGGCCGGCCAGCCAGTCGCCGAGCGTGTCCGCGGCGCCGGCCGAGAGCGCCTGCACGGCCGTCGCCGGGTCGTCGGGGACACCCAACGCCCAGCGCATTCCGAACGCGGCGCCCCGCAGGTCGGCCGGGGCACGCCGGTCGCGGCCGATGCGGGATGCGGCCTCGGCGGCGGCCTCGCGGGTGACCGACAGCAACTCCGGGGCGTGCAGCAGCGCGTCCCGGGCGGCGGCCATTGCGCGGAGCCGCGCGAAGTCCACGCCGGGGCCGCCGTGCAGCCCCTCCGCCAGCCAGAACACGCGGTCGGCGGCGCCCGCGACCACGCTGCCCAGCAGTCGGCCGCGGGCCACGCCGAACACCCGGTCGTGCCGCCACAGCCCCAGCGCGGCGGTCAGCACCTCGCCGAGCGGACCGAGTTCCGGGACCTGGCCGACCTGCTTCGCGAGCGCGTCCAGCAGTTCGTCGCAGAGCGGGCCGACGCCGCACAGCACTGCGTCGAACAGCAGCCCGGCCAGCGGTCCTGCCGCCGTGCCCGCGGCACGCGCCCGCTCACCGAGCATCACCGAGGCCGCCTCGTCCAGCCGCGCTCCGTACGCACCCGCCTCGATGAGCGCGGCCTCCCGTCCGCTCGCCAGGCCGGGCTCCCAGCGCTCGGTGAAGACCGGATCGGCGCCGTCGGACGGGCCCGAGACCCGGGTGAAGCCCGGGACGCCCAGTACGCGCAGGCGATGCAGGATCCGGCTGCGCGTCAGGCCGTCCGGGTCGGTGAGGTCGAAGGTGACCGGTGCTTCCGCGTCTGCCAGGCCCAGGCGGGCGAGCTGCTCTGCGACGTCGTGCACGAGCGGGGGCTGGGGTGTCTCGGGGTGCAGCCGGCCCTCGGTCTCACCGGCGCAGGCGGCGACCATCTCCACCACGACCGGATGACTGCCGGCGCCGAGCGTGCCCCTGCCGGTCCACGGCAGCGGCTGCTCCAGATCGTCGCTGATCAACGCACCGGCGAGACCGTCGAGGACATCCACCCGGGTCTCGTACGGATGCCCCCGCATCAGGGCCAGCCCCTGGGCCAGACCGCGTGCGGCGATCAGATCGGCCGTGGACACCGGGATCCTGCGGGCGCGCAGCCGCTCGGCGACGGAGCGCAACAGGCCCTGTGCCGCGGCGCCCGGACCGCCTTCCCACAGTTGCTGGTAGTAGCCGGGCGAGGGCATGCCGGACTGGTAGCCGGAGAAGGCGTCCAACTGCCGGAAGGAGTACGGCACCAGGAAGCTGCCGCCGAGCGCACCGTCGGGCGGGACGGGGACCTCCGGCCAGTCGTCGGCCCCGTCGGCCCCGCCGTCACCGTGGCCGCCGCCCGGGTACGACAGCGCCCGCAGCGCCGGCTGGTGGAAGCCGCCGGTCACCACCAGCACCGGCCGCCCGCCGGCACGGGCCACCGCGGCCCGTACCCAGGACGCCATGTACGCCTCGCGCGCCCGGTCGCCGGGGTCGGCCTCGGCGTCCCCGCGCACCAGCTCGAAGTAGGCGTCGAGGCGGGCCCCCAGGCCGTCCGGGTCGTGCGGTTCGGTCCTGTCGCCCGGTTCGGCGACCTCGAACAGCCCGTCCCACAGCGCGTCCACCGAGTCCACGGCGAAGTGCTCGCACAGCCGTCGCGTCGCCTCCGTGTACCTCGCCTCGGCGTCGGCGTAGCGGTTGGTCTGCCGGTCGGCGCGTTCCGCGAACGCCGGATGCCAGGCCGGCAGGTCGATGAACCGCACGTCCGCACCGGCGGCGCGACCGTCCCGCAGCGCGATCCACTCCGGGGAGTAGTCGCACAGCGGGGCCCACGAGGTCGCGACGCGTGTCTCGTCGCGGTAGTGGCTGAAGACGGCGACGGGCAGCCGGTGGCCGAGCAGCAACTCCTCCAGCCGGTCGTTCATGTCCGCCGGGCCCTCCACCAGGACGTACGCCGGCCGCAGTGACTCGATCGCGCGGCTGACCAGGCGGGCGCAGGCCGGCGAGTGGTGCCGTACGCCGAGGAAGACGGCGGAGCCGGAGTCGACGGTGTTCGTCATCAGTCCGCCAGGAGATGCCGCGCGTCGTGCAGCGCCTGCCACTGCGCCCCCTTGCGCCGGGGCACGTCCTGTTCCAGGAACCGCCGGAGCCGGGCGAAGTCCTCGGGGCTGTCCTTCGCCGCCGTGCCCGCCAGGCTCGTCACCACGTCGGCCGCGCTGCCGGGCTCGCCGCGCAGGAACCAGGCCCGCACGCCCACCGCGTGCGCGACGGACACGGCCTCGGCGGTACTCATCACCGTCGACATCCGCTCGCCCCGCTCCGCCGGGCCGCGCAGTTCCCGGAAGGTGCCCACCAGGACCTCCAGCACGTCCCGGCGCGGTGCCGCCTCCACGCCCGACTGCCGCAGCAACGCGGTGGCCTCGGCCTCGACCAGCGCCAGCTCGGTGTCGAAGTCGGGAATGGGGAAGACGGTCTCGAAGTTGAAGCGGCGCTTGAGCGCGGCGCTCATCTCGTTGACGCCCCGGTCGCGGGTGTTGGCGGTGGCGATGACGTTGAATCCCTGCCGGGCGAAGACCATGCCCTGCGGGCCGTCCAGCTCGGGGATCGCGATGACCCGGTCGGAGAGCAGCGACAGCAGGCAGTCCTGCACCTCCAGCGGGCAGCGGGTGATCTCCTCGAAGCGCACGATCCGGCCCTCGGCCATGCCGTTCAGCATGGGCGCGGGGACGAGGGAGCGGGGCGAAGGGCCCTCGGAGACCAACAGGGCGTAGTTCCACGAGTACTTGATCTGGTCCTCGGTGGTGGCCGCGCCGCCCTGCACGGTGAGCGCGGAGCTGCCGCTGACGGCCGCCGCGATCAGCTCGGACAGCAGCGACTTCGCCGTGCCCGGCTCTCCCACCAGCATCAGGCCGCGGTTGGTCGCCAGGGTGACCAGGGCCCGCTCCACCAGGGAGACGTTGCCGACGAACTTGCGGCTGATGCCGGCCCGTTCGTCGCCCACGATGAAGCGGCGGGCGGCCCGCAGGCTGAGCTGCCAGCCCGGCGGGCGCGGATCGCCGTCGGCGGCGCGCAGGGCGGCGAGTTCGCCGGCGTGGCGGACCTCGGCGGGCGGGCGCTGGAGCTGCTCGTCGGCCTCTTCGGCAGTCACGGGCGCGGTCACTTCGCGGTCACCTCGGTGAGGTCGGCCAGGATTTCGGAGGCGATGACGGGGCTGAGGTCGCCGAAGCGCAGCGGGTACGGGCGGCTGCTCCAGTAGTCGCCGGGGCTGTTGTCGAGCCAGACGTTCTCGAAGGTCTGGTCGGGGAACGTGTCGACCATGCCGACGGCGATCCCCTCGTCCAGGCCGATGACCACGTAGTGGTCGTCGTCGATACGGCGGTGGAACCAGCGCTCCACGCCGTTGTCCTCCGGATTGCCCCGCTCCCAGCCCCGCTTGGTGAGGCCGAGCAGCTTGCCCACCGGTACCGTCGCGCCCTCGAACCGGGTCAGCCGGTGGCCCGCGGACTCCTCCTCGGTGAGCGCGTGCACGGCCCGGCCGAGCTGCGCGAAGGGCTGCAGGATCTCGTAGTCGGCGAACAGCTCCGACCAGGCGCCGAGATCCTCACCCAGGTGCAGCGGATGCGCCAGCCGGACGCTCGCCTCCTCGGACAGCGTCAGCTCGTCGTCCTCGACGTCGGCGAATGTACGGTCCTCGGCCACCCGGAACGCCGTCACCTCGCCGTCCGCCTCACTGAGCCAGACCAGGCGCCGCACCAGATGCCACAGCAGGGGATGCGTCACGAACAGGTCCCGGAACTCCGCGGCCTGCCAGGAACGCTGGGCGACCATGGCCGCCTCCAGCCGCCGCACCTGGTCGCCGGCGACCGTACGGACGTCCTTCTTCAGCGCGGCGAACCGCTTGCGCTCGGCCGGGGCGAGCTCCGGGTCGTCCTTGGCGGCGGGCGCGGGCAGGGCCTTGCGGGGCTTGCCGTCGGCGTCGCGGACGTACGGCCGCAGCTGCTCGTCGAAGCCGACGGTGAACTGCCGGGTGCCGTAGTCGATGACCGTGCTGCCGTCGGCGTCGAGCCCGAAGTCGGGGACGAGCCGGTCGCCCAGCTGCTCGGCGGTCAGGCCCAGCCCCTCCGCGACCTCGGCGATCTTCTCCTGGGCGCGGACCTTCAGGGCCTTGAACGGCACCCGTTGAGCGATGCCGTGCAGATGCAGCAGTGCCACGTCGGAGCCGATGGTCGCGAGGACGTTCAGCCCCTCCACGGCACGGTGGTGCGCCCCCTCGCCGGGCCACGCGCGCAGCACGGGAGTCAGGCGCCGGACGGTCTCGTCGTCCCCGAGCCAACCCAGGGCGTGCAGCGCCCAGCTCTCCTTCGGCGGCATCCCGGCGAGCCGCCACTGCTCGAACAGGCCCCAGGCGAACACGGCGAGGGAGTCGGCGGCGCAGTGCTCGGTCAGCACGTCGAAGCCGGGGTAGACCTCGCCGGGCTTGGACACCGCCAGCACGGTCAGCGCGTGCCGTACCGCGTCGGCAGGCAGCGCGCCGCCCTCCTTCAGCAGGATCTGCGGCAGCAGCGCCGGGTCGGCCCAGGCGCCCACGGCCGGTATACGTGCCGGAAGCGCGCTCTCCAGCGGATCGGCGGCCAGCAGCTCCTCGACGATGTCCGCGGCCTCCTGACCGCACTCGGCGACGGCCTTCAGCACCGCCTCCCCGCCCTGGGCGTCCGCCACCAGCCGCAGCGCCTGCTCCGCGCCCCGGCGCACCACCCCGGGCTTGCCCACCGCGTGGGGGACGAGGAACGGGACGGCGGCCAGACCGTGCCGCACCAGCCACGCGCGGGCCGTCGCGTCGGCCGACTTCAGGCGGGCCAGCCAGTCGCACACCAGCTCGGCGACCTCGACACTCAGATACGGCAGGACCGGCGTGCCCAGGGTGGAGGGATGCCGCGCGGCGGCGTGCAGCAGCAACGGCAGGGCGTGCACCTCGTGCTTGGCCGCGACCGGCTTGAGAGAGGACTCGCCGTCCCAGTAGTCCTTGGGGGCACAGACGGCCAGCAGCGGTCGTACGACGTCCTCGGGCCCGTCGACGAACAGCCGGACGTCGCGGACGTCCTGCAACTGCTCGCCCCGCTGGAGGATTTCGATCTCCCTGCTCCAGGCGTACTTATCGCGCCACCGGCCGTACCAGGACTTGGTGCCGGCCCACTCCTCCCGCTCACCCGGCAGCCAGGCCACCCGGGGCTCCGGGACGACCGGCGTCTCGTCCGCCACGCGCGCCTTGCGGGCCGTACGCTTCTTCGCCCAGGGTGGGCTGACCAGCAGCGCGGGCAGCGCCTGCGGCGGGGCGTCGGCCACTCGGTCGCTGTTGGTGAGCATCGGTTCGACGAGGTCGGCGACGGCGGCGGGCAGGTCGGGCAGTACGGCGGTCGTCAGCTTCCGGTGCGTATGGACGTGCGCGGCCAGCAACTGCCGGGCCATCGACGCGTACTTGGCGGAGCCGAGCGCCGCCGTGCCCAGCAGGCGCAGGGCGCGGACCGGGTAACGTCGCATCGCCTCCAGCAGATGCGGGCGGACGTGCTTGTCCTCGACGCGGGCGAGAAGGATGCCGAACGCGTCGTCCGAGGGCAGCTCGACCAGGGCGCCGGCGAGGACCTTGGTCCGGTCGGAGCCGTACGCGACATCCAGCCCCTCATCCAGCATCGGCGCGAACGCGGTGCCGGTGCCCTCGGCGAGCGTGGCGACGAACGCCATCGACCAGCCGCCCCAGTGCAGATGCAGCCTGCTGCCGAAGTGGCCGAGCTGCTCGGGGGAGCCGATCGAGCACAGCAGCATCTCCCGGAGCAGCGGGTCGTCCACGACCTCGCCCGTGCAGCACTCGGCGACCCACTCCCGCTCTCCGGGCACCAGATAGGACACGACGATGCGGCCGCGCTCCGCGTCCCGGCACCCCGCGAGCGCGGCGACGGCCTCCCTGTAGGAGTCCTCGTCGGCCGCGGCGAGCAAGGCCCGCATCCGGTCCGCGAAGTGGGGGCGCGCCCACTGGCCCTCGACATGGCCGCCGACGGGCCGGTAGCGCAGCCGGGGATCCTGCCGGTTCATGCCGTACTGCAGCCAGTGGGCCTCGATGTCGAAGTACTCCACGACAGCCCGCGCGGCGAAGGCCAGGCCGTGGTCATGGACCCAGGTGTCCACGAAGACCCCGCTCGGGAGCCGGTAGTGCATGGTCATCGAGGCCAGCGCGGCCGCGCCGAGCGGACTGGGACTCCCGCTCAGATGCCCGCGGGCCGCCTCGACGATCCGGGCGTCGCTCAGCGAGGAGGAGAGCATCTGCTCGATCCAGGCCGCCTCCTCCTTCAGCCGGCCGGCCACCTTTTCCCCGGCGTCCTGGTGCGGCGCGACGGCACCACGCCTGATCCCGCCCCGCCTGGGGTGGACCAACCGCCGCCAGGCGGCCGGTACTTCGAAGCTCTCCTCATCGGGCAGGACGATCTCATCGGGCAGGACGCTCTCATCGGGCAGGGCGACCTCGTCCGGCGAGACCGGCGCCGACTCCACGGCCTGCGCCGCAGCCCCGACGGCGACCTCGGCCGAGACCTCCCGATACCCCTTGCGCTCCTTCTCCGCGATCACCTTCGTCAGATGAAGCTCGGCCGCCTCAACCGAGTCCAGCTCCTTCACCTGCGTACGGCCCTCCGCGCCAACTCGCCCGTAGCGCACGGTGACAGCGGCACCCTCGGCCTCCGCCTCCCAGAACTTCGCCGAACCGTCCCCGACAAACTCCCAGCGCCGCACGGCCCCTCCCCTTCGCCGACCCCCCGGTCGGTGATCGTTCGATCAAGTGGCCGCCACAGTAACGGGGGCCACTGACAACGGGACGGCGGTGTGAGCACGGGGCAGCATCGGCCCGGCGGCGATGTCAGTGCCGGCTGCCATGATCCCCGCATGGACTACGAGAGGGACGCTCCGCACCCCGACTTTTCGCAGGTCTCCGCCGAGGAGCTCGGCGGCCTGCTCGTGGAGACGTACCAGGTGGACGTCTCGGAACAGCATGCGACGACGAGACTTCGCGGCGCGATCGAGGAGGCGGCCAGGGAGCGGCAGCCGCGCTACACGCCGGACGTCTGCCGCCGGCTGTTCGAGATGCTCGTCGAGACGGCCGAGCAGCGCGGCTGGGCGGACCTCACCTTCGGCCTGGCCACGCTGGAGTGCTGCACCGGTCCGCTGCCCGACGTGTCCGAACCGGCCCGCCGACTGGTCGAGTTGCTGCTGGCGAAGGAGACCGTGCGACAGCCGTACGCGCTGCTCGCGGTCGCGGGGCTCGCGGACGCCGCGACCCTGCGGGTGGCAAAGGCGCGGCTCTCGCAGGACGTCGGCCCCGTCGTCGCCGAGGAGATCGCCGTCATCGCCGCCCTCGGCCCGGCCGAGCGGGCGCGGCTGTCCGGGATCGACCGGAGCGACAGATTCAGCTCGCCGTCGCCGTCACTCACCGGCGTTTGGCGCAGTGCGGCCGACACCCCGGCGTACGTCGCGTTCGCCCGCCGTGCCCTGGAAGCCGCGGCCGACCGCACCGACGCGATCCGGGCGGGGGAGATCCCTTACCGGGCGGACAAGGCGTTCACGGACCGTGAGGTCGTCTCGCTCGGGCAGGCCGCCCGGGTGGCGCTGCTGCGCGACGAGCCATGGCTGCCCGAGCTGTTCGACCGGCTGCTGCCCGGCGTCGCCATCGCCCCGGCGCCGGCCAGGACGGTGCCGTCACAGGCGCTCCTGTACGAACTCGTCCGTGCCGCACAGGACTTCCCCACACCCGAGCTGGTGACCGCGATACGGACCGTGCGCGGGAACGTCCGGCACGCCGGAGTCCCCAAGCAGCTCGACAAGATGCTCAAGAAGGTCGAGGCGGCCCTCGCCGAGCGCACCGAGGTGGCGCTGCGGCTGCCGAGGCTGGGGTTCGGTGATGACGGTGTGCTGCGCAGGAAGGCCGGCGACTACGAGGCCGTCGTCACCGTCGCCGAGAACGCCACGCTGAGCTGGGAGAAGGACGGCCGCCCGCTGCGCAGCCTCCCCGCGCCGGTCCGCCGCGACCACGCCGCCCTCGTCAAGGAGCTGCGCGAGCTGGTGAAGCGGGTGAACGCCCAACTCGTGACCCTCGCCCGCGCGCTGGAGGGCGGCTTCACGGTCGACGCCGTGCACCCGTACGGCTGGTGGCGCACCGAGCTGGCCGGACATCCGCAGGCCCGGCCCCTCGTTCGCCGCCTGATCTGGGAGATCGAGGTCGCGCCGGGGGAGTGGCAGGCAGTGCTGCCCGAGGCGGGCGACCTGCCCGACGCACCCGACGACGCCTCCGTACGCCTCTGGCACCCGCTGCGCTCCGCCCCGGACACCGTGCGGGCCTGGCGGGACCTGCTCACCGAGCGGCGGATCCGGCAGCCGTTCAAGCAGGCATTCCGGGAGATCTACCTCCTCACCCCGGCCGAGGAGGAGACCCGCGTCCACTCCAACCGCTTCGCCGCACACCTCGTCCACTACCGCAGGATGTTCGCCCTGTTCCGCGCCCGGGGCTGGACGAGCGGCCGGCTCGGCCCCTGGGACGACGGGGACGGGGACGCGGCCGAGCGCACCCTGGCGGCGGGGGAGTGGCAGGTGCGCTTCTTCCACACCTGGTACGACTGGGCCGACGGCGACGAACTGGCCTCGACCGACCAGGTCCGCTTCGCCCGCCGGGCCGAGGGTGCCTGGCGTGAGGCGCCGCTCGCGGACGTGCCCCCGCTGGTGTTCAGCGAGGCGATGCGGGACGTCGACCTGTTCGTCGGCGTGACCTCGATCGCCGCCGATCCCGACTGGACCGACGCCGGCCCCGGGCGCGCCTACTGGGAGAGGGCCGGCTTCGCCGAACTGACCGAGAGCGCCGCATCCCGGCGCGACGCCCTGGAGCGGATCCTGCCCCGGCTGACGATCGCCGACCGGTGCTCGCTCGACGGCCGCTTCCTGGTCGTCCGCGGCGACCTGCGCACGTACCGGATCCACCTCGGCTCGGCCAACATCCTGATGGAACCGGACGGCAGCTACCTGTGCGTCGTCCCGGCACGGGACAAGCGGGACAAGGACGGCGGCAGAGTGTTCCTGCCGTTCGAGGACGACCGGCTCTCGCTGATCCTCAGCAAGGCGTTCCTGCTGGCCGCCGACACACAGATCACGGACGGATCGATCCTCGCGCAGATCACGAGAAGCTAGGCCGTGTCCGCAAAGTCCCGCCTGCCCCGCGACGCCTGGCACGCGCTCTCGCCCCGCCCGGCGGACGACGGGACTTTGCGGACACGACCTGGCGCGCCGTGGATGGCAGGATGCCAAGGACGCGACGAGAGGGGCGGGAAGGGGCCGGGGCGCGATGGGGCGGAATGAGCGGGAGGCGGTGGCCCGGGGCGGGCGGCTGAACGAGGCGGCACAGGCGGTGGCCGATGACCACGCGCGGGCCGTCGCGGCCGTACGGCAGGCCCTGGAGCCGATGCATGACGACCTGGCGCGGCGCGAGCTGGACGTCATCCCGGTCGCCCGGCTCAAGGACGTCACCGAGGGCAGGCTGCGGCTGGGCGAGGTGGAGAAGGGCGGGTTCCGGACGGTCGGGCAGGTCCTCGACGCCGGGCCGTACCGGTTGCGCCAGCTCCCCGGGGTCGGACAGCAGACCGCCGACCAGACCGTGGCCGCCGCCCGGCGGATCGCCGACGCCGTACGGGACACCATCGCCGTACACATCGACGTGGACCGGCCCGAGCCCCGCACCACCGCACTGGTGATGGCGCTCGGCGTGCTGGTGGAGGCGGGCGACGAGGCGCGCCGGGCCGTCGACGCGGCCAAGGCGCTGACCGAGCGGCTGGGCCCGCTGCTGGCCGAGGCCGGGCCGGCGGCCGGGCGGCTGCGCATGCTGTTCGCCGGGCAGGCCAGGCGGGACCGGGCGCTGACGGCCGTCGCCGAGATCCGCGCCCTGACCGAGCAGGCCGAACAGGACGGCGTGCCCGAGCTGCTCGCCCAGGCCTCGGTCGACCTGCTGCGCCGCCCGGAGTCCGAAGTGGCCGCCCTGGTCGACTTCGAGCTGCGCTCCGCCGACTACTACGGCCTGCTCGCCGAGCTCTCCGGCCGCGCCCCCGACCCGGCGGCGGCCGAGGGGTTCCTGCCGGACGAGGTGGCCGAGCGGGTCAGGAACCAGACGCTCGACGACACCCACCGCCGGGTCTCGCTGCGTGGCTACCAGGCTTTCGGTACCCGCTTCGCCCTCGCCCAGCGCCGGACGATCCTCGGCGACGAGATGGGGCTCGGCAAGACGATCCAGGCCATCGCCGCGCTGGCCCACCTCGCCGCCGAGGGACAGAGCCACTTCATGGTGGTCTGCCCGGCCAGCGTGCTCATCAACTGGACCCGGGAGATCGAGAAGCGCAGCGCACTGACCGTGACACCGCTGCACGGGCCCGATCGGCAGGAGGCGTTCGCGGACTGGAAGGGCCGGGGCGGCGTCGCGGTCACCACCTTCGACGCCCTGCGCGGCTTTCCGGTGCCGGGCGGTGGCGAGCTGGGCATGTTCGTCGTCGACGAGGCGCACTACGTCAAGAACCCCGCGACCCGTCGCTCCAGGACCGTCTCCGAGTGGGCCGAGCACTGCGACCGCGTGCTGTTCATGACCGGTACGCCCATGGAGAACCGCGTCGAGGAGTTCCGCAGCCTGGTCCGGATCCTGCAGCCGGGTCTGGCCGAGACCGTCGACGAGCACGACTCGGTTGCCGGTTCCAAGGCGTTCCGGAAGGCGGTCGCACCGGTCTATCTGCGCCGTAACCAGCAGGACGTCCTCACCGAACTCCCCGCGCTCCAGCACACGGACGAGTGGGAGGAGCCCAGCGCGGCGGACGAGGAGGCCTACCGCGAGGCCGTGCGGGCCGGCAACTTCATGGCGATGCGCAGGGCGGCGTACGCCCGCCCGAAGCACTCGGCGAAGCTGGACCGGCTGCGCGAGATCGCCGCGGAGGCCGCCGAGAACGGGCTGAAGGTCGTGGTGTTCTCCGCGTTCCGGGACGTGCTGGCGGTCGTGCGGGAGGCGTTGGCGCTCGCGGACGCCACGGGAGCGACGGAGCCGTCGGATCCGGCGGAAGACGGACCGGGCAGGGGACGGCTCAGCGGGCGGGTCTTCGGACCGATTTCGGGCAGCGTGCCGCCCGCTCGCAGGCAGCAGCTCGTCGACGACTTCGCGGCCGCGCCGGGCCATGCCGTACTGCTGTCGCAGATCGAGGCGGGTGGAGTGGGCCTCAACATGCAGGCCGCGTCCGTCGTCATCCTCTGCGAGCCGCAGCTCAAGCCGACGGTCGAGCATCAGGCGGTCGCCCGCGCCCACCGCATGGGCCAGGTCCGCTCGGTGCGTGTGCACCGCCTGCTGTGCACGGGCGGCGTGGACGAACGGCTGGTGCGGATGCTGGAGAACAAGACCCGCCTGTTCGACGCGTACGCCCGCCGCAGCGCGGTAGCCGAGTCGACACCGGACGCCGTCGACATCTCGGACATCGCCCTCGCCCGCCGCATCGTCGAGGAGGAGCAGGCCCGGCTGGGCACGACCCCGGTAAAGCCCGCAACGGAAGGGGCGTGCGCCCCGGGCGACGAGGGAGTTATGACCGCCCCGTCATGACCGCCCCGTCATGCCCGCCCCGTCATGCCCGCCCCGTCATGACCGTCCGTCATGCCCGCCCCGCCGCCCGGCGACAAGCCTCCGCGTACGCCCGTACGAGTGGCCGCCCGGCATCCTCGCGCCGCCAGGCCAGCGCATACCGGCTCGCCGACAGCCCCCGCACCGGACGCGTCACCACTGAGCCCAGTGTGACCAGCGGGGCGTTGCCTGCGGCCACCAGGCAGACCCCGAGCCCCGCGACCAGCGCCTCGTACGTCTCCTCGGTGCTCGCGATCTCCGCCCCGATACGCGGCAGGCGCCCGCCCCGCTCCTCCAGCGCCAGCCAGTGGTCACGCAACGGCCCCGCGCTCGCCGGCAGGGCGAGGAACGGCTCCTCGAGCAGGTCCGTGAAGTCGACCTCCGCGCGGGCGGCCAGCGGATGGGCCTCGGGCAGGGCGACCAGTCGGGGCTCCTGAGCGACGACGGTCCAGCCGTAACGTCCGGCGTCCGGCAGCGGCAGCCACACGAAGGCCACGTCGGCCCCACCGTCCGCGAGGCCCGCCGTCGGGTCCTCCCAGCTCACCTGCCGCAGCCGCAGGACGGTCTCCGGGTGCGCGGCGGTGAAACGGGAGCGGATCGCGGGCAGCAGCCCACCGCGTCCCGGACTGGTGCTCATGCCCACCACCAGCGTGCCGCGTGCCGCCGCCCGCGCGGCCTCCAGCGCCGCCGCTCCGTCCGACCAGGCGTCCAGCACCCGCCGGGCGTGCGGCAGCAGTGCCGTGCCGGCCTCGGTGAGCGTCACGCCCTGCGGCTCGCGGCGCAGCAGCTCCACGCCCAGCTGCCGTTCCAGTGCCCGGACCTGCTTGCTGAGCGCGGGCTGGGAGACGTACAGCCGCTCGGCCGCGCGCGTGAAGTGCAGTTCCTCGGCCACCGTCACGAAGTAGCGCAGGTCCCGTACATGAACGTCCATAGCCATAACCATCGGTTATCAGCGTGGGTCTTGGACGGGCAACCCCAGGGCGCAGCAGGCTGGTCCACATCACGGCGATACGAGGAGCTGTCATGAACAAGGTGTGGCTGATTACCGGCGCGAGCAGCGGCTTCGGGCGGGCCATCGCGGACGCGGCGCTCGCCGAGGGCGATGTGGTGGTGGGTGCGGTACGGCGCCCCGAGGGCCTGGACGACCTTGTCGCGGCGCACCCCGACCAGGTGGAGGCGCTGCGGCTGGACGTGGCCGAGACGGGTGCCGCGGAGGCGGCCGTACGGGATGTGATCGACCGGCACGGCCGGATCGACGTCCTGGTCAACAACGCGGGCCGCACCCACGTCGGCGCCTTCGAGGAGACGACCGAGCAGGAGTTGCGTGAGCTCTTCGACGTGCACGTCTTCGGTCCGGTCGCCCTCACCCGGGCCGTGCTCCCGCACATGCGCGAGCGGCGCTCCGGGGCGATCGTGCAGATGAGCAGCATGGGCGGGCAGATGTCGTTCGCGGGCTTCTCGGCGTACAGCGGAACGAAGTTCGCGCTGGAGGGGCTGTCCGAGGGGCTCGCGGACGAGGTCGCCGAGTTCGGCATCAAGGTCCTGATCGTCGAGCCGGGCTCCTTCCGCACCGCGCTGTTCCAGGCGGGCCGGGCCGGGGCCAGCGCGGACAGCGGTCTGTACGCCAAGGTGAGCGGGACCCGCGGCATGGTCGCCGGCGGCGACGGCACCCAGCAGGGCGACCCGGCGAAGGCGGCGGCGCTGATTCAGGCGGCGCTGGAGGCCGAGGACGCCCCGCTGCGGCTGCCGTTGGGCGACGACGGGGTCAGTGCCGTGCTCGGCCACCTCGACCAGGTCCGCGACGACGTCCTGACCTGGGAGAAGCGCACGCGCGCCACGGCGTTCGACAACTGACCGGGCGCGCCGGGGAGCAGAGTTCGAGGACGGCCGGTCCGTTGACCGGCCGTCCTCGCCTGCCCCGGTGCGTCCGGCCGAGTTGGCCGTGCACGGCCCTTGTGTAATTCCTGTGGAGCCCTCAATCTTTCGGCTGACGCACAGGTGCGGCGACGCCCGGAATTGACATGTGCCTGTCTCTCTCGTCACTTCCATGCACCTGTGCACCCCCCACCAGCGCACCACCGATCGAGGAGGACCCCTCAGATGGCAGTGATGCGTAATTCCCGCAGAGACACCCGGCGAAGACTGTCCGCGCTCAGCATGGCGGCCACCGCGGCCCTCGCCGCGGGCCTCGTCTCCGCACTCCCCGCAGCGGCCGCTCCCGAGGGCCGTATCCAGTACGCGGGCGCGGCGAACGCCGTCGCCGACAGCTACATCGTGACCCTCAAGGCGGACCACGCCCGCTCCAGCTCCAAGGCGGGGCGGACCCTCGTCGAGGGGTACGGCGCCGGCATCGAGCGGACGTACAAGAAGGCCCTCAACGGCTACGCCGTCGAGGCCTCGGAGGCGGAGGCCAAGGCGCTCGCCGCCGACCCGGCGGTCGCCTCGGTCGTCCAGAACCGCACGTTCAGCATCAACGCCACCCAGACCAACCCGCCCTCCTGGGGCCTGGACCGCATCGACCAGAAGAACCTGCCGCTCAACAGCTCGTACACCTACCCGGACTCGGCCGGACAGGGTGTGACCGCGTACGTCATCGACACCGGCGTCCGCATCACCCACAGCGACTTCGGCGGCCGTGCCTCCTACGGCTACGACGCCATCGACAACGACAACACCGCCCAGGACGGCCACGGTCACGGCACGCACGTCGCCGGCACCGTCGCGGGCAACGCCTACGGTGTCGCCAAGAAGGCCAAGGTCGTCGGCGTCCGCGTGCTGAACAACTCCGGTTCCGGTACGACCGCCCAGGTCGTCGCCGGCATCGACTGGGTCGCCCAGAACGCGGTCAAGCCGGCCGTCGCCAACATGTCCCTCGGCGGCGGCGCCGACTCCGCCCTCGACACGGCAGTACGCAACGCCATCGCCTCCGGCATCACCTTCGCCGTCGCGGCCGGCAACGAGTCGACCGACGCCTCCACCAGGTCGCCCGCCCGCGTCACCGAGGCCATCACGGTCGGCGCGACGACCTCGACGGACGCCAGGGCGAGCTACTCCAACTACGGTTCGGTCCTGGACCTGTTCGCGCCGGGCTCGTCCATCACCTCGGCCTGGAACTCCAGCGACTCGGCGACCAACACCATCTCCGGTACGTCGATGGCGAGCCCGCACGTGGCGGGCGCGGTCGCGCTCCACCTCGCCGACAACCCCTCGGCCACCCCGGCCCAGGTCGCCTCGGCGCTGACGGCCGCCGCCACGACCGGCGTCGTCACCAGCCCCGGCACGGGCTCGCCCAACCGGCTGCTCCACGTCGGCGGCGGTGGGACCACCCCGCCCGGCCCGCGCTTCGAGAACACCGGTGACTACGCGATCAGCGACAACGCCACGGCCGAGTCCCCGCTGACGGTCTCCGGCGTCTCGGGCAACGCGCCCTCGGCCCTTCCCGTCGAGGTCCACATCGTCCACACGTACATCGGCGATCTCCAGGTCCAGCTGATCGCCCCCGACGGCACGGCGTACACGCTGAAGTCGTACGGCACGGGCGGCAGTTCGGACAACATCAACACCACGTACTCGGTGAACGCCTCCTCGGAGGCCGCGGCCGGCACGTGGAAGCTGCGCGTGAGCGACAACGCGCGCTACGACACCGGGCGCATCGACGCCTGGGCGCTTCAGTTCTGATCCCGGATCAGTAGTCCTTCTCGTCCTCGCGGTACGGCTCCGGGTCCGTGACCCAGCCGGCCGCGAGGACGAGCCGTGAGTGGCGGTGCAGGGCGAGGAAGCCGAAGGGGCGGTCGTAGGTGGCCCGGACGGTGGTGGTCACCCAGCGGTCCGGGAGCGGGGCGCTGCCTGCCACCACGTCGAAGGCCGTCACCGCGGCCGCACGGAAGCCCAGCTCGCCGAACCGCGCCATCGTGGACTGCCGGGCCGATCCGATGGCCAGGGGAAAGCCGGCGATACCGGGAAAGTGGCCACGGCTCGTGTCCAGGGCCGACGTCAGGCCGAACACCCGGTGCAACTCCAGCAGATCGTGGTGCGCGTCCAGGTCGAACGCCACCGTCTCCACCTCCAGCGTCGGCGGTACGGGGCGGGTGTTCCGCTGCTTCACCACCGACAGTCCCGGCCCCGCGTCCCCGTAGGGCAGTCGGGACCCCGGCACCACCGCGTGCCTGTGCTCCAGGATGCCGACTCCCGCCCCCAGCACCGCCCCTGCCGTCATCCCCTCCTCGCCGAGCAGCAGATGGACGTCGATCGCGTTGTCGCACAGGACCTTCAGTTCCGTGACGTGACCCGCCGGTGTGTCCGCGACCCCGACCCGGTCAAGCAGCGTGCTCCTGCGGTACAGGCCCAGCAGCGTACGGTCACTCCAGGGACCGGCCTCCGGCAACGTCGGCCGGTCCCTGAAGCGCCGCAGCCACTCCGTTCGCAACGCCAGCGCACTCGCCAACACCATCTCGGTGCCCCGGTCCAGCTGCACGGGCATCCCGTCGATCAACCCACCCGTCCGCTTCACCGCCCACGCGTCCAGCGCCGCCTTGTCGGCCTCCGCATTCCCCGTCAGCACCCCGTGCGCCTGCGCGGGAAGCCCCGCCTCCCACCGCTCCCGCAGCTCCAGCGTCCGCCTGGTCCACAGCCCGAGCGCCGAGCCGAGTCCCCGCATCGCCCCCATCGCGCCCAGCAACTCCCGCGCAGCGCCCGCCGCTTCGTCCGCCGGCAACCCCACCGCCTCGGCCAGCTCCTCGCGCGCCGGACCGCCCGCCCCGTCCGCCAGGAAGGCGAGCAGCGGCCACACACCGGCAGCCGAGAACACCGTGCCGCCCTCGGAAGCCGACGCCCACCGCGCCGTCAGCCCGTTGACCGCCCGGATCGTCGCATTCGTGACCCGCATGACGTCCCCCATCGCCCACCCCGCGCTTACGATTCGCCCAGTCGTACGCCAGTTCCCACCACCCGGCACCGCCGCCCGAACGCAGGAGCACGGTACTCGTGTCCATACCTCCGCCTCCCGGACCCCACCAGCCACCGGGGCCCCCGGGGCAGCCCCAAGGGCCGTACGCGCAGGGCCAGTACCCGTCGCCGTACCCCTACGGCGCACCCGCTGCCCAGGGGCCGTACCCGTACCACCCCTACGGCGCCTACGGCCGCTCCGTGCCCGTCAACGGCGTGGCCATCGGGGCCCTCGTCCTCGGCATCCTCTGCTTCGTGCCGGCCGTGGGACTGGTGCTGGGGCTGATCGCGCTGGTGCAGATCAGGAAGAACGGCGAACGCGGCAGGGGCATGGCGGTCGCCGGCTCCGTGCTGTCCTGCGTCGGGCTCGTGCTGTGGTCCCTGCTGCTGTCCACGGGCGCCGCCTCCGACTTCTGGGGCGGCTTCAAGGGCGCCGCGAGCGGCGAGGGCACCGCTTTCGCGCTCGCCAAGGGCGACTGCTTCAACTCCTCGACCGGCAGCCTGCAGGGCCGGACCTACGACGTCGACGAGGTGCCCTGCGTCGGCCGGCACGACGCCGAGGTCGTGGCCGTCGTGAAGGTGCCGGACGGCTCCTTTCCCGGTGACGACGAGCTGGCGGATGTCGCGGACGACAAGTGCTACGAGCAGGCGGGCCTCTACGCCTTGGACGCCTGGGCCCTCCCGGACGGTGTGGAGGTGTACTACCTCGTGCCGACCCGGCAGAGCTGGCGCTTCGGCGACCGCGCGATCACCTGCATGTTCGGCAGCACGGACGGCAAGCCCCTGGCCGAGTCGCTGCGCCGTGACTACATGACCCTCGACGGGTACCAGGTGAGGTTCCTGTCGGCGTCCAACCACATCGACAACGTCCTGTACGAGGAGCCCGAGGCCTACCCCGAGGAGGACCTGGCGGCGAACCGGGCCTGGGCGAAGGACGTCCACCGCGTCCTCGGCGAGCAGATCGAGAACCTGCGCACGCCACCCTGGCCGGAGGATGCCAAGGCGCCCGTCACCGAGTTCCTCGCGGAGATGGAGGACTCCCGCAAGGAGTGGGCCAAGGCGGCGGCGGCCGACGACGCGGACACGTTCTACACGCACTACGAAAAGGCGTACGGCTACGTCGACGGCGCCGCGACCGTCACCGCGCGCAAAGCTCTGGGCCTGGACACGACCGTGCCGACGTACGAGGACGACTCCGAAAGCGGCGACGAGGGTGGAAGTGGGGGCGGCCTCGATGTGTGAGAGCGCCCTATACGGAAAGAAAGTGCCTGGGTAAAGCCCACCCCCGGCACAAGTCATCACATCGAGTGATTCTCTGGCCTTTGCTTGCACCGGACAACCCACGGTTGCCACGCTGTTGCTGTCTGTACAACCTGATGGGAGCGGCCAGTGACTTTCGGTGAGCAGCCGGCGTACCTGCGCGTCGCGGGTGATCTCCGCAAGAAGATCGTCGACGGTTCGCTGCCACCGCACACCCGGCTCCCGTCCCAGGCCCGGATCCGCGAGGAGTACGGCGTCTCGGACACCGTCGCCCTCGAGGCGCGCAAGGTGCTGATGGCCGAGGGGCTGGTCGAGGGCCGCTCCGGTTCCGGGACGTACGTCCGTGAGCGTCCCGTGCCCAGGCGGATCTCCCGCTCCGGCTTCCGTCCGCCGACCGGCGCCACGCCCTTCCGTCAGGAGCAGGCCGACGGCGAGACGCGCGGCACCTGGGAGTCCAGCAGCGCACAGGCCGAGGCCAGCGTCGCCGTCGCCGACCGGCTCGGCATCCGCCCCGGCGACCGCGTGATGTGCACGAGGTACCTCTTCCGGGACGCCGGTGAGGCGATGATGCTCTCCACCTCCTGGGAGCCGCTCGCCGTCACCGGCCGTACGCCCGTGATGCTGCCCGAGGAGGGCCCGCTCGGCGGCATGGGCGTCGTCGAGCGCATGGCGGCCATCGACGTCGTCGTGGACAACGTGACGGAGGAGGTGGGCGCCCGCCCCGGTCTCGCGGAGGAGCTGCTGACGCTGGGCGGCGTCCCCGGTCATGTCGTCGTGGTCATCCAGCGCACCTACTACGCGTCCGGCCGTCCGGTGGAGACGGCGGACGTGGTCATTCCGGCGGACCGCTACCGCGTCGCCTATCACCTACCGGTGAAGTAGCGCACATGTTCGTGAAGTAGCGCACACTTTCACGGCAGTTGCCCCCGGCAAAGCCTCAACTCCCGCCCCCTCATCCGCCGTTGCAATCTGGCCGTTTTCGCAGGTCGTTGCAGGCGTGTCCATCATGCCCGCGACCGGATGCATCGACGTCTCCACACGGCGCACTCGACGCCGTGCGCCCCCTGCGACTTGGCTGGTTGCGTACCTCTTTGTGAAAAGGCGTATTCGCTGCGTAAAGGTTAGGCGTAGGCTCGGGCATATGCGGATTGCGGTTTCCTTAGCGGGCGGGGCACAGCACAGGCCGCGAGCGAAGCGAGATGGGGGTCCCCCCGGCCGAAGGCTGGGGGAGGGACTCGGGCGGTCGTGGGCGGGAAGGAGCAGTGGAGCGCGATGAACGACAGCACGATCACTCTTCCTTGGCTCGTGGTTCGGCAGGACGACAACGGCAATCGCTACCGCGTGGGCCGGTATGCGACGCGGGCGGAAGCCCAGAAGATCGCGGACAGCCTCGACAGCCGGGGGCACAAACAGCTGTATTGGGTCGAGCGCATCGATCGGAACGGCGACGGCGGGGACCGCTGAACTGCCTCTGCGCTCCCGTAGGCTCCGGCGCATGACGGAACGGATCGTGGTCGGCGCCGCGTTGTTGGAGGCGGGCCGTCTGCTCGCCGCGCGCCGCAGTGCGCCCGAGGAACTGGCCGGGCGCTGGGAGTTGCCCGGCGGCAAGGTCGAGCCCGGCGAGGCGCCCGAGGCGGCGCTCGTGCGCGAGCTGCGGGAGGAACTCGGCGTGGCCGCCGAGGTGCTCGAGCGGGTGCCGGGGGCGTGGCCCCTGAAACCCCCCTACGTCCTGCATGTGTGGACCGCCCGCCTGCTCCCCGGCTCCGGGCACCCCGAGCCCCTCGAGGATCACGACGCGCTGCGCTGGCTGGGCGCCGGGGAACTCTGGGACGTGGACTGGCTGGACCAGGACGTGCCGGCGGTCCGGGAGGTCGCCACGCGGCTGGACGACGGAACGTCCGAGTCGCAGCTCTGAGTCACGGGCCGAACGGCCGACCCGAGGTCCCGGAACGGACCTGACAGGCTGACAGGCCGGATCACGACCGCCGTTGAGCGGCGTTGAGAACTCCCCGATGGTCTACCCGCTCGCACGGTACTGCCCTGTGAATATCGGGTATGTGCCAATCAAACCTATGAAACCGGACATGGGTGAGCTCGCTGGCCTGGGAAGTGATCGGCGTGATCGACTCCGATGGCGACTGCGCCGAGTGGACCTTCCCCGCGGAGGCGGGTGCCGTCCGCGCGGCCCGTGCCGCCGTACGCGGCCGACTGCGCGAGTGGGGCCTGGGCAGTCTCGCCGACGTCACGTCACTGCTGGTCAGCGAGCTGGTCACCAATTCCCTGCGGCACGCCACCGGGCCCATCGGCGTACGCCTGGTGCGCCCCGTCGGCCTCGATGGCGTCCTCAGGGTCGAGGTCTCCGACCCCCTTCCGGACCCGCCCCGCGAACGGGTCGCCGACCTCGAGGACGAGAGCGGCCGCGGACTTCAGCTCGTGGCGCACTCCTCGCGCCGATGGGGAACCCGCCCCGGACGGAACACGGGCAAGACGGTGTGGTTCGAGCTCGCGGTGCCGGACTGACCCCCCGTCTCCCTCGGCCGTCTGCACCCCTGCCCTTTCGAACGAATGGTTCAGGCCAGTGGCAGTTGTCGCGATGCGTGATTCGACTGCGTGTCCGCTGGTTAGAAGACTGGAAGTGTTTCCGCTGCCGGGACCGAAAACCATCGGGAACGTGCTGTGATCGTGAACACCGTGTTGTGCGGGGCCGTAGTGCTGGATACTGCGGGCAGCCGCCACCCGGTGACCGGTGCCGGGCGCGGTGAGCTGGAGGGGACGGTTCGCGTGAGCGAGATACCAGCGAGGGCCTCGGGGTCCGACGACCCGTCGGACGGCGCGAGGGCGAAGGCCGCGGGAGAGGGGGCCCACGAGACAAGGGCCTCCCACAGGACAGGCGTCTCCCGCGACACACAGGGCTCGCAAGCCTCGCAGGACACACAGGCATCCCGCGACACGTTCGCCTCGGACGAGGCCCGCCCCGGTGACCCCGTCTGGCAGAGCAGCCCGCCCGGCTCGATCTACGACTACATCAAGGTCGCGTCCTTCTCCATCGGCCCCGACGGCCTGGTCGACCAGTGGAGCCTGCGCGCCGAGCAGCTCTTCGGCATACCGGCCGAGCGGGCCGTCGGCATGGACCCCATCGAGGCGTTCATCGACCCCGACCTGCGCGAGCAGGGTCAGCGCAAGATGGCGGAGATCCTTGACGGACGGGAGTGGACCGGTGTGGTCCCCTTCCGGATGCCGCAGGACGCCGAGGACCGGCCCGGTCAGGACGGCCTCGCCGAGGTGTACGTCATGCCGACGCGGACCGAGGACGGCGAGAAGGCCGCCGTCTGCATCGTCGTCGACGTCCGCACCCTGCGTCGGATGGAAACCGACCTCGCCGCCTCGCAGGCGATATTCGGTCAATCTCCGTTCGGCTTCCTGCTGATCGACCCCGACCTGCGGGTGCGCCGAGCCAACCAGCGGTTCGCCTCCCTGTTCGGCGGCACACCCGACGACCATCGCGGCAAGGGCGTCCACGACTATCTGCCGCGTCCCGAGGCCGAACGCGTCTCGGCGACCCTGCGCCGCGTCCTGGAGAGCGGCGACGCCATCACGGACATGCACGTCACCGGCTTTCTGCCCGGATCGGACGAGCGCCGCCACTGGTCCGTCAACCTCTACCGCGTGCGCAGCGGCAGCGGGCGCCCCATCGGTATCGCCTGGCTCGGAACCGACATCACCGCCCGCCGCGCCGCCGCCCGCGAGGCCGCCGCCGCCCGGCGGAATCTGGCCCTTCTGAACGAGGCCGGTGCCCGCATAGGCAACTCCCTCGACCTGGAGACGACAGCCCGCGAACTCCTCGACGTCGTGGTCCCCGGCTTCTGCGACCTGGCCACCGTCGACCTCTACCAGGGGCTGCTGGCCGGCGACGAGACCCCGCCCGGCCTCGCCGACGGCAGCGCGGAGCTGCGCCGGGTCGCCTTCGCCAGCGCGGTCTCCGACGCGCCCTTCGTCGGTGGCGGCACTCCCGTCGCGGTCGGCGCCGTCCACCACTACCCCTTCAACTCGCCCTGTGCGGACGCCCTGCGCACCGCCCGGCCGCAGTACGTGCCCGGCGAGGAGGGCGGCCTCGTGCAGTCCACGCTCGCGGTGCCGATGGTCGCCCACGACACGGTCGTGGGACTGGCGCAGTTCGCCCGTACGAAGGGCAGTGAGCCGTTCGGCGACCGGGACCGTGATCTGGCGGTCGAGCTGGCCGCGCGTGCTGCCGTGTGCATCGACAACGCGCGGCTGTACCGGCGCGAGCACGAGCGGGCGCTGATACTGCAGCGGTCCCTGCTCCCGCCGGGCGACCCGGTCGCCTCCGGTCTGGACATCGCGTGCCGTTACCTGCCGGGCAACTCGTCCGCCGACCGGCCCAGCGAGGTCGGCGGCGACTGGTTCGACGTGATCGAACTCCCCGGGCATCGCACGGCGTTGGTCGTGGGGGACGTGATGGGCCGCGGGCTGCGTGCGGCCGTCGCGATGGGTGAACTGCGCTCCGCCGTACGGACGCTGGCGTTGCTGGATCTCGAACCGGCCGAGGTGCTCTCGGCGCTGGACGAGATCGCGCGGGGCCTCGGAGCGCCCGGCGGCGTCCAGCAGGCGACCCGCGCGGCCCGCCGCCCCCGGGAGGCGGACCTGTCCGAGGTGTACCTCGCGACCTGCGTCTACGCGGTCTACGACTCCGTCACGCGCCGCTGCACCTTCGCCAACGCCGGCCATCTGCCGCCGGTCCTCGTCGAGCCGGGCGAGGACGCGCTGATGCTGGACGTGCCGCCGGGGATGCCGCTCGGTGTGGGCGGGGAGCCGTTCGAGGAGGTGGAGGTCGAGCTGCCTGAGGGCGCGCTGCTGGCGCTCTACACGGATGGACTCGTGGAGTCCCGTGACCATCCGCTGGACGAGGGCCTGCAGGCCTTCGTGGGCGCGCTCACCGACCCCGCCCGCCCGTCGCCCGACCACCACCCCTCAACGACGGCGCTACGCGCCGACGCCCCGCCGAACCTTGAGGACGTCTGCGACCACGTCCTCAACACCCTCGACACCCACCACGGCGAGGACGACATCGCGTTGCTGATGGCGCGTGTCCAGGGACTTCCGGCCGACTCGGTCGGCGACTGGACCCTGCCACGTGAGCCGCGCAGCGTGGGCCGCGCCCGCGAGTACGCTCGCGGCCGGCTCCTGTCGTGGGACCTGGAACCCCTCGTCGACACGACGGAACTTCTGGTCAGCGAACTGGTCACCAACGCGCTGCGCTACGGCGAGGGCGAGATCCGACTCCGCCTCCTCCTCGACCGCACCCTGGTCTGCGAGGTCTGGGACTCCGGCCTGGTCCAACCCCGCCGCCGCCGCGCCCGCGACACCGACGAGGGCGGCCGGGGCCTCCAACTGGTCGGCCTCCTCAGCGCCGCCTGGGGCTCCCGCCGCACACCGCGCGGCAAGACGGTCTGGTTCGAACTGCCCCTACCGGACGGCGAGAACGGCCTCACGGATCCCGCGGAGGCATTGCTGAGTCTGTTCTGAGGGCGCGGAGTCTCCTGCGTTCACGGGCGGTCAGTCGGCCTCGGGGTGCGCTCGGCGACCTGGCTGAGCCTGCTCGGGGGCGGGTGGGTTGTGCGGCAATGGCGGCCTGGGGCGTGCAGTCCGCGGTGGCGGGGCAGGGGCCGGTGTCCGGTTCGCTGTCCGGCGCTGCGCCGCGTGGGAGGCCCGGTCGAGTCCCTGGACGTGCGCGCCGGGGCCGGGCGCGGCCTGCGGTGAGCCTGCCCTGCGCCCGCTCGGGCTCAGCCCGTGTCACCCCCGGCGCCCCCGCGTGCGTGGGCCGCCGAAGGTGGCGGGTGGGGCGGTGTTCGGGTCCGCGCCCAGGAGGACGCCGCCCAGGAGTGCGCCGGCGAGGCCGGTGATGTCGTCGGTGGGGCCCTCGATGGGGTTGCCGTGGAGGCGGATGTCCTGTTCGGCGAGGGCGTGGGCCTGTTGGGCCAGGGTGTCGGACGTCAGGAGGTCGGCCGGGGAGGGCGGCGATGTCCGGCCGGTAGGGGTGGACAGTGGGGGAGTGAGCAGTCGCCGGGCCTCCGCCAGGCGGGTGCGGGCCTCGCTGCCGACCGCTGCCCGATGCGTCGCGACGACGTCGTCCGCGTCCGCGACGGCACTGCGCGCGCAGAGCAGGGCGCCGGCCGCGATCACCCCGGCCCGCCCCGCGGCGACCGGCACGACGGCCTGCACGATCCGGCGCAGCACGTCGAGGGGGTCGTACGGCCCGGAGGTCAGCTGTTCTCGTACGAGAGCCAGGACGATGTCGGCGTGGGTGACGCGGGCGCGCAGCTCACCGGGAGGAACGTCCAGGTACGGGTCTCGCGCCCCCGTCAGCGACTCCCGCGCCCCGGCGATCTCCACCTCGCCGCCGGTCAGCGCGGCCGGCACCGTGGCCGCGGCCATGGCGAGGTTCGCGGCGAGCCGTTCCACGCCGTCGATGAAGACGGCGGCCTGGGCGATGGCGCCCTCGGCGGCCCGCAGCCGGCCCGCGGCCCGCTCGTTGTCGCCCGAGTCGGCGGCCTGGCGGGCGAGGTTGAGACGCGTGGTCGCGAACACCAACCGGTCCTTGGCCTGCTCGACATGCCCCGCGACGGCGTCCGTGGCGGACGGGGCGTACCGCTCGCCCAGCTCGCGCAGGGTCGCGTCGGCACCCCCGGTACGCCCGGTCAGCTCCCGGAACCGGCCCTCGGCGACGACCAGGGCATACCCCAGCCCTCCGCCCAGGCCCTGCTCCAACCCCCGTACCTGATCGAGCGCGGCGGCCTGCGCGTCCAGCAACCGCCCCGCCTCCTCACACCGCCCGACCATCCCCGCGAGCGCATGCCGCCGAGCCGCGGCCTCCTCCGGAACCCCGCCCTCGTACTGCCACCGCATGCGAACGGCCACCGCCAGCTCGGCCCCGGCGTCCCGAAGGGCCCGAGCGAAGGGCTCGCCCCGTCCGGCCTCGTCGACGCCCTCGACGCCCCCGGCGTGCGCGAGATCCTCCAGCTCGAACCGCCCCTCGACGAACCCCAGCTCCTCCCAGCCCACCCGCACCCAGTCGTCGGCCGCCACGAGCAGCGCCCGAGCCCGCTCATCGAGCTCCCCGACCGGCTGCTCGGCCTCGCCCCGACCCGCCGCCCCACCGGGTGTCGTACGCTCCCGCGTCCGCCGTCTGCGCCGCAGGAACCCGTAGCCCGCGAGCGCCGTCGCGGCGACGACGGCCAGCATCGGCACCACCAGATCCGTGCCCGACGTCCCCTCGTCCTCCCCCTGGGCCACCGCACCGGCGACCGGCCGGTCCGTCCCGCCCGCGACCGGCCCCCCGGCACCGACCGTCATCCCGGGCAGCACCAGCCACACCACCCCGACCAGCCCGCCCACCAGCGCATGCGCGACCCGCACCGATATGTGCGAACCACCGCGCCGCGCCCGGCCCCGGATCGAAGATGACGTCACATTTCGGAGCGTATGAGCAGGAATGCAGGGGCGCGACCGGGGTGCGTCAGGGGTGGGGTGGAGTGACGTGCGAGTTCCCCGGCGGAGCCGAGGGCGGGCGCCCTACGAGGACCGCCTCCCGATCTTCGAACCCAGCCACACCAACGGGTCGTACTTGCGGTCGACGGCCCGTTCCTTCAGCGGGATCAGCGCATTGTCCGTGATCTTGATGCCCTCGGGGCAGACCTCCGTGCAGCACTTGGTGATGTTGCAGTAGCCGAGGCCGTGCTCGTCCTGAGCCGTGGCCTTGCGGTCCAGGCCCGACTCCGCGGCCGCGTCGAGCGGGTGCATGTCGAGTTCCGCGACCCGCATCAGGAACCGCGGGCCCGCGAACGCCGGCTTGTTCTCCTCGTGGTCGCGGACGACATGGCAGGTGTCCTGGCACAGGAAGCACTCGATGCACTTGCGGAACTCCTGCGAGCGGTCCACGTCCTCCTGCATCATCCGGTACTCACCGGGGCCCACACCCTCGGGCGGAACGAAGGCCGGAACCTCGCGCGCCTTGGTGTAGTTGAAGCCGACGTCCGTGACGAGGTCCCGCACCACCGGGAACGCCCGCAGCGGCGTCACCGTGATCGTCTCCTCCTGGGTGAACACCGACATCCGCGTCATGCACATCAGCCGCGGCCGCCCGTTGATCTCCGCGGAGCACGAACCGCACTTGCCTGCCTTGCAGTTCCAGCGGACGGCGAGATCGGGGGCCTGGGTGGCCTGGAGGCGGTGGATGATGTCCAGGACCACCTCGCCTTCGTTCACCTCGACCTCGAAGTCCTCCAGGCCGCCGCCCTGCACATCGCCGCGCCACACCTTGAAGCGGGCCTCGTAGCTGCTCACTGGTAGAGCTCCTCCTCGGCGAGGTACTTGACCAGCTCTTCCTTGTCGAAGAGAGCCAGCAGGTCCGGGCGGACGGGGTCGGTGGTCTCCCGCAGCAGGTTGATCTGGCCGCGTTCCGGGTCCGTGGCGGCCAAGCCGCCCGTCGGATCGGCCAGTTGGCACAGCAGGTTGATGTTGCGCCACTTGCGGTCCATCGTCGGGTGGTCCTCGCGGGTGTGCCCGCCGCGCGACTCCGTGCGTTCCAGCGCCGCCCGCGCCACGCACTCGCTGACCAGCAGCATGTTGCGCAGGTCCAGCGCGAGGTGCCAGCCGGGATTGAACTGGCGGTGGCCCTCGACACCGGCCCGGCGGGCCCGTACGCGCAGGTCCGCCAGCTTCTCGAGGGCCTGCTCCATCTCGGCCTCGCGGCGGATGATCCCGACGAGGTCGTTCATGGTCTGCTGGAGTTCCTGGTGGAGGGTGTACGGGTTCTCCGGTGGGCGCCCGTCGTCCGCACCCCCGGCCGGTCCCTCCGCCGAGAACGGCCGCAGCGCCTCCGCGGCCGCCGTGTCGACCTGGAGGTCGCTGACCTCAGGGCGTTCGAAGGCCTGTGCCGCCGCGTACTCGGCGGCGTGCCAGCCGGCCCGGCGGCCGAACACCAGCAGGTCGGACAGCGAGTTGCCGCCGAGACGGTTCGAGCCGTGCATGCCGCCGGCCACCTCACCGGCCGCGAACAGCCCCGGCACCCCGCGCGCCGCCGCCGTGTCCGACTCGACCGCGATGCCGCCCATGACGTAGTGGCAGGTCGGCCCGACCTCCATCGCCTCCGCGGTGATGTCCACGTCCGCCAGCTCCTTGAACTGGTGGTACATGGAGGGAAGGCGACGGCGGATGACCTCCGCCGGCATACGGGTGGACACGTCCAGGAAGACCCCGCCGTGCGGGGAGCCCCGCCCCGCCTTCACCTCGGAGTTGATCGCCCGTGCCACCTCGTCGCGAGGCAGCAGCTCAGGAGGCCGCCGGTTGTTGTCCGGGTCCTCGTACCAGCGGTCGCCCTCCTCCTCCGACTGGGCGTACTTCTCCTTGAAGACGTCGGGGATGTAGTCGAACATGAACCGCTTGCCCTCGGAGTTGCGCAGCACCCCTCCGTCGCCGCGCACCGACTCCGTGACGAGGATGCCCTTCACCGACGGCGGCCAGACCATGCCCGTCGGGTGGAACTGCACGAACTCCATGTTGAGCAGCGGCGCGCCCGCCAGCAGCGCCAGCGCGTGGCCGTCGCCGGTGTACTCCCAGGAGTTCGACGTCACCTTGAAGGACTTGCCGATCCCGCCCGTCGCGACGACGACGGCGGGGGCGTCCAGGACGAAGAAGCGGCCCGTCTCGCGGTCGTAGGCGAAGACCCCGGAGACCCGGCTGCCGTCCTTGAGGATCCGGGTGACCGTGCACTCCTGGTAGACCTTGAGCCGGGACTCGTAGTCCCCGGTCTCCTTCTCGTCCTGCTGCTGAAGCGAGACGATCTTCTGCTGGAGCGTGCGGATCAGTTCCAGTCCGGTGCGGTCGCCGACGTGCGCGAGGCGCGGGTACTCGTGGCCGCCGAAGTTGCGCTGGGAGATACGGCCGTCCTTCGTGCGGTCGAAGAGCGCGCCCCAGGTCTCCAGCTCCCACACCCGCTCCGGCGCCTCCTGCGCGTGCAGCTCGGCCATCCGCCACTGGTTGAGGAACTTGCCGCCGCGCATGGTGTCGCGGAAGTGGACCTGCCAGTTGTCGTGCTCGTTGGCGTTGGCCATGGCCGCCGCGATGCCGCCCTCGGCCATCACGGTGTGCGCCTTGCCGAACAGCGACTTGCAGATCACGGCGGTACGGGCGCCTCGCTCACGTGCCTCGATCGCCGCACGCAGGCCCGCGCCCCCGGCGCCGACCACGACGACGTCCCACTCCTGCCGTTCGACCACGGACATCTGTTCAGTCCCCACTCAATCTAGAAGAAGCGCGGATCGTCGAAGACCCCGGACGCGACGAGATAGACGTAGAAGTCGGCGAGCGCCACGCTCACCAGCGACGCCCACGCCAGCTGCATGTGGCGGGCGTTGAGCTTCCCGATCCACTGCCACATCCGGTAGCGCACGGGGTGCTTGGAGAAGTGCTTGAGCTTGCCACCCACGATGTGCCGGCACGAGTGACAGGACAGGGTGTACGCCCAGATCAGCACGATGTTGGCGAGGAAGACGAGGGTGCCGAGGCCCATGTGGCCCCACTCGTAGTTCTCGTCGCGGAAGGCGAGCACCGTGTCGTACGACAGGATCCCGGCGACCAGGAGCGCGGCGTAGAAGAAGTACCGGTGGATGTTCTGCAGGATCAGCGGGAAACGGGTCTCACCGGAGTACTTCTTGTGCGGTTCCGCCACCGCGCAGGCCGGGGGCGACATCCAGAAGCCGCGGTAGTAGGCCTTGCGGTAGTAGTAGCAGGTCAGGCGGAAGCCGAGCGGGAAGATCAGGATGATGATCGCGGGGGAGATGCCCCACCAGCTCCCGAAGAGGTCCCAGTTCGGCCCGGCGCGCATGGGCTCGCAGTTCTCCGCCAGACACGGCGAGTAGAACGGGGAGACGTACGGCGCCGCGTAGTAGTGCTCGTTGGCGAAGGCCCGCCAGGTGGAGTACACGATGAACGCCAGCAGACCGGCCGCGGTGGCGGCCGGGGCCAGCCACCAGCGGTCGGTCCGCAGGTGCGGGGCGGAGATCGCGGCGCGCGTCTTGGTTCGAACGCCGCCGCTGTTCAGATGGGGTTCCGTACCAGTGGCCAATGCATGACTCCGGTCGGGTCAGGGGGTGGGATCAGGGGGCGCGGCGGTCCCGGGCGCCGAGACCCTCGTCATCCGTGTCGATCCACAGAGAGTCGTCGTACGGCGTGTCGGGGATGGTGACGAGCTCCGGTTTGCGCTGCGTGGCGGGCGTCGCGGCCGCGTCCCGCAGCAGCGCGACGCTCTCGCGCAGATGGTTGGCGTCGGCGCGGACGCGACGCATTTCCAGCCCACCGGTGCCCAGCTGCTTCTCCAGCCGGCCCACGGACCGGGACAGGTCCTCGAGGCACCGCTGGACCGCTGTCAGTTCGTCTTGCACGGACATGACGTGACCTCACTTCCGTGGGCTCTTCGGCCCTGGGTGGTGACGTTCATGCGCCTGCGAGTGTTGCGCGTCACACCTATCGCTGTGAAGGGATGTGCAGCGATTGGCGGATTGCGCGCCTCCATTGCACACCCGCACGCGCTCTGTGTACGCCGGAGAGCCGAAAAAGCGCGGGGAGCGTGATTGCGCCGTACGGCAGTGCATTGCTCCGCACGGGTGGCCTTGCACGCTCTGGCCGCCGTGTCGTCTCCGACTGGCGAACCCTTTCCTCTTCAGTGGGTGCCTTAGATCTGATCAGCTCCAAAATACCGCCAAACGTGATCAGAACGCACTTAATGTCACCGGCGGGAGCGGCTCCCCGGAGGTACCTCAGATGTCCTACGACGGCTTCGGACCCAGGCCCGGCCGCAACGCGGTCATGCGCTCGGTGGCCTTCCTGACCGCCGGTGTGCTCGGCATGCCCGTGCTCGCCGGTTGCAGCGACCCGGACCCCGCCGGCAAGCCGCTGGCCGGGCAGGACATCGCCCCGGCCGCCCGGGACCGGATCGCCGACGGCGGCACGCTGCGGTGGGCCGTGGACGCCGTGCCCGAGACGCTGAACACCTTCCAGTCGGACGCCGACGCCACCACGACCCGGATCGCGCAGGCCACCCTGCCGTCGATGTTCCGGCTCGACCGGAACGGGCGGCCGGAGCGCAATCCGGACTATCTGGAGTCCGCCAAGGTCGTCGAGACCGAGCCCAAGCAGGTCGTCCTGTACAAGCTCAACCAGCAGGCCGTCTGGAGCGACGGCCGGGAGATCGGCGCCGCCGACTTCGCCGCCCAGTGGCGCGCCCTGTCCGGCAAGGACAGCGCCTACTGGACCGCCCGCAACGCCGGCTACGACCGCATCGAGAGGATCGAGCGCGGCGCCAACGACCTCGAGGTGCGGGTCACCTTCGAGCGGCCGTACGCGGACTGGCAGTCGCTGTTCTCGCCGCTGTACCCGAAGGAGGTCATGGGCACGCCGGACGCCTTCAACGACGGGGCACGGCGCAAGCTCAAGGTCACCGCGGGGCCGTTCACGGTGAAGAAGATCGACCGCAAGGGCGACGAGGTCGAGCTCACCCGCAATCCCCGCTGGTGGGGGCAGCGCGCCAAGCTGAACGAGATCGTCCTGCGCGCCGTGCCGCGCGAACAGAGGGCCGCCGCGCTGGCCGCGGGGCAGCTGGACCTGGCCGAGATCGACACCGCCGCGGCCCGGCGCATCGCGCTCGCCGCGCCGCCTCGGTCCGCGACCGCCAGTGCCTCCGCCCACGGCTCCGCCAGTGCTTCCGGTACGCCGCTGATGGGCCCGGAGCCGGGCACCAGGCTGACCCTCGAGCAGCGACGGGACCAGGCGAAGTTCCGGGGCTTCGAGGTACGCAAGTCCCTGGAGCCGGCGTACACGCAGCTCGCCCTCAACGGCGGCGACAGTCTGCTCGCCGACGAGCGGGTGCGGCGTGCCTTGGCCCGCGCCATCGACCGCAAGGAGCTGGCGAAGCTGGTCCTGGCCCCGCTCGGCCTGCCCACCGAGCCGGTCGGCAGCCACCTCGCCCTGTCCGGCCAGGCCGCGTATGCCGACAACAGCGGCGCGGTCGGCGGCCAGGACACGGCGGAGGCACAGGCGCTGCTCGCGGACGCGGGGTGGGTGCCGGGAGGGCCGGTCAAGAAGAAGAAGGGGGACGGGGAGGGCGCTGCGGGGAGCGAAGCGAAGAAGGGCGACAAGAGCGAGAAGGGCGGCAAGAGCGAGAAGGGCGAGAAGGGCGAGAAGGAGGCGGACGCCGGGGACAGGTCCAAGTCCGACTCCGGGGAGAAGCCCAAGGCCAGGTCCGACTCCGGCGACGAGTCCAAGTCGAAGGACAAGGCGGACTCGGAGTCCGAGGACGACGGGACGTACATCGTCGGGGACGACAACAAGGCGGGCGGGGACGAGGGGCACACCCAGAAGAGCGACGGCGAGGAAGGCTCGCGGCATCTCGCCCAGGACGGCAAGCAGTACGGCAACAAGCAGCTGCAGCAGGGCGGTGCGCCCGGCGCGTACGCCCCGCGCGGCACCGCCGCACCGGCGGGCGCGGCGGCCCGGCCGCTGGCCAAGGACGGCGAGCCGCTGGCGCTGCGGTTCGTGGTGCCCTCGGGGGAGGGGTCGCAGACGCTGCGCACGGTGGCGGACCGGATCGCGGTGATGCTGGAGCGGGTCGGCATCCGCACCGACATCGTCAAGGTCTCGGACGAGAGCTACTTCAAGGACCACATCGCATCCGGCCAGTTCGATCTGGCCCTGTACTCCTGGCCCGCCTCCGCCTACCCGGCGACCGACGCCCGGCCGATCTACGCCAAGCCGGTACCGGCCGCCGACGGGTCGCTGAACGTCGAGCAGAACTACACGCGGGTCGGGACCGACCAGGTCGACCAGCTCTTCGACCAGGCCATCGCCACGCTCGACGAGTCCGAGGCGCGGGCGCTGATCCGCAAGGCCGACTCACGGATCTGGGCGGCGGCGGGGTCGCTGCCGCTCTTCCAGCGGCCTCAGCTGACGGCGGCGCGGACGAGTGTCGTCAACGCGGGCGCCTTCGGCTTCGGGACGCCGGTGTACCAGGACATGGGTTTCCTGAAGAAGGGCGCGCACCCGGGGCCGAGCGGATCGTCCAACTGAGGGGTCTCGCCCCCACCGCCCCCACGCGTCCCGTACCTGGGGGCTCAGCGGGGTGTAAATAGCTCCTGACCTGCACCGACGTATCCCGGCGAGCCCCAGCGGCAGCGGCCACGTACCATGGGGTGAGGCCGTGGCGTGTCCAGCCCGGCAGGGCCCGCGTATCACAGACGTACGCGAGAGCCGTCCTCACCACTCCGGGAGTACGCCGCAATATGGCCACGCGCCACGACATCCGCAACGTCGCCATCGTCGCCCACGTCGACCACGGCAAGACCACCATCGTCGACGGCATGCTGAAGCAGGCCGGCGCCTTCGCCGCGCACCAGCTCGAAGGCGTCGACGACCGCATGATGGACTCGAACGACCTGGAGCGTGAGAAGGGCATCACGATCCTGGCCAAGAACACGGCGGTGAAGTACCACCCGAAGGACGGGGGGGACGTCATCACCATCAACATCATCGACACCCCCGGCCACGCCGACTTCGGTGGCGAGGTGGAGCGCGGTCTGTCGATGGTCGACGGTGTCGTCCTGCTCGTCGACGCCTCCGAGGGCCCGCTGCCGCAGACCCGCTTCGTGCTGCGCAAGGCGCTGCAGCAGCGCCTGCCCGTCATCCTGTGCATCAACAAGACGGACCGCCCGGACTCCCGGATCGACGAGGTGGTCAACGAGACCTACGACCTCTTCCTCGACCTGGACGCCGACGAGGAGCAGATCGAGTTCCCGATCGTCTACGCCTGTGGCCGTGACGGCATCGCCTCGCTGACCAAGCCGGAGAACGGCACGGTCCCGGCGGACTCCACCAGCCTGGAGCCGTTCTTCTCCACGATCCTCCAGCACATCCCGGCCCCGACCTACGACGAGGAGGCCCCGCTCCAGGCGCACGTCACCAACCTGGACGCGGACAACTTCCTCGGCCGTATCGCGCTGGTCCGCGTCGAGCAGGGCGAGCTGCGCAAGGGCCAGACGGTCGCCTGGATCAAGCGCGACGGCTCCGTCAGCAACGTCCGCATCAGCGAGCTGATGATGACCGAGGCGCTGACCCGCAAGCCCGCCGAGAAGGCCGGCCCCGGTGACATCTGTGCCGTCGCCGGTATCCCGGACATCATGATCGGTGAGACCCTCGCCGACACCGAGAACCCGATTCCGCTGCCGCTGATCACGGTCGACGAGCCCGCGATCTCCATGACCATCGGCACGAACACCTCGCCGCTGGTCGGCCGTGGCGGCACGGGCAAGGGCGCCGACAACAAGGCGGCCGTCAAGGACCGCAAGGTCACCGCCCGCCAGGTCAAGGACCGCCTGGACCGCGAGCTGATCGGTAACGTCTCGCTGCGTGTCATCGACACCGAGCGCCCCGACGCCTGGGAGGTGCAGGGCCGCGGTGAGCTGGCGCTGGCCATCCTGGTCGAGCAGATGCGCCGCGAGGGCTTCGAGCTGACCATCGGCAAGCCGCAGGTCGTGACCAAGGACGTCGACGGCAAGGTCTACGAGCCCGTCGAGCGCATGACGATCGACGTCCCCGAGGAGCACATGGGCGCGGTCACGCAGCTCATGGGCGTCCGCAAGGGCCGTATGGACAACATGTCCAACCACGGCTCGGGCTGGGTGCGCATGGAGTTCGTGGTGCCTTCGCGCGGTCTCATCGGGTTCCGGACCGAGTTCCTGACCCAGACCCGTGGCACCGGCATCGGCCACTCCATCCACGAGGGCTTCGAGCCCTGGTTCGGCGCCCTGCAGACCCGTAACAACGGATCGCTGGTCGCCGACCGCTCCGGTGCCGTCACCGCGTTCGCGATGACCAACCTGCAGGAGCGGGGCGTGCTGTTCACGGACCCGGGTACCGAGGTGTACGAGGGCATGATCGTCGGCGAGAACTCGCGCTCCGACGACATGGACGTGAACATCACCAAGGAGAAGAAGCTCACGAACATGCGGTCCTCCTCGGCCGACTCGTTCGAGGCGATCGTGCCGCCCCGCAAGCTCTCCCTGGAGCAGTCCCTGGAGTTCTGCCGCGACGACGAGTGCGTCGAGGTGACGCCGGAGGCCGTTCGTATCCGCAAGGTGAACCTGGACGCCCGCGAGCGCGCCCGCGCCGCGAGCCGCGCCAAGCACGGCTGAGTACCGGACGCCTGAGCCCCGGCTCCCCCGTCATGGGGGAGCCGGGGCTTTTTGCAACTCGTTTTCCGGTGGCCGAGAATCGCCGCCCTGTCCGAAATGCGGAGATCCTCGCCCGATACCCATGTAACACGTCCGTTTCGCGACGTTCTTCGACCCAACACTTTGTCCGGATTTTGGAAGGTCTTCACGCCAGCTGTGACTGAATTGAGATTTAAAGACGGTGGTCGGTAGTTGGCTCATGGCAGATAGTTAGCCGCAGCGCTCGGGTCAATGGGTCTCGCACTGTGGGGACAGTGCCGACTCGCGAGCAACAGGGGGTTGCCTGATCCTCCGTCAGGGGTGTCGGAGGAAGAGGCGCACACCTCCTACGCGCGTCCGGCTGCGGAGTTCCGCACGCCTCGCTTTGGCATACCCTTACCAGCGAAACGGGCGAAACGTGACAAGTGGTATCGGCATTGAGGGTGGCGGGACCTCGGTCATCGCGGACGGTGCACCAACTCCGGACGTGAAGCCCGAGGACGAGCAGCTGATCGGGCGTTCGCCCGGCCAGCTGATGTGGATCCGCTTCAAGCGGGACCGCACCGGGGTGATCTCGGCGTACGTCGTCATCTTCTTCTTCCTGATCGGCCTGCTCGCCCCGGTGATCTCGTGGCTGTACGGCAAGGACCCGTACACCGTGTACGCCGACGAGCGCCCCGAGCTGTTCGACAGCGCGGGTGTGCCGGTGCAGCCCAACGGCGGGATCAGCGGCGAGTTCTGGTTCGGCCTCGAACCCGGCAACGGGTACGACGTCTTCACCAAACTGCTCTACGGCATCCGGACTTCGCTCGGGATCTCGGTCGCGGTCACGATCGCGACCGTGCTCACCGGCATCCTGCTGGGTGTCACGGCCGGCTATCTCGGCGGCCGGACGGACTACTGGATCAGCCGGGTCATCGACTTCCTGCTGGCCTTCCCGTCGCAGCTGTTCTTCATCGCCAGCATGCCGGTCGTCGTCTCACTGTTCGTCAGCCCGCGCGACGAGACCCCGGTCTACGTCCGGGTGGTCGCCCTCATCCTCGTGATGTGGTTCCTCGGCTGGATGAGCCTCGGGCGGATCCTCAGAGGCACCACACTCGCCCTGCGAGAACGGGAGTTCATCGAGGCGGCCAAGGTCAGCGGGGCCCCACCGTGGCGGATCATCCGCAAGGAGATCCTGCCCAACGTGGTCACGCCGATCCTCGTGCAGGGCACGTACATGCTCCCCAACTTCGTGACCGCCGAGGCCGGTCTGTCCTTCCTCGGCGTGGGCATCGTCGAACCGACGCCGGACTGGGGACAGATGTTCTCCAAGGCGTCCACCGAACTCGTGATGCAGAACGACATCACCTACATGTTCTTCCCCGGCATCTCGATGATCATCTTCATCGTGGCGTTCAACCTGCTCGGGGACTCGGTCAGGGACGCCTTCGACCCCAAGACGGCGCGCTGAACCACTGGTTGGCACTTCCTTCGCACTGGTGACACACAGATGGGTGGAAACTGAGTGATGAGTAGGGGCGGACGCCACGTATACGCGGCAATCTCGGTGCTCGCGGCCGGCGCACTCGTGCTGACCGGGTGCAGCGAGGGCGGCAGCAAAGGCAGCGGCAACGACAAGGAACAGAAGGAGAACGCCGAGCGGCAGCAGGCGGCGATCGAGTTCGGGGACGCCGAGGCGTCCAAGGGCCCCGCCGCCGAGGTCCCCGGCGCCAAGCCCGGCGGCACCATCTCGGTGCTGGCCCGCGACAGTTACGCCCACCTGGACCCCGGACAGGTCTACGTCCAGGACGAGATGGCGGTCTCCCAGCTGCTGCACAGAGGGCTGACCGGCTACAAGGCGACCAGCAACGACGGCAGCAAGCACGAGGTCGTCGGCGACCTCGCCACCGACTCCGGTACCACCACGGACGGCGGCAAGACCTGGAAGTTCACGCTCAAGGACGGCATCAAGTTCGAGGACGGCTCCGGGATCACCTCCGCGGACGTCCGGCACACCTTCGAGCGGCAGTTCGCATCCTTCATCAACCAGGGCCCGCCGTACATCCAGCAGTGGCTGGCCGACACCCCGGGTGCCGACTACCGCAAGCTGCTGCCGGACGGCCCGTTCAAGGGCAAGCACCTGCCGGACAGCGTGCTGGAGACGCCGGACGACAAGACGGTCGTCTTCAAGTTCAAGAACCCGCACCCCGACCTGCCGTACGCCCTGGCCATGACGGGTTACGCCATCGTGTCCGAGAAGGGCGACACCAAGGAGAAGTACGACAAGGACCCGGTGGTGACCGGGCCGTACAAGATCCAGGAGTTCAAGTCCGGCAAGTCGATGGTGCTCGTCAAGAACGAGAACTGGGACCCGGACACGGACCCGCTGCGGCACCAGTACGTCGACCGGTTCAACATCACGTTCAACCAGCAGTACGAGGACTCCACCAAGGCGCTCCTCGCCGACAGCGGCGGTGACCAGACGGGCGTCAGTTTCAGCAACCAGGTCGACGCGGGCAACCTGACCAAGATCCTGAACGACCCGAAGATGAAGTCCCGCACGGTCTCCGGCTTCCAGCCCTACGTCGGCCAAATGAACATCAACCTGGCCCACCCGGAGATGAAGGACATCAAGGTCCGCCAGGCCATCGCCTACGCCCTCCCGGTCACGCCGTTCGTGCGTGCCTACGGCGGCACCGACGCGATGGAGGTCGCGGGCGGCATCATCAGCCCGACCGTCACCGGCTACGACCCCGCCTTCGACCCGTGGGGCAAGAAGAAGAAGCCCGCCGGTGACCCGGCCAAGGCCAAGGCGCTCCTGGAGGAGGCCGGCAAGACCGGTCTGAAGCTGACCTTCGGCTACATCAACACCCCCGAGGGCCAGCAGTACTCCACCGCCATGGCGGCGGGCCTGGAGAAGGCCGGCTTCGACGTCCAGCGGCAGGAGATCCCGGCCGAGACCTACTACGACCAGGTCAGCAAGCTGGACAACAACTACGACATCTTCCACACCGCGTGGGGCGCCGACTGGCCGTCCGCCTCGACCGTGATCCCGCCGCTGTACGACGGACGCGCGATCGCCGAGGGCGCCCAGAACTACTCGCAGGTCAACGACTCCAAGGTCAACAGCGAGATCGACCGGATCAACAAGATCACCGACCCGGCCAAGGCGTCGGCGGAGTGGGGCAAGCTCAACGAGTACCTGGTCAAGGACGTCGTCAACGTCGTCCCGACCGCGTACTACAAGCAGACCCAGATCGCCGGGACCAAGGTCGGCGGCCTCGTCTACGACGACATCATCGCCGGCGTCGACCCGCGCCGGCTGTACGTCAAGTAACCCCGCCCGCCCGGCACCCGGTGCGTCCGCCCTCCTTCCCCCAGGGGGCGGCGCACCGGGTGCCACCCGGCCCGCCGACGTCTGAGAGCTGCTTGCCATGCTGCGCTTCCTGGTCCGCCGGTCCCTCGGCGCCGTCGTCATCCTCTTCCTGCTGAGCATCGTCGCGTTCCTGCTGTTCTTCGGGATGCCGCGCGACCCGGCGCTCCTGATGTGCGGCAAGACGTGCACCCCGGCCAACCTGGAGAACCTGCACCGGGTGCTGGGCCTCGACAAGCCGATCCCCGAGCAGTACTGGATCTTCCTGACCAACCTCGTCATGGGCAGCGACGACTTCGCCCAAGGCCCGTGCCCCGCACCCTGCTTCGGCTACTCGTACCACTCCAACGAGCAGGTGTGGGGCACCCTCATGGACCGCCTGCCCACCACGCTCTCGCTCACCATGGGCGGGGCGGTCTGCTTCCTGATCGTCGGACTCGGCACCGGCCTGATCGCCGCGTGGAAGCGCGGCACGCTCATCGACAAGACCTTCACGGCCGGCGCGATGGTGATCAGCTCGATGCAGATCTACTTCCTGGGCCCGCTGGCCCTGGCGATCCTCGTCTACCAGACCCAAGTCTTCGACAAACCCGCCTACAACGAGTTCACCCAGAACCCGGCCGCCTGGTTCACGGGCCTGATCATCCCCTGGGTCGTCCTCTCCACGATCTTCGCCTCGCAGTACACCCGTATGGCCCGCTCGTCGATGATCGAGCAACTCCAGGAGGAACACGTCCGCACCGCCCGGGCCAAAGGCATGTCACGGCGGTACGTCTTCTTCCGCTACGCCTGGCGCGGCTCGCTGATCCCCATCGTCACCATTTTCGGCATCGACCTCGGCTCCCTGCTCGGCGGTGCCATCATCACGGAGTACACCTTCGGTCTTCCGGGGCTCGGCCGGCTGGCGGTGGAGTCGGTGTTCTTCAGCGACCTGCCGCTGCTGCTGGGCGTGATGCTGTTCTCCGCCACCATGATCCTGCTCTGCAACATCGTCGTCGACGCGACGTACGCCTTCATCGACCCGCGCGTGCGGTTGTCCTAGGTAGGAGCACTGACGTGACCACTCTGACCAAGGAGGCCGGCGCCCCGGTCCCGGCCGACGCGGACGCGTTCCTGTCGGTGCGGGACCTGCACGTCAGCTTCAAGACCGAGGACGGCATCGTACGGGCCGTGGACGGGCTCTCCTTCGACCTGGAGCGCGGCAGCACGCTGGGGATCGTCGGCGAGTCCGGCTCGGGCAAGTCGGTGACGAACCTGACGATCCTCGGGCTGCACAACCCCATGTTCACCACCGTCGAGGGCGAGATCCTCCTGGAGGGCCGGGAGCTCACCACGGCCCGGGAGTCCGAGCTGGAGAAGCTGCGCGGCAACAAGGTCGCCATGATCTTCCAGGACCCGCTCACCGCGCTGTCGCCGTACTACACGGTGGGCCGGCAGATCGCCGAGCCGTACATGAAGCACATGCGCGTCTCGAAGAAGGCCGCCTGGGAGCGGGCGGTGGACATGCTGGGGAAGGTCGGCATCCCCAACCCGAAGCAGCGGGCGAAGGACTATCCGCACCAGTTCTCCGGCGGTATGCGCCAGCGCGCGATGATCGCGATGTCGCTGGTCTGCGACCCGGACCTGCTGATCGCCGACGAGCCGACCACCGCGCTGGACGTCACGGTCCAGGCGCAGATCCTGGATCTGCTGAAGGACCTGCAGCGGGAGTTCGGCTCGGCGATCATCTTCATCACCCATGACCTCGGGGTGATCGCCGACATGGCCGACGACATCATGGTGATGTACGCGGGCCGGGCGGCGGAGCGCGGCACGGTCAACGAGGTACTGAGGGCGCCGCAACACCCGTACACCTGGGGCCTGCTGAACTCGATGCCGCGCCTGGACTCGGACCCGCACACCCCGCTGGCCCCGATCCCCGGCACTCCGCCGTCCCTGCTGCGCCCGCCCTCCGGCTGCCGCTTCCACCCCCGCTGCACGTTCCAGGACCGGGTCGGCGGCACGCGCTGTGTCACCGAGATCCCGCTGCTGGGCCCGGACCGCTCCTCGGCCTGCCACTTGACGGCGGACCAGAAGCGGACCATTTTCACCGAAGAGATCAAGCCCCGACTGCACTAGCGCCCCCGATCAGCCCCGTCTGAGGAGGACTACGGCTATGACAGAGGACCTCGTCCTCCCCGCACCCCGCGGGCCCGCCATCGACGCGTCCGGCGAACCGCTGCTGGAAGTGGCAGGGCTCGTGAAGCACTTCCCGGTCAAGGGCGGCTTCCCGATCCGGCGGACCGTCGGCCAGGTGCAGGCGGTCGACGGCATCGACCTGACGGTGCATGTCGGCGAGAGCTTCGGCCTGGTGGGGGAGTCGGGCTGCGGCAAGTCGACGACCGGACGGCTGATCACCAAGCTCATGGAGCCGACGAGCGGCCGGATCGCGTACCGGGGCAAGGACATCACGCGGGCCACGCGCAGGCAGCTGGCGCCGATCCGCTCCGAGATCCAGATGATCTTCCAGGACCCGTACTCCTCGCTGAACCCGCGCCAGACGGTCGGAAAGATCATCTCCGGTCCGATGGAGATCAACGGGATCGAGCCGGACGGCGGAAGGGAGAAACGGGTCAGGGAGCTGCTGGAGATCGTCGGTCTGAACCCCGAGCACTACAACCGCTTCCCGCACGAGTTCTCCGGCGGTCAGCGCCAGCGCATCGGTGTGGCACGGGCGCTGGCCCTCGAGCCGAAGCTGATCGTGGCCGACGAGCCGGTCTCCGCGCTGGACGTCTCCATCCAGGCACAGGTCGTCAACCTGCTGCAGAAGGTCCAGCAGGAACTGGGCATCGCGTTCCTGTTCATCGCCCACGACCTGGCCGTCGTACGGCACTTCTCGCAGCGCGTCGCGGTCATGTATCTCGGCAAGGTCATCGAGGTCGGCGACCGCGACTCCATCTACACCCGCCCCCGGCACCCCTACACCCACGCCCTGCTGTCCGCGGTGCCCGAGGTGAGCGTGGCCGACGAGGACGCTCCGGCGCGTGAACGGATCCGCCTGGCCGGCGACGTACCGTCCCCGATCTCCCCGCCCTCCGGCTGCCGTTTCCGCACCCGCTGCTGGAAGGCCCAGGACAAGTGCGCGGCCGAGGAGCCCCCGCTGATCCAGATCGAGGGCAACCACGACGGCCACCTGACGGCCTGCCACTTCCCCGAGGAGCCGACCATCGAGGCGCGGGACGAGGACATCGTGCTGGATCCGGCGCTGGCGGCGCTGGAGGAGTCGGACGACTAGGCGCTGGACTGTCAGTGGCCGACGGTACGTTGGGCGCATGTCGATATCTGTTGGCCTCAGCCTCGACGTCTCCGGTCTGCGTCAGGGGGAGGAGACGGCGCGGGTCGCCGAGGCACTGACCGTTTTCCTCACCGAGCACGATCTTGAGAGGGACGTGACGGTCGGAGAGGGCGCGTCCGCGGGGCAGGTCTCCGCGTGGAGCGAGTACCCCATCATCGTGACCCGCTTCGGCGGCTGGGCCGACAAGATCGAGCAGGCGGCTCACGACAGCGTGCGCGCGGTTGCTCCCGCCGCGCGGGTTGACCTCCGGTGGAGTTTCGAGGACGAGGACGACTAGGGCTGCGGCCCTAGGAGGCCGGTCCGGCCACGGTGATGATCTCCGGGGCGGCGGGCGTGACCGGCGTCCGCGCCCAGTCGCCGTACTGGTCGGCGATGGTGAGGCCGGCTTCGTGGAGGAAGGCGGACAGGGCGTCGGGGGCAAGGAAGCGGAGGGTGGTGCGGCTGACGGCTGGTGCCGGCCAGCTGTCGCAGGCGTACGTCTCCACAAAGGTCACCCGGTCTCCGACGGCAGGTCCCTCGACGTCGTGCCATACGCGTACGGCGTTCCCGTCCGCGCCGGTGACCGTGCGGGCCCTGTCGGGCGTCCACGTCTCCCAGGCCCGTGCGGCGGGATTCCGTGTCTCGAACACGAACCGCCCGCCGGGGCGCAGGGCCCGGTGCACGGCGAGCAGTGAGGCCCGCAACTCCTCGTCACACACCAGCACCTGGAACGCGTGCCCGGTCATCACGACCAGATCGAACTCCGCGCACCAGTCCCGCGTCCGCAGATCCCCGAGCACCCATTCCACGTCGGTGTCGTGCCGCCGCGCCTCCACCAGCATGGCGGCGGCCGGATCGAGCCCCACGAGCCGCCCACGGTGGCCGTCGGCACCGGCACGCCGGAGCAACTGGCCCGTACCGCAGCCGACATCGAGCACCGCGCCGGCGGCACTCACGAGCCCGAGGTAGAAGTCGTCACCCGGGCCCCAGGGGTTCAGGGTGTCGTACAACGCGGCGAGCGCAGGATCCGCGAACGACCGATCGACCACGCGCGGAAGTCTGCCACAACGAACTCGAACACGAGGGAAAGGTGCGGGAGTTGCTGCATCACGTCGAGCTGTGGGTGCCGGACCTGGGGCGTGCGGTCACGTCGTGGGGGTGGTTGCTGGAACGGCTGGGCTACGAGCCCCACCAGGACTGGCCGGCAGGCCGCAGCTGGCGGGCGGGGGAGACTTACCTCGTGGTCGAGGAGTCACCGGCGCTGCGGGGCGACCGGCACGACCGGCTGCGCCCCGGGCTGAATCACCTGGCCTTCCACGCGCCGGGCGGCCGGGCGGGCCTCGACGCACTGGTCGAGCAGGCGTCGCGGCACGGCTGGAGCCTGCTCTTCCCGGATCGGCATCCCTATGCGGGAGGGCCCGCGCACTACGCCGCCTATCTGGAGAACGGCGACGGCTTCGAGGTGGAGCTGGTGGCGCGCGAGCCCAGGCCCTGAGCCCTGTCGCCGTCGCCGCTCAGCGGACGACCCGCCCCCGCAGCACGATCCTCCGCGGATGCCGCAGCACCCCCGGCTCCACCCGCGGATCCGCGTCGTACACCGTCACGTCGGCAAGCCCGCCCTCCACCAGCCCGGGCAGACCCAGGAAGTCCCGCGCCGTCCAGCTCGCCGCACCCACCGCCACGTCGCCCGGCAGGCCCGCGGCGACGAGGTGTTCGACCTCGGTGGCCACGTTGCCGAAGGGGGCGGAGTCGGTGCCGGCGAGGACACGGACGCCGGCGTCGTGGGCCTCGCGGACCCGGCGGATCATGATGCGATGACCTTCGTGCCAGAGGCGCCCGCGGGGGTTGTCCTTGATGTCCGGCACGCGGCGCGCGAACGTCGTGAGGGTGGGGACGTAGACGGTCCCGTGCGTGGCCATCAGCTCGACGCACTCCTCCGGCATGCCCATCCCGTGCTCGATCGAGTCGACGCCGGCCCGCGAGGCGTTCAGCACGCCGCGCGCCGACTGGCAGTGCGCGGCGACGCGCCCCCCGACCGCGTGCACCGCGTCCGTGACGGCACGCAGGATGTCGTACGGCACCGGATCCGACTCGAAGTCCCAGTCGCCCATCAGCTTGCACCAGCCGTCGTGGGCCTTGGTCTCCGCGACGGCGGCGGCGACGAGGTCGTCGGTGACGGTGTGGAAGCCGGCGCTCTTCGACAGCCCCGCCCACGCCAGCCATCGCCCCGCCGTGATCATGCGCGGGGTGTCGGGGGCCTCGCGCAGACCCGCAGGGATCTCGCCCAGCAGTCCCGGGAACCGCAACGCCGCCGTCCCCGCGTCCCGGTGCGCCGCGATCTGCTCGGCGAACGCCTCGGAGTCGAAGACGGGTTCCTCCTCGGACGGGGACCCTGGGTGCGTGTGGACGTCGACCAGTCCCGGCAGCAGATAGCCGCCGTCGGCCACCGTCTGCGCCTCGCCGGACGGGCGGTCGAAGGTGATGCGGTCGCCGAGGAGCCAGAGGTCGCGGTGGATGCCATCGGGGAGGGTGGTGCCGCGCAGGTGGAGGGCCATCTGTCTCAACCTAGGGGATCGGTGCGGGAGTTGTCGTGACCGCCGTACCACCCTCAGCCCTCGCGACCGTCCCGGCGCGCGAAGGCCGCGAAGGCCTCCGCCTCGGTGGCCCGGGCGTTGAGGAAGTAGTCGGCCCACTCGGCGGCCTGCTCGAAGGCGGAGTCCGCGACGACGCGGGCGACCGCGGCCGCCACGTCCAGCACGGTGCGCCGCAGCTCGACCCCCGGCCCGAGCAACGCCCAGTGCGCCCCGAGCCGGCCGTACGGCATCCCGACGCTGCCCGGGTTCACCACGAGGCGCCCGGCGGCGAGGCGGGTGAACGGCATGTGGGTGTGGCCGCACACGACGGTGGTGACGGCGGGGCCGACGTCCGCGAAGACCTCCGCCCACCGCTCGGCACGGGAGTCGACGAGCACGACCTCCTCGTCGTCACGCGGCGTCGCATGGCAGAAGAGCACCTCGCCGAGACCGTCCACCGCAAGCGTGAGGGACGTCGGCAGCTGCTCCAGGAAGGCGACCTGATCCTCGCGGAGGCTCTCGGCGGCCCATGGTCCGACGGGGTCGGGGATGGACGTACGCAGTCCGCGCCGGTACTCGACGAGTTCACGGTCGGCGTTGCCCCGGATCCAGGCCGCCCGGTCGCCCAGGCCCGTCAGCAGGTCCATGACCTGGGCGGGCTGCGGCCCGCACGCGATGTCTCCGGTGAGCACGATCAGGTCCGCCGCCGCGACCTCCGGTTCCGCCAGCACCGCTTCGAGGGCGGGCAGCACGGCGTGGATGTCGGAGAGCACGGCCACTCGGTTCACCATGGGCCCCAGTATCCGGGGCCCCTGACCGAGAGATGAGGGCCCGCGCGCACCCAATGGGGTGTGCACGGGCCCTCCTTCCCCTGGAACCGGACGCTCATGGGCTCGGGTCAATGGGCCGGTGAAAGTCCGTTCCGGGCACGGCGACTGACGAAAAGGGGTGTGTCAGACCGCCGGCTGGGGGTCCTTGGCGAGACGCGGCGCGGGGACCGTGTCGTCCGTCTCGGGGTAGTGGCACGCGGTCAGGTGGCCGGGCTTGTTGCCCTCGACCTGGACCAGCGGCGGTGCCTCGGTCGCGCACTTGTCCGTCGCCTTCCAGCAGCGGGTGCGGAAGCGGCAGCCGGAGGGCGGGTTGATGGGGGAGGGGACGTCGCCCTGGAGGCGGATGCGCTCGCGGGGGGTCTCCTCCACCGTCGCCTCGGGCACGGCGGACAGCAGCGCCCGGGTGTACGGGTGGCGCGGGTTTTCGTACAGGTCGTCACGGTCGGCGATCTCGACGATCTTGCCGAGGTACATGACCGCGACGCGCTGCGAGAAGTGCCGTACGACGGCCAGGTCGTGGGCGATGAAGACGAAGGCGATGCCCAGTTCCTGCTGGACCTTCTGCAGCAGGTTGACGACCTGTGCCTGGATGGAGACGTCCAGCGCGGAGACCGGCTCGTCGGCCACGATCAGCTTCGGCTCGAGGGCCAGCGCCCGTGCCACACCGATGCGCTGGCGCTGACCGCCGGAGAACTCGTGCGGGAAGCGGTTGTAGTGCTCGGGGTTCAGGCCGACGATCTCCAGCAGTTCGCGTACGCGCTTCTCGCGGCCGCCCGCCGGGTTGATGTCGTTGATCTCCATCGGGCCGGAGATGATCTTTCCGACCGTCTGGCGCGGGTTCAGGGACGCGTACGGGTCCTGGAAGATCATCTGGATCTCGGAACGGACCGGCGCGAGCTTCTTGCGGCCCGCGTGCGTGATGTCCTGGCCGCGGTAGGAGATCTTGCCGCCCGTCGGCTCCAGGAGCCGCGTGATCAGCCGTCCGGTCGTCGACTTGCCGCAGCCCGACTCGCCGACCAGACCGAGGGCCTCGCCCTCGGCCACCTGGAAGTCGAGGCCGTCCACGGCCTTGACGGCCCCGACCGTGCGTTTGATCGGGAAGCCGCCCTTGATGGGGAAGTGCTTGGTCAGACCGCTGACGTCCAGGAGCGGTTGCGCGTTGCTCATGATGGTGAAGTCCTGTCTCGTGTACGTCAGTCAGTGCCGGGATCCGGCGAATTCGGCGAACAGATCCTTGCGCTCCTCGGGCGCCAGGTGGCAGGCGGAACCCCGGCCGTCCACCACGTCGAGGAGCGGCCGCTCGCTGGAGCACAGCCCGCCCGAAACCTTGTCGGTGAAGGCGCACCGCGGGTGGAAGCGGCAGCCGGTGGGCGGGTTCAGCAGCGACGGAGGCGCACCCGGGATCGGCGACAGCGGCACGTCGACCGGCCCGTCCAGGCTCGGCATGGAGCTGAGCAGACCCACGGTGTAGGGGTGCTGCGGGTCGCGCAGCACCTCCTCCTTGGTGCCCCGCTCCACGCACCGGCCGCCGTACATCACCAGCACGTCGTCCGCGATGTCGGCGATGACACCGAGGTCGTGCGTGATGAAGATGATCGCCGTGCCGAACTCCTGCTGCAGGTCCTTGAGCAGGTCCATGATCTGCGCCTGGACGGTGACGTCGAGCGCGGTGGTCGGCTCGTCCGCGATCAGCAGCTCGGGGTCGCAGACCAGCGCCATCGCGATCATCGCGCGCTGGCGCATACCGCCGGAGAACTGGTGCGGGTAGTCGTCCACCCGCATGTCCGGCTGCGGGATCCCGACCCGCCGCAGCATCTCGATCGCCCGCGCCCGGGCCTCCTTCTTGGAGGCACCGGTGTGCTTGCGGTACGTCTCGCCGATCTGCGTCCCGATGGTGTGGTACGGCGACAGCGAGGCAAGCGCGTCCTGGAAGATCATGGACATCTTGTTGCCGCGCAGCCGCTCCAGCTCCCGCTCGGAGGCGGTGAGCAGCTCCTTGCCGTCCAGCAGGATCTCGCCGTCGATCTTGGTGCGGAACGGGTCGTGCAGGCCCAGGATCGTCAGGTTGGTGACGGACTTGCCGGATCCCGACTCACCCACGATGCCGAGCGTCTGGCCCTTGGCAAGGTCGAAGGAGAGCCCGTCGACGGCCTTGACGATGCCGTCCTCGGTGGAGAAGTGGACTTGAAGGTCCTTGACGGAGAGGAAGGGCTGCTGATCGGTGCTCGTCACGGGGACGCTCCTGAGGGGGGTGATGCGAGGGGTCGGGAGTGGGGGGCGGAGGTCAGGCGAGCCGGATCCGCGGGTCGATGAGGGCGTAGACGGCGTCCACGATGATGTTGGCGAAGACGATCGCGCCGGCCGCCAGCAGGGTCACACCCAGCAGCATCGGCAGGTCGCTCTGGTCCACGGACTTCACCGCGAGCCGGCCGACGCCCGGGAGGCTGAAGGTCGACTCGGTGATGATGGCACCGCCGATCAGCGTGCCCAGGTCGATGCCGAACACCGTGACGATGGGGCCCATCGCGCCGCGCCAGGCAAACCGGAAGAACACGTTCGACCGGGACAGACCCTTGGCCCGTGCCGTGCGGACGTAGTCCTCGCTGAGTTGCTCCACGAGCTGGGAGCGGGTCATACGCGTGTAGTTGGCCGTGAAGATGATCGCGAGGACCAGCCAGGGCAACAGCAGCCCGCCGAACCAGGCGGCCGGGTTCTCCGAGAGCGGGGTCCACTGCGGCTGGTCGAGCCACCCCAGCTGCGCGACGAAGAAGAACATCGCGATGTAGCCGACGAAGTAGATCTGGAGCGAGGAGCCGAGCAGCGAGGCGGAGCTGGCGAACTTGTCCAGGAACTTGCCCTGCTTGAGCGCCGCGAGCATGCCCGCGCCGATACCGAGGATCAGGAAGACGACGGCCGCGCCGAAGGCGAGCGACAGGGTCGTCGGCAGCCGGTCCATGATCGTGTCGAAGACCGGCTCGCGGTTGGCGAAGGAGTACCCGAGGCAGGGTGCGTTGCAGAAGTCGTAGTTGGCGTAGTCGCGTCCGACGAAGACGCCGACGAGCCACAGCCAGTACTGCACCGGGATCGGCTTGTCGATGCCCAGGTTCTGCCGGATCTGCGCCAGGTTCTCGGGCGTGCAGTTCTTGCCGCAGGACATCATCGCGGGGTCACGCGGCACGGCGTAGAAGAGCCAGAAGGTGATGGCGCTGATGATCAACAGAATGACCAGCGCGCCGATGACTCGGCGGACAAGGAAGCGGAACATGAGGCGTGACTTTCCGGACGGGGCGCCGTCGCCGGGAGGAAGTAGAGGGGGGTGGGCCGCAGGGGCGGCCATGTGGAATGGCCGCCCCCAGGGGTCGTGCTCGCTTACTTCTTGGCGTAGAGCTTGGTGAGCGCGACGCAGGTGTTGCCGCCGTCCCAGACGACGTTGCCGACCTTGGAGCCGTACAGGTAGTTCCGGATCTTGTGGTAGTCCGGGACGACCGCGGCCAGCTCCATGATCATCTTGTCGACGTTGCCCCAGGCCTTGTTGGCCTCCTCGACGTCCGCGATCCTGCCCGCGGCGTCGATGGCCTTGTTGACGCTCGGGTCGTCCAGCTGGGCGTAGTTGCTGCGGCCGTCGCCGATGTTCTTGCCGCTCCAGCACGGGTAGAACTGCGAGTAACCGCCCGGCCAGTCCGGGCTCCAGCCGGCGGCGAACAGGTCGAAGTCGTTGTCGATCTTGCCGATCTGGGTGTAGAACGTCGACTTGTCGACCTGCTTGTTGACGACCTGGAAGCCGGCGGCCTCCAGCGCGTTCTTGATGGCGACGGCGGTCTTCACCGCGGTGTCCGACTGCTGGTAGGCGATGACCAGCTTGTAGCCCTCCTTGCCGGCCTCCTTCAGCAGGGCCTTGGCCTTCGCGGGGTCGCCGCCGGGCTTCTTGTCGACGCCGTACAGGTCGAACTTGGTGTAACCGGGCGTCACCGGGGCGAAGATCGTGGTGGCGATCTCCTGGGACGCGGCGCCGCCGCCGATGGTCTGGAGCTGCTGGTGCGGCCAGGCGTGGTTGATGGCCTGACGGACCTTGAGGTCCTTGACCCGGGTCATGTTGATCGGCCAGTAGTAGGTGACCGTGTCGACCGCGGTGAGGACGCGCTTCTTCAGCTCGGGCTTGGTGAGGACCTGGGCGAGACGCTCGGGGGCGACCTCGTTGAAGATCGGCACCGCGTACTGGTCGTTGCCCTGGTCCGCGATCCAGCGGTCGGTCGACGCGACCAGCTCGTAGCCCATCTGGAAGACGAACTTGTCCGGGTAGGCGTTGCGGATCGGGTCGGTCTTCGCGTCCCAGTGCTCGTTGCGCACGAAGGTCATCGACTTGCCGATGCTACGGCTCTCGATCTTGTACGGACCGCAGGAGACCGGCTTCTTGTCGTACTTCTCCTTGGTGTCGCCCTTCTTGGGCACCAGGGAGTAACCACGCATCGCGAGCGTGTAGTTGAAGTCGACGCGGGCTTCCTTGAGACGGAAGGTGATGGTCTTGCCGTCGATCTCGATGGAGTCGAGGCTCTTGCCGCCGTACGGGCCGTCGTACTTGTCGCCGCCCTCCAGGAACTCCTGGACGTAGATCGGGCCCTCGGTGATGAAGCTCGCGAAGAGGCGCTCGAAGGTGTGGCGGACGTCGTCCATGGAGAGGTCGGCGCCGTCCTCCCACTTGATGCCGTCCTTGATGGTGAAGGACCAGGTCTTGCCGCCGTCCTTCATCGTGCCGGCGTCGGTCGCGGCGTCGCCGACCAGGGTGGCCCCGCCCTTGTCGTCCAGCTTGTAGCCGGTCAGACCACGCATGATCGGGACGGTGATGGCGCCCTCGGTCGAGACGTAGATCTGCGCCGGGTCCATGTGGTCCATGTCGAACTGCTGGAGCGAGTAGATCGTCCCGCCCGTCACCGCGCCCTTGACCTCGGGGGCCGGGCCGGTCGAGTCGGCCTTGGTGCCCACGGGGATCTCGGTGGTCTTGGAGCCAGTGACCTTCGGGGCCTGGTCCTGCGAGCCGCCCTCGCTGCCGCTGCTGCAGGCGCTCAGCACCGAGGTCGACGCCGCGGCCACGCCGGTGGCGATCAGGAAGTTTCTACGCGAGAAGGACATCGCATCCTGCCTTGAAGTGGGTTGAGTGAGAGAAGAATCCGGCACCCGGCGACTTCGCCGTGGTCCTGAAATGAGCCGGAGTCAGCGCTTGGACTTCGGGTCGAGTGCGTCACGCACCGAGTCACCGAGGAGGTTGAACGCGAGCACGAAGATCACCATGGACAGGCCCGGGAAGAGCATGAAGGTGAGGTCCTCGGTGTAGAACTGGGCGCCTCGCTGGATCATGACGCCCCAGTCCGGGGTCGGGTCGATCATGCCGACACCCAGGAAGGCGAGACCCGCCTCAGCGGTGACGAAGGCCGGGAGCATCAGCGTGGACTGAATGATGATCGGAGTCCACAGGTTGGGCAGCAGCTCCTTGAAGACGATACGCCGCGGTGACGCGCCCGTGACCTTGGCGGCCTCGACGAACTCCCGCTCGCGCAGGCCGAGTACCTGGCCGCGCAGCAGTCGGGCGATGGATGCCCAGCCGAAGGCGGAGAGCACGATGATCAGGCCGGCGGCGCGCAGCCATGTCGGGATGTTCTCGTCGGGGGCGACGAAGAGCCCGTACACGACCGGCATGAAGGCGATGAAGAAGAGGGTGGACGGGAACGACAGCAGGATGTCGATGACCCGGCCCACGAAGTAGTCCGTCCGCCCGCCGAGGTAGCCCGCGGTGACGCCGATGACCACGCCGAGGACGACGGTGAGCAAGGTGGCCGCCACGGCGATGCCGAGCGAGGTGCGGATCGCGTAGAGCAGGAAGGTGAAGACGTCACGCCCGAGCTGCGGCTCCACGCCGAACCAGAAGTCCGAGCTGATACCGCCGTTCGGACCCGCCGGGTACGCGAAGGCGTTCAGCAGCTCAGGCTGCTGGCTCGCGTACGTCGTGTACGGATCCTTCCCGTACAGCTTCGCAATGAGTGGAGCGGCGAGCGCGATCACGAAGAAGAAGATCACGATGTACGCCGATATGACGCCCGTGTGGTCCCGCTTGAAGCGAGTCCACGCCAGCCGTCCCGGCGAGCGGCTTTCGTTGCCCTTAGGGGTGGAGGGCGAAGGCGACTTGTCGATGCTTTCGTCAGTCGCCTCAAGCGGGGCAGCCGCGGATGGAGTTGGGGGGGTCATGGTGCTCCTGGCCCAAGGGAGGGTCTGATGACTCCGCAGGGCACGCTCCCCTACGGGCTACGCCGGACTTTTTCAACGCAATTCATTCAAGGTCAATAAATTCTCGGCCGACTTGGTTGTCTCTTTACGTTCTTTACCCTGTCTTGACCATTCCGTAGCTACGCGGGTAGCGCAACGTGATTGAGTTGTGCCTTGACTCGGACTAACTGGACCAATCGGGCAACGAGTTCGATATGCGGACGCTCCTGTATCGAAATGTGTACATCCAGCGGTCGTAATCCAACGGTTCGGCATCGGATGGTGGAGATCCATTGCGTCATACATCGAAGATCCATTGGGCCGGATGAAAGAAGTCCGTTTCGTCGCCCGCGCGGACGTCGCACGGGCGTTGCGCGGACCCTCGTGGACGCCCCGTGGGTACGGCCAAAGCTCCGGCATCCGGACGGTCTGTTGCTCCATTGGCCGGAGTCCATGTGCGATATGTGCCTTTTCGCTCGATATTGGCCCGTAACGGATCAGTACCAGAGGAGGCACTCCATGCGTGGAGCCACATTCGCCGGACGGGCCGCATGTGCGATGGCGGTCGCGCTCGTGGCGACGGCCTGTGGAGGCGGGGGTGACAGCGGAGCCGGCGGCGAGGTGCTGAGCTCGTCGTGGACCGATCCGCAGAACCCGCTGGAGCCGGCCAACACCAATGAGGTGCAGGGCGGCAAGGTGCTCTCCATGATCTTCCGGGGCCTGAAGCAGTACCACCCGAAGACCGGCGAGGCCGAGGACATGCTCGCCGAGCGGATCGAGACCACCGACTCGCGCACCTACACGATCACCGTCAAGGACGGCTGGACCTTCAGCGACGGCGAGCAGGTCACCGCCAAGTCCTTCGTGGACGCCTGGAACTACGGGGCGAGCCTGAAGAACAACCAGAAGAACGCCTACTTCTTCAGCTACATCGACGGCTACGACAAGGTCCATCCCGCCAAGGGCGAGCAGAGCGCCGACACCATGTCCGGGCTGAAGGTGGTCGACGACAGGACGTTCACCGTCCGGCTCAGCCAGAAGTTCTCCGGCTTCCCCGACACCCTCGGCTACAACGCCTTCGTCCCGCTGCCGCGCGCCTTCTACGACGACCACGCCGGCTGGCTCGCCAAGCCCGTCGGCAACGGCCCGTACACCGTGGCGTCGTACACCAAGGGCTCCGAGATGAGCCTCGCGAGATGGGACGCGTACCCGGGTCCGGACGCGGCCCTGAACGGCGGCGTCACCCTCAAGGTCTACACGGACAACAACACGGCCTACACCGACCTGATGGCCGGCAACCTCGACCTCGTCGACGACGTGCCGGCCCAGCAGCTGACGAACGTCCGCGGCGACCTAGGCGACCGCTACCTCAACACCCCGGCCGGCATCATCCAGACCCTGGCTTTCCCCCACTACGACAAGGACTGGAACAAGGCCGGCTCGGTCAAGGTCCGCAAGGGGCTGTCCCGGGCCATCGACCGTGAGCAGATCACCAGGACCATCTTCCAGGGGACCCGTACGCCCGCGACCGACTGGACCTCACCCGTCCTGGGCGCGGAGGGCGGCTACAAGGAGGGGCTGTGCGGTGAGTGGTGCCGGTACGACGCGGCCGCGGCGAAGAAGCTGATCGAGGAGGGCGGCGGGCTGCCCGGCGGGCAGGTGAAGATCACCTACAACGCGGACACCGGCTCCCACAAGCTGTGGGTGGACGCCGTCTGCAACTCCATCAACAACGCCCTGGGCAACGACCGGGCCTGCGTCGGCAACCCGATCGGCACCTTCGCCGACTTCCGCAGCAAGAGCACGACCCAGAAGCTCTCCGGCCCCTTCCGGGCGGGCTGGCAGATGGACTACCCGCTCACCCAGAACTTCCTCCAGCCGCTCTACTACACCAACGCCTCCTCCAACGACGGCAAGTGGTCCAACGAGGAGTTCGACAAGCTCGTCGACGCGGCGAACGCCGAGACCGACCCCGCGCGGGCCGTGGAGATGTTCCAGAAGGCCGAGGCGGTCGTCCGGGACAACATGGCGGCCATTCCGCTCTGGTACCAGAACGGCAGCGCCGGCTGGTCGCAGCGGCTGTCGAACGTGGCCCTCAACCCGTTCAGCGTCCCCGTCTACAACGAGATCAAGGTCGGCTGAGTCCGTCATGGGGCGGTACGTCGTCCGGCGCCTGGTGCAGATGGTCCCGGTGTTCATCGGGGCCACCCTGCTGATCTTCCTCATGGTCAACGTGATGGGCGACCCCGTCGCGGGCCTGTGCGGCGACCGGCAGTGCGACGCGGCGACGGCGGCTCAGCTCAGGAAGGAGTTCGGCCTCGACAAGCCCGTGTGGCAGCAGTACCTGACCTACATGGGGAACGTCTTCACCGGAGACTTCGGTACGGCGTTCAACGGCCAGGAAGTCACCGAGCTGATGTCGACGGCCTTCCCGGTCACCTTCCGGCTCACGGTCGTCGCGATCCTCTTCGAGATCCTCATCGGCGTCACGCTGGGCGTCGTCACCGGCCTGCAGCGGGGCCGCCCCGTCGACTCCGGCGTCCTGCTCCTGACCCTCGTCGTGATCTCCGTCCCCACCTTCGTCACCGGCCTGCTGCTCCAGCTGCTGCTCGGGGTGGAGTGGGGCTGGATCCGCCCGTCGGTCTCCGCTCAGGCCCCCTTCGGCGAGCTGCTGATCCCGGGCCTCGTCCTCGCCTCGGTCTCCCTCGCGTACGTCACCCGGCTGACCCGCACCTCGATCGCCGAGAACCGGCGCTCCGACTACGTCCGTACGGCGATCGCCAAGGGCTTGCCGAGGCACCGAGTGGTCACCCGGCATCTGCTCCGCAACTCGCTCATCCCCGTCGTCACCTTCATCGGCGCCGACATCGGCTTCCTCATGGGAGGCGCGATCGTCACCGAGCGGATCTTCAACATCCACGGCGTCGGCTACCAGCTCTACCAGGGCATCCTGCGCCAGAACACACAGACCGTCGTCGGCTTCGTCACGGTCCTCGTCCTCGTCTTCCTCGTCTGCAACCTGGTCGTCGACCTGCTGTACGCCGTACTCGACCCGAGGATCCGCTATGCCTGAGCAGCCGTTCCAGTCCGAAGGGGCGATCGCCGGCAGCGGCGCGGGCGGTGCGATGGAGCTGGCCGCGGGCGAGGCGCAGACGCTGGAGCCGCGTCCGCCGGTCGGGCCGGCACCGCGGGGTCCGCAGGGCACGGGACCGCCGGGGCCGGACCCATCGGCGGCCTCGGCGGACGAACGTCCGCGCAGCCTCTGGTCCGACGCCCGGCAGGACCTGTGCCGCAACCCCGTCTTCATCGTCTCGGGCCTGATCATTCTCTTCCTGCTCTTCATCTCCCTGTGGCCCTCGGCGATCGCCTCCGGCAGCCCCCTCACATGCGACCTCGCCAAGGCCCAGCAGGGTTCCGCGCCCGGCCATCCTTTCGGCTACGACGGCCAGGGCTGCGACGTCTACACGCGCACGGTCTACGGCGCCCGTACGTCCGTCGCGGTGGGCGTCTGCGCCACGCTCGGGGTCGCGGTCCTCGGCTCGGTGCTCGGGGCGCTGGCCGGGTTCTTCGGCGGCCTGTGGGACTCGTTCCTCTCCCGCATCACCGACGTCTTCTTCGCCATCCCGGTGATCCTCGGGGGCCTGGTCCTGCTGTCCGTGGTCACCAGCAACTCCATCTGGCCGGTCATCGGCTTCATCGTGCTGCTCGGCTGGCCGCAGATCTCCCGCATCGCGCGCGGCGCCGTCATCACCGCCAAACAGCACGACTACGTCCAGGCCGCCCGCGCCCTCGGCGCCTCCAACTCCCGCATCCTCCTGCGCCACATCGCGCCCAACGCCATCGCCCCGGTGATCGTGGTCGCGACCATCGCCCTTGGCACGTACATCGCCCTGGAGGCGACCCTGTCCTACCTGGGTGTCGGCCTGAAGCCCCCCAGCGTCTCCTGGGGCATCGACATCTCGGCCGCCTCCCCCTACATCCGCAACGCCCCCCACGCCCTCCTGTGGCCCTCCGGCGCCCTCGCGATCACGGTCCTGGCCTTCATCATGCTGGGCGACGCGGTCCGCGACGCCCTCGACCCGAAGCTGAGGTGAGGCGCGGTGGCGGTCACGACGAGGCAGGTTCCGGGGCGGGTCGCCGGCTCGGGCGTGGGCGCGGGGTACGGCCTGCCGGCCCGCCTTCGCCCCTCCGACACGGCCCCCCGATCCCGGCGGCAACGCGAGCTGCGGATGGCCCGGGGCCGGGAGGGCGACGAGGAGTTGGCCAGTGGCCCGCCCGGGGTGGTGCTGCCGACCGTGCTCGGCCGGTGGCGGCGGGGGAGCCGCCCTGCGGGGTGCCGGCGTCCCCAGGACGCCTGCCGGCGCGCCCTCTCCCCTGGGCCGTGTCCGCAAAGTCCCGCCTGCCCCGCGACGCCTGGCACGCTCCCCCACTCTCGGCTTCGCTCGAGCGGGAGGGGCCCCCACCGCCCCAGGCGCCTGGTGGTCGCCGTACTGGTTGCCGTCATGCACTCGGGGTCGCGGTATGCGGCGCCCCCAAGGTCTCCCCAGGGCCCCCGCCCCTCCGCCCTCTCGGCGAAGCCACCCGCAACGCCCCCGTCCGAAAGTGAGGTGAGCCGCCGGCATGCTGCTCGAAGTGCGTGATCTGCACGTGGAGTTCCGGACGCGGGACGGGGTCGCCAAGGCGGTCAACGGGGTGAGCTACGGCGTGGACGCGGGGGAGACGCTTGCCGTGCTCGGGGAGTCCGGGTCCGGGAAGTCGGTGACCGCGCAGGCGGTGATGGGGATTCTGGACACGCCGCCCGGGAGGATCACCGGGGGCGAGATCCTCTTCCAGGGGCGCGACCTGCTGAAGCTGAAGGAAGAGGAGCGGCGCAAGGTCCGCGGCGCCGAGATGGCGATGATCTTCCAGGACGCCCTGTCGTCGCTGAACCCCGTACTGACCGTCGGCGACCAGCTCGGCGAGATGTTCGTGGTGCACCGAGGCATGTCGAGGAAGGACGCGCGGGCGAAGGCCGTGGAGCTGATGGACCGGGTGCGCATCCCGGCCGCGCGCGAGCGCGTCAAGCAGTACCCGCACCAGTTCTCCGGCGGCATGCGCCAGCGCATCATGATCGCGATGGCCCTCGCCCTCGAACCCGCGCTCATCATCGCCGACGAGCCCACCACCGCCCTCGACGTCACCGTCCAGGCCCAGGTCATGGATCTGCTGGCGGAGCTCCAGCGCGAGTACCGCATGGGCCTGATCCTCATCACCCACGACCTCGGCGTCGTCGCGGACGTCTCGGACCGGATCGCCGTGATGTACGCGGGCCGCATCGTGGAGTCGGCGCCCGTGCACGACATCTACAAGGCGCCCGGCCACCCGTACACCAGGGGCCTGCTGGAGTCGATCCCGCGCCTGGACCAGAAGGGCCAGGAGCTCTACGCCATCAAGGGCCTGCCCCCCAACCTCATGAACATCCCGCAGGGCTGCGCGTTCAACCCCCGCTGTCCCATGGCCCGCGACATGTGCCGCACCGACGTGCCTGAGCTGTACGAGGTCTCCGAGGTACGGGGCAGCGCCTGCCACTTCTGGAGGGAGTGCCTGGATGGCTGAGGCGATTCTGGAGGTCAGCGGCCTCGTCAAGCACTACCCGCTCACCCGGGGCATCCTCTTCAGGAAACAGGTCGGCGCGGTCAAGGCCGTCGACGGCGTCGACTTCACCCTCCACCGCGGCGAAACCCTCGGCATCGTCGGCGAGTCAGGCTGCGGCAAGTCCACGGTCGCCAGGATGCTGGTCAACCTGGAACGGCCGACGGCCGGTTCGATCAAGTACAAGGGCGAGGACATCACCGGACTGTCCGGCCGTGCCCTCAAGGCCGTACGCCGCAACATCCAGATGGTCTTCCAGGACCCGTACACCTCCCTCAACCCCCGCATGACGGTGGGCGACATCATCGGAGAGCCGTACGACATCCACCCCGAGGTCGCCCCGAAGGGTGACCGCCGCCGCCGGGTGCGGGACCTGCTGGACGTGGTCGGCCTCAACCCCGAGCACATCAACCGCTACCCGCACCAGTTCTCCGGCGGCCAGCGCCAACGCATCGGCATCGCACGGGGGCTGGCGCTGCGCCCGGAGGTCATCGTCGCCGACGAACCCGTCTCCGCGCTGGACGTCTCGGTCCAGGCCCAGGTCATCAACCTGATGGACCGCCTGCAGAACGAGTTCGACCTCTCCTATGTCTTCATCGCCCACGACCTGTCGATCGTCCGGCACATCTCCGACCGCGTCGGGGTGATGTACCTCGGACGGATCGTGGAGATCGGCAGGGACGCCGAGATCTACGACCACCCCACGCACCCGTACACCCAGGCGCTACTCTCCGCGGTCCCGGTCCCCGACCCGGAGGCCCGTGAACACCGCGCGCGCATCATCCTCGCGGGCGATGTCCCGTCCCCGACGAACGTCCCCTCCGGCTGCCGCTTCCGCACCCGCTGCTGGAAGGCGGAGGAACGCTGCGCCGAGCAGGTGCCGGCGCTTGCGGTGCCGTCCCGGCTGCGGGACCCGGGCGGGCCCGAGGCGCACGACTCGGCGTGCCATTTCGCGGCGGCGCAAGGCAACGGGCCGGGGTGACATGGCGCACCCCGGCCCGTTTACGGCACCCGCACGGCCGTACGCTGTTGAGCCTCCACCGTCCGTATATCGGTACCGCTTCGGTGAAGTTGCCTGCGTGTTAACGCAGTTCGGGCGCTTTTGAACCGCTATGCCAGCGAGCGCTGCAGGAATTCCAGCTGAAGCAGCAGCAGGTTCTCCGCGACCGCTTCCTGCGGCGTCATGTGTGTGACGCCGGACAGCGGCAGCACCTCGTGCGGACGGCCCGCGGCGAGCAGGGCCGAGGACAGGCGCAGGGAGTGGGCGACCACCACGTTGTCGTCCGCGAGGCCGTGGACGATCATCATCGGGCGGTGCGGTTCGGCCGCGTCCACCAGGCCCGCGTCGTCGATCAGCGAGTTGCGGCGGTAGACCTCCGGCTGCTCGTCGGGATGTCCGACGTACCGCTCCTGGTAGTGGGTGTCGTACAGGCGCAGATCGGTGACCGGTGCGCCGACCACCGCCGCGTGGAAGACGTCCGGGCGGCGCAGCGCGGCGAGCCCCGCCAGGTAGCCGCCGAAGGACCAGCCCCGGATGGCCACGCGGGTCAGATCGAGCGGGAACCGCTCGGCGAGCGCGTGCAGCGCGTCGACCTGGTCCTGCACCACGATCGCCGCGATGTCGTCCTTGATGGCCTTCTCCCATGCGGGCGAGCGCCCCGGCGTACCGCGCCCGTCCGCGACGATCACCGCGAACCCCTGGTCGGCGAACCACTGCGAGGTGAGGTGCGCGTTGTGCGCGGCGACCACCCGGGAGGCGTGCGGACCACCGTAGGGATCCAGCAAAACCGGCAGCGGGGTGTCACTGGCGTAGTCCCGAGGCATAAGCACGGCGCACGGGATGCGGCGTGCGCCCCCTTCGGTAAGGGTCACGCGCGGGGTCAAACCGGGATCTTCGGCATGTGACCGGACCGTCGCCGTCGGCTTCCCGTCCCGCAGCACCTGGACCTGAGCCCCGGGCCGGTCAAGGGTGTGGGAGGCCAACACCGTCACGCCCCCGGCGCGCACCGCCGAGTGCACGCCCGGCTCCTGTGAAACGCGCTCCACGCCGAGCTCGTTCACCCGGTACACGTGCACTTCGCCGACCTCGGGAGCGGCCGCCGCCTCGCCCGCCGACGCCGAGATCAGCACGTCGTCCGACGTGACGTCCAGCACCGCGCGGACGTGCAACTGCGGTCCGGTCAGCGGGCGTTCGCCCACCGTGAGCACGCGTGCGCCGCCCTCGTCGGCGATGCGCACGAGATGCCCGGCAGGGCTCCAGCAGGGGACCCCAGGGAAAAGATCCAGCCATTGTGGATCTTCGTCCGCGTGCACCATCCGGGTCGCCCCCGTCGCCGGGTCCACGGCCAGGAACAGCTGGCTGCGCTGGTCGCGCGCCTGTACGAGCAGCAGCGGTGCACCCGCCGCTGACCAGTGCACTCGCGCCAGATACGGGTACCGCGCCCGGTCCCAGGAGACCTCTGTGCGCACCCCGTCCAGACCGATCACGAACAGCCGCACGTCCGCGTTCGGTGTTCCCGCCGCCGGATACGCCACTCGCTGCGGCTCGCGCTCCGGACGCGCCGGATCGGAGATCCACCAGCGGCGCACCGGCGTGTCGTCCGCCCGCGCCACCAGCAGCAGGTCCGACTCCGGACCCCACCAGAAGCCCCGGTAGCGCCCCATCTCCTCGGCGGCGATGAACTCCGCAAGGCCGTAGGTCACCCCGTCCGACTCCGGCTCGGCGAGCGCACGGTCGCCCTCGCCCTCGGCGCCCACCACCCGCAGGGACCCCTGCGTGACGTACGCGATGTGCCGTCCGTCGGGGGAGGGGCGCGGGTCGATCACCGGCCCGGGGACCGGGAGTTCACGTGCCGTACCGGCCCGCAGTTCGGCCGTGAAAAGCCGCCCTGACAAGGCAAAGGACGCCAACTCCACGGCCGCGTCGGTGGCGTGGGAGACGATGCCGGCGCCGCCCTCCCGGCTGCGCTCGCGGCGTGCCCGCTCCTCGGGCGAGAGGTCCTCCGAGGCGCCGCCCAGGAGGGCGCGCGGGTCGGCCGCCACGCGCTCCCCGCCGTCCGTCGTGTCGAGCACCCACAGCGAACTCGCCGGATCCGTACCGGAGGTGGAGCGCAGGAACACGACACGGGAACCGTCGGGCGCCACCGTGAATGCGCGCGGTGCGCCGAACGTGAACCTCTGGGTGCGGGCGTGCCGTCGGGGGAAGGACACAGGCTCGGTCGTCATGCCCCGACCATATTGGCCAGTGCGCCCCCTTGTGCGGCTGTGCGCCGATCGATGCGCACGGACGGATAGTTATGATCACAAGCGCATAGTGGGTATGAACCTGCTGGCTGCTGCATGGATTTATCTGCCCCCATAGTCCGACCCCCGCGCCTGGGATTCTTGGAGGTGAGCCGCCGTGGCACTCTCGATTTCGGCGGTGGTGCTGCTGGCGATCGTCGTCTTCCTGCTGGTCAAGAAATCAGGGCTGAAGGCGGGCCACGCCGTGGTCTGCATGCTGCTCGGCTTCTACCTGGCGTCCTCGACCGTCGCTCCCACCATCAGCGAGCTGACGACGAACATCGCGGGCATGATCGGCAGCATCAAGTTCTGAGCCGTGCCGGGCAGCGCTGTCGGTGTCGCCTCGTAGGGTGGGGCCCATGACGGAACTGCCCGACCGGCGTCTGCTCCTGGTGCACGCGCACCCGGACGACGAGTCGATCAACAACGGCGCGACCATGGCCAAGTACGCGGCCGAGGGTGCCCGGGTGACCCTGGTCACCTGCACGCTCGGCGAACACGGCGAGGTCATTCCCCCCGGGCTGCGCCATCTGACCGGAGCCGAGCTCGGCGAACACCGCCTGGCCGAGCTCACGGCCGCGATGCGCGAGCTCGGCGTCGAGGACTTCCGTCTCCTCGGCGGCAAAGGCCGCTTCGAGGACTCGGGGATGATGGGCATCGCCGACAACGACGACCCCGCGAGCCTGTGGCAGGCGGACGTCGACGAGGCGGCCCGGGAGCTCGTCGAGGTCATCCTGGAGGTACGCCCCCAGGTCCTCGTCACCTACGACCCCGACGGCGGCTACGGCCACCCCGACCACATCCAGGCCCACCGCGTCGCCATGCGCGGGGCCGAGCTGGCCGCGGACGCCGGGTGGCGGATCCCCAAGATCTACTGGAACCGCGTCCCGCGCACGGTCGCCGAGGAGGCCTTCGCCCGACTTCAGGCGGACCTGCCCGGATTGCCCTTCGCCAAGGCCGCCACTGTCGGCGACGTGCCGGGTGTCGTGGACGACGAGCGGATCACCACCGTGATCGACGGCACCGCCCACGCCCGCGCCAAGGCCGCCGCGATGCGGGCGCACGCCACGCAGATCGACGTGGCCGAGCCGTACTTCGCGCTCTCCAACGAACTCGCGCAGCCCCTTTTCACGACCGAGTACTACGAGTTGGTGCGCGGGGAGCAGGCAGCGCGGACGGAGTCCGATCTGTTCGCCGGTGTCGCCGGTGTCGCCGCCGAGGAGGCGTCATGAGCTCGATGCTCGCCCAGCCGCTGAAGCGGCCCTCCGCCCTGCGGGTCCTCGCCCACCTCGGGCTCTTCGTGCTCGGCGCGGTCGTCGGCGTGGCCGGGGCGCTGGTGCAGCCCGCATGGTTCCCGGGCGGCCTGCTGCTCGCACTCGCGGGCGAGGCCGGGCTCTGCCTGGGCGCCGCCCGCGCGATGGGCAGCCGGGCCGCGGCCGTCGCGCCCGCCGGCGGCTGGACGATCACCGTCATCCTGCTCACCGCCAGCCGCCCCGAAGGCGACTTCGTCTTCGGCACAGGCGCCGCCTCCTACCTCTTCCTGCTCGGCGGCATGGCCGTGGCTGTGATCTGCGCCACCCTCGCGCCCGTGCGGCAACCGGGTGGAGACCCCGTCCGACTTGGCAATTGACGTACCACTTCGCCATGCCGCTCTCGTGCGAGTCCCGTGTGGGTTTCCAAGGCGGTCGTGGGATACGCGCCAGAAGTGGCCAGTATGGTGGTGCGCGCCGCCGAGCCGCCCGAAGCAGTGAGGTATGGGCGGCGGAGCCAACCGGGAGAACCTGCCTTGAGTCGTGAAACTGACACTCCGTCCTCCGGGCCCAACGGGCGCGGCGGAGCCGCATACCCCTCGGGCACGCCGCCGTACGGGACCCCCATGGCTTCCGACAGCGGTGCGGACGCGGGCCGTTCGGCCACGCAGCCGGAGGAACGCAAGACCGAGACCACGCTGACGACGCGGATCCGGATCAATATCCCCGGATCCCGGCCCATTCCGCCGGTCGTCGTGCGCAAGCCCGTCGCGGACGCCGAGAGCTCCGGCCCCGTCGACAACACGGACGCCGAGACGTCGAAGCCGTCCGCCGCCACCGCCATGTCCACGGGCACCGTCGAGCCCCCGGCCCCGCCCGCGGGGCAGGCGGAGGAGAAGACGAGCGACTGGTTCGCGCCCCGCAAGTCCTCGGGGGGCAAGGGCGGTCAGGGCGGCACGTCCACCAACGGTGCGGGCCTGCCGGGCGGTTCGGGCCCCGGCGCGGGCGGTCCCGCCGGCCCGGGCGCCGGTGCCGGGCGGCCCGGTGGGGTCGTCGGCTCGATGAGCGTGCCGGGCGGCTCGCGCCCCGGCGGTGCGAGCGGCTCCGGGCTCCCCGGTGCGACCGGCGGTCCCGTGGCTCCGGGGCACGGCGGCGGCACCGGTTCCTTCGACGTGACCGAGGCGCTGGCGGCGGGCCCGCTGGGAGGCGGCAACGGCGCGCGCCCCGGCGGCGAGGCGCGCCGCGACGACCTGCCCTACTTCGCGGAGAACGGCAGCGGAGGCCAGGACGGTCAGGGCGCCCCGAACGGCTACGGCGGCCAGGGCGGCCCGACCGGCCCGGGCGGATACGGCGCCCAGGGCGGGCCGGGCGGCTTCGACCCGGCCGCCGACTTCAACGCTCCGAACAGCTTCGACGCCTCCGGCGACTTCGGCGGCCCGAGCGACTTCAACGGCTCGAACGGCCGCGGCGGCCAGGGTGGCCCGCACGGCCCCGCGGGCCCGACGACCGGTCCGGTCACCGGCGACGGCCCTGCGGTGCCGCCGGTCACGGGCGGCGGACTCGGCGGCCCCGGTGCTGCCGGTCTTCCCGGCGGTCCGGGTGGTTCCGGTATTTCCGCCGGTCCGGGCGGTCCGGGCGGCCCGGCTGGTGCCGGCATCTCCGCGGGCCCGGGTCGCCCCGGCGGTCCCGGCAGTGGCCGTGGCGGTCCCTCCGGTCCCGGTGGTCCTCCCGGACCTGCGGGCCCGGGTGGTCCGAGCGGCCCCGGCATCTCCGCCGGACCCGGTGGCCCCGGCGCCTCCCCGCACGCCCCGGGCCGCGGCCCCGGCGGTGCGATGAGCGACGACACCGCGATCCTCACCCCGCAGAAGCCGGCCCCCGAGCCCGGCAACCCGCACTACGGCATCGCCGACAACGTCTCGGGCCACACCGTCACCAGCGGCATCCCCGTCGTCCCCTCCGGCGCCCAGAGCGGGCCGTTCGGGCCGGGCGGCCCCGACGCGCCCGGGCCGCACACGCCCCCGAAGCTGCCGGAACCCGCCACTTCGCAGACTCAGGCGTCCCGCGCGCCCAAGAAGAAGGGCCGCAGCAAGCGGGCCCTGATCGGCGGCGGCGTGATCGTCCTCGCCGGTGGTGTCTACGGCGCCGGCCTGCTGATGGCCCACTCCGACGTGCCCAAGGGCACCACCGTGCTCGGCGTCGACATCGGCGGCGGCACGCGCGACGAGGCGCTGAAGAAGCTCAACGACGCCTTCGACAAGCAGGTCAACAAGCCGCTGAAGCTGTCCGTGGGCGGCAAGACCGTCACGCTGGAGCCGGACAAGGCCGGGCTGCAGTTCGACATGCAGCAGACGGTCAGCACGGCCGCGACCAGTGACTACAACCCGGTCTCGGTCATCGGCTCCCTCTTCGGCAACCACCGGGTCGTCGACCCGGTCATGCCCACCGACGAGGAGAAGCTGCAGGCGGCCCTGCAGGACGTCTCCGGCGGTTCCGGCTCCGTGACCGAGGGCACGATCAAGTTCGACTCCGGCAAGGCCGTCGCCGTCTACGGCAAGGCGGGCAAGGGCATCGACGTCGCCAAGTCCACCGCGGCGGTCCAGGAGGCCTACCGCACCCAGGTGGAGACCGGCGCGTCCTCCGCGGTGCAGGTCGCCACGACCACTCAGCAGCCGAAGATCGCGAACGCCGAGGTCGACCGGTTCATGAAGGAGTTCGCCGAACCGGCGATGGCCACCAAGGTCACGGTCCAGACGGACGCCGCGCACAGCATCCCGTTCGGCTCCCTGTCACTGCCGAAGATCCTCGGAGTCAAGGCCGTCGACGGCAAGCTCGTGGACACGTACGACCTCAAGGCGCTCAAGGAGGCGTACGGCGCCACCTTCGACGGCGTGCAGATCAACGGCGCGAGCGGCAAGCGCGATGTCCTTCCGCAGGACGTCGCCTCCGCACTGCGCAAGGCGCTGCGCGGCAAGACGGCGGCGGAGCGCACCGTCACCATCGACACCAACCCGAGTTAGCGCAGCTGCTCGGACCAGGGGGCACCCGGCACTCGCCGGGTGCCCCCTGGTCGTCGTATGACATCTGTCATCCGGCAGTCAGGACCGCCGACACTGCCGGGCTCCGGGCCTGCGCGGCCACCCTTGAGCACATGACAACGACAGCGTTGAACACGACGACTCCGGTGGTCGGATTCGACCAGGTGAGCAAGAGCTACGGGGACGTACGAGCCGTCGACGGGCTCACGCTCGCGCTGCACCCGGGGGAGACCGTGGCCCTGCTGGGCCCGAACGGGGCCGGCAAGTCCACCACGCTCGATCTGCTGCTCGGCCTCAAGCGCCCCGACAGCGGCAGGGTCGGCGTCTTCGGCACCGACCCGCGCGAGGCGATCGTCGCCGGACGGGTGGGGGCCATGCTGCAGAGCGGCGGGCTGATGGGCGAGGTCACGGTCGCCGAGATGGTGCGGCTGGCCTGCGATCTGCATCCGCGGCCGTACCCCGTCTCCGACGTGCTCGCCCGCGCGGGCATCACGCAGATCGCCGACCGCAAGGTCGACAAGCTCTCCGGCGGCCAGTCCCAGCGCGTCCGCTTCGCCCTCGCGACCGCGGGCGACAGCGACCTGATCGTCCTCGACGAGCCCACGACCGGCATGGACGTCACCACCCGCCAGGCCTTCTGGGCCACCATGCGCGAACAGGCCGACCAGGGCCGTACGGTCCTGTTCGCCACGCACTACCTGGAAGAGGCCGACGCGATCGCCGACCGGGTGCTGGTCCTGCACCGCGGCCGGCTGCTGGCCGACGGCACGGCGGCCGAGATCAAGGCGAAGGCCGGGGCCCGGCGGATCTCCTTCGACCTGGCCGGCAGTGCGGTCGACGAGGCCGCCCTGCGCGACCTGCCCTTCCTCACCACGCTCGCGGTGTCCAACAGCGGCTCCGCCGCGGGGCCCGGCCGGACCGTCCGCATCCAGTCCTCCGACGCCGACGCGACCGTCCACGCCCTCTACGGACTCGGCCTCTACCCCCGCAACCTCGAAGTCGCCGGGCTCGGACTCGAGCAGGCGTTCGTCGCCATAACCACCGCCGAGGAGGCACGTACGTCATGAAGGCCCTGATCCGGCTGGAACTCACCCGCGCCCTGCGCAACCGCAAGTTCCTGTTCTTCTCGGTGCTCTACCCGTCGATGCTGTTCCTGCTGATCGCGGGCAGCGCCGACAGCACGACCGAGGTCGACGGCACCGGCCTGACCCTGCCGACGTACATGATGGTCTCCATGGCCTCCTTCGGCGCGCTGACGGCCGTCCTGATGGGCAACAGCGAGCGCATCGCCAAGGAGCGCGAGAGCGGCTGGGTACGGCAGCTGCGGCTGACCACCCTGCCGGGCCGCGGGTATGTGCTGGCCAAGACCGCGAGCGCCGCGGTGGTCAGCCTGCCGTCGATCGTCGTCATCTTCGTCGTCGCCGCCGTCGTGAAGGACGTACGGCTGGACGCCTGGCAGTGGCTCGCCCTCACCGGTGCGATCTGGGCCGGGAGTCTGGTCTTCGCCGCGCTCGGTGTGGCGATCGGATACTCCGCGACCGGTGACGCGGTACGCCCGATCACGATGATCATCTACTTCGGGCTGTCCCTGCTCGGCGGCCTGTGGATGCCCACGACGACCTTCCCGCAGTGGCTCCAGGACATCGCCGCCTGGGTGCCCACGCACGCGTACGCTGCCCTGGGGCAGGCCATCGAGCAGAGCCAGGCCCCGCACGCGAAGGACCTCGTCGTCCTCGTCGTCTCCTTCGCCCTGTTCACGGGCGGCGCGGCCTGGCTGTACCGGAAGGACACGTTGAAGGCGTGAGCGGCACAGGCGTCGGGATGGGGCAGCGCCCGGAGAATCACCGGCAACGGTTCGTCAAGGTTCTGTGGACCGGCATCTGGCTGGTGTACCTGAGCGCGCCGGCCAACGACCTGCTGCACGGCGGCCACAGCACAGGCGTCCGGGTGCTCGGCTGGATCGGCCTCGCCGCGTTCGTCACCTGGTACATGCTGCTGCTCTTCCGCACCGGCCGAGGCGAACGCAACAGCGTCGTGCTCGCCTCGCTGGGCGTCCTCGCCGCCCAGTCCACGGTCCTCGCCCTGACCCTGGGCCGGGAGTGGCTGGTGCTGTTCGTGTACGTCTCCATCGCGTCCGGCGCGGCCCTGCCGCTGCGCATGGCGCGCTGGACGATCCCGGCCGCGTCCGCGCTGATGACTGTGATCGCGTTCGCGACACCGGGCGGCAAGGCCTTCCTGGCCGGGCTGTTGATCCCGGCCCTGCTGGGCGGCTTCGCCATGACCGGCGTACGCGAACTCGTCCGCACGACGATCGCGCTGCGCGAGGCCCGTGCCACCGTCGCCCAACTGGCCGCCAACGAGGAGAGACTGCGCCTGGCCCGGGACCTGCACGACCTGCTGGGCCACTCCCTCTCCCTGATCACCATCAAGAGCGAACTCGCGGGCCGTATGCTCCCTGACCACCCCGACAAGGCGGCCCGTCAGGTCGCCGACATCGAGCAGGTCAGCCGCCAGGCCCTGGTCGATGTGCGCGAGGCGGTCTCGGGCTACCGCCGCCCGCGCCTCGCGGCGGAACTGGCAGGCGCCAGGGTCGCTCTGACAGCGGCCGGGGTGACGGCCGAACTCCCGGCCGAGCCCGACCTCGCCGGCGTCCCCGAGGACAGCGAGTCGGCCCTCGCCTGGGCGCTTCGCGAGGCGGTCACCAACGTCGTACGGCACAGCGGCGCCCAGCGCTGCACGGTCGAGGTCCTGCGCCGCCAGACCCTCGACGGCCCCGTCCTCGAACTCTCCGTCGAGGACGACGGCTCCGGCGACCAGGGCAACGGCCCCGGCCACGGCCTGACCGGCCTCACGGAACGCCTGGAGACGGCGGGCGGCACCCTGCAGGCGGGCGGTACCCGGCACGGCTTCCGCCTGATCGCCCGCGTCCCGGCCGCCGCGATCCCGGCGGACGTAGGATCCGGTTCATGAGCCGCACGATCAAGGTCCTCCTCGCCGAGGACCAGTCGATGGTCCGCGAGGCCCTGGCCGCCCTGCTCGGCCTGGAGGAGGACATCGAGGTCGTAGCCCAGGTGGCCCGCGGCGACGAGGTCCTGGCGGCGGCCCGCGACCACGACGTGGATGTGGCGCTCCTGGACATCGAGATGCCGGGCGCGACGGGCATCGAGGCGGCGGCACTGCTGCACGACGAGCTGCCGGCCGTGAAGCTGGTCGTCCTCACGACCTTCGGCCGCCCCGGCTACCTCCGCAGCGCGATGGAGTCCGGCGCCGACGCCTTCCTGGTCAAGGACGCCCCCGCGGCCCAACTGGCCGAGGCGATACGCAAGGTCCTGGCAGGCGAACGGGTCATCGACCCCACCCTGGCGGCAGCGGCCCTGGCGGAGGGCGCCAACCCCTTGACCGACCGCGAGCGAGAGGTCCTCCGAGCGGCGGAGGACGGCTCCACGAACGCCGAACTGGCGGCGTCCCTGCACCTGTCCCAGGGCACGGTCCGCAACTACCTCTCGACGGCCATCCAGAAACTGGCGGTACGCAACAGGGCGGAGGCGGTGAGGATCGCGCGGGAGAAGGGCTGGCTGTGACCCCTCCACGGCGAACCGGCGAACTCAGTTGAGCAACGCCCGCGCGGCCCGAGCCTGCCCCCGCACCTGTTCCGCCGCCCCCTCATCCACCGCACAGATCAACTCCGCGTACTCCTCCAACTCCACGGCCCCCTCGACGAAGTCCCCCCGCTGCACCAGCAACTGCGCCCGTTCGAACCGCAACCGAGCCGGATGCGACGGCAGCAGCAGCGACAGCTCCACCGCCCACAGCGCCACATCCGACCGCTCGGGCCGAGTCGCCGCCCAGGCGCGCACGTTGTTCAGTATCCGCAGCACCACATCCAGCGGATCGGCCGGCGACAGCATCGACGGATCCAGCGGCGCCCCCGTGGCCCCCGCCACCAGCAGCTCCGCATCGCCCCCCGTCAGCACCCGCCCCCCGTCGAACGGGTCGGCGAGCACCTGCTCATCGGTCGGCCCGAAGCCCACGACGAAGTGCCCGGGCAGCGCGACCCCGTACACCGGGGCCCCCGCCCGCCGGGCCACCTCCATCCACACCACCGACAACAGGATCGGCAGCCCCCGCCGCCGCTCAAGCACCTCGTGCAGCAACGACGACTCCAGCCGCTGATAGTCCGCGGCCGAGCCGCGAAACCCGCACCGCTCCCCGAGCAGCTCCCGCAGGGCCACGGCCCACGCCCTCGGCCCGCCCGGCCGGAACGGCAGCCGTCCGGCCAGCGCGTCCAGCTCCACCTGCACGGAATCCATCCCCGACTCGTCCAGCGCCCCGTCCGCCTCGGCTCCCACCAGCAGACACAGCATGGACAGATCGGGCCGCTCGGACCGCGCCTCTTCGGCGAACCGCCGCCGCAGCTCGGCGGAGCGTTCGGGCGGTGGGGGGTAGGGGGGACGCATAGCTGGCTCGTGCCCTTTCGCGGCGATCGGTACCACTGCTCACGGAGATCGATAGTGGTGGTAGGCATGATGCGCGGCGAACCCCATCGCGGCGTACATTTCCCGCGCGCCCTCGTTCTCCGCCTCGACCTGCAGCCATGCCGCGGACGCCCCCTCGTCGAGGGCCTGCCGGGCCAGCGCGGCCATCACCCGGGTGGCCAGCCCCTGCCGCCGCAGCGACGGATCGACCTCCACGGCGGCGAACCCGGCCCACCGCCCGTCCACGACACAGCGCCCGATCGCGGCAGGCGCACCGCCACTCGCACCGGGAACCGTCGCGAACCACACCGACGGCCCGCTCCCGAGCACCTTCAGGGCCACCTCGCTCACCCCCTTGCGCTGATACCGCGCAAGCCAAGCCTCGTCCGCCTTCCGGGCCACCACCACTCCGGCGCCCTCGTCCCGGTCGGCGACGGGCGCGAGCGCCCCGACCCACATCTCGGCGGACACCTCCCGCACCCACCCGAGCCGCTCCAGCTCCGCGCACAGCAGCTCCTGCGTGCCCTCGGCTCCGGTCGCGGTCTGGACGTAGGCGGGGAGCCCACGGTCGCCGTACCAGCGCCGTACGACCTCCAGTGCGGCGGGCAGCGGCATGCCGGGGTCGCCGAGCGGCAGCACCGAGTTGGCCCGCCGGGTGAACCCGGACGCGGCGCGCAGCTCCCACTCGCCGAGCCGCTCGCTCTCGACGGGCCGCCACGCGCGCGAGGAGACGTGCGCGAGTTCCTCGTACGAGGCGGCGGGCCCCCGGCGCCTGGCGGGAGCGGCGGGCACCACCTTCCCCGCGACCAGCGACGATTCCGCGATGCGGACGGTCTCGCCACTCTTCCGTGTGATCAGCAGCACACCGTCGTCCCATGATGCGAGAACACCCACCGTGTCGGTGAACTTCTCACCCTCGGCCGCAGGATCGTTCAGGCAGCGTACGGAGACCCGTTTGCCCACGTCAGCAGCGGTGATACGGACCTCAAAGCGCCCCGTCGCTGAGATTTCCACAGGTCAGTTCACCCCTCCTGTTCGGATCATGCCCAAGAACGGAGATACTAGGGGCGGGCATCGACGACGCCGCGCTCCCGCGCGCCAGGCGGCAGGGCCTGAGGAGGCCCGCCAGCGCCCTATCGAGGAGGAACGACAGCGTGACCTACGTCATCGCGCAGCCTTGTGTCGACGTGAAGGACAAGGCGTGCATCGAAGAGTGCCCGGTCGACTGCATCTACGAGGGCTCCCGGTCCTTGTACATCCACCCGGACGAATGCGTCGACTGTGGTGCCTGTGAGCCGGTATGCCCGGTCGAGGCGATCTTCTACGAGGACGACACTCCGGAGGAGTGGAAGGACTACTACAAGGCGAACGTCGAGTTCTTCGACGAGCTCGGCTCCCCCGGCGGCGCCAGCAAGCTGGGCCTGATCGAGCGCGACCACCCGTTCGTCGCCGCGCTCCCGCCGCAGGCCGAGTAATCCTCACCGGCGACCCGCACAGCGTGCCGCCTCGGTCCCGTACGGCCTGATCGCCCCGATCGTCGTACGGGACCGAGGCGTTGCCGTATCTGCTGTACCAGAAAGTGAGCGAGATCCCGTGTCCGCAGTCTCCGACCGTCTTCCGACCTTCCCCTGGGACAAGCTGGAGCCGTACAAGAAGACGGCCGCCGCGCACCCCGACGGCATCGTCGACCTCTCCGTCGGCACGCCGGTCGACCCGGTTCCCGAGCTGATCCAGAAGGCTCTGATCGACGCGGCGGACTCCCCGGGCTATCCGACGGTCTGGGGCACCCCGGCACTGCGTGACGCGATTACGGGCTGGGTGGAGCGCCGCCTGGGCGCCCGTGAGGTCACCCACCGGCACGTCCTGCCGATCGTCGGCTCCAAGGAACTGGTCGCCTGGCTCCCCACCCAGCTGGGCCTGGGCCCCGGCGACAGGGTCGCGTACCCGCGCCTCGCCTACCCGACGTACGAGGTCGGCGCCCGCCTCGCCCGCGCCGACCACGAGGTCTACGACGACCCGACCGAGCTGGACCCGGCCGGCCTGAAGCTCCTCTGGCTGAACTCCCCGTCGAACCCGACGGGCAAGGTCCTGTCCAAGGACGAGCTCACCCGGATCGTGGCGTGGGCCCGCTCGCACGGCATCCTGCTCTTCTCCGACGAGTGCTACCTGGAGCTGGGCTGGGAGGCCGACCCGGTCTCGGTCCTGCACCCGGACGTGAACGGCGGCTCGTACGACGGCATCGTCGCGGTCCACAGCCTCTCCAAGCGCTCGAACCTGGCCGGCTACCGCGCCGCGTTCCTGGCCGGCGACCCCGCGGTCCTGTCTCCCCTCCTGCAGATCCGCAAGCACGGCGGCATGATGACGTCGGCCCCGACCCAGGCGGCGGCCGTCGCGGCTCTGGGCGACGACGAACACGTCCGCGTCCAGCGCGACCGCTACGCCGCCCGCCGCACGGCCCTGCGCGAGGCCCTGCTCCGCCACGGCTTCCGCATCGAGCACAGCGAGGCCAGCCTCTACCTCTGGGCCACCAAGGACGAGTCCTGCTGGACGACCGTCTCCGCCCTGGCCGACCTGGGCATCCTCGTGGCCCCGGGCGACTTCTACGGCGAGGCGGGCGCCCACCACGTCCGAGTCGCCTTCACGGCAACGGACGAACGCGTGAGGGCAGCGGTCCAGCGCCTGACGTAGGCCCGCGGTCGAACGGCAGCCCACCGAATACGCCCCGGCCCTGGCCGACGTACCGTCGCAGGCACGCAAAAGCCGACGGGGCCCAGGGAAATTCCCTGAACCCCGTCGGCTCAAGCCGGGCGCATGCCGACCGTCAGCCGAGCGGAAGCCCCTGCACCGGCAGCGAGCCGGTCGCCGGCACGCCACTCCCAGCCGCGTCACCGAGGACGGTCCCGACCGACCCGGCGACACCGCCCGCGGTCTCCTGAGCCGCGGGCGTCGCCTTCTTCGTGACCTTGCTGCCGGCCTTGGTCGCCGTCGGCACCGCCTTCTTCGCGGCCTTGCCGCCGGTCTTGGTCACCTTGCCACTGGCCTTCGTCGCGGTCGGCAGCGCGTTGTCGACCGCGTTGTCGACCGCGCCACCCGCGAGCCCGGTGGCGTTCGTGGCCGCGCCGTCGACGACGCTCGTGCCGTCCAGGGCGGTCAGCCCGCCGACCTTGGAGGCGTCGGGCAGTTCGGGGGCCGCGCTGGCGGAGCCGGCCGCACCGACCCCGGCAGCCGCTCCCGCAGCGACGAGCAGCGCGGCACGGGCGATCCGGCGGGTCAGGGGGAGGGACATGATGCTCCTTCGACGGTTATGTCGGATGAGAACGATGAAGTGTCCGACCACGCCCGGCAGTTGACCGACTGGCTGTTGATCTCCGGGCTCGGACGCAGTGACTACCGCTCGAAGCCCTCGAAGGTTGCGGCGGCGCAACGTAAAGAGTTGGCAATGCGTCGCATTATCGCCTGCGGATAAATCGGGGCAGAACTCATGCCGCCCGAAACCCTGCCGAATCCTTACAGCCCTTGATTCTCAAGGCCTTTGACGGATGTGAGGGTGTCCGCGCGAAAACCTGCCCACAGCACCGCCGACCGACACCCCGGGTGACCCTCGGGAGTGATCGGCCGAACGCCTGCGCGTAGCAGTCGGCGTGTACGGGTGGCCGGCTGTTACGGCATGGTCGTGATCCGGACCGAGTCCAGCCCGCTCCGCGCCCCCGAGGCGTCCTGCCCCGCGAGCGGACGCCACCGGCTGTCGGTGTTCCCGGCGGTCCACTCCCGCCCGGCGTACGACACCCGCTTGATGTGCAGTTCGGAGGCGTTGGCCACGGCCCAGTGGGCCAACTGCCAGCCGCGCTCGCGGACTTCGCGCCCGGCGCCGGAACCCCCGTCGGCCGTCACGGGCAGCACAACGGTCTGCCCGTCGCTCCCGCCCGCGGTCGCGGTGGGCGTGGGTGTGGCGTCCTCGGCACCGACCTCGGCCGAGGCCGGCTGGAGGGCGTCCCGCCCGAAGTCCCGTACGAGCGCGGCCCGCACGCCGTCCGGGCCCGTGGCTCGCGCGACGCCCGGGCGCCCCTCGCAGGTCAGCGTGGCCGCCGAACGCCCGGTGAGAGCGGCCGCGAGCAGCGTCGCGTCCGGCTCGTGCTTGGCGTACGCGTCCGGGAAGCCGCTGCGCTGGACGTGCTGCGCGGCCACGGTGAGCGGCATCTCCATGTATCCGCGGACCTTGACCAGGTGCTGGTAGAACATGCCCGACGAGTAGATCGGGTCCATGATCTCCGCCTCGGTGCCCCAGCCCATCGAGGGCCGCTGCTGGAACAGGCCCAGCGAGTCACGGTCGCCGTGGGTGATGTTGCGCAGCGCCGACTCCTGCAGGGCGGTCGCGAGAGCGATCGTCACGGCGCGCTCGGGCAGTCCGCGGCCGGTGCCGACGGCGGCGATCGTCGCCGCGTTCACCGCCTGCTCCGGCGTGAACTGGTACCTCGCCCCGTCACCGTCGCCGGAGGCGACCTCGCAGCCCGGTTCACCCGTGCCGCCGGTGACGTACTGCACCGCGAGATAGCCCGCGACGGCGAGCAGGACCAGGAAGGCCGCCCCGCGACGCAGGAGGCGGCCACGACGTGTGGAGGAGGGGTACGGCTCTGGCACGCCCTACAAGGTAGCTGAGGTTACCGAGGGGTATGGGGCGAGTGAGGAAAGTGGGCGGACGGCCCGACGGTCCGGCGCGTTAGGGTCGGCACCATGGCCGACACCTCCCTTGACCTCACGCAGGACGCCGCGAAGCTCACCGCGCAGCTCGTCGACTTCCCTTCCGTCAGCGGCACGGAACAGCCCCTCGCGGACGCGATCGAGGCCGCCCTGCGCGCGCTGCCGCACCTGACGGTCGACCGGTACGGCAACAACGTCGTGGCGCGGACCAACCTGGGTCGGCCGGAGCGTGTGATCCTCGCCGGCCACATCGACACGGTCCCGATCGCGGACAACGTCCCGTCACGGCTCGACGAGGACGGCGTCCTGTGGGGCTGCGGCACCTGCGACATGAAGTCGGGCGTCGCGGTCCAGCTCCGCATCGCCGAGACGATCCTGGCCCCCAACCGCGACCTGACCTTCATCTTCTACGACAACGAAGAGGTCACCGCGGACCTCAACGGCCTCAAGCACGTGTCCGAGGCCCGCCCGGAGTGGCTGGAGGGCGACTTCGCGGTCCTGCTGGAGCCGTCGGACGGCGAGGTCGAGGGCGGTTGCCAGGGCACGCTCAGGGTGCTCCTCAAGACGAAGGGCGAGCGCGCCCACTCCGCGCGCGGCTGGATGGGCTCGAACGCGATCCACGCGGCGGCCCCGATCCTGGCGCGCCTGGCGTCGTACGAACCCCGTTACCCGCTGATCGACGGCCTGGAGTACCGCGAGGGCCTGAACGCGGTCGGCATCTCGGGCGGCGTGGCGGGCAATGTCATCCCGGACGAATGCGTCGTGACCGTCAACTTCCGCTACGCCCCCGACCGCACCGAGGAGGAGGCCGTCGCGCACGTCCGCGAGGTCTTCGCCGACTGCGGGGTCGAGGAGTTCGTGGTGGACGACCACAGCGGCGGCGCGCTCCCCGGCCTCTCCCACCCCGCGGCAGCGGCGTTCATGGCCGCGGTCGGCGGCACCGCACGCCCCAAGTACGGCTGGACGGACGTCTCCCGTTTCTCCTCCCTCGGCATCCCGGCGGTCAACTACGGCCCCGGCAACCCGCACTTGGCGCACAAGCGGGACGAACGCGTGGAGACGGCGAAGATCCTGGCGGGGGAGGAGCGGCTGAGGGCGTGGCTCACGGCGTAGCAGCGAGGGTGGACGAGGGGTGAGCGCGCGCCCGGGGATCGCCGGTACGGCGCTTCATGGCGGACATGCACACGTCCCCCGTCCGTAACCCGCGTGGATCTACGCTGAGTGGAAAGACCTGCAACATCTGCACGACCTGCAAGACCGCAGGCCCCGCAGCGGAGGGAGCGTACATGGCTACAGGCAACCCCGAGGGGAAGAAGCAGCCACCGTCGGAGCAGCGTCTGGGACCGGTGATCCGCAGGCGGGGCCAGGTGACGGCGAGCACGACCGACCAGCGCCTGCTGGATGCGGGCGGGCCCTCCGACTGGGTCCACACGGACCCCTGGCGCGTCCTGCGCATCCAGTCGGAGTTCATCGAGGGCTTCGGCACCCTCGCCGAACTCCCGCCCGCGATCAGTGTGTTCGGCTCCGCCCGCACACCGGCCGACTCTCCCGAGTACGACGCCGGGGTCCGCCTCGGCCGGGGCCTGGTCGAGGCCGGCTTCGCGGTGATCACCGGCGGTGGCCCCGGTGCCATGGAAGCGGCGAACAAGGGCGCCTGCGAGGCGAAGGGCGTCTCCGTCGGCCTCGGTATCGAGCTCCCCTTCGAGCAGGGGCTCAACCCCTACGTCGACATCGGTCTGAACTTCCGGTACTTCTTCGTCCGCAAGATGATGTTCGTCAAGTACGCCCAGGGCTTCGTGGTCCTCCCCGGCGGCCTCGGCACCCTCGACGAACTCTTCGAGGCCCTCACCCTCGTCCAGACCCAGAAGGTCACCCGCTTCCCGATCGTCCTCTTCGGCACCGAGTACTGGGGCGGCCTGGTCGACTGGCTGAAGAACACCCTGGTGGCCCAGGGCAAGGCCTCGGAGAAGGACCTGCTCCTGTTCCACGTCACGGACGACGTGGACGAGGCGGTGGCCCTGGTCTCGAAGGAGGCGGGGCGCTAGCGCCGGTTTTTTTGGCCGTCGTCCCGGGCGTGTACGAGTGGGTGGGCGAGGCCCCTTGCCCACCCACCACACGTCCCGGTCCCTCGAGAGGCGGGACTTGAGGGGTGGGGGCGGCGGGGGCGGGAACGCTACGCCAACCCCCGGCGCGCCACCGCCGGAGCCCGCCACCCCGCGATCGACGCCACCATGTCCAACACCTGCCGCGTCTCCGCCACCTCGTGCACCCGATACACCTGTGCCCCCAACCACGCCGACACCGCGGTAGTGGCCAACGTCCCCACCACCCGCTCCTTCACCGGCCTGTCCAACGTCTCCCCGACGAAGTCCTTGTTGGACAGCGACACCAGCACGGGCCACCCGGTCTCCACCATCTCCCCGAGCCGCCGAGTCGCCTCAAGGCTGTGCCGCGTGCTCTTCCCGAAGTCGTGCCCCGGATCGATCAGGATCGACTCCCGCGGCACCCCCAGCGCCAACGCCCGCTCGGCCAGCCCCACGGTCACCCGCAGAATGTCCGCCATGACGTCGTCGTACGTCACCCGATGCGGCCGAGTACGAGGCTCCGCACCCCCGGCATGCGTACACACCAGCCCCGCCCCGTACCGAGCGGCGACCTCCGCCAGCTCCGGATCCACGCCGCCCCACGCGTCGTTCAGCAGATCCGCCCCGGCCTCGCACACCGCCGCCCCGACGGAAGCCCGCCAGGTGTCGACGCTGATCACGACATCCGGAAAGCGCCGCCGCACCTCGGACACGAACCCGACCGTCCGCCGCGCCTCCTCCTCGGCCGTCACCTCGTCGCCGGGCCCGGCCTTGACCCCACCGATGTCGATGATGGCCGCCCCCTCCGCCACGGCCTGCTCCACGCGCGCGAGGGCGGGCTCGTCGCGGAACGTCGCCCCTTGGTCGTAGAAGGAGTCCGGGGTCCGGTTCACGATCGCCATGATCACCGGCTCGTGCGTGTCGAACTCACGCCTGCCCAGCCTGAGCATCCCCTGTGACCTCTCCTTGTGTGTCCTGGTACGTACCGCCCTTTGGGCCGCCTGCGACCCTAGCTGTCAGAGTCGCATGGCACGATCGGACCCTGACACACTCGACCGCTCGCATAAACCGACCGTGGGGGCCGCAGCGATGGTTATGTTCTTGTTCCTGGTCGTCGCGCTGGCCGTCGTGGTCGCCGCGGTGACACTCGCCGTGGTGGGCGGCGGCGAGAGCGACGGCCCGCTGCCCGAGGCGGCGCCCGAGCGTCTGCAGGATCTGCTGCCGCCGGACCGTCCGCTCGACCGCGCGGACATCGAGACCCTGCGCTTCCCGCTCGCCGCACGCGGCTACCGCATGGCCGACGTCGACGACGCCCTCAGCCGCCTCGGTGCCGAGCTCGCCGAGCGCGACGCCCGCATCGCCGACCTGGAGTCCGCGCTGTCCGGCGCGCAGGCCTCGGCCGGCCATGTGTCGATGGACAAGCCCTCCCCGGAGGACCAGCAGTGAGTGACGGCACGGCCCTCGCCGGCCCGGACGGTGCCCTGCGCTGCCCCTGGGCCCTGTACACCCCGGACTACGTGACGTATCACGACGAGGAGTGGGGCCGCCCGGTCCACGGCGACGACGCGCTCTACGAACGCCTCAGCCTGGAGGCCTTCCAGTCGGGCCTGTCCTGGATCACGATCCTGCGGCGGCGGGAGGGCTTCCGCGCCGCCTTCGCGGACTTCGAGATCGCCAAGGTCGCGACCTTCACGGACGCCGACAGGGACCGCCTCCTCGCGGACGCGGGCATCATCCGCAACCGCGCGAAGATCGACGCGACCATGGCCAACGCACGCGCGCTGGCCGAGTGGACCCCCGGCGACCTGGACGACCTGATCTGGTCCCACGCCCCCGACCCGGCCACTCGCCCGGCCCCGAAGACCCTGGCGGACGTCCCGGCGGTCACCCCGGAGTCGACGGCCCTGTCCAAGGCCCTGAAGAAGAGGGGCCTGCGCTTCGTAGGACCGACGACGGCCTACGCGTTGATGCAGGCGTGCGGTTTGGTCGACGATCACTTGGAAACCTGCGTCGCGAGAAGCGCCGTCTAGGAGCGCGGGGCCGCATCGATGTACGACTCCGCCGCGTGGGCGAGACCAGCCCCCACGGGCCCGCAGTCCCCGACGGCGCGACCGCCCCAGCTCATCGGCCCAGGTACTTCGGCTTCTCCTTGTTGACGAAGGCCTGCACCGCGATCGCATGGTCCTCGGAGGACCCGGCCCGCGTCTGCAGGTCGTCCTCCTTCTCCAGGGTCTCCTCGAGCGAGTGCGACAGCCCGAACGCCACCGCCTCCTTGATCGCGCCGTAAGCGACCGTCGGCCCCTCGGCGAGGGCCCGCGCAACCTTCTCGGCCTCGGCCCGCAGCTCCGCGGCGGGCACCAGCCGGTTCGCGATCCCCAGCTCGTACGCCTCCTGAGCCTTGATGTTGCGCGGGAAGAGCAGCAGGTCGGCCGCGCGGCCCGGTCCGACGACCCGCGGCAGCGTCCACGAGATCCCGGAGTCGGCGGTCAGCGCGACCCCCGCGAAGGACGTGTTGAAGGCCGCCGTATCCGCCACCACCCGATAGTCCGCAGCGAGCGCGAACCCGAAGCCGGCCCCGGCAGCGACGCCGTTCACCCCGGCCACCACCGGCTTCGGCATCCCTGCCAGCGCCCGCACGACCGGGTTGTAGTGCTCCCGCACGGTGCTCATCGTCTGCCCCGACCCGGTCTCCCGGTCCGACATCAGCAAACCGATGTGCTCCTTGAGGTCCTGCCCCACGCAGAACGCCCGCTCCCCGGCCGCGGTCAGCAGCACGGCGCGTACGGCGTCGTCGCCCGCAGCAGCCTGGACCGCGTCCCGCAGGGCGACCTTGGTCTCGACGTTCAGCGCGTTCATCGCCTCGGGGCGGTTCAGCGTGATCGTCGCGAGCCCGTCGCTCACCTCGTAGAGCACGGTGTCGGCCATGGCGTATCCCCTCCGGTGTGACGGCTCGGGCGTACTCGTCGGTACGCACCTGTCTGAAGGACAGCATGGCGGAGATCACCGGCAACGGCCCCGACCGGACGTGTGACCTGCGTCAAAGAATTTGCGTCCGGTTCCGTTCGGCCGAAGCGCGTGCGGCGGAGCAGTATCGCAGTCACATCGCCGAATTGAGTGGTTTTGCTCGCGCGCGTTGCCCAAGCGATGCCGACTGATGTTGGTCATCGGGTCCTGAGATGCGGGATAATGGCTTGGAAGCAATGTGTTCGATGCCGGTGTCGCGTGTCCCATACCTGACGCGCGTGCCCTCCATGGGGCCGTCGGCTTTGACGATGAGCTGGTTTCAGGAAGGGGAACGAGCATGGCGGCCATGAAGCCGCGGACGGGCGATGGCCCGCTCGAGGTGACCAAGGAGGGGCGGGGCATCGTCATGCGCGTTCCGCTCGAAGGCGGCGGTCGGCTCGTCGTCGAGCTGACCCCGGACGAGGCCGACGCGCTCGGCGATGCCCTCAAGAAGGTCGTCGGCTGACGCGGCAGCGACCCTACCCTTTCGGCGACCCCGGCATCGCACATGGTGCCGGGGTCGCTGCTTCCCCCGGTACGTCCGCGATTCTCTCCGGCTCGTCAGCCAGTCTTCCCGGTAGGTCCGTGGCTATTCCCGGCAGGGACAAGGCCTGCAGGGGGGCCGGTCAGGCGGTCAGCGCTTGACCGCGCACAGCAGCCCGTCGCCCACCGGCAGCAGCGACGGCACCAGTTCCTGGCTCTCGCGCACCGCGCGCAGCAGTTCCCGGATCCGTATGACCTCGGTGGGCTGCGGGCCCGAGTCGACCGTGCGGCCGTTGGCGAACACGCCCTCGAACACGACGAGGCCGCCCGAACGCAGCAGGCGCAACGATTCAGCGAGATAGTCGAGGAACTCCAGCCGGTCGCCGTCGCAGAAGACGAGGTCGTAACCGGCGTCGGCGAGGCGGGGCAGGACGTCCAGGGCGCGGCCCGGGATGAAGCGGGCGCGGTTGCTGGCGAAGCCCGCGGCCCGGAAGGCCTGGCGGGCGAACTGCTGGTGCTCGGGCTCCGGGTCGACCGTGGTCAGCACGCCGTCCGGACGCATACCGTGCAGGAGGTGGATGCCGGAGACGCCGGTACCGGTGCCGATCTCCGCGACCGCCTTGGCGTCCACGGTGGCGGCGAGCATCCGCAGCGCGGCACCCGTGCCGGGCGACACCGAGCGCAGCCCCGCTTCGCGGGCCCGGTCACGGGCCCAGCGCAGGACTTCGTCCTCGGCGACGTAGGCGTCGGCGAACGCCCAGCTCGTCTGCCGGTTGCCGGTAATGACCCTCTCCTGTCCCCGTGGTTGCCTGGGCGTGACTGTATCCGTTGCGGCCGGGAACCCGCAGATGGGACCGAGCGTTTAGAGGGGTGGGAAGACGAGCGGGGGGACACAGTTGGATCACGACGACGAGCAGGGCCGAGAGCAAGTGCTGACGCAGGCCCACCAGCCGTGTCAGCCCAGATCAAATTCTCGTAAAACCGCTTATCCGGAGCTAACGGGCGAGGTGGCTATGGTAGGGGCTCCACTGGACACCACCAGAGCCGATAGGGGAGGTGCGGCTGCGCCTGTGGATCGGGGAGGAGTGCTCCGGCGCTTTCTCGGATCGGCGGGTAGGCCGAAATCCGTGAACGACACCGCTGACCACAGCCACGCCGACGACTACGCCCAGACCGCGACCTTTTCCACCGACGCGGACGGGCAGGCGTGGACTCCGCCCACCTGGGAGGAGATCGTCAGCACGCACAGCGGCCGCGTCTACCGCCTGGCGTACCGCCTCACCGGCAACCAGCACGACGCCGAGGACCTGACGCAGGAAGTCTTCGTCCGCGTCTTCCGCTCCCTGTCGACGTACACGCCGGGCACCTTCGAGGGCTGGCTGCACCGCATCACCACCAACCTCTTCCTGGACATGGTCCGTCGCAAGCAGCGCATCCGCTTCGACGCGCTGGGCGACGACGCCGCCGAGCGGCTGCCCAGCAAGGAGCCCACGCCCCAGCAGGTCTTCAACGACGCGCACTTCGACGCTGACGTCCAGCAGGCCCTCGACACGCTCGCGCCCGAGTTCCGCGCCGCGGTCGTCCTGTGCGACATCGAAGGACTGTCGTACGAGGAGATCGCCGCGACCCTCGGCGTCAAGCTCGGCACCGTCCGGTCCCGTATCCACCGCGGCCGTTCCCAGCTGCGCAAGGCCCTCGCACACCGTTCGCCGGAGGCGCGTGCCGAGCGCCGCTCCTTCGTGCCGCGCGTGCCTGCACTGGGGGGAGGGGGCGCGACCGCGTGAGTGGCACTCGACCCAACCCCGCCGAACGGCTCCTCGCCGAGCAGCACCTTGGCGACCGACTCTCCGCGCTCGTCGACGGAGAGCTCGGTCATGAGACGCGCGAGCGCGTCCTGGCCCACCTGGCGACCTGCGCCAGGTGCAAGTCGGAGGCCGACGCCCAGCGCCGACTGAAGAACGTCTTCGCGGAGGCGGCCCCGCCGCCTCCCTCCGAGAGTTTCCTGGCCCGTCTTCAGGGCCTCCCCGGGGGAGGTGACCTGGACGGCGGCGGCTCGCCGCTGGGCGGGGGAGGATTCGGCGGACTGTCCGGACGGCCGGGCGCCGGGGCCTTCGGGGTGAACCGGGAGGACCGCTTCGAGTTCGGATACGTCCCGTCGCGTTCGCACGCCGTACCGGCGCTCCCCGCCTCCGACCGCGGCTTCCGCACCCATCCCGTGGGCCGTCATGACGCCGATCGCGCGTCCTCCCGTATGAGGTTCGCGTTGGTCGCGGCGGGCGCGGTGTCGCTGGCCGCCATCTCGCTGGGCGGCGTCACGACCAGCGCGCCGACCGACGCGGAAGCGCGCGGCGGCTCGGGAACCGGCAGCAATGTGACGCCGACGCGGAACCAGGGCACCGGGGCCACGACGGCACCGGAGAACCAGCGCCGCCGCGCCCTGGGCCCCCTCCTCACGCAGGGGCAGGGTGTGCAGACGCCCGACACCCACGTGGCCCCGACCGAGGTCGCGGCTCCCCTCCTGCCCGGCATGCCGGCCCATCCCGCCGACGCGGACATACACACCCTCGCCGCGCCCGTGGTGGCCGGCGCGGCCGCCATGTCCCCGCTGATACGCCCGCTCAGCGCGACCGCGCCGCTCGCGCTGACCTCGTGGGCCACGACCGCCGCGATCACGGCGGCCCCCGACCTGCTCACCTCACCCCTGCCCGACGTGACCTCGTCCCCCTCCGCCCCTCCGGCCACCGGCCGCTGACCCGGCCTCTGCGCAGTGGCCCACGAACCTGGTTGAATCCAGGGTGGGCCGCGCGCCGTGCCTGTGGGCCGGGCGCGGAGTGGATGGACTGCGGCCGCCGTTGACGCCGCGTGCCGGATGGGGGGTAGCACGAGGTCGCCGGTTTCCTGGGGGGAACCTGAGTGCGACAGCGCAGAGTCGAGTAGGCATTCGGGCGCCGGGACGTCCCGGTGGCGGCCTGCCGGGAAGCCAGGGATCGCATGCAGCCGCTGCTGTTGGCGCGGCACCGTTCGGGCGGGGTTCCTTGGACAGCCGGCACATGGGCTGCGGGGTGGCGACCGATCGGCTGAGGCTGCCCAGCCGGACGTCGGCCGTGTCCGTTCGGATGCGGCCAGGAGCGGAGCGGCCTACTCGAGCATCGGGTCAGCAGTGAGCAGGAAGCAGAGCATGAACGAGGGGAAGCCCGCGAAGGCGAAGTGGTGGAACCGACCTCGACCGCAGGGGCCTTCGGCCGAGCCGGCGGGGGCGGCTCCGGCACCGGACGACTTGAGCGAGCCGAGGACACCGGCCGGGGCTGCCGGAGACGCCGGTGCGCGGGGCCACGGTGCCGACACCGACGGGGACTTCGAGCTGGCGCGGCCCGCGGTGAGCGACGGCCGTGGCGAAACTTCGGCCGAGGGCGACTTCGAGCTGGCGCGGCCCGTGGAGGGAGCGGTCGGCGACGGGGCCTCGACGGAGGGGGACTTCGAGCTTCGGCCTGCGGTGAGCGGCAGTGGCGACGACGGGGCTTCCGCCGAGACGGACTTCGTACTGGCCCGGCCTGCTGCGCGCGTGGACGGCGACGGTGACGGCGACGCGGCTTCGGGTGAGGGGGACTTCGAGCTGGCGCGGCCGACCGGAGCACCCGCGTCCGTCCCGGACGCCGACGTGACAGTCACGGCAGTCGGAGTTGCTGACGACGCCGAGCGCCCCAAGCCCTTGCACGACCCCGACCCCTACAGCACCCCGCCCTACGGCGAGCCCGGCCCCTGGGCGCCCGCCCCGCCGGTCCAGCACCCGGCGACCACGCCCGCGCACGGGACGGCCGTACCGCCCCCGCCGGTGCCCGGCGTGCCGACGCCCGCGCCCGGCGCACCCGCCCCGACGACCGGCACCGAGGCCGCAGCGCACACCGCACCCGCGCCTCCGGTACCCCCGCCCCCGTCCGTCACCGAACCCACCCCCGCACCGACCCAGGGCCTCAGCGCAACCGTCACGGCGGCGCCCCCGGGCATCCCCGCCCAGACACCCCCTCCGGTGCCCGGCGCGGCCACCCAGGCCACCCCCATCCCGGCGGCCCCGGCGGCGGACACCCAGGGCCCCGCCAATCCCTGGCAGAACTACGACCCCTGGTCCCGCACGCCCCACCCCACCGCCGCCCTCCAGCAGAACGGCGCCGCAGGCGTCACCGGTGAGCCGAGCCGCAGGCGCGGGAGGAAGGCGCTCCTCGTCGGTGCCCTGTTGCTCGCGCTCGTGTCCGGTGGGGTCGGTGGTGCCGTGGGGGCGTATCTGGAGCGCACCGGGGGTGTGGGGGACGTGGAGCTGCCGCAGGCAGGCAGTGAGTCCGCCGGGCGGGCGCCGGACAGTGTCGCCGGGATCGCCGCGCGGGCCCTGCCGAGTGTCGTGACGCTGCATGTGAGCGGCAGCGAGGAGCAGGGCACCGGCACCGGGTTCGTGCTCGACGACCGCGGCCACATCCTCACCAACAACCACGTCGTCGAACCCGCGGGCGATGACGGCGAGATATCCGTGACCTTCCACAGCGGCGACACCGCGAAGGCCACCGTCGTCGGACGGGACGGCGGCTACGACCTCGCCGTCGTCAAGGTCACCGGCGGCAGTGACCTCGCCCCCCTGCCGCTCGGCAATTCCGACAATGTCCAGGTCGGCGACCCTGTCGTGGCCATCGGCGCCCCGTTCGACCTGGCGGGCACGGTCACCTCCGGCATTGTCAGCGCCAAGGAGCGGCCGATCACGGCCGGCGGTGAGAGCAGCGACGGGAGCGACATGTCGTACGTCGACGCCTTGCAGACCGACGCGCCCATCAACCCCGGCAACTCCGGCGGCCCTCTCCTCGACGCCCAGGGCCGTGTCGTCGGCATCAACTCCGCGATCCGTTCCGCCGACAGCGGCTCCGACCTCGACGGCGGCCAGGCCGGCTCCATCGGCCTCGGCTTCGCCATCCCGGTCAACCAGGCCAAGCGCGTCGCCGAGGAGCTGATCAACACGGGCAGGGCGACCCACCCCGTCATCGGGGTCACGCTCGACATGGACTACACCGGCGACGGAGCCCGCGTCGGAGCCAAGGGCAGCGACGGCGGTCCCGCGGTGACCGGCGGCGGCCCCGGCGCCAAGGCCGGCATCAAGTCGGGCGACGTCATCACCGAGGTCAACGGCCAGCGCGTCCACTCCGGTGAGGAACTCATCGTCAGGACCCGCGCCCACCGCCCCGGCGACCGGCTGGAGCTGACCTTGGAGCGTGGCGGAAAGGAGATCTCGATCTCGCTGACGCTGGGCTCGTCGAGCGGCGGCTGAGCGGGGCCGAGACTCACAGAAACCTCTCAGCGTGACCCGTGTCACCTCCCACACGGGTCCTGACAAGGCAAACAACCCGGAAAACCGCACGCCCACACGCATTCGGAGGCCTCGGGACAGTACCGGTCGTAGCGGATGGCCGGGTACCGTGGAGCCGACCGAGGACATCGCAAGGAGCTTCAGGTGTTCAATGACATAGGACCGCTCGAGCTGGTGACGCTCATTGTCCTCGCCGTGCTCGTCTTCGGTCCGGACAAGCTCCCGAAGCTCATCCAGGACGCCACGCGGACGATTCGCAAGATCCGCGAGTTCTCGGAGAGCGCCAAGCAGGACATCCGGCAGGAACTGGGCCCGGAGTTCAAGGACTTCGAATTCGAGGACCTCAACCCCAAGACGTTCATCCGCAAGCAGATGGACAACGACGAGCTGGGGCTGAAGGAGATCCGCAACGGCTTCGACCTGAAGAAGGAAATGGCCGAGGTCACCGACGCCGTCCATGGCCGTGACGCGGAATCGTCCTCGTCGTCCTCCGCCTCGGGAACCTCGGGTTCCGCAGGCGGCGCGATCGACATGACGAAGAAGCCCGAGAACCCCCGCGACGAGCGCCCGCCCTACGACGCGGACGCCACCTGACCCGTGCGAACACGCGGGCGGGACACCGCTCGTACGTGACGCTTCTCATACTCCGCTCGGGTCGTGCACGGCCTGAACCCGCCCTCTGTGCGCCCCACGCGCCGGGCGGTTTCACTGCTGTTCGGAGCGGTGTGGCTATGCTGCCGAGTTGTTGTGCGGACCGGACGAGTACGCCCGAAGGGGGGCGGGCCGGGCTGGTCCGGCGAGAACGAGGAGGCGTCCGGGCACATGGAGACGACGAGTCAGACGACGAGTCGGGCAGTCGCGCAGGCGGCCGCGGAGAGCGGACAGCAGGTCCCCTCCGCCCGGCGCACGGTCGACGGCTACCTGTTGGCGCCCTTCCCGTGGTACGGCCTCGATGAGGCCTTCACGGGGCCGCGCTGGCTGATGCAGGTCGGCATGGCGGCCGACGGGTCCGTGGAACACGGCTCGATCGGACACGGCGACGAGCCCTCCGTACGGAACGAGGCGACGGAGGACCGGGAGAAGTTCGCGGTGGTCGTGACCGTCGCGGCGAACCCGTCCCGGCACAGCGCCGACGGTACGGGGCTGCTGGAGGCCACATCGGTGTCCTCGGCGGCGTGGCTCGCGGGGGTGGGGCTGCTGTCCTTCACCTGGCCGGGCCAGATGGACCACACGCTGCGCGACGACTGGCTGGAGCAGCAGACGGAGACGGCGTGGGCCCTCGCGGACGACCTCGAGGGTTCGGACTGGTCGACGCTGTCCCTGCCGGTGGACGGGGTGCCCACGCCCTTCCACTACCGGGAGTCCGAGTTCGGCTGGGTGCTGGCCGGCTCCACTCAGGAGGGCGTGCACGTGGGGGCGTACGGGCGGGGCATGAGCGCGTACGGGCTGGGCTTCGCCATGATCAAGGACATCTCGGCATACGCCTAGGCCCCGGCCTGCCGCGAGATACACATACGACGATGGGGGCGCCGTCTCACCGGACGGCGCCCCCATCGTCGTACCGGACTCAGAACTTGTTGCGCGGCGTGATCCCCAGCGACATGCCCGAAAGGCCGCGCTGGCGGCCTCCCAGCTTCCCCGCGATCGCGCGCAGGGCCGAGCCGGCCGGGGAGTCCGGGTCCGTCAGGACGACCGGCTTGCCCTCGTCGCCGCCTTCGCGCAGGCGGACGTCGATGGGGATGTTGCCGAGGACCGGGACGTTCGTGCCGGTCGTGCGGGTGAGGCCCTCGGCGACCACCTGGCCGCCGCCCGTGCCGAAGACGTCGACCATCTCGTCGCAGTGCGGGCAGGGCAGGCCGGACATGTTCTCGACCACGCCGACGATCTTCTGGTGGGTCTGGACGGCGATGGAGCCGGCCCGCTCGGCGACCTCGGCGGCCGCCTGCTGAGGCGTGGTGACCACGAGGATCTCCGCGTTCGGGACGAGCTGGGCCACCGAGATCGCGATGTCGCCCGTGCCCGGGGGAAGGTCCAGGAGCAGGACGTCCAGGTCGCCCCAGTACACGTCCGCCAGGAACTGCTGGAGCGCACGGTGCAGCATCGGGCCGCGCCAGACCACCGGGGCGTTGCCCGGCGTGAACATGCCGATGGAGATGACCTTCACGCCATTCGCGGACGGCGGCATGATCATGTTCTCGACCTGGGTCGGACGCCCGTCCGCGCCCAGCATGCGCGGCACGCTGTGGCCGTAGATGTCGGCGTCCACGACGCCCACCTTGAGGCCGTCGGCCGCCATCGCCGCCGCCAGGTTGACCGTCACGGACGACTTGCCGACGCCGCCCTTGCCGGAGGCGACCGCGTACACGCGGGTCAGCGAGCCCGGCTTGGCGAAGGGGACCTCGCGCTCGGCTGTGCCGCCGCGCAGGGCGTTCGCCAGTTCCTTGCGCTGCTCGTCGCTCATCACGTCGAGCGTGACCTCGACGCGGGTGACGCCCTCGACCGCGGAGACGGCGTCCGTCACGCGCTGGGTGATCGTCTCGCGCATCGGGCAGCCGGAGACCGTCAGGTACACGGTGACCGCGACCGCACCGTCCGCACCGATCTCCACCGACTTGACCATCCCCAGTTCGGTGATGGGGCGGTTGATCTCGGGGTCGTTCACCGTCGCCAGCGCTTCGCGCACCGCGTCTTCCGTAGCCATAGGACGATGGTACGGCGCGGTAGCCATGCCCCGGTAAGCCCGTCAGCGGTCGTCTACGTCACGTCCCGCAGACCGATCTGCCGGGAATACCCCGCGCTCGCGGTGACCGCCGTGCCGGTGACCGTTGCCCCGCTCGTCCAGGTCCTTCAGCAGGTCCTGCAGCTCCGAGCGCATCCAGTCGCGGGTGGCCACCTCGCCCAGGCCGATGCGCAGCGCGGCGATCTCGCGGGTCAGGTACTCCGTGTCGGCGATCGACCGCTCGTTCTGCTTGCGGTCCTGCTCCAGGTTGACCCGGTCGCGGTCGTCCTGCCGGTTCTGCGCGAGCAGGATCAGCGGGGCGGCATAGGAGGCCTGCAGGGACAGGGCCAGCGTCAGGAAGATGAACGGGTACTCGTCGAACCGCAGATCGCCGGGTGCGGCGATGTTCCACAGCACCCACACGATGATCACGATCGTCATCCAGACGAGGAACCGTCCGGTGCCGATGAAGCGGGCGACGCGCTCCGACAGCCGTCCAAAGGCCTCCGGATCCCACTCGGGCAGGATCCGGCGGCGCGGCGGGCGGGGTTGGTCGAGGCGGGTACGGGGCGCCCGGGTGGTCGCGGTGGCGCCCGACACGACGCGCTCGCGCGTGCCCTCGCGCTCAGGAGCCATGCACGGTCACCCCCTCGCCCGCGCCCGCGCCCTCGTCCAGATGGAACTCCGTCTCCCGCCAGTCGTCGGGCAGCATGTGGTCCAGTACGTCGTCCACGGTCACCACGCCCAGCAGCGACCCGGACTCGTCTACGACGGGCGCCGCGACCATGTCGTACGTCGCGAAGAACCCGGCGACGACCGGCAGCTCCGCGTCCGGGTCCAGGGCCTCCAGAGCCTCGTCGACCATCGAGCTGACCAGCGTGTACGGCGGGTCGCGCAGCAGCCGCTGGAAGTGGACCGTGCCGAGGTACTTGCCGGTCGGGGTCTCGTCGGGCGGCCGGCAGACGTAGACCTGGGCGGCCAGGGCGGGGGACAGGTCGGGGTTGCGGACCCGGGCGAGGGCGTCGGCGACGGTGGCGTCGGGGCGCAGGATCACCGGCTCGGTCGTCATCAGACCGCCGGCCGTGTGCTCCTCGTACGCCATCAGACGGCGCATGTCGGCCGCGTCGGCGGGCTGCATCAGGCTCAGCAGCCGCTCCTTGTCCTCCTCCGGCAGCTCACCGAGCAGGTCGGCCGCGTCGTCCGGGTCCATGGCCTCCAGGACGTCGGCGGCACGCTCCTCCTTCAGCTTGCCGAGGATCTCGATCTGGTCGTCCTCGGGGAGCTCTTCGAGAACGTCGGCGAGGCGGTCGTCGTCGAGGGCCGCGGCGACCTCGGCACGGCGCTTGGGGGAGAGGTGGTGCAGCACGTTGGCGAGGTCGGCCGGCCGCAGCTGCTCGAAGGTGGCGAGGAGGCTCTCGGCGCCCTGTCCCTTCTCCTCCAGGGTGAAGCCGGTGACGGCGGACCACTCGACGGTCAGCGACTCGCCCCTGGCCCGCCGGAAGGCACCGCTGCGGCCGCCCTTGCGGACGAACACCTTGTCGATCTCCCAGTCCCGGCGGGCCGGTAGCTGTCCGACCGACAGATCGAGGACGGTGACCTCCTCGCCGGTCTCGACGAGGGTGACGCGCCGGTCGAGCAGCTCGCCGAAGACGAGGCGCTCGGTGGGGCGCTGCTCGAAGCGGCGGACGTTGAGCACGCCGGTGGTGATGATCTGGCCGGACTCGATGCTGGTGACGCGGGTCATGGGCAGGAAGATGCGGCGCCGGGTGGAGAGTTCGACGACCAGGCCGAGCAGGCGTGGCGGGCGCCGGCCGACGCGCAGCATGACGACCAGATCGCGGACCCGGCCCACCTGGTCGCCGTTCGGGTCGAACGCGGCGACGTCGGCGAGGTGCGAGACGAAGATCCGGGGAGCGCCGGCTGCCATTGCTGAGGCTCCTTTGCCTGTCGTTGCGCTTGCCTGTTCGCGGGCTGTGCCGCTTACCCGAATTGCCCGCTCGGGTGGGCTTCAGGCTAGCCCGTCCGGATCCGATACGCCCTGGTGAGCAGTCCGGACGGACTGGCTCCGCCTGGGCCCTGACACCCCGGTACGCTGCGGTACGCCGCTCGGGTCCCACAACAGAAAGGCAGCCCCACCTGTGCCTGCGATTCCTCAGGGTCGTATTCGCCGGGCCGCGATGCTGAGCGCCGTGTGCGCGCTGGTCGTGTCGGGAGCCGGACTGACGGGATGCAGTAGTGAGGACCCGGACGAGGGCACCAACGGGGTCGGCAAGCTGCCGGCCGCCGAGATCCAGCGCAAGACCCGCAAGGCCGCCGACTCCGCAGAAGCGGTCCGCCTCGCCGGGAGCGTGGTCACCAGCGGGCGCACCTACAAGCTCGACATGCAGCTGAAGTCCGACGGTGGGACGGGGTCGGTCACCGCCCAGGGGGCCACCTTCCAGCTGCTGCGGATCGGTGAGCAGCTGTATCTGAAGGCCGACGCCGGGTTCTGGAGCGATGCGGACGGCGCCAAGACCGACGCGGCGGCGGACAAGCTGAACGGCAAGTACGTGAGGGTGCCGGAGGGGGATCCGTCGTACAAGAAGTTCAGCGGCTTCACGGACAAGGGTGTCCTGCTCGACGGCCTGTTGACGCTCCACGGCGCTCTCGCCACCGACGGGCACCACGAGCAGGAGGGCACCCGCATCATCCGCATCACCGGCGACAAGGGTGCCGGCGGCACCCTCGACGTCTCCCTGGAGGGCACCCCGTACCCGCTCCGCCTCACGCGCGCGGGCGGCGGCGGCACCTTGACCTTCTCGGCCTGGGGCAAGGACTTCCCGCTGGAGAAGCCGGCCAAGGACGAGACGGTGGACTACGGCAAGCAGCTGCCGACGTCTTGACGGCGCTGCTCGGTAACCGCCCCGCTCAGTGACCCGCCCGGCGGAGCAGCGGCCGCCTAGCGGCGCCGCTTCTTCTTGAGGAGCAGCCGCGGCAGCCCCGCGGGGATCGGCTCACGTGTCGTCGCCGGGGACGGCAGGGGGGCTTCGGCCAGTGAGCCGTCCGGCAGAGGGGCGGTGCCTCCGGTCGGCTCCAGGCGCAGCACCCGGCACTCGCGGGCCCAGCGGTCCGGCATGGCCTCACCGTCGGGCGCGTTGAGGCGCTTGCCCTTCAGCTCGGCGACCGTCGCCTCCCACTGCTCGGAGCCCGGCGCCAGCTCCACGACCTTCGCCGCCCAGGAGACCAGCCGGCCCCCCTTGTCCTTGCTGCGGACCGTCACCTCGGCCTCGGCCCCGTCGGCCAGCCCCGGCAGCGGCTGCTCGCCCGGCCCGTCGCCGATCACACACGCCGCACCCTCGTGCCACGCGTGCCACAGCGCCCGGGCCGGGGCGCCGGGTCCCCTGACCCAGATGAGGCCGGACTTCTTCGTGGCCTCCTCGACGAGGGCCTGGTCGAGCAGCTCGCTTGTCATGGCCCAAGCCTATCCAGGCGCCTGCGGCCCCGTCGGAGTCGCCGGATCGGGCCGCTCAGAGCCATCCGTTGCGCTTCAGCGTGCGGTGGATGCCCAGGCAGATGGCCACCGTGATGCTCATGATCACCGGGTAGCCGTACTTCCAGTGCGTCTCCGGCATGTAGTCGAAGTTCATGCCGTAGACCCCGCACACCATCGTCGGTACGGCGATGATCGCGGCCCATGAGGTGATCTTCCGCATGTCCTCGTTCTGCGCCACGGACGCCTGCGCGAGGTTGGCCTGCAGGATCGAGTTGAGGAGCTCGTCGAAGCCGATGACCTGCTCGTGCACGCGCGCGACATGGTCGGCGACGTCCCGGAAGTACTTCTGGATGTCCGGGTCGATCAGCCGCATCGGCCGCTCGCTCAGCAGCTGCATGGGCCGCAGCAGCGGCGACACGGCGCGCTTGAACTCAAGGACCTCGCGCTTGAGTTGGTAGATCCGCCCCGCGTCCGTGCCGCGCGGCGTGCCCTTGCGTCCCGGCGAGAAGACCTCGGTCTCCACCTCGTCGATGTCGTCCTGCACCGCGTCGGCGACGGCGATGTACCCGTCGACGACGTGGTCGGCGATCGCGTGCAGCACGGCCGACGGGCCCTTGGCGAGCAGCTCGGGGTCGTCCTGCAGCCGGTGCCGCAGCGCCCGCAGCGAGCCCTGCCCGCCGTGCCGGACGGTGATGAAGAAGTCCCGGCCGGTGAAGCACATGACCTCGCCGGTCTCGACGACCTCGCTGTTGGCGGTGAGTTCGTCGTGCTCGACGTAGTGGATCGTCTTGAAGACGGTGAACAGCGAGTCGTCGTAGCGCTCCAGCTTGGGGCGCTGGTGCGCCTGCACCGCGTCCTCGACGGCCAGCGGGTGCAGCCCGAACTCACTGGCGATACCGGCGAATTCGGCCTCGGTCGGCTCGTGCAGCCCGATCCACACGAACCCTCCGTCCCGCCGTACCCGGCGCATCGCCTCGTGCGGGGTCAGCGGCTGCGGGGTCTCGACGCGGGCGCCGTTGCGGTAGACGGCGCAGTCGACGACGGCGGAGGGCGTCGCGGGGTCGCGGGTGGTGTCGTACGTGCCGGTGTCCTTGCGCAGCGAGACGCGGGACGGGCGGACCACGGCGCGCAGGTCGCGGATCATCGACATGAGCAAGCTCCTTCGCAACGGGCAACGAAGCGTGGGGGGCCGCAGCACGGTTGGAACTACCCGGAATGGGGACGTCCTGACTTCAGGATGTTTGGCACGTCCACAAAGCGGGGAGCACCGCACCGTCGCGGTGATGGGCTTCGTTGCTGATTCAGATCAGACAGATCAGGCAAAGCGAAACGAAGTGCTCTTCCGCGTGAGGACGCGAGCATGAAAGGCGGCGGTCAGCCGGAGGCGGAACAGCCGAATCAGCTACATCAGCGGCGGGAAGAGCGAGTGGTACTGCACGGTCGACTTCGATCCATGACAGCCCCACCTCCTCCGGCCGGTCCCTCGTGAGGGACGATCCATACCCCGTTCGGGGTTCCCCGTAGGGGAGTCTCAATTCGGTGTCAGGACTCGATCGCGAAGCTTCTGCATGCCGTCCCGAACACCGGGCAAGAGTATCAGCCGACTGAAGTGTCAAGGCGCTCCTTTGCCCGGTACTGACGAGTTCTATGCTCGGCTCATGGCTGATGTTCTCCCTCTGGTCGAAGCCCGGTTGCGCTCCGCGCTGGGCGAACCGGACGCACGCGCGGCGGTCACCTTCCTCGGTACGGACCGCATGGAGGTGCTCCGCTTCCAGGAGGGAGACCTCGTGCGCTACGCCACTCTCGGCATGTCCGCGCATCCCATGAACGACCCCAACGCGATGGTCGCCGATCCGGTCAAGGGCCCCCGCGCCGAGCTGGTGCTCTCGGTCCGCTCCGGGCTCGCCGACACCGACAAGGTGCTCCGCCCGCTCGCCGTGCTCGCCGCGTCCCCGCAGGTCGAGGGCGTGATCGTGGCTCCGGGTGCCTCGCTGGACGTCGGTGAACCGCTGTGGCCGGGGGCCCCGTTCACCTCGGTCCTGGTCGCCGAGCCGGGCGGTCTGGTCGAGGACCTGGAACTCGACGAGCCTGCCGACCCGGTGCACTTCCTGCCGCTGCTTCCCATGACCCCGAACGAGGCCGCCTGGAAGCGGGTGCACGGCGCCCAGGCCCTCCAGGAGCGCTGGCTGACGAACGGGACGGACCTCCGGGATCCCGCCCGAACGTCCGTCCCGCTGGACTGACACCGCGTGAGCAACCTCACCAACCGGTGGCTGAAAAGCGTCAGTTGGCGAACACGGCCACGCTGTCCTCGGTGGCGTGCGCCGGCGCCGGCTCCTCGGCTCCGTGCGCCAGTGACTTCCGCCGTACGACGACCACGAGTGAGCCCAGTACGGCTGTGACGGCCGCCACGACGAAGGGGATGCGGAGACTGCCGGTCCACTCCTCGATCCTCGGCGCGAAATAGGGTGCGGCCGCCGCGGCGAACCACCGCACGAAGTTGTAGCCCGCGCTCGCCACGGGGCGGGGCGCGTCGGAGACGCCGAGCGCCAGTTCCGTGTAGACGGTGTTGTTCACGCCGATGAACGCGCCGGACAGGATCGTGCAGACGACGGCGGTGGTGTGGTCGCCGTAGCCGAGGACGAGTACGTCCAGGGCCAGCAGCACCAGTGAGCCGCCGAGCACCTTCAGTGAGCCGAACCGCTTCTGCAGGCGCGGTGCCACGATCACCGAGAACACGGCGAGCAGCAGACCCCAGGCGAAGAACACCGCGCCCGACCGGTACGGGCTCATGTTCAGCACGAACGGTGTGAAGGCCAGCACGGTGAAGAACGTGTAGTTGTAGAAGAACGCCGAGACCGCCACGGACGCGAGGCCGCCGTGGCCGAGGGCCCTGATCGGGTCCAGCAGCGAGGTCTTGCGGGCCGGCTTCGGCTGCTCCTTCAGGAACGCCGCGATGCACAGGAAGCCGACCGCCATCAGTGCGGCCGTACCGAAGAACGGGTAGCGCCAGCTGGCGTCCCCGAGCAGTGCGCCCAGCAGCGGCCCGCATGCCATGCCTAGGCCGAGGGCGGACTCGTACAGCAGGATCGCCGCCGCGCTGCCGCCGGCTGCCGCGCCGACGATGACGGCGAGGGCCGTCGACACGAAGAGCGCGTTGCCGAGCCCCCAGCCCGCCCGGAATCCGACCAGCTCGCCGACCGATCCGGACGTGCCCGCGAGCCCGGCGAAGACGATCACGAACGCGAGGCCGAGCAGCAGGGTCTTGCGGCCGCCGATGCGGCTGGAGACGAATCCGGTGACCAGCATCGCCACGGCGGTGATGAGGAAGTACGAGGTGAAGAGCAGGGAGACCTGGCCGGCGGTGGCGTGCAGGCCGCCGGCGATGGACGGCAGGATCGGGTCGACGAGCCCGATGCCCATGAAGGCCACTACGGAAGCGCCGGCAGTCGCCCACACGGCCCTCGGCTGCCGCAGGATGCTGCCCGCTCCCGCGTCGAAGGGGTCCATTGCGTTCTCCAATCCGCACCGAGGTAGGTGGCCGATGCACAGAGTATGTTAGCTAGTCTAATTAATGCAAGCTACATCTATATTGGATCGGCACGGGTTCCGTCCGGACGGGTGATCGTCCTTGACGTGGCGCAGAAGGGGTAGGACCGTGGGGGCCTATGAGGGGCGAACCCAGTTGCCCGAAGTGTGGTGGCCGGGTCAGGGCTCCCGGACTCTTCGCCGACACCTGGCAGTGCGATGTGCACGGCACCGTGCACCCGGTGCAGCCCGTGATCCCGCCCAGCGTCGAGGCCCTCGGTGTGGTCGTGCATCGCACGCATGTGCCGGTGTGGATGCCGTGGCCGCTGCCGATCGGCTGGCTGTTCACAGGTGTCGCCAGCGCGGGCGACGACCGCAGTGGCGGCCGCGCGACCGCCGTGGCCTGCTCCGGACCCGGTCCGCTGGGCGGCATGGGTGAGCTGATCCTGGTCGCCGAGGAACTCGGCGTCGGCCTCGGCGCGCGCTACGCGGGCATCGACGGTCCGGACCCGGGGTCGTACATGAACGTCGAGAAGCCACCCCAGGCCAAGGTCCTCGCCGCCGGCCGCCCGACCCCGCTGTGGCATGTCGCCGGCGCCCCCGACGACCGTGCCGTCTTCGCCGGTGAGGCGCTCGGTATGTGGCTGTGGGCGGTTGTGTGGCCCGAGCAGTCGGGGTTGCTCATGTACGACGAGCTGGTGCTGACGGATCTGCGGGACGCGGGGGCCGAGCTGGAGCTGGTGCCCTGCGGGGCCTTGTCGCCGCGCTTGCTGGAGCCGTAGCGCTCCGCTGGGCCGGGCCGTAGTGCGCCCAAGAGCTCGGGTGGCCGGGGACGGTCCGCGGCTGCGGGTGGGTTCGTGGCTGATCGCGCAGTTCCCCGCGCCCCTTCAGGGCGTTGCCCGTAGGGGGCGCTCGGGCGGTGCGGGTGTGACAAGGGCTGTTGAAAACCTGGTTATCCTTGAGCGTCCCCTTCCGTACCGTCAGTGAATGGAGTTCGTGTCGTGCGTATCGATCTGCACACCCACTCCACCGCTTCCGACGGCACGGACACTCCCGCCGAGCTGGTGCTGGGCGCCGCCGCGGCCGGACTGGACGTCGTGGCGCTCACCGATCACGACAGCACCCGCGGATACGCCGAGGCCATCGCCGCGCTGCCCCAGGGGCTCACCCTCGTCACCGGCGCCGAGCTGTCCTGTCGTTTCGACGGGATCAGCATGCACATGCTGGCCTACCTCTTCGACCCCGAGGAGCCGGCGCTGCTCGCCGAGCGGGAGCTGGTGCGCGACGACCGGGTGCCCCGGGCCCAGGGCATGGTCGCCAAGCTCAACGGGCTGGGCGTGCCCGTCACCTGGGAGCAGGTGCTGCGGATCGCCGGTGAGGGCTCGGTCGGGCGGCCGCACGTCGCCTCCGCGCTGGTCGAGCTGGGAGTCGTACCGAGCGTGGGTGACGCCTTCACCGAGGACTGGCTGGCCGACGGCGGCCGGGCCTTCGTGGAGAAGCACGAGACCGACCCGTTCGAGGCGATCCGGCTGATCAAGGCAGCGGGCGGCGTCGCCGTCTTCGCGCACCCCGCCGCGAGCAAGCGGGGCCGTACGGTGCCGGAGTCCGCCATCGCGGACCTGGCCGCGGCCGGGCTCGACGGCATCGAGGTCGACCACATGGACCACGACCCCGACACGCGGGCGCGGCTGCGCGGACTCGCCAAGGAGCTCGGGCTGCTGACGACCGGCTCCAGCGACTACCACGGCAGCCGCAAGACGTGCGTGCTCGGCGAGTACACGACGGACCCCGAGGTGTACGGCGAGATCACGCGGCGGGCCACCGGGGCGTTTCCCGTGCCGGGGACCGGCGGGGCCTGAGGCTCACCCCGTCACAGCTCCACCCCGTCACAGCCTCACTCTCGCGTCCCGTTCGTTCCGTTTCTCTGCAAGGCACCCATGTTCGACCTCGCCGTCTTCGGCTCCCTTTTCCTGACCCTCTTCGTCATCATGGATCCCCCCGGGATCACCCCGATCTTCCTCGCGCTCACCTCCGGCCGGCCGGCCAAGGTGCAGAAGCGGATGGCCCTCCAGGCCGTCTGTGTGGCGGGCGGTGTGATCACGGTCTTCGGGCTCCTCGGCCACCAGATCCTCAACTACCTGCACGTCTCCGTGCCCGCGCTGATGATCGCGGGCGGGCTGCTGCTCCTGCTGATCGCGCTCGACCTGCTCACCGGCAAGACGGACGAGCCCAAGCAGACCAAGGACGTGAACGTCGCTCTCGTCCCGTTGGGTATGCCGCTGCTCGCCGGGCCGGGCGCGATCGTGTCGGTCATCCTCGCCGTGCAGAAGGCCGACAGCGTCGCCATGCAGGCGTCGGTGTGGACGGCGATCCTCGCCATCCACGTCGTGCTGTGGCTCGTGATGCGGTACTCGCTGCTGATCATCCGGGTCATCAAGGACGGCGGCGTGGTCCTGGTGACACGGCTCGCGGGGATGATGCTGTCGGCGATCGCGGTGCAGCAGATCATCAACGGCGTCACCCAGGTGATCCAGGGCGCCTGAGCTCTCGAAAGCGTCCCGCGGAACCGCTCCCGGATGCGCGAAGCCCCCGTCGGCGTCAGTGCCGTACGGGGGCTTCGAAGCTACTGCGGTGATCCGCGTCTGTTATGAGGCCGAGGTGTCGGCCGGTCGGATCCACAGCCGCTGTCCGGTGGCGGCAGCCTGCTGAACGATCCGGTTGACGGAGGCGGCGTCCACGACGGTGCTGTCCACGGGCGTACCGTCGAACTCGTCGAGTCGCATGATTTCGAAGCGCAAGGGCTTCTCCCTTCGTCTGGTCATCCTCCTGAGGAGAACTGAGGAGAACTACTTGGTTACACACGTATGCAACGTGCTTCGTGTTACAAACATTCCCTACGCTAAAGAAATTTTTCGAACGTCTAACTACTGACCGGTAAACGGTCGTCCAGAGATCAAGGCGGGACTGACCGGGACCGGTTGTGTTCGCAGCGTGACCGCCGGGACAATGGTGGCGATGAACGACGACCTCGCGGCGCTCGGCGCCCGCATCGACCACATCAACGAGCTGCTGCAACGCATGCTCGCCGAGGTGGCGAAGACGCCCTCGACCCATGCGATCTTCGTCGACGCGGGCTATCTCTACGCGGCCGCGGGACGGCTGGTCGCCGGGACGGAGGACCGCCGGGCCTTCGATCTGGACGCCGAGGGGCTGATCGAGGCGCTCATCGACCGGGCGCGCACGATCTTCGCGGACAGCAGGCTGCTGCGGGTCTACTGGTACGACGGCGCCCGGCGACGCATCCATACCGCGGAACAGCAGTCGATCGCCGAGCTCCCCGACGTGAAGGTGCGGCTGGGGAACCTCAACGCCAACAACCAGCAGAAGGGCGTCGACTCGCTGATCAGGACCGACCTCGAGTCCCTGGCCAGGCACCGCGCCATCAGCGACGCGGCCCTGCTCGGCGGTGACGAGGACCTGGTGTCGGCGGTCGAGGCCGCGCAGGGGTACGGGGCGCGGGTGCACCTGTGGGGCATCGAGGCGCCGGAAGGCCGTAACCAGGCCGAGCCCCTGCTCTGGGAGGTCGACAGCCAGCGCACCCTCGACCTCGACTTCTTCAAGCCCTACGTCTCCCGGCGCACGGCCGCCGCATTCGAGACGGCGGGAGCCCGGCCGACGCGGGAGGACGTCCGGTTCGTCGGCGCCCAGATCGCGGCGAAGTGGCTCGCTGCGCGGGGGCGGGAGTCGCTCGTGGAACTGCTGCCCGGACATCCGTATCTGCCCGGGTCCGTCGACCAGGACCTGCTGGTGGAGGCCGAGGGGCTGCTGCAGTACTCCCTGCGCGGGCAGGCGGATCTGCGGCGGGCGCTGCGGGACGGGTTCTGGGAGCACCTGCAGGCGCAGTACTAGACCAGGCGCAGCAGCACTGGACCAGGTGCCGGACCGGGACTACGCGCCGTACTGGACCTGGGCGCCGGCCCCGTCGACACTGTCCCAGAAGTCGGCGACGGCTTCGGAGGTGCGCAGGGGCTGGTCGGCGTTGGGGGAGTGCTCGGCGCCGGGGATGACGGTGCGGCGGGCGTTCAGCCGTGCGGCCATGTCGTCGAGGAGCGGGACCGGCCAGGTGTCGTCGCTCGCGCCCGACAGGACGTGGAACGGGAGCGGGAGGGCCGCGAGTTCGTCCACGCGGTCCGGCTCCGTGGTCAACTGGCGCCCTGTGGCGAGGAGTTGAGCGGGCTTCGTGCCGAGCCAGCGGCGACGCAGCAGGTCCGGGCCGCCGATGCCGCGCGCCGGCCCGCCGACCTCCTCGGGCGGCCCCATCGCGAGGATCGCCTCCCAGGTCTCGGCCATGGTCATCACCGCGAGCGCGTCCCGCAGCAGCTTCACGCGCTGCTGCTGGGAGTCGGAGATCTGGGCGGGGCCCGACGCCATGAGGGTGAGCGAGCTGAACGGGGTGTGGTCGAGGAGGACGGCCGCGCGGGCGATCTGGCCGCCGAGGGAGTGGCCGAAGAGGTGGAGAGGGGCGTCGAGAGTGCCGAGGGCTGCCACCTGGGCGAGGACGTCCTGCGCCAACTCGCCTCGCGCGTACGGCGCTTCGTCGCGCTCCGGACCGTCCGACTCGTGCTGTCCCCGCCCGTCGACGGCGATCGTACGGTAGCCGCGCGCCGCCAGCGGCTCGTGCATGAGCCTGAAGTCCTCCTTGCTGCCCGTGAACCCGGGAAGCAGCAGGGCGGCACCTCGGATTTCGACGCCGGGAGCGGCGGGGGAGTCGACGACGGCGAAGGCGCCGCGGGAGGTGCGGAGGGCGTAGGCGCGGGCGTTCGGGGGCGGCGTGAAGGCGGGTTGGGTGGTCACGGGGGGAGGGTAGCGGGTGGGCCGTAGGACCCCCACGGGTCGGTCCGGGAAAGCCGACGGCCCGGCCCCGCGCGAGGCGGGACCGGGCCGTCGTACGGGAGATCAGCTCTCCGCGGGCTCCGTGGCGGCCGTGGCCTTGCGGGCACGGCGCACCTTGGGCTTGGCCTCGGCCGCGCCGTCGGCGGCCTCCACGGTCGCCGCCGCCTTGCGGGTACGGCGACGCGGCGCGGGCGCCTCGGTGGCCTTCGGCTCCGCAGCGGCCGTCGGCTCCTGCGTGGCCTGAGCCGGGATCTCGGCGGCCTCCACGGTCGCCGCCGCGGTCTTGCGGGTGCGGCGTGCCTTGGGCTTGGCCTCGGTGGCCTCGGCCGTGTCGACGGCGGCCTCCGCAGCGGCAGTCGCCTTGCGGGTCCGGCGGGGCTTGGCCTCGGCGGCTTCCGGCTCGGTGACGGTCGCGGCGGCCTTGCGCGTACGACGCGGCTTCGCCTCCGTGGCCTCGGCCGTGTCGACGGCGGCCTCGGCGGTGGCCTTGCGGGTGCGGCGTGCCTTGGGCTTGGCCTCGACGGCTTCCGCCGTGTCGACGGCGGCCTCCGCAGCGGCGGCGGCCGTCTTGCGGGTGCGCTTCGGCTTGGCCTCGGCGGTCTCCGGCTCCTGGGCCGTCTGGGCCGGGATCTCGGCGGCCGGGGTGGCCGACGCCGCGGTCTTGCGGGTGCGGCGTGCCTTGGGCTTGGCCTCGGTGGCCTCGGCCGTGTCGACGACGGCTTCGGCCGCAGCCGTTGCCTTACGGGTCCGGCGGCGCGGCTGGGTCTCCGTCGCCTCCGGGGTCTGCGGCGCGGCCTCGGCCGTGTCCACGGCGGTCTCCGCCGGTGCCGTCGTCTTACGGGTGCGGCGGCGCGGCTTGGTGGCGGGGGCCTCGTCGGCCGCAGGAGCCGCAGCGGGCTCGGACGCCTGCACGGCCTCCGCGACCTGCGTGGTCTGCGCCTCCGGCGTCGCCACGGCCGGAGCCGAAGTCGCCTTCGGCTCCGCCGACTTGCGGGTCCGACGGCGGCGCGACTTCGCCGAGGTCTCCTCGGCGGAGTCCAGGGACGGGCCCTCCGCCGTCGTGACCGCTGCCTCCGCGGCGGCCGCGGGCTCGGGGGCCGAGGACGTGGCCGTCACGGCCTGCTCCGCCGATGCGCCGTTGCGGGTGCGGCGACGGCGGCGCGGCGTGCGGGGCTCCCTGACGGACTCCGCCGTGGTGGCCCCGGGGGTCTCCTCCGGAGCTCCGGAACCGACGGCGGGCGCCGACGTCTCGTCCAGCGTTGCTCCGCCACGCGTGCGGCGGCGACGACGCGGCGTACGCGCCGGGCGCTCACGGTCCGACGAGGACGAGCGGGACTCGTCCCGGCCGTCCCGGCCGCCTCGGCCACCGCGACCGCGCGCACCGCGTCCGCCGGTCTCGCCGAGGTCCTCCAGCTCCTCCGCCTCCAGCCCGGCGCGCGTGCGCTCCGAGCGGGGCAGGACACCCTTGGTGCCCGCGGGGATGCTCAGTTCCTCGAAGAGGTGCGGGGACGTGGAGTACGTCTCCGGCGGGTCGTTGAAGCTCAGCTCCAGCGCCTTGTTGATCAGCTGCCAGCGCGGGATGTCGTCCCAGTCGACGAGGGTGATCGCGATGCCCTTGGCGCCCGCGCGGCCGGTGCGGCCGATGCGGTGCAGGTACGTTTTCTCCTCTTCCGGCGACTGGTAGTTGATGACGTGCGTCACACCCTCGACGTCGATACCGCGAGCGGCGACGTCGGTGCAGACGAGGACGTCCACCTTGCCGTTGCGGAAGGCGCGCAGAGCCTGCTCGCGGGCGCCCTGGCCGAGGTCGCCGTGGACCGCGCCGGCCGCGAAGCCGCGCTGCTTGAGCTGGTCGGCGAGGTCGGCCGCGGTGCGCTTCGTACGGCAGAAGACCATGGCCAGTCCCCGGCCGTCGGCCTGCAGTATGCGCGCGACCATCTCGGGCTTGTCCATGTTGTGCGCGCGGTACACGTGCTGCGAGGTGTTCGCGACAGTCGCGCCCGCGTCGTCCGGCGCGGTGGCGCGGATGTGGGTGGGCTGCGACATGTAGCGGCGCGCGAGGCCGATGACCGCGCCCGGCATGGTCGCCGAGAACAGCATGGTCTGGCGCCTGGCCGGCAGCATGTGGATGATCTTCTCGACGTCGGGCAGGAAGCCCAGGTCGAGCATCTCGTCGGCCTCGTCGAGGACGAGCGCCTTGATGTGCTGGAGGTTGAGCTTCTTCTGGCCCGCGAGGTCCAGCAGTCGGCCCGGGGTGCCGACGATCACGTCGACGCCCTTCTTCAGGGCCTCGACCTGGGGCTCGTAGGCCCGGCCGCCGTAGATCGCGAGGACGCGGACGTTACGCACCTTGCCCGCGGTGAGCAGGTCGTTGGTGACCTGCGTGCACAGCTCACGGGTGGGGACGACGACGAGCGCCTGCGGGGCGTCGGTGAGGGCGTCGGGCTTGGCGCGCCCGGCCTCCACGTCGGCGGGGACGGTGACGCGCTCGAGGAGCGGGAGACCGAAGCCCAGCGTCTTGCCGGTGCCGGTCTTGGCCTGGCCGATGACGTCCGTGCCGGAGAGGGCGACGGGGAGGGTCATCTCCTGGATGGGGAAGGGGTTGACGATGCCGACGGCCTCAAGGGCCTCGGCGGTCTCGGGAAGGATTCCGAGCTCTCGGAAAGTCGTAGTCAGGGTGCTGCCTCTTCTGTGTACGCGGTGCGAGGCGAGCGCGGGGGTCTTGACGGACCGTGCCGGGGACGTCGGCTGCCATACGGATTGGCCGTAGGACACGGGACCACTGCCGACGCTCTAGCGCTCGTACCGCTGAGGGTGTCCCTCCGGTCGTCGTACGCATCTGTGCCGTACGACCGGGGAGGGCTGTCGGGTCGGAGCCGATCGGGCCACCGACCGGGCATCCTCATAACGTGCGGCCCGTCGAATACATCAGAGTACTCAGCGGGCGCATTACCACCATACCCCGGAAACGCGCACATGCGATGGCCGAATTGGTCACGTAGTCGGCGTCACAGTGATTGACCAGGGACTTCCGCGGCGTGGAGAGCGGGCTATTGTGCGCTTCATGACGACGCCTGACAACACGCCCGACGCCTCCGACACCGCTGACTCCGCCGTCGAGACCGGCGGCACCGTCGCACACACCGGGGTCGCCGCCCAGGACTGGGCGCAGGCCTCCGCCGATCCGCAGTACCGGGCCGCCGTCGTGGACCTGCTCGGCGCGCTGGCCTACGGGGAACTGGCGGCGTTCGAGCGGCTCGCGGAGGACGCCAAGCTGGCGCCGACGCTGGCGGACAAGGCGGAGCTGGCCAAGATGGCGTCGGCCGAGTTCCACCACTACGAGAAGCTGCGGGACCGGCTCACCGAGATCGGCGCCGAGCCCACGCAGGCGATGGAGCCGTTCGTCGCCGCGCTGGACGGCTTCCACAAGCAGACGGCGCCCTCGGACTGGCTGGAGGGGCTGGTCAAGGCGTACGTCGGTGACTCGATCGCCAGTGACTTCTACCGCGAGGTCGCAGCGCGGCTCGACTCGGACTCGCGCGGGCTCGTGCTGGCCGTGCTCGACGACACCGGGCACGCGTCGTTCGCCGTGGAGAAGGTGCGGGCCGCCATCGACGCGGATCCGCGTGTGGGTGGACGGCTCGCGTTGTGGGCCCGGCGTCTGATGGGGGAGGCGCTGTCGCAGTCCCAGCGGGTCGTTGCCGACCGGGACGCGCTGTCCACGATGCTCGTGGGTGGGGTCGCGGACGGGTTCGATCTTGCCGAGGTCGGGAAGATGTTCTCGCGGATCACCGAGGCGCACACCAAGCGGATGGCAGCGCTGGGGCTGGCGGCTTAGGCGCCGACTGCCCCGCGTGCCGGGGGCCCGCGGCCCCCGGACCCCCGCTGCGGCCCTGGACGGGCCTTGTCCTCAAGTGCCGGACGGGCTGGATTCTGCCGACCGGTGCCGGGACGTGACCCTCGGCCTTCGGAAGGCGTCAGGAACCCGGCGGCCGGTCGTCCTCGGAATCTACGCGGTCGCCGAGTGCCGGCTCAGTCTTCCCGCGGGGCGTACCAGCAGGGAGAGAGAGGCGGCGGAGACGACTGCCGCGCCGATCAGGATCACGAAGAGGTTGCCGAAGTCCAGCGCGGTGTGCGTGATGAACGCGCCGAAGAGGGCGCCCGCCACGCCCGTCGGCAGGACCAGGGAACTCGTCGGCAGACGGTGCGGCAGGCGGCGGGTGGCAGCCCATGCCAGGGCCAGGCCTAGGATCGCGGAGCTGAGCGCTTCCAAGAGCATGCTGGGGTCCCTCCCACATGGCCGACCTGCTCGAACCCGGTCGTAGCCCGTCATACCCCTGACCTGCGGAATGCAATCCTCCTGTGTGATCGACCCGTGCTCCGATCGTGGAGAAACGGGGAGGGGCCCGGCGACCGTGGTCGCCGGGCCCCTCCCGTCACGCCTGTTCTGGCGGCGCCTTCTCGCTCACAGCGCGCCGAAGCCCACCTTGCGCGGGGCCGGCTCGCCGAGCTCCACGTACGCGAGGCGGTCTGCCGGGACCAGGACCTTGCGGCCGTGCTCGTCCACGAGGGTCAGCAGCTGTGACTTTCCGGCCAGCGCCTCGGACACCGCCCGCTCGACCTCCTCGGCACTCTGACCGCTCTCCAGAACGATCTCGCGGGGCGCGTGCTGCACGCCGATCTTGACCTCCACGGCTATGTCCCTCCGACGGTCAGTGAAGTGCGCGATCTTCCGCGCCGTACCCAGCACACATTAGCCCGGTGAGGGGACCTGCACGCTCCGCCCAAGAACGCCAGGAGCGAACAGGGGGCGGGAACAAATGCCCGACAACGCTCAGTGGTGCTCGGTGCCGTGCAGCGGGAAGCCGGCGATGCCGCGCCAGGCGAGGGACGTCAGCAGCTGCACCGACTGGTCGCGCGGCACGCTGCGGTCGCTGTGCAGCCAGGATCGGGCCACGACCTGGGCGAGACCGCCGAGGCCGGAGGCGAGCAGCATCGACTCCGCGCGCGAGAGGCCGGTGTCCTCGGCGATGACGTCGCAGATCGCCTCGGCGCACTCGTTCGTGACCTTGTCGACGCGCTCGCGCACGGCCGGCTCGTTGGTCAGGTCCGACTCGAAGACCAGGCGGAACGCGCCGCCGTCGTCCTCGACGTACGCGAAGTACGCGTCCATGGTCGCCCGTACGCGCTGCTTGTTGTCGGTCGTCGACGCAAGCGCGTTCCGTACGGACTGGATCAGGGACTCGCAGTGCTGGTCCAGCAGCGCGAGGTACAGGTCGAGCTTGCCCGGGAAGTGCTGGTAGAGCACCGGCTTGCTGACGCCGGCACGCTCGGCGATGTCGTCCATCGCTGCAGCGTGGTAGCCCTGCGCGACGAACACCTCCTGGGCGGCGCCCAGCAGCTGGTTCCGTCGGGCACGGCGCGGCAGGCGAGTGCCCCGCGGGCGTGCCGCCTCTGTCTGCTCGATGGCTGTCACGCCGCCTCCCAATGTCGTCCACACGCGGTGTGCGCCGCGCCGCCATCGTACTTTTCGGTAACCCTGGTGTGCGCGGTGCGAGCGCAGAATTTCACGGACCGGACGGTGACGAAAGTCGCACAGAAGGTTTGAAACCCGGCCGGAACGGGCAGCAAATGGTCTCTTTGCTGTTCAACGGCACTCTCTTCCGTGCCCACCTGTACCTTCATTCACCTTCGTTCGTGCAGAGTGGCACCCTGAGCCGGCCCGTGTCACCGGCAGCAGCCGTCGCCGATGGCCGGCGTCACCGATAGTCGTCCTCGTCGATGGAGACGACGCGTGCCTGTTCGATGAGATCGGCCTCGTTGGCCCGGTCCTGGTCCGCGCCGGTCAGCCGGTCGTCCCGGTCGCGCCGGACATCGGCGTGCTGCTCGGCCGTGTCGGCGGCGGGAGCCTCGACGTCGTACTCCTCGTCCTGCTCGGTGTCGTCGTCCACGAAGGTCTCGGGGTCGGTGGGATCGACGGCCATGGCGGGCTCCCTTCCTAGAACGTCCCCGTGGGGCACAACGTCCCTGGGTGAAGCAGGGGTCCACTTCCGGGTGCCCTGCGTACGAGCCTAGGAGACACCGGATCCGGACGCTATGCGATCGGCGGGGGATCCACGGGCAATTCGGGCGTGCTCCGAATGGCTTCCGTGAGCGCGATGCGTCCGGCGGGTTTCCCGGCCGGGAAGCTGCCATGTACGTGTCGACTTGTGACGGCGAACACATGAACCACTGCGTGATCGTCTCGTAACATTGCCGCATGTCTTCGACCGAGCTCCCGTCAGCGCCGGCCGCCAATGTGCTCCCCAAGGTGGCGACCGTCAGGGTCGCCGAGGGGGAGCGGCTGCGATCGGTAGGGCTGCCCGGGATCACGCTGACGGTGCGGTCGAGGCCGCCCGCGCGCGAGGGACTGCCGCCCGCGCTGTACGTCCATGGGCTCGGAGGTTCCTCGCAGAACTGGTCGGCGCTGATGGAGCTGCTCGAGGGCGAGGTCGACTGCGAGGCCGTCGACCTGCCGGGCTTCGGCGACTCGCCACCACCGGACGACGGCGACTACTCGATCACCGCGCACGCACGCGCGGTGATCCGCTATCTCGACGCCTCCGACCGCGGCCCCGTACACCTCTTCGGCAACTCGCTCGGCGGCGCGGTCACCACGCGCGTCGCCGCCGTACGTCCGGACCTCGTCCGTACGCTCACCCTCGTGTCGCCCGCCCTGCCCGAGCTCCGTGTCCAGCGCAGCGCCGTGCCCACCGCGCTGCTCTCGGTGCCCGGCGTGACCGCGCTGTTCACCCGGGTCACCAGGCAGTGGTCGGCGGAGCAGCGGGTCCGCGGCGTGATGCACCTCTGCTACGGCGACCCCGGCCGGGTGACGCCGGAAGGATTCAGCAACGCCGTCCAGGAGATGGAACGACGGCTTCAACTGCCGTACTTCTGGGACGCGATGACGCGTTCCGCGCGCGGGCTGGTCAACGCCTACACGCTGGGCGGCCAGCACGCGCTGTGGCGCCAGGCCGAGCGCGTCCTGGCTCCGACGCTGCTCATCTACGGCGGCCGGGACCAGCTCGTGGGCTATCGCATGCGCAGCAGGGCCGTGCGCGCCTTCCGCGACTCCCGCCTGCTGAGCCTGCCGGAGGCCGGGCACGTCGCGATGATGGAGTACCCCGAGGTGGTCGCCCGGGCGTTCGGTGAACTCCTCGCGGAGACGGGGGAGTCGGACGACGCGGCGGATGCCGGGGCCGCGAGACGGAGTGCGGGTGGGGCCGGGGCCGCCGCGAGCGGCGACGGCACCGTGACCGAGAACGCCGGGAGCTGAGGCGCGACGTGGGACGCCACAGCAGGCGCGGGTCCGCCGCCAAGCCCAAGCGCGACACCGCCGACACAACCGCACGACAGGACCCCCGCGGAGCGCAGCCGGAGCCGGGCACGGCCCAGCGGGGGACTTCCGTGCCGGGCGCGGGGCCCGGTAGAACTCCGGGTGCCCGACCGCCCGGTCCGGCCCCGGGCGCGGGCCCGAGCGGTTGGCCGCAGTCCGGCGGACCTGGCGGTGGTCGCCGGGTGCCGGGGCCGCCGCCCGCCCGGCAGGGGATGCCGCCGGGTGGAGCTCCGGCGTACGGAGGTCGCGGCTTCCCTGACGGCACGCCCGCGCAGGGGGTCCCGAGGCTGCCCGACGGCACGCCCGCACATGGCTTTCCGAGGTTCCCCGACGGCACCCCCGCTCACGGCGTGCCCCGTTTCGCCGACGGCACGCCCGCCCACGGCACCCCCCAGGCCCGAGCCGGCCACCCCGAGCAGCGTGAGTCCGGCGGTGGCTGGGGCGAGTTGAGGGGGCGCACAGGCGTTGCCTACGGCGCGCCGGCGGCCGGCGCCCCGCCCGTGACCGGCGTTCCGGTGCCGCGGCCGCGGCGGGCAGCGCCGTCCGAAGGGCCCCGGCAGGACTACCTCGAGGCCTTCGAAGGCGACGCGGACGTCGACGTCTTCGCGCCCCGTACGACCGAGAGCGCGCACGCCTCCGACCCGTACGCCACCGTCACCGACTGGGACACCAGGACCGGCGCCGGTGGCGCGGACGGCACCGGGACGCATGCCGGCACCGGCGTCGATGACGACGACGCCCCGCCGACCGGCGAGCCCGTGGCGGCGAAGGGCTCCAAGGGCCGGGCCTTCTCCGGCATCGCCGCAGCCGCCGTCGTCACCGTGCTGGCCGTCGTCGTCGCCGGTCAGGTCGCCGAGGGGCAGGACGACGGCGACGTACAGTCGCAGTCCGCCACCGACCAGGAGCGGGACGCCCGGGACTCGGCCTCGCGCGGCGACGGGCGGCCGACGCCGGACAGTTCGCCGAGTGTGCCGGCGCCGCTGACGTACGAGCAGAAGATGGGCGAGACGTACGCGCTCGGCGCCAAGCTCAAGGGGTCGGGCAATTTCGACGCGGTCCCGGGGATCGCCAAGGCGCCCGGCAAGGGGCAGAAGTACACCTATCGCGTGGACGTGGAGCAGGGGCTCGGTCTCGACGGCGAGCTCTTCGCCGAGGCCGTGCAGAAGACGCTCAACGACGACCGGAGCTGGGCGCACAACGGCGCCTACACCTTCGAGCGCATCTACACCGGCACGCCGAACTTCGTGATCACGCTGGCCAGTCCCGGTACGACGGCCGAGTGGTGTGCCAAGTCCGGCCTGGACACCACCGTCGACAATGTGTCGTGCGACTCCGCCGCCACCGAGCGCGTCATGATCAATGCGTACCGATGGGCGCAGGGGTCGGAGACGTACGGTGATCGCATCCACGAGTACCGGCAGATGCTGATCAACCACGAGGTCGGTCACCGGCTCGGCTACTCCCATGTGACCTGCGACAAGGACGGCGAGCTCGCGCCGGTCATGCAGCAGCAGACCAAGTTCCTCGACCACGACGGGATCCGCTGCCGGGCCAACCCCTGGATGTATCCCGGGAGTTGACGGGTGCCTCATACGTCACATTGACATGTGCAGCGAGTTCATACATATTTCTGCACATGTCGACCCGTCACGCCCCCTCTCGCGCCGCCATCGAGCTGGCGCTGATCGGTGTGACCGCCCTGTGTGTGGCCGACATCGACTGTCGCTGACGCCCGCCCCCTGGCGTTCGCGTCGCGATCTTCTTCCTTCACTCCTGTGAGTCGCTGACGGGTTTCCGGCCCGTGGCGTGCTCTTGGGCTGCCGACGACCCGACGCCGGGGCAGACGTCTGTGCACTTCCGTCTCACTCCGCGTCATTTCGTCTCGATATCCGAGACTCATCATTCCGAGAGGTCGTCTCCGATGCGTCAATCGTCCGTCATAGCGCGCCGCGTGGCCGCGGCATCCGTCAGCCTGGTCGTGGCAGCGGGCGCCGCCGCCTGCGGGCCTGAGGACAACGATGCCAAGAGTGCCGGCGGCGACTCCACGCCCCACAAGGGCGGCACGCTCACGGTCCTGAACTCCAATCCGCAGCAGGACTTCGACCCCGCCCGTCTGTACACCTCGGGCGGCGGAAACGTCCCTTCCCTCGTCTTCCGTACGCTCACCACCCGCAACCGCGAGAACGGTGAGGCCGGCGCCGAGGTCGTCCCCGACCTCGCCACCGACACCGGGCGCCCCAACAAGGACGCGACCGTGTGGACGTACACCCTCAAGGAGGGCCTCAAGTACGAGGACGGCACCGCGATCACCTCGGCCGACATCAAGTACGGCATCGAGCGCTCCTTCGCCCCCGAACTGTCCGGCGGCGCCCCGTACTTGAGGGACTGGCTGGTCGGCGCGGCCGGCTACCAGGGGCCGTACAAGAACAAGAAGGGCCTGACGGCGATCGAGACGCCGGACGAGCGGACCATCGTCTTCCACCTGAACAAGCCCGAGGGCGAGTTCCCGTACCTGGCGACGCAGACGCAGTTCACGCCGGTGCCCAAGGACAAGGACACCGGCACGAAGTACGAGGAGCACCCGGTCTCGTCCGGCCCGTACAAGGTCGTGAAGAACGAGAACGACGGCGAGCGGCTCACCCTGGAGCGCAACACCCACTGGTCCGCCTCGACGGACGCGGAGCGCAAGGCCTACCCCGACAAGATCGACGTACGGTCCGGGCTCGACTCGTCGGTGATCAACCAGCGGCTGTCCGCGTCCCAGGGTGCGGACGCGGCCGCGGTCACCACGGACACCAATCTCGGCCCGGCCGAGCTGGCCAAGGTGACCGGTGACAAGGAACTGGCCGCGCGCGTCGGTACCGGACACTTCGGCTACACCAACTACATCGCGTTCAACCCGAAGATCAAGCCGTTCGACAACGTCAAGGTGCGCCAGGCCATCTCGTACGCCATCGACCGGTCGTCCGTGGTGAACGCGGCGGGCGGGTCCGCGCTCGCCGAGCCCGCGACCACCTTCCTGCCGAACCAGAAGTCCTTCGGCTACACGGCGTACGACCACTTCCCGGCGGGTGCGGCCGGCGCCTCGGCGAAGGCCAAGGAACTGCTGAAGGAGGCCGGTTACGCGAACGGGCTGACCGTCACCCTGACCCACTCCAACGCCAAGGACTTCGAGACCAGCCCCGAGATCGCGACCGCGATCCAGGACGCGCTCAAGAAGGCGGGCATCACGGTCAAGCTGCAGGGTCTGGAGGAGAACGACTACTCCGACAAGATCCACAACGTGAAGACCGAGCCCGGCTTCTTCCTCGCGCACTGGGGTGCCGACTGGCCCTCCGGCGGTCCCTTCCTCGCCCCGATCTTCGACGGCCGGCAGATCGTCAAGGACGGCGCGAACTTCAACACGGGCCTGCTCGACGACAAGTCCGTCAACGCCGAGATCGACGCGATCAACAAGCTGACCGACCTCGACGCCGCCGCCGCGCGGTGGGGTGCGCTGGACAAGAAGATCGGCGAACAGGCGCTGACCGTGCCGCTGTTCCACCCCGTCTACAAGCGGCTGTACGGCGAGGACGTCAAGAACGTCGTGATCAGCGACTGGAGCGGCGTGCTGGACATCTCCCAGGTCGCGGTGAAGTAGCGCCGTGAGTGAGGCAGTTCTCGTCACCGAGGCTGCCGAGGCCCCCGGAGCGCCCGCTCCGGGGGCCTCGGGGGCCCGTCAGTTCTGGCGGCGGCTGCGGACGCAGCGCGCCGCCCTCGTCGCGGCGGCCGTCGTCGCGCTCCTCGTCCTGGTCGCGCTCGCCGCGCCGCTGCTCACCGCGATAGAGGGCCAGGACCCGACCACCTACCACCCGTCCCTGGTGGACTCCGCGCGCGGGGGCGTGCCCATCGGGTCCTTCGGGGGAGTGAGCGCCGACCACTGGCTCGGCGTCGAACCGCAGACCGGGCGGGACCTGTTCGCGCGGCTGGTCCACGGCGCCCGGGTCTCCCTCGGGGTCGCCCTGGCCGCGACCGTCGTCCAGGTCGCCATCGGCGTCGTGGTGGGCGTCGCGGCCGCGCTCGGCAGCCGCTGGGTCGATCAGCTGCTGAGCCGGTTCACCGACGTCATCGTGGCGATGCCGCTGATGATCATGGCGTTGGCGCTGCTCGCGATCGTGCCGTCGAGCTTCCCGCGACCCGTGCTGGTCGCCCTCGTGATCGGCCTGATCGCATGGGGCAACATCGCGAAGATCGTGCGCGCCCGGACGCTCACCCTGAAGGGGCTCGATTACGTCGCCGCCGCCCGGCTCAGCGGCTGGGGCACCTGGCGCATTGCACGCCGGGAACTGCTGCCCGGCATCGCCGCACCGGTCATCACGTACGCGGCCCTGCTGGTCCCGGCCAACATCTCCGTGGAGGCCGCCCTGTCCTTCCTCGGCGTCGGGGTGAAGCCGCCGACGCCGTCCTGGGGACAGATGCTCACCGCCGCCGACGTCTGGTACCAGGCCGTACCGCAGTACCTGCTGCTGCCCGCCGGCGCGCTCTTCGTGACCGTCCTCGCCCTCACCGTCCTCGGCGACGGCGTGCGCACGGCGCTCGACCCGCGCGCGGCGTCCCGGCTGCGCGTGGGCACGGGCCGCAAGAGGGAGGCCAAGGCATGAGCGGCTTCCGGGGTCTCACCAAGCTCACCGGGCTTGCCAAGCTCACCGGTCTCACTGGTCTCACCGGTTTCACCGGCTTCGTTCTGCGCCGGACCGTCGGCGTCGTCGTCACCCTGTTCGCCATCTCGGTGATCGTCTACGTCGTCTTCTACGTCACCCCCGGCAACGTCGCCCAGATCACCTGCGGCCCGCGCTGCTCGCCCGCCCAGGTGCAGCAGGTCGCCGAGCAACTGCACCTGAACGACCCGCTGTACACGCGTTACTGGCACTTCCTGCAGGGCCTGGTCGCCGGCCAGGACTACTCGACGGGCGCGTCCGTGCAGCACTGCTCGGCGCCCTGCCTCGGGCTGTCGTACCAGAGCGACCAGCAGGTCACGGAGCTGATCCTGGCGAAACTGCCGGTCAGCCTGTCGCTCGTGCTCGGTGCGATGGTGCTGTGGCTGATCCTCGGCGTCGGCACGGGCGTCCTGTCCGCATGGCGACGCGGCCGTCTCACGGAGCGGCTGCTGACCGGCGTCACGCTCGCCGGCGTGGCCACGCCGGTCTTCGTCATCGGCCTGGTGCTCATGATCGTCGTCTGCGGGCAGCTCCAACTGCTGCCGTTCCCGCAGTACGTCGCCTTCACCGACGATCCCGAACAGTGGGCGTGGAACCTGCTGCTCCCGTGGCTTTCCCTGGCCCTCATCGAGGCGGCGGCGTTCGCCCGTCTCACACGCGCGTCCATGCTGGAGACGCTGGCCGAGGACCACATCCGCACCTTCCGGGCGTACGGCGTGGGCGAGCGGTCGGTCATCGGACGGCACGCGCTGCGCGGGGCCCTCGCGCCGGTCATCGCGCTCAACGCCAACAACTTCGGCGGCGCGGTCGGCGGCGCGGTGCTCACCGAGACGCTCTTCGGCCTGCCCGGCATCGGGCAGGAACTGGTCCACGCGGTCAACGTCGTCGACCTCCCGGTCGTCGTCGGCATGGTCCTGGTCATCGGCTTCTTCGTGGTCGTCGCCAACGCCGTCGCGGACGTGCTGTACGCGGTGGCCGACCGACGGGTGGTGCTGGCATGAGCCTCGTGGACGTCACCGACCTGACGGTCGAGTTCGGGTCCTTGCGGGCCGTCGACGGCCTCTCCTTCCGGCTGGAGCAGGGCGCCGCCCTCGCCCTCGTCGGTGAATCCGGCTCCGGGAAGTCCACGGTCGCCTCGGCGTTGCTCGGGCTGCACCGCGGCACGGGCGCACGGGTCGCCGGGTCGGTCGAGGTCGCCGGTGTCGACGTACGGCAGGCGTCGGACGACGAACTGCGGCGATTGCGCGGCGGGAAGGCGGCCATGGTCTTCCAGGACCCGCTGTCCTCGCTCGACCCGTACTACGCGATCGTCGACCAGATCGCCGAGGTGTACCGCACACACACACGTGCCTCGCGACGAGCGGCACGCGCGCGTGCGGTCGAGGTGCTGGACCGGGTTGGAATTCCGGACGCACCACGCCGATCCCGTTCCCGCCCGCACGAATTCAGCGGTGGCATGCGCCAGCGCGCCCTCATCGCCATGGCGTTGGCCTGCGAGCCCGACCTGCTGATCGCCGACGAGCCGACGACCGCGCTCGACGTGACGGTCCAGGCCCAGATCCTCGACCTGCTGCACACGCTCCGCGAGGAGACCGGCATGGGCCTCCTCCTGGTCACCCACGACGTCGGCGTAGCCGCCGAGAGTGTCGACGAGGTGCTCGTGATGCGCCACGGGCGGTCGGTGGAACGCGGCCCGGTCGCCGACGTCCTGGGCACTCCGGAGCAGCCGTACACGCGCGAACTGCTGCACGCGGTCCCGCGCGTGGATGCGCCGCGCGCCATCCATGAGGGTGCCAAGGGGCCGGAGGGAGCGACGAAGGCCTCGGTGGATGTCGTCCCGCCGGATGTCGTCCTGTCGAATGTCCCGTCGGATGTCGTCCTGGAGGCGACCGGCCTGCGGCGTGAATTCGGGCGCGGGAAGCGGGCGTTCACGGCGGTGGACGACGTGACGCTGACCATCCGCCGCGGCGAGACCCTCGGCGTCGTGGGGGAGAGCGGCAGCGGCAAGACGACCCTCGGGCGGATGCTGGTCGGCCTCCTGGAGCCCACGTCGGGCGAGGTGCGTTACGACGGCCACGCACGCGTGGGCGTGAATCCCGCCGTGCAGATGGTCTTCCAGGACCCTGTCTCCTCCCTCAACCCCCGCCGCACCGTGGGCGAGTCGATCGCCGACCCGCTCCGCGCGCGGGGCGAGGACGACGAGGGGCGCATCCGCGGGCGCGTACGGGAACTGCTGGAGCGCGTGGGGCTCGAAGCGGCGCACTACGACCGCTACCCCCACGAGTTCAGCGGCGGTCAGCGCCAGCGCGTGGGCATCGCGCGGGCGCTCGCCGCCGACCCGCGCGTCATCGTCTGCGACGAGCCCGTCTCCGCGCTCGACGTCACCACGCAGGCCCAGGTCGTGGCCCTGCTGGGCGAGTTGCAGCGTGAACTGGGGCTCGCGCTCGTCTTCGTCGCGCACGATCTGGCCGTCGTACGCCAGGTCAGCGACCGGGTCGCGGTGATGCGGGGCGGACGGATCGTCGAGGAGGGCCCGGTCGACGAGGTGTACGACAACCCGCAGGACCCGTACACCAAGCAGCTCCTGGCCGCCGTACCCGCGCTCGACCCGCGGATCGCGGCCCAGCGGCGGGCCGCGCGACGGGAGTTGGCCGCGGTGTGACCGTCCGAGCCGTTCAGGTGTGACGATGCGTGCGCGTTTACTCTCTTAGCGCGACGGAACGCGACCCGCACGGGAAAGTTACGACCGTTCACCCCTTTTGGTGGCGCGATGGACAACCGTCCGTCGCGCCACCGCCTTGTCCGCTTACGTTCGTCCCGCTGTGAGCCGCCGGGGGAACGGCGGCTCCCCTAAGGGAGATCGGGGGTGTACTCGTGCGCATCGGACTGATTGCGGAGGGTGGCTATCCGTATGTGAGCGGTGACGCCAGGCTCTGGTGCGACCGGCTCGTGCGCGGGCTCGGACAGCACGAGTTCGACATCTACGCGCTCAGCCGCAGCGAGCGCCAGGAGGACGAGGGCTGGATCCCGCTGCCATCGCAGGTCAGCAGGGTGCGCACGGCGCCGCTGTGGGCGGCCGAGGACGACGGGGTGGTGTACGGGCGCCGCGCGCGCCGGCGGTTCGCCGACTGCTACGGCGAGTTGGTGGCGGTGCTCTGCGCAGGGGCCACCACCGAAGCCTCCGGAACCCTCGAGGACGCGTCGGCCACCGAGGCGGACCGTTTCGGCAACGCGCTGTACGGCCTCGCCGAACTCGCCCGCGACGAGGGCGGGCTGGTGGGAGCGCTCCGCTCCGAGTCCGCCGTACGCACCCTCGAGCGCGCCTGCCGGGCGCGGGGCGCCCTGAGCACGGCGCGCGAGGCGCGCGTCCCCGATCTGCTGGCCGTTGCCGGCCATCTCGAACGCGCCCTGCGCCCCCTCTCGCTCGACTGGTACGAGGACGACGGCCTGGGCTCGGTCGACCTGTGCCACGCCACGTCCGGCGGCGCCGCGGCCCTGCCAGCCCTGCTCGCCCGCCACTTCCACGACGTACCGCTGCTGTTGACCGAGTACGGGGTCCGGCTGCGCACGCACTACCTGGCCGAAACCGACTCCTCGCCCACCGTGCGCTCCCTGCTCGCTGCCCTCCACGGCAGGCTCGCCGCCGAGTCCTACGCCCGGGCCGCCCTCATCACGCCGGGCAACGGCCATGCCCGCCGCTGGCAGGAACGCTGCGGCGCCGACCGCGCGAAGCTGCGCACGGTCTACCCCGGCATGGACGCCGACCGCTTCGCGGAGGCCGGCGAGGGCCCTGAGCGCTCGGACCCGGACACACTCGTCTGGGTCGGCCGCGTCGAACCGGCCAAGGACCTGGTGTCGTTGCTGCACGCCTTCGCCGAGGTCCGCAAGGAGGAGCCGAAGACCCGCCTGCGGATCGTCGGCACCGCCGCGGGTACCGAGGGCGCCGCCTATCTCGGCCACTGCAAGGTGCTGGCCGCGCAGCTCTTCCCCGACGAGGCCGAGGGCCCGCACACGGTCGGCCACAACCCGGTCACCTTCGAGGAGATCGGCGGCCCGGAGATCCCGGCCCTCGCCGACGCCTACGCCTCAGGCGCCGTGGTCGTCCTGTCCAGCGTCGTGGAGGGCTTCCCGATCGGCCTGGTCGAGGCCATGTTCTGCGGCCGCGCGACGGTGTCCACCGACGTCGGTGCGGTGGTGGAGGTCATCGGCGGCACCGGTCTCGTCGTACCGCCGCGAAATCCCCGGGCGCTCGCGGAGGCCTGTGTGGCGCTGTTGCGCGACCCCGAGCGCCGCGAGCGCCTGGGTGCAGCGGCACGCGCGCGTGCGCTCGAACTGTTCACCGTCGAGCAGAACGTCGCAGCATTTCACGGCATTTACCTGGAGATCGTCTCGCGCACTCCGGTCCGCCGCGTCGTTCTCGACGACTCCGGCGCCCCCCTGCCCTTCGCCGTCCCCGCCGAGGCCCACGTCCCCGGCCGCTGGACCGACCGAACCGCACGCCTGGTCGCCCGCGGTGGCCCCTCCCGGCCGCCAGGAGCCCCCGTACGCGCCACCGCGCTGCCCGCGACGGGGGGAGCGCGATGAACGGCCTGGGAGGCCTGGACCGCCCCGGCGCCCCCACCAGCCCCGGCGCATGGGACGAGCGCTCGGGGGAGTGGCTCACGCCGGACGCATACGCGCGGGACGACGGGGCGGGAGTGTCGGGCCTGGGGATGGACGCGGCGGCATCGACGGACGCGAGGGAAGGGGCAGCCGACGCGCCGCCCACCACCGCCGCCGACGCCGACGCACGAATCCCTCCCCCCACGCCTGCTCCCACGCGCACCACCGGCACCCGACCAACGGCCACCGACCCCCTCCCCGCCTCCACCCCAAGCCGTCGCGCGGGCGCCGACCCCGTGAAGGCGCTGATGCACCGTCACCGTGACCTGTGCGAACGCGCGGTGGACCCCCTGGACATCGCCGCCGGCCTGGAAGCCCACGGCATCACCGACCGCACCGCCTCCCGCTTCCTGCACCGGGACGTCTTCTCCCTCGCGGAGGAGATGTACGCCCGAGTGCCCCGCGACGCGGAGTCACGCTCAGGCGCCCCGACCCTGGACACCCCCCGCGCCCGAGCCGACTGGATCCTCCTCACCCTCCTCCCCGGAGCCCTCTGCGCGGCGACCGTGACAGCCCTGCACCTCACCCACGGCCAGTCCCGCCTGATCGCGGCCGCCGCAGGAACCCTGGCCGTGGCCCTCGCCGTGCGCGCCGCCCTGGCCCGAGGCCCCCTCGCCGGCAAGGACCGAGCGCATCCCACCACCACGCGGATCAGCTGGCTCATCGCCTACGCCCTCCTCGGCGACGGCCTCCTCCAGGCAGCCGCCGCCGGTGGCCCGGACGCCCTCCCCACCGGCACCGCCGAAGGTCCTTGGCCCCTCACCACAGCCCCCGTACTGGCCCTCGCGCTCTCCTGTGCCCCGGCGGCCTGGTGCGTCCACCTCTTCGCCGTACGAGCCCGCCGCAGACTCTCTGCGAGCCGAGCCCTGGAGGAGTTCGCCACCTCGGCAAAACCCTTGCTCCTGGGCACGTTCGCCCTCTACCTCTGCGCCGTGGCGGCCCTGCTGACCCTCACGACGACCACCCTGAACGAGCCCCTGGCCTACCCCCAGACCCTCACCCTGGGCGCCCTCCTGCTCCTCTCCCGCCTTCTCACCACCCACGGCTTCACCCACGCCCCCGTACTCGTCCTCACCGCCGCAGCCTCTGCCGAGGCAACGGCCCTGGCCTCCCTCTTCGCCGCCCGCCTCCCCGGCTGCGCCTTGCTGGCAACCCCTGTTCAGACCCTGATCGACACATGGGGCCCGGCTGCGATCCCCACCATCGCCTGCGGTGCAGGCGCCCTGACCCTCCTCCTGCACGCCTTGCGCACGGTGACGAGGGCATCGGCACACGCGAAGGCGGACGACGCATGCTGACGCGACAGCCACCACGTCGTGCCCGCACCCGCGTACCGCGGCAGGGGGACGTACCGGGGGGTGCCAGCCCGCAGCGGCGGGCGTCACGAAACGGCCCCTCTCGAGGCGCTGCGACCGCCCGGCCGAGAACGGACACCCCCCGGCGTGGCCCCGCCCCCCAACGCAGCCCCAGGCGCACCGCGAGCCCTCACCCGGCGCCCCGGGCCGCCGCAGGCATACGCCCCCACAGCCACGCCGAACGCCCCTTGTCCCGAAGTCCCCTCCCGCGCGAAGCCACCTCTACCCAAAGCCGTCTCCGGCCCGAAAGCCCCTCTGCCTGAAGTCCGCCCCGAAGGAGAACCCCAAATGATCACCTCCCGACCCGACCACCCCTCGGCCCCGGGAGCCGCCCGATGAGAGTCCTGCTGATCGGAGCCAACGGCTACCTCGGCCGCTTCGTGGCCGACCGTCTCCTCGCCGACCCCGCCGTCCAACTCACCGCGCTGGGCCGCGGTGACGACGCCGACGTCCGCTTCGACCTCGCATCAGGCAGCCCCGGCGCCCTCACCCGCTTCCTCGACGCGGTCCACCCCGGCGTGGTCATCAACTGCGCGGGCGCCACCAGAGGCGGCGCCCGCGAACTCACCCGCCACAACACCGTCGCCGTGGCCACCGTGTGCGAGGCCCTGCGCCGCAGCGGCTGCGGCGCCCGCCTCGTCCAGATCGGCTGCGGCGCCGAGTACGGCCCGAGCCAGCCCGGCTCCTCCACGGCCGAGGACGCCGTCCCCCGCCCCGGCGGCCCGTACGGCGTCAGCAAACTCGCCGCCACCGAACTGGTCCTGGGCTCCGGCCTGGACGCCGTGGTCCTCCGGGTCTTCTCGCCCGCAGGGCCGGGCACCCCCGCCGGCTCCCCCCTCGGCCGCCTCGCCGAGGCCATGCGCCGCGCCATGCAGTCGGGCGACGGCGAGCTCAAACTCACCGGCCTCGGGGCCCAACGCGACTTCATCGACGTCCGCGACGTGGCCCGCGCAGTCCACGCCGCCTCGCTGTCCGCCGCGCAGGGCGTCATCAACATCGGCTCGGGCCGCGCCGTCCGCCTCCGCGACGCCGCAGCCGTGCTCGCCCGCGTGGCCGGCTACGGCGGCGCGCTCCACGAACTCGACGGCCCGCCCGGCCCGTTGCGGGCATCCATCGGCCACCCGCGCCCCGACTCGGACCACTTGTCCCACGTCGGCCACACCGCCCACGGCGCCCACGCGACACACGTGGCCCATGCGGCCCACGCCGCTCAAGCGGGCCAGGTCTCCCCGGGCGCGTACCCGTACCCGGACGGCTGCGGCAGCTGGCAGCAGGCCGACGTACGCACCGCCCGCGACCGTCTCGGCTGGCGCCCCCGGATCAACCTCGAAGAGTCCCTGGGTGATATCTGGATGGAGGCGGCATGCCGTATCTGACCGGCGCCACGCCGACAGCAGCGAACACCGACTTCCGCACCGGCCTCGGCATCCCCGGCTATGCGCACCCCCTGCTCGCCCCGACCGAGTGGGGCGAACTCACCCGCCCCGGCACCCCCCTGGACTGGGTCGTCCTCAACGTCGCCGACGGCCCCGGCGCCCGCCCGGACCCCCACTGCCTGGAGGCCGCCGGCAGGCTCCGCAACGCCGGAATCCGCGTCCTCGGCCACCTCGACGCGGCCCGCCTCGACCCAGCCCACATCGGCACGACCCGCCTCGACAGGGCGCACCTCGACAGGGCTCACCGCGGCACGACCCACGCGGGCAGGACCCACCGCAGCACGGCCCGCTTCGACAGCGGCCACCGCGGCGCGCCCCACGGTGCCGGCCCATTCGACGAGCTGATCGCCGAGGCCCACCGCTACCTCGACTGGTACCTCGTCGACGGCTTCTTCCTCGACCGCTGCCCGACCGAGCGCGCCGCCCTGCCCGAGGTCCGCCGCACGGTCAGCACGCTCCGCGCCCTGCGTGACGAGGCCCACATCGTCCTCGGTCACGGCACCCACCCGCATCCGGGCTACGCCGAGTGCGCCGACCAATTGGTCACCTTTCGCGGCTCGTGGAGCGACTACCGCTGGTCGCAGGTTGCCGAGTGGACGGCCGACTATCCGCCCGACCGCTTCTGCCACTTCGTCCACGGAGTGCCCCTCGGGCATCTCGACGAGGCACTGCGCATCGCCCGCTGGCAGGGCGCCGCGACCATCTGGTTCACCGACCGCACAGATCGCGGCGGGCGCACCGACCCCTGGGAGACCATGCCCGGCTACTGGGACGAAATCGTCTCGCGGATCGGAACAGGTGTCTCGGAATGAAAAAGGCCATGGCACTGTTACGGGGAGAACAATCGTAGTGATAGACCGACCAACGGAGTCCCCGTGTCGCTGCCACCCCTGGTCGAGCCGGCCCCCGAGCTCACCGTAGACGAGGTTCGCAGGTACTCCCGCCACCTGATCATCCCGGATGTCGGGATGGACGGGCAGAAGCGGCTGAAGAACGCCAAGGTGCTGTGTGTGGGCGCCGGCGGCCTGGGCTCGCCGGCGCTGATGTACCTGGCCGCCGCCGGCGTCGGCACGCTCGGCATCGTGGAGTTCGACGAGGTCGACGAGTCGAACCTGCAGCGCCAGATCATCCACAGCCAGTCCGACATCGGCCGCTCCAAGGCCGAGTCCGCGCGTGACAGCGTCAAGGGCATCAACCCGTACGTGAACGTGATCCTTCACGAGGAGCGGCTCGAGGCCGACAACGTGATGGACATCTTCAGCCAGTACGACCTGATCGTCGACGGCACGGACAACTTCGCGACCCGCTACCTGGTCAACGACGCCTGCGTGCTGCTGAACAAGCCGTACGTCTGGGGTTCGATCTACCGCTTCGACGGCCAGGCCTCCGTCTTCTGGTCCGAGCACGGTCCCTGCTACCGCTGCCTCTACCCGGAGCCTCCGCCCCCCGGCATGGTCCCCTCCTGCGCCGAGGGCGGCGTGCTCGGCGTGCTGTGCGCGTCCATCGGCTCCATCCAGGTCAACGAGGCCATCAAGCTGCTCGCGGGCATCGGTGAGCCGCTCGTCGGCCGCCTGATGATCTACGACGCCCTGGAGATGCAGTACCGCCAGGTCAAGGTCCGCAAGGACCCCAACTGCGCCGTCTGCGGCGAGAACCCGACCGTCACCGAGCTCATCGACTACGAGGCCTTCTGCGGCGTCGTCTCCGAGGAGGCCCAGGAGGCCGCCGCCGGCTCGACGATCACTCCGAAGCAGCTCAAGGAGTGGATCGACGACGGCGAGAACATCGACATCATCGACGTCCGCGAGATCAACGAGTACGAGATCGTCTCGATCCCCGGCGCCCGACTGATCCCGAAGAACGAGTTCCTCATGGGCGCCGCCCTGGAGAACCTCCCGCAGGACAAGAAGATCGTCTTGCACTGCAAGACGGGTGTCCGCAGTGCGGAAGTCCTCGCGGTCCTGAAGTCCGCGGGCTTCTCCGACGCCGTGCACGTCGGCGGCGGCGTGATCGGCTGGGTCAACCAGATCGAACCGGACAAGCCGGTCTACTGAGCGAACGGCTTCGCCCCCAGGGCGGAACCGGCTCCGGTGGCGGGGGCTTCGAGCACCACGGGTGCTCGAAGCCCCCGCCACCGTCATGAGCAGACCTTGCCGTCCTTGGGCACCGTCCCCTGAAGCAGGTACGCGTTGATCGCCGAGTCGACGCAGTCGCTCCCCTTCCCATAGGCGGCGTGGCCCTCGCCCTTCCACGTGAGCGTCACACCCACGCCCCTGCCGAGTTCGTCGGCCATTTTCCGGGTGCCCTCGTAGGGCGTCGCCGGATCGCCGGTGTTGCCGACCAGCAGGATCGGTGCCGCACCCGGCGCGCTCACCTCGGGGGTGTCGTACTGTCCGGCCACCGGCCAGTCGTGACACCAGCCCGCCGTGTCCCAGCCCAGCATGGGTCCGAACACGGGTGAGACCTTCTCGAATCGTGGCAGCAGCTTCCTCGCCTCCTCGGCGGTGGGGCGCTGCTTGTCGTCCAGGCACGATATGACCCGTTGCGAGTGGGTCCCCGTGACGTAGTGCCCCGACGGGTCGCGGTCGTTGTACTCGTCGGCGAGCGCCAGGAGCGCCGAGCCGTCTCCCTCCTCGGCCGCATCGAGCGCACTGGTCAGCGTCGGCCAGCTCGCCTCGCTGTACAGCGGCCTGAGGAGACCGGTGAGCGCGAGTGCTTCGGTGAGCTTTCGCTCGGATCCGGTCGGGAGCGGGCTCTCATCGATCCGCTTCAGCAGGTCCACGATCTCCTGCGTGCCCTCCTCGGCACCCCGGCCGGTGGACTCGAGGTAGTTGTTCAGCGCGCGCTGGAAGCCCCTGGCCTGGTTCTCGACGTGCCCCGCCGCGTCGGCGCTCGGGTCGGCGACCGCGTCCAGGATCAGCCGCCCCACATTCTTCGGGAACAAGTGGGCGTAGACGCCGCCGAGTTCGGTGCCGTAGGAGATGCCGAAGTAGTGCATCTTCGGATCGCCGAGGACCTGGCGCATCAGGTCCATGTCGCGGGCGGTGTCGGTGGTCGACACATGTGCCATCAGCTTCCCCGTGGCCTTCTGGCAGCCCTGGCCGAAGGCGGCGGCATCCCGGAAGTAGGCCGTCTCCTCGGCCGGGGTGTCCGGCGTGATGTCCACCGACTCGGCGGCCTGGATCTCCTTGTCGCTGCGGCATCGGACGCCCTCGCTGGCGCCGACTCCGCGCGGATCCCAGCTCACCAGGTCGTACCGCTCGGCCAGTTCGGACGCGTTGGAGGCGTACCACGGCAGGGTGGACACCCCTGAGCTGCCGGGGCCGCCGAAGTTGAACAGGAGCGAGCCGATGCGGTTGTCACCACTCGCCTTGGCGCGGATCAGGGCGAGGTCGATCGTCCTGCCGTCCGGGTCGGCCCAGTCCAAGGGCGCCTTGAGCGTCGCGCACTGCCACTCGTCGCCCGGCGCGGGGGCGCCTCCGGCGGCCTTGCACCGCCCCCAGTCGAGTTTCTGCGAGGTCAGCGAGGCCGGCAGTGTGGTCGCCGAGCCCGTGGAGGTGCCTGGTGAACTCGCGCCACTGGTCTCCCCGCCGGCCTCCGCGCCGTCCGACGACGAGCCGCCGCTGCAGCCCGTCGCCAACAGCACGGCTGCGGCCGTCAGAGCCGTCCACCGTACGAAACGCGCCATGCCACTTCCCCCCTCGCGGGCCGTCCGCACTGTGCCGCGGATGGCGGTCAGGCCATAGTAGGCGGATCACGAAAACGCCGTCGGAGCCTGTGGATAACTCTCTGACCTGCTGTTTTCTTGGCTCTCGGTGCGGTCTCAGGAGCAGACGGTCCCGGCCGCCGGCACCTTCCCGTCCAGCAGATATCCGTTCACCGAGTCCTGCACGCACTTGCTGTTGCTGTTGTACGCCCCATGCCCCTGCCCCTTGTACGTCAGCTCGACGCCCACCCCTTCGCCCAGTGCCTCCACCATCCGCCGCGCGCCCTCGTACGGCGTGGCCGGGTCGCCCGTGTTGCCCACGACGAGGATCGGCGCGGAGCCGGGCGCGCTCACGTCGGGATGGTCGGCGGCGCCCGGCACGGCCCAGTCGGTGCAGCTGAGCATGGACCAGGCGAAGGCGTCACCGAACAGGGGCGAGGCGGCCCGGAATTCGGGCAGCTTCTGCTCCACGTCCGCCGGGGTGTACCGAGGCTTGTCGTCGGCGCAGTTGATCGAGATGTTGGCGGCGGTGATGTTGCTGTACTCGCCGTTCTCGCTGCGCCCGTTCAGCGAGTCGGACAGCAGCATCAGAATCCTGCCGTCACCGTCGTACGCCTGCTCCAGCCCCTCGGTGAGGTACTGCCAGAGGTCCTGCGAGTACAGCGCCTGCGCGATTCCGTTGGTCGCGGCGCTCTGGGTCAGCTCGCGCGGGAAGACGCCCTGGATCGGCTTGCTGTCGAGGTCCTTCAGCAGCTTCGCCATGCGGTTCTTGACGTCCTCTGCGGTGTCGCCGATCGGGCAGTCCTCGACCTTCGAGGTGCAGTCCTCCGCGAAGTTGTCGAGCGCGAGCTGAAAGCCCTTGACCTGCCCGAGTGAGCCCTGCTCTGAGTTCTGCGTCGGATCGACCACCGCGTCGAAGACCGCGCGGCCCACGTTCTCGGGGAACAAGTGGGCGTAGACACCGCCGAGTTCGGTGCCGTACGAGATGCCGAAGTAGTGCAGTTTGTCGTCGCCGAGCACCTGGCGCATCAGATCCATGTCGCGGGCCGCGTCGGTGGTGCGCACATGCGGCAGCATCCCGTCGGAGTTCTCCTCGCAGGCGTCGTTGAACTCCTTGGTGCTGTCCACCAGTTCGGCCCGCTCCGCGGCGTCGTCCGGCGTCGTGTCCTGCTGGAAGTAGGCGTCGAGCTGCTGGTCGTTCTCGCACAGCACGGGCGCGCTGCGGCCGACCCCGCGCGGATCGAAGCTCACCAGGTCGTAGCGGGTGCGCAGCTTCTCGTACCCGTCGCCGAAGGCGGGCAGCGTGGTGACGCCCGAGGCGCCGGGCCCGCCGAAGTTGAAGATCAGCGAGCCGATGCGCCGGTTCGGGTCGCCGCTGGACTGCGCCCGGATCAGCTCGATGTCGATCGTGTCGCCCTTGGGGTCGTCCCAGTCACGGGGCGCCTTCATGGTGGCGCACTGCCATGAGTCGCCGTCCGGCAGAGGTGACGGGCTCCCCGCGCCGCCCTGCGCCTGGGAGGGGGCCGGGCAGCCCTGCCAGCTCAGTTCCTGGGCCGTGAGGTCCTCGTCCCCGGAGCCGTCGTCGCTGCAGCCCGCCAGGAAGGCGGACAGCAGCAGGGCGGCGGCGGTCAGGGCAGCGGCGCGCTTCCGGGGAGGGTTCGGCATGGTCCCATCCTGCGGTCGTACCTGGTGGGGCGCTCGGGGCGCGGTCCGTACGAGGTACGGCTGCGCCTCACCCGCTTCCGTGCCCTTACAACGTACGACGCCCTGGTCCCCGTAGGACAAGACCGCTCGTATCACAGCGCGCCCTTGCGGGTCAGGTGGTTGAAGGCCAGCCAGCCCGGCAGCACCGGCAGCCACAGTGTCAGCAGCCGGAACAGCAGCACCGACGGTGCGGCGACCTCGCTCGGCAGGCCCACGGCGATGAGACCGACCGTCAGGGTGGCCTCCACGGCGCCGACGCCGCCCGGGGTCGGGGCCGCGGAGCCGAGGGCGTTGCCCGCGAGGAAGACGACGGCCACGCTGGCGATGCTGATCGAGGTCCCCTCGCTGCCGAACGCCCTGATCGACGCGTCCAGGCACATCACGAAGCAGGCGGTCAACAGCAGCATGCCGCCGATGCCGGTGACCAGCTTCTGCGGCCGCTGCAGCACGTCGAGCATGCGCGGCACGACACCCGCGAACAGCGACCTCACGCGCGTGACGACGAACTTCCGCAGGAACGGCACCGACGTCACCACGAGCACCAGTACCGCCACCGTCAGCAGACCCGCGATGACGGTCCGGGACGGCGACAGCGACGGCGTCTTCTCGGTGCCGGTCAGATAGCCGAAGGACAGCAGCATCAGGATGTGGCAGCCGAGCCCGAACAGCTGCGACGCGCCGACGCTCGCCACCGCGAGTCCCGGCCGCACGCCCGCGCGCTGCAGGAACCGCGTGTTGAGGGCGACCCCACCGACCGCGGCCGGCGCGACGATCTTCACGAAGGACCCGGCGACCTGCGCCGACACGGTCCGCCGGAACGGCACCCGCTCGGGCACGAACCCCAGCAGCGCCATCGCCGCGGCGAAGTAGCTGGCCGCCGAGAACAGCACGGCCGCGGCCACCCAGCCCCACTGGGCGTTGGCGATGAGCGGACCGAACTCGATGTGTGTGAGCTGCGTCAGCAGGAAGTACGCGCCGATGGCACCGGCGATGAAGCTGATCAGCGTGCGCGGCCGCACCCGCTCCAGCCGGGCCGGTTCGACGGGGGCCTGCGGCCTGATGAGGAGCACCTCGTGGCGGATCTGCGTGAGCAGATCCTCCTCGCGCGCCTCGTCCAGTGCCTCGTCGATGGCCCGCTTCTCGGCCCGCGCTTGCGCCCGTACGGTCTTCTTGTCCGGCTTGTCGAGCTTCTTCTCAAGCTCCTCTTCCGGCTTGTCGAGTACCGGCCCGCCATCGTCCGCGGCCTCCTCGGTGCGTGCGTGCTTGGCGACCCGCGAGGCCTCCAGCACCGCCTCACGCTCGCGCTCGGCCCTCTCGCGGGCGAGTCTGCGCAGCGTCGCGCGTGTGGAGCGGCTCAGCGCGATGGGCTGCAGCATCGGCAGACAGTCGGCCACGGCGTCCGGACCGAGCACGCCCACCGCCGAGGCCACCGCGCGCTCGGCGCCCACGCGCAGGCCGAGCGTCACCAGCAGCTGGGAGATGTCCATGCGCAGCAGCAGATTGTTCGCCGCGATCTCGCCGATCCGCAGGTCGGTGATGATCACCTTGCCGGAACGATCCACCAGAATCGCGTCACCCACCAGTCTGCGGTGGGCGATGCGGCGGGACTGCAGCGCCTTCACCTGGAGCCAGGTGCCGCGCAGCAGGTCGTCGGTGATCTCCTCGTCCGGCAGCGAGTCCAGGGTGTGCCCGCCGGTGTGCTCGTAGACCAGCATCACGGCGTCCGGGCCGAGCTCGGAGGTGGCGATCAGCTTGGGCGCGTTGGCGCCGGCCGCGATCGCCGCGTAGGCGAGCAGCGCCTCCTGCTCCAGGGCCTGGCGCAGCGACTGGAGGCTGCTGCGGGTGGCGAAGCCGCGCAGCGTCAGATTGCGCCACGCGCGGTAGAAGAAGCCCTGGGCCTGCTGCTCCCGGTCGACCACCGTGACATCGAGCGGGCGACCCTCCTCAAGGGTGACGAAGTAGCGCCGGCCTCGGTCGCCGGACTCCTCGGACACCTCCTCGCGGGCCGCGCTCACCGGGCGGAAGCCGACGTGCCTGAGGCCCGCCATCAGGGTCCGCCCCGTGGGCCGGACGTTGGGCGAGCCGACCGCGTACAGCGTGCCGTAGGCGACGGTCCAGCCGATCAGCAGCGTCAGGAGGATCGAGAACGGCGTGGTGTAGCCGGTGACCAGCATGGAGAAGGCGTACAGGACCAGGACCGCCCACAGGACCGCACGCCAGCGGGGTCTGCGGGACATGCCCACGGCCGTCATGTACGCGATGACCGGGGCGAGGTACCCGTGTACCGGGTCGGTCAGGGAACCCACGTCGCCGGGGGAGGGCTGGGTGAGCGCGTCCCGGATGGAGTCCGGGGCGGCCCGCGCGACCCACAGGTCGGTGGCGAGCGTCACGCCGTGAGCGAGGACGGCGGCGAGGACGCCGTCGGCGATCCGCAGCCCGTCCCGCTTGATCAGGCGCTCGATCGCGAAGGCGACGGGCACCAGCAGGATCGCGATGCTGGACACGAGCCCGGCGATCTTGCTGAACAAGTCGGGCGCCTGCCCGGTGCCCTTGTTGATGTCCTGCTCGAGACCCGAGGTGGTGCCGTGCGCGAACGCGGCGATCGCGAGCAGCAGGGCGATGCCCAGCACACCCACGAGGAGCCGCATGAGGTCGGAGGGACGGTGCACACGCGCGGGGAGCAGGGGTTCGTCGCCCTCGACCTCGTCGGCGTGCACCTCTTCGAGGTCGTACCCGGCCTTCCCCTCGACGGCCTTGCGGCCGGCGTCGCTCGCGCCGGCGCCCTTGCCGGGCTCGTCCTTCTTGCCGCCGTCGCCGGAGTCCTTCTTGTCGGCGTTCGCGGTGTCCGGGCGCGACGAAGCGTCAGAGGTGCTTTCCGCGTCCTCCGGGTGCACACCCTGCTGCTTCATCGTCTCTTCTTGGTCTCGTATCACCAGTCACCGCCCGCACGATGGTGGCATGCCCCACCGACACACGGGGGCATGAGGGTGCAAATGCGGGGGCGCACAGTCTGCCCGAAGCTTCGCCTCCGGGCGAGGCATACGCACAGTGGCGAGCGCGTCACATTGTCGGTGGGGTGCGGCAGGATGGGCCGGATGAGCGAGGAGAGCCTTCCGGACGACACCCGCGCGGAGTACGACCGGGCCCGCCCGGAGCACGTGGACCCGCTGCCGGAGTACGCCGAGCGCGTACTCGAGGTCGCCGACCTGATTCCGCCCGGACGTGTCATGACGTACGGAGACGTCGCGGAGTGGCTGGAGCAGGGCGGCCCCCGGCAGGTCGGCCGAGTGATGGCCCTCTACGGGGGCGCCGTTCCGTGGTGGCGGGTGGTCCGCGCGGACGGGGCCCTGCTGCCCGGCCACGAGCTGCGGGCGCTGGAGCACTACCGCGCGGAAAGCACACCGCTGAAGGAGGCGAGCAGGGCCGCCGAGGGCCACATGCCGCGCCTCGACATGAGACGGGCGCGCTGGGACGGCGGCGAACGCGCACAGGGTCACACCTGACAGCTTCCGCCATCGGACGGCCCGCTGTGTGACCTGTGATCCGTACGGGGGAAAGGGGGCACGTCCGTGGCATGACGTACGTTCGTGAGTCGAGGGACGCACGTGCCACGAGTGGCCGGAGGGATGAACCGGAAGCCCTGCTTCCGCGCCACCCCGCGGCGTAGCGTCGGCTGCACGTGTCGCCCTCACCTCGCAGCCACCGCCCTCCACGCGCGAGGAGCGACCCACCAGCACACCCACCAGGACCGGCGAACCACGTGAGCTCCTCTTTCTCCACCAGGCGCCTGTCGCACCCCCAGGTGCGACAGGGGGCCCGTGGCGCTTACCGGCTGGTGCGTACCCCGCCGGTCCGAGTGGCTCCCCCTCGTCTTGACGCCGCACAGCGCGCCGTGGTTGACCATGCCGGCGGTCCGCTTCTCGTTCTCGCAGGTCCGGGCACCGGTAAGACCACCACGCTCGTCGAGTCGGTGGCGGAGCGCATCGCTCGCGGCTCGGACCCCGAGCGCATCCTGGTGCTGACTTTCAGCCGCAAGGCCGCCGTGGAGCTGCGCGACCGCATGGCGCTGCGCATCGGGGCGGCGCGTGCGCCCCAGGCGACCACGTTCCACTCGTTCTGCTACGCACTGGTCCGCACCCACCAGGACAGCGATCTGTTCGTGGAGCCGCTGCGGCTGCTGTCCGGCCCGGAGCAGGACGTGGCCGTGCGGGAGCTGCTCGCGGGCCAGCCGGACCTGGAGCGGCTCGGCCTCGCACATGTGCGCTGGCCGGACGAGCTGCGCGCCTGCCTGACCACCCGAGGCTTCGCCGACGAGGTCCGCGCGGTCCTCGCCCGCAGCCGAGAACTGGGCCTCGGCCCGGACGCCCTGGACGCCTTCGCCCGCCGCATCGGCCGCCCCGACTGGCGCGCCGCGGCGTCCTTCCTCGCCGAGTACCTCGACGTGCTCGACATGCAGGGCGTGCTCGACTACGCCGAGCTCGTCCACCGCGCGGTGCTCCTCGCCCGCCGCCCCGAGGCCGCCGAACGGCTCGCCGCGCAGTACGACGCCGTCTACGTCGACGAGTACCAGGACACCGATCCGGCCCAGGTACGGCTGCTGCACGCCCTCGCCGGCGGCGGACGGACCCTCGTGGCCTTCGGCGACCCCGACCAGTCGATCTACGCCTTCCGGGGCGCCGACGTGAACGGCATCCTGGAGTTCCCGCACGCCTTCCCGCGCGCGGACGGCCACCCCGCGCGCGTGGATGTCCTGCGCACCTCCCGCCGCTCCGGCGCCGCCCTGCTGGCCGCGACCCGGCTGCTGACCCAGCGCATGCCGCTGACCCGCCTGCCGGCGGAGAAGGTACGCGCCCACCGCGAGCTGGCGCCGGTCCGTGAGGGCGGCCGCGTGGAGGTCTTCACGTACCCGACGCCCGGCACCGAGCTGGACAACGTCGCCGACATCCTGCGCAGGGCGCATCTGGAGGACGGCGTTCCGTGGGGCGAGATGGCCGTACTGGTGCGTGCCGGGTCGCGCACGATCCCGACCGTGCGCCGGACGCTCACGGCGGCCGGAGTGCCCCTCGACATCGACGGCGACGACCTGCCGCTGAGGCATGAGCCGGCGGTGGCGCCACTGCTGACGGCACTGCGGGCGGTGGCCACGGCCGAGGCGGCCCTGGCGCCAGAGTCGGCCGACGAGGGCGTACGGCGCGAACCCGAGGGTGAGGACGCAGGGCCGCAGGACGGCGACGCCGTCGGCGACGACTCCACGGACGACGCCGCCACCTCCTGGCTCGACACCGAGACCGCCCTGACCCTCCTCGCCTCGCCCCTCGCGGGCATGGACGCCGCCGACCTGCGCCGCCTCGGGCGGGCCCTGCGCGACGAGGAGCGGGCCGCGGGAAACCCCCTGCCGCGCCCCTCCGACGACCTGCTCGCGCGGGCGCTCGCCGAGCCGGAGCGCCTGGCCGTGCACGACCCCGCGTACGCGCGGGGCGCCCAACGCCTCGGCGCGCTGCTGCGCAAGGCCCGTGAGCGCCTTGCGAGCGGCGGTACGGCCGAGGAGGCGCTGTGGGACCTGTGGGAGGGCACGCCGTGGCCCACGCGCCTGGAGCGGACCGCCCGCCGCGGCGGCGCGGCCGGCCGCAACGCCGACCGTGACCTCGACGCCGTATGCGCACTGTTCGCGACAGCGACCCGCGCGGAGGAGCGCACCGGCGGGCGGGGCGCCCTGAACTTCCTGGAGGAGATCGAGGCCGAGGACATCGCCGCAGACACCCTCACGCGGCGTGCCGTACGCCCCGACGCCGTGCGCCTGATGACCGCGCACCGCTCCAAGGGCCTCGAGTGGCGCCTGGTCGTCGTCGCGGGCGTCCAGGAGGGCCTGTGGCCGGACCTGCGCCGGCGCGGCTCCCTCCTGGAGGCCGACCGGATCGGCCGTGACGGACTCGCCGAACCGCTCACCCCGGGCGCGCTGTTGGCGGAGGAGCGCCGCCTGTTCTACGTCGCCGCCACACGCGCGCGTGAACGCCTCGTCGTCACCGCAGTGAAGGCCCCGGCGGACGACGGCGACCAGCCCTCCCGCTTCCTGACCGAACTCGGCGTGGAACCGAGAGACGTGACCGGCCGCCCACGCCGCCCGCTGTCCGTCGCCGCGCTCGTCGCCGAACTCCGGGCGACAACGGTCGACCCGCGCGCGTCGGACACCCTCCGGGAGGCCGCCGCCCGCCGCCTGGCCCGACTCGCCGCGCTCGCCGACGAGGACGGCCGCCCGCTGGTCCCCGCCGCGCACCCCTATCGCTGGTGGGGCATGTTCGAGCCGACCGAGTCCAAGGTGCCGCTGCGCAACCGCGACCAGCCCGTCGTGCTCTCCGGAAGCGCCCTCGACCAACTCGCCAACACCTGCGCCCTGCAGTGGTTCCTGGGCCGCGAGGTGAAGGCCGACGCGCCCGCGACGGTCGCCCAGGGCTTCGGCAACGTGGTGCATGTTCTCGCCGACGAGGTCGCCTCCGGACACACCCCGGCCGACCTCGACGTCCTCATGGAGCGCCTCGACTCCGTGTGGAACGCGATCGCCTTCGACGCGCCCTGGAAGTCGGCGCAGGAGAAGGGCAACGCGCGCGTGGCGCTCGAACGCTTCCTCAAGTGGCACGTGATGGACCGCGCGGGGCGAACTCCGGTGGCGAGCGAGCACGACTTCGACGTCACCCTGGGCGCGGGCGAGTTCGAGGTGCGCATCCGTGGCCAGATGGACCGCGTCGAGGCCGACGGCGATGGGCGTGCCTACGTGGTCGACTTCAAGACCGGCAAGCAGGCCCCCAGCGCGGCCGAGGTGGCCCGCCACCCGCAGCTCGCCGTCTATCAGCTCGCCGTCAGCGAGGGCGCCGTCGACGAGGCCTTCGACGGCGTACGCCCCGAGCCGGGCGGCGCCGAACTCGTCCAGCTGCGCCAGGGCGCCCCCAAGCGCGACGGCGGCGAGACGCTTCCCAAGGTGCAGGGACAGGAGCCCCTGGAAGGCGCGGAGGGGGAGTGGGTCGGTGACCTGCTGGCCACGGCGGCGGGCAAGGTCCTGGACGAGCGGTTCACCCCCACAGCGGGCCAGCACTGCACCCACTGCGCGTTCCGGGCGTCGTGCAGCGCGCGGCCCGAGGGACGGCACGTGATCGAATAACGCATCGTCAGTAGCTGAAGTGACCGATCGCACCGCCCGTGCTGACCTGCGCTTCTTTCGGCCCGAAGGCTGATCCGGCATCGACTGTCAGTGCCCGCCGCTAGCCTCTCTGAGGTGTCCGCCCGTATCACCGATCCCGAGCAGCTCAAGGAGCTCCTCGGCATCCCGTTCACTCCGGAGCAGACGGCCTGCATCACCGCGCCGCCCGCCCCGCAGGTCATCGTGGCCGGAGCCGGATCGGGCAAGACGACGGTGATGGCGGCACGCGTGGTGTGGCTGGTCGGCACCGGCCAGGTCGCCCCCGAACAGGTCCTCGGCCTGACCTTCACCAACAAGGCCGCCGGTGAACTCGCCGAGCGCGTCCGCAAGGCGCTCATCAAGGCCGGCGTCACCGACCCCGACGTCATCGACCCGGACAACCCGCCGGGTGAACCGGTGATCTCGACGTACCACGCCTTCGCCGGCCGCCTGCTGACCGACCACGGCCTGCGCATCGGCCTCGAACCGACGTCCCGCCTGCTCGCCGACGCCACCCGCTACCAACTCGCCGCGCGCGTGCTGCGCGAGGCCCCGGGCCCGTACCCGGCACTCACCCGCTCCTTCGCCGACCTGGTCAGCGACCTCCTCACCCTCGACGCCGAACTCGCCGAGCACCTCGTACGGCCCGAAGCCCTGCGCGCGTACGACGCCGGGCTGCTGCTCACCATGCAAGGCGCCAGGCTCACCAACGCCGATCTGCGCAAGGTCCCCGAGGCGGCCGCGGCCCGCCGGGAACTGGCCGACCTCGTGCGCCGCTACCGCGCGGCCAAGCGGGAGCGGGACCTGCTCGACTTCGGAGACCAGATCGCCCTGTCGGCACAGCTCGCCGGGATCCCCGAGGTGGGCCCCATCCTGCGCGACGAGTTCCGCGTGGTCCTCCTGGACGAGTACCAGGACACGTCCGTCGCCCAACGCGTCCTCCTTGCGGGCCTGTTCGGGGGCGGCACCGGCCACCCGGTGACCGCCGTCGGCGACCCCTGCCAGGCGATCTACGGCTGGCGCGGCGCCTCCGTCGCCAACCTCGACGATTTCCCCGAGCACTTCGCGCACGCCGACGGCCGCCCCGCCGCCCGCCAGGCGCTCAGCGAGAACCGCCGCAGCGGCGGCCGCCTCCTCGACCTCGCCAACGGTCTCGCCGGGCCGCTGCGCGCCATGCACGCGGGCGTGGAGGCCCTGCGCCCGGCCCCGGGCGCCGAGCGTGACGGCACGGTTCGCTGCGCCCTCCTGCCCACCCATGCGGAGGAGATCGACTGGATCGCCGACTCCGTCGCGCATCTCGTCCGCACCGGCAAGGAACCCGGCGAGATCGCCGTCCTGTGCCGCACGGCGACCGACTTCGCCGAGATCCAGGCCGCGCTCGTCGCCCGGGACATCCCCGTCGAGGTGGTCGGCCTGTCCGGGCTGCTCCATCTGCCCGAAATCGCGGACCTGGTCGCCGTCTGCGAGGTACTCCAGGACCCCGGAGCCAACGCCGCCCTGGTCCGCCTTCTCACCGGCCCGCGCTGGCGCATCGGCCCGCGCGACCTCGCTCTCCTGGGGCGCCGCGCACGGCGGTTGGTGTCCCACGCGCGCGTGGACGGCGACGACGACCCGGACCGCCGCCTAGCCGAGGCCGTCGAAGGGGTCGACCCCGCCGAGGTCATCTCGCTCGCGGACGCCCTCGACACGTTCCTTGAGACGCCGATGGACGGCCACGGTGACGACGACGGGCTGCCCTTCTCGCCGGACGCGCGCGTGCGGTTCGCGCGCCTGGCCACCGAACTGCGCGACCTGCGCCGCTCCCTGTCCGACCCGCTGATGGACGTACTCCACCGCGTCCTCGCCGTCACCGGCCTGGAAGTGGAGCTGTCGGCGTCCCCGCATGCGCTGGCCGCCCGCCGCCGCGAGACCTTGTCCAACTTCCTCGACATCGCCGCCTCCTTCGCGGCCGGCGACAATGAGGCGTCCCTGCTCGCCTTCCTCGGCTTCCTTCGCACCGCGGCCCAGTACGAGAAGGGGCTCGACAACGCCCTCCCGGGCGGCGAGAACACCGTCAAGGTGCTCACCGCGCACAAGTCCAAGGGCCTGGAGTGGGACGTCGTCGCCGTCCCCGGACTGGTCACGGGCACCTTCCCCAGCACCCAGGGCCGCGAGAAGTGGACCGCGCAGGGCAAGGTCCTCCCGCACGAACTGCGCGGCGACACCGACACGCTCCCGGACGTCGCCTCCTGGGACTCCCGCGGCCTGAAGGCCTTCCACGAGGCCATGAAGGACCACCAGCACACCGAGGAACTCCGCCTCGGCTACGTCACCTTCACCCGCCCCCGCTCCCTGCTCATCGGCTCCGGCCACTGGTGGGGCCCCAGCCAGAAGAAACCCCGCGGACCCTCCGACTTCCTGCAGGCTCTGTACGACCACTGTGCGGCCGGGTACGGCGAGATCGAGGCCTGGGCCGACGAGCCGGCCGAGGACGAGGAGAACCCGGCCCTGCACCGGGAGGACGCCGGCCAGCTGTGGCCCCTGCCCCTCGACGAGACGGCCCTGGCCCGACGCCGGGCCGCCGCCGAGACGGTCCTGGCCCACCTGGAGACCCTCACCCTCCACGAGGACGGCCACGCCGTCGCGCACGACCCGGACACGTACGACGATCCGGACTGGCCTCCGCCGCCGGACGACGACGCGTTCGCGGACGATGTGCCCGACGAGGACGATCCCTTCGCCGACGAGACCTTTGGCGACGAGTCCTTTGCCGACGACCAGTCGTCCGAGGCGGACCCCGGCAACCGTGATTCCTGGCCCACCGGCCGCCCGACCATCCCGCACCAGGCGACATCCCCGGAGCCCCCTGCCGGACCACCCGCACGCCGCCGTCTCACGGAACCGGAACCCCTCACCCCTGAGGAGACCCGCACCCTCGCTTCCTGGGACCGCGACCTCGACGCCCTCACCGGAGAGCTCCTGCGCGCCCGCGCGAGCGTCACCGACGTACCCCTGCCCGCGTCGCTGACCGCGTCCCAGCTGATGCGGCTGGCCGCCGACCCGGACGGGTTCGCGCAGGAACTCGCGCGCCCCATGCCGCGCCCGCCTCAACCCGCCGCGCGCCGCGGCACCCGATTCCACGCCTGGGTCGAGGCCCGCTTCGAAGAACTCACGCTGCCCATGCTGGAGCCGGACGACCTGCCCGGCAGCGAGGCCGAGATCGCCGACGAGCGCGACCTGGAGGCCCTCAAGGACGCCTTCGAGCGCACCGAGTACGCGCACCGGACGCCGTACCGGGTCGAGGCCCCTTTCCAGGTCGCGATCGCGGGGCGCGTCGTAAGAGGCCGTATCGACGCCGTCTACAAGGAGGGCGACGGCGACGGGGCGACGTACGAGATCGTCGACTGGAAGACCAACCGGACCCGCACCGCCGACCCGCTCCAGCTGGCCCTGTACCGGCTCGCCTGGGCCGAGCAGGAGGGCGTGCCGCTGGGATCGGTCAACGCCTCGTTCCTTTACGTCCGCAGCGGCGAGGTCGTACGACCGGACGATCTGCCGGACCGGACGGCACTGGAGCGGCTGCTGACCGAGGACCCGGTCACGGAGGCGGAGTGTGAGGAACCGCCCACCGAGGATGTCGGTGCGGGCCGATAGGCTCGTGACCATGAGCCAGACCCCGGACAGCGCTGTCCGCACGTACATCGAGCAGCACCGCGCCGCCTTCCTCGACGACCTCGCCGAGTGGCTGCGCATACCGTCCGTGTCGGCCCAGCCCGACCACGCTCCCGACGTACGCCGCAGCGCTGACTGGCTCGCCGCCAAGCTTAAGGAGACCGGCTTCCCGATCGCCGAGGTCTGGCCGACGGCGGGCGCGCCAGCCGTCTTCGCCGAGTGGCCCTCCGACGATCCGAAGGCTCCCACGGTCCTCGTCTACGGCCACCATGACGTGCAGCCCGCCGCCCTTGAGGACGGCTGGGACAGCGAGCCCTTCGAGCCCGTCGTCCGAGAAGGACGCCTCTACGCGCGCGGGGCGGCCGACGACAAGGGCCAGGTGTTCTTCCACACCCTCGGCGTCCGCGCCCACCTCGCGACCACCGGCCGCACCACCCCGGCCGTGCACCTGAAGCTGCTGATCGAGGGCGAGGAGGAGTCCGGCTCCCCGCACTTCCGCGCTCTCGTCGAGGAGAACGCCGAGCGGCTCGCGGCCGACGCCGTGATCGTGTCCGACACCGGCATGTGGTCCGAGGACACCCCCACCGTGTGCACCGGCATGCGCGGTCTGGCCGAGTGCGAGATCCGGCTGTACGGCCCCGACCAGGACATCCACTCCGGCTCCTTCGGTGGCGCCGTCCCCAACCCGGCGACCGCTGCCGCCCGCCTGGTCGCCGCCCTGCACGACGAGCACGCGCGCGTGGCGATCCCCGGCTTCTACGACGGCATCGTCGAACTGACCGACCGCGAGCGCGAGCTCTTCGCCGAGCTGCCCTTCGACGAGCAGCAGTGGCTGCGCACCGCCAAGTCGTACGCCACCCAGGGCGAGGCCGGGCACACCACCCTGGAGCGTGTCTGGGCCCGCCCCACCGCCGAGGTCAACGGCATCGGTGGCGGCTACCAGGGCCCCGGCAGCAAGACGATCATCCCGTCCTCCGCCATGGTGAAGCTCTCCTTCCGGCTGGTCGCGGGACAGGAGCCCGACCACATCGAGAAGGCCGTCCGCGCGTGGGCCGACGCTCAGGTGCCCGCCGGTATCCGTTGCGAGATCACGTTCAGCGGGGCCACGCGCCCGTGCCTGACGCCGCTGGACCACCCCGCCCTGCAGTCCGTCGTACGCGCCATGAGCCGCGCCTTCGAGGGCCCGGTCCGCTTCACCCGCGAAGGCGGTTCGGGCCCCGCCGCCGACCTCCAGGACGTCCTCGGCGCACCCGTGCTCTTCCTGGGCATCTCCGTCCCCTCCGACGGCTGGCACGCCCCGAACGAGAAGGTCGAGCTCGATCTGCTGCTCAAAGGCGTCGAGACCACCGCCTACCTGTGGGGCGACCTGGCCGCGAACTGGCGTCATGCGCCCTGACCCACCTGGGCCGTCCGGACGGGCATCGCGCGCGGGGCACACTGAAACAGCCGCCCCGCACCGCCGAGCCCCGATGGACCCGGTCGCCTCCCGTCGCACGTCCCGCCGATCCACCCGCCGAAGCACACCGTTCCACTGGGGGAGTTGGAAGCACCCGTGACCACTTCGACCGACCACACCGCCGACCGCCCCATCTCGCTCACCGCGCCGAGCGGCATCGACCGCGCCGCCCACCACCGGCTCGACGAGGCCTGGCTCGCGGCGGCATGGAGCCACCCCACGACCCGCTGCTTCGTGGTCTCCGGCGGTCAGGTCCTCGTCGACGAGACGGCGGACGGCCGCACCGAACTCGTCATGACCCCCTCCTTCGAGGCCCCTCTCACCGAGGCGCACCGCTACTTCCTCGGCATCGACGAGGACGGCGTCAGCTACTTCGCCCTTCAGAAGGACGCACTGCCCGGCCGTATCGACCAGTCCGCCCGTCCGGCCGGCCTGCGCGAGGCGGGCCTGCTGCTGTCACCGCGCGACGCCGGCCTGATGGTGCACGCCGTCGGCCTGGAGAACTGGCAGCGCACCCACCGCTTCTGCTCCCGCTGCGGCGAGCGGACCGTGATCGCCGCGGCCGGCCACATCCGCCGCTGCCCCGCGTGTGGCGCCGAGCACTACCCGCGCACCGACCCCGCAGTGATCATGGCCGTCACCGACGAGGACGACCGCATCCTGCTCGGCCGCCAGGTCCACTGGCCCGAGGGCCGCTTCTCCACGCTCGCCGGATTCGTCGAGCCGGGCGAGTCCATCGAGCAGACGGTGCGCCGCGAGGTCTACGAGGAGGCTGGTATCAGCGTCGGTCAGGTCGAGTACGTCGCCAGCCAGCCCTGGCCCTTCCCCTCCAGCCTCATGCTCGGCTTCATGGCCCGCGCCACCTCCACGGAGGTCAACGTCGACGGCGACGAGATCCACGAGGCCCGCTGGTTCTCCCGCGAGGAACTGCACGCAGCCTTCGAATCCGGCGAGGTCATGCCGCCGTACGGCATCTCGATCGCGGCCCGTCTGATCGAGCTCTGGTACGGCAAGCCGCTGCCGACCCGCAGCGTCTGAGCGCAAAGAGAGGGTGGCCGCCCCGAGCCGGGACGGCCACCCTCTTCATGCGCTTGGATGCGCGTCGGTCACACGCCGATCTTCTGCTTCACCTGAGCCAGCGACGGGTTCGTCAGCGTCGAACCATCCCCGAACAGCACAGTAGGTACCGTCTGATTCCCGCCATTCGCCTTCTCGACGAACGCCGCGGAGTCCGGGTCCTGCTCGATGTTGATCTCGGTGTACGCGATGCCCTCACGCTCCAGCTGCTTCTTCAGCCGCTGGCAGTAGCCGCACCACGTGGTGCTGTACATCGTCACAGTGCCCTGCATGTCTCGCGCGCTCCTCTGATGGCTCGGGGAAACAGGTCGTCCGATGAGGGAACGTACGCGACAGCGGCGCCATTCCCGCCCGGGGTATGGCCGGGCACGTGACGCCTGCCGCATCAGTACGACTAACGGTGCCTGCCTGTGGACAACCGGCACAGCCGTCTCCGGCGACCTGGCAGCATGGCCGTGTGACAGCAGCAACGCACTCCACCCTCTTCCCGCAGGTACCGGACTCTGCCGATGCGGTGCTCGAAGGGCTCGACCCCGAGCAGCGCGAGGTGGCCACCGCCCTGCACGGGCCGGTGTGCGTGCTCGCGGGCGCCGGCACGGGCAAGACCCGGGCGATCACCCACCGCATCGCCTACGGGGTGCGTGCGGGCATCCTCCAGCCCTCCAGCGTGCTCGCCGTCACCTTTACCAACCGGGCCGCCGGAGAGATGCGCGGCCGACTGCGTCAGCTCGGCGCCGCCGGGGTGCAGGCGCGTACGTTCCACTCGGCCGCCCTGCGCCAGCTCCAGTACTTCTGGCCGAAAGCGGTCGGTGGCTCCATGCCGCGGCTCGTCGACCGCAAGATCCAGCTCGTCGCCGACGCGGCCGCCGCCTGCCGCATCCGCCTCGACCGCAACGAGCTGCGGGACGTCACCGCCGAGATCGAGTGGTCCAAGGTCACCCGGACCGTCCCCGCCGACTATCCGCCGGCCATCGCCAAGGCGGGCCGCGACGCCCCCCGCGACCCGGCCGAGATCGCCCAGATCTACAACGTCTACGAGGACCTCAAGCGGGACCGCTCGGTCATCGACTTCGAGGACGTCCTGCTGCTCACCGTCGGCATCCTCCAGGACCGGCACGACATCGCCGACCAGGTCCGCTCCCAGTACCAGCACTTCGTGGTCGACGAGTACCAGGACGTCAGCCCGCTCCAGCAGCGCCTGCTGGAGCTGTGGCTCGGCGACCGGGACAACCTGTGCGTGGTCGGCGATGCCAGCCAGACGATCTACTCGTTCACGGGAGCAACTCCCGACCATCTGCTCGACTTCCGCACCCGTCATCCCGGCGCCACCGTCGTCAAGCTGGTCCGCGACTACCGCTCCACCCCCCAGGTCGTCCACCTCGCCAACGGTGTGCTCGCCCAGGCCCGGGGCCGCGCCGCCGACCACCGCCTGGAACTGGTCTCCCAGCGCGACCCGGGCCCCGAGCCCGTGTACACGGAGTACACCGACGAGCCCGCCGAGGCCGAGGGCGCCGCCCGCCGTATCCGGGAACTCATGGACTCCGGTGTTGCGGCGGGCGAGATCGCCATCCTGTTCCGTACGAACTCCCAGTCCGAGACCTACGAGCAGGCCCTCGCCGACGCGGGCGTCCCCTACCAGCTGCGGGGTGCCGAGCGGTTCTTCGACCGCCCCGAGGTGCGCAAGGCGGGCATCGCCCTGCGCGGCGCGGCCCGCTTCGGCGGCAACGACTCGCTCCTCGATGACGCCGTCGACCTGCCCTCGCAGGTACGGGCCGTGCTGTCGGGCGAGGGCTGGACGACCGAGCCCCCGGCCGGCTCCGGCGCCGTCAGAGAGCGCTGGGAGTCGCTGGCCGCCTTGGTGAACCTCGCCCGCGACTTCGCCGCCGCCAAACCTGGCGCCACCCTTGCCGACCTCGTCGCGGAGCTCGACGAGCGGGCGAACGCCCAGCACGCACCGACCGTCCAGGGCGTCACCCTCGCCTCCCTCCACTCGGCCAAGGGCCTGGAGTGGGACGTCGTCTTCCTGGTCGGCGTCGCCGAGGGCATGATGCCGATCACCTACGCAAAGACGGACGAGCAGATCGAGGAGGAACGCCGGCTCCTCTATGTCGGTGTCACTCGCGCCAGGCTGCACCTCCATGTCTCCTGGGCGCTCACCCGCGCACCCGGCGGCCGCCCGAACCGCCGTCCCAGCCGCTTCCTCGACGGACTGCGCCCCGGCTCGGTCGCCACCGCCGGACGCACCGCCGCCGTCGGTTCCGGTGGCGTCGAGCGCGGCTTCACGAGCAAGCCGGACGCCGCCCCGAGACGCACCCAGCGCTCCCCGGCCCGCTGCCGTGTCTGCGGGCGCACCCTCACCGACGCCGGCGAGATGAAGCTGATGCGCTGCGAGGGCTGTCCCTCGGACATGGACGAGGGCCTCTACGAACGACTCCGCGAGTGGCGTGCGGTCCAGGCCCGGCTCAGCGGGCAGCCGGACTTCTGCGTCTTCACGGACCGGACCCTGATGGCCATCGCAGAGGCGGAGCCAGCCAGTCCGGTTGAGCTGTCCCGCATCTCCGGAGTTCTCACGCGGAAGCTGGAGCGCTACGGAGCCGATGTGCTGGCCATCTGTGCAGGCCAGGAGGTTGGGGAGGGCTCCGACGGGGAATGACACGAACTCGTCGAAAAAATAGTTTGCGCATGCCCCAGCAATCCCCATAGGTTCTTAGCCACGGGAACGGAGGCCTTCTCGGAGGCCCCAATTCCGTGTTCTACTTGCATACCCGTCGGACTGGTTCACCCCAGTCCCCCTAGACGCCGAGAGGAGGCGAGTCCAGTGATCAGCATCAACACCAGTTCCATCAGCAGCGTGAAAATGACCGATCGCTCGGTCGTCGCTTCCCTGTGCATGCTCGGCGTCTCGAACCAGGGCACCGGTCTGTCCGGCATCCGTGCCGCCCGTCCGGCGTCCGCCCTGTCTCTCGCGGGTCTCCCTGTCCGTGAGGGCAATGAGCGACCGACCAAGGCACTGGAAGCGGCAGTAGTGGCACAGGCCAAGGCCTATGCCTTTACGGCGACCGGTGCCGGATTCCGGAAGCAGACGAAGCACCACCACCTGATGTGGGCCTTCCGTGGGCCAGAACCCTGGAGTGATCCAGCCTGATCGTTGATCAGGCCGGCGCCTTCAGGGCCGCGGAACCCCATCCGGGATCCGCGGCCCTTCTGTTTGTCCCCGACCAGGGATGACGGAGCGAAGGGGCCTCGGGACAAGAAAGACCCGGTACCAGCCGCCACCCGGCCCAACAGGGCCGGAACGACCAGACGAGGAAGACGAACCGTGCAACTCGAAGCGCACGCCCCGTCCGTACCGCCTTCAGACGTGATCCCCAAGCCCGGCCTCACGGAGGACCCCACCTTGATCCCGCTCACTGCGCTCACCGCGCTCGACGACGCCATCGAGAACCTCGGCGTGCCCGTCCCCTGCCGTTCCTACGACCCGGAGGTCTTCTTCGCCGAGTCGCCGGCGGACGTCGAGTACGCCAAGTCCCTCTGCCGCACCTGCCCGCTGATGGAGGCCTGCCTCGCCGGCGCCAAGGAGCGGCGTGAGCCCTGGGGCGTCTGGGGTGGCGAGCTGTTCGTCCAGGGTGTTGTCGTCGCCCGGAAGCGGCCGCGTGGTCGCCCGCGCAAGAACCCGGTCACGGCATGAACACCGCAGGAACAATCGACCGTCCCTTCACGCACGACCCCCAGAAGCAGGCCCCGATGAAGCCGTCCACCCACGAGCTCGCAGGCTCCGCGCCTGAAGACTTCACCACCAGTGGCGCGAACGACTCGCGTCAGAACAGGAACCGAGAGATGCAACTCATCCAAGAAGCCCTGGCCCGTGCGCATATGCACGAGCGCCGGTACGTGGCCGAGCAGGAACGCCGGGCCGTGCGCCTGGCGACCGCTCGCCGCATGCAGCGTCGGGCCGAACGGGCCTCGCTGCGTGCTCGCCGCGCGCTCGCCATGGCGGTCATGCAGTAACCGACTCCACCGCCAGACGGTGGCCTCCCGACCAGGGAGGCGGTAGTCCCCGCGGGGGCCGGTTCCGTGCGAACGGGACCGGCCCCCGCAGTGCGTTGTGACCGCGAATCAGCCGGCGGCGGCGATATCGTCGCGGAGTGACGAGTCTTCCCGGAGGCAGTGACAACGGCGGTTCCGCCACGGAGCCCCAGCCCCTCGTGTGCGCCCTATGCGGTACCCGGGCCGAGGCCCCGCAACCCACCTGGACCTGCTCCGTGGAGAACGGCACCCGCCGCTACTTCTGCGACACCTGCTCCCGGGAGAACCTCAGAGCGATCGAGGGACGGCTGGACTCGGCCTGGTGGTAGGGCCGCTCACGCCTCCGCCGCCGCCTCCTCGTCCGTCAGCTCCTCCGGCATGAATCCGGGAAGCCAGTCCTCCAACTCCTCGCGCAGTCGCACCGTCGCTCCCAGCTGGCACAGCACGCCGATGGTGCTCAACGTCACCCGGTGGATGAGGAGATACGCCGGTGGCAGGTTGAGCTGCTTGGCCAGCTGGTAGGCGGGCGAGCGGGGATCGGCCACCCGTCCGGCCTGACTGCGCATCCAGCCGCGGGTGAAGGTGAACTCCTCGACCTGAGCCGGTTCGATGATCGGCAGCAGGTAGTCGAGGACGGCGTTCGGGTCAAGGTCGATCGACTCCTTGACGAAGCCCTCGGCGCAGAAAAGTTCGTAGACCGCCTCCGCCTCGCCGTCCAGGGTCATGCGCAGGGAGTCGCCGATGGGGGTCGGCAGACCGCCCGGGAGCCGGTCGACCGTGCCGAAGTCCAGGACGCCCAGCCGCCAGTCGTCCTCACCCTCCGGGCCGCCCGGCAGGAGGCGGAAGTTCCCCGGGTGCGGGTCGGCGTGCAGGAGCCCGGTGCGAGCCGGGCCGGAGAAGAGGAAGCGGGCAAGGAGCTGGCCGGCGCGGTTGCGTTGCTCCTCGGTGCCGTCGGAGATCACCTCCGAGAGCGGGATCCCGTCGATCCACTCCGTGACCAGGATCTGCTCGCACTGGTGGACCACCGCAGGGACGACGACATCAGGATCGTCGGCGAACTCCTCGGCGTGTGCCTGCTGGGCCTGCGCCTCCAGGCCGTAGTCCAGTTCCTCGGAGACCCGGTCCTTCAGCTCCGCGATCAGGGGCTTGATGTCCATGCCCGGAATCAGCGGGCCCAAGAGCCGAGCGAAACGGCTCAGTTGGTTCAGATCGGACAGCAGGGCCTCGCCGGCTCCGGGGTACTGCACCTTGACGGCCACCTCGCGGCCGTCGTGCCACACACCTCGGTGCACCTGGCCGATCGAGGCCGCAGCCGCGGGCTTGTCCTCGAACTCCAGGAACAGCTCCTGCCAGTCCTCGCCGAGCCGCTCCGCCAGCACCGAGTGCACGGTGCGTGTCGGCATCGGGGGCGCGGCTTCCTGCAGCTTGGTGAGCGCGGCGCGGTAGGGCCCGGCGATCTCTTCGGGCAGGGCCGACTCGAAGACGGACAGGGCCTGCCCGAACTTCATCGCGCCGCCCTTGAGCTCGCCGAGCACCTTGAACATCTGCTCGGCGGTGCGCTGCTGCAGCTCACGGCCGACGATCTCCGCGGACTCGCCGACGATCCGCTTGCCCAGTCCCCAGGTCGCCCGTCCGGCGAAGCCGAGCGGGAGCGCGGCGAGCTTGGCGGTACGGGTGACCGCCTTGCGGGGAAGATCAGACATGCGCCCTCCAGGTACCAGCCGACCACTCCGAGTCCGCCGCACGGCGTGACTCCTTCGGCGGCCGTTGCTCCGCCATTGTCTCGCGCTACTGCTCGTCCTCGGAGGGGTGTTCTCCCTCACCTTTCTCCGTGGCGCCGCACGGGCATGCGTGGTGCGCCCACACCGGCCGTGCGTGCCAGCTCAGACCGGGTAGGGACACCTCCCAGCGTGCACCGGCGCTCGACGGGATCCGTCCATCCAGAAAGGCTAGGGCGTGTGCGGCCGTCAGTCCGGCGACCGTGGTGGCCAGCGTGAGATCGCAAGGGCGTACGTCGCGTGTCCGGCTCGTGCCGGAGCGCCACTGCGCGACCAGGCGGGGCCAGGCCGGGTCCCGCTCGGCGCGCCCCTCGTGGAGACAGCCGGCGCAGGCCGTCTCACCTGGCAGGACCAGTGGGCCAACCACGCCGGTGCCTTCCACCACGCCGGCGAACAGATGGGGCGTACCGGAAGCGATGAGGGGTTCGGCGGCGGACGGGGAGGGGGCGTGCACCGCTACGTCGTCCCGGGGCGCGATGATCACCAGGGAGTGGCCGGCGCCGTCCTGCCCGTGAGGTGACTGGGAGCTCCGGCGCGGTGGCCGGTCCGGTGCGCAGCGGCGTGCGATCCGCCGGGCGGCCTCGTCCCTGCGGTCGCCGACCGTCTCCGCGGGCAGCCCGCCCGGTGCGACGTCCCACGGCTCGACCCGGCCGACGTCGCGCACGTCGACCTCGCCCACCCCCGCGCCCGAGAGCAGCGAGGCCACCATGGCGCCGACCCGGCCGGCGCCCCTCACCTGTACGCGCAGTGAGCGGCGGGCGGCCAGTCGGCCGATCGCCTCGCCCGGCTCGGACGTGGTCAGGGACAGGGAAGCCAGGTCGGGGCGCAACCGGTCCAGGGCATCCTTCTTGCGCCGCAGGGCGTCGCCGGCCGGCCCGCCTCCCTTCGCGTCGTCGAGGAGCCCCGCCCGTGCCAGCCGTCGCACCAGCCCGTCGACATGTCCGTCCGGCAGGTCCATGCGGCGGCCCTCTTCGCGCAGGAGCTCCAGCCCTCGAGTGCCGTTGAGCAGATCGAGGAAACTGCCCGTCGCCGTGTCCATCGGACCCAGCGTCAGAGCGTGCGCCGGAGTCATCCCGAACTGCACCGTGTTGAGATCCCGCCAGCCACGCCTGAGCGCGGGCTTCAGCAGTGGCGCCAGCGGAGCCGATGGAGCCGGCGGAGCCGTTGAAGTCGGCGTGGTCGATGTAGTCGACGGAGCTGTGGAATCTCCCGAAACAGTCGAAACCGTCGCTTGCATGAACAGGCCCCCGTAGCCGTCGTGGAACGTCCCCGTGTGCCGGTGGAGCTCGGTCGCAGCCCCGCCGGTGACAGCCAGCATGCCCCGACGGGGCACCCGGTGCCGAAAGTTGTCCACAGGCGGTGGATATTCGTCGTACAAATCAGACGCACGGTGGGGGATCGGCATGGAACCGTCCCGGAGTCGGGACTTCCCGCATGCGCAGCGGGTAACGTCGGGGCGTGTCCGCCGACCCACTGCACCGCGCCGGAACGCCACAGCGCAGTACGACGAGCCCGCCGTCGAGCGGCTCGGGGGCGAGCGCGATCGAGGTCCGCAGAAGCGCCCGGCGCCGCCGGACGGTCTCGGCGTACCGCGAGGGCGATCGCACCGTCGTGCTCATCCCCGCCCGGATGTCCGAGGCCGAGGAGCAGCGCTGGGTGAACGTCATGCTCGACAAGCTGGCAGCCCAGGAGAGCAAGCGGGTCCTCGGTGACGCCGAACTGGCCGAACGGGCGGAGCGGCTGTCGGCGCAGTACTTCGACGGCCGCGCGCGGCCCAACTCGGTTCGCTGGGTCACCAACCAGAACACGCGCTGGGGCTCGTGCACCCCGGCCGAGGGCAGCATCCGGCTCTCGCACCGTCTGCAGGGCATGCCCGAGTACGTCGTCGACTACGTCCTCCTCCATGAACTCGCGCATCTCCTGGTGCCCGGACACGGGCCCCGCTTCTGGCGGCTGCTGGAGGGGTATCCCCGCACCGAGCGGGCGAAGGGCTACCTGGAAGGCGTGGTCGCCGCCGAACGGTTGCCTCATCTGCCCGGCGCGCGCGGCGAATGACCGCTCCCTGAGGACCCCCGGAGGCGGCGCTTCCGGTTCGCTTGGGCGTGGGTTGTGTACCGGGTCTGTACCGGCTTGGCTCGATGTCCGAGTTTGCCGTTAGCCTGGCGCGACGCAATCACATTCGGGATGGGGGACGGTCGTTACGCATGGCCAGGGAATTCCAACGCGGCCACAAGGCCAGGATCAGTGACCTCACCGCGGGCACGGATCTGTACGTAGGGGTACAGATCGCCGCTCCGGGGCTGTCGTTCGACATCAGCTGCTTCGGTCTCGACGCCGACGAACAGCTCTCGGACGACCGCTACTTCGTCTTCTTCAATCAGCCGAAGTCACCTGAGGAGTCCATCCAGCTCCTCGGCACCCAGGCGGGCGACACGGAGTCCTTCCGCATCACGCTCGACAAGATCCCCCCGCAGATCCAGAAGCTGTCATTCACGGCGACGATCGACGGCGCCGGACAGATGTCGCAGGTCAGCCCCGGGTACATCCGCATCGTCGCAGGCGGCGAGGAGGTCGCCCGGTACGCCTTCAGCGGCGCGGAGTTCTCCACCGAACGCGCCGTGATGCTGGGTGACTTCTACCTCAAGGACGTCTGGCGGTTCGCCGCCGTCGGACAGGGCTTCGACGGTGGCCTCGATGCGCTGCTGAGGAACTTCGGCGGCGAGGTCGCCGAGGAGGAGACGCCGGAAGCCCCGCAGCAGGCCCAGCAGCCGCAGGCCGGTGCGGCCCCCGGCTTCGCGCCCCCCGCCCAGGCCACCGCGCCGCCCGCCTTCGGCGCCCCGGCGCCCGCTCCGGCCCCGGCTGCGCCCGCACCGCAGCCCGCCGCACAGGGCTTCGCACCCCCGCAGGGATCCACGCCGCCGCCTCCGGCCCCGGCGCCCTCGGTGCATGCCCAGCCCACGATCGTCGCGCCGATCACGCCGCCCGGCGGCGCCCCGCCGCCCCCCGCCCCGGCTCCCGCGCCCTACGGCCAGCCCGGGCAGCAGCCGCCGTACGGCCAGGCTCCCGCCCCGAGCGCCCCGCCGCCGCCCGGGTACGCCCAGCCCCAGGCCCCGCAGGCACCGGCCCCGCCTCCTGGCTACGGCCAGCCGACTCCGCCGCCCGGCTACGGTCAGGCGACCCCGCCTCCGGGCTATGGCCAGCAGCCCCCCTACGGGCAGGTCCCGGGCCAACAGGCCCCCTATGGAGCCCCGCAGGGTGCACCTCAGGGCGCACCCCAGGGCCCCGGTGTGGCCGCGGCACTCCAGCAGTTCAAGGAGACGCCCACCGGTCAGCGCTGGACGCAGCAGAACAAGAAGATGGTCCGGGTCGACCTCGGCATCGGCGGGCAGCCCGTGCTGGCCCGGCAGGGCAGCATGGTGCTCTACCAGGGCAAGGTCGACTTCAGCTACAAGGGCGCCGGCTTCTCGGGCCGGATCGTGGGCAACGCGACCGGCCAGGAGATGCAGCTGATGCGCTGCACCGGCCAGGGGCAGGTGTTCCTCGCCGAGAACTCCACGATGCTGCACCCGATCGAGCTCCAGGGCGACGGCATCTGCGTATCCGCCGAGAACGTCCTCGCCTTCGACGAGAGCCTCCAGTACGAGGTCCGCCGTGTCGAGGGTCACGGCATCCCCGGCGGCGCGCTGTTCACGATGCAGTTCACGGGCACCGGAACGATCGTCGTCAAGACGCACGGCACGCCCGTGGTGCTGCCGGTCACGCCCACGACGTTCGCCGACGCCAACGCCGTGGTCGCCTGGTCGTCCGCGGCCCAGGTGATCGTCTCCAGCCAGGTACGGATGCGCCGCAACGCCTACCCCGGCGACACCGGAGAGAGCGTCAACCTCCAGTTCCGGGCCGCTCCCGGCAACTTCATCGTCGTCCAGCCGTACGAGATCTGAGGGAGCCCGTCATGAACCAGCCACTCGCGGGCTTCGCTCCCGCACCCGTCACCGCCCGCATGGAGAATCACGGCAACCACATGGCGAAGATCGCCATGCAGACCGGGAACGACCTCCTCGCGCGCGTGGGATCGATGGTCGCCTACGAAGGCTTCGTCCAGTACGAGCCCAACCCGCCGGCCGTGCGCCAGATCGCCAAGGACTGGATGACCGGCGAGGGCGCACCCCTGATGAAGTGCTCCGGCGACGGACTGCTCTACCTCGCCGACTACGGCGCCAACGTCGTCATCATCAACCTCAACGGCGACGGCATCTCCGTCAACGCCACCAACCTGCTCGCCTTCGACGCGCATCTGACGTGGGGCGTCGAGCGGGTGAAGGGCCTGGCGAAGTTCGCCGGACAGGGCATGTGGAACACCAAGATCTCCGGGCAGGGCTGGGTCGCGCTGACCTCCCGGGGCAAGCCGATCGTCGTCGACTGCGGCGGCGGCGAGGACGAGACGTACGTCGACCCGGACGCGCTCGTCGCCTGGTCCCCGAACCTCAAGGTGAAGGGCAAGCGCAGCTTCAAGGCGCAGTCGCTCATCGGCCGGGGCAGCGGTGAGGCCTACCAGATGGCCTTTTCCGGCCAGGGCATCGTCGTCGTCCAGCCCAGCGAGGACAGCACCGACCGTCTCCGGGTCCGGGGCTGAGGGGGAGCCAGAAACGCCATGCAGAGTCCGCTTTTCGCCTACAACGACCAGCAGACCCAGGAACGCTGGAGCCTGCAGAACAAGCAGATGCTCCGCGTCGCCCTGGAGGGCCACGACGACATCCTCGCCCGCAAGGGGACCATGGTCGCCTACCAGGGCCTGGTCGAGTTCGACGCCGAGTTCCAGAGCAACCAGCAGGGACGCGCGCGTGCACACACCGGTGAGGGCCTCGACCTCATGCGCTGCCACGGGCAGGGCACGGTCTACCTCGCCAACCTCAAGCAGCACGTGCACATGGTGGACGTGGACCAGGACGGCCTGACCGTCGACAGCAGCTACGTGCTGGCGATGGACTCCTCGCTGCACCACGAGGTCATCGCCGTCGACAGCCTCTACGGCATCTCCGGCTCGGGGAAGTACCAGCTCAACATCACCGGCCGTGGCCAGGTCGCGCTGATGACCTCGGGCATGCCGCTGATGATGCAGGTGACGCCCGACAAGTACGTCAACTGCGACGCCGACGCGATCGTCGCGTGGTCGACCGGGCTGCGCGTCCAGATGCAGTCCCAGACGCACTCCTCCGGGGTGTGGCGGCGCCGCGGCAACACCGGTGAGGGCTGGGAGCTCAGCTTCATGGGCAGCGGTTACGCGATCGTCCAGCCCAGCGAGCTGCTGCCGCCGCAGAACGCCCAGATCGGCTCGGGCCTCGCCGCGCAGTACGGCATGGGCCAGCAGGGAGCGCGAGGCCAGAACCAGGGCAACGCCTGGAGCTGATCGCTCCGCGGGTTCGGGCCGAGGGGGTGTGGGGGCTGCGGCGCGCTTGGCTGCCGGCCGTGTGTGGCCGATGGCGCAGTTCCCCGCGCCCCTAGGGGCGCGATCGACCGCCCGTGCGAGGGGCGACCGTATCGGCGGTCGCCCCTTACGCGTTCACAGGCGGGCGCGGGTTGCTTCCAGCAGTCGTACGACCGACTCGTCCGCCACGTCCGCCACCTCGTCGTAGGCGAACCAGCGCAGGTCGAGGGACTCGTCGCTGATCGCCTCCACGGCTCCGGCCGGAGCCAGCGCCGCGTACTGGACGTCGAGGTGCCAGGCGCACGGGGTGGGGTGCCGGTCCAGGCGGACGGGACCGCCGGGCAGCAAGGTCAGCCCCGCGATGCCCGACTCCTCGTTCGCCTCGCGCAGGGCGGCCGCGGCCAGCGTGTCGTCGGCCGGCTCGCAGTGGCCGCCCATCTGCAGCCACATGCGCAACTTCTTGTGCAGGGTCAGCAGCACGCGCCCGCGCGAGGGGTCGATCACCAGCGCGCTCGCGGTGATGTGCCCCTCCCCGCAGGCCTTCCACATTCCGTCCGGATGGGCCTCCAGATGCTCCAGATAGGTCTGGCGCAGGTCCGGCTGGTCCTCGTAGCCCTTCAGCACGAGGACCGCGTCGTCGTACAGGCTCACTCGGTGTCGTCGTCCTTGGAGTCGCCCTGGGCGTCGCCCTTGGTGTCGTCGTCCTTCTTGAGGTCCGGCTTCCCGGTCGAGCCGTGCGCCGCCTCGCCGAGCATCTTGTCCAGCTCGGAGAAGTCGATCTGCTCGCGGTGCACGAAGCCGTCCGGGTCGTCCAGGTCGGAGGCCGTCGGCAGCATGTCCGGGTGGGCCCACACGGCGTCACGGCCGTCGACACCACGCGCGTCCGTGAGCGAGGCCCACAGGCGGGAGGCGTCGCGCAGACGGCGCGGGCGCAGTTCCAGGCCGATCAGCGTGGCGAACGTCTGCTCCGCCGGGCCGCCCGAGGCGCGCCGGCGCCGCAGCGTCTCACGCAGGGCGTCAGCGGACGACAGGCGAGGCTTTGCGGCCGCGTGGACCACTGCGTCGACCCAGCCCTCGACGAGCGCCAGAGCGGTCTCCAGACGGGCCAGAGCCGCCTTCTGCTCCGGAGTGTCCTCCGGCTGGAACATGCCCTGCTGGAGGGCGTCCTGCAGCTGCTCCGGATTCTGCGGGTCGAACTGGCCGACCACGTCCTCCAGCTTGGCCGTGTCGACCTTGATCCCGCGCGCGTAGCCGTCGACCGCGCCGAAGAGGTGCGAGCGCAGCCATGGCACGTGCGCGAAGAGGCGCTGGTGGGCCGCCTCGCGCAGGGCGATGTACAGCCGCACCTCCTCCTTCGGTACGCCCAGGTCCTTGCCGAACGTCTCGATGTTGATCGGCAGCAGGGCGGCCTTGCCCACGGGGCCGAGCGGCAGACCGATGTCGCTGGAGCCGACGACCTCGCCCGCGAGCACGCCGACGGCCTGCCCGATCTGCGTGCCGAACATGGCGCCGCCCATCGAGCGCATCATGCCGATCAGCGGGCCGGCCATGGCCTGCATCTCCTCCGGCAGGACGTCACCCATGGCGGTGCCGACGCGCTCGGCCACCGGGTCGACGAGCTCCTGCCACGCGGGCAGGGTCGCCTCGACCCACTCCGCGCGGGACCACGCCACCGCGGAGCCCGCGCCGGACGGCAGCGCCGTCGCGTCGTCGAGCCACAGGTCGGCCAGGCGGACGGCTTCCTGAACCGCGTTGCGCTCGGCGGGGCCGACGCTCGCGTCCTTCGTGCCGTCCGCGGTGCCCTGGGAGACCGTCTGGCGGGCGATCTGCTTGGCCATGTCCCAGTTCACCGGGCCGCCCTCGTAGGAGAGCATCTGGCCCAGCTGCTGGAACGCGGCGCCCAGGTCGGTGGGGTTCAGGGAACCGAACATGGCAGCGAACGGATTGTCGGCACCGGTGCCACCGAAGCCGCCGGCTCCGGGCAGCCCGCCGAAACCGAACGGGTTGGCCGGGCCCTGACCACCACCGCTCTGCTGGTCCTTCTTCTTGCCCTCGTCGCCGTCGTCCGGCTCCTCCGGCGGAAGGCCGAATCCGAATGGGGTGTCACTCACGGGATTCCTCGGCTGGTAAGGCCACCGGTTTGGCACCGGCGGCGCGACTGCCCGATAACACCACCCAGCGTAGACACCGCGAGCCGTTCGGGCCTCGGTGCTTCGCCGACTCTTGGCCTGCGGCAGGATGGATGCCACCTGGTTCGTACGCGTCACTCGCGTCCGTACTGAAGACAACCGCTGGAGACGCCCGGTGAGTTCCCCTGATCCGCAGGTTCGCGCAGCGCGAAACCAGTCAACCCCTCCCGCGCGCGGCGTGCGCGGCCCCGTCGTCGCGGTGACCGGTGCCGCGTCCGGCATCGGTGCCCTGCTCACCGAGCGGCTCGTCGCGTCGGACGAGGTCAAGCAAGTCATCGCGATCGACGAGCGGCGCGGCGAGTGCGCGGCGGCGCAGTGGCACATCCTGGACGTGCGGGACCCGGCCATCGCGGACAAGCTGCGGGGCGCCGACGTGGTCGTACACCTCGCGCTCGACCTGGATCTGGAGACGGATTCCGCCGCCCGGACGGCATACAACGTTCGGGGGACGCAGACCGTTCTGACGGCCGCGGCGGCGGCCGGGATCCACCGGGTCGTGCTGTGCACCTCCGCGATGGTCTACGGGGCGCTGCCGGAGAACGAGCTGCCGCTGTCCGAGGACGCCGAGCTGCGGGCGACGGCGGAGGCCACCGGGGTCGGGGATCTGCTGGAGATCGAGCGCCTCGCGCGAAGGGCACCCCGGGCCCACCCCGGACTCAATGTGACCGTTGTCCGACCCGCGGTACTCGTGGGCGGCACGGACACCGCGCTGACCAGGTACTTCGAGTCCCCGCGGCTGCTCGTCGTCGCCGGTTCCCGGCCCGCCTGGCAGTTCTGCCATGTCGAGGACCTGTGCAGCGCCCTCGAGTACGCCGTCCTGGAGAAGGTCGACGGGGAACTCGCCGTCGGCTGTGACGGCTGGCTGGAGCAGGAAGAGGTCGAGGAGCTCAGCGGGATCCGCCGTATGGAGCTGCCGTCGGCTGTCGCGCTGGGCGCGGCGGCCCGGCTGCACCGGATCGGACTGACACCCTCCCCGGCCGGAGACCTGGCGTACACGATGTATCCCTGGGTCGTGAGCGGGAGCCGGCTCCATGACGCCGGGTGGCGGCCGCAGTGGACCAACGAGGAAGTGCTCGCTGAGCTGCTGGAGGAGGTCTCCGGCAGGCACACGGTCGCCGGGCGACGGCTCGGGCGCAAGGACGCAACGGCGGCCGGCGCCGCCGGAGCGACGGTGGCCCTGCTGGGCGCGGCGGCGGTGGTGCGCAGGGCACGGAAGGCCCGGCGGCGGATCTGAGGTCCGTACGACCCTCCAAACCTGCACGCGCGTGTGCCGGGCGAATCGGCAATTCCCCGGTGCCGGTGACCTGGGGCACGATGGGGGCATGGCACCCACCCATGATCACCCCGGTGAGCAGGCCGCGCAGGACCCCATCAAGCTGCTCGCCATCCGCGATACGCCGCTCTCCGTGGACGAGGTCTTCCGGCTCGTGGGGGACGACGCCGCCGGCGGCCTCGCGCTCTTCGCCGGGACCGTGCGCAACCACGACGGGGGGGCCGACGTCGACGAGCTCGGGTACTCCTGCCACCCGAGCGCCGAGGCCGAGATGCGGCGCGTCGCCGAGAAGGTCGTCGCCGAGTATCCGGTGCGGGCGCTCGCGGCCGTGCACCGGGTCGGAGACCTCAGGGTCGGGGACCTCGCCGTCGTCGTCGCCGTCTCCTGTCCGCATCGCGGAGAGGCCTTCGAGGCGTGCCGGAAGCTGATCGACGACCTCAAGCACGAGGTGCCGATCTGGAAGCACCAGAAGTTCTCCGACGGCACCGAGGAATGGGTCGGCGCCTGCTGAACCGTCCCCGGACCGGTCCGCCGGAACCCGTCCACCCCACTCCGGTTGCGTAACCGCACCCCTGACGTGAGCGTTGTCAGTGCCAGTGGTTAATCTGCTGATCAGTCAGTTGCGGTCGCTCATTGGGGATGGGAGGACGGCATGGCGGCACTCGCCTGGTTGTTGATTCCGCTCGCGGCTGCGGTCGGCGCCGGCCTGTGGGGCAGTTGGGCCAACCGGACCCGCAAGGCACGGGGCGACGGGCCGGAGCTCGACGGGTATGCCCGGTTCCGCGAGGCCATGGAGAAGAAGGCCTCCTCCCGCACCTGATCGCGGGGGCGGGTTTGCGGCCCTGACGGGGCACTGACAGGCGTGTCACGTACTGTCTTGTCATGCCACGCCGCACCGCGACGATGCTCGCCTCGACCCTGATGCTGATCGCGCTCCTGTGCGCGGGAGTCTTCATCCCCGTGCCGTACGCGGAGATGTCGCCCGGGCCGACGGTGAACACCCTCGGCGATCATGACGGCGAGCCGGTGCTGCAGGTCAACGGTCGCAAGACCTACCCGACGACCGGCCACCTCAACATGACCACCGTCCGGGTCACCAGCGCCGACTACAGGATGAACCTCGTGGAGGCCGTCTACGGGTGGCTGGCGCATGACAACAAGGTCGTGCCGCACGACACCCTCTACCCGGACGGCAAGACCGAGGAGCAGTCCACCCAGGAGAACGCCGAGGAGTTCAGCCAGTCCCAGGAGAGCGCCAAGGTCGCCGCCCTGGACGCACTGGACATCCCGGTGCAGAGCTGGGTGATCGTCTCGACCGTGGTCAAGGGGACGCCCGCCGAGGGCAAGCTGCACGCCGGTGACGTCATCAAGTCCGTCGACGGTACGACGGTGAAGGAGCCCGCCGACGTCGCCGAGCTGGTGACCAAGCACAAGCCTGGCCAGGACGTCGTCTTCACGATCGTGCCGGCCAAGGAGCAGGTCGCCGCCGAGAAGGAGCGACGGACGCCGACGAAGACCGAGAAGATCACGATCCGGACCGCCGAGTCCGACGACAGCGGCGAGAAGCGCGCCGTCGTCGGGATTTCCGCCGGGACCGACCACACCTTCCCGTTCACCATCGACATCAAGCTCGCCGACGTCGGCGGCCCCAGCGCGGGTCTGATGTTCGCGCTCGGGCTCTACGACAAGCTCACCCCGGGCAGCCTGACCGGCGGCAGGTTCGTCGCCGGCACCGGCACCATCGACGACGCCGGCAAGGTCGGCCCCATCGGCGGCATCGAGATGAAGACCGTCGGCGCGCGCGACAAGGGCGCCCAGTACTTCCTCACGCCGGCCGACAACTGCGCGACGGCCGCCAGGGACGTCCCCAGCGGGCTCACGCTGGTCAAAGTCGGCACCATCGACGACGCTCTCGGCGCCCTGAAGGACATCCGCTCCGGCGACACGGCCGACCTGCCGAAGTGCACGACCAAGGACTGAGCGACGAACCTCGAGTACGGCAGCGGGGGCGCCTTTCCCTTCCGGGGGGCGCCCCCACTGCCGTACCGGACCGCCGTCCGCCGTACCGGAGGACCTCAGTCCGCGAACGTGGCCGCCAGGGCCTCCGCGAGTCCCGGAATCAGGTCCGGGCCGGTGAGGACCTCCGTCGGGGTGTCCTTCTCGCGCAGGCGCAGGGCCGATTCGCGGGCGCCGTCGCGCAGCACCGCGACCGTCATGCGGACCTCCTGGCGCTCGGGGTGGTCGGCCACCCACTTCGCGAGCTTGGCCTCGCTCAGGCCCTGCGGGACCTGCGTCTCGGCGGACGGGGGCAACATGAGACGCTCGACGGTGAGCGCGCAGCCGGCCACCGCGTCGGGCCAGGCGATCGTGGCGAGGAACTCATCGAGCGCCTTGCCCGTTTCAATTTCGTCCTGCTCGATCGGGGTCAGGCCGGAGGACTCCTGCTCGTCTCCCAGGCCGAGCTGGGCGGCGAGGCCGGGTTCCTGGGCCCGCAGCCGTGCGGTGTCTACGAGGGCGAAGAGGCGGGCGGGCTGGTCCCAGCCGAGGCCGGAGGCGTACTCGTCGATCTCGAGAACGGCCCGGGTCAGCGGGCTCGCCGCCATGGGAGTGTTGGACATGGTCACAATCCTGCCTCGTTCCCGGCCGGAATCGGGAACTGAGTAAAGGGTGAGTAAGTTGCATAGGTGTGGGCCCGCGATCACGGGGGGCCACGGAGGGTCCACGAAGACGCGGACCTGACGGATCAACAGCGAACCTCGGGGTGCGAACCTTGGCTTTCCAGATGCCGGACCGCGGCGGAGGCCCGACCGGGCCACGGATCAGAGTGGGCCGCCCGTCCCGGCGGGTCCGGACGCTGCTCATGACACTGGGCGTCCTCGCCGTCCTCGGCATGGCCTTCACCATGTTCGCGGGCTTCTGGACGGACTGGCTCTGGTACCGGTCGGTGAACTACTCCTCGGTGTTCACGACCACGCTGTGGACGAAGATCGGACTCTTCTTCGTCTTCGGTCTGTTGATGGCCCTCGCGGTCGGGTTCAACATCTGGCTGGCGCACCGGCTGCGTCCGCCGCTGAGCGCCATGTCGATGGAGCAGCAGAGCCTCGACCGCTACCGCATGGGCATCGCGCCCTACAAGAAGTGGCTGCTGCTGGCGATCACCGCGCTGGTCGGCCTGATCGCCGGTGCCTCCGCCTCCAGTCAGTGGCGGACCTGGCTGATGTGGGTCAACGGCGTGCCCTTCGGCGAGAAGGACCCGCAGTTCCACCTCGACGTCGGCTTCTACGCCTTCGACCTGCCCTGGTACCGGTTCCTGCTCGGCTTCGGCTTCGCCGCCGCGATCCTCTCCGTGATCGCCGCCGCGCTCACCCACTACCTGTACGGCGGGCTGCGCATCACCAGCCCGGGCGCGCGTGCCACGGCCGCGGCCACCGGCCATCTGTCGGTCCTCATCGGCATCTTCGTCGCCCTGAAGGCCGTCGCGTACTGGCTCGACCGGTACGGGCTCGCGGTGAAGTCCAGTGACTTCAAGGCGACCGACAACTGGACCGGCCTCAGGTACGTCGACGCCAACGCCTATCTGCCGGCCAAGACGATCCTGTTCTGCATCGCCGTCATCTGCGCGCTGCTGTTCTTCGCCACGCTGTGGCGGCGCACCTGGCAGCTGCCCGTCATCGGCTTCGGCCTGATGGTGCTCTCGGCGATCCTCATCGGCGGCCTGTACCCGGCGATCGTGCAGAAGTTCCAGGTCCAGCCCAACGAGCAGGCCAAGGAAGCGCCGTACGTCGAGAAGAACCTCAAGGCGACGCGCGACGCGTACGGCATCGACGGCACCAAGGTCACCGAGTACCCGGGCACGAGCAAGACCGAGGACAAGACCAAGCTGCGCGACGACGTGGACGCCACGGCGAGCATCCGCATCCTGGACCCGAACATCGTGTCGCCCACGTTCCAGCAGCTCCAGCAGATCAGGAACTACTACGCGTTCCCGACCAACCTGGACGTCGACCGGTATGCCAAGGACGGCAAGGACCAGGACACGGTCATCGGTCTGCGCGAGATCAACCTCAACGGCATCCCGAAGCGCAACTGGATCAACGACCACTTCCGTTACACCCACGGATACGGCGTGGTCGCCGCCGAGGGCACCGCCGCCGACTCCCAGGGCCGACCGGACTTCACCGAGTCCGACCTGCCGTCCAAGGGCGACCTCGGGACGTACGAGCAGCGGGTCTACTACGGCGAGAAGACCACCATGTACTCGATCGTCGGCGGTCCCCAGAAGGAGATCGACTACTCCGACGACAGTGGTGAGAAGACCTACAGCTACAAGGCCGACAGCGGGGTCAGTCTCTCCAACCCGGTCAACCGGGCCGCGTACGCGGTGGCGTTCGGAGAGCCGCAGATCCTGTACTCCGGTGCGATCGGTGACGGTTCGCGCATCCTGTACAACCGCACGCCCAAGGAGCGCGTCGAGGCGGTCGCCCCGTGGCTGACCATCGACGGTGACGCCTATCCGGCGGTCGTCGACGGCCGTATCCAGTGGATCGTCGACGCGTACACGACGACGAACGGCTACCCGTACTCCTCGCGTACGACGCTCGGTGACACGACGGCCGACTCGCTGACGGCGAGCAACAACCAGCGGGCGGTGGTGGCCCAGCAGAACCAGGTCAACTACATCCGCAACTCGGTCAAGGCGACGGTCGACGCCTACACCGGCGAGGTCAAGCTCTTCCAGTGGGACACCAAGGACCCGGTCCTCAAGACCTGGATGAAGGCGTTCCCGGACACGGTGAAGTCGAAGAGCGAGATCTCGAAGTCGCTGATGGACCATCTGCGCTACCCGCAAGACCTGTTCAAGGTCCAGCGCGAGCTGCTCACCCGCTACCACGTGAAGGACGCCACGACGTTCCTCAGCGGCAGCGAGGTCTGGCAGGTGCCGGACGACCCGACCAACAAGTCGGGCAGCGCGGTGCCGCCGTACTACCTGAGCATGAAGATGCCCGACCAGAAGGCACAGGCGTTCTCGCTGACGACGACGTTGACGCCGAACGGCCGGGACAACCTCAGTGCCTTCATGGCGGTCGACGCCGAGGCGGGCACCAGTGATTACGGCAAGATCAGAATTCTGAAACTGCCGACCAACACCACGGTCAACGGGCCCAGTCAGGTCCAGAGCCAGTTCAACTCCGAGCAGAACATCGCCGAGACGATCAGGCTGCTGAGAGGCGGCGACTCGGAGGTCGAGTACGGCAACCTGCTGGCGGTCCCGCTCGACGGTGGACTGCTCTATGTGGAGCCGGTCTACGTGCGTGGTGGCGGACTCAAGTACCCGCTGCTGCGGAAGGTGTTGGTGTCCTACGGCGGCACCACCGCCTTCGAGGACACGCTCGGCGAGGCCCTCAACAAGGTCTTCGGAGCGGAGGGCCCGACCACCCAGCCACCGGACGAGGGCGAGGACGAGGGCGGCGGCACGACGCCTCCGCCGACGTCCACCAACCCGACGGTCCAAGAGGCGCTGAACGACGCCCAGGACGCCTTCGAGGCCGGCCAGGAAGCTCTCCAGAAGAACGACTGGGAGGCCTACGGCAGGGCGCAGAAGGATCTCGAGGACGCGCTGAAGCGGGCCGAGGACGCACAGGCGCAGGCCGACAAAACCGGCGGCTCCGGCGGTGGCGGCGGAGGCGGCGGTGCGAGTCCGAGTTCCAGTCCGAAGCCGAGCAGCAGTCCCAGCGGTACTTAGGGACGACGGCTGATCGAATAGCCCACCTCGCGCCGTGATACGGTTGCAGAACAACGGCGCGGGGTGGAGCAGCTCGGTAGCTCGCTGGGCTCATAACCCAGAGGTCGCAGGTTCAAATCCTGTCCCCGCTACTGAAGTCGGCGAATATTTCGTACGACAGCGAAGGCCCGGATCCTCTTGAGGATCCGGGCCTTCGTCGTGTGCGAACGCATGTGCCGCAAGGCTGGACGGTCGCGCCGCCTCGGGGAGTTGGGGGAACTGTGTTTGACTTGTCTCTCTGTGGGCATGTCGACAAAACGCTGAAGTGACCTCACTGGCTGCGGTATACCAGGTGTACCCAGGTTGCAGGTGGTGCGACGATGGACGTTATGGGGGACAAGGCAACTCTGTTGGAGACAGGGCGGTTTGTGCAGCCTGCCGACTTTGTGCAGCCGACGGGCGATTTTGTGCGGTCCACGGACGGTGCCTCCCAGCCGATGGGCGGCCTCTCGCAGCAGGTGAGTGACCTCACACAGCCGGACGGCGAGTTCGCGCTCGACCGGCCCACGGACCAGGACGAGACCGGGGACGCCGCCGAGGAGGCGCGGCAGCGGCTCGCCGCCGAGAGCGGGGACGTCGAGGCGATGAGCGTCCTCGGGGCCATGCTGCTGCGCCGCGGTGATCTCGACGGCGCCGAGGCTCATCTGCGTGCCGCCACCGCAGCCGGGGACCGGGCCGCAGCCAACAATCTGGGAGTTCTTCTTCACCAGCGCGGGTACGCCGACGAGGCCGCCGGGTGGTGGCGGATCGCCGCCGTCGCCGGGTCGGCCGCGGCCGCGCACGCGCTGGGGCGCCATCACCGCGAGCGGGGCGACGAGCCCGCGGCCGAGTACTGGCTGCGGCAGTCCGCCGAGCAGGGACACGCGCTGGGCGCCTACGCGCTCGCCGATCTGCTGGAGCACCGCAGCGACGGGACGGCCGAGCAGTGGATGCGGGCCGCGGCGGAGCGCGGGCACCGGGAGGCGGCGTACCGGCTGGCGCGCGCGCTCGACCGGCAGGCGGTGCGGGCGGAGGAGGGCGAACTCGACAACGGTGTCGCGCCGGACGAGTCGCTGCTGGCGGAGGCCGAGCAGTGGTACCGGCAGGCCGCCGCGCGCGGCCACCGCCGGGCCGCGCTGCACCTCGGGGCGATCCTCGAGAAGCGCGGGGAGCTCAAGGAGGCCGGGCGCTGGTATCTGACGTCCGCCAAGGACGGGGAGGCGCGGGCAGCCTGCGCGCTCGGATTCCTGCTGCGGGACGCGGGGGACACCGAGAGCGCCGCCGTGTGGTGGCTGCGGGCCGCCCAGGACGGCGACGGCAACGCGGCGAACGCGCTGGGCGCGCTGCACGCCGAGCGTGGCCAGACGCAGACCGCCGAGCGGTGGTACCGGGCCGCGATGGACGCCGGTGATGTGAACGGCGCGTACAACCTCGGGCTGCTCTGTGCCGAGCAGGGGCGTACCGCGCAGGCCGAGCAGTGGTACCGGCGTGCGGCGTACGCCGGGCACCGCGAGGCGGCCAACGCGCTGGCGATCCTGCTGCTGCAGGGCGGGGACGCGCTGGGCGCCGAGCCGTGGTTCTCCAAGGCCGCCGAGGCCGGGAGCGTGGACGCCGCCTTCAACCTGGGGATCCTGCACGCCGGGCGGGGCGAGGAGCGGGCCGCGCTGCGGTGGTACGAGCGTGCCGCGGCGGCCGGTCACACGGAGGCGGCGCTGCAGGTCGGCATCGCGCGGCTGCGGGACGGGGACGAGCTCGCCGCCGAGCGGCATCTGCGCTGTGCGGCCGGGGGCGGCAGCGCGGAGGCCGCGTACCGGCTGGCGACCGTGCTGGATGCGCGCCGCCCGCCGGAGCCTGCGCATGAGCTGGGGGAGCCGGCGCACGAGAAGACCGAGTGCGAGGAGTGGTACGAGCGGGCGGCCTCTCAGGGCCATCGGCGGGCCCAGGTGCGGGTGGGCATGCTCGCCGCGGCCCGGGGCGATGTGGTGGAGGCGGCCCGGTGGTACCGGGCCGCCGCGGAGGCCGGGTCTCGCAACGGCGCCTTCAATCTCGGGCTGCTGCTGGCCCGGGAGGGGAGCGAGCCGGAGGCGGCCGTGTGGTGGACGCGGGCAGCCGACGCCGGGCACGGGCGGTCGGCTTTGCGGCTCGCTCTGGTCTACGCGCGTCGTGGCGAGCTGGCGGAGGGGAAGCGGTGGGCCGACCGGGCCGTGACGCTTGGGCCGCGAGAGGTTGCGGAGCGGGCGGGCCGGTTGCGGGACGCTCTGCGGGAGGAGCTCTCGGCGTGACGCTGCGCTGAGCCTGGGCGGATCGTTGGAGCGGGGGTCGTTTTCGGGGCCCGGCGTTGGGGTTGCCCTCGGGGAGTTTCGCCCCCGCCGCCCCTACCCGTCCCGTACCTGGGGGCTGCCGCCCCCAGACCCCCGCTGTCGGCCGAACGGCCTCGTCCTCAAACGCCGGACGGGCTGGGATGCCGGGCCGGTATGGAAAGGCCCCAGACCCCTGGGGCCGGCCCCACGACAAGCGATTTGCCTCTGTCCGCATGCTTGACGTAATGTTCAGTTCACCGACGCGGGGTGGAGCAGCTCGGTAGCTCGCTGGGCTCATAACCCAGAGGTCGCAGGTTCAAATCCTGTCCCCGCTACTGAAGGCCTAGGGCCGGGATCCGAAAGGGTCCCGGCCCTAGGTGTATTCCGGGGTGTGTCAGGGTGCGTGGCCCACCGCCTCCTCGTACAGGGCCCGGTTCACCGTCCGGGACTCAGGGAGGGCGTCTCCCTCCCCCACCCCCTGCGCCTTGTACGCCGACTGCAGGCGGGTCGTCGTATCGGCGCGGATTTCCCAGTCCATGCGGAGCGGTGGGGTGGATCGCAGGATGGACTCGTCCGACTTCAGGATGTTGGCGAGATATGTGACGAAGGTCGCATCCTGCTTGTAGTCCGACGCGAAGTAGGTGTTCACCGTGCGGATGTAGGCCCGGATCAGGGCGACTCCCGCGTCCAGGTCGTCCTGCAGCAGCGTGCGGCCGTACAGCATGCCGCCCAGTGGTTCGCCCGGTGGCTGACCGCCCAGGAAGGCGTAGCCCCGCTCGCCGTCCACCTTGCGCCAGACCGGGTCCAGGAGCCAGGCCGAGTCGACGCCGCCGTTCTGCAGGGCCGTGAGGACGTCGGCCGAGCCCAGTTGCTGGTACTGGATGTCGGCGAGGCCGCCACCGTGCTGCTCCAGGGCCTTCTCCATGGGGTACGCGATGACCGAACCCTTGCCGATCATCGTGCCCAGCTTGCGGCCGGCCATGGCGACGCGGCTCGCGCTCTCGCCCTCCTTCAGGCGCACCCACAGGCCGCTCTTCGACTTCGGGTCGGGCGAGAAGTTACCGGCGACCCACTTGATGTCGAAGCCGCCCTTGACGCCGTTCATGACTGCCGCCTCCGGGGCCGCCCACAGGGCGTCGATGTCCCCCTTGGCCAGCAGCGGGAGCGCGTCCGGGGTCGGCAGGACCTTCAGCGTGACGTCCAGGCCCTCCTTCTTGAACTCGCCCTTGTCGAGAGCGACTTGCAGAGGAGCGACGTACTCGGCGCTCAGCGTCCCGGTCGCGATCGTGAGTTTGCGGGGCTCGGGCACGGGCTGTGGGGGAGGGGCGCCCGGGAGGCAGCGGGCCGGGGTTCGGGTCGGGGAGAGGTCCTTCGGGTCCGTCCAGGATTTCTCGCCGCAGCCCTCCACCGGGCGGATGGTGCGCTGTCCGGCGCCCGCGTTCGAGGAGGAGTCCGACTCGTACGGGGACGAGCAGGCCGCCGACGCCAGCAGTGCCGCGGCGGCGATGACTGCGCCGTATGCGTGTGCAGTCCTCCGCTTCATGACTGGCCCCTTCCGCGGTCCCTCGGTGCCCAGGGGGTGAGCAGGCGGCCGGCGAAGCGGATCAGTTCGGAGAAGAGAACCCCGAGGATCGCGACGCAGACGATGCCGACGAACATCACGTCGTTCTGGAACAGGGCGCGTGAATCGAAGATCAGATGGCCCAGGCCGTTCGTCGCGGCGATCTGCTCCGACGCGACGATGACCAGGACCGCCACGCCGGCCGCGATACGCGCCCCCACCAGGACGGCGGGCAGGGAGGCGGGCAGCAGGACGTGGCGGAACATCTGCCACCGCGAGGCGCCGAAGACCTGGCCCGCGTCGCGGTGGCCGGTGGGGATGGACATGACGGCGGACATGGTGGAGATCCAGACGAAGAAGAACACCGTGGCCGCGACCAGGGCCACCTGCGGGCCCTCGCCCAGGCCGAACATGTTCAGGAAGATGGGGAGCAGGGCCAGCTTCGGTACGACATACAGGGCGTCCAGGAGTGGTTCCAGGGCCGCTCGTATCAGAGACAGGGAACCCATCAGCAGGCCCAGGGCGTAGCCCGCCGCCGTGCCCACCACGTATCCCGCCAGGACGCGTTTCAGCGTCGCCCACACGTCCGGCCACAGGTCGCCGGCCGCCGCCCGGTCCCAGCCGTCGGCGAGGATCGTGGAGGGGGCCGGGTAGACGCGGTCGTCGATCCAGGCCTGGGACGCGGCCAGTTGCCACAGCAGGAGGAGGAAGAGGGGGACGGCGAGCGCCAGCGACAGCTCCAGGGCGCGCCTGCGGCGGTGGGTGCGGGCCGGGTGCAGTTCCTGAGGGCCGGGGCGGCGGACCAGGACCGACTCGGCGGGCGGCTTCGCGAGTGTCGTCATGCCGGTACCGCCTCCTTGCGCAGCAGGTCCCACAACTCGCTCTTCAGCGCGGTGAACTCGGAGGTGGCGCGGATGTCGCCGGTGCGCGGGCGCGCGAACGGCGGGCGGTGCTCGGCGATGATCCGGCCCGGGCGGGCGGACATGACCAGTACCCGGTCGCCGAGGACGATCGCCTCCTCCAGGCTGTGGGTGATGAAGAGCGTGGTGGTCCGCAGCGACTGGGTGATGTCCAGGAGTTCGTCCTGGAGGATCGTGCGGAGCTGGGCGTCGAGCGCGGCGAATGGCTCGTCCATCAGCAGCAGTTCGGGCTCCACGGCCAGCGCCCGCGCGATCGCCACGCGCTGGCGCATGCCGCCGGAGAGGGCGGCCGGGTAGGCGGCCGCGAAGTCCGACAGGCCCATGCGGGCCAACCAATCGTCGGCACGGGCGTTCGCCTCGCGGCGCGGGACGCGTTGGACGTCCAGGCCGAAGCGGACGTTCGCGCGGACGGTCTTCCAGTCGTAGATGCCGTAGTCCTGGAAGATCATGGCGGCCGGGCGGCTGCTGGACGTACGGATCTCCAGGGTGCCCGTGCTCGGGCGGAGCAGGCCGGCGGCGATGCGCAGCAGGGTCGACTTGCCGCAGCCGGAGGGGCCCACGACACAGACGAACTCGCCGGGGGCGACGGTCAGATCGAGGGGGCCGAGAGCGTCGATCGTGTGGGGGGTTCGGCCGAAGGCGCGGGTGAGGTCACGTGCCTTGAGCGCGGTGCTCGGTGGATTCGACTGATTCTGCGGATACGGCTCTCCCACTTCGGTCTCCTCGCGGAGTGCGGAACGGACGTGTGGGTGATGCATGGGGGATGCCGTTGACCATATGACGACCCGTCAGATTCGGAAACCCGTCAGATTCAGAAACCCCGTCCGCTTCAAAAAGCGTGTGCGAGCGGGCAGCACAAAGCCCCGGCACTCACCGGTGCCGGGGCTCAGGGGGTGGCCGCTAGGCCTTGGTGCAGTTCGGGCAGAGGCCGCGGTACGTCACCTCGACGTCCGAGACCGTGAAGCCGAAGCGCTCGGAGTCGGGGAGGTCGGCCATCGGGTTGCCCGTCGGGTGGACGTCCCGGATGGAGCCGCACTGGGCGCAGACCAGGTGGTGGTGGGGCCGGTGGGCGTTCGGGTCGTACCGCTTCGCGCGCTTGTCGGTGGAGACCTCGAGCACCTCGCCGAGGGTGACCAGCTCGCCCAGCGTGTTGTAGACGGTCGCCCGGGAGATCTCGGGCAGCTTGGCGACGGCACGGGCGTGCACCTCGTCGGCCGTCAGGTGGACGTGATCGCCGGCGAGCACCTCGGCCACGACACGCCGCTGCGCGGTCATCCGCCATCCGCGTCCGCGCAGCCGTTCCAGAAGGTCACTCATGCAGAACACCTTAACAGCAGCAGGACCAGCTTCCGAATGGATGTGACTTTGGAGCATGGCTTGACTTAGATAAAGTCCAAGATAGGATCGAGATCGACTTTGGCTCATGGGGCAGGAGTGGCCGGAGTCGCTCGTACCAACGCAGGAGGCGCACGTGATCCAGGGACCGCTTACGACGGAGGCCGGTGCTCCGGTTGCCGACAACCAGAACAGCGAGACCGCGGGCGCCGGCGGCCCGGTCCTCGTCCAGGACCAGCTCCTGCTGGAGAAGCTCGCCCACTTCAACCGGGAGCGCATTCCGGAGCGGGTGGTGCACGCCCGCGGCGCCGGCGCCTACGGCACCTTCACGGTGACCGCCGATGTCACCCCGTACACGCGCGCCGCGTTCCTTTCCGAGGTCGGCAAGCGGACGGAGACGTTCCTGCGCTTCTCGACGGTGGCCGGCAGCCTGGGCGCGGCGGACGCCGTGCGCGACCCGCGCGGCTGGGCGCTGAAGTTCTACACCGAGGAGGGCAACTACGACCTCGTCGGCAACAACACCCCGGTGTTCTTCATCAAGGACGCCATCAAGTTCCCGGACTTCATCCACACCCAGAAGCGCGACCCGTACACGGGAAGCCAGGAGGCGGACAACGTCTGGGACTTCTGGAGTCTGTCGCCCGAGTCGACGCACCAGGTGACCTGGCTGTTCGGTGACCGCGGCATCCCGGCGTCGTACCGCCACATGAACGGCTACGGCTCGCACACCTATCAGTGGAGCAACGAGGCCGGCGAGGTCTTCTGGGTCAAGTACCACTTCAAGACCGACCAGGGGATCAGGAACCTCACCCAGGCCGAGGCGAACGGGCTCGCCGGTGAGGATCCCGACTCCCATCAGCGTGACCTGCGCCAGGCCATCGAGCGCGGTGAGTTCCCGAGCTGGACCGTGCAGGTGCAGATCATGCCGGCGGCGGACGCGGCGACGTACCGCTTCAACCCGTTCGACCTCACCAAGGTGTGGCCGCACGAGGACTACCCGCCGATCGAGATCGGCAGGCTGGAGCTCAACCGCAACCCGCAGAACGTCTTCGCCGAGGTCGAGCAGTCGATCTTCAGCCCCGCCCACTTTGTGCCGGGCATCGGCCCGTCCCCGGACAAGATGCTCCAGGGCCGCCTCTTCGCGTACGGCGACGCCCACCGCTACCGCGTCGGCATCAACGCCGACCACCTACCGGTGAACCGCCCGCACGCCACCGAGGCGCGCACCAACTCCCGCGACGGCTTCCTGTACGACGGTCGCCACGGCGGCGCGAAGAACTACGAGCCGAACAGCTTCGGCGGCCCGGCCCAGACCGGCCGTCCGCTGTGGCAGCCGTTCGCCGGCTTCACGGCCGGCACGGGTAACCACGAGGCGCCCGTGCACGCCGAGGACGACGACTTCGTGCAGGCGGGCAACCTCTACCGCCTGATGTCGGAGGACGAGAGGGAGCGCCTGATCGCCAACCTGGCAGGTGCCCTCGCGCAGGTCTCGCGCGAGGACATCACCGAGCGGGCGATCGGCAACTTCCGTCAGGCCGACGAGGACTTCGGCAAGCGGCTGGAGGCCGCGGTCCAGGCCCTGCGCGGCTGAAACGACAACCAGCACTGGACCGCTTGCCGTGGCCGGTGGGCCGGGCCCCTTCGGGGGTCCGGCCCATCCGGCGTCCTAGGCGGGCACGTGCTGCCGTGCGGGTGCCCAGCAGCGGATGATGTCGCGGACCGAGACGATGCCCACGGGTTCCTCGTGGTCCAGGACGATCAGATGCCGGAAGCCGCCGTGCGCCATGGCGCGGGCCGCCTCCTCCAGGGTCCATGACGGGGCCGCGAACACGACGTTGTTGGTGGTGTGGTCGTGGGCGCGCTCGGCGTCCGGGTTCTGTCCGAGGCCGACGGAGTTGAGGATGTCGCGTTCGGTGAGGATGCCGATACCGCCGGCATCGGGGTCGTGGACCACGGCCGCGCCGATCCGACGAGCGGACATCAGCGCGGCAGCCTGGCGAAGGGTGTGGGTGGGGCCGATGGTGAGGACCACGGTGCTCATGGCGTCACGTACGAGCATGGATGGAGCCACCTCCTGAAGTGCCCCCGCACCGTTTGTTCATTGTTTCACAAATTCACAAGTGGGGGGACTCTCAGAGTGACAGGTAAAGAGGGGGTCAACAAGGGGGCGCTCAGTAGCGCTCGTAGTGATCGACTGCCTTGGCATGGTGGGGAGTTGTACCTGCACTTGGCGGGGACCTGCGAGGTTGCAGTCGATGATGGTTGCCGTTTGTCGTCCTGGGCCGTTCTCGGACGGCCCACCGACGGCCCAGCTTCGTGGCGAGCGTGGTAGCGCCTTCCTTCGGAGTTCGCAAGGTCGGGTGGCTGTTACCGATCATGAAAAAGAGGTCTTGGTCTGGGGACCAAGACCTCTCACTACTACGAGCGCCCTTTCGCGGGGTTGCCGCCTAGGGGCCGCTCCGCTGTCGTCCCTGCTTGGTGGTGGGGACTAGTCAAAACTCTTGGCAGTAGGTACCGACTACGACTCCTTGCGGACGTACCTGATGACTCCGAAGATGAAGCCGGACAGCACGATCGTTGCCACTACGCCCGTGCTGATCGCCCCGTAGTACGAGGCGTGATCCATTGTCCTTCGGAGGACGCCAGCGGTGCCGCCACCGATGATCCCCACCAGGATGATGATCACAGCCTCGAACTTCCGGATCTTTTTTGATCCGTCGTCCCCGTTCCCGCCGCTGGAACCGGAACCAGCCCCCGAGGCCTGGGAGCCGTTCTGCGTTGCCGTCATGGCTTTCTCTGCCTTCGTCAGTCGCCTGTGAAGGATGACCTGTCGGATTCGGGCTGGCGAAGTTGCCCGGCCGTGGTGCCCACGGCTTCACCCCAAGGGCTGCTCGTCCCGACCGTGGCTTGGTCGTTCCAGCGACCCGTCATGCTGGGTCCCCCACTCCTGCCGTCTCCGTGTGATCGACTGAATCCGGGGCGACGGCAGGACTCGACGTCCGCCCCGGACCGCCCCGCCGTTCAGGTAGCGAGGCTGTCTCGTGGGATGGATAGTGACTCAGGTCTCAGCGAAACGCCCAACCGAAACAGGTGTTTGTGGCGATACTCACCAACGAAGTATTTGGTAGGACAATCTGACTAATCTGCCCTGGTCAAACGGATGTTGACACTCCGTCAGAGGTGCTGGTTGAGCTTGGCAGGTGGATGCGCGTAGATACTCCCGGAGGGTCTTCAGTGTGAGTCGTTGCCCGGGATATGGATGTACGCGACACTCATGGGCGGCTCCGGGCGCTCACCATGTCTTGGGGGCGATTGCGCCGGCGCAGCAGCAAGTCCTCTATGGAGGGCCAGTGCGGCAGCGCTGTGCCGAATCGAGCGCGAGCCCGGGCGGGTTGAGGACCACAACTGACCTCCAGGAGCGGCTCGGGTCACGAGGCGCGGCGGAAGACGGTGGCGGGGCCGATGATGCGGGGGCCGAACTTGTCGCGGACGCGGTCGATGGCCGCTTCGGCGATGAGTCGGCACTCGCGGGCTTCGTCGAAGGTGATCTGGGTTGCGACTTGGTCGGCGTCGATGAGGTCCTCGCCCTTGAGGGCCAGCGCAGTCAGGCGTCCGCGTTGCAGGCCGGCCGCGTCCATGAGCTGGTAGGCGATGAGGCGCAGGTCGTCGTCGTGTCCGGACGGTTCGGCGAGGCGACGGGTCTTCTCCCAGCGGCCGCCACCGGCGAACGTCAGTGTGAGGGTGAGCGCACGGGCCGCCTGGTCGCGGCCGCGCAGCAGTTGCCCGAGGCTCACAACGAGGTCGAGGAGGGCGGCGCGGGCGTCGGCGCCGTCCAGCGTGTGCTGGGCAAACCTCCACCGGACGGTCGCGGCCGCGGGCAGGGCGCGGGGGACGACGGGTCGGGGGTCGATGCCGCGGGCCCGGTCGGCGGCGGTGCGGCCGGCGCGGCCGCCCAGCAGTCGCTGCACCGTGGCCGGCGGCACGGCGGCGAGCAGGCCGACGCTGTGGATGCCGTAGTCGATCAGCGTTTCGGCCTGGCGGGGGCCGATGCCGTGCAGGGCGTCGACCGGCAGCGGGGCCAGCCACGCGCCGGCCTCGCCGGTTTCGACGGCCAGGACTCCGCCGGGCTGTGGGATCTGGGCGGAGGCGGTGGCCGCGACCGTGATCGAGGGGCCGATGCCGACCCTTACGTCGACACCCAGGCGCGAGAGGGAACGTACGCGCAGGACCTCGCCCAGTCGGTGCGTGTCCGTGCCGTAGTAGCGCAGCGCGCCCTTCAGTTCCACCAGGGCAGCCGTGGGCGGCAGCGCCTGCACGACCGGGGAGAACTCTGCGAGCAGCTCCAGGACCTGCCGGTAGGCCTCCTCCGGCAGCCGGTCCGGGCAGCGCACATGCATCACCGTCGACACCCGGGGAGCCGTTCCGTCTTTGGTCATCACCCTCACCTCCCACACCGCACGTTATCGAACGTAAAATCGAACACGCGAGGGTGACAGGCCGGATCGCGGGCATAGAATCAAAAATGTGTTCGACGATCTGCCGCCCGACCTGGAGCGGCTCCATACGCTGCGTGTCTGGCATGCCCTCTGGGTGGAGCGCATCGACCGCAAGATCGCAGCCGTTCAGCGGCGCCAGGCCGAAGAGGAGCACGGCCGGCGCAATCGGCCGGAGCGGCCGGACTGGATCGTCGAACTCGGCATCGGCGCCGACCGCACCCCCGTGCAGGTCCACGCCGGCGACTGCTACATCGCGGGCAAGCGGCGCCGCGCGGTCAGCCGCGACGAAGCCCGCCAGCTCCTCGTCGCAGGCCTCGAAGCGTGCACCCACTGCGACCCCGACACCCGGCTGCACATCCTCGACTTATCCCGGCTGCGCAGCGCAGGCCCTTCACGCCCGGCACGCAAGATCGAACAACCGCGGCATCCGGGGCGTATTCTTCGACCGCGGTGACGCATGACCGTCACCCGGAACAGGACCCACACGATGACCACACCCCCGCCCCGGATCACCGAGCCGGACCCGTCCGCGCTCGCCTGCTCCGGCGACCAGGTCGGCCCGTGCTGCGCGTGCCATCGCAAGACCCACCGCTACGGCCGCGGCGGCAGCCCGCTGTGCCAGTGGTGCATGGCAGCGGCGAAAGAGAAGTGGGGCCCCAACGTACGCATGGCCAGCAACCGCCCCTGACCCCCGCATCGCCGGTCGGGCACCCAGTTGGGTGAAGCACTCCCGATCGCAGAACCACCCAGGGCCGCCACCGCGTGGTGCCGTCCATGAGGCCGATCAACGAAACACATGTAGCAGAGCCGGGACTGGCCGTGGTCGAGGTCGCGGCCGCCGACGACGCGACCGCCTTCGCCGTCCAGCAACTGCTCGCCGGACGCTGCGCTCTCGCGCCAGCGGAACGAACGACACGAGTACCCGGAGAGCCGGGCGTGCGGCTGCGCTGCTTCCTGGACCTGCGCCAGGCCCCAGGCTTGTAGCGGCACGCCTGGCGGGATGGCTGTGGCGTCGTAGGCTGATGTTGCTCGGGGCAATCGCGGAGGTCAGTCATGCCCCGATCGATCTGGTCAGGTGCCATCAGCTTCGGCCTGGTCACGGTGCCGATCAACGTGGTCAGCGCCACCGAGGACCACAGCATCCGATTCCACCAGTACCACCTGGAAGACATGGGCCGGGTCCGCGTGCGCAAGTACTGCGACATCGAGGACCGCGAGATCGCGCAGGCCGAGATCGGCAAGGGCTACCAGCTGACCAAGGAACAGGTCATCCCGATCAGCGACGAGGAACTGCGCGAGATCCCCCTGCCGACCGCCAAGGCGATCGAGATCGAGGCCTTCGTACCGCTGGATTCCATCGACCCCATCCGGATCGGCGAGGGCTACTACCTCCAGCCCTCCGGCCAGGTAGCGGCCAAGCCCTACCGGCTTCTCGTTCAGGCTCTTGGCCGTTCATCGAAGGTCGCCATCGCCAAGTACGCCTGGTCCGGGCGGGAACGCCTGGGCGTACTGCGCGTGAAGGACGACGTGATCGTGCTGCACGCCATGCGCTGGCCCGACGAGATCCGCGACCCCGCCGTGCTGCTGCCCGAGCCGGTGGAACTGACTGAGGACGAGATCGACGGCGCACTGGCCCTCATGGACAGCATGACCCGCGACGACTTGGACGATCCCGAACTCTTCCGCGACACCTACACCGACGCCCTGGTCCAGGTGATCGAAGCCAAACGGGACGACAAACCCCTGCCCCAGGCGCCCGCGCCCGAAGAGACGGGCGGCAAGGTGCTTGACCTGATGACCGCCCTCAACGAATCCGTGGCCAAGGCACAAGCCGCCCGCGGCACGGGCCGGGCCGACGTACACGAGATGCCGAAGAAGAAGACCACGGCCAAGACAACAGCGAAGAAGCAGCCCGCCAAGAAGACGCCCACGAGGAAGACCACGGCGAAGAAGACAACGACGCGACGGCCACGCAGCGCGTAGGGAGTGGTCCCTAGCTCGTTCGGGGACACCTGGGGCAACCCTTCCCAAGCAGCAGGCACCCTTACTATCCGGCCTAGCCATCTTGCAGCCCGTCGTGAGCCATGATCGTAATCGAATCAAGAGTGGCTACGGAATAGATCACGGGAACGCGTCCGCGCCATGGGAATGCTGCGGAGTCCTCTAGGGCCGTATGCGCAACGGTGGTAAGTCGCGGCGGGACTTTGATAGGCAGAAAGCCGACCAGGCCGGAGCGTGTACGACTCCATGGTCTCCGTCTGCTCTCTCGTCCGCCCGACGGAGCCTACGTCCGCCAGTAGGCGCTGGCAGGCAGAAAGCGTAAATGGACCATGCGGCAGGGCCTCCCGGGTGCACCGCCCCTACACTGCTCTCCGAGCGTGTGGCCGGTTACGGGCCGTCGGGGGACGGGGTATTCAGTATGGTTGTCAAGTTGGTGGCCTCTGCGATCATGCTGCCCGTGGCGCTGATCGCCGTAGCCGCAGCCGAAGCTTTCGCTTTGTTTCTGATCGCCCTTCTGATCGTTTTCGGCTTCCCGGCTGTCATAATCGCAGCAATGTTCGGAAGCCAACTCTCCGACGGGTTATCTGAGCAGTTTCAATGGGTCATAGGAGAGATGCTTGATTGCCCTGTCCGGATCTTCTCGAAAATGTACGGGAGTATCTGGGGGTGATCCGGTGATCCGGTGATCCGGTGATCCAGCCAGAAGACCGCGGCCAAGAAGGCAACGGCGCAGAAACAGCCCACCTCGAAGACATCCGCGCGACGACCGCATAGCGCCTTGGAGGGCTGCGCTGGCCAACCTCAGTGCAGGGCATCTGAGAGAGGGTGGCCAGATCTTCTCAGCTCAGTGCCAGTAGGTGAGGACGTCGGCGCGGCGTACTTCGGAGGAGCCTTCCGGGATGTAGAGCACGGTCCACGGCTTCTCGTCGGAACGCATGGGTGAGCCCACGCCCCACCCGACTAGCTCGCCGGTCTTACCCTTGCACTCCCAATTGATTCGCTTGCCAACCACGGTGCGCTGTGCACCGGGCAGGCCTGCGCAACGCAGCGTCGCCCCGCTCGCCGGATCGCGGAGTGTAAGGGCCCACGGCACCGTTCGTAGCTCGCTGGTCGGCGGGGGACCGGCTGTCACTGTGACCTGCTCAATTTTGGTTGCGCCGGTGTCCCAAGGGGAGCTGATGCATGCAGCGGCAGGTACGTAGGCCCAACAGGGGTCAAGGATGGTGTTGCCTGCGAAACACCGAAGTGCCTCGGGATCGCTGGACAGTCGAGATCGGCCCGGGCATTGGGCTGCCGCGAAGGTCTTGTCCCGCTCGTAAGGGCTTTGAAGGTCGCCGCGACTAGAGAAGAGGCTGATGGACTTCTCGCTGGTGAGTTTGGGCGAGGGTGACGGGTCGGGTTCGAATAGCCCAGTAATCCACGCGACCACGACGCCACTGATGATTGCAGCGGTCAAACCCGCAAGCCACGGCCACAGATGCCGCCACCAGCGCTGACTGGCATCCGGCTCTTGGCCGCCTTCGCTCATGCATCGAGCATGCCTGCCCAACATGGATTCCTGTGGATTTCGCGTCTCGCCGGCTGGCTACGTCCCCTTTTGGGGGACTGAGACGCAGCAGCCGACTGGAATGAGAGTGATGCAGCCTCGACCAAGAGGCGTCTGCCCTGGCGCTTCACTCTCCGAGTAGGAGGCTACGACCTCTTCGTCCCGAACGCGATCAGGGCCTTCGTGACCGTGCTTCTGGGCTACTGACCTGCACGTGTTGGCGTCAGAGCTGTCCATCACCGTCCGGGACGATCCGGGTGGCGCTACCTAGTTTGGCCCCCCGTTTGGCCCCCCAACGTGAGGTGGCTGACTGCTGTATCCGCACTGGTCGGATGAGGGCGTGAAGCCTTTCAAGTCGACGACCGGCAGCAGAGAGGAGGGTGAGGCGTGCCGCGCTCGCATCGGCTAGCACTGAGGCCGGCTTCGGGATTCCAACCCGAGACCTACGCATTACGAGTTGTCCGATCTTGGTCCGGGGGCGTCCGCGGGCGTCCGCCACGGGTCTTGCGCGCCTGTTCAGCCGCCATGCCGGACGGGCGTGGATATCAGCGGACCGTCCCGGCGTGAAGGTCAACTGAGACCGGAACTGAGACCACGGGCAGATTCGTCAGGCCGGCGTCCGACCGTCCCGCATCGTTCGGTCCCCTCACCGTCGCCTCACAAGTTCCGTCTCGGCGCCTTTAATCTGCCTCGGGCACCAGGCTCTCTGGCTGCGATGGCCAGCGATCCTGCGACACCTGCCGCCGTCCGCTGACCCAGCCCCCTACGGCGCTCACACGTCAGCCCGCCTGGCGGCGAGTACTGCTTGGCGGGTGTGGGCATGGATGTATTCCAGGTCAGTTGTAAGACAGGTCACGCATTGGTCATCTAGAATGACCTCCTTGCCTCGCGAGAACGATCTACATGGGCTTTTTTTGGGGGAGACATGAGTTCGAGCGCCACTCGCCTTACCTGCTTCGCGCTTCTTTCCGCCATGGAAGAGGACTTGCGAAGCGCAATCCTGGAGGAAAATACCGAAGGCGAGGATCCTCGCGCCGTGCTCGGTGAGGCTCGTTATGAGCGATCGGTGAGTCGAATTACCCGCGAACTGGGCAGCCAGCAAAAGTTCACGATCGCCAGCTTGACCCCCTACTTGGATTTCGCCGAATCCTACGAAGTGCTGTCAAAATACAAGAAGGGTCTGCCTGAGCAGGTGCAGGAGTCCATGCGGATTTTTGCGCCACACCTGAATAAGTTGACACAGGTGCGCAATAGGGTCGCTCACACTCGACCGATGGAGATCGACGATCTCGCAGTTGTGCACGATGTAGCGAGGAACATCTATTCAGCAGCCCCATCTTTCTGGGAAAAGCTGAGCAACACTCTCGCAAAACTTCAGGAGGATCCAGCATACGTTCTGGGGTTGACCATTAATCTGGTGACAGACCCAGATACGGCTCCTCAACACAATCTCCCCGCTCCCGAATTCGACGAGACTGGCTTTTTCGGCCGCCGCGCAGAACTTGATCGGATCAAAAAGGCGATCAAGGGCGCGTACCCGGTTGTCTCGATTCTGGGTGACGGCGGAATCGGAAAGACATCCATTGCACTGAAGGCCGCATATGAACTGCTCGACGACCCACGGAACCCATTCGATGCGCTTGTATGGGTAACCGCAAAAGCGACCATCCTCACTGTTAACGAAATTCAGCGCATTAGCGGTGCCATCGAGAACTCCCTGGGCCTTTTCGCTTCAGCAGCCGAGCAGCTAGGCGGCAGTGAGGCCAAAGAGGCGGCCGACCCAGTGGCTGAAGTTCTTTCATACTTGGAGCACTTCAAAGTGCTGCTGATCTTGGACAACATGGAAACTGTTCTGGATCAGCGTCTACGCGACTTCCTTCTCGACCTCCCAATGGGGAGCAAAGTAATCATTACGAGTCGCATTGGGTTGGGGATCGAAAATCCTGTTTCCTTGGCCCCCCTGTCAAACGATGATTCAACGCGCCTACTTCTGAAACTTGCCAGAGTTCGTAACGTGGAGACTCTGCAGAACCTCCGTCCGCCAATCTTGAATAGTATGGTGCAGGCAATGAAGGGACACCCTGCATACATCCGTTGGTTCGTGGCTGGCGTGCAGTCCGGCAAGCGGCCTGAAGAGCTTCTCCACGAGAACGATCTTCTTCTTGAATTCTGCATGTCCAACGTGTACGGACACCTCAAAGAAAATGCCCGGTCAGTTCTGCGATCCATGCAGGTACTTCCGGGGCGGCGGAGTCAAGCCGAACTCGCCTTCCTCAACAACTATTCTGCGGGAGACATTCAATCGAGTTTGCTGGAATTGATTACCACAAACTTCATTCAGATGCAGGGAACATCAACGGGCCAAACCACTGAAACGACGTACCAACTCACAGATTTCGGCAAGCAGTACCTGGACAAGCGGCACTCGGTCGGATCGCTTGAACGGGCGACGTACGAAGGGCGTAGCCGAGATTTGTCCGATCTAGGCATGAGGCTACAGGCGGAAAGCACCGCATCCCCATACGATCCTCAGACACTTGATATTCAGGGACCAGGAGACTTCAGCACGGCCCGTCTTCTTCGTGATGCCTTGCGGAGCTACGATCGGGGTGACGCGGACGGCGCATTGTTGATCTGCCACGAAGCCCAGAAACTTTCGCCCGGGTATCACGAGTCCTGGCGCGTTGAGGCATATATCCAAACCGGCCTGCGTGACGTGACAGCGGCCCGCGCCGCATACGAACGGGCATATGAGCTTACACCCGAGTCAGCCACACTGAGCTATCTCTACGGGTCCTTCCTGGTTAACGAAGCAGTGGACCTAACTTTGGGTCTTAAACTTCTCCAAAAGGCGGCTACCCTCGCCCAAGTTCCACCTATTGTGGTGAATGAAATCGCTTGGGCCCACATTCAGCTTGGAGACTTTGAAGCTGCGATTACTAGCGCCTCCCACGCTATTACGCTCAAGCCGGATACACACGAGGGTTCTGCCGCAATGGCGATGGGAGCACGCGCCGGAGTTTATGAGGCTGAGAAGAGAATCAGAAGCGCACAGCTCGACGCCGCCGTAGAGATCATAGAGGTCGCGGTCAACCTCGTAGAATCGGGGCGGATGGAGATGCTAAGCGGGGAACCCGAAGATCGAATCGCACAGTTGGTCGACATTAGCGAAGGACTTCTTCGGCGAGTAGACGACGACTTCCTTATTGGAAGCCTTGAAAACTTTTCCGCTCGCCTCAAGGATCGATTGCGATCAATTGATCCGAATCTGCTGGAACGCAGAGTCGGACAAGTCACAAACATTCCGCCAGATAAATTGTTTGGCTTCACTCGCTCCTGGGGAAGGGACTATTTCTTCCATCTCAAAGATTTGCTGGACGAAGCAGAGTGGCCCTACCTCGCCCCGGGCGTCTCGGTGGCTTTCTATCCCGACGAAGGGCAGAAGGGGCCACGAGCCACTGCCCTGCGCTGGCTTGGATAAGCAGACTCTGTAGCTACCTGCGACTCCTCGCCCGGCTCGCTGAGCGTGGGAAGCTGAGAGGGACGGCGTGCACCCCTTCGAGGTAGCGACGTCTCAATTTGCGCCGAATGGAACGAATCTATTCCACAGAATTGAAGCGCCTCCAGTCCCGCACTTCAGGAGGCCACATGGTTACAAAACTTCCAAATTCAACCTCGTCAGCATAAGCGGAGAGTCGATAGGCCCGCTCGTCAACTATCTGCACACTAAGAGGAATTGCATAAGCGGTTAGTCGAACCCTGATCTCCGCTTGCTCTCCGGCGAAAGATGAGCCCTGGATCCACTCGATCGGAAAATTCCCCGTTGGCTCACCCACGGGAATGTAGAGGGTAAATGCGCTGCTAGCATCCGTCCGATGCCAGACTCGATCATCCCCTAGCTCACCGTCGCTTTGATATACCTTCAGGCCTTTGTTGATGCTCCTTGGAAAACCGCTACGCGGGTCCCTGTCTTTATAACTCAGCCAAACTTCAGCTCGCAAATTTGCGAGCCTTAGGTTACTAGCTCGACAGTAGAATCGAATTGCAATTACAGCATCGGTCGGGCGCGTCGCGCTCACGTCAGCGAGCGACGGGCTAATACTCGCACGCTTCCTCCAAACAAAGGCCGTCAACGTATATATCTTGATGAAGGCCACAGAGATGACGAGAGCGGGCACCAAAAGTCCTACGATCGAAGTGAAAGTGGATAGCAGCTCGTGAGCCTCGTTGCCCTTTTGGATATCAAGACTCCCCGAGCCCATGCAAGCCTGAAGGGATTGCTGAGTTAATCGAGAAATCTCCCTGCTGTCCTGAATCCTGTCGCCTAGGCTTCTGGATGATTTCATAGTGATCGTTTGCAGGAGCGTCACAATAAAAGCGACAAGAGTCAGCCCGACAACCAAGAGAGATACGAGTAAGAAGGCTGACCGGTCAGCGATCCACCAGCGAAGCGACTTGCGTGGCCCTTTCGGCTCCACCGGCCAAAGATTTAATCTAGCCATATAGATCCTCTACCGCGCCAGCCAGGCCGCTCAGCTTGGCCACACCCCGGTGTCGTCCTACTCGACCGTTAGTGTGGTGCCGCCACTCCCCCTGATACAGGGCCAACTGCGTTGCCCCACGTCGATTACGTTCAGTATCGACCCGATGACGCCCGATGTGAATACTCGATCCACAAGTAGGGGCCCGAGCGTGGGAAGCTTTAGCTAGTCAGCGAGAGACGGGGAGGGACAACACGTGTCGGAGCACGTCAGCCCACGGGGGACCTTCGTGAAGATCGCAGATGCGGTGAAGGCCCGGATCGAGGCAGACCCCGACATGTCGGAGCTTCCGTCTGCTGCTGATCTAATGCGTGACTACAAGATCTCGCGCGGGGTTGTGCTCCGGGCATTCGCCGTCCTGCAGAAGGGTGGCGTCGCCGAACCCGTTCCAGGTGGGCGGTGGCGCGTCGTACGAGATGGCGGGCGGGCAGACCGTCGCCCACTGGAAGAGCGCATCGCCGACATCGTTGCGGCTGAGGGCCTTGAATCCGGGGCAGCCTTCCCAAGCGCGTCTGTACTGGCTCAGCGGTTCGGAGTCTCACGCCCCACTGTGACGAAGGCGCTCGACAAGCTGGAAGCCGCCGGCGTGCTGGCGAGTGGAGGACAGGGCAAGGTGCGGACCGTCCGCGCCGTGCCGATTCGAGAGGAGCGTTCGTAGCTTGTCGGACCTGACGGAGTGGGCCTATCCCCTCGCTGAGTCATTGCTCGCCGAGCCGCTACCGCGACGGTGGCAACACTCGCTGGGGGTGGCCGAGCGAGCACGCACCATCGCTCTCATCCTGGGGCAGGATGCCGAACTGCTAGAAGCCTCAGCGGTCCTTCATGACATCGGCTATTCGCCGGAACTGGCCAAGACGGGTTTCCACCCGCTTGACGGCGCCCGCTACCTCCGTGACGTGGCGAATGCCGACGAACGGGTCGTGAAGCTGGTGGCTCATCACTCGTGCGCCTGGATGGAGGCTGAGGCTCGCGGTCTGCGTGAAGAGCTAGAGGGCGAGTTCCCCCGCGAGCCAGCGCACCTCAATGACGCTCTCTGCTTCTGCGACATGAACACCACACCGGACGGCACGCCCACGAATCCAGTCGACCGCGTTAACGAGATCGCCGGTCGATACGGGCCCGACAGCCTGATCGGCACGTTCATTCGCCGTGCCGAGCCGGAGATCCTCGCGAGCACGTCGCGTGTCCTCGAACGCGTCGCCGCCGCGAAGCGTCAGCCGATGTAAGGAGCGGTCCGCGTCCGGTCCATCGCGTGCTCAATCCGGAGCCGCATCGTGGGGTGGATGTCCAGCTTCGACAGATCCGCTGGGTCGACCCAGCGGACCTGTGTCGTCTCGTTGCTCGTCCGCACCTCACCACCAACCGGGCGCGCCCGGAAGCAGATGCTGAACTGCTGGCGGATCTCGCCGTCGTCGTACTGCATCCGGTGACCAGGGTCGGTGTAGATCCCGGACATGTCGACGACTTCCGCCTTGATCCCGGTCTCTTCCCAGACCTCACGCACGACGGTGTCGCTGATGGACTCGCCCACGTCGTGCCCACCGCCGGGGAGCGCCCAACGGCCGTTGTCGGACCGCTGGATCATCAGCACCTGTCCCGAGTCGTTCTGCACGAATGCCACGACAGACGGCACCACAGAGTTGGCCGGCGGGGCGTCGGGGTCGTGAAGGTAGTCGATGCGGCCCATGGCTCATGCTCCCGTGATGTCGTGTTCAGTTACTGGCCTGGCGCCCTCCCAGGTCTGCTGAACGCTATTGGCGAATGTGTCGAAGAGCCCGCCCCCGGGGAGTCGCCGCACGTGCAGAACCGGAGCCAGGTAGGCGCCGATGCCGTACACATGCGTGTTGACGAGCATCTCGTCATCCGCACGGTAGATCGAGTTGTAGAGCACCGTGTCATGCAGGCGGAACGTGATCTCAGGATGGCTGGTGAACAGGGGGCGGTAGTTGACTAGTGCGTTGCGGATCTTGCCGTCCATGATGCGGTGCCCCTCGTCGATCCCGCGCCGGATGACGGCCTCGCATGCAGGGTCGCCCATGAGGACGCGTATGGCGACGCTCTGCGATTTCGCTTTGAGGACTGACAAGAAGCGTGGGTCTTCCGCCAGGCCGATGCCTGCGTAGACAAGGATGTCGATGCGTTCCTTCGCGCGCTCGCACATCTCCCGCCATAGGTCGGCCGGTACGACGTGGCGATGCGGGTACGCCGTGAGAATCTCCGCCTTGCACAGGTCAGTTGCGCTGTCGAGCGAGCGTGAGTCATCCCACAGCGTCGTCACGTCGACGTTCAGCGCGGACGCAGTGGCGTACTGGTGGCGCCGATAAGGCACCTTGCCCTGCGTGATCCAGCGCTCGACTGTCTTGGGGTTGACCTCGATTGCTTCCGCGAGCTGTTGCACGGTCATGTTCTGGGCCAAGAGAGCCGACCGCAGACGCTCGTTGGACATCTCCACCCCCGATGGGACGTCTAGGGACCTCTTGAAGGTAGCCACATCAACCTGAGCTGTCCACGCAGGGGGTAACCAACTCCCCTGACCTGGACCGATTCTGATGGTGCACCAAGAAGTCCCGGTGTGAAGCCAAGAAGTTCGGCCGCCGTACTTGACGGCCCCATGTGCAGTACCTGTAAAACAGGTACTGCAAACACAACGCCCGGAGGGCTCCGTGAAACGGGCTCGAAGGAAGCGATTGATCTTTGACAACTTCACACAGGGAACTGCCGGTAACCCGTGGTCCGCCTGCCCGAAGGGGTCGGAAACAAGGTGGAGAAGACCGGCGTGCTCCGTACGGCATCCGACCGGTTCGACTCCGGTCCGGGGCGCCGGTCGCTTCAGCGGCCCGCCGCACCGCCTATGTGCGGCATTCACCTTCAGCGGCGCGCACCCCCGGAGCGTAGGACCTCCGGGGGTGCTGTTCGGGCCGTTGCTACCTGGTAGGGAGAACACGACCCATGGATCACATCGTGACTATTCAGGACGCTGTTACCGCGTTCGCCGACTTCATGGAGCCGACGGACGCGGAGCTGGCACTCACGTCGATCGAAATGCCGCTGATCCTGGCGGAGGTCGACCTGTTGGACGCGCAGATCGTCACCATCGACCGCACGCCGACCGAGCTGGACGCGCGGCGTGTCCGCCGCGCCCGGCGTCGGGTGCTGGCCGCCCGACGGGACCTGGCCAACAGCCCGGCCGCCGCGATGCTGCAAGGGGGTGCGGCATGAGGGCGAACACCTCCCCGACCGGCCTGGCCCTGCTGCTGATCGTGCTGGGCCTGCTGCTCTCCTTCACCAGCGTCACGGCCGCGTTCGTCACCGACGAGCGCGTCTGGCGCTACCTGATCGCGGGCGGCTGCTTCGTGCAGTTCCTCGGCTGGTTCGTCCACGGCGGCCGGAACGGGAGCAGGCGATGAGCCGCGTTGAATTGAGCCTGCATGAGCGGGCGCAGGTCGAGGCGGCGCGGGAGACGCTCGCCGCGATCGTCGGGGCGAGGCTGACCGACGCGTCCGCTGCCGCCTACATGGTGGGCCGTCTGGAGGTGTCGCTTCGGTCTCTGCTGGAGATCCTCGACGCCAACCAGGAGCCGGCCCGCCGTTGCCCGGCCGCGCACCCGCAGGACCCGGCGCCGTGCGGTGGCCCGGTCGTCGTGACCGTCCTGGACTCACAGAACGCAGGTGCCGACGGTTGCGAGCTGCACGCCACCAGCATGCTGGCCTCGATCACCGGCGCTCGCCCGGTCGCCAAGCCGGACGCCCCCGCCGGGGTGGCCTTGCGTATCTTCCGGGCCGCGAAGCACACCCGCCCCTTCCCGTGGCGGGAGGGCCGGTCATGAACCTTCACCGCAAGGGACGCGCCGCCCTGGTCCTCGCGCTGGTCGTCGTGGTCGGTATGGCGTTTCGGGTGTCGTGGAACGCGCTGCGGGACATCGCCGGCGCGGTCGGCGCGGACGAGACGGCCGCGATGCTGTACCCGTTCGTGGTCGACGGCCTGATGGCCCTGGCCCTGATCGCGACGCTCGTGCTCACCGCCGATGCGCGGAAGTTCGCGCTGCGGGTGCTGGGCACCTACACGCTCGCCTCCCTGGTCCTCAACTACGTGCACGGTCTCGTACCCGAACTCCACAGCGACGGGGGCGCCCGGGTCGACTGGACGCGGCTGGCCGACTGGGACCCGGCGAACTGGGCCCTGGTCCTGCTGGCTACGTCGCTGCCGGTCGGGTCGATCTACTTCGGTTCCGATCTGGTCGCCAAGGTTCTGCATCACCGCCCCACCTCGATCCCACCCCCGATCGAGAATGCGGAGGAATCTACCGATACCGCAATGAAACGGTCTACGGCTGACCTGCCCGAATCGACTCCCGCGCCGATCACCGCGACGGTCGTGCGGGTGCCCGATCAGGGTCCGGTCGACCATCTGAAGTCGGCTCCGGTGTTCAAGCCGATCCCGCAGGGCGCCACTGTCCCGCTCGCCTCGATCGAGCGGCGTACGGTGCCTGCCGAGTCGAGCCGATCCCGTCGGGCGACCGGTCGACTCCCCGACGCTGCGAAGTCGCCCCGACTCAAGCGCACTCCCGATCAGTTGCTCACCGAGGCGCGCAAGGCGACGGCCGATTGGCCGGACGCGAAGGTGACCGCAGAGGGCATCCGCCGGGCCATCCACACCTCGCCCGCCAACGCGCGGATGCTGCGGGACACCCTGCTTGCCGAGCGGGCCGGCTGATGTCGGCCGCGTGGGGCAAGTGTTTCGACCCGTCCGGCGCCCGCTACGGCATCCCCACCTACCCGTGGCGCCTGGCGCCGGACGGCCTGGCCACCCGCCGGCAGTTACGGGCTGAGGGTCTGCGTCCGGGTGGTCAGCCGATAGCGGCGCAGGCCATGCGGATGAACCGCCGCACCGGCACCCCGAGGGTCGCTTACCTCTACCGCGTCGACCGCGCCAAGCCCGTGCGGCCGATGACGTCGCGGAAGTGGGGCGCGCTGGCGCTGGCGATGCTCGCCCGCCGCACCTGCCCGACCTGCGGGATCACCTTCGACTACTGCATGCCGCGCTCGCTGGGCTGCTGCGTGCTGTGCGCCTACCCCGACGACGCTCCGAGGAGTACGTGATGAGCAAGGCCGACATCCGCCGCCTGGACAAGGAAATCCAGCGGACCCAGAAGAAGTTGGAAGCCGTGCAGAACGGCGAGTGGTGGCCGCTGACCAGCCGCGAACGGCTCTCGATGAGCCGCGCGATGGCTGGCGGCGCCCGCAGCGTCTACCGCGACCGCAGCACGACCGGCGCGGAGAACCGGATGGACTCCATCGGTTCTTCCGTGGAGCGGCGGCTGAACGCGGAGTTGACCGCCCTGCACGGTGAGCGTCAGCGACTCATCACCGAGCAGGCCCGCGCCAAGGCGCAGAAGAAGTCTTCCGGCTGGTTCTGACCAGCCGAAACCGCCGGGGTGGCCGCCACCTGCCAGGGACACGGCCACCCCGGCTCTCACCTCAACTCCCGCCCCGCATCGGGGCAGTCAGGAGCACTCCCAGCATGGCTGAGAACGTCGTTCACCTCTACAAGACACCCGAACCCATTGACCCGGAAGCGCAGGTCACGACGCTGACCGTGGTTCCGGACGCGCCGCCCGCACGGACCGTGCCGCTGTGGGTGCGCTCCGGCCGCGCGGTGAAGACCGCCGCCACCCACCAGCGCACCAGGAGCGCCGGCCGCGCGGTTGCCCGGCACGGCCTGTACACGTTCAACGGGGGCCGGATCGTGGCCCGCCGCACCTGGGACGGGCGTACCGGCGCCCGCTACGAGCGCATGATCCGGGCCGCCGAAGCCGCAGGGAACAACGAGCTGGCGGAGGAATGGGAAGAGCGTCTCCAGCGCTTCCGCGACGCTCGCCACCGCCGGCGCATGGATCTGCTGCACTCCCCGATCGAGGTCGCCAAGGGCGCCGCCGTTGGCACCGGCATGGGCACCGGGGCCCTGGTCGCGCTCGGGATCGTGATGGCCATCAACAACGGCGACGTCAAGGACGTCATCACCCCACTCGCCGCCACCATCGACTTCATCGCCCTGCTCATCCGGATCGTGCAGATCGTGTGGGGTCCCGCGCTATTCCTCGGACCGCTGTTCGCCCTGCTCGCCCTGTGGGCCGTCGGCTCCAAGCAGCAGGCAGCCCCTCAGTGGGCACTCCCGGCCAACGCACGATCGAGCGAGGGTGAGCCGATCACCCCCTCGATCGTGGTCAAGGCCCTGCGTGACCTGGGCATCCCCGCCCTGCGCACGGCCATCAAGGAGATGGGCGATGCCGGCGCGTCGATGCTCGGGCCGATCCGGATCGCTGGATGCGGCGTGGAAGTCGACGTGACCCTGCCGTCCGGGGTGGCCACGAACGAGGTGCAGGGCCGTCGGCGCAAGCTCGCGGAGAACCTGACCCGGCACGAGCACGAGGTGTTCATCATGATCCCCGAGGCGGCCCGCACGGTCCGCCTGTGGATCGCCGACTCCGGGGCGCTCGACGAGCCGATCGGGCCGTCGCCGCTGGTCACCGACGAGACGATGACCGCCGACTACAAGAAGGGCCGCGCCCCGTGGGGTTTGGACCTGCGTGGGGATGCGGCCGAACTGAGCGTGTATCAGCGGCACATGCTGGTCACCGGCCGATCCAACCAGGGTAAGACCGCCGCCCTGCGCGCGCTCGCGCTGTGGCTGTCCCTGGACCGCTCCGTGCAGTTCTGGCTTGCCGACCTCAAGGGCGTCGGCGACTGGAGCATGTTCGAGGGCATCGCCGACGTGCTGATCGAGGGCCCCTCCGACCAGCACGTGATCGAGGCGACCGAGATGGTCGAGGACGCCGTGACCGAGATGAACCGGCGGATCGAGGCCCGCCGCATCGACCCCAGCGCGGTCTTCCCGCCGCTGATCGTGCTGGTCGATGAGGCACAGAAGGCGTTCATGTGCCCGGCCATCGACGAGCAGAAGCGCCCCTACGGCGGCTCCAAGGCCACCAGCCGGTACTTCATGGCCGTCCGGGAGATCCACAACCAGGGTCGTGCGGTCGACGTGCTGATGTGGCAGGGCACCCAGGACCCCACCGACCAGAACCTTCCCAAGCTGGTCCGCGAGGGCGCCCACACCCGGGCCTCCCTGGTCCTGGGCAGTGAGTCCCAGGCGAAGATGGCGCTCGGGGACAAGGCCGTTGAGGACGGGGCCGCCCCGCACATGCTGCGCCAGGGCCTGGACAAGGGAACCCTGGTCGTGGCCTCGGACGGCATCGAGATGCCCAAGGGCCAGTCGTCCATCACGGTCCGCACGCACTTCATCGACGACGACCCCGCCGACGCCATCGCAGAACGCGCCCGCGCGCTCCGTGGCGGCGTCACCACGCTGCGCGTCATGGACCGCAGCGAACCCCGCGACCCGCTCGCCGACATCGCCAGCGTGGTCGGGGCGGACGCGCGGGTGCTCACCCAGGACGTCCTCAAGCGGCTCGGTGTGCTCGACGTGGACACCTACGGCAAGTGGTCGTTCCTCGACCTTAAGCGCGTTCTCGACAGCACCGGAGCCGAGCCCTACAAGTCCGACGGCCGCATGGTCGTCGGCCGTGACCGGCTCGCCCGCGCCCTCGCCAACCGCGACGAGCAGGGTTCCGCTTCCGCCTCCGAGTGACAGGGAGCCGACCCCGCCCGGGGCAGGGAGGCAGGGAGAACTCCCTGACCCCCTCCCTGACCCGCCTCCCTGCACCTGACCTGCACAAATGATCAGTCAGGGAGTCAGGGAGGCACCCCAGGTCAGACCCCGAAAAACCCCTCCACAGAGCACCCCCAAGGGGGTGCCTCAACCTCCCTGACCCTGCACCGGAAGGGATTCCGCATGTACCCCGAGCCTGCCCAGCACGCCCCCGCTCATGGGGTCGTGGAGGTCCACCAACCCACCCCCATCACTCCCGCCGCCGTGACGCCGGCGCCGCTCGTTCCCCTCCAGCCGGGCACCGTCCCGGCCGTGGCGAGCGTGGTCATGCCGGACGGCCGCGTGGTCACCGGCTACGCCATGAGCCCCATGCAGCCAGAACCCGTCGCGGCCAAGCCCGTCGTCTCCCGCGCCGCGGTGAACGTCGCCCTCGGGGGCGTCGGGTTCCTCGCCGCGTGCGGCGGACTGCTCCTACTCACCACGTTCATCACGGCACTGACCGCACTGATCACTCAGCTCATCGTCCTCGCCGCCGTGATCTTCGGCGGATGGATCGCCGTTCAGGTCTTCAGCGCGAGCAGCCACAAGGGCGGCACCACCGTCAACATCCGCAAGGCCGTGATCAAACGCAACCACTTCCACGGCTGAGAGGCAGGGATCTTGTGACCGCCCCGCCCCAGGCACAGCGGCTTCGCATCGAGCCGATGAAGTGGAAGACCGCGTGCGCCTACGTCGAGGCGCACCACCGCCACCACGACCCGCCACAAGGGCATCAGTTCTCCCTCGGGGTCCGCGCCGACGACGGTCGCGTGGTCGGCGTAGCCATCGTGGGCCGTCCCGTCAACCGCAACTTCGACAACGGGCTCACCGTTGAGGTGACCCGCGTCGCGACGGACGGCACCGCGAACGCCTGCTCGGCTCTGTACGCAGCGGCCTGGCGCACCGCCCGCAGCGCTGGCTACCGCCGCGCCATCACCTACACCCAAGACCGCGAGAGCGGTGCGAGCCTGCGCGCCGCCGGCTGGCGCAAGGTCACTGATCTCCCCGCTCGCCCCGGATGGAATGCCCCCAGCCGCCCCCGCCACGCACGGGGAACGGAAAACGTCGCCCGAGCCCTGTGGGAGATCACCACACACAACGCGTCGTCCCTGCCCGAACCGCGTGACGAAACCCGTGATGAAACGCCCACGCCTGGACGCCGAAAGCGCTGCCCAGAGTGCACGAGCCCCATCGCGGCAGCTGCCACCGGACGCCCCCCGCGCTACTGCTCACCGGCCTGCCGCCAACGCGCCTACCGCCGCCGCCAACGCTGAAGCCAAGAACGGAGATCCATGTTCGACATCCGCATCATCTGCGACCCCGCCGACGAACCCGAGATCGTCCACGCCCTGACCACCGCGTTCGAGTGCGACCCCATCGAGCGGCGGACCGCCCGCGGCGGACCCCGCATCCGCCTCTACACCAAGGCGTTCCACCCCAACCCCGCCGCCCTGCTCAATGAGCCCGAGACCACCAACCGATCAGTGAGCACGGAAGAGCAGCCCGAAACCGTCCGCTACACCGCCGACGTGGTGTGCATCCGAGGAGGAGCCGTCCTGCTGATCGAGCGGGGATGGCCGCCCCACAAGGGACAACTCGCCCTGCCCGGCGGGCACGTCGACCCCGTCGAGACCTCCCGCACCGCCGCCGCGCGCGAGCTGCTGGAGGAAACCGGCGTCCGTGTCGACCCCGACGACCTGGACCTGATCGGCATCTACGACACCCCCGACCGTGACCCCCGCGGCCGGTACGTCACCGCCGCCTACCTGGTGACCGTCCCCGACGACACCACCGCGCAGGCCGGAGACGACGCCGCCGCCATCCACTGGACATCGCTCGACGACACCGGGTTTCTCGCCTTCGACCACAGCGACATCGTGGCCGCCGCACGACGCCGGCACACCGCCCCCTTCTAGCTACGCCAAGGGCGGCCCCCGCATCTCGCCAAAGAACCGGGGCCGCCCTTGTCCACCTGCCATCAACAGACCTGTGGAGGTCTCCCAGCATGACGCAACCGACCGACATCCGGGGAGAGCACCTGCGTACCGCTCTCTCCCTGGCAGCCTCCGGCGTGCCGGTGCTGCCGTTACGGGCCAAGGCGCCGTTCGGGAACTGCCGCCGCTGCGCCGACAACGCGTGCGGCGGCCGGCCGAACATGAAGACCGCCGGGCCCTGCGCCTGCCCCGGCCCCTGCCACGCATGGGCCGCCGCAACCACCGACCCGGACGTCATCCAGTCCGGCGTCTGGCGCCACGCATGGATGCGGGCGACCGGTGTCGCCTACCACCCGGGCGGGGCGTTGCTGACGGTCGTGGACCTGGACAACGCCGACGCGGTGATGTGGGCCCGAGCGAACCTGCCCGCCACACAGACCGTGCCCAGCACCCGTGGTGAGCACTGGATCTACCAAGGCCCCATGCGCTCCGTGAACGCGGTCCGGCCCGGCATCGACATCAAGTCCACCATGGCCTACGCCCGTTGGCTCGGTCCCGGCTCCGGCGTCACGGCCGCCCTCCCGGACGCCGTGCGCGCACTGGCAGTAAAAGTAAAGGAGCCGTCTGCGGCCCGCAGGGCGCCACAGACGCTCACAGCGCCCCTCACGGGAGGACAGGGCGAGTGCCGCCACCGCACGCCCACCTACCTCGAACGTGGCATCGTCATGGCGGAGCAGCGCATCAGCGAAGCCCGCAGCGCGATTCACACCACCGTCTACCGCACCTTCCTCGCCGTGCTGTCCACCCATGGCCGGTGTGGCTGCCTCACCGAGGCTCACGTCGCGCGGCTGTTCACCGCCGCGCAGGCCAAGGGCGAAACCCCGAGGCACTGCACCGACGCGTGGATCAACGCCCTCACCGCTCTGGGGATGTAGCCATGTCCGAGGACGAAAAGAACCCCGCACGGCAGGTCATCACCGACTACGCGCAAGCGCACTTCCGCTACTTCCGCACCGTCGACGGGACCGTGTACGCGCAGCGCAACGGCCACCCCGTCGCCCGCCCGATCCGCTCCCAGGGCACCACCGGCAGCCACCGCCAAGAACTCATGGTCGGCCTGTTCAGGGACGGACTGGGTGTCTTCAACGGAACCGCGCTCAAGGAGGCGCTCGACTTGATCGAAGCACTCGCACTCACCGAGGACGTACAGCCCACCCACATCCGCGTCGCTCCCGGATTCGACGGCGCGACCTGGCTCGACCTGGGCCGCGACGACGGCACGTCCGTCCGCATCCACCCCACCGGATGGGACATCCTCACCCCCGACCCGCAAGAGGTGTGCTGGCGGCGCACCCAGCTCACCGGCGAACTCCCCGTACCCGCCCGCGACACCAACGGCAAGGGCATCGACGCGCTGCTGCGGCTCTGCAACTTCGCCGGCGCCGAGACGGAGTGCCTGGCCATCGCCTGGCTGATCGGCTGCCTGGAGCCGTCCGTGCCCGTGCCGGCCCCGTTCCTCACCGGCCCCCAAGGAGCGGGCAAGTCCACCGGCGGCCGGATGCTGGTGCGGATCATCGAGGGGATGAGCGGGGACCTGCGGCGGGCACCGAAGGACGAGGAGAACATGATCACGGCCGTCGCTGCCGGCTGGGTGACCGCCCTGGACAACCTCTCTCACCTGTCCCCGGACCTGTCCGACCTCATGTGCTGCATCGTCACCGGAGCCGAGAGCATCAAGCGCGCGCTGTTCACCGACGGGGACGTCGTCCGCTCCCGCTACCGCCGCCCCATGCTCCTGACCGGCATCGACGTCGGCGTCATCCGCCCCGACCTCGCCGAACGCCTCCTCCCACTCCGACTCGTAAGGCCACGGGTGCGGCGCACCGAGGCCGAACTGTGGACGGAGTACGCGGACATCCTCCCGGTCGTGCTCGGCTCCCTGCTCGACCTGACCGTGAAGGTCCGCGCAGCTGAGGCGGAGACACCGACCGACCTGCGCATGGCGGACTTCGCCCACCTGTGCGCGCAGCTCGACGCGGCAACCGGCCTCGGCGCACTGGCCGCCTACCGGGCCAGCCTGGACGACCTCAACGACGACGTCATCGAGGGCGACCTTCTCGCACAGACCGTGCTGGCGCACGCAGCGGACATGGAAGCGGGAGCCGAGCAGCAGATGACGTCCACCCAGTGGCTGCACTGCCTCAGCGGCGTCTACACCGCGGACGACCTGCGCCCGCTACCCAAGGGCTGGCCGACCACCGGCAAAGTGCTCTCCGACCGCCTCAAGCGGCTTCAGCCGACCCTCGCGGCCCGAGGCGTCCTCATCGACTTCGGCCGCACCCGAGAAGGCCGCTACACCGTCATGACCCGCCAACCGGCCCCACCAGCCCACGAACAGCAGCGCTTTTCTGGCTCCTGACCGCACAAGCAAGAGGAGCACCCGTCGCCATGTGTGCTCCTCTTGCTGTTCGGCGGCGGCGCCGCCCTGCGCTGGACGTGCCGCGTAGCGGCTCCTTCTTCACGCACTGAGCCGCACCACACCACCAACAAAACACCCCTCCTTTTTCCCTAAGTAGGGAAGCGCTGCGTCACAGCGTCACACGATCATGAAAACCCCCTCGTGACCTGCACAGACGAGCGTGACGCAGACGGTGATTCCTGCGTCACGCCTGCGGCACCGCGTCACGCGTGACGGACAGCCTGCGTCACCCGTGACGCACCCCGAGCGCCCTGCGTCACGCAAACCCGCAGGTCAGCGGTCTGAATGACGCAGGTGACGCTGTGACGCAGAAATCCGAACCTCGGACACACAGCCAGGCCCTCCCCGACTGGAGTACCTATGGCACAGCCGACAGCCCCCGACCCCCGCGCCACCCTTCGGGGCGGCCTCCCCGACCGGTACCTCAACCCCGACGACGTCGCTGAGATCTTCGACGTCCCCAAAGAGACCCTCTACCAGTGGCGCAAGAAGCGCGTTGGACCGCCCAGCTTCCGCATCGGCAAGCACGTCCGCTACGACCCCGCCGACGTACTCGCCTACGTCACTGGTCGGAAGAACGCCGACCACAACGCCGCCTGACAAACCCACCAGATACCGAGGGGAGAGCCGCTGCTAGCGGCTCTCCCCTCGGTATCTGAGAAAGGACCGCCGCGCATGGCAGGTCACATTCAAGACCGCTGGTACAAGACCGAAGCCAACGCTGCCGGCAAGACCGTTCGGGTCAGGACCGAGCGCCACGGTAAGGGCATGCGGTATCGCGCCCGCTACGTCGGCCCTGACGGTACTGAGAAGTCCAAGAGCTTCCCCGACGGACAGAAGCGTGTTGCTGAAACGTGGCTTAGCCACATTGAGGCGGACATGTCGCGCGGCCAGTACATCGACCCGCGTGCCGGTCGCCTAACAATCCGGCAGCACGCTGATCGTTGGTTGGCATCGCTCACCCAGGACCCCGGCACCTTCGTGGGCACCGAGCAGCGAATCCGTCTGCACGTCCTGCCGCACCTCGGCAGCCGATCGCTCGACTCGCTGAGGCCCGTCCACATCCGCGAGTGGTTGCGGAGGCTCCAGGATGGGGGAGTGGCACCCGCCTATCAGCGGGTGATCTTCGCGAACTTCAACGCGATGCTTGGGGCGGCCGTCGACGACCGTCTGATCCCGGAGAACCCGTGTCGTTCCTCCTCCGTAAAGGTGCCCAAGCTCGAACCGCGCCGCATCGTGCCGTGGCCACGTGAGCGCGTCTTGGCAGTTCGTTCCGCGCTGCCGGAGCGCTATCGCGGCATGGTGGACCTGGCTGGCGGCTGCGGCATGCGGCAGGGCGAAGTGCTCGGGCTTGCGGCGGACGACGTGGATTTTGTCGAGGGCGTAGTTCACGTCGTCCGCCAGGTGAAGCTCATCAACGGCCGGCAGGTGTTCGCGCTGCCCAAGGGCGGCAAGACGCGCACGGTACCTCTGCCGGAATCCGTAGCTCAGGCCCTAGAGGCACACATCGCGCGGTACCCGCCCGTCGCTGTGACGCTGCCGTGGCGGTCGGTGGATGGTCCTCCGACTACGGCGAGGCTGTGCTTCCCCAACGCTGAGGGCCGCGCTGTCATCCGCACCACCTTCAACACCAAGTCGTGGCAGCGCGCCCTCGACACGGCGCGCGTGCCGCGCGGCCGTGAGAACGGGATGCACGCGCTGAGGCACTTCTACGCGTCCGTGCTGCTGGACGCGGGGGAGAGCGTCAAGGCCCTGTCGGAGTACCTGGGGCACCATGACCCTGGCTTCACGCTGCGGACGTACACGCACCTGATGCCGAGCAGCGAGAAGCGGACGCGGGAGGCAGTGAACCGGGCCTTCGAGGGCGGCCCGGACCGCGATGACGGCCCCACGACGGCCCCGAGGGGCCGAAAGTGAGGGAAACGCGCAGGTCAGAAGGGAAACTCCGTCAGTAGCGCTCGTTGAGATACCCCAGGAGCTCGTCGTGCAGCAGGCCGTTCGACGCGGCCGCGTTGCCGCTGTGGGGGCCGGGGCGGCCGTCGAGGCCGGTGAAGGTGCCGCCTGCCTCGGTCACGACGATCGCGGTGGCGGCCATGTCCCACAGGGACAGTTCGGGTTCGGCGCACAGGTCCACCGAGCCCTCGGCGACCATCATGTACGGCCAGAAGTCGCCGTACGCGCGCGTGCGCCACACCTCGCGCGTGAGGTCGAGGAAGCCGTCGAGGCGCCCCTGCTCCTCCCAGCCGCTGAGTGAGGAGTACGCGAACGAGGCGTCCGTCAGTTTCGAGACGCGGGAGACGCGCAGGCGGGAGGCGGAGGACAGGCTGCGGCCCGTGAACGCGCCGTGCCCCTTGGCGGCCCACCAGCGGCGGCCGAGGGCGGGGGCGGAGACGAGGCCCACGACCGGCTGGTAGCCGCCCTCCGAGGCCTCGGTCAGGGAGATGAGGGTGGCCCAGACCGGGACGCCGCGTACGTAGTTCTTGGTGCCGTCGATCGGGTCGATCACCCAGCGGCGGGGGCCGGTGCCCTCGATGCCGTACTCCTCTCCGAGGACCGCGTCTCTCGGGCGGGCGCGCTGGAGCTGTCCGCGGATGAGGTCCTCGGCGGCCTTGTCGGCCTCGCTCACCGGGGTCATGTCCGGCTTGGTCTCGACCTTGAGGTCGAGTGCCTTGAAGCGGTCCATGGTCGCGGCGTCGGCGGCGTCCGCGAGGACGTGGGCGAGGCGGAGATCGTCGAGGTAGTCCGGCATGGAACGAACGCTATCTGTCGTGGTCGGGCTGGGGCTACAGGGCCCGGTGGATCAAGTCGCCGGGCCGAGAGCCCGCGCACCCCGGCCGAATGGCGCCCCCGCGTGCCCTCGCGAACCCTTGACAGTGCCGCTGTGCGCGTCAAATCTGGGCGCAGAGCCGCTCCTCCCCAGGAGGCGATGATGCCTGCAGCGCGGGAATCCCTGCTGGACGCCGCTTACGCGGCGCTGGCGCGCAGGTCGTGGTCTGCCGTGCGGATGGTGGACGTGGCCGCCGCGGCCGGCGTGTCCCGGCAGACGCTGTACAACGAGTTCGGGAGCAAGGAAGGCCTGGCCCGCGCACTCGTGAGGCGAGAGGCCGACGGGTACCTCGCCGGCGTCGAACGCGCCCTCGCCACCCCCAGCGACGCCCGCGACCGGCTCACCGCCACCGCGGAGTGGACCGCCGGACTCGCCCGCGACAACGCCCTCGTCCGCGCCATGCTCACCGGCTGCTGGAGCGAGCGGCTGCCCTCGCCGACCCTGTCCGCGGTCCCGTCCTCCTCCGCCGTGCCGGCCCAGCGGCGGGCCGACGGGCCGCTTCCGTCACCCGGCGACTTCGTGGGCATGGTCCGCGACCGTGCCGTGGCGGTCCTCGCCGGCCCCGGCGTCAACAAGTCCGACACGGCCGACCTCGCGCGCTCCTGCGAACTCGTCGTCAGGCTGGCCCTGTCCTGCGTCGCCGCGCCACCCGGCGAGGGCGGTGTCGCCGACCTCGTACGCAGCGCGCTGCACCGGCAGTTGGCGAGCTGACCGCGGCCGGAACCGGGCTCAGTGCGCCGAGCCCGACAGCTGCAGGCCGACGACCCCCACGATGACCAGGCTGATCGACACGATCTTCAGCGTCGACACGATGTCACCGAGGAAGATCATCCCGTAGATCGCCGTACCCGCCGCCCCGATCCCCGTCCACACCGCATACGCCGGCCCCACGTCCAGCTTCCTCAGGGCCAGCGTCAGCAGCCCGAAACTGCCGAGGGCGAAGATGCAGAACGCGACCGTCGGCCACAGGCGGCTGAAGCCGTGCGACAGCTTCAGGCAGACGGCGAACCCGGTTTCGAGCAGCCCCGCCACGATGACCAGCAGCCACGCCATGTGCTGTCCTCCCGTATCCCCGCGTTCTGTGACCGCTTCGTCAGGTTAGTCAGGATTTGGTCAGGCTTGGTTCCGGCTCGGTGCGATTATGCCCTTACCAGCCCTACAGGGAGACAAACAACGCGGAGGTCAGTCGCCTTCCTCCGTCGGCCGCTCAGTCACCTTCCGTGGGTTCGCGCGTCGCCAGCAGCCGCCGCAGCGAGTACAGCCGTGCCTGATCGGCGTGCCCCTCCGCCACCCAGTCGTCCAGCGCGCAGTCCGGTTCATCATGACTGCACGCACGCGGGCAGCCCTCGGTTCCCGGTTCCAGGTCGGGGAACGCGTGGATCACCCGGGACGGGTCGACATGAGCCAGGCCGAAGGAGCGGACGCCGGGGGTGTCGATCACCCAGCCGTCCACCTCCGCCAGCGGCAGTGCCAGCGCGGACGTCGTCGTGTGCCGGCCCCGGCCCGTCACCGCGTTCACATGACCTGTGGAGCGCCGCCGTTCCTCCGGCACCAGCGCGTTCACCAGCGTCGTCTTACCGACACCGGAGTGTCCGACGAACGCCGTGACCCTGCCGCCCAGTTGCTCCCGTACGCGGTCCGCCGCGCCGCCGTTCTCCAGCTCGTCGCGGCTGGTGACGACGTACGGGATGTCCAGGTCGCCGTACAGCTCAAGGAGTTTGGCGGGTGGGGCCAGGTCCGACTTCGTCATCACCAGCAACGGTTCCAGGCCGCCGTCGAACGCCGCCACCAGACAGCGGTCGATCAGCCGCGGCCGCGGCTCGGGGTCGGCGAGGGCGGTGACGATGGCGAGTTGGTCGGCGTTGGCCACGACCACGCGCTCGAAGGGATCGTCGTCGTCGGCCGTCCGTCGCAGCACCGACGTCCGCCCTTCGATCCGTACGATCCGCGCGAGGGTGTCCTTCTTGCCGGTCAGATCGCCGACCAGTGCCACCCGGTCACCGACGACCGCGGCCTTGCGGCCCAGTTCGCGGGCCTTCATGGCCATCACGATCCGGTCGTCCACGAGGACGGTCAGACGGCCCCGGTCGACGGTGAGGACCATGCCCTCGGCGGCGTCCTCGTGCTTGGGGCGGATGTTCGTACGGGGCCGGGTGTTCCGACGGCCGGGACGGGTGCGGATGTCGTCCTCGTCGGTGTGCTTGCCGTAGCGGCGCATGGCGGTGTCCCTAAGCCCCGAGCATCCCGGTCCACAGTTCCGGGAAGTCCGGGAGGGTCTTCGCCGTCGTCGCCACGTTCTCGATCCGTACGCCCTCGACCGCGAGGCCGATGATCGCGCCGGCCGTCGCCATGCGGTGGTCCTCGTAGGTGTGGAAGACCCCGCCGTGCAGGCGGCGCGGGCGGATGTGCAGACCGTCGGCGGTCTCGGTGACGTCGCCGCCGAGTTCGTTGATCTCCTTGGTCAGCGCGGCCAGGCGGTCGGTCTCGTGCAGCCGCAGGTGCGCGACGCCGCGCAGGGTGGACGGGGAGTCCGCGAGGGCCGCGACCGCGGCGATGCCCGGGGTGAGCTCGCCGACCTCGCTCAGGTCCACGTCGATGCCGTGGAGGGCACCCGAACCGGTGAACACGAGCCCGTACTCGTTGAGTTCGCAGGTACCGCCCATCTCGGTGAAGATCTCGCGCAGCCGGTCACCGGGCTGGGTGGTCCGGGTCGGCCAGTCCGGGACGAGGACCTTGCCGCCGGTCACCAGCGCCGCCGCCAGGAACGGCTGGGCGTTGGACAGATCCGGCTCGATGGTCAGGTCACGGCCGAGCAGGGCGCCCGGCGTGACCCGCCAGACGTTCGGCTCGCCGCCCGACTCCGGGGTGTCGACCTGGGCGCCGACCGCGCGCAGCATGTCGACGGTCATGCGGATGTGCGGCATGGAGGGGAGGGAGGAGCCGGTGTGCCGGACCTCCACGCCCTGGTTGAAGCGCGGGCCGGACAGCAGCAGAGCCGAGACGAACTGGGACGACGACGAGGCGTCGACCTCCACCGGGCCGCCCTCCAGCGCACCCCCGCCATGGACCGTGAGCGGCAGCGCGCCGCGCCCGTCGTCGTCGATCCGGGCACCGAGGACGCGCAGGGCGTCGATCACTCCGTGCAGAGGACGCTCGTACGACCTGGGGTCGCCGTCGAAGCGGATGGGGCCGTCGGCCAGCGCGGCGACCGGCGGCAGGAAGCGCATCACCGTGCCGGCGTTGCCGACGTCGACCGTGGCCGGGCCCCGCAGGCCCGCGGGGAGCACCCGCCAGGCCTCGCCGGTGCCCTCGGGTCCCACGCCCTCCTCGATACCGACGCCCATCGCCCGCAGCGCGCCGGCCATCAGCAGGGTGTCGCGGGAACGCAGGGGGCGGCGCAGCCAGCCGGGCTCGCTCGCCAGGGCGGCGAGGACGAGGGCGCGGTTGGTGACCGACTTGGACCCCGGCACGTGGACCGTCGCGTCGACGGCTCCGCTCGCGTGCGGGGCGGGCCATAGGGCGGCGTGGGCGGCGGGGTTTTGGGCCATGGGTTCACTTTATAAGGAGGGGGTGGTGCAGGCCGTTGTTCGGGTGCGGCGCCGTTGGGGCTGGTCGCGCCCGCGCGGCGGAGCGCACAGCGGGACAGCCCCGCGCCCCTCGAGGCCGGCCGTCACACCCCGAGCAGCCAGCGACCGCCGCCTATCAGCGAGCACAACGACACCGCGTGGAACAGGAAGAACCACAACCACGCCGGCACATGCGTCAGGCGCGACAGCTGGTCCGCGTCCGAGTCCCCCGCCCCGCCCCGGGACCTCTTCGCCTGCAGCTCGAACGCCGGGCGCACCCCGCCGACCAGCAGGAACCACACCACCACGTACGCGAACGCCGCCTGTACCTGAGGTCCGGTCAGCCAGGACACCAGGACGAAGGTGCCGCCGGTCACGAACACCGTCAGCGCCCCGTACGCGTTCCGGATCATCACCAGCATCGCCACCAGCAGGGCTGTCGCCAGCCACAGCAGGAGCGTGATCCGGCCCCCGCCCAGCAGGGCGGCGCCGCCGAGGCCCAGCAGCGGGGGAGCCGTGTAGCCCGCGGCCGCGGTGAGGATCATTCCGATGCCGTGCGGCTTGCCGCGGCTGACGGTGAGGCCGCTGGTGTCGGAGTGCAGGCGTATGCCGGTCAGCGTCCGGCCGGTCAGCAGCGCGATCAGGCCGTGGCCGCCCTCGTGGGCGATGGTGATGGCGTTGCGTGAGAGACGCCACAGCGGGTGCGGGATCACAACGGCCAGCGCGACGACCAGGGCGGCGATCACCACCCACAGGTCGGGGTCGGGCTGAGTACCGGAGACCTCGTCCCAGAGGGAGGCGAGCGAGGCGGATGCGGTGCTGTCCATGTAAGGCGGTGGCTCCCTGTGGGCGAGTCAAAGGGGTCGGCGCGTAGTGTCGTCGTTGACGGGTGGTGGTCGGGCGGCGGGTGGGCCTGGCAGTGTGGCACGTATGTGCGGACGGTATGCGGCGAGTCGTGGGCCCGAGGATCTCGCAGGAATCTTTGAGATCGAGAAGTGGGAGCCCGAGGAGACCCTCGATGCGGATTACAACGTGGCTCCGACCAAAGAAGTTCACGTCGTCCTCGACCGTCCTTTGAAAGACGCGGACGACCCGCGGCCGGTTCGCCAGCTGCGCAAGCTCAAGTGGGGCCTGGTGCCCAGCTGGTCCAAGACCCCCGAGAGCGCCTTCAAGATGATCAACGCCCGCGCGGAGACGGTGCACGAGAAGCCGTCGTACCGGCGGGCCTTCAGCTCCCGGCGCTGCATCATCCCCGCCGACGGCTACTACGAGTGGGTCACCGGCACGCAGGAGCGGGACCTGGAGGTCGAGGGGAAGCGGAAACGGGCGCGCAAGCAGCCGTACTTCGTGCTGCCCGCCGACGGCTCGGTGTTCGCGATGGCCGGGCTGTACGAGTTCTGGCGGGACCGGACGCTGCCGGACGAGCACCCGCAGGCCTGGTGGGTGACCTGTTCCGTGATCACGACCGAGGCGGAGACGACGCCGCTGGCGGTGGCTCCCGCGGAGGGGCCGTCCGTGCTGGCCGACATCCACCCCCGGATGCCGCTGATGCTGACGCCGGACCGCTGGGACGCCTGGCTCGACCCGGCCCGCAAGGACCCGGAGGAGCTGCGGACACTGCTCGACCCGCCGCCCGCCGGGCTGATGCGTGCCTACCCCGTCTCCACGCTGGTCAGCAACGTCCGCAACAACGGCCCGGAGCTGCTGAAGGAGCTGGCGGGGCCCGAAGAGGGCACACTCTTCTGATGTGACGACCGAGTCTGACGTGACGACCGAGATCATGGGTACGGACGCCGGGGACGCCCGCATCACCTGGCACCCGGCGAAGAAGGCCCGGCTGGTGCTGGCCGTGAGCCACGGGGCCGGCGGCGGCATCGGGGCGCGGGACCTGCGGGCGCTCGCCCGGGCCCTCCCGGCCCACGGCGTGACCGTCGCCCTCGTGGAGCAGCCCTGGCGGGTGGCCGGCAAGAAGGTGGCGCCCGCGCCCAGGACCCTGGACGTCGGCTGGCGGGGCCTGTGGCCCGCGCTCGCCGCGCCCGGGCTGCCCGTGGTCTCCGGCGGGCGCAGCGCCGGCGCGCGCGTCGCCTGCCGTACCGCCACGGAGCTGGGCGCCCACGCCGTACTCGCGCTGAGCTTCCCCCTCCACCCGCCGGGCAAGCCCGAGAAGTCCCGCGCCGACGAACTGCTCGGGGCAGGAGTGCCCACCCTGGTGGTCCAGGGCGGGAACGATCCGTTCGGAAAGCCGGAGGAGTTTCCCGACGGTGACTTCGAGCTGGTCGAGGTGCCGTACGGCGATCACGGGTTCGCCGTGCCCAAGCGCGCGCCCCTCGATCAGGACGAGGCCGTGGCGATCGTCACGGACGCGGTCGTGAAGTGGGCCGGGTCACTCGGGTAAAGACTCGGGAATGTCGGGGCCCCGGGCTCTGTTGTGGCGGACAGCGGTGCTGAACCAGCAGCGCTCACGTCGTAGGAGAGGAAGTCCGCCGCATGGGTTCGACCTTCTGCCCGACCACCGGCAGCCGCGCCGACCTGGAGTGGACGGTGCTGCATGCGGCCAGGACCGCTCCTATTCGAGGGGCGGCAGGTACGGCAGGTCGTCTATCCTCCGATTCAGGTGGGTCCGGATTCGGCCCTGCCCGGAATCTTGAGGAGGTGGGTCCGGTTCCCGGTACCGACGCAGGGACCGACAACGGCCAGGCGGAGCAGCCCGAGGGCCAGGGCATGAGCGGGGACACGTCCGCGGAGTCGACCGCCGAGCGCAGCGCGCGCTTCGAGCGGGACGCGCTGGAATTCCTCGACCAGATGTACTCGGCCGCGCTGCGCATGACGCGCAACCCTGCCGACGCCGAGGACCTGGTGCAGGAGACGTACGCCAAGGCCTACGCGTCCTTCCACCAGTTCCGTGAGGGCACCAACCTCAAGGCGTGGCTGTACCGGATCCTCACCAACACCTTCATCAACTCGTACCGCAAGAAGCAGCGCGAACCCCAGCGCTCCGCGGCCGAGGAGATCGAGGACTGGCAGCTCGCCCGCGCCGAGTCGCACATGTCGACGGGCTTGCGCTCCGCGGAGTCGCAGGCGCTCGACCACCTGCCCGACTCGGACGTGAAGGAAGCGCTCCAGGCGATCCCCGAGGAATTCCGCATCGCCGTGTACCTCGCCGACGTAGAGGGCTTTGCGTACAAGGAGATCGCGGACATCATGGGGACACCCATCGGTACGGTGATGTCCCGGCTGCACCGGGGCCGCCGTCAACTGCGCGGCATGCTCGAGGACTACGCCCGTGAGCGCGGGCTCGTCCCGGCCGGCGCCGGAGAGTCGAACGAAGCGAAAGGCTCGGGCTCATGAGCTGCGGAGAGCCGCACGAGACGGACTGCAGTGAGGTACTCGATCATCTCTACGAGTTCCTCGACAGTGAGATGCCGGACGTCGATCGCGACAAGTTCAAGCAGCACTTCCGGGAGTGCTCGCCGTGCCTCGAGAAGTACGGCCTCGAAGAGGCCGTGAAGAAGCTCGTCAAGCGGTGCTGCGGGCATGACGACGTGCCGACCGACCTGCGCGCCAAGGTCATGGGCCGGATCGACCTGATCCGCTCGGGCCAGGCCGTGCCCGACCACGACGTGACGGCAACGCCGCAGGAATCCTGAACGCACGGCCGTCACTCGAACGTGCTAATCCCGCCGTCATGGACTGCGGACCTCCCCTGCCCGCCCTAGGGTCCCGTGCTTGAAGCGCGTTGCCGGGGAGGGGCGTTATGGAGGCGACACCCACACGGGTACGTGGCTACGTCGTCTGTGTCGCCCTCGGCGCCCTGTTCTGCCTGCACACGCTGCCGTCGGCGCGTGCCCCCTGGTGGGCGCCGGCCCTGCTCGCCGTGCTCTACGCCGGGGGCGCGCGGCTGTCCGGGTCGTTCTATCCCGTGCTCCTCGCCGGGGCCTTCCTGCTGCCACCGTCCGCCGCCGCACTGGTCGCGGTGCCGGGGGCACTGATCGCCCCGGTCGCCGGCCGACCGGACCTGCTGCGACGGGCGTGGCGGGCGGCGCAGCTCGTGATCGCGGTGTGGGTGGCCGCCCGCGTGCACTGGGCACTGGGCGAGCACGAAGCCGCACAGGCGTCCGACTTCCCGTACGCGCTTGCGCCCGCCGGAGCCGCGGTGCTGGCGTTCTGCCTGGTCCTGACGGCGCTCGACGGCGGGATCCGGACGCTCGGCGACCGCGTGCCCGCACGGCGGGCCTGGCGCGGGCTGTTCCTGCGGTCGCTCGCGCCGATCGCCGTGCACGGTCTTGCCGGGCTGATGATGGCCGTGCTGTGGCGCAGTCCGTACGGTCCCGTCGCCGCGTTGCTCGTGCTGCTGCCGATGTGTGTGTCGTGGTGGATGTTCGCCCAGTACCACCGGGAACGCGCGGCTCATCAGGCGACCATCCGGGCGCTCGTCCAGGCCGTCGACATCAAGGACGGCTACACCCGCGGCCACAGCGAGCGCGTCGGGCAGGCCTCGATGATGATCGCGCGGGAGCTGGGCATGGCCGACGAGCGCGTCGAGGTGCTCCGCTTCGCCGGGATCCTGCACGACGTCGGGAAGCTCGGGGTGCCCACGCGGCTGCTGCGCAAGGACGGGCCGCTCACGCCCGACGAACGGCGGGTCATCGAACTGCATCCCGAGTACGGACACGAGATGGTCCGCGGGATCTCCTTCCTCGGCGAGGCCCGGGCCGCCGTACTGCATCACCATGAGCGGCTGGACGGGAGCGGGTACCCGTACGGGCTGATGGGCGGCCAGATCCCGGAGCCGGCACGGGTGGTGGCGGTCGCGGACGCCTTCGACGCGATGACGTCCAACCGGTCGTACTCGCGGGCCCGGCCGGTGCCCGTGGCCCTGCGCGAGCTGGAGAAGTGCGCGGGCTCGCAGTTCGACCCCCGTATGGTCACCGCCCTCGTCAGGGCCGTGGACCAGCACGGATGGCATCCCGCCGTGACCGCCGACGAAGCCTCCGGGCGCCCTCCCCGCCCGCCGGTCGCCAGTGCGCCGGGGGCACACCGATGAGCGCCCCGAGACCACCCCTCCTGCTCCGTCTCGTCCACGCCTGCGCCGCCCTTCTCGCCACCGTGTGCCTGCTCACCACCCTGTGGAGCGGCCTCGACGAACGCGGTACGGCCCTCGCCTTCGGGGTTCTCATCACCCTGGGTGAGCTCACCCGGTGGACGGCGGCGGAGCACAGGGAGGCCGCACCGCTCGGGGCCGCCGCCGCGCTGTCGTACGCCCTGCTGGGGGCGAACGGCGGTCAGCCGTCCGAGCACGGCGTCGCGCAGGTCCTCAGCGTCGTCCTGGCCGCCTCTCTCCTCGGCAGCGTGCCGCACATCGCGCGCGGCCGGCCCGTGCTCGACCACCTGGCCCGGCGCGTGCTCACCGTCGGCTTCGCCGCCGTCTGCTTCCAACCCCTGTACAACCAGGGCACGTTCCACGGCTGGGGCACCGCCTACGCCCTTGTCCTGCTCGCGATCCTCACCCTCACCTTCCTGTGCGACGCCCTGCTCGCCGCCGCGCTGGCACGCTCCCGGACCCGGTGGCCGTTCGGGCCGCTGCTGCGGGACGAGCTGCGGGCGACCCTCGGAATCGGGTCGGCCGTCTGCGCGACGGGCGCCGTGATGGCGCTGGCGGTCGCCGTCGCCGGGCTGTGGGCGCTGCCCGTCTTCTCGCTCCCGCTGCTGCTCACCCAGATGTCCCTGCGCCGGTACACCGCCGTCCGGGCCACCTACCGGCAGACCATCGCCTCCCTCGCCCGGGCCACGGAGATCGCCGGGTACACACCGGCCGGACATGCCCGGCGCGTCGCCGCGCTCAGCCGCGAGGTGGGGCGGGACCTGGGCCTGTCCGAGGCCGAGCTCACCGTGCTGGAGTACGCCGCCCTCATGCACGACATCGGGCAGCTCAGCCTGGTCGACCCGGTGCCGGCCGGGGCCACCGCGGGGCTGCCCGCCGAGGAACAGCGGCGGATCGCGCTGCTCGGCGGGGCCGTCGTACGGCAGACGGGGGTGAGCCCGCAGGTGGCGATGGTCGTGGAGCGGCTCGCCGATCCCTGCCCGGAGCAACCGGTCGCCGCGCGGATCGTGCGGGCGGTGAACGCCTATGAGGAGAAGGCGCGGGACGCCGGGCCCGGCGGGCCGCTGAAGGCGCTGGAGGAACTGCGGCTGGGCACCGCCGGTGACTATGCGCCGGAGGTGGTGGGGTCGCTCGCACGGGTGCTTCGAATTCAGGGGGCGGCGCGAAGCGCCTCAGGCAGGGAGGTGGTGGGTGTCGGGTGGGAGACTGTCTGACACCCCCTGTGGCTGGGTAACCCATGGGTAATGAGCGCCCTTCCAGCCGTACGTGGTTGGATGCGAATGAGAGTGTGTCCGGGGGCGAGCACTAGCCAGCCCACTCCACGGAACTGGCAGGCGGGAATCGTGAGGATCTTCGGCAAGGGACGGCACCGGCCCTCCGCCTCCTGGCGGCAGGCCACCGACCGGGCGTTCACGCTCATCGGCGACGGCCGGTACGAGGATGCGGGCGCGCTGTTGACACGTGCCGCCGATCTGGAGCCCTGGCTTTCGGAGTCCTGGTTCAACCTCGCGCTGCTGCACAAGTTCCGGCACGACTGGGAGCAGGCCCGGGCGGCCGGGCTGCGGGCCGTGGCGCTGCTCGACCGGGAGACCGGGGCGCCCGACTGGTGGAACGTCGGCATCGCGGCCACCGCCCTGCAGGACTGGCCGCTGGCCCGGCGGGCCTGGCAGGCCTACGGGCTGCGGGTGCCCGGCGGTGCGACCGACTCCGGCGAGCCGGTCGGGATGGACCTGGGCAGTGCGGCCGTACGGCTGTCCCCGGAGGGGGAGGCCGAGGTCGTGTGGGGGCGGCGGCTGGACCCCGCCCGGATCGAGGTGCTGTCGATCCCGCTGCCGTCCTCGGGGCGGCGCTGGGGCGAGGTCGTGCTGCACGACGGGGTGCCGCACGGCGAGCGGACCACGTCCGCCGGGCACGCCTACCCCGTCTTCGACGAGATCGAGCTGTGGGCGCCCTCGCCGGTCCCCACCTGGGTGGTCCTCCTGGAGGCCGCCACCGAGGCCGACCGGGACGCGCTGGAGCAGCTCGCCGCGGACGCCGGGTTCGCCGCGGAGGACTGGTCCTCCTCGGTGCGGCTGCTGTGCCGGATGTGCTCCGAGTCGCGGATGCCGTCGGACGAGGGCGACGGGGAGCATCTCGACCCCCACGATCACAGCGAGCCGGGTCACCCCGGTCCCCTGGGGCACCGGACCGACGGGCAGCTGTGGGTGCCGGAGCGGGAGTGTGGCGTGGCCGCCCCGGCCGCCTTGGTGCGGGGGCTGCTGGACGGGTGGGTTGCCGACAGCCCGGATTCGCGGGACTGGCGGGATCTCGAAGAGGTCTGCTGAGCGACCGCCGTACCCTGTATCAGCATCACACCCCCTTTTCTTGTGCAGGAAGGCATACGTCGGTCATGGCCCAGCAGGACACCGAGCAGCAGCACGCGGGCGTGCTCCCCGTGGATGACGAGGGTTTCGTCGTCGACACCGAGGACACGGAGGAGCGCGAGAACGCCTGGCATGAGCGCGGCACGTCGCGGCCGATCACCGTCGTGGGGAACCCGGTGCTCCACAAGGAGTGCAAGGACGTCACCGAGTTCGGCGCCGAGCTGGACCAGCTGGTCGCGGACATGTTCGCCTCGCAGCGCACCGCCGAGGGTGTCGGGCTCGCCGCCAACCAGATCGGCGTCGACGCGAAGGTCTTCGTCTACGACTGCATGGACGACGAGGGCAAGCGGCACGTCGGTGTCGTGTGCAACCCGAAGCTCGTCGAGCTGCCCGCCGAGCAGCGCCGCCTGGACGACAGCAACGAGGGCTGCCTGTCGGTGCCGACCGCGTACGCGCCGCTCGCCCGGCCCGACTACGCCGAGGTCACCGGGCAGGACGAGAAGGGCAACCCGATCAAGGTGCGCGGCACCGGCTACTTCGCTCGGTGTTTGCAGCACGAGACCGACCACCTGTACGGCTACCTCTACATCGACCGTCTCTCCAAGCGCGAGCGCAAGGACGCACTCCGCCAGATGGCCGAGAACGAGCCCCGCTACCCCGTGGTCGCGAACGACTGAGGCCTCCCCGCAGGCCCCACAAGCCCCTTGTGCACGGCGCTTGTTCAGGTTCACCTTCCTGACCAGGCGCCGTTCGCATGTCCGTCGCACGTTCGATCCCATACCTGCGACCAGTGATCCAAATTCAGTCACATAGGGGGAGATTCTCGGCACCCCGGGGTAGTGAATGAAGCAAATCCGTTCCCAGATCGGACAGTTGTGGTGCTGAATGGAAGAGCGGGGATACGCAACGGCGCACGCCCGGTACAGCGGGAGGGGGCGTGCACAACTACACAACTGGCGGCTGAGAGGGGTTTGTTCGTGCATGCTTTCTCACACAGCACCACATCGACACCGACGGCGGTCCCGGTTCCACCAGCACTCTCTCTTCCGGTGATCGAATCAGCGTTTCCCAGGCAGCTCCATCCGTATTGGCCCAGGCTCCAGGAGAAGACCCGCACCTGGCTGCTGGAAAAGCGGCTGATGCCGGCCGACAAGGTCGAGGAATATGCCGACGGACTTTGCTACACGGACCTCATGGCGGGGTACTACATTGGCGCCCCCGAGGACGTGCTCCAGGCGATAGCCGACTACAGTGCGTGGTTCTTCGTCTGGGACGACCGGCACGACCGCGACATCGTCCACCGCCGCCCGGCGGCCTGGCGACGGCTGCGGTTCCGCCTGCACGCGGCTCTCGACTCACCCGAGGACCACCTGCACCACGAGGACCCGCTGGTCGCGGGGTTCGCGGACAGCATGGTGCGGCTGTACTCGTTCCTGCCCGGCACCTGGAACACCCGGTTCGCCCGGCACTTCCACACGGTGATCGAGGCGTACGACCGGGAATTCCGCAATCGCACCGAAGGAATTATCCCCTCGGTCGAGGAATATCTTGCTCTGCGCCGGCTCACCTTCGCGCACTGGATCTGGACCGATCTGCTGGAGCCGGCTGCGGGACTGGAACTGCCGGATGCGGTACGGAAACATCCGGCATATCGGCGGGCCGCATTACTCAGCCAAGAATTCGCCGCCTGGTACAACGACCTCTGCTCGCTTCCCAAGGAAATCGCGGGCGACGAGGTTCACAACCTCGGAATCAGCCTCGTCAAACACGACGGGCTGACCCTGGAAGAAGCGGTGACGGAAGTCAGGCGTCGGGTCGAGGAGTCCATATCCGAATTCCGGGTGGCCGAGCATGAGGCTCTGGAATTCGCGGACTCCCTGGCCGACGGCACGGTGTCGGGAAAGGAACTCAGCGCCGCCGTGCGTGCCTGCGTCTGCAATATGCGCAACTGGTTCAGCTCGGTCTACTGGTTCCACCACGAGTCCGGCCGGTACATGGTCGACAGCTGGGACGACCGGTCCACGCCCCCGTACGTCAACAACGAAGCGGCAGGTGAGAAATGACCGTCGAGTCCGTCCGTCCCGAAGCCCAGCCCCGTGTGGCTTCGGAACTGCGTGAACCGCCCCTCGCGGGGGGCGGAGTTCCGCTTCTCGGCCATGGCTGGAAGCTGGCCCGAGATCCGCTCGCCTTCATGGCCGCGCTCCGCAAGCACGGCGACGTCGTACGCCTCAGGCTCGGCCCGAAGACGGTGTACGCCGTCACGACGCCGGAGCTCACCGGCGCGTTGGCGCTGAGCGCCGACTTCAAGATCGACGGGCCGCTGTGGGAGTCCCTGGAGGGCCTGCTCGGCAAGGAGGGCGTGGCCACGGCGAACGGCCCTCGGCACCGGCGTCAGCGGCGTACCATCCAGCCGGCCTTCCGGCTCGACGCGATACCGGCGTACGGGCCGATCATGGAGGAGGAGGCGCACGGGCTGGCCGAGCGCTGGAAGCCCGGCGAGACCATCGACTGCACCTCCGAGTCGTTCCGGATCGCGGTGCGCATCGCCGCCCGCTGTCTGCTGCGCGGCGACTACATGGACGAGCGGGCCGAGCGGCTGTGCAACGCCCTCGCCACGGTCTTCCGGGGCATGTACCGGCGGATGGTGATCCCGCTCGGGCCGCTGTACAAGCTGCCTCTCCCGCCCAACCGCGAATTCAACCGTGCCCTGGCCGATTTGCATCTCCTGGTCGACGAGATCGTCGCCGAGCGCCGGGCATCCGGTCAAAAGCCGGACGATTTGCTGACGGCATTGCTGGAGGCGAAGGACGAGAATGGCGAGCCCATCGGGGAACAGGAGATCCACGACCAGGTCGTCGCGATTGTCACGCCCGGCAGCGAAACCGTGGCCTCCACGATCATGTGGCTCCTGCATGTGCTCGCGGAACATCCGGAACACGCCGACAAGGTGTGCGCGGAGGTTGAATCCGTGACCGGCGGGCGGCCCGTGGCATTCGAGGACGTCCGCAGCCTCAGGCACACGAACAATGTCGTCGTGGAGGCGATGCGTTTGCGCCCCGCGGTCTGGATTCTGACGCGACGGGCGGTGACCGATACGTCACTTGGTGGCTATCGCATTCCGGCCGGGGCCGACATCATCTACAGCCCCTACGCGATACAGCGCGACGCGAAGTCGTATGCGGACAACCTCGAGTTCGACCCGGACCGTTGGCTTCCGGACCGTGTCAAGGACGTGCCGAAGTACGCCATGAGCCCGTTCAGCGTGGGTAACCGCAAGTGCCCGAGCGACCACTTCTCGATGGCGCAGCTGACGCTGATCACGGCGGCACTGGCCACGAAGTACCGCTTCGAGCAGGTGTCCGGTTCGAACGACGCGACCCGTGTGGGCATCACGCTCCGCCCGCACAAGCTGCTGCTGAGGCCGGTGCCGAGGGACTGAGTGGCGCTGGCGGGAGCGCCCCGAAGGGCGCGGGGCTGTGTCAGTAGGCGGCTCCGCCGAGTGGGCGCGACCAGCCACGACGGACCGGCAGATGACAAACGGCCGATCGCGGCTCTCCCAGCGGAGCGCTCACGCCGCGTTCGGCCCCTGGAAGGTCCTTCGGTAGGCGTTCGGGGTCGTCCCCAGGGCGCGTACGAACTGGTGGCGCAGCGCGGCCGCAGTTCCGAACCCTGTTCGACTCGCGATCGCGTCCACGGTCTCGTCCGTCGCCTCCAGCAACTCCTGCGCCAGCAGCACGCGTTGGCGCAGGATCCAGCGGTAGGGGGTCGTGCCGGTCTCCTGCTGGAAGCGGCGGGCGAAGGTGCGCGGGGACATCAGCGCACGCTCGGCCAGCTGCTCCACGGTGACGTCCTCGTCGAGGTGCCGTTCCATCCAGGCCAGCACCTCGCCGACCGTGTCGCAGTGGGAGCGGGGCAGCGGGCGCTCGATGTACTGGGCCTGCCCGCCGTCCCGGTGCGGCGGCACCACCATGCGCCGGGCGATCTTGTTGGCGACCTCGGGCCCCTGCTCCTGGCGCACGATGTGCAGACACGCGTCGATGCCGGCGGCGGTGCCGGCGCTGGTGATCACCGGCCCCTCGTCGACATACAGCACGTCGGACTCGACGATCGCCCCCGGATGCCGTAGGGACAGCTCCCCGGCGTGCTTCCAGTGCGCACTGCACCGCCGCCCGTCGAGCAGTCCCGCGGCACCCAGCACGAAGACGCCGGAGCACACGCTGAGCACCCGGGCGCCCCGGTCGACGGCCCTGACCAGCGCGTCCAGCAGCGCGGGCGGATAGTCACGGGTGACGTACTCGCTGCCGGCCGGTACCGCGATCAGGTCGGCCTCCTCCAGCCGCTCCAGGCCGTACGGCGTGGAGACGGTGAGTCCGCCGACATGGGTGCCCAGCGTCGGCCCCTCCGCCGAGACGACCGAGAAATCGTAGGTCGGCAACCCCTCGTCGCTGCGATCGATGCCGAACACCTCGCAGACGACGCCCATTTCAAAGAGATGCACACCGTCGAGGAGGACGGCGGCGACGTTTTTCAGCATGCTGCCAGTGTGCCTCGTTGCTGGCAGTAAATCGAGGTTGGACGGCAGTCCTGCCACTGTTCGTAAGGAGTGTACGGAGCGACAGTGGTGTCATGACTGCAGAACAGACACAGACACTGCTCGCCATGATCGTCGTCCTCGGGATGTTCGTCCTCCTGGCCCTCCCGTCACTGATCGGCGCGGTGCGCGACCGGCGCATCGACCGTCAGATCAGGGAGGCCCAGGAACGCGACAGGACCGAGACTCAGAAGTCCTCGTCCAGGTCGACGGTGCCCTCCACCGCCACCTGGTACGCCGAGGGCCGCCGCTCGAAGAAGTTGGTCAACTCCTGAACGCCCTGCAGCTCCATGAAGGAGAAGGGGTTCTCGGAGCCGTACACCGGAGCGAAGCCGAGACGCGTCAGACGCTGATCGGCGACACACTCCAGGTACTGCCGCATCGAGTCGGTGTTCATCCCCGGGAGGCCGTCACCACACAGGTCGCGCGCGAACTGCAGCTCGGCCTCGACGGCCTCCCTCAGCATGTCGGTGACCTCCTGCTCGAGCTGGTCGTCGAACAGCTCCGGCTCCTCCTTGCGGACGGTGTCGACCACTTCGAAGGCGAAGCTCATGTGCATCGTCTCGTCGCGGAACACCCAGTTGGTGCCGGTGGCGAGGCCGTGCAGCAGGCCCCGGCTGCGGAACCAGTAGACGTACGCGAAGGCGCCGTAGAAGAACAGGCCCTCGATGCACGCCGCGAAGCAGATCAGGTTCAGCAGGAAGCGGCGCCGGTCCGCCTTGGTCTCCAGGCTGTCCAGCTTCTCGACCTCGTTGATCCACTTGAAGCAGAACTCGGCCTTCTCGCGGATGGACGGGATGTTCTCGACGGCGTCGAAGGCCGCCGCCCGGTCCTCCGGGTCGGGGAGATAGGTGTCGAGCAGCGTCAAGTAGAACTGGACGTGCACGGCCTCCTCGAAGAGCTGCCGGCTCAGATACAGCCGCGCCTCGGGGGAGTTGATGTGCTTGTAGAGCGTCAGCACCAGGTTGTTCGCCACGATCGAGTCGCCCGTCGCGAAGAACGCGACCAGCCGGCCGATCATGTGCTGCTCACCCTCGGACAGCTTCGCCAGGTCGGCGACGTCCGAGTGGAGGTCGACCTCCTCGACGGTCCAGGTGTTCTTGATCGCGTCCCGGTAGCGCTCGTAGAAGTCCGGGTAGCGCATGGGGCGCAGGGTCAGTTCGAAGCCCGGGTCGAGAAGGTTGCTGTTACGGGTGGTCATTACTGGCAGGCCTCGCAGGACTCGGGGTTTTCCAGGGAGCAGGCGACGGCGTCGGACTCGGCGACCTGCTGGACGGGGATGGTCTTCTCGGGCTGGGCGGCCCGGCCCTGGGCGGCGCGGGCGATGCGGGTCGCCGGGCGCGAGCGCAGGTAGTACGTCGTCTTCAGGCCCGACTTCCAGGCGTACGCGTACATCGAGGAGAGCTTTCCGATGGTCGGCGTCTCCAGGAACAGGTTCAGGGACTGCGCCTGATCGAGGAACGGGGTCCGCGCCGCCGCCATGTCGATCAGGCCGCGCTGCGGGATCTCCCACGCCGTGCGGTAGAGCCCCCGTACGTCCTCGGGGATCCAGGCGAACTCCTGCACCGAGCCGTTCGCTTCGCGCAGCGCCTCACGGGTGCGGGCGTCCCAGACGCCGAGCTCCTTGAGCTCGTTGACCAGGTAGGAGTTGACCTGGAGGAACTCTCCGGAGAGCGTCTCGCGCTTGAACAGGTTGGAGACCTGCGGCTCGATGCACTCGTAGACACCGGCGATCGACGCGATGGTCGCGGTGGGCGCGATGGCGAGGAGGAGGGAGTTGCGCATGCCGGTGGTGGCGATACGGCTGCGCAGGGCGGCCCAGCGCTCCGGCCAGGTCAGCTCGACGCCGTAGTGGTCGGGGTGCAGGACACCGCGGGCGGTACGGGTCTTCTCCCAGGCCGGCAACGGTCCGTTGCGCTCGGCGAGGTCGGCGGAGGCCTCGTAGGAGGCGAGCATGATGCGCTCGGCGATCCGGGTCGACAGGGCTTTCGCCTCGGCCGAGTCGAAGGGCAGGCGCAGTTTGAAGAAGACGTCCTGCAGGCCCATCGCGCCGAGTCCGACCGGCCGCCACTTGGCGTTCGACCGGCCCGCCTGCTCGGTCGGGTAGAAGTTGATGTCGACGACCCGGTCGAGGAACGTGACGGCCGTGCGGACGGTGGCGTCGAGCCGCTCCCAGTCGATGTCGCCGGTCATCGTGTTCACGAAGGCGCCGAGGTTGACCGACCCCAGGTTGCAGACCGCCGTCTCCCCGTCGTCCGTGACCTCCAGGATCTCCGTGCAGAGGTTGGAGGAGTGGACGACATGGCCCGGCAGGGCCGTCTGGTTGGCGGTGCGGTTGGCGGCGTCCTTGAAGGTCATCCAGCCGTTGCCGGTCTGCGCGAGGGTGCGCATCATGCGGCCGTACAGGTCACGGGCGGGGATGGTCTTCTTCGCGAGCCCGGCCGCCTCGGCCTTCCGGTACGCGGCGTCGAACTCGTCGCCCCACAGGTCGACGAGATCCGGCACGTCCGACGGCGAGAACAGCGACCACGGCTCGTCGGCGTTGACCCGGCGCATGAACTCGTCCGGGACCCAGTGCGCGAGGTTCAGGTTGTGCGTACGGCGGGCGTCCTCACCGGTGTTGTCGCGCAGCTCCAGGAACTCCTCGATGTCGGAGTGCCAGGTCTCCAGGTACACCGCGGCCGCGCCCTTGCGCCGGCCGCCCTGGTTCACCGCGGCGACCGAGGCGTCGAGGGTCTTCAGGAACGGGACGATGCCGTTGGAGTGCCCGTTGGTGCCGCGGATCAGCGAACCCCGGGAGCGGATACGGGAGTACGACAGCCCGATGCCGCCGGCGTGCTTGGAGAGGCGGGCGACCTGGTGGTAGCGGTCGTAGATGGAGTCCAGCTCGTCCTTGGGGGAGTCGAGGAGGTAGCAGGACGACATCTGGGGATGCCGGGTGCCGGAGTTGAAGAGGGTGGGGGAGGAGGGGAGGTAGTCGAGGCGGCTCATGAGCCCGTAGAGCGCGGCGACTTCGTCCACCGACCGGGCGGTGTCGTCCTCGGCGAGACCGGCGGCGACGCGCAGCATGAAGTGCTGGGGCGTCTCGACGACCTTGCGGGTGATGGGGTGCCGCAGAAGGTACCGGCTGTGCAGGGTGCGCAGGCCGAAGTAGCCGAAGCGGTCGTCGGCGTCGGTGTCGACCAGGGCGTCGAGGCGGGCCGCGTGCAGCCGCACGAACTCGGCGGTCCGGTCGGCGATGAGGCCCTCACGGTGCCCGACCGCGACCGATCCGGTGAAGGACGTGACGCCCTGCGAGGCGGCCTCGGCGGCGATGGAGAGGGTCAGCAGCCGGGCGGCGAGCCTGCTGTAGGCGGGGTCCTCGGAGATCAGGCCGGCCGCCGCCTCGGTGGCCAGCTCGCGCAGCTCCGCCTCGTCCGCGAACGCGGACCGGCCGCGCAGCGCGGCGGCGGCGACCCGGCCGGGGTCGGCGTCGGGGAGGTCGGCGGTCAGCTCGGTCAGGGTCCGCAGCAGATCGGCACCGTGGCCCGTAGGGTCTCCGTTGAGGGTGGTGGTGGGAGACGGGTGGGCGGTTCCCGGAGCGTCCTCGTCCGTGGGGACGGTAGGAACGGCTGAGGCCGGGTCTGCTGGCGCGATGGTCACGTGGGGGCTCTCCCTCGCTCGGCACGAGGGCCTCGGCGAGGGCAGGGGGCAGCACACGAGCGCACACGGCGTCGCGTCCACCGGCCCATTCCACGAGGCCCGGACGTCGGGCGCACCGGCCGGGTGGCCGGGCGCGCTGTCGGCAGGTCCTCGGACTGACTCCTGCGCACGCCGGTTCCGGGAACAGACATGCACAAGTACACCGTTGCGGGACAGTTCCGGATTCGCACCGGATTCCCCTGCGACGACAGCGAGCATGAGCATACATCTTGTGCTCACCCGCCACGCCACCCCCAGATGTTGTGTCGTGCTGGTTTCAGAGCGTCAACTTGTAGGTGAGGAGAGTGATGTCGGCGAGCATCCGGATCTCGCCCCTCGCCGGGGCGCGCATGCCGGCCATGGGGCCGCCGGGTTGCGGGGAGTTCCGGGAGTGCTTCCATGGAGATAGGTGTCGGCGCCCCGCGGTCGCTCCGTTTCGAGAGCCTTTCTCGGAAGGAGACGAACTATGACGAGGGTCGTCGGCAGTCCGCCCGGCAAGAAGCGGCCGCGCAACGCGCCGATGGCGACGCTGGCTCCGAGACGGGCGGCCAACCGGGTCAGGCAGGGGTTCGTGGGCCACCGGCACAGGCTGACCATGCGCCTGGAGGCCCGCGGCGGCACCACCCGCCCCAAGAAGTGGCGCCGGTGGTTCACCTACACCAACGTCACCCGGGCCATCTGGACGGTGGCCGCGCTCACCCTGTTCGCCTGGGTGGTGGAGGGCCTGTACATCCTGATCTCGAGCAACACGACCGGCTTCGAGCGGTGGCGGCAGGGCAACCCCGGATTCGAGACGGTCCTGCGCTTCGTCGGCCCGGTGCTCGCCGCGTCGATCGCCGCCACACTCTTTCTGTTCTGGTGGTACCGGTGGACCAAGCGGCGCTATCTCGCCAAGGCACGGGACGACCCTCACCGACTGGTGCTCACCGCAGGCCCGGACACCGCCGAGATCGTGGGCCGCGAGGAGATCGCCCAGGTCATCGCCGAACGGCTGCGGGAGCGCGCCACCCGACGGCCCTATCTGCTGGTCGGCGGTGTCGGCGTGGGCAAGACCGCCGTCCTGGTACGCCTCACCGAACTGCTGGCGGAGCAGAACGCCGTACCCGTGCCGATCCGGCTGCGGGACGCGAACGGCGGCGACCTGAACTTCGAACGCATGGCCAAGCAGCGCTTCATCGACGAGGCGCCCCGGGGCATCCTCGCGCGCGGCAAGACCGAGCGGGTCTGGCAGCAACTCCTCGCCGACGACAAACCGGTCGTCATCGCCGACGGCCTGGAGGAGGCTCTGCTCGGCGACGGCGTCGAACAGAACCGGGACAACATCATCCGGCGGGCCATCGAGCGCGCCTACGAGGAGAAGCTGCCCCTCGTCATCGCCTCCCGTCCGCACAGCCCGCTGGAGAGCACCCCGGCCGCGATCGTGGAGCTGGAACCGCTCAGCGAGGAGGAGGCACTGCGGTTCGTCCAGGCACGCGTCCCGGAGACGGACGAACGCCGCGTGGACTGGATCGTGGAGACGGCGGAGGTGACCGAGTCGCCCGTCTACCTCCAGATCGCCCGCGAACTGCACCGCCACGGCGCCCTGGAGCACGACCGGCCCGACAACGACCCGCAGCACATGAACACCCGCAGCCGCGACCGCGGCATGCTGCGGCTGTGGCTGCTGGAGACCTGGGACGAGGCGCTGTGCCAGGGCAGGCTGCGCCGGGACGTCGCGTTGAGCCGGCAGGAACGCCGCGACGCCCTCGAAGTGGTCTCCGCCCTGGCCTGTGTGGGACTGCTCCAGGACAAGCTGGAGGTCGGCCTCGGGGAACTGCTCGACTCGGACGTCCACCCCGGCCCGATGCGACGCGCGCAGGCCCGCGCCGAGCACCTGTGGGCCGGGGGACGCGCCTTCGACCGGTACGGCAGGCACGGGAACGTCTTCTCCGAGTGGCACCGGCAGCAGATCTGGGACGTGCTGTGCCGACGGATCGGCCCGGACGAGAGGAGGCGGTTGCGCGGCGGCAACATGGACCAGTGCCGCGCCGCCCTCGCCCGGATCGCACGCAATGCGAATAGGCTCGGACTGGTGGAGGGCTTCGAGCGCAAGGTCCGTTTCCCGCACAGCATCATCCAGGCCTACTTCGGCTACCGCGTGCTGCGGCAGCTCGGCGAGCGGGGCGCCGGCGAGCTCGTCGAGCAGGTGCTCCAGCCGCCCGGGCCCAGCCGTGAACTGCTCATGGCCCTGGTGCTGTTGTCGCGCCGCCGGGCGGCGCGGGTCCGGGCCCGCCGGGAAGGTGTACGGGCCGAGGTGACGAAGGAGCTCGAGGAACGGCTCCGCCGCTCACGGGTGCGGGGGCACACCCTGGCCCACCGGCTCTGCAGGGCCGCGGAACGCCGCACGGACGATCCGAAGGCGCTCGACCTCTACGCGGCCGCCGTGGAGATCGAGAGCGTGGAGGACGTTCCGCGGCTGCTGGGCGACATCCTGGGCGAAGTGCGCAGGACGTGGGACGGTTTCAAGGGCGACCGGCGCAGCCTCGACGACGCCAAGCTGAGGTTGCTCAGGCAACTCGGAGCCGCCCTGCGAAGCGTGTCCGACCGGATCGACACCACCCCGCTCTACGAACAGCTCGTCCAGATCGGTGTGAAGGAACCCTCCTACTCGATACGCCTGGCCGCCGCCCAGGAGTTCGGTACCGGCGGCAACCCGGCGTTCGCCGTGGTCCGCGGGCGGATCGGGCTGAACACCGACCCCGTGCAGGAGTACAACGACCGGCTCGGCGAGCTGAAGGCCTGGAAACGCGGTGAGTACGAGCAGTGGGCCGAGCGCATGGCGCGGGCGCGGGCCACGGGCGCGCCCTCACGGGCCGGGACCGAGCGCATCGGGCGGCTCCAGCAGGACCGGCGCACGCTCAACCAGGAGTACCGCAGGAAACGGGTCGTTCTGTTCCGGGAGTTCGTGATGCGCGCCTGGATGATCCCCATGCTGCTGGGCTCCGTCGACGAGGCGCACCGTGACGAGGCCCGCGAACGCCTCACCAGGTGGCTGCGTCACCTGGACCCGAAGGCCACCGGCGGCGCCCCCGATCTGCCGCTCGCCCTGGAGGCGGCGCTGGCCCAGGGCTTCAAGTACGCGGCCAACCGTCGGATCCGGCATCCCCGCGCCTATCAGGGCGGTCGCGCCGACCTGATCCGGCAGGCGGAGACCGTGCTCCAGCAGTCCCGGTGCTGGTACGCGCAGGTCATGCTGCTCCAGGCGCTGTGCCTGTGGAGGCTTCCGGACAGTGTCGGCGTCCATGAGCGGGAGGCGCATGCGATGCCGGGGAAGGACGGGCACGACGGCGGGCGGGAGCCGCCCCGGGCGCTGGGCGGGGCGAGCGCCGTACAGACGGTGGAGCGCTGGCTGTCGATGGCCGGCACGGTGAACCGGGCACCCGGGCATCCCGAGGCGAACGGTGCCTTGCCCCGGCGGCCCCTGCATCCGTTCGTCGCCGAGGCGGGGGACCTGGTGGCCCTCACGCTGGAGACGGGGCAACCCGAGCGGTTCCTCTGGATCGACGAGAAGGGCGTCGCCGACAACATCGGCGCGCGCACCGGCAACCCCGAGGCGTACCGCAAGCACAGCCTGTGGATCCCGCCCTCGGTCGGCTGGAGCACCCTCGACGCGCGCGCCCAGCGCCTGGTCGCCGACGTGCTGGTGATGCTGAACCTCATCGAACGGGACGGGCATCCGGACGAGGTCGAGGAGCGGATGATCCGCGCGGAACAGCCGGGGACGTCACTCCCGCCGTGCATCCGCAGCGACCGCCGCCCGCTGCGGCCCGACCTGCGGGCCGGTATGGCGGACCCGCCCACACCGGGGACGACCTGTCCGCCCGACTGCAAGTTCCAGCTCTGCCCCTACCCGCCCCGGGGCTGTGTGCCGCGCGGGGAGATCCGGGAGCCGTTCTGCCGTCAGCAGCAGGCCCTGCTGCCGGGCCGGGTACGCCGGCACATGCCCCGGGGGCTGCGCAGGAAGACGCCGCGCTGGGTCAGCATGCGCGTGCGGGAACTCGACGGCTTCTGGCAGCAGATGGCCGGGCGTACGCGCAACTAGTGCGGTACGCCCGGCCATCGGAAGGGTTACCCCTGCGTCAGTGGCTCGTCCCCGCCGTCGCGGGCGGCAGCTCGACCTGGACGCCGGCGTCACCGGCGTCCGCCGTGTAGTCCTCCGGCTTCGTCTCGTCGATGCCCTCCGGGGCCTTCGCGGCCCTCAGGACGAAGGTCAGGACGACCGTGACCACCACGTTGAGCACGAACGCCGTGAGGCCGATGTAGCCGATCTCACCGATGCCCGGGATCTCCTTCGCCGAGCCGCCGAAGTGCTTCTGGGTCGGGGAGGCGACGCCGTACGCGGCGACCGTGCCGTAGATCATGCCGACCGCCCAGCCGGCCAGCAGGGCCCAGCGGTGGAACCAGCGCGTGAACAGGCCGCCGACCAGGGCCGGGAAGGTCTGCAGGATCCAGATGCCGCCCAGGAGCTGGAAGTTGATGGCGACCGTCTTGTCCATGGTCAGGACGAAGGCCAGCGCGCCCACCTTCACCAGCAGGGACACGATCTTGGAGACCTTGGTCTCCTGGGCCGGCGTCGCGTCCGGCTTGATGAAGTCCTTGTAGATGTTGCGGGTGAAGAGGTTCGCGGCCGCGATCGACATGATCGCCGCCGGCACCAGCGCGCCGATGCCGATCGCCGCGAAGGCCACGCCCGCGAACCAGGACGGGAACATGGTCTCGAACAGCTGGGGGATGGCCAGCTGGCCGTTCTGCACCTTGATGCCGGCCGCGATCGCCATGAAGCCCAGCAGCGCCAGGAGGCCCAGCATCAGGGAGTACAGCGGCAGGATCGTGGTGTTGCGGCGGATCACCTCACGGCTGCGCGAGGACAGCGTCGCGGTGATCGAGTGCGGGTACATGAACAGCGCGAGCGCGGAGCCCAGCGCCAGCGTGGCGTACGTCCACTGCCCCGCCTCGGCCGGGACCAGCGAACCGCGCGGCGCGCCCGTGGCCGGGTTGGTCTGGCTGTACGCCTCGCCCGCCTTGGCGAAGATCTCGTCGAAGCCGCCGAGCTTGATCGGGATGTAGATGATCGCCACCGCGATGACGATGTAGATCAGCGTGTCCTTCACGAACGCGATCAGCGCGGGCGCGCGCAGACCCGAGGAGTAGGTATACGCGGCCAGCACACCGAAGGCGATGAGCAGCGGCAGGTCCTTGATGAACCAGTTGGTGTTCTCGCCGCCGCCGACGCCCATCACGTCCAGCACGGCCTGGATGCCGACGAGCTGGAGCGCGATGTACGGCATCGTCGCCAGGATGCCGGTGACGGCCACCGCCAGCGACAGGCTCTTCGAGCCGAAGCGGCCGCGCACGAAGTCCGAGGTCGTCACGTAGCCGTGCTTGTGGGAGACCGACCACAGGCGGGGCAGGAACGTGAAGATCAGGGGGTAGACGAGGATCGTGTACGGCACGGCGAAGAAGCCGGCCGCGCCCGCCGCGTAGATCGCCGCGGGTACGGCGACGAAGGTGTACGCCGTGTACAGGTCGCCGCCGAGCAGGAACCAGGTGACCCAGGTGCCGAACGACCGGCCGCCCAGCCCCCATTCGTCGAGGCTGTGCTCGTTCTCGGCCTTGCGCCAGCGCGCGGCCAGGAAGCCCATGACCGTGACGGCCAGGAAGAAGAAGATGAAGACGCCGAGTGCGACGCCGTTCACGCCGTCGTTCATTCCGCCGCACCGCCCTTCCGGGAGGCGCGGCCGCGCTGGTCAAGCTGCCACAGCTTGTACGCGACCATCGTCAGCAGCGTGGAGAGCAGGACCCAGAACATCTGGTACCAGTAGAAGAACGGGATGCCGGCGAACGCCGGATCGGTCTTGGCGTACGAACCGACCCACAGCATCGCCACGAAGGGCGCGACGAGGCACAGCCCGATGACAACCCGTATGGGCGTCACCACCGGCTCTCTGTTCACTTCTGGGGCATCTGACATCTGACGGCTCCGTCCCCTCACTGATCACCTGAAAACGCCCGGGCAATGTAGGTGACGGTGCAACGACAGCGGAAGACCCTGTCCGCATATCGGATGTGGAGGATTGGTGTGCACGCCGACCGGACGCTCAGCAGCAGCGGAACCCCTGGCGTGGATCTGCTTCCTGACGGTCCGTCCGCATCCGCTCGAACTCCCGGCGCGAGGGCACTTCCGCGTCCGGGCACGCATGCCGTACGTGGGTGACATAACGGTCGTATGCCGACTCGTCGGTCAGTTCACGCACGTACTTGGGAGAGACAGCGGTGAGGCCCGCCTCAAGCAGGTGCGGTTACTCGGAGTTGAGGGAATGCCGGTCGAGGCTGCCCGGGCGGTGAGCGGCACGGTCACTCACACGGATGAAGTTGATCGATGGTGTGCGCGGGAAGGGAACGTGATCGCTAGGTTCACGGCATGTCGCGTTTCCGGATGTACCCGACGCCTGCGCAGGCGGAGCAACTGCTGCTGCACTGCGCGCACGCCCGGTACGTGTGGAACCTCGCCGTCGAGCAGCACGCGCACTGGAAGCCGGGCCGCAGATCCGCTCCCGGTTTCGCGGAGCAGTGCCGTCAGCTCACCGAGGCCCGGCGGGAGTCCGAGTGGCTTGCCGCCCGGAACGCGGACGTGCAGCAGCAGGCGCTCAAGGACTTCGCCAAGGCCAAGAACGCGTGTTTCACCTCCGGGTTCGGTGAGCCGACCTGGCGCAGGAAGTACCGGCACGAGGGCTTCCGCGTCATCGGCACCGACCGCGTACCGGAGTACAGCGCGGACGGGTCGCCGAAGCTGAACACGAAGACCGGCAAGCAGGTCATGGGCCGATCGGTGGTCGTGCAGAGGCTCAACCGGCGATGGGGGCAGGTCAAGGTGCCCGGCTGCGGCTGGGTCCGCTTCCGGCTCAGCGTAAAGGGCAACGGAGCGAAGCTGCCCGACGCGAAGACGTTCCGTGTCACCTTCCGCAATGGGCAGTGGCACGTCGCGTTCGCAGTCATCCCCGAGCCGACACCCGCGCCCGGCACGGGTGAGGTCATCGGCGTTGACCGGGGTGTCACGATCACCGCTGCTCTGTCGGACGGCCGGAAGCTGAACTGCCCGCAGCTCACGATCAGGGAACGTGCCCAGATCCGAAAGCATGAGCGGCGGGCTGCCCGGGCGAAGAAGGGCCGTCCCGAGAAGGCAGCCGGGTACGCGAAGGTCGCCAAGCTCAAGGCCAGGGAAGCGAACCGGCGTAAGGACTGGTGCGAGAAGACCAGCACCCTGCTCGCCAGAGCATATGACGTGATCCGGTTCGAGAAGCTGAACATCAAGAACATGACCCGCTCCGCGAAGGGAAGCGTGGAGCAGCCCGGCAGGAACGTCCGCCAGAAAGCCGGGCTGAATCGGGGCATCCTCGCCCAGGGCTGGGGCCTGCTCCGGCAGCGCACCGAGCACAAAGCGCCGGGCCGGGTCCAAGACGTCCCTGCCCCGTACACGAGTCTGCGGTGCAGTGCCTGCGGATGGATCGAGAAGAAGTCGCGCAAGAGCCAAGCCGAGTTCGTCTGCGTGTCCTGCGGCTTCACATGCAATGCGGATGAGAACGCAGCAAACAATGTCGCGGCAGGACAGGGCGGGATCCCCCGCCCCTGGCGGACAGCCGGTGCCGGAGGGGTGACAACGGCCACCGGCCGTTCGAGCGCCCGTGAACCTCAACCCGCTTGGGTTGGAATCCCCCTCTTTAAGTGAGGGGGAGGATGTCAACGTGGAGTTGGTGACCAACGTGCACCGTGTGCATGTTGTCCATGGTCTTGGCGGGCGGCAGGATCGTCCGTCGTCGATCGCCTCCTGGAAGACCTGCCGCTGCTTGACGGGAGGAACCTAGAGCAGGAAGAGCAGAGGCGCTGCACCATGAGTCCTACTCTTGCGGCCGCTTGAGCCTCGCCACGAACTTGTAGCGGTCCCCGCGATAGACGGACCGCACCCACTCCACCGGCTGCCCGTCCCGGTCCAGCGAGTGCCGGGACAGCATCAGCATCGGCAGGCCCACGTCCGTGCCGAGCAGGCCGGCCTCGCGCGGGGTGGCCAGGGAGGTCTCGATCGTCTCCTCGGCCTCGGCGAGATGGACGTCGTAGACCTCGGCGAGGGCGGTGTAGAGGGAGGTGTACTTGACCAGGGACCTGCGCAGGGCCGGGAAGCGCTTGGCGCTCAGGTGGGTCGTCTCGATGGCCATCGGCTCGCCGTTCGCCATGCGCAGCCGCTCGATGCGCAGCACCCGGCCGCCGGCCGTGATGTCGAGCAGGTCGGCGAGGCGGTCGTCGGCGGTGATGTAGCCGATGTCCAGCAACTGGGAGGTCGGCTCCAGGCCCTGGGCGCGCATGTCCTCGGTGTACGAGGTGAGTTGCAGGGCCTGCGAGACCTTCGGCTTGGCGACGAACGTGCCCTTGCCCTGGATGCGCTCCAGGCGCCCCTCGACGACCAGCTCCTGCAGTGCCTGGCGCACGGTCGTGCGGGAGGTGTCGAACTCGGCGGCCAGCGTGCGCTCGGGCGGTACCGGGGTGCCGGGCGCCTGGGTCTCCGTCATGTCGAGAAGGTGCTTCTTCAGGCGGTAGTACTTGGGCACGCGGGCGGTACGGACGGCGGCGCCGTTCTCGTTCTCCGCACTGCTGACGTCGGTGCTCATGCTTCGCCTTCCCGGCTCCGGATGCGGGTCACATCGTGATCCCTTCTATATACCCGTCGCCGCCTCTTTTGGTCTAGTCCACAGCGCCAACTGGTCTAGCGGACGAGAGTACTCCGCCGGCGGGGTTTTCGCTGGCTTCTTACTTAAAGGTTCCTTCATATGTAGGTCGCATAACGGCTGGTCAGGCCCCTTTCCGTGCCCCTTGACACGCTTTCTGGTCTGGTCCAAGCTCCCCGTACTGGTCTACACCATTGGTCCAGGTCCCGGCCCAACGCTCGTGCGGGGAGGCAGGGGGGTTTGTGGCATCCCTGAGGAGGGTGGCGTGAAGCGCAAGCTGATATCCGCGATCGGTGTCGCGGGCATGATGATCTCCCTGGCGGCGTGCGGGGGCGACAACGGCGACGGCGGGGACAAGGCAGGAGCCGACGGCTACGCGGGCGAGACGCTCACGGTCTGGGTGATGGACGGTTCGTCCCCGGATCAGTGGCAGAAGGACGTCCAGGCCGCCTTCGAGAAGAAGACCAAGGCCAAGGTCAAGTTCGAGATCCAGCAGTGGAACGGCATCCAGCAGAAGCTGACCACCGCCCTGTCCGAGGAGAACCCGCCGGACGTCTTCGAGATCGGCAACACCCAGACCCCGGCCTACGCCAAGACCGGCGGCCTCGCCGACCTCGCGGACCTCAAGACGGAGATCGGCGCCGACTGGGCCGAGTCCCTCAACGAGTCCTCCATCTACGACGGCAAGCAGTACGCCGCCCCGTGGTACTTCGCCAACCGTGTCGTCCTCTACAACAAGAAGGTCTGGGCCGACGCCGGCATCAAGGACACCCCCAAGACCCGCGACGAGTTCTACGCCGACCTCAAGCAGATCGGCGAGAAGACCGACGCCGAGCCCATCTACCTGCCGGGCCAGAACTGGTACCACTTCGTCGGCCTGACCATCGGTGAGGGCGCCGAGCTGGTGAAGAAGGACGGCGACAAGTACGTCTCCAACCTCGACGACCCGAAGGTCGCCGCCGCCATGGAGACGTACAAGAAGTTCCAGGCCCTGTCCAAGGCCCCCAAGGACAAGGACGAGGCGACCCCGCAGCAGGCCGAGGTCTTCGCCAAGGGCAACGTCGGCGCCTTCATCGGCATGGGCTGGGAGGCCGGTACCGCGATCGCGGCCAACAAGAAGATCGAGCAGGACATCGGCTACTTCACCATCCCGGGTGCCACGGCCGACAAGCCCGAGGGTGTCTTCCTCGGCGGCTCCAACCTCGCCGTCGCCGCGGGCAGCAAGAAGCAGGAGCTCGCCAAGGAGTTCCTGAAGATCGCGCTGTCCGACCAGTACGAGGGCGAGCTCGCCAAGCAGAACGGCGTCATCCCGAACAAGGAGGCCCTCCAGACCAACCTGAAGGGCAACGCCGTCGCCGAGGCCGCCGCGCCCGCCGCCGCGGGCGGTGGCACCACGCCGCTGATTCCGGAGTGGGCGGCCGTGGAGAACGCACCCAACCCGGTCAAGACGTACATGACCGCCGTGCTGAACGGTAAGTCGCCGGCCGAGGCGGCCAAGCAGGTCGAGGACGAGTTCAACAAGCGTCTGGCGCAGAAGCAGTAAGGGCAACGGGTCGCGCCGGGGTGGGGGATGCGCGTGACGCCCCCCGCCCCGGCGACCGTACGCGGGCCCACGTACGCAGGTCGAGACACGCAGGCCGAGTTACGCAGGCCGAGACACGCAGGCCGAGAAGAGAGATCGCGAGCATGACCGTGCAGACCGAACGGCCGCCTTCCGGTCCGGTGGACGCAGTCGGGAAAGCCGAGAGCGGTTCCGCCGGGCCGCCGCCCCGAGCCGCGTCCCGCCTCGGCGCGCTCACCCCGTACCTCCTGCTGCTGCCGGCCTGCGCGGCCACCGTGCTGCTGCTCGGCTGGCCGCTGGTCAAGGACATCCTGCTGTCGTTCCAGAACCTCAACATGGCGCAGCTGATCCAGCACGTCACCGAGTGGAACGGCATCGACAACTACAAGGAGGTCCTCACCGGCGAGGACTTCTGGCGCGTCACCCTGCGCTCGATCCTGTTCACGGCGGTCAACGTCGCCCTGATCATGGTCATCGGCGCCCTGGTCGGCCTGCTGCTCGCCCGCCTCGGCAGGCGGATGCGGGTCACGCTGCTGGTCGGTCTGGTGCTGGCCTGGGCGATGCCCGTGGTCGCCGCGAGCACCGTCTACCAGTGGCTGTTCGCGCAGCGCTTCGGCGTCGTCAACTGGGTGCTGGACAAGCTGGGTTGGCACTCCATGGCCGACTACAGCTGGACCAGCAGCCAGATGTCGACGTTCTTCGTGGTCACCTTGCTGATCGTCTGGATGTCGATCCCGTTCGTCGCGATCAACCTCTACGCGGCCACGACCACCATCCCGGGCGAGCTCTACGAGGCCGCGGCGCTGGACGGCGCGGGCGCCTGGAAGAGCTTCACCACGGTGACGCTGCCGTTCCTGCGCCCCTTCCTCTACGCCACGACCTTCCTGGAGATCATCTGGGTCTTCAAGGCGTTCGTGCAGGTCTTCACCATCAACGGCGGCGGCCCCGACCGGCTGACCGAGATCCTGCCGGTCTACGCCTACATCGAGGGCGTCGGCAACCAGCACTACGGCATGGGCGCGGCGATCGCCGTCCTGACCATCCTGATCCTGCTCGGCCTGACCGCGTACTACCTCAGGATCGTGCTCAAGCAAGAGGAGGACGAGCTGTGAAGCGCTCGCTCTTCGGCCGCCTGTGGCCCAACGTCACGGCCGTCGTCCTGTTCATCGGCTTCGTCTTCCCCGTGTACTGGATGTTCTCCACGGCCTTCAAGCCGACCGGCGACATCATCTCGGAGAACCCGGTGTGGTTCCCGACCGACATCACCTTCGCGCACTTCAAGCGGGCCACCGGCGTCGACCACTTCTGGACGTACGTCACCAACTCGCTGATCGTCACGCTCTGCGCGGTCGGCCTCTCCCTGATCATCGCGCTGGCCGGCTCCTTCGCCCTCGCCCGGATGCGGTTCAAGGGGCGGCGCGGGTTCGTCATCGGCTTCATGATGGCCCAGATGGCCCCCTGGGAGGTCATGATCATCGCGATGTACATGATCGTGCGGGACGCGTCGATGCTGAACAGCCTTCTGCCGCTGACGGTCTTCTACATGATGATGATCCTGCCCTTCACCATCCTGACGCTGCGCGGCTTCGTCGCCGCGGTGCCCCGGGAGCTGGAGGAGGCCGCGATGGTCGACGGCTGCAGCCGCGCCCAGGCGTTCCGCAAGGTCATCCTGCCGCTCCTTGCGCCGGGGCTGATGTCCACGTCCCTGTTCGGCTTCATCACCGCATGGAATGAATTCCCCCTGGTCCTGGTGCTGAACAAGGAGGCGGAGGCGCAGACCCTGCCACTGTGGCTGTCCAGCTTCCAGACCGCCTTCGGCAACGACTGGGGCGCGACGATGGCGGCGTCCTCCCTCTTCGCCATCCCGATCCTGATCCTCTTCGTCTTCCTGCAGCGCAAGGCTGTCAGCGGCCTGACGGCCGGCGCCGTGAAGGGATAACGCCACCCGATGACGACATTCGCCAGCGGCACCGACACTCTGACACGGGATGCCCTGACCGTCCTCCAGCCCGGCTTCACCGGCACCACCGCCCCCGACTGGCTGCTGCGCCGCCTCGGTGAGGGCCTCGCCTCCGTCGGCCTGTTCGGCCGCAACATCGCCACGCCCGAGCAACTGGCCGCCCTGACGGCCCAATTGCGCGCCGAGCGCGACGACGTGCTGGTCGCGATCGACGAGGAGGGGGGTGATGTGACGCGGCTGGAGGTGCGGACCGGTTCCAGCTTCCCGGGCAACCACGCCCTGGGCGCGGTGGACGACGTGGAGCTGACGAGGGAGGTGGCCTTCGAGATGGGCCGCCGCCTGGCAGCCTGCGGAGTGAACCTCAACTGGGCCCCGTCGGCCGACGTGAACTCCAACCCCTCGAACCCGGTCATCGGCGTACGTTCCTTCGGCGCCGACACCGCCCTGGTCGCCCGGCACACCGCCGCCTACGTCACCGGCCTGCAGTCGGCCGGCGTCGCGGCCTGCACCAAGCACTTCCCGGGCCACGGCGACACGGCGGTCGACTCCCACCACTCGATGCCCCGCATCGACGCGGCGGCCTCGGTCCTGGCCGACCGGGAACTCTCCCCGTTCCGCGCGGCGATCGCCGCCGGCACGAGGGCGATGATGAGCGCGCACATCCTGGTTCCGGCCCTGGACCCCGACCACCCGGCAACCCTGTCCCGCCCCGTCCTGACCGACCTGCTGCGCGGCGAACTCGGCTACACCGGCCTGATCGTCACCGACGGCATGGAGATGCAGGCCATCGCCGCCACCTACGGCATCGAACGCGGCAGCGTCCTGGCCATCGCGGCCGGCGCCGACGCGATCTGCGTGGGCGGCGGTCTCGCCGACGACGAGACGGTACGACGTCTGCGCGACGCCCTGGTCGCGGCGGTCCGCGCCGGTGAACTCCCCGAGGAACGGCTGGCGGAGGCGGCGGAACGGGTCCGCGAGCTGGCCCACTGGACGACGACCGTCCCCGGCGCCGAGGGCGAGGCGCGTCCGGACGTGGGCCTCGTCGCCGCCCGGCGCGCACTGAAGGTGACCGGCGCGGAGGGCTTCACCCCACTCGCCGAGGCACCGTACGTCGCCGCCTTCACCCCGGTCGCGAACATCGCCGTCGGCGACGAGACCCCCTGGGGCGTCGCCGCCGAACTGGCCCGGCTGCTCCCCGGCACCGAAACCGGCGGCTACGCGGGGGAGGACGCGGGGCAGGAGGCGCTGCAGGCAGCGGCCGGCCGCCGCATGGTGGCCGTCGTCCGCGACGAACACCGCCACCCCTGGATGGCAACGGCCCTCGACACCCTGCTGCGATCCCGCCCGGACACGGTCGTCGTCGAAATGGGCGTCCCCCAGGCCAAGGCCCGCGGCGCCCTGCACATCGCCACGTACGGAGCGGCCCGCGTGTGCGGGCGTGCGGCGGCGGAGGTCATCGCCGGGGCGTGAGGCCCCCGAGGCTGAATCCTCTCCGCGACCCGCTCGATGCCCTGTGGTTGCAGCTCCACTCCTGAATGTAGTACTTCTTATACATGAGCGAGCAGGTGCACAACAGGTTGGCGATGGTGCGTGCCGAGCGCAAGGTGTCGCGCCAGAGCCTGGCCGAGGCAGTGGGAGCCCACTACCAGACCATCGGCTACATCGAGCGGGGGCAGTACAACCCGAGCCTCGACCTGGCATTGAAGATCGCGAAGTTCTTCGGACTGCCGGTCGAGGCGCTGTTCTCCCTCGAACCGTTCCGGCCGCTCACGGACGAGGTCTACGGGAGGAAACAGTCATGACCACGACGCGGCTGACGCGCTACGACCGGAGCATGCTGCGGTTGATGAACGACCCCCGAGGGCGCCCGCTGTACGCCACTACCACGCGTCGCCGGCTGGTGGTCGCCGCGCATGTCGCACTCACCGCGGCCATCGGAACACTGACCGCGTACTTCTCCCTCTCGTCGACGGAGCCGATGTGGGCCGTCGTCGCCGCGGCGGTGCTGATGCTGCCCTGGATGGTGGCGACAGGCGTGATCAACGGCGCCACCCGGGGCCTGCTCGAACTACGCGAACGCGCCCTCGACGAGCGGCAGTCGGCCGAGCGCAGGCGGGTGCTCGCCCGCGCCCACCGCGCGATGACGAGCCTGCTGCTCGCGGCCGTGGTCGGCCTGCTGACGGCGGGCGCGGCCGACGGTGACGCCCTCCGCGTCCACGCGGCGCCCGTCCTCGCCGCCGTCCTCGCGGCCCACTGGCTGATGCCGCTGTGGGTGGCCGGCCTGACCGCACAGGACGAGCCGACGGAGGACGAGGCGACCGGCCTCTAGAAGCGGCAAGGCAGCCTGCCCCTGGAACCGGCGAGGTAGCCGGCCTCTGGAACCGGCGCATGTCCGGCGAGCGTACGGCGGGCCCCCTCATCGCGGGTGCCCGCTCTACGCATGCCCGGCCTGCACGACCCCCTAAATCCCCTGCCACTCCGGCTTGTTGGCGTACGTGTGCCGGAAGTAGTCGGCCAGCTTCAGCTTGGACGCGGCGGCATCGTCGACGACGACCGTCGCGTGCGGGTGCAGTTGCAGCGCCGAGGCCGGGCAGACGGCCGCGATCGGCCCCTCGACGGTCGCGGCGACCGCGTCCGCCTTGCCCTCACCGGTGGCGAGCAGCACCAGGTGCCTCGCCTCCAGGATCGTCCCGATCCCCTGGGTGATGACGTGATGCGGCACCTGCTCGATGTCCCCGTCGAAGAACCGCGCGTTGTCGACCCGGGTCTGCTCGGTCAGCGTCTTGATCCGGGTCCTGGACGCCAGCGAGGAGCACGGCTCGTTGAACCCGATGTGCCCGTCGGTCCCGATCCCGAGCAACTGCAGGTCCACGCCCCCGGCTTCGGCCAGCGCCGCGTCATACGCCTCGCACGCCCCGGGCACGTCCTCGGCCGTACCGTCCGGCCCCATGAACGCGTCCATCCCGACCCCGAGCGGCTCCAGGACCTCGCGACGCAGCACTGACCGGTACGACTCCGGGTGCTCCGCGGGCAGCCCCACATACTCGTCGAGCTGCGCGACCCGCGCCCGCGAGGCGTCGACGGCGCCCGAGCGTACCTTGGCCGCGAGTGCCGCGTAGATGGGCAGTGGCGTCGAGCCGGTGGCCACGCCGAGCAGGGCGTCGGGCTTGCGCCGCAGTAGCTGAGCCATGGCCTCGGCTATCAGCTCGCCACCCGCCTTGGCGTCCGGAACGATGACAACTTCCACGCTGGGCCTGCCGATCTGAAGTAGGTCTCGAAGGGCACCCTGAAGGGGCATGTGGTTTAGACCAATCTAACAGAGCGAGGCTATGCGGCCCAGGTGAACGGAAGCCTCGTGGACATTTCGGCGGACCGTCGGGCAGGCGTTATTGCCCATGGGGGAGTGGAATGGAGACTGTCCGCCGGAAGCGACAGGCGCCATGCCCGGCAGTGGGCGCGAGAGCAGGGAGGGTCCCATGACCACCTCGACCCCGTACCCTCCCGACCCGCACGCCCCTCACAACGACTTCCCCGGCCGGATCATGGCCCGCGAGATGGCCGAACAGCCCGCCGTGCTGCGCAGGATCCTGTCCCAGGGCGCCCCCGCCATCCGCCGCGTCGCCCAGGAGATCGCCGCCCGCGCACCCCGCTTCGTCCTGCTCACCGCCCGCGGCACCTCCGACAACGCCGCGCTCTACGCCAAATACCTCATGGAGGTCCGCCTCGGTCTACCCTGCGGCCTGACCTCCATGTCGACCACCACCGCCTACGGCGCTTGTCCCGACCTCACCGACGTCCTGGTCATCATCGTGAGCCAGTCCGGCGGCTCCCCGGACGTCGTCGCCTCGACCCGGGCCGCCCGCGAGGCCGGCGCGGTCACGCTTGCGGTGACAAACAACCCCGACTCCCCGCTGGTCGCCGTCTCCGAGTACCACCTCGACATCATGGCCGGACCGGAGAGGGCCCTGCCCGCGACCAAGACCTATACGGCCTCCCTTCTCGCCCTTTACCTCTTCGTCGAGGGTCTGCGCGGCGGTGACGGCACCCCCGCCCTGCCGGTCCCGGACCTCGCCGAGCAACTGCTCGCCCGGCAGGACGAGGTGCGCACCCTCGCCGCCCGCTACCGCTTCGCCGAGCGCATGGTGATCACCTCCCGCGGCTACGGCTACCCCACGGCCAAGGAAGCCGCCCTCAAGCTGATGGAGACCAGCTACATCCCGGCCCTCGCCTACTCCGGTGCCGACCTGCTGCACGGCCCGCTCGCCATGGTCGACAACGTCTCCCCGGTCATCGCGGTCGTCACCGACGGCAAGGGCGGCGAGGTCCTCCAGCCCGTCCTCGACCGGCTCCGCGGCCGCGGCGCCGACCTGGTCGTCATCGGCGCCCGGCACCAGGTCGAGCAGGCCTCGGCCGGATTCGTCCTGCCCACCGAGGGCGTCGCCGAGGAGCTCCAGCCGATCCTGGAGATCCTTCCGCTCCAACTCCTCGCCTACGAGGTCACCATCGCCCGAGGCCAGGACCCGGACGCGCCGCGGGCGCTGGCGAAGGTGACGGAGACGCGCTGACTAGTGCAGGCTCAGCAGCGAGCCCCCGGTCGCGTCGATGTGCTGCCCCGTGACCCAACGGGAGTCGGGAGACGCCAGGAAGGCCACCACGTCGCCCACGTCGGACGACGCACCGACACGTTTGAAGACCGACACGGCCTCGGCGTGCGCGCGTATGCCGGGATCGGCGAGTGCGGCGCTCGTCAGGTCCGTGTCGATGAAGCCGGGCCCGACGGAGTTGGCGGTGATGCCGCGCGACGCCAACTCGGCCGCGAGTGAGCGGGTCAGGGTGGTGACCGCGCCCTTGGCCATGTGTGTGGCGGCGATCGGGGCGATGGCGTAATCCGTGGCGGCCGTGACATTGATGATCCGGCCGTGGTCGCGCAGGCGTCCGAGGCCGTGCTTGACGATGAAGAACGGTGCCTTCGCGTTGACCGCATGTGTCCGGTCGTACGCCTCCTCGTCCGTCTCGCCGATCGTGGCGAAGGTCGCCATGCCCGCGTTGTTCACCAGGATGTCCACGCCCTGCGCATGCCGGTCGAAGGCCTCCCAGAGAGTCTCCGCGTCACCGGGCACGCCCAGTTCGGTGCGGATCGCGAACGCGCTGCCGCCCGCCGCCTCGATCGCGCCGACCGTCTCCTTCGCCGCCGCCTCGTTACTGCCGTAGTGCACGGCGACCCGCGCCCCGTCCTGTGCCAGCCGCCCGGCGATCGCCCGTCCGATCCCCCTGCTCGCCCCCGTGACCAGTGCCGTCCTGCCCGTGAGCACACCCATGCCGACGCCCCCTCGCATTTACCTAGCGGTCGCTACAGAAAGAACGTACAACAGCCCGCAGACGTTTCTCTAGTGCTCGCTATAAAATGCACTCCATGGTGAGCGGCGAGGTGACGACGGAGACGGGGGCGGGAGCCCGGCCCGCGGCGAAGACGCGCGGTCGGCCCCGTTCCTTCGATCGTGAAACCGCCCTGGAGAAGGCGATCCTGGCCTTCTGGGAGCGCGGCTACGAGGCGACGTCCGTCTCCGACCTCACCCGCGCCATGGACATCGGCGCCCCGAGTCTGTACGCGGCCTTCGGCGACAAGCGCTCGCTCTTCGACGAGGTCGTCCGCGTCTACACCTCGCGTTACGCCTCGTTCGCGGACCGCGCTCTCGCCGAGGAGCCCACCTCCCGGGCGGCCGTCGAGCGGACTCTGCGAGAGGCGGCCGGCGTCTATACGGATCCCGTCCATCCGCAGGGCTGCCTCATCGCCCACGCGGCCATCAACTGCACGACCCCGGAGGTCGCCGACTCCCTGCGCGACCGGCGCAACGCCACCATCGCCGCCATCCGCAGCCGCATCGAAGCAGACATCGCCACCGGCGCCCTCCCTGCTGACGCCAACGCCCCCGCCCTCGCCCGGCACGCCGGCGCGATGATCCAGGGCATGTCACAACAGGCGCGCGACGGGGCGAGCCGGGAGGAACTGGAGGCACTTGCGGAAATTGCCATGGCCAACTGGCCTCGCACATGAACCCACACGGGTTAGGCTGCGTGATGGATGACAGGGCCGTCCCACTGCTTCTCCAGCCGGTTCGGAGCCCGCGAAGAAGCGTCAACAGCAAACACGCTCCAACGCATGGACACACCAGAGTGGTCTAGTCCACAATGCGAAGGAGTGCGTAGTACGAGAACGCACCGACTTCCGCCTTCCCCGCACAGGAAGGCGGACCGAGGAACCGGAGCTCTCTGCCCTGACTGCCCCGGCTCCTCATCCTTCGGCCGACCGGGACCGCACACCCCACGGCCGATATTGCTCCGGGCTGCGGTGCCGGGAGGGCTGAGGGTCCCTCTCAGGCGCCGCGGCCCGCGGGTGTTTCCGGGGCCCGATCGCCTCCCGCAGTAGCTGGTTTCCAGCCATGTCCGTACCGCCAGGTACGCTCGGCCACGTGCCCTCCATGAACGAACTCGTACGCCAGCACACGGCCCTCGACGACTCCGACCTCGAGTGGCTCCACCTGCTGGTCTCGGAGTGGCAGCTGCTCTCCGACCTCTCCTTCGCCGACCTCGTCCTGTGGGTCCCCACCCACGACGGCACCCGCTATGTCTCCGTGGCGCAGATGCGGCCCAACACCGGCCCGACCTCGTACCAGGACGACATGGTCGGCCACCTCGTCCCGCGCGGCCGCCGCCCGATGCTGGACGCCGCGCTCGACGAGGGCCGGATCGTGCGGGAGGGCGACCCCGAGTGGCGTGAGGAGGTCCCGGTCCGCGTCGAGTCGATTCCCGTACGACGTGAGGGGCGCGTGCTCGGTGTCATCGCGCGCAACACCAACCTGCTGACCGTTCGCACCCCGAGCCGCCTGGAGTTGACGTACCTCCAGAGCGCGTCGGATCTCGCGCAGATGATCGCGGCTGGATCGTTCCCGTTCGCCAACCAGCAGGTCGACATGGACGCCTCGCCCCGCGTCGGCGACGGCCTGATCCGTGTCGACGCCGACGGCATCGTCCAGTACGCCTCCCCGAACGCGCTGTCCGCCTATCACCGCCTCGGCCTCGCCGCCGACCTCGTCGGCCACCACCTGGGCAAGACCACCGCCGAACTCGCCCCGACGCAGGGGCCGGTGGACGAAGCGCTCGCCAAGGTCGCCAGTGGCTGGGCACCCCGCGAGTTCGAGATCGAGTCCGGTGACGGTGTCATCCAGTTCCGATCGATCCCGCTCAAACCCAAGGGCACGCGTATCGGTTCGCTGGTGCTCCTGCGGGACGTCACCGAACTGCGCCGCCGCGAGCGCGAGTTGATCACCAAGGACGCGACGATCCGGGAGATCCACCACCGCGTCAAGAACAACCTCCAGACGGTGGCCGCCCTGCTGCGCCTCCAGGCCCGCCGCATCGAGTCCGACCGCGGCCGTGAGGCCCTCGAAGAGGCGGTACGGCGGGTCGGGTCGATCGCGATCGTGCACGAGACGCTCTCCCAGAACCTCGACGAGCGCGTGGAGTTCGACGACATCGCCGACCGCGTGCTGGCGATGGTCGCCGAGATCTCACCCGGCAAGGTCACCGGCCGGCGCACCGGCCGCTTCGGCATCCTGGACGCCGAGGTCGCCACCCCGCTGTCGATGGTCCTGACCGAAATCCTCCAGAACGCGCTGGAGCACGGCTTCCGCGAGGGCGACACCGGCACGGTAGAGGTCTCGGCCGTCCGCGGCGGTACGACGAAGCAGGTCCGCCTTCTGGTCACCGTCCAGGACGACGGCGTGGGCCTCCCCGAGGGCTTCGACCCGCACACCGCGGGCAACCTCGGCCTGCAGATCGTACGGACCCTGGTGGAGGGTGAGTTGGGCGGCACGTTCGACATGGTCCCGGCACCGGAGCGGGGGACCAGGGTGATCCTGGACATCCCGGTGCGGTCGCACAAGTAGCGGCGGACAGCAACACAAGCAGGCGGGGACAGCAAAGAGCCCTGGACCATCTGGTCCAGGGCTAGTGCTCGTTGCTGCTCTGCAATCGCTAAGCAGGGGTACTGCGCGCTGCGGCTCGGGGGCGGGAGATGCGTACTCGCTGTACGCGCCGCCAAGCTCAGGCTGTTTGCGGGGCGGGTGTTGTCAGGCGGAGGCCTGACGGGCCCGGTTGCGGGCGGCACGGCGCTTCATGGCGCGACGCTCGTCCTCGCTGAGACCACCCCAGACGCCGGAGTCCTGGCCGGACTCAAGCGCCCACTGCAGACACTGATCCATAACGGGGCAGCGACGGCAGACGGCCTTGGCTTCCTCGATCTGCAGCAGCGCAGGACCGGTGTTGCCGATGGGGAAGAAGAGCTCGGGGTCTTCCTCGCGGCAAACGGCGTTGTGACGCCAGTCCATGGCTGCTACCTCTCCTTGGTATTACGTGCTGGTTGCTTGTGAATGTGAACGCTTTCACGAATCCCTCAACAAGTGAAGGGCCGACCGCCAGGTTCCCTGGCGAGGTCCTGTGATTTGAAGAGGGGTTCCGGTGATCAGTGGAGGCCGGTCTTGCGGGCCGTCCCGATCGCCACGTAGAGACTCGCAAACCTCAGCGACGGATACAACCCCTTCCGGAAAGTTTTTTTTGATTCCTCGGTGTCGACTAGGTCACAGCCGTACTTCCATGGGGTGGATCCTGGCCTAAACGTTCGAGTGAAAGGACTTTAGCCCGTTCCGCTCACACAATCACACGCAGTGCACGGCGTACGCCTGTGAACGTCACGCTCGTGCGCAGCCCCAGGTGGTCGCCGTCCATCTGAAGGGGCAATGGGACCTTCGAATGCAAGGTGAACTGGTCCAAGTCGTGCAGTGTGACCGCATGCCTGCCAGTGGCTCCACGCTCGGGGGACGAAGTAAGCAACTGGGTTGCATACCGGGCAACCGCGACCGTGGACATACGGCTGAGACCGAGTACGTCGAGGCCGGTATCGAACGAAGCCTTAGGTGCCGCGTACACCGGGCGATTGCCCAAATAGGTCCACGGAGCGGTGTTGCAGACTATGGACAGCACCAAATCGGTCACCGGGTCCTGGCCCGGCCGCTCCAGCGTGATGGTGCCGTGCCGGCGGTTGGGCTCCTGCAGGAACTGGCGTACCACCTGGCGCAGGTAAAGGGCGTGCGTCGACTTTCTGCCCCGCTCGCGCTGCTGCTCGACCCGGCCGACGACGCCGGCGTCGAAGCCGAGGCCCGCACAGAAGGTGAACCATCTGCCGGGTACGGCTTCGTCCTCCGTGCCCGGGGTACCGGCCGCTATGCCCATGCCGACCGTACGTTCGCTGCCTTCGCGCAGGGCGTCGAGCAGGGCGCCGGTCGCCTCCACGGCGTCGTTGGGCAGGCCGAGGGCGCGGGCGAAGACGTTGGTGGAGCCGCCGGGGACCACGGCGAGGCGGGGGAGGCTGTCCGGGTCGGGGCCGTTGTGCAACAGTCCGTTGACGACCTCGTTCACGGTGCCGTCGCCGCCGAGGGCGACCACCAGGTCGACGTCGTCGCTCTCCGCCGCCTGCCGGCCCAGGTCACGTGCGTGGCCGCGGTACTCGGTGGTGACCGCCTCCAGCTTCATCTCGCTGGCGAGCGCATGGATCAGGACATCGCGCGTACGTGCGCTTGTGGTGGTTGCTGCCGGATTGACCACGAGAAGTGCACGCATGACTGGCAGCGTACCTACTGGGGGGTACTGGGCACAGGTCGAGGTTGGGATCTAGTAAGAGATGAGGCGTGAGTCTCGACACGGGGGACTGCCGTCGGCTTGGCCGTGGTTTCCGTGCGGTCGGGTTCCTGGGGGGGCGGCGTCACTGTGGGACCTGCTGGGGGGCTTCCGCCCTCAGGCCCCCGCTTCGGCCCAAAGGGGCCTTGTCCTCAAACGCCGCGGGCTGAGAGGGCATCCGTCAGGTGCGGGCGGGGGCGATATCGCGGAGGGCTACCCTTCAAGGGTGACCAAGCAGCAGACCCCCACCACCCCGGAAACCACCGGTCCGCGTCCGCGGCGGCTGACGTATGCGGCGGCACTGACCGCGCTTGAAGGGCTGGCGCTGGCCGTCGGGGGCGTCTGGGTGCTGGTGCTGGGGCTCGCCGGGCATCCGGACGATCGGCAGCAGGCCGTCACTCTGGGCGTGACACTGGTCGTCCTCGCCCTGCTGCCGTTGCTCGCGGCGCGAGGGCTGTTCGCTCAGCGCAGCTGGAGCCGGGGGCCGTCCGTCATCACGCAGATCATGGCGCTGCCGGTGGCCTACAGCCTGCTGCAGGCCGACAGCATTGCGATCCCGGCCGGCATTGCGATCGCCGCGGTCGCGATCGCCACGCTCGTGCTCCTGATCAACCCGGCGACCACCCAGGCCCTCGGCATCCGCGGGCCGGGCAGCGCACCGGATCAGAAGTAGCCGGCGGCTCTCAGGGAGCCGTCACTCCTCCACCAGCAGCTTCTCCCGCAGCTGCGCCAGCGTGCGGGCCAGCAGGCGGGACACGTGCATCTGGGAGATGCCGACCTCCTGCGCGATCTGCGACTGGGTCATGTTGCCGAAGAAGCGCAGCAGCAGGATCCGCTTCTCGCGGGGCGGGAGATCCTCGAGCAGCGGCTTCAGCGACTCGCGGTACTCGACGCCCTCCAGCGCCTCGTCCTCCGCGCCGAGGGTGTCCGCGACCGCAGGGGACTCGTCGTCCGTGTCGGGGACGTCCAGGGACAGCGTGGAGTACGCGTTGGCGGACTCCAGGCCCTCCAGGACCTCCTCCTCCGAGATCGCCAGCTTCTCGGCGAGTTCGTGGACGGTCGGGGAGCGCCCGTGCTGCTGGGACAGCTCGGCTGTGGCCGTCGTCAGGGCGAGGCGCAGCTCCTGGAGGCGCCGCGGTACCCGCACCGCCCAGCCCTTGTCGCGGAAGTGCCGCTTGATCTCGCCGACGACCGTCGGGGTCGCGTAGGTCGAGAACTCGACGCCGCGCTCCGGGTCGAATCGGTCGACCGACTTGATCAGACCGATGGTGGCGACCTGGGTGAGGTCGTCGAGCGGCTCGCCGCGGTTGCGGAAGCGGCGCGCGAGGTGCTCGACGAGCGGCAGGTGCATGCGGACCAGCTGGTTGCGCAGGTTCGCGTACTCCGGGCTGCCGTCCTGCAGCTTGCGCAGCTCGATGAACATGGCGCGCGCCCCGCTGCGGTCCTGAGGGTCGTGCTGCGTGGCCTGCACGCTGTGCGCGCTCATCGCCTCGTCCTCGGCGTTTCGCTGGTGCTCGCTCATCGTCCCGCCCGTTGCCCTCTCCCGAGCCCTCGCCCCCGCTCGGACTGGGGAGACCCCGATCCGCCCGCCCGCAGGCGCGCCCTGCACGGCGCCTTCGTCATCCCGTCCGTCGGCCAGGAAGCCGGCCTCCGCGGAGTCGTCCTCCGGGTGCGGCCGGGCCTGCTCGGGGATGCCGTCGATGCCGTCCGCCATGCGCCGGGAACCGCTCGGACCGCTCGGGCCCGCTCCCAGGCTCTCGGCTCCGTCCGAGCAGGGGGCAGTGCCGTCCGGCAGCTCCCGTGTGCCGCGCTCTTCGTCCCGCACCGGCCCGTCCCCGTTCCTCACGCCGGCCCGGGTCCCGCGCCGCGCTGTTTGTAGAGGCTGATCGAAACGGTTTTGTCCTCGTCCACGGCGGAGGAGACCTTGCCCGCGAGGGCCGACAGGACGGTCCAGGCGAAGGTGTCCCTGGAGGGGGCGTGGCCGTCCGTGGTCGGGGCCGAGACGGTGACCTCGAGCGAGTCGTCGACGAGTCGGAAGACGCAGCTGAGTACCGAGCCGGGCACGGCCTGCTGGAGCAGGATCGCGCAGGCCTCGTCCACCGCGATGCGCAGGTCCTCGATCTCGTCGAGGGTGAAGTCCAAACGGGCCGCGAGGCCGGCAGTCGCCGTACGCAGCACCGACAGGTAGGCACCCGCAGCCGGCAGCCGGACTTCCACGAAGTCCTGGGTCGCGGGCTCGCCTGCGATCTGGGACACCCTCACCTCCAAGGTGGTACAAGCTTCTCGGGGCCGAGGGTCGCCCCCCGGGGTAACGCGATCTGTGGTTCAGCGGTGACGCTATCGCGCTCTGAACTTTCCTGTCCCCAGGACCCCAACCCCTTGCTGTCACTCATAGTAAACACACGGACACGCTCCGTGGCTAGGGGGTCTGCGGGCCCAATTGGGAAGAGCGCGCGCCGGTTTGACGTACCCAGGCGTCAGACGGTCGAACCGTCCGGATCCTCGGTTGTCCAGCGTACGTCCCCGTCACACGAGTACGTGGTCGACAAAGCACCAGCGCCAGAGTTCGCCGGGCTCGAACGTCCGCATGATCGGGTGGCCGGACTCCTTGTGGTGTTCCGTGGCGTGTCGCCCCGGCGAGGAGTCGCAGCAGCCGACGTGACCGCAGGTGAGGCAGAGCCGCAGCTGTACCGGGTGCCAGCCCTCCGCCAGACACTCGGGACATGTGTCGTTGAGCGGATCGGGTTCCGGGTGCGGCAGCGCGTCGGCGTGCGTGCACTGTTTCATGATTGCCAGGTTACGACGGCCACGCGCACGACGGCGCGGAAAATCGAGGGCGGGCCGCGACGGCGATGCACAAGGGCGAGGGTGGGCGAGGCGCATGGATGTGATGCCACTGCTGTTGCTGGTGGCCGGGAGTGCCGCTGTTGCCGCGGCCGCTCGGCGGACGCCCGTGCCGGCGCCGCTGCTGCTGGTCGCCGTCGGCCTCCTCGTGTCGTACCTGCCGGGCGTGCCCGAGTACACCCTCGACCCGCACATCGTCCTGCCGCTGGTGCTGCCCCCGCTGCTGCACAGCGCGGCGACGGACAGTTCGTATCTCGATCTGCGGGCCCAGATGCGGCCCGTGATGCTGCTGTCGGTCGGGTACGTGCTGTTCGCGACCTTCGCCGTCGGATGGATCGCGTATCTGGTCGTGCCGGGTCTTCCGCTGACCGCGGCGCTGGTGCTGGGCGCGGTGGTGGCGCCGCCGGACGCGGTCGCCGCGACGGCGGTCGCGCGCCGGGTGGGGCTGCCGTCCCGGATCACCACGATCCTGCAGGGCGAGTCCCTGGTGAACGACGCCACCGCGATCACCGCCTACCGCGTGGCGCTCGCGGCCGCCGTCGGTGAGGGCGCCACCTGGGCCGGCGGCATCGGCGAGTTCCTGCTCGCGGCGTTCGGCGGCATCGGCATGGGCCTGGTGCTGATGGTGCCGATCCACTGGCTGCGCACCCACGTGAAGGAGGCGCTGCTGCAGAACACCCTCTCGCTGCTGATCCCGTTCGTCGCGTACGCGGCCGCCGAGCAGGTGCACGCCTCCGGAGTGCTGGCGGTCGTGGTCGTGGCGCTGTACCTGGGACACCGCGCGTGGGAGGTCGACTTCGCCACCCGCCTCCAGGAGGAGGCCGTGTGGAGGATGGTCGCGTACGTACTGGAGTCGGCGGTGTTCGCCCTGATCGGACTGCAGCTGCCGGTGGTGCTCAAGGGCCTTGGCGAGTACGAGGGAACCCGCGCCGCCTGGTACGCCATCGCCGTCTTCGCGGTGGTCGTCGCCTCACGCTTCGTGTGGGTCTACCCGGCGACCTTCCTGCCGCGCATGCTGTCCGCGCGGATCCGCAAACGCGAGGAGAACCCGACCTGGAAGGGCCCGTTCATCATCTCCTGGGCCGGCATGCGAGGCGTGGTGTCACTGGCCATCGCCTTCTCGATCCCGCTCACGATGCACGGCGGCGAGCCGTTCCCCGAGCGCAACCTGATCCTCTTCCTGACCTTCACGACGGTCATCGGCACGCTGGTCGTCCAGGGCGTGACCCTTCCGCCGCTGATCCGCCTGCTGAAGCTGCCCGGCCGTGACACCCAGGCCGAGACCCTCGCCGAGGCCAACGCCCAGGCACAGGCCTCCCGCCTCGCCGAACGACGCCTGGAGGAACTCCTCTCCGACGACCGCAACGCCCTCCCCGAGGCCCTTGCCGACCGTCTGCGAGCCGTCCTGGAACGCCGCCGCAACTCCGTCTGGGAACGCCTCGGCCAGGCCAACCCCATCACCGGCGAGTCCGTCGACGAAACCTACCGCCGCCTGTCCCGCGAGGTGATCGGCACCGAGCGAGCGGTGTTCGTGAAACTACGGGACGGCCGCTTCATCGACGACGAGATGCTGCGGACACTGCTGCGCAGGCTGGACCTGGAGGAGGCGGCTGCCTATCGCGAGGCGGGCTGAGCCTCGAACGGAGCCCCGGTGACGACGGCGGCGACCGTCGCGCCGGGCGCAAAGGCGCCTTCCTCCATCAGCACGACAAGCCCATACAACAACTTGGCGACATAGAGACGCTCAACAGCCATCCCATGCCGCTCCTCGAAATCGTCGGCGAAGGCCGCGAGCTCAGCAGTCGTACGGGCGTACCCCCCGAAGTGAAACCGCTCATCAAGCCACCAGTCACCCCGTGGCCCTCCGAATGCCTCCGCCTGCAGCCCCCGTACCTCCTCACCCAGGAAGCCACCCTTGAGAACGGGCACGCCCAGGGCCCGCTGCCCAGGCTCCAGCCCGGAGGCCAGCCCCGCTAGCGTCCCGCCCGTCCCACAGGCAACGGCGACCACATCGGCCTGCCCCCGCAGCTCCTCCCCGAGCGCCCGGCACCCCCGTACGGCGAGGGCATTGCTGCCACCCTCCGGAACGACGTACGCCCCTTCCGCGCCCGCCGCCCGCAGAACGGCCGCCAGCGTCTCCGGCTCGGTCTTGCGTCGATAAGTCGCTCTGTCGACGAAGTGCAGCCGCATGCCGTCGGCCACGCACCGTTCCAACGACGGATTGAGGCGCCGCTCACCAAGCTCCTGGCCCCGCACCACACCGACCGTGCTCAGCCCGAGCAGGCGCCCCGCGGCAGCGGTGGCTCGCAAGTGGTTGGAGTAGGCGCCGCCGAAAGTGACAACCGTGCGCCCACCCGCCGCCGCCAGATTCGGCACAAGTTTGCGCCACTTGTTGCCGACCAGTTCCGGATGGATCATGTCGTCCCGCTTGAGAACCAGCCGAACGCCACCCCGCCCGAACCGGGCGTCCACAACCTCCTGCACCGGCGAGGGGAGCCGGGGCCGCAGATCGGTCAGGTCAAGGCGTGTCACCAGTCCATTGTCGCCCGCCTGGTGCCGGTAGCAGGCGCGGTCCGCCTCAGGCATCCCGCCCTAGGACAACCGATCCCGGATCCGCGCCCGCATCGAAGCCATGGTGAACCCCCGAGGATCCACCTTCCCGGGCTGCCACTCCAGATGCCCGATCACCGACCGCTCCGTCCACCCGTGATGTCGGCACACAGCCGCCGACACCCGCTCGATCGCCTCCAACTGTGCCGCCGGCCAGGGATCCTGTCCGTCACCCAGGTTCTCGCACTCGAAGCCGTAGAAGTGCCGGTTGCCATCGGTGTTGGCCTCGTTGTCGGCAGGCAGCGCGGTCTCGGCGATGACCGCACGGAGAACGTCGTCGTCACCGAGCCCGGCGTGGTTGGCGCGGCCGTAGCCGACCAGATGCACCCGCCCGTCCTTCGTGATGACGCCGTGGCACAGGGGCCCGGGCAGCCCCTCGTAGCCCTTGCGGCAGAGCTCCACCGTGTGCGCACTGCCCTTGGTCACCGTGTGGTGGATCATCACGCCGTGGACGGGGCCCCACGGCCCCACGTGGTTGCGGTTGTGGTGCTCCCAGTCGCCGACTTCGACGACAGTCGCACCCTCCGCCCGAAGTCTCTCCAGGAATCTGCTCGCGGACATGGGTGAGGCCATGACCGCCCCCTTCGCGCCGTGCGCCGACCGCCCACCGCGGCCGACTCGTATCGGTGCTTTACCGAAAACGGCCTCACGGGACTCCTCGACTCGCACGGTGTGCGAGTCGTTTTGGCCAATCACAGAGACGGCGCCAGTGGACAAGGTCCCTCTATTTGCCCAGTGGACAGTGATCCATTCCCGCTCTTTCGGGTAATAGCACCGGCACCCTCCGTAATGGAAGGCTCGGTCGCGGAGATCGCGATTCGTGGCGCCGGACAGGCGCCGGTGCACGACCGGGAGGGCAATTCCTAATGTCGGTAGGCGAAGAGGTCCGCACTGAGCAGGGCAAGCCGCAGCAGAGCCTCGGCACGGCGGCCGCGCGGAACCTGGCCACCACGACCAAGTCCGCACCCCAGATGCAGGAGATCAGCTCCCGCTGGCTGCTGCGCATGCTGCCATGGGTGAACGTGCAGGGCGGCACGTACCGGGTGAACCGCCGTCTGACCTACGCCGTCGGGGACGGCCGGGTCACGTTCGTGAAGACCGGGGACCGCGTCGAGGTCATCCCGGCCGAGCTGCGCGAACTCCCGGCCCTGCGGTCGTACGAGGACGAGGACGTGCTCGCCGAGCTCGCCCAGCGCTGCCAGCAGCGGGAGTTCACGGCGGGGTCCCTGATCGCCTCGTTCGGCAGCCAGACCGACGAGGTCCTCCTGCTGGCGCACGGCAGGGTCGAGAAGCTCGGCACCGGCCCCTACGGGGAGGACGAGTCCCTCGGCGTGCTCGCCGACGGCGCCTACCTCGGCGAGCAGGCGCTGCTCGACTCCGACGCCATCTGGGAGTACACGGTCCGCGCGGCCACCGCGTGCACGGTGCTCGTCCTGCCCCGTCACGACGTCGAGCGGGTCGCGGAGCGCGCGGAGACGCTCGGCCAACACCTCGAGCAGCTGCGGTCGATCCCCCAGCAGCGCACCAACAAGTACGGCGAGAAGGAGGTCGACCTGGCGGCCGGCCACAGCGGTGAGCCGGACATCCCGCACACCTTCGTCGACTACGAGGCCCGGCCCCGTGAGTACGAACTGAGCATCGCCCAGACCGTGCTGCGCATCCACTCGCGCGTGGCCGACCTCTACAACCAGCCGATGAACCAGACCGAGCAGCAGCTGCGCCTGACGGTGGAGGCCCTGAAGGAGCGGCAGGAGCACGAGCTCATCAACAACCGCGAGTTCGGGCTGCTCAACAACTGCGAGTACGACCAGCGACTCCAGCCGCACGACGGCGTGCCCAGCCCCGACGACATGGACGAGCTGCTGTGCCGGCGGCGCGGAACCAAGCTGTTCCTCGCCCACCCGCGCGCGATCGCCGCGTTCGGGCGTGAGCTGAACAAGCGCGGCCTGGTCCCGGAGACCATCGAGATGGCCGGCAACCGCATCCCCACCTGGCGCGGGGTGCCGATCTTCCCCTGCAACAAGATCCCGGTCACCGACGCCCGTACGACCTCGATCATCGCCATGCGTACGGGCGAGGGGGAGCAGGGCGTCATCGGACTGCAGCAGGCGGGCATCCCGGACGAGATCGAGCCGAGCCTGTCCTGCCGGTTCATGGGCATCAACGAACAGGCCATCATCAAGTACCTGGTGACTGCCTACTACTCGGCCGCGGTCCTGGTGCCGGACGCCCTCGGTGTGCTGGAGAACGTCGAGATCGGGCGCTGGCGGTGACCTTTGCCGCCACTGCGCCGTGTCCCGCGCTTCCCGTGTGGGTAGACCCTCGGCGTAGGCGCCCAGCCGTAGCGGAAGGGCCACCGTCCGCCGACTCTCCGAGGCGATGCCATGGGTGAGTTCATGACGGAGACGCAGCAACGCCCCGCCGGGGCGGGGCCGTCCACTGAGACGCTCGAAAGGCAAGGGCCCATCGCGACCGAGACGGACGGCGGGCCGGGCTCGCTCGACGGGCCCGAGGCGGAGGTGATCCTGGAGCGCGTCCGGGCGTCGGTCGACCCCGAACTGCGCGCCGCCATCGCGTCGTTGCCGCCGTCCCTCCGCCGGATCGCGCGCTACCACTTCGGCTGGGAGCACCCGGACGGCACCCCGGCGGCGGGCAACGCCGGCAAGGCGATCCGGCCCGCGCTCGTCCTCACCGCGGCCGCCGCACTCGGCGGACCAGGGGCGCGGGCGACTGCCGTACGGGCGGCGGTGGCGGTGGAACTGGTCCACAACTTCACGTTGTTGCACGACGACGTGATGGACCGGGACACCACCCGCCGGCACCGGCCGACCGCCTGGACCGTGTTCGGCGACGCCGACGCGATCCTCGCGGGGGACGCCCTCCAGGCGCTGGCCCTGCGGCTGCTCGCCGAGGACCCGCACCCGGCGTCCGCGGCTGCCGCGGCCCGGCTCGCGGACTGCGTGGTCGAGCTGTGCGCCGGCCAGCAGGCGGACACGGCGATGGAGAAGCTGGACCCCGGCGAGGTCGGCCTCGACGAGGTGCTCGCCATGGCCGAGGCCAAGACCGGCGCGCTGCTGGGGTGCGCCTGTGCCCTCGGCGCGCTGTACGCGAGCGCGGCGGACGAGGACGTGGCGGCGCTGGACGCGTTCGGCCGTGAGGCCGGGCTCGCCTTCCAGCTCATCGACGATGTGATCGGTATATGGGGCGACCCGAGCCACACCGGCAAGCCGGCCGGCGCGGACCTCGCCGCCCGCAAGAAGTCCCTGCCGGTCGTCGCCGCGCTGACCTCGGGCGGTCCGGCGGCGGCGGAGCTGGCCGCGCTGTACGAAGTGCCGTACGCCAAGGAGGACCTGGAGCGGACCGCGCTGGCTGTCGAGCGGGCCGGTGGCCGCGACTGGGCGCAGACCCAGGCCGCCGAGCGGATGGCCCGCGCCATGCAGGAGCTGGCCCGCGCGGTGCCCGACCCGGAGGAGGCGGGCGGACTGCTGGCCCTGGCCGAGTTCGTGACGCGGCGCAGCAATTGAGGGCCGCGGCAGCCGGCGGCCGAACCGGTCGAGGTCGCGGCGGCCGACGGTGAAGACCCCGGAGCCCTCGGGGCCGTACGGTTCCTGACCCCGTACGGCCGCCGAGCGGCTTCGGACCGGCGGGTCCCGCACATCCCCACGGTGTGCGGGGCCCGCCTCTGCGTGCCGGGTGCCGTGGAGCGGGTCACCGGTCGACCGGGTTGCTGTGTACGGGCCGTATCTCGACAATGTCGGCCCACGGACCGCACGCAGACTCTCATCGCCCTACGATCAAGGCCGGTTGACGCGAAGGGGCGGGTGGAGATGGGCGTGGCGATCCGGACGGCGGGCGAGGCGGACCGGGAGTCGGTGGTCCGGCTGCTGGACGCGGCCTTCCAGGACGATCCGGTCAGCGGCTGGGTGTTCCCGGGCGAGGAGTACCGCCGTGCGACTCACCACAGGCTGATGGCCGCGTTCACCGACATCGTGCTGGCCCATGGCCGAATAGACCTCACCGAGGACGGCACGGCATGTGCGCTGTGGATGTCCGTGCCGGACGTCGAGCACGACCAGGACGACGACGGGCCCGCGCTGCTGCGCCAGGACGTCGACCCGGACAACGAGCGCGTCGAGATGATCGGCCGCCTGACGGCCGGTGTCCATCCCGCGGGCCGTGCGCACGAATACCTGTGGATGATCGCCGCGGCACCCGAGCGCCAGGGTGAGGGACTCGGCACCGCGCTCATGAACGCGGTGCTCGACCGCTGCGACCAGGACGGCCTGCCCGCCTATCTGGAGGCGAGCAGCGACCGCAGCCGGCACCTGTACGAGCGTCTCGGCTTCGAGCTCAAGGGCCGTCCCCTCGACCTCCCGGACGGCCCCCGGATGTGGCCGATGTGGCGCGAACCGCGCGGCTGAGCCGCCTGCGGCAGCCCTGAGCTACTCCTCCGGCACGATCGTCGCCACGATCCGCTCGACCAGCCCGTCCGGCACGCCGACCCCGGGCAGAACGCCGTCCAGGACGTCGGGCAGTGTCAGGTGCTCCAGGAGCAGCCCGAGGACCGCGAGATAGAGCACCGTGACGACCTCGTCGCCGCCGGGCAGTCCGGCGTTGCGGTGGAACTCCAGGGCCTCGTCCAGGTCGCCGCGCACCGACTTGGTGAAGGAGGAGCGCAGCTCGGGGCGCCGCTGGGCCTCCAGGCGCATCTCCAGCAGGGCCAGATAGCCCGTTCTGTCGCGGGTCGCGCGGGCCATCAGGTCGTGCATGAAGGCCGTGACGAGGGAGCGGTCCTTCGGCCGGGTGAGCAGCCCGGCGATCACCTCCGGGTCGGGCGCGAGCCGCACGTGCAGCCGGGCGTCGATCTGGCGGAGCAGGTCGTCGCGCCCGGTGAAGTAGTTGGAGGCGGTGCCGACCGGCACCCTGGCCTCGGCGTCCACCGCGCGGAACGTCAGCCCGCGTGCCCCCTCGTGGGCGAGCACCTCTACGCCCGCGTCGACGAGCGCGGCCCGGCGCTCCGGATTGCCCGCCATGCGGAATCCCCTCTCTCACTTCCAGTCGGTCCGGGAAATGCCCTTGCAACCACTACAAGCGAAGTACTACAACTGAAGCACTACAACCGAAGTGGTTGTTCGACACCCTACGAAAAGAGACCGGCTTGCGAAAGCTCACGTACTTCATCGCCTGCTCGATCGACGGCTTCATCGGGGATCCGAGCGGCGACGGGACGGAGATGGTCCGCTTCGTCGACGAGGAGTTCCTGGAGTTCCTCAAGGCCGAGCACCCCGAGACGATGCCGACCCACGGCCGCCGCGCCCTCGGTTTCGACGACCTGGCCAACAGGCATTTCGACACGATCATCCAGGGCCGGGCCAGCTATGACCTGGCCCTGAAGGAGGGCATCACCAGCCCGTACGCCCATATGCGCCAGTACGTCGCCTCGCGCACGCTGACCGAGTCGCCCGACCCGCAGGTCGAGATCGTCTCGGACGACCTGGTCGGCAAGGTCCGCGAACTGAAGGCGGAGGACGGCGAGTTCGGCATCTACCTGTGCGGCGGCTCGCAGATCGCCGGCGCGCTGCTCGACGAGATCGACGAGCTCGTCATCAAGACGTACCCCATCGTGTACGGCGCGGGCATGCCGATGTTCGGATCGGGCTTGGCCATCACGGAGTTCACCCTCGGCGAGGTGCGCTCGTTCGGCAACGGCGCCATTGTTCGTACGTACAGCAGGAAGCGCTGAGCCCTGTCCCGCCCTACTCTGAGGACATGGGCAGCCAAGAGCACCACTGTCCCGACTGCGGACAGCCCGTAGAGACGGTCGTCCGGCGCCACAAGACGCTGGGCGCCTGGGTCCCCACCTGGGTGGCGGGCCCGTGCCACAACCCCGAGTGCGGGGCGTACGCCGAGGAAGGCGCCGCGCACGAGGAGAAGCACGAGCAGCCGGACACTCCCAGCACACCCACCGTGGATACCGCGGTGAATCCCACCGCGAAAAATTCCTGAGTCCCCTGTCGAGAATCCCGGCCCGGCTCCGACGTCCCCTGTGAGAGCCGCCCACCGAGGGCGGCCCGAGCCGACGGAAGCAGAAGGAGCGGACTGATGAAGTACCTGGTCATGGTGCAGGGAACGCAGGCGGACTACGAGGCGATGCAGGGCAAGGGGTCCGAGAACTCCGTTGCCTGGAGCCAGGAGGACATCCAGGCGATGTACTCCTTCATGCAGGCCCTCAACGACGACCTCGCCGAGAGCGGCGAGATGGTCGACGGACAGGGGCTGACCGAGCCCGCGAAGGGCCGGCATGTCACCCTGGGTGACGACGGCAAGGCGGTGATCACCGACGGCCCGTACAGCGAAACCAAGGAGCTGCTCGCCGGCTACTGGGTGCTGGACTGCGCGAGCCTGGAGCGGGTCACGGAGATCGCCGAGCGCGTCCTCCAGTGCCCCCAGCCCGCCGGGGCCCCCGTGTACCCGGTGGTGATCCGGCCCATCGAAGACGGGTCCGGGGACGTCGGCTGAGACGTCGGCCGAGCCGTAAGTGAGCGCCACACCCGAGACCGAGGACCTGCTGCGCCGACATGCGCCGCAGGTCCTCGGCGCGCTGGTACGACGGTACGGCCACTTCGACAGCGCCGAGGACGCCGTACAGGAGGCCCTGCTCGCGGCGGCCGGGCAGTGGCCGCGGACCGGGGTCCCGGACAATCCGCGCGGCTGGCTGATCAAGGTCGCGGCGCGGCGGCTGACCGACGCGCTGCGCGCGGAGCAGTCGCGCCGGGCCCGGGAGGACAAGGCCGCGGCGCTGATGCCGAGGGACGCCTTCACGGCCCCGCCGCCGGGCGCGGACCGGGCGCCCCGCGAGGACGACACCCTCACCCTGCTCTTCCTGTGCTGCCACCCGGACCTGACCCCGCCCGCCCAGATCGCCCTCACCCTCCGTGCCGTCGGCGGTCTGACCACGGCGGAGATCGCCCGGGCGTACCTGGTCCCCGAGGCGACCATGGCGCAGCGCATCAGCCGGGCCAAGCAGAAGGTCCGCGGGGTGCGCTTCGGCCGGCCCGACAACTGGGAGAACCGCCTGCCCGCGGTCCTGCAGACCCTGTACCTGATCTTCAACGAGGGCTATACGGCGACCTCGGGCACGAGCCTGCTGCGGCGCGAACTCGCCGGCGAGGCGATCCGGCTGACCCGCGAGGTCCACCGCCTGCTCCCCGACCACGGCGAGGTGGCCGGCCTGCTCGCGCTGATGCTGCTCACCGACGCCCGCCGCGACGCGCGCACCGGCCCGCACGGCGAACTCGTCCCCCTCGACGAACAGGACCGCGACCGCTGGGACAAGGCCGCGATCGACGAGGGCGTCGCCCTGGTCACCCGCGCCCTGTCCCGGGGCCCCGCCGGCCCGTATCAGCTGCGCGCCGCCATCGCCGCCGTCCACGACGAGGCGCCCTCCGCACCGGAGACCGACTGGCAGGAGATCCTCGGCCTCTACGACGTCCTGGTACGCCTCGTCCCCGGCCCCGTCGAGCGCCTCAACCGCGCGGTCGCCGTCGCCATGGCCCAGGGCCCGCGCGCGGGGCTGGCCGAACTGGCCGCGCTGCAGGACGAGCTGGGTGCCGGGCACCGCCTGGACGCGGTCCGCGGCCACCTCCTGGAGCGGGCCGGCGCCCACGACGAGGCCCGCGCCGCCTACGAGGCCGCCGCCGCCAAGACGCTGAGCCTGCCGGAGCAGCGCTATTTGCACGCGCGGGCGGCACGGCTGAAGCCGTAACCTCGCCGCATGCCCGAACACACGTACATCCTCCACATCACCGAACGCTCCCTCTGGGACGAGGCACGCGCGCGTGGTGCGTACGAGATGTCGACCCGCGGTCGGACGCTCCAGGACGAGGGCTTCATCCACTGCTCGACCCGGGCCCAACTCCCCGCCGTGGCCGCCTTCCTGTACGGCTCCTACGACGGCCCGGGCGAACTGGTGGTCCTGGTCGTGGACCCGGCCCGGCTCGACGTGCCGCTCAAGTACGAGGCGCCGGAGCCGGGCGGCGAGGAGTTCCCGCATGTGTACGGGCCCATTCCGGTGAACGCGGTGGTGGATGTGGAGCCCTGGGGGTGAGGGGACGCCGCACGTTATGGCGATGGGCCGTGGGGGCGTGGGTGATCCTCGTGGCCGTCGCGGGAGGGCTGACGCTGTGGCTGCAGGACTCGGCCGAGCCACCGGTGCCGTACGGCCGGGAGGAGGCCGGTCCCACGCCGACGCGCCCGGAAGGCCGGGAGACGCCCTGCCCGACCCCCGAGCCCTACCAGGGCGGCTGGATACAACACCTCTGCGTCGTCACGACGCGCTAGAGCCGGTCAGTCCGCCTGTCTCCGGGTCCCGCCCCGTCAGGCAGTACGTTCCGCCCGCCGGATCGCGCATCACCGTCCAGTGGGCGCCCTCGGCGACGAAGCTCGCACCCAGTTCCTCGTGCCGGGCGCGGGTCGCCGCGATGTCCGCGCAGGCGAGGTCCAGATGGGCGGAGGCCCGGGGCTCCTCACCGAGCCCCTCCTTGCCGAGCCGCTGGAGCAGGATGCGGATGGGCAGCCCGGACGGTGGCTTGAGCACATGGAACTCGGGGCGGGAGCCGGGCGCCGACTGCCAGCCGTCCAACAGCGCGCTCCAGAAGGCGATTTCGGACTCGTACAGCGACGGCGCTACGTCCACGCAGACCTGGTCGAGCCGGCTGCCGTGCACCACGGGCGGCCGGTCCGACTCCCCGTGCCAGGGCACGGCACAGAACAACTGCCCGGCGGGCGAGCGCAGTACGGCCCACCCCTCGTGCTCGGCGGCGACACCCGCTCCCTGCGCGAGCGCCGACTTCACGAAGCCCGGTACGTCGTCCACGGCAAAGTCGAGATGTGCGCCACCGGCGCCCGACTCGACCCCCTGGGCCTTCACACAGGGGTCCGCCCCACCGCCCGGCAGCAGGGTCACGAACTCCCCCTGCTCGCCTCGGAATTGGGACAGCCGGGTGTCCGTCACCGCAGTCCAGAAGGTGTGCGCCCGGGTGAAGGACGCGACGGGGCGGTCGACGAAGGCGTAGGTCCAGCGGATACTCATGGGGCGATCGTAGATCCGCCGGCGCGGCCATGGCCCGCGGCGGCCGTACGGCGCACTCGAGCGCACTCAGGCTTCACCACGCGGGCTTTGCAGGACCCTTACCAACCGCGCGCCGGCTCCAGGGACACGCTTTGCCATCGGTTCTCCGCGAATTGGCCCGCGCTTGTTTGCATTGGGGAATGGACCACATCACGTTCCTGGTAGCGGTCGTCATCGTGACGGCCCTCGCCTTCGACTTCACCAACGGCTTTCACGACACGGCGAACGCGATGGCCACGTCCATCGCCACGGGGGCGCTCAAACCAAGGACGGCCGTGCTCATCAGCGGTGTCCTGAACGTCGTAGGTGCCTTCCTGTCCACCGAGGTCGCCAAGACGATCTCCGGCGGCATCGTGGACGACACCCTCGTCAGCCCGGGCATGATCTTCGCGGGCCTGGTCGGGGCGATTCTGTGGAATCTCCTCACCTGGCTGGTCGGACTGCCGTCCAGCTCGTCGCACGCGCTGTTCGGCGGACTGATCGGGGCCGTCTGGGTGGGGGCGGGGTCGCACGGCGTGCACTTCGACAAGGTTGTCGAGAAGGTACTGATCCCCGCCGTCGCCTCGCCGCTCGTGGCGGGGATCGCGGCGCTGCTCGCCACGTACCTGGCGTACAAGCTCACTGCTCGCGCCCGTAAGGAGTCCGTCACCAAGGGCTTCCGCGTCGGCCAGATCGCCTCGGCCTCGCTCGTCTCCCTGGCCCACGGCACCAACGACGCGCAGAAGACGATGGGCGTCATCACGCTGACCCTGATCTCTGCGGGCGCCCTGGGCCATGACGCGGGCCCGCCGCTGTGGGTGATCGCGTCGGCCGGTCTGGCCATCGGCCTCGGCACCTACCTCGGTGGCTGGCGGATCATCCGCACGATGGGCAAGGGTCTGACGGAGATTCAGTCCCCGCAGGGCTTCGCCGCCGAGACGGCCTCCACGACGGTGATCCTCACCTCCGCCCACCTGGGCTTCGCCCTGTCCACCACGCAGGTCGCCTCGGGCAGCATTCTCGGCGCGGGTCTGGGCCGGCGGCTGGCGGAGGTCCGCTGGGGCGTGGCCGGGCGCATGGTGGTGGCCTGGCTGGTCACCCTGCCCGCCGCCGCGCTGGTCGGCGGCGTCTCGGCGGGCGTGGTCAAGCACGGCGGCAACATCGGTACGGCCGTGGTCGCGCTGGTGGGTGCGGCCGTGGCCGCCGGGATCGTGTTGATCTCCCGCCGCAACCCGGTGTCCGCACACAACGTCAACGACACCCACGAGGTCACGGTCCGCAACCCGGAGGCGCCCAAGGTCGGCGCGGCCGCCTGAGACAGCGATCGCCTGAGACAGCGATCGTCCGAGACAAGGGAGTTCACATCATGAGCCTCGACTGGACCGCACTCGGCCAGGTCGCCGCGGTGAGCCTCGCCGTCACCGTGGCCGTGGTCGGCGTCTTCGCCCTCGGCGTGCTGGGCCTGGCCCGCCACGAGGGGGCACGCGAGGAGCGCGGCGGCACGTCCACGCCGAGCCTCACGCAGGCCGGACTCTGCTTCGTCGCCTGCGCGGCGGTGGTGGTGTACGGGATCTACCTGATCGTGCCTCAGTTCCACTGACCGAGGTGCGGACGGACGGTTGACGGGGTCCGGCCCGGCGTCGCACCGGCCGGGCCCCTCAGCGCCGCTCGTACACCGTCACCCGCCGCCCGCGGACCTGGACGTCCGTCACCACCTTGAAGTGCTCGTTCAGCACCGCGGTCTTGGCGCGGTCCCGCTTCCCCGCCAACGGCCGCGCCACCTCGGGTGCGTCGGTGACCAGCAGTATCCGCTGCTGCGTCAGCATCGCGGCCCGTATCCGCTCCGGACCGGCCTCCTCGCCCTTCAACGTCCCCGACGCCACGGGGTCTTCCGCGAGCGCGAGGTCCCGCAGCCCGGCGAAGTCGGCGGGGGAGACGAGCGCGGAGTCGCGCCGGGCCGCCGGTATGTAGACCACCGCGTCCCCGCTCTGCTTCAGCCGCCGTACGTCCGCGGCCACCGCCAGGACGTCGTCCACGCGGCTCTCCGGGGACCGCTTGGCCAGCGACTGCGGCAACAGGGCGACGACCGCCACGGTGAGCACGACCGGGACGAGCCACGGCGCCGCTCCCGGGAACCGCGGCCGGGCCGCCCGTACGGCCGTGCCGAGTGCCGAGCCGATCAGCAGGGCCAGTCCCAGCATGCTGAACAGCACGTAGCGGTCCAGGAAGAGTGGCTTGACCAGGGAGAGCCCGATGAGGGCGAGTTGTGGGACGGCCAGCAGGGGCAGCGCGACGGGCGCCACCGAGAGCCGCCCCGCGCGCGGCCGGTCCAGCAGGGCCCCGAGCCCGCCGATCGCCAGCAGGACGGCGGGCCCGATCAGCATGTGCCAGGTCAGCGGCGGTATCCAGGAGACCTGGGCGGACTGGCGGCGGCTGAACAGGATCAGCGGCAGCACCGCGGCAACGGCGACCGCCGCGGCCGCCGCCCAGCGCATCCAGGTCCCGCGCCGGGCCCGCGTCCACAGCAGGGTCGCCAGGTGTGCGGGCAGGATCAGCAACGACAGCCAGTTCAGCAGCCCGCACACCGCGAGCGTGCCGCCGTACGCGATCCAGTGCACCGCTCGGCCGCGCCCTTCGAGGACGGTCACCAGCAGCAGGGTCGAGATCCCGGCGCCGGCCGCGATCAGCGCGTAGGGGCGGCCCTCCTGGAGATAGAACTGCACGGCCGGAAGAAGCCCGAACGCCAGCCCTCCCGCCAGGCCCGCCCAGGCCCCGGCCAGCCGATGGCCGATGGCCGTCACACAGGCCGCCGCCACCGCCGTGGCCAGCACGGAGGGAAGCCGCAGGGTCGTGGTGCCGGCCCCGAACCATTCGAAGAGCCCGTGCATCAGCAGGTAGTAGAGCCCGTGCACGGAGTCGACGTTGCCCAGCATGTGCCAGATGTCGCCGACGGGCCGGCGGGCCACCTGCCAGGTCGCGGCCTCGTCCCGCCACACACTGTCCTGCCGGGACAGCCCCCAGAGCCCCAGGGCGAGGGTCCACAGCAGGGGGATCGGCCAGAGATGCGGGCGGTGCAGGGGGTGTCTCCCAGGGGATCGACATTCCGTCCGGCGGGAGACAGTCCGCCGGGTGAAGTGATCTCCACTCGCCCGCTGTCGCAGAGCACCCCGGACAACGCCTCGGCCGCAGGGGCCGAGACGGGAGCCGAGTGCTGCTGACCTTCCCCCGTGGGCCCACCCGTCAAGGTGTTCGACCTCCGGGTGGACGTTCCAGAACCTACGGGACGTGAACGATGTCCGGCCACCGTTTACCGCGTGAACACAATCACCGCGAATTCACGGAACCTTGGGCCCCGGTCGGCCGGCGCGGTCGGCCATGATCGGGGCATGGACGAGATCGTGCTGATGTCGGATCCCAGGATCGCGGCAATCCCGGTGATCGACTGCGGCGAACCCCTCGTGGACGTCCGGCTCCACGAACCCCTTGCCGTCGACCCTCGCAAGGCGGATCGAGCAGGGGCGTTCGCGTATCTGCGAGAGGGGGTTCTGGCCCGTCTGCTCATGGCCCAGAAGCTCCTCCCGGACGGCATACGTCTGCTGTTCGTCGAGGGCTACCGGCCGCCCTCGCTGCAGCGCCGCTACTTCGAGCAGTACGCCGACGGACTGGTGGCCACCCACCCGGACTGGTCGCCGAGCCGGATCCGCGACGCCGCGAGCCGGTACGTGTCGCCACCGGAGATCGCGCCGCACAGCGCCGGCGCCGCCGTCGACCTCACTCTGCTCTCCGCCGACGGCCGGGAAGTCGACATGGGGACACGCGTGAACGCCAGTCCCGAGGACAGCGACGGCGCCTGTTACACCGACGCCGACACCATCGGCCCCGAAGCGCGGGCCAACCGGCGGGTGCTCGGTGCCGCGCTGAGCGCTGCGGGCCTGGTGAACTACCCCACCGAGTGGTGGCACTGGTCCTACGGCGACCGCTACTGGGCCCTTGCCACCGAAACCGGAACGGCGCAGTACGGGCCACGGGAACTCGGATGACCTCGTCAGCGAGCCGTTCGCAGGCGAAGGGCCGCGACGGACCAGTCGAGCGCCGGCGCCAGAGGTTCCGGAGCCGGCCAGCCGTTGATCAGGGCGAGCAGGTGCAAGTACCGGTCCCGGCGCGGATCGTTCGCGGCCGTCAGACGCTGCAGCAGCCATCGACGCAGTTCGCTGTCGTCGGGCCGGCCGAGCGTGTGCGCGCAGTCCTTGGCCAGCGTTGCGACGACTTGGTCGGCCCGCGGCGACTGCGGGGTGATTCCGGAAGCCAGGGCCGCCGTCGCATGGTCACGCGCGATCACGACGACGTCCGGTCGCGGTAGCCCGGCGCCGCCGTCGGGCAGGTCGGCCTCGTGATCCTCTGCCCCGCGCCGCACACCGGTGCGGAAGTCCGGGTCCAGAGACAGCTCCGCCAACTCCACCCATGCCTCCAGCTGTTCTTCAGTCGGGTCATCGGGCAGCTGGGGCGTCATGGAGCACTGGACCCCGGGGCGCCATCTGCCACCGTCGAGATGCGTGAATACGGCGTCGAGGAAGTCGTCGATCAGTCGCTGACGTTCGTCCTCGGTGAGTCGGGCCAGCCGGTGCATGCGTTCCGTCTCCTCCGGGGTGGGACTGCGCTTGGTCATGGCGGTCAGTACCGCTCGCCGCAGGCGCAGGATGCGGATCTGCGCCTCCAGCGCGGCGGCGTGCTGCTCGGCGGCTTCACCGAGCGTCAGTTCCCGGTCCACGACCTTCCGGATCGCGTCGAGGCCAAGGCCCAGGTCGCGCAGGGTCCGCACCAGGGCCAGCCGGGCAACGGCGTCCGGGCCATAGCGGCGATAGCCGGAGAGGGTGCGTTCGGCCGGTACGACGATGCCGCGGTCGGAGTAGAACCTGATGGTCTTGACCGCCAGCCCGGTACGCCGGGCCAGTTCACCGATCGAGTAGAGGGTGCCGCTGTCCATGCGCCCAGCTTCCACTCTCCCCCTGTGGGAGACTCAAGCCCGCCCGGAGGGCGCGGAATTGGATGGACGCGGTCGGTTCGGTGACCGATGATCTCCGGCATGATCCGTGCCGCCACCGTGAACGACGTCGCGACCATCCGCGCGATGATCCATGAACTCGCCGAGTACGAACGGGCTGTTGAGCAGGTTCGGGCGACCGAGGAGCAGCTTCGCGAGGCGCTGTTCGGAGAGCATCCCGCCGCCTTCACGCTGATCGCCGAGGACGACGAGACGGGCGAGGCCGTCGGCTTTGCCCTGTGGTTCCCGCGTTTCTCGACGTGGACCGGCACGCGCGGCATGCACCTGGAGGATTTGTACGTGCGTGAGTCCGCCCGTGGCGGTGGACACGGCAAGGCTCTGCTCGCCTCTCTCGCCGCGATCTGTGAGGAGAGAGGCTACGAGCGCTTCGAATGGTGGGTCCTCGCCTGGAACGAGCCGACGATCGACTTCTACAAGTCCCTCGGCGTGGAGTTCCTGGACGAGTGGCGGATGTGCCGGCTGAGCGGTGAGCCCCTCAGGGACCTCGCCGGCCGGGCCACGGCCGGTCTCGACCAGATCTCGGCCTCGTGCACTGCGCAGTGAGCTCGTGGCGGGCCACGACGGGTCCGGAGACGGATCCGCCCATGCCGAAGGGGCCCGCCCGGCGAACCGGTCGGGCCCCTTCAGGTCGGGAGAGTGACGAAAGAACCTTGAGTCAGGCCTTCTTGGTCTCCCAGAAGATCTTGTCGATCTGGGCGATGTAGTCCAGAGCCTTCTGACCCGTCGCCGGGTCGGTCGAGCCCTTGGCGGCCGAGAGGGCCTTGAGGGCGTCGTTGACCAGCTGGTGCAGCTCCGGGTACTTCTCGAAGTGCGGGGGCTTGAAGTAGTCGCTCCAGAGCACCGAGACGTGGTGCTTGGCGAGCTCGGCGCGCTGCTCCTTGATGACCGTGGCACGCGCCTGGAAGTGCGGGTCGTCGTTGGCGGCCATCTTCTCCTGGACGGCCTTCACCGACTCCGCCTCGATGCGGGCCTGGGCAGGGTCGTACACGCCGCAGGGCAGGTCGCAGTGCGCGCTGACCTTGACCTTGGGGGCAAACAGGCGGGAAAGCATGGAGCATTCCTTCCTCGTGATCGTCTTCTCAGGTGGGACATTACTCCCTGCAAGACGGGATTTCGCGAGTGCCCCCATGGGCTTAGGACAAAAGTCCAGGGTCAGACTGAGACTGGTGGAGGACCGTACCGGGGAGGTGCCGGGGATGCCGGAGTTGTCGCAGGAGACCGAGCGTGAACGGGCGGCCCAGCCCTTCGGGTGGGCCGAGGTGACCGGGCCGTCGATGGTGCCCACGCTGTACAACGGCGACCTGCTCGTCGTTGCGCACCGGGGCCGGATCAGGCCCGGTGACGTCGTCGTCCTGCGTCATCCCTTCCAGCAGGACCTGCTGGTCGTCAAGCGGGCCGCGGAGCGCCGCGAGGGCGGCTGGTGGGTGCGCGGGGACAACGCGTACGCCGGTGGCGACAGCACCGACTACGGAGTCGTGCCGGACGAGCTGATTCTGGGCAAGGTGCGTCTGCGGTACCGCCCGCGCAAGGCGGATCAGCGCTCCCCGTTCGCACTGGCGCGCTGGGCGCTGTCGGCCGTACGGCCCGTACTCGCCGACCGGTCGGCCTCCAGGCGCTTGCGGGCGCGGTAGGCGGCCACGTTGGCGCGGGTCGCGCAGCGGTCCGAGCAGTAGCGCCGGGAGCGGTTGGTGGAGGTGTCCAGATAGGCGTTGCGGCACGGGGCCGCCTCGCACAGGCCCAGACGGTCCACGCCGTACTCCGTCAGGTGGAACGCCAGGCCCATCGACGCGATGGCCGCGAAGCCCGCGGTCGCGTTCGACGGGTGGTCCGCGAGGTGCATGTGCCACAGGGGGCGGCCGTCGTCGTCGCGGAAGTCGTGGCCGGAGATCTGCGGGCTCACCGGGAACTCCAGAAGCAGGGAGTTCAGCAGGTCGACGGCCAGGGTCTCGTCGCCGGCGTCCGCCGCCGCGAAGACCGAGCGCAGCCGGGCCCGGACCGCGCGGAACCGCGTGACGTCGGCGTCGGTGGCGCGGCGGGCCGCCGACTGGTTGCCGCCGAACAGGTCGCGGACGGCCTCGACCGAGGTCAGTGAGTCCTTGCCCCGGGCCGGGTCCTCGCTGTTGACGAGTCGTACGGCATAGTCCGAGTAATAGGCCAGTTCCACTTGTAGTCCTTACGGAGGCGTTCTATCGTCGTGGTGCGGTCGGGTAACAACTGATCGTGCTTCCAGGGTATTACGTGACATGCGCGATGGAGGGTTCGATGACGGACACGGACATCACCACGACCGGCGCCGACTGGGCCGCCTGGCAGGAGAGCTGGGACCGGCAGCAGGAGTGGTACATGCCCGACCGCGAGGAGCGTTTCCGGCTCATGCTCGACATGCTCGAGGCCCTCGTCGGCCCCGCCCCGCGCGTGCTCGATCTCGCATGCGGCACGGGAACCATCACGGCCCGCCTCCTCGCGCGGTTCCCGGAGGCCACCAGCACCGGCGTCGACCTCGACCCGGCGCTCCTCGCCATCGCCGAGGGCACCTTCGCGGCCGACGAGCGGGTCTCCCTGGTCACTGCCGACCTCAAGGACCCGGACTGGGCGGCGAGCCTGCCGTACGACTCGTACGACGCCGTCCTGACCGCTACGGCCCTGCACTGGCTGCACCGTGAACCCCTCGCGGCCCTCTACGGTCAGGTCGCGGAGCTGGTCCGCGACGGCGGTGTCTTCATGAACGCGGACCACATGATCGACGACTCGACGCCCCGCATCAACGCCGCGGAGCGCGCGCAGCGCCACACCCGTATGGATCAGGCCAAGGCGAACGGTGCCCTGGACTGGGCCGAGTGGTGGCAGCTGGCGGCGAAGGACCCGGTCCTCGCCGAGCCCACGGCCCGCCGCTTCGAGATCTACGGCGAGCACGCAGAGGGCGACATGCCGCCCGTCGAGTGGCACGCGCGCGTACTGCGCGAAACGGGTTTCGGGGAGGCCCGGCCGGTGTGGTGCTCGCCCTCGGACACGCTGCTGCTGGCTCTCAAGTAGCGCCGGGCCAGCAGCACGAGGGAGGGGCGGTACGGGAATCCCGTACCGCCCCTCCACCTGCGAGTCGACCGTCAGAGCACCTTGGACAGGAACGCCTGCGTCCGCTCGTGCTGCGGGTTGGTCAGGACCTCGCGCGGGTCGCCGGACTCGACGACCACGCCGCCGTCCATGAAGACCAGGCTGTCGCCGACCTCGCGGGCGAAGCCCATCTCGTGGGTGACGACGACCATCGTCATGCCGGACTCGGCGAGGTCGCGCATGACGTCGAGGACGTCACCGACCAGCTCCGGGTCGAGGGCCGAGGTCGGCTCGTCGAACAGCATCAGCTTCGGGTCCATCGCGAGCGCCCGGGCGATGGCGACGCGCTGCTGCTGGCCGCCGGAGAGCTGCGAGGGGTAGCTGCCGGCCTTGTCGGCCAGGCCGACGCGGTCGAGCAGCTCCCGGGCGCGCTCCTTGGCCGCGTTCCTGCCCACGCCCTTGACCTGGATGGGCGCCTCCATGACGTTCTCCTGCGCCGTCATGTGCGGGAACAGGTTGAACCGCTGGAACACCATGCCGATGTCCCGCCGCTGCTGCGCGACCTCGCTGTCCTTGAGCTCGTACAGCTTGTCGCCCTTCTGGCGGTAGCCGACCAGCTCACCCTCGACGTACAGCCGACCGGCGTTGATCTTCTCCAGGTGGTTGATGCACCGCAGGAACGTCGACTTGCCGGAGCCGGAGGGGCCGATGAGGCAGAACACCTCGCCGGACTTCACCTCCAGGTCGATGCCCTTGAGGACCTGTACCGGACCGAAGGACTTGTGGACGCCCTCGGCCTTCACCATGGCCGTCATACCGAGCCCCTTTCGCGGCTGAAGGCCATCAGGTTGACCTTGATCTTCTGCCACGGCGTCGGCGGCAGGTTCCGCAGCGAGCCACGGGCGTAACGGCGCTCCAGGTAGTACTGGAAGACGCTGAACACGCTGGTCATGACCAGGTACCAGATGCACGCCACGAACAGCATCTCCATCACGGCGTACGACGTGGAGCCGATCGTGGAGGTGGCGCGCAGCAGTTCGTTGTACGTCACCGCGTACACCAGCGACGAGGTCTTCAACATGTTGATGAACTCGTTGCCGGTCGGCGGCACGATCACCCGCATCGCCTGCGGGATCACGATGCGGCGCAGCGTCTTCGCGTGGCTCATGCCGAGCGCGTGCGAGGCCTCGGTCTGGCCCTCGTCGACGGCCATCAGACCGGCGCGGCAGATCTCCGCCATGTACGCCGCCTCGTTCAGGCCCAGCCCCAGCAGGGCGGCCATGAACGGGGTCATGACGTCGACCATCTCGTCCTTGTAGAACGGACCGAGATCCAGCATGGGGAAGATCAGCGCCAGGTTGAACCACAGCAGCAGCTGGACGTAGACCGGCGTGCCGCGGAAGAACCAGATGTAGACCCAGGCCACCCAGCTCGTCACCGGGTTCTTGGACAGGCGCATCACGGCCAGGATCACGCCGAGGACCACGCCCATGACCATCGCGAGGACGCTGATCAGCAGGGTGCGGCCGGCGCCGGCGAGGACCGTGGGGTCGAAGACGTAGTCGCCGACGGCCTGCCACTGGATCTTCTCGGCGGAGGCGAAGGCGTTGATCAGCAGGCCCACCAGGGCCAGCACGACGACGGCACTGACCCAGCGGCCGTAGTGCCTGACCGGGATGGCCTTGATCGCCTCGGGCGGGAGGGCCCCGCCCTCCTTGGAGACGGCGGCCGACGGCTTCGCGTCGGCCGGCTCCTTGTCGAACTTGTCAGTCACTGTGACTGCCCTTCAGTCTTGCCCGGGACGGTCACTTGCCGCCGTTGATCGCGGCCTTGTCGATCGCGCCGGACTCGGCGCCCCACTTCTTGAGGATCTCCTCGTACGTACCGTCCTCGATGATGGCGTTGACGGCCTCTTCGAGGGCAGCGGTGAGCTCCTTGTTGTCCTTGTTCACCGCGATGCCGAACGGACCGGCGTCGACCTGCTCGCCGACGACCTCGAAGTCGTTGCCGCCACCGGACTTGCGGGACAGGTCCACGGCCACCGGGTAGTCGTTGACGCCGGCGACGGCGCCGCCCGACTTCACGCGGGTCTGGGCCTCGGTGTCGTTCTCGAACGACTCGATGTTGATCTTCTTCTTGCCGTCGTCCGTGCAGGCCTTGGACTGGGTCTGCAGCGCCTTCTCGTACGTCGTACCGCGCTGCACGGCCGCCGTCTGCCCGCAGAGGTCCTCGATCGAGTTGATCTTCTTCGGGTTGCCCTTCTGGACGTACACGGCGGTGCCGGCCGTGAAGTAGTCGACGAAGTCGACACCCGGGCCGAGCTTCTTGCCCTTGTCGTCCAGGCCATCCTGGCGCTGCGGGGTGTCCGTGATGGAGGACATGGCGACGTCGTAGCGGCCCGAGTTCAGGGCCGTGATCAGGCCGTCGAAGGAGCCGGAGGTGAACTGGAACTCCACACCCAGCTTCTCGCCCAGGGCCGCGGCGATGTCGGGGTCCACGCCGACGATCTTGCCGCCCTCCTGGAACTCCATCGGGGCGTACTCGGCGTTCGTGCCTGCCTTGATGACGCCGGCGTCCTGGATCTTCTTGGGCAGCTTGGAGAAGAGCGGGGCGCTGTTGGCGTTCCCCGTCTCGTTGGTGCCCTCGCTGCCGCCGTCATTCGTCTGGTCACCGCAACCGGTGAGAATCAGGGCGCCTGCGACCGCGATCGAGGCGACCGCTGCCAGCCGGGAGCGTGTGGCGGTCGTACGACGGGTGGTGCTTGCGGTCATGGTGGGTTCCTCCGGCGGATGGGTGGAGTTGCCGATGGGGCGGGCCCCCGCCGGGACTCGGCAGGTGCCTTGGTTTCATAGGCCGACGAGAGCACACGCCTTCGAGTGTCGCGACCTCGTGTGATTACGGCATCTTGCCATTCGGACTGAGGCATTCAGGGCGCTCGCGATGTCAAAATCGGATAACGGGTTACCCCCGAACCGTCTCAGGTCGGTACATCCTGACCGCACCTTCTGCGGGAATCTGCCCTTCCGGCCGGAAGATCTTCGGCCTATCTCAGGATGCGGGCCGGCCGTCGGCCTGGTGTGCGGGCTGTTGGCCGCCTTTCGTGGTTTCCAGTGTGGATTGTCTACTTATTGTCCGCTTATTTGGCCATGAATCGCAGTGGTTCCGTCGTCGGCTCGTGTCCGATTCGTGTTGTCGCTGTGGGTGTTTTCCTGCCCGCCATGTGATCTTGCACGTATTGGACTCGTCGGGGCGCGGTCCGTCCGGTAAGAAGGTTCTTTACACCCCTCATCCGGGGCTCGTGGCGCGTGTGCGGCGCGCCGTCGCGTATGGGTCCGTACGTCGTACGTCGTACGTATCAACGAGCAGGGCCATACGCGGTCCCGCCCACTTCTCACCAGGAGTGGTTCCACCCTCAAACCATGAACACTTAAGGGGTCAGACAAAGTGGCAGCGGAGATCGTCAATCCTCGCGGCGGAGGCAATACCGATCAGGACGGTGGGGTCGAACCCCTCGATTCCTTCGATCCGGCCTTCGCGCTGCATCGTGGCGGCAAGATGGCCGTGCAGGCCACCGTGCCGGTCCGTGACAAGGACGACCTGTCCCTGGCGTACACGCCCGGCGTCGCGAAGGTGTGCAGCGCGATTGCCGAGCAGCCGGAGCTCGTGCACGACTACACGTGGAAGTCGTCCGTCGTCGCCGTCGTGACCGACGGCACGGCTGTGCTGGGGCTCGGGGACATCGGGCCTGAGGCCTCCCTTCCGGTGATGGAGGGGAAGGCGATTCTTTTCAAGCAGTTCGGTGGTGTCGACGCGGTGCCGATCGCGCTCGACTGCACGGGCGTCGACGAGATCGTCGAGACCGTGGTTCGCCTCGCGCCGTCCTTCGGTGGTGTGAACCTGGAGGACATCTCGGCGCCTCGGTGCTTCGAGATCGAGCGGAAGCTGCAGGAGCGGCTGGACATCCCGATCTTCCACGACGACCAGCACGGTACGGCTGTCGTGACGCTGGCTGCGCTGCGCAACGCCGCGCGGCTGACCGGGAAGGGGCTCGGGGATCTGCGGGCCGTCATCTCGGGGGCGGGCGCGGCCGGTGTCGCCATCGCGAAGATGCTGGTCGAGGCCGGGATCGGGGATGTCGCCGTGGCGGACCGCAAGGGTGTGGTCTCCGCCGACCGGGACGACCTGACGTCGGTCAAGCGGGAGCTGGCCGGGTTCACGAACAAGGCCGGGATCACCGGGTCGCTGGAGGCGGCGCTGGCGGGCGCGGACGTGTTTATCGGGGTTTCCGGTGGCACGGTGCCGGAGGAGGCTGTCGCCTCCATGGCCGAGGGCGCGTTCGTCTTCGCCATGGCCAACCCGAATCCCGAGGTGCACCCCGATGTCGCGCACAAGTACGCGGCGGTCGTTGCCACCGGGCGGTCGGACTTCCCGAACCAGATCAACAACGTGCTCGCGTTCCCGGGGATCTTCGCCGGAGCGCTTCAGGTCCGGGCCTCCCGGATCACCGAAGGCATGAAGATCGCGGCGGCCGAGGCGCTGGCGTCGGTCGTCGGGGACGACCTGGCCGCGGACTACGTCATCCCGTCGCCGTTCGACGAGCGGGTCGCTCCGGCCGTTACGGCGGCCGTTGCCGCTGCGGCGCGGGCGGAAGGCGTTGCGCGGCGCTGATGTGCCGTTGAGTGAATGGCCCCGTCCGTCCGGACGGGGCCATTTCTCTGCCCCGGGCCGGGGCCGTTCGGGTGGGCAGGGGTTCGCGTCCAGACCTGCGCCGGCCCGTGTGCCTTGGCAAGAGGGTGTGTCTCACAGGGAGTCGCGGTTCCGTCGGTCGGCGGCGGAGCCTATCGTCAAGGTCATGTTCGCTGTCTACGCCGCCCGAATCGACCGCGACCAGCCGCTCTCCGGATTGGAGTTGGGGGAGCAGCCGGCCCCCGAGGTCCGTCCCGGCTGGAGTGCCGTCAACGTCAAGGCCGCTTCCCTCAACCATCACGACCTCTGGTCACTGCGGGGGGTGGGCCTGCCCGAGGACCGGCTGCCGATGATCCTCGGCTGTGACGCCGCCGGGATCGATGAGGACGGCAATGAGGTCGTCCTGCACTCCGTGATCGGACAGAGCGGGCACGGGGTGGGCCCCAAGGAGCCTCGTTCCATTCTCACCGAGCGGTATCAGGGGACGTTCGCTGAGCAGGTCGCCGTGCCGACCTGGAACGTCCTGCCGAAGCCCAAGGAGCTCTCGTTCGCCGAGGCCGCCTGTCTGCCGACCGCCTGGCTGACCGCGTATCGGATGCTGTTCACCAACGCGGGGGTACGGCCCGGAGACTCCGTGCTCGTGCAGGGGGCCGGGGGTGGCGTCGCCACCGCTGCCATCGTGCTCGGGAAGGCCGCGGGGCTGCGTGTGTTCGCCACCAGCCGGGATGAGGCCAAGCGCAAGCGGGCCCTCGAGCTGGGGGCCGTGGAGGCCGTGGAGTCGGGGGCCCGGCTGCCGCAGCGGGTCGATGCCGTGATCGAGACCGTGGGCGCCGCCACGTGGTCGCACTCCGTCAAGTCGCTGAAGCCCGGGGGCACGCTCGTCATCTCGGGTGCGACCAGTGGTGATCGGCCCTCGCATGCCGAACTCACCCGGATCTTCTTCCTGGAGTTGAAGATCGTCGGATCCACGATGGGGACCAAGGACGAGCTCGAGGATCTGCTCTCCTTCTGTGCCGCCACCGGTGTGCGGCCTGTGATCGATGAGGTGCTTCCCATGGACCGGGCCCGTGAGGGCTTCGAGCGGATGGAGTCGGGGGAGCAGTTCGGGAAGATCGTGCTCACCAACGAGTAGTCCGAAGTTCGGAGTACGACTACGGCACCTGCGGCTTGCGGCGGGTTCGGGGCTTTGCCTCGGGCCCGCTGTTTTTTCGGCCGGTCTGTCAACTGGGGTTGACGAGTCCAGGTGCGTCAACTTACGTTGACAGCATGACCGAAGCAACAGATCTTGCGGCGCGGGCGGGCGATCGTGATCCTCGGGTCGGGCTACGGGCCGTGGCCGCGCTGCGCCGGCTGCTGGAGCAGCTGGAGGCCGTGCAGGTGCGCAGTGCGCGCAATCAGGGGTGGTCGTGGCAGGAGATCGCCGCGGAACTCGGGGTCAGCAGGCAGGCCGTGCACAAGAAGTACGGGAGGCGTTGATGTTCGAGCGGTTCACGAAGGATGCCCGTGCCGTGGTCACGGGGGCCGTTGAGCACGCCGAGAGGGGAGGGGTGCAGACCGTCGGCGCCGAGCACATGCTGCTCGCCCTGCTCGATCGGGAGGGAAGCCGGGCCTCGTTCGCGCTTGCCGCGCTCGGCGGTGGGGAGTGGTTGGAGTCCGCGCGGCTGGCATTGGGGGAGGCTCGGCGGCGGGGTGGGCTTTCGCAGGCCGAAGCAGAGGCGCTGGCCGGGTTGGGGATCGACGTGGGGGAGATCGTCGCCCGGGTCGAGGAGGTCCATGGTGTGGGGGCGATGTCCGGGGACCGGAAGGACACGGGGTGGTGGTCGGGGCGCCGCTCCTTCAGCCGGGAGGCCAAGGACGTGCTGGAGCGATCACTGCGTATCGCCATCGCGCGCCGGGATCGGCACATCGGCGACGAGCACATCCTCCTGGCCCTGACCAGCCGCCCCGGCGTCCCGGCCGAGGTCCTCGCAGATCACGGCGTGACGTATGAGGCTGCGATCCGGGTGCTGGGGGGAGGGGGAGAGGGGGAGGCCAAGGCTGGGTGAGGAGGGGGAAGGGGTCGGGGAAGCCCGGCTGTTGTGCCGCTGGGCGTGGCTGCGGGGGCTCGGCTCCTGGGCCGGCCTGCCTGGGCAGTGCGGTGCCGCTGAAGTGGGCGCCGCGCTGCCCAGGGGCGTGGCGTCAGGGCTTCGGTGTGCGCAGTAGTGCTCCGATGTGTGCTGCCGCTGTCGACAAGTGGCGGCGGGCGTCGCGGAGTTGGTCCGGGGTCACGCCGTGGTCCCTTGCCGCGTCTCGGATGTCGTCGCGGAAGCGGTCGAGCAGGCGGTCGAGGTCGCGGGCCGGGTCGTCGGTGGGCGACTCGTGGGCCCAGGTGGGTTCGTAGTCGGCCGGGAAGTCCTCGGGGGTGCCGGAGTAGTCGGTGGGCTGCTGTGCCGACTTGGGGGTGCCGGGGCGGCCGAAGCCGAAGTCCCTGCCGAACTCCTTGCTGTAGTCCTTGCCGAAGTCGCCGAACTCCTTGGCCAGTTCGGTCAGGCCCTCCCGTACGCCCGTGGGCCAGTCGCCGCGCGCGAAGTGGTCCTGTACGTGTTCCTGGACCCGGCGGGCGATGCGCTGGACCTCCTCCTGGGCCTGGGCGCGGGCGTGGTCCTGGGCCTCCTTGGCCTGACGTCGGGCACGCTGGGCCTCCTCGCGGGCGCGGCGGCTCTCGTCCTTGGCGCGTCGGGCCTGTTCTTTCCACTCCTGCTTGGCGCGGCGCATCTCGTCCTTGGCGGCGCGCCACGCCTCCTTGTCGGTGTAGTCGGAGAAGTCGCCGAAGGGGCTGTCCGTCTTGGCGGACGAGCCCGTGCGGGCCTCGGTCGCGGCTGCCCGCATCTCGCGGCGCAGGTCGCCCGCCGCGCCGCGCACATCGGCCCGGATCTCGGCGGCGAGTTCGGCGACCGACTCCCTGATCTCCAGCTCCAGGTCGGCCAGCTCGCCGCTACGGTCGGCCAGTTCGGCGCGGCCGGCGTCGGTGATGGCGTAGACCTTGCGGCCGCCCTCGGTGGTGTGGGTGACCAGGCCCTCGGCCTCCAGCTTGGCGAGGCGGGGGTAGACGGTGCCGGCCGACGGTGCGTACAGCCCCTGGAAGCGCTCTTCGAGGAGGCGGATCACCTCGTAGCCGTGGCGCGGGGCCTCGTCCAGCAGCTTCAGCAGGTACAGGCGGAGGCGGCCGTGGGCGAAGACGGGGGGCATGTCAGAGCACCTTCTTGTCGGTCGTGCCGTCGGCCGGGGCGTGGGGTGGGGCGTCGGTCGGTTCCTCGCCCTGGCCGGAGACGGAATTGTCCCCCGGGCCATGGTGTGTGTCGCTCAGCGGGGCCGTCGTCGGGGCCCTGTCCGCCATCGGGACGGCGTCCGTCGTGGGCTCGGGGTCATCCCAGGCCTCCGCCTCCCACGGCTCCTCCTCCCGCGGTGGGCGGCGCAGCAGCGCGATCGAGCCGGAGACCGTCGTCGCCCGGAGCTTGCCGGTGCCGGCGCCCAGGCGGCCGGTGATCTTGTGGGCGCCCCACTGGCCGTGGACCCGCAGGCCCTCGAAGGCGTTGGAGATCGTGCCGCTCGCGGTGTTGGCCTCCACGTCCGCGTCCGCCGGGGCCGGCAGGCGGATGGCGATCTCGCCGGAGACGCTGGTCAGCCGGACGTCGGTCGGGCCGTCCGGGTCGAGGTCGACGATCATGGAGCCGCTGACCGAGTCGGCCTTCACGGAGGAACCCGAGCCCTCCACGACCGTGAGGTCGCCGGAGACGGAGTTGAAGCGGAGGTCGCCGGTGACGGCCTGGGCCTCCAGGTTCCCGGAGACCGTGTCGGCGCGGACCGGGCCGGACAGGGCGACGAGTGTGGTGTCCCCGGTGACGCCCTTGACCACCGACGGGCCCTGGATCCCGGAGACCACTGCCCCGGCGCCGACCACACCCACCTCGACGCGCGTGTCCGTCGGCACCGCGAGGGAGACCACCGCGCTGCGGCGCCAGCCCTTGCGGTCGAGCCACTTGAGGAAGCCCTTCCAGGGCAGGTCCTCGTACGCCACCGACAGGGTGCCGCCCTCCTGGGTGACCACCAGGGGCGGTCCCTCGATCTCGGAGACCTGCAGGCGGGCGGAACCTTCGTCCGTGCCCACGACGTTCACCGTTCCGTTGACGATGCGCACATGGAGCTCGCTCACCGGCTCGTCGAAGGTGAGCTTCCTGGGCTCTGCTACGGACCACTCGGACATGGTGCGGACCTCCTGGGCGACCGGACACGGCCGCGCGGGCCGGGGCGGACCTGAACAATGAGCAATGACACGCCATATCGCGTCTCCTGCTAAACACGATATATCGCGGACGGGGAAAGTCAAGGCACTCGTTCTGGTGATCACAAGTCACGCGAAGTGGATAAATCGGCCTAGCGTGTTGGCATGCCGACGGAAGAGTCCAGCGTCGCCCGCCAGGCCCGTCCCGCCCCGGGCGCCCTGCTGCTCTGCCGCGCGGACCCCGAGTCCGTCGGGCCCGTCGCCCGGCTGCTGCGCGAGGACATGCTGCTCGTGCCGGCCGGCGGGGAGTGGAGCGTGCTCGTGCCCGAGGGGCGGCCCTGGCTGGAGGACGACGAGCCGATCGACCGCGTCCTCACCGGCTGGGCCACCGCCCTCGCCGTCGGCGCGCACTGGCCCGTCCTCGCCCTGTGGTGGGACACCGACCGCGCGGGATACACCCTCGCCTCCGGCTTCCGTCGCCCCGTCGGTTACGTCTGGCTCGCCAACGGCACCCCGGTCGGCGAGGACGAGGCGATGCGCACCTTCGCGGGCCGGCTCGGTCTCGATCCGGTCCTGGACGTGCAGTCCCTCGACGAGCTGACGCGCCCCGACCCCGAGGCCGACGCGCGGGCACGCATGCGTGGCCTGGTCGCCGTCCTCACGCGCGCGGGACTGTCCCTGCCCGATGGCCTCGCGCCCGGCGAAAGCGCCGACAGCCTCGACTCGGCCGCCCGGGCACAGCCACACATCCGCCTCATCGAGTGGTGGGGCTGGCGCGAAGCCTTCCGCGCGGAACTCGACGCCGTCGAGGGCGGCCGCCTCGGCCCCTGGCTCCCCTGGGCCGGCGGCCGCAAGGCCCGCGCCCTCGCCCTGACCCAGATCGCGACCGGCCTGCCCCTCGCGGCCTGGGGCCTGCGCCGGCACAGCGGCGGCTGGCTCGCGGCGGGCACGGTGCTGTTGGCCCACGGTGTGCTGGGGCTGGCGTACGAGGCGGTGCGGCCGCTGGACTGACGGGGCTGGGGAGGTTGGGGGGTGGTGGCTGGGTTGAGGGGCTAGCGGCGAGCGAGGGGGGTACGGCGGCTGGGTTGGGGGGCTAGCGGCGAGCGAGGGGGGTACTACGGCTGGGCTGGAGGGCGAGGCGGTGGTGCGGCGCCTGCTGTGGGGTTTGCGGCGGTGGTGCGGGGGTCGCGCAGGGGTGCCTTGTCGGCGGATGGATGGGGGAGGGTGACGCCGGCCGGGTGGGGGTCGGAGGGGGCTGCGGTGGTGGTGTGGGGTTCGGGAGGGGGTGGGTCGGCTTGGCCTTGGCGGTGGGTGAATCGAGGTGGGTGGGGGTGGTCTGGGTAGCCGGGCCGGATTGGGGGCTGCGGCGGTCGTGCGGGGCTGCCTCGTCGGTCGCTCGATCGGGGAAGGTGACGCTGGTTCGGCCGCAGGGAGGAGGCGAGTCCACGGCCGTCGTGCGAGGTCCGCACGGCGATGGTTCGGCGGAAGTGCCGCTGGAGGAGGGCCCGCGGCGGAGGTGCGGTGCGGCCACTGGGCTGAGGGCTCTCCGATGCCGACGGTCGTCGCTGTCCGCCAGCCGTACTGCCGCGTGCCCCGGCCCCGCCACCGGTGCCCGCTCGGGAGGCCGTACAAGGGCGTCCCGCATCGAGGCGAAGGCATCCGCCGGGGGCGTCCTGCGAGAACGGACCCCTCACACCCGGAGAGTCGGCCGACCCCCTGCTCGTCGCCTAGACGTCGTCGTCCTCGTCGTCCAGCCGGGCCAGCCACGTCGCCAGACGCTCCACCGGTACCTCGAAGTCGGGGTTCAGGTCGACGAAGGTGCGCAGCTGCTCGGCCAGCCACTCGAAGGTGATCTCCTCCTCGCCGCGCCGCTTCTCCAGTTCTTCGATGCCTCGGTCGGTGAAGTACATGCAGTGAGGATATGTCGTGCCCGGCACGCATGCGTGCCGGGCCGGTGCCGCCAGTGCCGGGCCGTCCTCCGGCCCGTGGAACACTGGGCGGCGAGAGGTTGTCTATCCATACGGAGACGGATCTTCATGGGCGCGCACTTCGACCAAGTACCCCTTGTCGGAACGGGGCTTGATCCGGCCGGGGACATCGACGGCTGGCTGGCCTCCGCGCCGGTGCACGCCCTGGTCGAGGCATTCTCCAGGACCGAGCAGGATCATGAACTGGCCCGCGACCTGGCCGCCGAGAAGGGCGACGTCGCCGAGCGCCTGGCGCGGCTCGACGCGTTCACCGACCGGTGGGACACGCGCCGTGGCCGGGAGCGCAACCTGGCCGACGAGCTGCCGATGCGGCCGGACCAGGAGGAACTGGTGCTGGCGGCGGCTGAGGCGCTCGGCATGCACGGCGGCACCCGGCTCCGCTACGACCGCTACGACCACGTCCTCATGCTCGGCGGCCTCATCCGCGCCTGCCTGGTGCGCACCGCGTACGCCGCTCATCTGGTGCAGACCGGACGGGTGACCGCCGGCTCAGTCACCGCCCTCGGCGGCCACCGCCCCTTCGTGGGCGACGAGTTCGAGCTTGCCGCCCAGGCCGGGGCGCCCGAACTCGAGGAGGAGTACGAGGCGATGGACTTCGGGACGCGTCGTGCCTTCGGGCTCGGTGCGCCGGAGTCTGTGGAGGGTGAGGAGTCCGACCTGCCCGGCGGAACCTGGGGCGTGCGCCGGTACCGGACGCCCGACGGGATGCCTGTCCAGGTCGTGGCCGCGCCGTCCAGCGAGCCGGAGCGGCGGCGTGCGGACACACCGGACAGCTACGCCTTCTTCGCCAAGCAGATCGCCGCGCTGCAGCCCGGGGAGCGGCTGCTGCTGGTGACCACGGCCATCTATGTGCCGGCACAGCACGCCGCCGCCGTGCGGATGCTGAAGCTGCCGTACGGGGTGGAGGTGGACACCGTCGGGAACGAGCCGGGGGTGCTGGCGGGGATGGCCGCGCAGCAGTTCAGCGCGACCAAGTATCTGCTCGAGGTGCGGTCGACCGTGCGGTCGCTGGCCCGGCTCGTGGATGCCCTGCGCCAGACACCCTGAGCTCGGACACCCCTGCGCTAGGTGGCGTCCGCCGTCAGGGCGGCGAGGCACTCGGCCTCGGCCGCCCTGGCCTGCTTCGCGCCCTTCTCGCTCGCCAGCTCGCGGTAGAGCTTCAGTGACTCGCGGGCCTGGACGAGTGCCTCCTCAGCTCGCCCCTGACCCAGCAGGGCCGCCGACAGCAGCAGGTGCGCCCGGGCCTGGCCGAACCGGGCCTGCGCGGGCTCGTAGTACGCGAGTGCCTCCCGCAGCTGCTGCTCCGCCGACTCGTGGTCGCCCTGTCTGCTCCGCAGGTCGGCGCCGACGAGCAGGGCGTCCGGGTAGGCGAAGCTGCGGGTGCGGTGCAGGAGTTCGAGTGCACGGCTGTGGATGGCCACGGCGTCGTCGACGTGGCCCAGGAGTCCCAGCACCGACGCGCGGTTGTTGATCGCGTGGGCGAGACCGCGGATGTCGCCGGCCGCCTCGTAGAGCTCCTCGGCGAGGCTCAGCAAGGGAAGGGCGTCCTCGTACGAGCTGTCCTGGAGGCGCAGGACGACCCCGGTCAGGTTGAGGCAACGCGCCTCCCCCAGGGAGTAGTCGAGCTCCTGGAACAGCGACCCGGCGGTGATCAGATTCGGCAGCGCGCGAGCGTACTCGCCGCGTAACCGCCAGATCATCCCCAGCGTGTAATTGGCCTCGGCCATCCCGAACTCGTCCTCCAGCGAGGTGAATTCGGTCAACGCCCGCTCGCAGTCGGCCACGGCACCGGCTCGGTCACCGAGGTTTTCCCGGACGTAGCCGCTCCGGGTGAGCATGTCCGCCGCCGCGGTTCTGTCACCCGCTGCCGCGTAGTGGTCGTGGGCCGCCCGCAGTGCCTCGCGCGCCGCGTCCTGCTGCCCCGCCACCCGGTAGGCCTCACCCAGCAGTGCGTTCAGATCCGCCACGGCCCTCGGGTCCCGCCCACGCGCGGCCGTCAGCCCCGTCTCGTACGCCTTGATGGCCACGTCCGTCTCGGACGCCAGGGACAGGAAGTGGCCGATGGCCCGAGGAATGCGCCATTGATACGAGGTCTGCCCGAATTCCTCGGCGAGGTCGGCACAGCGCAGCAGGTTCTCCCGCTCGGCCCGGAACCAGGCCAGCGCTGCCTTCCGGTCGGAGACGTCGGGGAGCTGGGCATGCTCGCAGTCGGGACTGTCGGCGACCGGCCGGGCCGGAATCAGCGTGCGCTGCGCCGCCAGCGCCACTGCCAGGTAGAAGTCCAGCAGCTGCCCCGCCACCTTCCGATGCCGTTCCCACCCCCGCTCGTCGGCGGCGAGCCGCTCCCGTGCGAACTCCCGCAGCAGGTCGTGCATGTGCAGCCGCCCGCCCTCGTCGCCGACCAGGCTCTCCGTGACCAGGACGTCGATCGCGTCCTCGGCCGCCACCGGATCGTCCACCAGCGCCGCCGCGGCCCGCATGCTCACACTCCCCGGCGGATGGAGTCCCAGCCGACGGAACAACTCCCGCTCACGGTCACCCAGACAACCGTACGACGTGCTGAACGCGGCGTGGATCGACAGATGCCCGGCGCGCAGGCCCTTCAGCCGGTCCGTCTCCTTGGCCATCTCGTCTCGGATCCGGGCGAGCGGGTAACGTCGCTGCCGCCCGGCCGCCAGCGACGCCTTGACCCGGATCGCCAGCGGCAGAAAGCCGCACAGCCGGACGATGTCCCGCACCGCCTCCGGATCCGTGGCGGCCCGCGGCTCGCCGACAATGGCCGTGAACAGCCGTACGGACGTCTCCTCGTCGAACTCCTCCAGCGCCAACGGCACCGACCCCTCCACACCCAGCTCGTCCAGTCTGCGACGGCTGGTGACCAGGACCAGGGAGCCGGGGTGTTCGGGGAGGAGTTCGGTGATCTGCTGGTACGAGTCGGCGTTGTCCAGGACGACGATCAGGCGACGGCGGCGCATGACGTCGCGCCACATCCGGCCCAGACGGGCGGTGTCGTTGAGGTTCTGCGGCTTGCCCAAGGTGGCCTGCAGTACCGCCAGGAGGGCGTGTTCGGTCGACAGCGGGCGGTGCTCGGCGCCCGCCTTGTGGGCCTCCAGGTCCAGCAACAGCTGCCCGTCCGGGTAGTCCGGCGCGAGCTTGTGGGCGAGGTGGACGGCCAGCTTCGTCTTGCCGAGTCCGCCCATGCCGGCGATGGAGTGGATCGCCGGGCCCACCGTGTTCTCTCTGATCTGCTCGATCAGTTCGGCGATCTCGCGGGCGCGGCCGGTGAAGTCGCGGATGTCGGCGGGCAACTCGTAGGAAGTGCCGAGACCGTCCCACTCCGACTCGGCACTCCGCTGCTGGGGAATCGCGGCGGCCGTCAGCGCCTCCCGCACCAGCGGCAGCCGCTCCGCGACGAGTCCGACCGGCAGCACCCAGGACATCCGCTCGGCCTGTAACGCCAGGACGACGATGCCGAACACCTTGCTGCCATCCGCGTCGCAGACTCCGCCGCCGCTGAAGCCCTGCTGGATCTCGACGCCGTTGCCGTGGCGGTCGTTGAGCTGGACCCAGCCCGTGGTCATCGTCTCGCCGATCACAGTGGCGGACGCGTGCACGCCGGCGGCGAGGTCACGGTGTCTGGGGTAGCCGTAGGCCCAGACCGTGTCACCGCGTCGCCAGTCCGTGTTCAGCGGAGCCGGTACCGCGTCGGTCGGCGCGGCGGCGGTCAGGCGCAGTACCGCCGCGTCGCCCTCCTGGCGCTCACCCACGGGCCACCAGCCGCCCTCGGCAACGGTGGCGGGGAGCGGGGCCGGGGACGCCGTGCCGAGGAACTCGACCAGTACCTGTCCGTCCGGCGCGTCGAAAGGGCCCGGGCGCAGAGCGTCCGTGACCACGTGGGCGCAGGTGAGGACCAGGTTCTGCCCGAGATGGACGCCCGCACCGCAGATCGTGCCGTCGGTGGCGGAGATGCGTACCGACCACCCCTTGAAGCTCACGCCGACGGGTCCCTCTTCTCCCAGCCCAGCTTGACGACGATATGCCCCTCGACCCCCGCCTTGGTCAGCACCGCGCCCGCGCTCGCGTTCAGCTTCACGCCGAACTCCAGCTCCACCGTGGTGGGCTGGGCCGCCTGGAACGTGCGCAGGGTGGCTTCGGCGGCCTGTCTGATGGGGGCCAGGGCCTCCTCCAGGGACACGGAGGCCTCGCGCATACGGTCGCCGACGCGGGAGGCGCGGACCATGCCGGGCTCGTCGTCCTCGACCTCCACGACCAGTCGCGCGGAACTGTCCTCGTCGTCCATGGCGATCCGCAGCAGCTCGGCCATTCGTTCCCCCGTGGGTCACAACCCGCCTTGCTGACGGGTCGGTTCAGCGTGTCCGCCCCTCAATCTAGTCGCACGGCAGGCGAGTTGACCGTAAACGCCGGAAGGCCCGGCCCCGAGTCACATGGACTCGGGGCCGGGCCTTCCGATCGGACCCGTGCAGAGGGTCGGGCCTGAGGGGCTCAGGCCTCGAACACCTCACGCACCAGCTGCTCCTGCTCGGCCTGGTGCCGCTTGGCGGAACCGACGGCCGGGGACGAGCCGTGCGGACGCGAGATGCGGCGCAGGCGCTCGCCGTGCGGGACGTCGGCACCGACCGCGAGGTCCAGGTGGTCGATCAGGTTGAGCGCGATGAACGGCCACGCACCCTGGTTCGCCGGCTCCTCCTGGGCCCACAGGTACTTCTCGGCGTTCGGGTACTTGGCGATCTCGGCCTGGAGCTCGGCACCCGGCAGCGGGTACAGGCGCTCGATGCGGATGATCGCCGTGTCCGTGACGCCGCGCTTCTTCCGCTCGGCCTCGATGTCGTAGTAGACCTTGCCGGCGCAGAAGACGACCTTCTTGACCGCGGCCGGGTCGACCGACGCATCGCCGATGACCGGCTTGAACTGCCCGGTCGTGAACTCCTCCGCCTTGGAGGCGGCGGCCTTCAGACGCAGCATCGACTTCGGGGTGAAGACGACCAGCGGCTTGTGGTGCGGGTTGTGCGACTGCCACCGCAGGAGGTGGAAGTAGTTCGACGGGGACGTCGGCATCGCGACCGTCATGTTGTTCTGCGCGCACAGCTGGAGGAAGCGCTCCGGGCGGGCGGACGAGTGGTCCGGGCCCTGGCCCTCGTAGCCGTGGGGGAGGAGCAGAACCACGCCGGACGTCTGCGCCCACTTCTGCTCCGCCGACGAGATGAACTCGTCCACGACCGTCTGGGCGCCGTTGACGAAGTCGCCGAACTGGGCCTCCCACATCACGAGCGCGTCCGGGCGGGCCAGCGAGTAGCCGTACTCGAAGCCCATGGCCGCGTACTCGGACAGCAGGGAGTTGTAGACGTTCAGCCGCGCCTGGTCCTCGGAGAGGTACTGCAGCGGCGTGTACTCCTCGCCCGTCTCGCGGTCGATGATCACCGCGTGACGCTGGCCGAACGTACCGCGCTGCGAGTCCTGGCCGGCCAGCCGGACCGGGACGCCGTCCAGCAGGAGGGAGCCGACCGCGAGGGTCTCGCCCATGCCCCAGTCGATGGTGCCGTCCTCGACCATCGACGCCCGGCGCTGCAGCTGCGGCAGCAGACGCGGGTGGACGGTGATGTGGTCGGGGATGTTGACCTGGGACTCGGCGATCCGCTTGACGGTCTCCGTGGTGATCGCCGTGCTGACGGCCACCGGGAACTCGGCCTGCGGGTCGGAGGGCTCCGCGACGGCCGGCTGCGAGGTGGCCTCGCGGACCTCCGTGAAGACCTTCTCCAGCTGGCCCTGGTAGTCCTGCAGGGCCTGCTCGGCCTCTTCCAGGGTGATGTCGCCGCGACCGATGAGGGACTCGGTGTAGAGCTTGCGCACCGAGCGCTTCTTGTCGATCAGGTCGTACATCAGCGGCTGGGTGAAGGCCGGGTTGTCCGACTCGTTGTGACCGCGGCGGCGGTAGCAGATGAGGTCGATCACGACGTCCTTGTTGAACGCCTGGCGGAACTCGAAGGCCAGGCGGGCAACGCGGACGACCGCCTCGGGGTCGTCGCCGTTGACGTGGAAGATCGGGGCCTCGATCATCCGGGCCACGTCGGTCGAGTACATGGAGGAGCGCGAGGACTCGGGCGCCGCCGTGAAGCCGACCTGGTTGTTGATGACGATGTGGACCGTGCCGCCGGTGCGGTAGCCGCGCAGCTGAGACATGTTGAGCGTCTCGGCCACGACGCCCTGGCCCGCGAAGGCCGCGTCACCGTGCAGGGCGACGGGCAGGACGGTGAAGTCCGTGCCGCCCTTGTTGATGATGTCCTGCTTGGCGCGCGCGACGCCTTCCAGGACCGGGTCGACCGCCTCGAGGTGGGAGGGGTTGGCGGTGAGCGAGACCTTGATCTGCTCGCCGTCCAGGCCCGTGAAGGTGCCCTCGGCGCCCAGGTGGTACTTCACGTCGCCGGAGCCGTGCATCGACTTCGGGTCGAGGTTGCCCTCGAACTCGCGGAAGATCTGCGCGTACGACTTGCCGACGATGTTCGCGAGCACGTTCAGCCGGCCGCGGTGGGCCATGCCGATGACGACCTCGTCCAGCCGCGACTCGGCGGCCGAGTCGAGGACCGCGTCCAGCAGCGGGATGACGGACTCGCCGCCCTCCAGGCTGAAGCGCTTCTGGCCGACGTACTTCGTCTGCAGGAAGGTCTCGAAGGCCTCCGCCGCGTTCAGCCGGCGCAGGATGCGCAGCTGCTCCTCGCGCTCCGGCTTGGTGTGCGGGCGCTCGATGCGGTCCTGGATCCACTTGCGCTGCTTGGGGTCCTGGATGTGCATGAACTCGATGCCGGTGGTGCGGCAGTACGAGTCGCGCAGCACGCCGAGGATGTCGCGCAGCTTCATCAGGGACTTGCCGGAGAAGCCGCCGACCGCGAACTCGCGCTCCAGGTCCCAGAGCGTGAGGCCGTGCTCGGTGATGTCCAGGTCGGGGTGCTTGCGCTGCTGGTACTCCAGCGGGTCGGTGTCGGCCATGACGTGGCCGCGGACCCGGTAGGAGTGGATCAGCTCGAAGACGCGGGCGGCCTTCGTGACGTCGTCGTCGTGGCTGGCGTCGATGTCCTTGAGCCAGCGGACCGGCTCGTAGGGGATGCGCAGCGACTCGAAGATCTCGTCGTAGAAGTTGCCCTCGCCGAGCAGGAAGTTCGCGACGACCCGCAGGAACTCGCCGGACGCGGCGCCCTGGATGACCCGGTGGTCGTAGGTCGACGTGAGCGTCATGACCTTCGAGATGCCGAGCTTGTTCAGGGTGTCCTGGGAGGTGCCCTGGAACTCCGCCGGGTAGTCCATGGAGCCGACGCCCATGATGACCGACTGGCCGGGCATCAGACGCGGGACGGAGTGCACGGTGCCGAGGCCGCCGGGGTTGGTCAGGGAGACCGTGACGCCGGTGAAGTCGTCCATGCCGAGCTTGCCGTCGCGGGCGCGGCGGACGATGTCCTCGTAGGCCTGCCAGAACTCGAAGAAGTTCAGGGTCTCGGCCTTCTTGATGCCCGCGACCACGAGCTGGCGGTCGCCGTTGGGCTTGACCAGGTCGATGGCGAGGCCGAAGTTGATGTGCTCCGGCTTGACCAGGGTCGGCTTGCCGTCCTTCTCCGCGAAGGAGTAGTTCATCGACGGCATGGCCTTGATGGCCTGCACCATCGCGTAGCCGATCAGGTGCGTGAAGGAGATCTTCCCGCCCCGGGCGCGCTTCAGGTGGTTGTTGATGACGATGCGGTTGTCGAAGAGCAGCTTCACCGGGACCGCGCGCACGGACGTGGCCGTGGGCACCTCCAGCGAGGCGTTCATGTTCTTCGCGACCGCGGCGGACGGGCCGCGCAGCGTCACGTACTCGGGACCGTCGGCGGCAGCGGCGGTGGGCTCGGCCTTCTTCGGCTGAGCGGGCTTCGCGGCCGGGGCGGGCGCGGCAGGCTTCGACGCAGCCGGAGCCGGGGCCGCAGCGGCGGGCGCGGCGGCAGCGGGCTTCGGGGCCGCGGGGGCCGGCGCGGGGACCGACGGGGCGGCCGGAGCAGCCGGGGCGGCGGGGGCCGCCGGAGCCGTGCTGGTGGTTCCCGCGGCCCCCGCGGCCGCGGTACCCGCCGGAGCCGAGGCGGCAGGCGCTCCCGGCTTGTAGTCGGCGAAGAAGTCCCACCAGGCACGGTCTACCGAATTCGGGTCCTGGAGGTACTGCTGATAGATCTCGTCGACGAGCCACTCGTTCGGCCCGAACGCGGCCGCGGGGTTCTTGCCCGCTTGGTCGGTGTCGGTCGAGATGCTCGAGTTACTGGGGGACTGTGGCGACACGGCGGCAACCGCCCTCTTCCGCTTCACAAGGTGATGGACAGCGGGAATAAAGGCTACGCCTCCATGGCCGAGAAGGTCAGGCTGAGCAAGGTCATCGTCGTGTAAGTCACATCGGAAAGCGTGTTTCGGGCCTGGAAATGGCGGGAAACAAGCGTGGTTCCACTTCGGATGACCGCACAGGGGACGACGGGATCTCGACCTGGCGCGCCCAAAGCGCAGGTCCGTACCTGATCACACGTGTCCGTCAGGCAGGACGCACGTGGATCTTGATGCTCCGCTTCGAACTTTACGTCAACTTGGTACGGAAGGCTGCCCGGGAAGTGTGACAAGAATCCGGCAACCCCGCTCGGATTCGGCCACCCCGATCCGGCCGCCGTGCAGATCGACGGCCCAGCGTGCGATCGCCAGACCCAGACCCGTACCGCCGTCGCTGCCCGGCCCGTGCGGCCGGCGGACGGCGCCGCGGTTGAAGCGCTCGAAGACCTTGTGCCAGTCCGCCTTCGGAATCCCCGGCCCCTCGTCCAGGACCTCCAGAACCAGTGACTCCGGCTGCACCCCGCGCCGCGCCTTGACCGTCACGCGGCCGTGCGGCGGGCTGTGCTTGATCGCGTTGTCGATGAGGTTGGCGACGACCTGGTGGATGCGCTCGGGGTCGGCGTGCGCCGTCAGCTCCGGCGGGGAGACGTCGAGGTGCAGATGGACGTCCGTGCGGGTGTGGCTGCCGGAGCCCGACGCCATGCCCCCGCGCGCGGAGGACACCATGTTGGCCTCCTTCAGCACGCCGGACAGGTACGGCCACACCTCGAAGCGCCGCATGTGCAGCGGTACGACGCCGTTGTCCAGGCGGGACAGGTCCAGGAGCGTCTCCACGAGCCTGCCGAGCCGCTCGGTCTGCTTCAGGGCGGTGCGCATGGTCTCGGGGTCGGCCTCGGCGATGCCGTCGACCACGTTCTCCAGGACGGCCCGCAGGCCCGCGATCGGGGTGCGCAGCTCGTGCGAGACGTTCGCCACCAGCTCCTTGCGCTGCTGGTCCTGGGCCTCCAGCTCGTCGGCCATGAGGTTGATCGTCCCGGCCAGGTCGCCCAGCTCGTCGCGGCGGTTCTCGCGCACCCGGCGGGTGTAGTCGCCGTGCGAGATGGACCGGGCCACCGTGTTCATCTCGTCCAGCGGCGCGGTGAGCGAATGGGCCACGAACTGCGTAATGAGCAGTGTGGCGATCATCGAGAAGACCGTGATGAAGCGCAGCTCCGTCTGCGTGCGCACCGCGATCATCGACAGGCCGGTGGTGATCAGTACCGCGATGATGACCAGCGCGCCCAGCTTGGTCTTGATCGAGAACGGACGTACGCCGCCCCAGGGCTCCCCGGGGCCTCTCCGTGCGGCCGGTCCGTCGCTCATGGCGTCGGCGTCTCCAGGGCGTAGCCCACGCCGTGCACCGTACGGATCCGCTCGGCGCCGATCTTCCGGCGCAGCGCCTTGATGTGGCTGTCGACCGTGCGGGTGCCGGAGGCGTCCGCCCAGTCCCACACCTCGGCGAGCAGCTGCTCACGGGAGAGCACCGCGCGCGGGGTGTTCGCCAGGCACACCAGCAGGTCGAACTCGGTGGGCGTGAGGTGAACATCCTCACTGCGCACCCGCACCCGGCGCTGCGCGTGGTCGATCTCCAGCTCGCCGAGCCGCAGGATGCCCGACCGCGGGGTCGTGGCGGCCAGTGCGGCCCGCTCGACCCGGCGCAGCAGCACATGCACGCGTGCCGCCAGCTCCCGCATCGAGAACGGCTTGGTCATGTAGTCGTCGGCGCCCACGCCGAGCCCGACCAGCATGTCGGTCTCGTCGTCGCGCGCGGTCAGCATCATCACCGGAACCGGCCGCTGGGCCTGCACACGACGGCAGACTTCCAGACCGTCGAAGCCCGGCAGCATGATGTCGAGGATCAGCAGGTCGGGCTGCCACGCCTCGGCCGTGTCGACCGCCGCCGGACCGTCGCCGGCCGTCTGTACGAGGAATCCCTCGGCACGCAGGCGGGCCGCGATGGCGTCCACGATGGTCGGATCGTCCTCGACCACCAGGACCCGGCGCTGCGCGCCCGGGGTCGCCGCCGTGCCGTTGTGGGAGGTGTGTGTCTGCTCCATCGCCCGCCCCAAAGTTGCTTTCCGGAATCCGTGGGGTGATCCCGCTGACTGGCTATGCCTGCTCATGCTTGCGATTGACGCTTGAATGATCCGCGTCAGGTGAGCAGAGTACGGGGAGTCACCGCGCCAGGGCTATCCAGGTCGTACGGCGAGGTGTACGACGTCCGGAACGCCCCGGGCAACGGGGATCTCTTCGGTACGCACCTGTTGGAATCCGGCATTACACAAGGTTTCTTCGAATTCCGGTGATGGCTGTGCGGACCATACGGCAAGCACCCCGCCGGGCCTCAACGCCCCTGCGCAGCCTGCCAGTCCGGCCGGTGAGTAGAGGCCGTCGTTGCCCTCGGTGACAGTCCAGCCGGGCCCGTTGTCGATGTCGAGGCACAGGGCGTCATACGTGGCGGAAGTCTCATGTACGTACGCCACGAGATCCGTTTCCAGAATCTCGGTGCGCGGGTCCGCGAGGGCCGGGGCGGAGAAGTCGGACAACGGGCCGTCGAGATGCCAGTCGATAATCGCTCGCTCGCGCTCGACGACGGTGATCCTTCCCGGGCGCGGATCGGCCGCTGCGTGTGCGAGCGAGAACCCGACGCCGAGCCCGCCGATCAGCATGTTGGGCCCCGGCCGGCCGTCCAGCGCGCCGAGTGCAGCGTCGACGAGCAGCCGTTCCGAGCGGCCGTCGGAGGTGTCCATCAGGAAGCAGCCGTTCGCGATGATCTGGAGCAGCTCACCGTGCCGCCGCAGCACGACCTCACCGTGCGGGCCCTCGCGACGGTCCAGGACTTCGGGGATGTCGTACGAAGTGGGCATCGGGCCATCCTGGCAGGCCCGAATGGTGGGCTGAACGTTTTGCCGGGGGCTGGTTGAGAGGTTGCTGAGAATCGTCCTTGTTGTGGCGCCGGTCACAGACACGCGTGGGACGCGGGCGAAGGGTGGGGGAAACGGAAAGGGCGCCTCACCTTGGAACGGACTGCGGCCGGGGGCGTGCCGGGCTCGGCTCCCGTGCCCGGTGAGGCGGGCCTGCCCGAGGTTGCCGAGCTGCTGGACGGGATGCCGCGGCAGCGCGGACCACTGGGCGCGACGGCGACTGCGCCGAGCCCCTCTGAAGCGTCCGCGTCCCTGCCCCGCCACGGCCGCCCCTGGCGTCTGCTCCCCACTCCCACCGGCACACCGTTCACCTTCGCCTACGCCGCCGTACTGGCCGGCACCTCGCTCGTCACCAGGTATGCCGACCCCGCCCTCGTCCACGCCCTGCACCAGGGCTCCAGCACCGACGTGGCGCACCTCGTGGGCACGCCCGTGACGGTGCTGCTCGCCAGCGCGCTGTGGATCGCGGGCGGTTTCGTGGCGCCGTACACGCTTGCCTTCCTGTTGGTGCTCACCGCGCTGGAGCGACGGATCGGCGGCATGCGCACGGCCGTCGTCTTCCTGACCGGGCACGTCCTGGCCACCCTCGTGACCGAGGTCCCGGTGGGGCTCGCCGTACTGGTCGGCCACCTTCCCGACAGCTCGCTGCACCGTCTCGACTACGGCGTCAGCTTCGGCGTCGCCACGGGCATCGGCGCGCTGAGCGGGCTGCTGCGGCCGTGGCTGCGGTGGACGGTGCCGGCGCTGTTCGGCGGGATGCTGATCCAGGACCTCGTCGCTCTCACGGACCCGCTGACCAATTGGGGCCACCTGATCGCCCTGGCCATCGGGATCGCCATGTGGCCGGTCGTGCGCGGGTGGTACCCGGCGGAGTCGGCCGGTCTCGGGCGACCACACGTGCGGGTCGCGACCGGCGCCCGGTAGGCACTCCCGGCCCCGCCGCTCGACCGGGGTCGCCCCGCCCCGGCGTCATGAGCAGGTCCGGCTCGGCGCCGCGCATGCCGAGCGCGCACAGGCCGCTGACGAGGCCGGGGACGGTGCGGGAAGGATCAGGCCCCGGCCACCGTTCACCCGACAGAAGCCGAGGTCACGGCCTGTGGCGTAACTGATCGCTCACAGCGAACGGGGGCCGGGGAACATTCGAAGCGTCCCGTGCATTGAGTCGGCATAACTCAACTTGACTGCCGAAGGGGAGATCATGGCTTCGACGTCCACACCGCTCACCCTGCCCGTGCTGCCGCTCGACGACGAGGTGGTGCTGCCCGGAATGGTGGTCCCGCTGGACCTGAACGACGCCGACGTGCGCGCCGCGGTGGAGGCCGCTCAGGCCGCCGCGAGGTCACAGCCAGGAAAGCCACGGGTACTGCTGGTGCCACGCATCGACGGGACGTACGCGAGCACCGGTGTGCTCGGCACCGTCGAGCAGGTCGGCCGGCTGGCCGACGGCGACCCGGGCGCCCTGATCCGCGGTCGCGGCCGCGTGCGGATCGGCGCCGGGACGACCGGACCGGGTGCGGCACTGTGGGTCGAGGGGACCCGCCTCGACGAGAGCGTGCCCGAGCCGCTGCCCGGACAGGTCACCGACCTGGTGAAGGAGTACAAGGCCCTCGCCACCGCCTGGCTGCGCAAGCGCGGCGCCTGGCAGGTCGTCGACCGCGTCCAGGCCATCGACGACGTCTCCGCCCTTGCCGACAACTCCGGTTACTCGCCCTTCCTGAGCACCGAGCAGAAGGTGGAGCTCCTGGAGACCGCCGACCCGGTCGTCCGCCTCAAGCTCGCCACTCAGCAGCTGCGCGACCACCTCGCCGAGCAGGATGTCGCCGAGACCATCGCCAAGGACGTCCAGGAGGGTGTCGACAAGCAGCAGCGCGAGTTCCTGCTCCGGCGTCAGCTGGAGGCCGTACGCAAGGAACTGCGTGAGATCAACGGCGAGCAGGACGGCGAGGAGTCCGACGACTACCGCGCCCGCGTCGAGGCCGCCGACCTCCCCGAGAACGTCCGCGAGGCCGCGCTCAAGGAGGTCGACAAGCTGGAGCGGTCCTCGGACCAGTCGCCCGAGGGGTCGTGGATCCGGACCTGGCTCGACACCGTGCTCGAACTGCCGTGGAACGAGCGGACCGAGGACGCGTACGACATCCAGGGGGCCAAGGCGATCCTCGACGCCGAGCACGCCGGTCTGGAGGACGTGAAGGAGCGCATCACCGAGTACCTCGCGGTGCGCAAGCGCCGTACCGACCGCGGCCTGGGTGTCGTCGGCGGCCGGCGTGGCGGTGCCGTGCTGGCGCTGGTCGGCCCGCCCGGCGTCGGCAAGACCTCGCTCGGCGAATCCGTCGCGCACGCCATGGGCCGCAAGTTCGTCCGCGTCGCCCTCGGTGGCGTACGGGACGAGGCGGAGATCCGCGGCCACCGGCGTACGTACGTCGGCGCGCTGCCCGGCCGGATCGTGCGGGCCATCAAGGAGGCCGGGTCGATGAACCCGGTGGTGCTGCTCGACGAGATCGACAAGGTGGGGTCCGACTTCCGGGGCGACCCGGCGGCCGCCCTGCTGGAGGTCCTGGACCCGGCCCAGAACCACACCTTCCGCGACCACTACCTGGAAGTGGAACTGGACCTGTCGGACGTGGTCTTCCTCGCCACCGCCAACGTCCTGGAGGCCGTCCCGGAGGCCCTGCTCGACCGTATGGAGCTGGTCCGCCTCGACGGCTACACCGAGGACGAGAAGATCGTCATCGCGCGTGACCACCTGCTCCCGCGCCAGCTGGAGCGGGCGGGCCTGAACAAGGACGAGGTCGCCATCGACGAGGGCGCCCTGCGCAAGCTCGCCGGTGAGTACACGCGCGAAGCGGGCGTCCGCACCCTGGAGCGGTCCATCGCGAGGCTGCTGCGCAAGGTGGCGGCACAGCACGAACTGGGCGAGCGGGAGCTGCCGTTCACCGTCGAGGACGGCGACCTGCGCGGCCTGATCGGCCGGCCGCACCACGTGCCCGAGTCCGCCCAGGACCCGGCGGAGCGCCGTACGGCCGTGCCGGGCGTGGCGACCGGGCTGGCGGTGACGGGCGCGGGCGGTGACGTCCTGTTCGTCGAGGCGTCGCTGGCCGACCCGGAGACGGGCGCGGCGGGTCTGACGCTGACCGGCCAGCTGGGTGACGTGATGAAGGAGAGCGCACAGATCGCCCTGTCCTTCCTCCGCTCGCGCGGCGCGGAACTGGAGCTACCGGTCGCCGACCTCAAGGACCGGGGCGTGCACATCCACTTCCCGGCGGGCGCGGTCCCCAAGGACGGCCCGAGCGCCGGCATCACGATGACGACGGCGCTGGCATCGCTCCTGTCCGGCCGGCTGGTCCGCACGGACGTGGCGATGACCGGCGAGGTCTCGCTGACGGGCCGGGTGCTGCCGATCGGTGGCGTGAAGCAGAAGCTGCTGGCGGCACACCGCGCCGGGGTCAGCACGGTGATCATCCCCAAGCGCAACGAGGCCGACCTGGACGACGTCCCGGCCGAGGTGCTGGACAAGCTCGACGTCCACGCCGTGACCGACGTCCGCCAGGTCCTGGAACTGGCGCTGTCGCCGGCCACCAACGGCGCGGCGCCGGAGGTTCCGATCGCGGCGTGACGGACGCGACCGGATGGGCAAGGCCCGGGTTCCCGTGAGGGAGTCCCGGGCCTTCGCCGCAGGCGGTTGCGGATGTGGGTCAGCCGTTCGCCAGAGCCTGGAGCCTGTCCAGCGCTCCGTTGAACCTGTTGTGGTCGCCGACGGTCGGGCCGGAGGACGTGTACTGCCACATCGTGTAGTAGCTCCAGCCGGCCGGGAGTTCACCCACGGCGGCGGCGTACCGCGCGATCCACAGCGGATTGGCGGAGGCGAAGCCGCTGTGGTTGCCGGTGCACTGCTTCCACCAACTGGTGGCCGTGTAGATGACGGGGTCGCGGCCCGTGCGGGCCTTGTACCGGGTCACGAAGTCGCGGATCCAGGTGACCATCGCGGCCGGGGTCTTGCCGTAGCAGGCGTCGCCGTACGGGTTCCACTCGATGTCGAGGGCGCCCGGCAGGGTCCTGCCGTCGCGGGACCAGCCGCCGCCGTGGTCGACGAAGTAGTCCGCCTGGGTTGCTCCATTGGTGGTGTCCGGGGTGGCGAAGTGGTAGGCGCCGCGGATCATGCCGACGTTGTAGGAGCCGTTGTACTGCTGGGCGAAGTAGGGGTTGGTGTAGTAGGTCCCCTCGGTGGCCTTCACGTAGGCCCACTTGACCCCGCTGTTCCACAGGGTCGGCCAGGCGACGTCGCCCTGATGACTGGAGACGTCCACGCCTTCCGTCTGGGCGGCCAGGACATCGGCGGGGAGGCTCTCCTCCCCGTCGTGGGCCACGACGCCCATGCCCATGTAGGCGGAGCCGCGGGGCGGGGTGTCGTCGGCGGTGGCGGGAGAGGGGTGAGCGGCGAGGAGTAGGGAGAGGACGGCGGCGAGCAGGAGCCCGGCGAGGTGCGGGCGCCGGCGGCGGAGCGGTTCGGGTCTGTGCACGGGCATTAGCGTGCCTCCGAAGGCTCGGTGACGCTCGGTGGGGAGACGCGCATGGCTGTGGCGTGCGCATGCCAGTCGGGGTCTGGTTCACGGCGCCGGCACAGACGCTAGGCGCGCAGAAGAGCAGGTGGAAGGGGGTCCGGAGGCTGCCGTTGGTCCACGCCTGCGAAATACTGGCGGAGCTGCGGCAATCACGGCGGTCGGCGGAAACTTTCAGGACCGGGAAACTCGAGGCAGGGGCTGACGTGCACGAAGACGGAAACGGCGACGGGTCGCGCGTGGAACCCGGGGGCGCCTCCGCCGGAGGAGTGGCCGGTGGTGGTCCGGGCCGGCCCGAGTTCCTCGATCTGGAACGCGAGTTGACGGTGCTGTTCCGGCGCGCCCGGGCCAAGCAGGGCGAGATGGCCCGCGAGGTCCATCCGGACCTGGAGTCGGCGGCGTACGGCCTGTTGGTCCGTCTGGATGAGTCCGGGCGGCTGCGGGCCACCGAACTCGCCGCGTACATCGGTGTCGGCAAGGCCACCATGTCCCGCCAGCTGCGCGCACTGGAGGACCTCGGCCTGGTCGCCCGCGAGCCGGACCCCGCCGACGGACGGGCATGGCTGGTGCACCTCACGGAGGAGGGGCGTGGCCGGGTCGCCAAGGTGCGCGAGGCACGGCGGGAGCGTTATGTCGCGCAGCTCTCCCACTGGGACCGGCGTGAGGTCGCGGAGCTGGCGCGGCTGCTGAACCAGTTGAACCGGGGGATGGAGAAGTAGACCCCGCGGAGCGTCGGGCTCCGTCGCTCACGCCTCCGCGTGTCCGCCGCTCACGCCCCGCGTGTCCGTCGCTCACGCCCCGCGTGTCCGCCGCTCACGGCTCCCTGCGTCTGACGCTCACGCCCCACGCGTCTGACGCTCACGCCCCACGCGTCCGTCGCTCACGGCTCCCGAGCCCGCCGCTCACGGCTCGGCGTGTTCGCCGCTCACCACTGCACGTACACGACCGTCGCGTCGTCGTGCGTCTTGCTGCGCCCCAGAAACGTCCGCTCCTCCGCGTCGGCCCGCTCCAGCGCCCGTACCCGGTCCACCAGCCCCTGTGCCCCCTCCTTGCGTACGAAGGTGAAGCAGTCCCCCCAGTCGCCCTGCCGGAACTTCTCCACCCAGCGAGTCGCGCCGTCCGTCAGCGCGGCCAGCGCCCGCACCTCGCCGCGTGGCAGGACCCCCGTCACCGCCCGCGCCGCCACCGACGGATCGGCGGCGACCGTGAAGAAGCCGCCCTCCTTGTTGCGGACATGGGCGTCGATCAGGGCGTCCGTGGCCAGGGAGGCGCGGGGGAGGCGGGTCAGGCGGTCGTCCAGGTACGGGGTGATCGCGCCGTCGGCCGACTCCACCAGGAGGGCCGAGTCGGACAGGATCAGGTACTCCAGCGCGTCCGCCGACCAGCGGGCCAGGACCACTGTGGCCTGTGGGGTGCGTGGGTGAGAAAGGTCACAGGTTTGCGCGTGAGCCTCGGCGGTACGCGCGATTGCACGGGCCAGGACATCGGCGAGCGGAACATCAGGGAGTGAAACGGTCAGTTCGGTCAGGGCTCCGCCGAGCCGTGCGGTGAACCAGGGGACGGAATGCAGACAGCCCGTCTCGCCCCTCGGTGGGGTCACTCCGTCCAGGACCACCAGGACGCCGCCCTGTCCCGAGGCGGGAAGGCCGACACTCGCGAAGTCCTCGTTGGGGCGGGCCGGATCGCCGGGCTCCGAAACAAGCTCAGTTCGCATTCGGCCAGTCTGCACGAGCCCTTCACAAGGGTCACGAAGGGGTCGCAGGAGATGCTGAAAGGGTGCAGGCGCGCAGGTCAGGCGTCTGATTTGGGAGGGAATGGAGCGCTCCGGCAAGGCGTGGCGGCGAATACTGCCACCGCCTGCCCCAGACGTCCAACCGGCCTGCCGTACAAGGCGGGTGCAAGCGCCAGAGGAACTTGCCCGCCAACTCTCCTCCGGGGTTCACTCCTTCGGGTGGCGGGTCAGGTGATGCGCGGCCGTTGCCCACCGGCACTGGGAGGGTCGGGGACCGGTGAGGACACCCCCAGCTCGAGCAATGTCGAGAGCTTGGGGAAGGGGTGCACGCGAGGTCGGCGGTAGTTGACGGAGCGTCATCCGGACCCATGGGTATCACGAGTCAGGAATGCGAGCACCGGTGCAGAAGATGCGGCCACGTCGCTCAGGCAAGAAGACGGCCTCCGCGGGGGGCGCACAGCCCACTCCCGGCACCACCACCGACGCCACACCCGCCGGCAAGGGGCGCTCGACCCACGTACGGAACCGGCTGATCGTCGCCGTCGCCGTCGTGGCCGCCGCCATCGCCGGGGCCGGCGTCCCCTCGGTCGTCGCCGCCTCCGGGCAACTGCACGACTCCCAGGAGCTGGTGACCCTCGCCGCCCAGACCGAGGACGCGCTCACCCTCGCGCACTCCCTGGCGGACGAGCGCGACGAGGTCACGACGTACGTCGCCGCCGGCCGTCCCAAGTCCAAGGCGCCCAGCGAGCAGCGCAGCGCCCGCGTCGACCGGCAGGTCGAGGAGCTGCGCGCCGACCCCGACGCGCCCGCCTCCCTGCACGACGACCTCGACGGCATCGGGGCCCTGCGCAGGGGCGCGCTCACCGGCAAGAGCACCGCGCTGGAAGCGCACAACGCCTACTCGGCCACCATCACCGAACTGCACCGGCTCGCCGAGCGGCTGGCCGAGCAGATGCCGCCCCGCGCGGGCTCCGGTGCCTACGCGCTGGCCGAGCTGGACTCCGCCGTACAGCAGGCCGCCGCCACCCGGGGGCTGCTGCTCGCCGCGCTGAGCGTGCCGACCACCACCGAGACCGTCATCGACCCGGTCACCGGCGTCCCGACCACCCGCGAGACCGCCTCGGAGGCCGACGCCGAGCAGCGCGCCGCCCTCAGCGCCGCCGCCCAGCAGGCCCGCCTGCGCTCCGACGCCGCCGTCGCCGACTTCCGCGACTCCGCCCCGAAGACCGCGCGCACCTCGTACGACTCCACGGTCACCGGCCCCGAGATCGGCACCGCCGAGCGGTACCTCGCCGCCCTCACCGACCAGGCCACGCTGTCCGACCGCGACCTGGCCACCGACGCCGGACGCGTCGAGGCCGCCCTCTCCGCCCGCGTCGACATGATGCGCGGCGTCGAGTCCGCCCTCTACGACCGCCGCACCAAGGCCCTGGAGGAGCTGCGCGACGACGACGTCACCGCGCTGGAGATCCGGATCGCGATCCTCGGCGCCCTGATGCTGCTCGCCGTGGGCGTCGCCACGGGCATGGCCCGCAGCCTCACCCGGCCCCTCGCCGTGCTGCGCCTGGGCTCCGCCCGGCTCGCGCAGGCCGAGGACCCGGCGGCTCAGGAGCCGGTCAAGTTCACCGGGCGCAGGGACGAGTTCGCCCAGGTCGTCGACTCCGTCAACGCCCTGCACGCGCACGCCCTCGCCCTCCACGAGCGCATCGGCACCCTGGAGTCCGACCGCAAGCACCTCGTCGGGCAGCGCCAGAAGATGGCCGACGCCCGCGAGGAGCTGCGTACCGAACTCGCCGAGTCCGCCGCCCAGCTGGAACGCCTGCGCGACAGCATCGGCAGCACCTTCGTCAACCTGGCCCTGCGCACCCTCGGCCTCGTCGAGCGTCAGCTCGCCGTCATCGAGGGCCTGGAGGAGCGCGAGCAGGACCCCGAGCGCCTCGCCACCCTGTTCAAACTGGACCACTTCGCCACGGTCATGCGCCGGCACAGCGAGAACCTCCTCGTCCTGGCCGGCACCGAGCATGTCCAGCAGCACGCCGGACCGGTGCCGCTGGTCGACGTCGTGCGCGCGGCGGTCAGCGAGATCGAGCGGTACGAGCGGGTCCGTATCGCCGCGTTGCCGCCGCACGCGCACGTGGCGGGCTTCGCGGCCGACGACCTCTCCCACCTGCTGGCCGAGCTGATGGAGAACGCCACGTCGTTCTCCCCGCCCGACCTGCCCGTCGAGATCTCCGGCTGGTTGCTGGAGAGCGGCGAGGTGATGATCTCCGTCCAGGACGAGGGCATCGGCATGACGGGCGAGCGCATGTCCCGCCTCAACTCCCGTCTCGCCGACTTCGACCCGGAGAACTCCTACGACCAGGAGGGCGATGAAGGCCTGGGCCTCGGCCTGTACGTCGTCGCCCGCCTCGCCCACCGCCACGGCGTCCGCGTCCAGTTGCGCGAGCAGAAGCAGGGCGGCGTCGCGGCGGTCGCGGTCCTGCCCAAGGGCCTGCTGGCGGCGGCCCAGCCGGCCGCGGTCCCCTCGGACACGCCGCACCACACCGGCGCCCACACCTTCTCCCTCCCGGGCGCCGACGCGGAGGCCAACTCCAACGTCCTGCCCGGCCGCGGCAAGGGCGGGGACCTGCTGGTGGCACTGGCGGAGAGGGCGGTACGGGGAGCCGGGGACGCCGACACGGCCGTACGGGAGACCGAGGACGCCGAGGAGCCCGTACACCGGGCGGTGGCACCCGAGGCCGAGCGGGAGCGCGAGCATCCCGCCGAGACGACGATGGAGCTGCTGATCCCGGCGCAGGCGACGGGGGAGGAACCGCCGGCAGCGGCCGAACCGGTAGCCGTCGAACCCGCGGCCGCCGACAGCGAGGACGCCCCGCAGGGGCCACCCGCACCCGACGACGCCGCCGGAGGCGAAGCCGAGGCGGTGCACGAACGCGTCCCCGACGAGGCGGATGAACCCGTCACCGACAAGGGCCTGCCCAAGCGCACCCCGAAGATCACCGCCCCCGCCCAGGCCCCGCGCCGGCGGACCGGCACGGTGGACGCCGACGCCCTCCGCAGGAGGCTGGGGGGCTTCCGCCAGGGAGCGGCGGCCGGCTACCGCGACGTACAGGCGGAGATCGCCGAACACACGGGCCAGAACCCGGCACCGAGCACGGAAACCGAAGCAGCCACGGGGGGCACAGCCGAGGAGGCAAGCAGTTGACCGCGCCCAGTACCTTCGGACTGAGCAGTGAAGCCCGCAACCTGCACTGGTTGTTGACGAATCTGGTCGAGGAGGTGCCGGGCATCCAGTCAGTCGCGGTGGTCTCCTCCGACGGGTTGCTCCTGCTCTCCTCGGACCACGCCCGCAACGAGGCTGCCCGGGAGGCCAGGACCGACCGGCCCACCGGCCCCCGGGGCTCCTCCGCCGACCTCGCCACCATCGTCTCCGGCATCGGCAGCCTCACCATCGGGGCCGCCAAGCTGATGCAGTTCGGCGGCGTGAAGCACACGATGGTCGCGATGGACGAGGGCAGCCTCTTCGTGATGTCCATCAGCGACGGGTCGCTGCTCGGTGTGCACGGCTCCGCGGACTGCGACATGAGCGTGGTGGCCTACCACATGGCGCTCTTCGTCGGCCGGGCCGGCCATGTCCTCACCCCCGAACTCCGCAGCGAGCTACGGAAATCCCTAGATGCCGCGTCGGCAGGGAGTACCCGATGAGCAATGCCCCGAAGAACAGGCAGCAACTCCCCGTACGCGGCGGCGACCGCAAAGCCGCCCGCGTACGCCCCTACTCGCTCACCGGCGGCCGTACCCGCTTCGGCCACGTCCTCCTCGTGGAGACGTTCGTGGCGGCGCTGGAGGCCCCGCAGGAGCGCAAGGAACTGACGAATGGCTCCCTCAACACCCGGGTGATGCCGGAGTTGCGGGCCATCGTCGAACTGTGCCGCCGGATGCGCACGGTGGCCGAGATCGCCGCGCTGCTGAAGATGCCGCTCGGCGTGGTCCGGGTGCTCCTCAGCGACCTCGCGGACCAGGGAAAGATCCGGGTGTACGGCACGGGAACCGGTCACGGCACGGGCCGGCCGGACCGTGCTCTGCTGGAAAGGGTGCTGAGTGGACTCCGTCGTCTCTGACGCCGCTCGCGGTGTCTCCCCGCTCCTCGGCCAAGAGGGGCCCGAACAGCCCTGGCAGACGGATCGCACCCGGGCCCCCATAGCCACGAAGATAGTCGTGGCCGGTGGCTTCGGCGTCGGCAAGACCACGCTGGTCACGGCCGTCTCGGAGATCACGCCCCTGCAGACCGAGGCGCTGATGACCGAGGCGAGCGAGGAGACCGACGACCTCACCTCGACGCCCGGCAAGCTGACCACCACCGTGGCCATGGACTTCGGCCGCATCACGCTCGACGACGACCTGGTGCTCTACCTGTTCGGCACGCCGGGCCAGCAGCGGTTCTGGTTCATGTGGGACGACCTGGTGCGCGGCGCGATCGGCGCGGTCGTGCTGGCCGACACCCGGCGACTGAAGGACTGCTTCCCGGCGCTGGACTACTTCGAGAGCTGCGGACTGCCGTACGTCGTCGCGGTCAACCACTTCGACGGCAGCGATCTGTTCGAGCCGGACGACGTGCGGGAGGCATTGACGATCCCGGCGCACATACCTGTAATGATCATGGACGCGCGGCGGCGGATCTCGGTCATCGAGACTCTCCTGTCCCTCGTCGGCCACGCGCTGGACGTCACCCCCGAGTAGGAGAACAACCCCGGATGCGGAAGATACTCGTCGTCGGAGCCGGCCAGTCCGGACTCCAGATAGCCCTCGGACTCCAGTCGAACGGGTACGAGGTCACCCTGATGTCCAACCGGACGGCGGACGAGATCCGCTCCGGCCGGGTCATGTCCACGCAGTGCATGTTCCACACGGCACTCCAGCACGAGCGCGATCTCCAGCTGAACTTCTGGGAGTCCCAGGCCCCGAAGATCGAGGGACTCGGCGTCTCGGTGGCGGCTCCCGGCTCCTGGGGCGAGGGCCCCGCGGCGCGGGCGATCGACTGGCTGGGGCGCCTCGACGGCTTCGCGCAGTCGGTCGACCAGCGGGTGAAGATGGCCGGCTGGATGGAGACGTTCGCGCAGCGCGGCGGCCAGCTGGTCATCCACGGCGCGGCGGTCGGCGACCTCGACTACTTCTCCCGTACGTACGACCTGGTGCTGGTGTCGGCCGGCAAGGGCGAGCTCGTCCAGATGTTCGGGCGGGATGCCGAGCGGTCCCCGTACGGCGAGCCGCAGCGCGCGCTTGCCGTGGCGTACGTCCACGGCCTGGGCCCGCGTCCGGAGCACCCGGACACCGAAGGCGTCCGCTGCAACCTCGTACCCGGCGTCGGCGAGCTGTTCGTCATGCCCACCCTGACGACCTCCGGGCGGGCGGACATCCTGTTCTGGGAGGGCATACCCGGCGGGCCGCTCGATGTCTTCGACGGCGTGAAGGACCCGGCGGAGCACCTCTCCCTGACCCTGGAACTCATGGAGAAGTACGTCCCCTGGGAGTACGCCCGGGCGACCAAGGTCGAGCTCACGGACGCGGGCGGCACGCTGAGCGGGCGGTACGCGCCGACCGTGCGCAACCCCGTCGGGCAGCTTCCCGGCGGCGGGCTCGTGCTGGGTGTGGCCGATGTCGTGGTCGCCAACGACCCGATCACCGGGCAGGGCTCCAACTCCGCGTCCAAGTGCGCTGCCGCGTACCTCGCCTCGATCCTCGAGCACGGGGACAAGGAGTTCGACGAGGCGTGGATGCGCGCCACCTTCGACCGTTACTGGGACACCGCGCAGCACGTCACCAAGTGGACGAACGCGATGCTGGCGCCGCCGCCCGAGCACATCCTCAACCTCATCGGCGCGGCCGGGCAGTTGCCGCCCGTCGCCGACCGGTTCGCCAACGGCTTCAATGATCCGTCCGACTTTGAGAACTTCTTTTATGAGCCGGAGAAGACCGGGGCTTACCTCGCGGAGGTTTCGGGGGCCTGACCTCGGGGCGTACCGCCCCCAGGAGCGGGTTCGACGCGATCGGGGAGACCTTGATCTTCTCGCCGGGGCGTGGGGCCTGGATCACCTTGCCCTTGCCGACGTACATGGCCACGTGTGTGGCGTCCGGGAAGTAGATCACCAGGTCGCCCGGTCGCAGTTCGGTCAGGGGGATGCGGTCGAGCCGTGCCCACTGCTCCTGGCTCGTGCGGGGGATGCGGGTGCCGGCGTGCGCCCAGGCCTCGGACGTCAGGCCCGAGCAGTCGTATGACTTCGGGCCCTCCGCGCCCCACTTGTAGGGCTTTCCGAGCTGCTTCCTGGCGTAGCGGATCGCACGGTTGGCCTCGGAGGACGGCTTGTGGTCCTCCTTGGCCAGGCCGCCGGATGCCATGAGGTCCTTCTGGGCTTTGGTGATGCTCTTCTTCTCGAACGCCGCCAGGGCGGTGAGCTGGTCGGCGGTCAGGGACGCCAGGAGCTCCTCGACCTTCTTGAGACGCTTGTGCACGGCGTCCCTGTTCTTCCTCTGGCGTTCGGCCAGGACGAGTTGGTCGTCCAAGGCCTTGCGGGCCCTGTGGGCCAGTTCGTCGGCCTTGTGTTCCGTGCCGGTCAGGCGGCCGACCGTTTCGGCGCGCTCGCGTGCCAGCAGGCCGATGACGTGGCCCTGGTCCAGGGCGTGCTGGGGGTCGCGGGCCAGAAGCAGGCGCACATACGGGGAGATGTCGGTGGTGTTCTGGTACTGCTGGCGGGCCAGGCGGCCGGCCGCGCCCCGGCTGTCGTGCAGGGAGAGGCGGGCGCGGGACAGGGCGGTGTCCAGGCGGGTGACCTCGGTGCGCTGCTTCTTGAGCTTTTCCTCGGTGGCGTTGTAGGTCTCCGTCGCCTTCTCGGTCTCGCGGTAGAGGCGCTGAAGGTCTGTCAGGAGCCGTGCGGTGGACTGCTCTTGTGGGTCGGGTGCGGGCTCGGGCGCCGCAGTCGCGGGTGAGGATGCGGCTGCCGACGCGAGGATCGTCGCGGTCGCCGTGGCCGCCGACACCGCCGTCGTGCGTGCCCGACGCAGCAGCCTTCGCCTTCCTGACACGTCATCACCTCCGGTGCGGAGAGGCTTTCTGCTCCGTACCGTGAGGATCAGGCGGGGGAGGCCGGTTCGCGCGGTAGGTGTGCGCAGCTCGGCCCAGTGACTTCACTCGTTCGAGTCGTGCGGCTTGCTCTGCGGCGTGGTGTCTGGCTTGGACCAGGGCCAGTTCAGGCGGCGGCTGTGCTTGCCCTCGGGGTCGTACTCGTACTTCCAGCGCTGGGAGAGGCTCATGCGGGTGCCCGGTGTGCGGGGGACGCGGCGGTAGACGAGGACCGTGGGCTCGCCGCCGTGCGGGTCGGGGACGGGGATGCGGTACGTCTTGGGCGGGTGGCCCGTGATGCCCAGCAGTACGGGCAGGACCCGGCCGTCCATGGGGCCGCCCTCGAAGGGGGTGTCTTCGCTCTTCACGGCACCAGTCTCAGCTATCCGCGGTCGGCTGTTCGGTCGGCTGCTCCGCCAGCTTCTCGGTCAGGGCGGCGGTCTGAGGGTCCCGGCCCGCGGTGACGGAGAGTGCGGCCACGAACTGCTCCACCAGCCAGTCCCGCAGTTCCTCCACGGGGGGCTGCTTGCCCTCGTCCAGCCAGATCAGGGAGGCCGCCTCGACCGCGGTGATCCACATCCGTACGGTCATGCGGAGCAGGCGACCGGGGTCGGTGACGTCCAGGTGGCGCAGGACGTGCTCCGCCGCGGCGCGTCGTACGCCGTCGACGATGGCCGTCGTGCGGGACGTCTCCACCACGCTGCCGCCCTGGAGCAGGGCGCTGAATCCGGCGTCGTGCTGGTCGACGAAGGTCAGGTAGCGGTCGAGGGCGCGGGACAGCCGGGGGACGAGGGGGCCTTCCCGGGGTTCGTCGAAGCAGTGCTGGAGTTCTTCGGCGGCCGAGCGCAGGGCGGCCTCGTAGAGCTGTTGCTTGCCGCCGGGGAAGTAGCGGTACACCAGGGGGCGGGAGACGCCGGCTGCCTCTGCCACGTCGTCCAGGGAGACGTCCTCGGGGGCTCGGTGTGCGAAGAGCGTGAGGGCGGCGTTGAGGAGTTGGGTGCGGCGTTCCTCGACGCTCAGGCGACGGTAGGCGGGGGTGGGGGCCGAGGGCGTCATGACCAGCAGGGTAGTCGCCGGGGGTGGGGCGTCTTGCCTCCGGCGGTTGGGCGGGGGTGCCTGCGGCGGCCTGTTGCTGTTCGGTGGGGGTGCGCGTAGCGCCTGCGGGTGTGGGGTGGTCGGGGCCGTGCCGGGGGGTGTCCGTCCTCGGTCGGGCGGTTGAGCTCTCTCAAGAGGTGCTGGTTCTTGACGCCCGCCGCTGCGGGCGGACACCCCCCGACACGGCCCCTTGCCGCCGTACGCGGGTGCCGCGCCGTGGGGGTGCGCCCCCTGGTTACGCCAGCAGGCCCGATGACTTCCACAGGCGGCGGCCCGCTCCGCGCAGTACGCCTATGTCGTCCAGGAAGTCCGTCAGGCGTTTCGCGCCTGTCTGCATGACCTCGCGGCGGTGGGCGCTGGCCTTGACCTGGGCCATGGCCTCGCGCCTGTCCAGGCCTACGTTCGTATAGACCTCGGGGTTGACGAAGGCCACGGAGAAGACGCGGGCGAACTCGCCGGAGGTGATGCGGGTGAACTCCTGGGACCACCTCGGGGCCGTCACCATCTGGCGGCGCAGTTCCTCACGGGCGTAGCGGACGTGGCGGGCCTCCTCGACCACGTGGATGCGGGTGACGCCCCGGACCAGGGGCTGGACGCGCTCGTCCGGGAAGGTCAGGCGCTGCATCCAGTCGAGGACCTCCTCGCCGAGGAGGGTGGCCGTGAAGGAGCCGGGGGTGGTGGAGATCGTCTTGAAGAGGCGGCCCAGGTTCTGGTGTGCGCGGCTGACGGGGTACCAGGGTGTGTCGCCGTGGGAGATCAGGCGGGCGAACATCTTGGAGTGGCGGCACTCGTCCTCGATCTCGGTGAGTGCGTAGCGGACGTGTGCGCTCGTCGCCGCCTTGTCGTAGATGTGGCGGACCAGGAGCTGCATGAGGATGATCTCGAACCAGATGCCCAGGGAGGCGAGGGCCGCGGCCTCGTGCTGGGAGAGGAGGACGCGCTGTTCCTCGCTCATGCGCTTCCATAGCGGGGTGTCGTAGAGCGAGACCAGCTCGGGGGGCCAGAACCACTTGCCCTCCTCGTAGGGCGCGTCCCAGTCCAGTTCCTTGTCGGGGTCGAAGGAGTGCTTGGCGGAAGAGGCGAGCAGCCGCTCGGCCACCTGCTCGCGGTCCTTGAGCAGGCCGAGTGCGTCGCGCAGCCCGTCGATCGCGTCGGCTTCCGTCAGGGTCGTCATCGGTCTCTCACCTCTGTTACCCGGGGGTACGTCGTCCGACTGTTATGAGACTGCTTGTCAGCAAGCTCGTCAATCCCTTGCGCAGGACTTGTTGACCGCTCGTCTATCGCGTGTGAGCCTGCGAGGCATGCCGACATACGACCTGTACGCCAAGGATCCGGGGCAATCGATCTGGCAGGTGCCGGCGTCCGGCGCGGCCCGTTTCAGCTGGGAGTACGACGGCGGGCGTGACCGGCTTCTGGCCCTGTACCAGAAGGGCAAGGACAAGCAGTGGGACGGGCAGCTGCGGATCGACTGGGAGTTGGAGGTCGATCCGTACGACGCGCTCGGTACGCCGGACGAGTCGATGGCGCTGTACGGGACGCCGTACTGGGCCAGGATGAGCGAGCGGGAGAAGGGCGAGCTGCGCAAGCACTACGCCTCCTGGCAGTTCAGCCAGTTCCTCCACGGTGAGCAGGGCGCGATGATCTGCGCCGCGCGGATCGTGGAGTCGGTGCCGGACATGGACGCGAAGTTCTACTCGGCCACGCAGACCATGGACGAGGCGCGGCACGCCGAGATCTACGGGCGCTTTCTGCACGAGAAGATCGGCATGGTCTATCCGATCAACGACAACCTGCAGTCACTGCTGGGCGACACGCTGCGGGACAGCCGCTGGGACATGCCCTACCTCGGGATGCAGGTGCTGATCGAGGGGCTGGCGCTGGCCGCCTTCGGGATGATCCGGGACACCACCGACAAGCCCCTGCCCAAGCAGATCCTGGCCTATGTGATGCAGGACGAGGCACGGCACGTGGCCTTCGGGCGGATGGCGCTTCGGGACTACTACAAGCAGCTGAGCGACGCCGAGCTCCGGGAGCGTGAGGAGTTCGCCATCGAGGGCTGCTATCTGATGCGGGACCGGCTGCGAGGCGTCGAGGTCCTGGAGAACTTCGGCATTCCGAAGGCCGAGGCCGAGCAGATCAGCGAGCGGTCCGAGTTTCTGCAGTTGTTCCGGCGGCTGCTCTTCTCGCGCATCGTCCCCTGCGTCAAGGACATCGGGCTGTGGGGCGAGCGCCTCCAGCAGGCCTATGTGGACATGGGGGTGTTCGAGATGGGGGACTCGAATCTGGACCTGCTCATGGCTCAGGACGAGGAGGTCGCCGAGAAGCTCGATGCCGAGCGGTTCGCGGCGGAGGAGCGGGAGCGGGTCGCGGAGGTCGAGGGTGCGATCGAGGCGGGGGCCGAGGCCGAGCCGTCCTAGGCAGAGCCGTCCTGGACGGATCCGCCCCTAGACCGAGCAGCCCAGGCCGTCCGGCACCTCGCCGAGCAGCGGCTTCGCCCCCTGTGGCGGGAACGACGTGCGCAGCGTGAAGGCGTAGGGGGTCGGGCCGTTCGTGCGCAGGTGCAGGAGCCGGGACTCGGCCTCCGCGACCGTCGGGCGGTGGCCCGCGGGGACCCACCACAGGGTCACCATCGCCTCCTGCACTTTTTCGAACCACTCGCGGCGGCGGGCCAGCATCTCGCGGTGGCGGCCCTGGTACATGTACGCGGTCAGGGCGTTCGTGTCCCGCCACACCGACATGTTGATGATCAGCCAGTCGTCGCCGAAGACGCTCACGTCCGTCGCGTCGCCCGTGTCGCCCTCCAGCCGCCACACGAAGCCGTCTGCGGCGTCGGCATCGGCGTTCACCGGGTCGAGGTTGTCGACGAAGTCCTTCAACTGCGGGGAGTCCAGCGGAGCCTTGAGGCGGGCGATGTTGACCTGGGCGAGTTCGTAGGCGGCTTCCTGCGCGGCTGATGTCGTCATGGACCGAACGATAGGTCGGGCGGCGGCGGGATTGCAGGGGGTGTCTCAGCACGTGGGCATGGTCGCCTGCGTCAACTGTCCTCGCGTGAGGAGGACTTCAGTACCGCCTCCATCACCGCCCGCGCGATCGGCGCCGCGTCCCCGCCGCCGCTGATCTCGCCCCGGTCGGCGTCCGCGTCCTCCACCACCACGGCTACGGCGACCTTGGGCTCCAGGTCGGTGTCGCCCTGCGCCCAGGAGACGAACCAGGCGTAGGGCGTGCCGGAGTTGCCGAGGCCGTGCTGGGCCGTGCCGGTCTTGCCGCCCACCGTCGTGCCCGGGATCCAGGCGTTCGTGCCGGTGCCCTCGCGTACCACGTCCACCATGAGTTCCTTGAGGAGGACGGCGGTCGACGGGCGCATGGCCTGCCGCATCGGGCGGGATCCGGCCGTCGAGACCGTGGAGCCGCCCGCCCTGGTCGTGCGCTCCACCAGGTACGGCGACCGTACCTGGCCGCCGTTCGCCACGGCCGCCGCGACCATCGCCATCTGCAGGGGGGTGGCGCGGGTGTTGTACTGGCCGATCGACGACAGGGCGAGCTGGGCCTTGTCCACCTCGGTGTCGAAGGTGCTCTCGGCGACCGAGTAGGGGATCTTGAGGTTCGGGTCGTTGAAGCCGAAGGCTCCCGCGGTCGCCGCCATCCGGTCCACCCCGACCTTGACGCCCAGCTTGGCGAACACCGTGTTGCACGACCACTCGAAGGCCTTGCGCAGCGGTGCGTTCCGGCAGCCCTTGGACTCGTTCGTGAGCGAGGTCCTGGTGCCCGGGAGGGTGTACGGCTCCGGGGAGTCGGTGCGGTCGTCCAGGTTCTCGACGACGCCCGAGTCCAGGGCCGCCGCCGCCGTCATCACCTTGAAGGTCGAACCCGGCGGATACGTCTTGCGCACCGCCCGGTTGAGCATCGGCTTGTCGGCGTCGCGGTTCAGGGTCGACCAGGACCTGGCCACGGCCGAGCGGTTCCCGGACAGGACGGACGGGTCGTACGACGGGGCGGACACCAGGGCCAGGATCCGGCCCGTCGACGGCTCGATGGCCGCCACCGCGCCCTTGCGGCCGGCGAGGCCCTCGTACGCTGCCTCCTGCGCAGCCCTGCGAAGCGTGGTCACGACGTTGCCGCCGGGGTTGAGGTCGCGGACGGCGACGCCGTTCCACAGCGGGAACGGCGTCAGCAGCGGGTTCGTGCCCGACAGGACGCCGTCCTCGGCGTGCTCCAGCAGGGTCGTGCCGTACACCTGCGAGGCGAAGCCGGTGACGGGGGCGTACATCGGGCCGTTCGTGTACGTCCGTTCGTAGCGGAGGTGCTCGCCGGTGTCCCGGGAGCCGGTGACCGGTGTGCCGTCGACCAGGATGTCGCCGCGCGGCTGCCCGTAACGGGCGATCGTGGTGCGGCGGTTGGCGATGTTGTCGTCGTAGGACGGAGCCTCGAAGACCTGGATGCGGGCGGCGTTCACGAGCAGCGCGATCAGCAGCAGCGCGCAGAAGAAGGCGGCGTGCCGGATGTGCCGGGTCATCGGGCGGCCTCCGCGGTGGCGTCGGGTTCCGTCGGCACGGCGGCCTCCTCGCTCTTGGGGACGCCGAGGCGGCTGCGCGCCCGGTCGCTCACCCGGATCAGCAGCGCCACGATCGCCCAGTTGGTGACCACCGAGGAGCCGCCCTGTGCCAGGAACGGCATCGCCATGCCGGTCAGCGGGATGAGGCCCGTCACCCCGCCGGCGATCACGAACACCTGGAGCGCCACGATCGAGGCGAGCCCCACCGCGAGGAGGCGGCCGAAGGGGTCGCGCAGGGCGAGGCCCGCCCGGTAGCCGCGCTCCACCAGCAGGCCGTAGAGCAGGAAGATCGCGGACAGGCCCGCCAGGCCCAGCTCCTCCCCGGCCGTCGCCAGGATGAAGTCGGACTTGGCGGCGAAGCCGATCAGGATCGAGTGGCCGAGGCCCAGTCCGGTGCCGAGCATGCCGCCCGCCGCGAAGGCGAACAGCGACTGGGACAGCTGGTTCGGGCCCTCGCCCGCCTCGATCGACGCGAACGGATGCTGCCAGTCCTCGACCCTGCCGTGCACATGCGGCTCCAACTGCCCCACGGCCACCGCGCCGAGCGCCGCGAGCAGCAGGCCGAGTGCGATCCAGCCGGTGCGGCCGGTGGCGACGTAGAGAAGGACCACGAACAGGCCGAAGAACAACAGCGAGGTGCCCAGGTCGCGTTCGAGGATCAGTACGCCCACGCTCAGCAGCCAGATGGCGACGATCGGGCCGAGGACGCGCCCGGTGGGCAGTTGCAGCCGGTTGACGCCGAAGACGCGCCGGCCGGTGTACGCCAGCGCGCTGCGGTTGGCGGCCAGGTACGCCGCGAAGAACACCGCGAGCAGCACCTTCGCGAACTCACCGGGCTGGATGGAGAATCCGGCGATCCGGATCCAGATGCGGGCGCCGTTCACGGCCGGGAAGAAGATCGGCAGGGTGAGGAGAACGAGCGCGGCCACCACGCACACGTAGGAGTAGCGCTGGAGCACGCGGTGGTCGCGCAGCAGGAGGACGACCACGATGAACAGGGCCACCCCCAGCGTGGACCACACGAGTTGGGCGGGCGCCGCCCGGTCGTCCGGTGTCTCCAGGTCGAGCCGGTAGATCAGGACCAGGCCGAGGCCGTTGAGCAGCACGCCGATCGGCAGCAGCAGCGGGTCGGCGCAGGGGGCGCGCAGGCGCACCGCCAGATGCGCGACCAGCGCGAGTACGCCGAGCCCGGCGCCGTAGCCGGCTGCGCCGGGCGGGACGGTGCCGTTCTTGGCGAGGCCGACCGCGCAGTAGCCGTACACGGAGAGCAGGACGGCCACGACGATGAGGGCCAGTTCGATGCCACGGCGCCGGGGGAGACGTGCGGCGGGAGCGGGCGCGTCCGCTGCCACCAGGGTGGATCCGGCCTTGGTCATGTCCGGAACTTACCCAATTAGTCCGTCTTGTGTGCCTTACGGCTCAGCGCCAGCGTGGCTTGGGGCCGATGGAGCGAGGAGGGGCGCTCTGTCCGCGATCGCGTCTAGCGGAGCGTCAGCGTCGCAACGGCTCCGCCGTCCGCCGAATTGGTGAACGTCAGCCGTGCGCCCAGCACCTCCGCCTGCCCCAACGCGATGGTCAGCCCCAGCCCGTGCCCCTTGGACCCGCCCTCCGTCCGGAACCGCTGCGGCCCGTGCGCGACGAGGTACTCCGGATAGCCCACGCCGTGATCCCGCACGGTCACCACGGGGCCCTCCACCGTCAGAACGACCGGCCCACGCCCGTGTTTGTGCGCGTTCGCCACCAGATTCCCCAACACCCGCTCCAGCCGCCGCCGGTCGGTCTCCACCACGGCGTCCCGAACGACGACTACCTCGGTTTCCGTCCCGGACGCCCGCACCACCCGCTCGGCCAACGCCCCGAGCGGCTCGGTGTCCAGCTCCGACCGCTCACGTCCGCTGTCCAGCCGCGAGATCTCCAGCAGATCCTCGGTCAGGGTGCGCAGCGCCGCCACCCGGTCCTGCACCAACTCGGTCGGCCGCCCCGTCGGGAGCAGCTCGGCCGCCGCGTGCAGCCCGGTCAACGGCGTACGCAGCTCGTGCGCCACGTCCGCCGTGAAGCGCTGCTCGGCGAGCAGCTTGCTCTGCAGCGAGGACGCCATGGAGTCGAGGGCGGCCGCCACGGAGGCCACCTCGTCCTGCGGCCGGGTCGGATCCTTCGTACGGGGATCGTCGACCCGCGCGTCCAGGTCGCCTCCGCTGATCCGCCGGGCCACCCGGGCCGTGGCGTGCAGCCGGCGCGTCACCCGCGTCACCGCGAACGCGCCCACCAGCACCGTCGCCCCGATCGCCAGCGCCGACGACCACACGATCGCGCGGTCCAGCCCCTCGATGGTGCGGGCCTGCTGCGAGTAGTCGACCTCGACCGCGAGGGCCCGCTCGCCGTCGGCGGGGCCGGCCGCCCACATCGTGGGGCGCCCCCGGTGGTCGGCGACCATCGTGCCGCGCTCCCCGGCCACCGCCAGCTCCCGCAGCGACTCGGGCAGCTCCGGCGGATCCAGGCCGACGCCGGACGGGAGGGTGTCCCCGGCCTCGAACGCGGTCGTCGCGTCCTCCAGCCGGGACAGCGCGAGGTCGCGGGCCTGGCCGACGGTCTGGTTCGTCACCGAGACGTGCACGAGGATGCCGAGCAGCGCGGCGAGCGCGCAGCACATCACCGTGATGAAGAGGGCGGCCTTCACGGCGAGCGGGCCGGCCCACTGGGGGAGCCCGAGTCTCATGGGGTGCTCGCCGACGGGGTGGCGGACGGGGAGAGGGAGGGCGACGCGGAGCGTGAGGGCGAGGGGCGGGGCGTCTTCTTGTGCGGGCCGGTGCGCAGCATCTCGTCGTGCGTGAGCAGCATCGCCTTCTGGTCCGCGTCCCAGGTCCACTGCAGCCGGTACTCGTACCCGGCGACCTCGGACGGCGAGCGTATGATCACCGACCGTCCGGCCAGCTCGACGCCGCTGACGGCGTCGTCCCAGGCCATCACCTGCACGAGCCGGTGCTTCTCGACGGTGTAGACGCGCACCGCGGTGGTCTTGCCCGGCATCAGCCGGAAGCCGAGCGTCAGCTCGGGCCGTCCGTCGCCGGTCAGATCCCGGTAGTACGGCCGCAGCACCGGGCACTCGCCGCGCCCGGCGCCCTCGTCGCAATCGGCCATCAGGCTGCCGGTCTCGCGGTACGGCGCGTCCTTGCCGCTGTACTCGTCCCGGTGGCCGGCGATCTCCTTGCGTACGACCGACACCGGCTGCACATCGCGGATGTCGCCCTTGGGCAGGTCGACGCCCTTCACGACCTCCCTGTTCACCTCGCCCACGAGATAGGCGGGGCTGGACGCCGGCGTCAGCTTCGGCCACAGCTTGTCCGGGCTCACCGCGACCTCGGTCGGGCCCGCGCCCTGGAGCCCCCCGGCGTCACCGCAGGCGGTCGTGGCCGCCAGCAGCAGGGCGACGAGCACGACGAGGCGCGCGGGGCGGCTGCGGGGCACGGTTCTCCTGGGGATCGGGTGGTGTCGGCCCGTACACACTATTCGGACGGAAGTCCTTTTTGCGCACCCGGTGGGCGGACGGGCGAAACGATTACTCGGCGAGCTCCTCAAGGAGCCGGGCGGTCGACAGTCCGGCACGGAGGTAGTCGACGAACAGCTCGTTGTGCAGGGCCCACGGAGAGCGGCGGGAGCGTATCAGCCGGATCGCCTGCTCGGCGGAGTGGTTCCGGCGGACCAGGGCGTGGGCGATGACGAGCCCCGAGCGGTTGTAGCCGTGGTAGCAGCGCACGAGGACCCTGCGGCCCCCGTCCAGCGCCTCGCACGCGGCCTCGGCCAGCCGTATCACCCCCGCGAGCTGGGTGCCGTCCAGCGGTCCGTCGGGGATCGGCCACACATGGTGCGCCACGCCGGGATCGGGCCCGTGGCCGGGCAGGCGCAGCAGAGTCTGTACGAGATCGAACTCGTCCCGTACGACGGCGAACTCCACTTGGCCCGACTGCCCCCGGAACTCGTGACCGCCCATCCACAGGCCGGGCACGATCTCGCTCCACGGGCTGTCCGGAGCCGGTACGTCGGGTTGCTTCCTGCGGGTACGCAACGGCACCTCCCCCACCCCTCGCGGGGGGTCTGCCCAACTCCTCTCAAAGGTAACCGGGTTCTTGCCCGCGCAGCACCCCGCCTGTTCCCATGGTCAGTGGGGTGATGGTGCATGAGCGGACTGCGCGTCATACCGACCTGGCGGCACGGCCAGGAGCGGCTCTACGTCTGCCTCACGGACGGGCGGAACATCGCCTGGTACGACCGTGAGGCGGCCCGGATCAACCTGCTCAGCGACGACCGCAGAGAGGATGTGCTGGAGGCGCTCGGGCCCTTCGTCACCGGCCCGGTGACGGTGGGGCCGCCCCCCGTCCCCACACCCGCCGAGCTGGCCCGGCTGACCCTGCATCCGGACGACGACCTGGCGCCCAACCGTCCTGGCGAGGCGCTCCTGGTCTCCCTCGACCGCGACCCGGTACCCGCCGGCCGACTCCGCCGTCCCGACCCGCGGCAGCGGGCGCTGACGGCGGAGCAGACGGTCGGAGCGGAGCTGGACCGGCTCGACGGCGCGGGCTGGCACACACTGCACTCCGTGCCGCTGCCCGGCGGCGACCGCATCCATCACCTCGTGATCGGCCCCGGCGGGCTGTTCGCGCTGTACAGCCTGTACGCCCGTAAGCAGAAGGTGACCGTCGCCGACCCGATGGTCACCCTCGGCCGCCGGGACTCCCACCCCCTGCTCCGCCGCGTCCGCGCCGACGCCGACCGCGCCTCCTACGCCCTCACCGCCGAGGTCCACCCCGTCCTCGCCCTGGTCGCCCCGTCCGACCTGACCGTCACCGGGCCGCTCCGGGAGGTCCGCGTCGTCAAGGACACGGAGGTGACGGGGCTGGCCCGGGAGGGCGGGGTCCTGAAACCGGCGGACGTGGAGGCGCTGCACGCGATGGCTCGGGACCGGGGGGTGTGGCCGGCCGCCGGCTGAGGAGTGGGGTCGGCCACCGCAGGCCTTGCTGGGGGCTGCCGCCCCCAGACCCCCGCTCCGGCCCTGAACGGGCCTCGTCCTCAAACTCCCCCAGAGGGGGTGCCCCCAGACGGGCTGAATTGCCTGGACCGGCGCTTGAAACTACGGCAACGACCCTGCACGGTCCCCGTCCAGCAGCGGAGCCAAGAGGTCGCCGTACTCCTGCAGCCGCCCGGCCAGGTCCGGCGCGAGGATGGTCAACGCCTCGGGGGAGCGGCAGCCCTCCACCTCGTCCCACGTCACCGGGGCGGACACGGCAGGCTCACGCCGAGCGCGCAGCGTGTACGGCGTCGCCGTCGTCTTGCGGGCGGCATTCTGGCTCCAGTCCACGAACACCTTGCCGGCCCGCAGACTCTTCGTCATCCGGTGGACCGCCAGCCGGGGCATGGCCTTCTCGGCCTCCACGGCAAGCTCCTTGGCGTACTCGGTGGCCCGCTCGGACGAGGCGGGACGGATGGCCGCGGCGAGATGCAGCCCCTTCGAGCCGGACGTCTTGGGGTACGCCTCGATACCGTCCGCCGCCAGCCGTTCCCGCAGCCAGAGGGCCACCTCGCAGCACTCCACCACCCCGGCGGGCGAACCGGGGTCGAGGTCGAAGACCAGCCGGTCGGCCTCGCCGGGAGCGTCGATCACCCACTGGGGCGTATGGAACTCGGTGACGAGGTTGGCCGCCCACATCAGACTGGCGAGGTCCTGCACGAACACCATGCGGGCCGGCCCCTCGACACGGGGGACCTCGGCCGTGGTGACCCAGTCGGGAGTGCCCGGCGGCACGTTCTTGGTGAAGAAGACCTGGCCGTCCGGACCGTCGGGGTACCGCAGGAAGGACACCGGCCGATCCCGCAGATGCGGCAGCAGGGCGTCGGCCGTGGTCGCGTAGTAGTGCAGCAGCTCGCCCTTGGTGAAGCCGGTCGCCGGATACAGCACCTTCTCCAGATTGCTGAGCGCCAGCCGTCGCCCCTCCACCTCTGTGATCGGCGTCATACGATGAGAATTCCAGAAAATACGGAGGATGTCCGGGTGATCCTGGCAAACCGATCGAAAGGGTGCTGCACGTGCGATCCATCTGGAACGGCGCCATCTCGTTCGGCCTGGTCAGCATCCCGATCAAGCTCGTGAACGCCACGGAGAACCGCTCGATCTCCTTCCGTCAGATCCACACCGAGGACGGCGGCCGTATCCGTTACCGCAAGGTCTGCGAACTGGAGGACCGCGAGGTCACCCAGGCCGAGATCGGCAAGGGCTACGAGGACGCGGACGGCACGATCATCCCGATCACCGACGAGGACCTGTCCCACCTGCCGCTCCCGACCGCGAAGACGATCGAGATCGTGGCGTTCGTGCCGGCGGAGCGCATCGACCCGCTCCAGATGGACAGCGCCTACTACCTCGCGGCGGGCGGCGCGCCCGCGGCCAAGCCGTACACCCTGCTGCGGGAGGCGTTGAAGCGGAGCCAGAAGGTGGCGATCGCCAAGTACGCCCTCCGCGGCCGTGAACGCCTGGGCATGCTGCGCGTGGTCGAGGACGCCATCGCCATGCACGGGCTGCTGTGGCCGGACGAGGTCCGCGCCCCGGAGGGCGTCGCGCCCGACGCGCACGTCACCGTGAACGACAAGGAGCTGGACCTCGCGGACGCCCTGATGGACACCCTCGGCGAGATCGAACTCGATGAACTGCACGACGAGTACCGCGAGGCCCTGGAGGAGGTCGTCGCCGCGAAGGCCGCCGGCGAGGCCCCGCCGGAGTCACCCGAACCGGCGAAGTCCGGCAAGGTCCTCGACCTGATGGCGGCCCTGGAGAAGAGCGTGCGGGCGGCGAAGGAGTCGCGCGGCGAGGAGCCGGCGGAGGCGGAGGTCAGGTCCCTGCCCCAGCGCAAGACGGCCCGGGCGGCGCCCAAACAGGCGGCGGGCAAGAAGTCGACTGCGGCGACGAAGAAGGCGGCGGCCAAGAAGACCGCGTCGTCGGCCAAGAAGTCCACCGCGAAGACGGCCCAGGGTGCGAAGAAGACGGCAGCCAAGTCGACGGCGAAGAGCACCGCCAAGAGCACCGCGAAGAAGACCACGGCCAAGAAGACGGCGTCACGCAAGCGCACCGCCTGAAGTCTCCGCGGGCGCCCTATCTCCGCCGCAGCGCCAGCACAGCGTTGTGCCCACCGAACCCGAACGAGTTGCTGAGCACCAGGTCCCCGTCCACCGGCAGCGCCCGCGGCACCCCCCTCACCACATCCAGCCCGATCCCGTCGTCGACCTCCCCGCACCCGACGGTCGGCGGCACCACCCCGTGATACAGCGTCAGGGCGGCGGCGACGGCCTCGAGCAGCCCCCGCCACAGCTCGACGGCCCCGACGCCCAGCGGTGTGATCGCCCCGAGGCCGGTCACGACGACCCTCCGGGGTGCCGGGGTATGTGCGGCGGCCTCGCTCATCGGGGCATGCCCCCTCACGTCGTTGAAAGGGAAACATGCCCAGTTCTCTCAGCTCTTGCACGTCACCTCGTGCGCGTCGGTTCGACGCCCCGCCTCACATCAGCAGCGAGGTGATCAGCGCGAGCAACTCGTCCCTGCGCGGGGTGAGATAGAAGTGGTTCCCCTCGAAGGCCCGGACGTCCAGCCCTTCGGTCGTGACGTCCGCCCATGCCGAGAGATCCTCGATCGTGCAGGCGGGATCGCGGTCGCCGCCGCAGGCCGTGACCGGAACTCCCAGCCGGCGCAGACGGGTCGGGCGGTACGTCGCCAGCAGCCCGAAGTCCGCGCGCAGGGCCGGCATGATCACCGGCCGCAGCGCGGGGTGTTCGTAGACGGCGGCGCCCTCGGGGTCCAGTCGCCGGACGTGATCCAGGATCTCGGTGTCGGTCTGGAGCGGGCGCGGCGGCTGCTCCTGCGGGACACGGGGCCGGGTGCGGCCCGACACGATCAGGCGGGTGAGGGTGCGGCCGGGGACGCCCTCCAGACGGCGGGCCACCTCGTACGCCACCGACGAACCCATGCTGTGCCCGAAGAAGGCCAACGGCAGGTCGTCGGTCACCTCGTGCAGCAGGGCCGTCGTGATCGCGTCCGCCAGCTCCTCCATCGTGGTCGCGCACGGGTCGGAGAAGCGGTCCTGGCGGCCGGGGTACTGCACCGACACGACCTCGATCTCCGGTGGCGTCAGCGTGGCCCAGTCGTGGAAGAAGCCCGCCGCGCCGCCGGCATGGGGAAAGCACACCAGGCGGATCTTCGCGCCGGGTGCGCTGACGCCCCTGAGCCATCGGGTCCCGCTGTCCGGGAGCGGGACGGTCATGACTCCGCCTCGAACTCGGACAGGAGGGCGTCGAGGGCGCCGTCGGCGCCACCGTTCTGCTTCATCTCGACGATGCGGTTCGTCATGTCCTTCAGTGTGACCGGTTCGAGGAACAGCTGGATCGGTACGTCGATGCCCAGCTCGTCGCGGAGCCTTCCGGCGAGGTGCACGGCCGTCAGTGAGTCGCCGCCCGCCTCGAAGTACGTCTGCTGCAGATCGGCGGCGCCGTTGAGATCCAGCGCCTCGATCACCAACTCGGCCACCACGGCCTCGAGTTCGTCCTCAGGCGACGGCGACGGCGACGACGACGTCGATGCCGGTGTCGGCGGGCCCGGCGCCTGAGCCGTCCCTTCCGCCGCCGCGGGCCGCCTCAGCGTCAGCGCGCCGTAGCTGTCACCCGCGAACGGGTGCGTCGGGAGCGACACCCGCCGTGCGTCTCCGTCGAGGGCCGGCCAGGTCACCTCCTCGCCGCCGAGCCAGGCCTCGCCCCGGGGGTCGGTCGTGGTGTCCCGGCGGCCCCCGGCCAGCGCCGCGAGCTTGTCGGCGGCCTCCCGTGCCCCGGCGGCCACGACATAACCGCGTACGGGCATCGCGACCCGGCCCGTGCGCAGGGTGTGGGCGACATCGGCCAGGGACGGGGCGTCCGCGTCGCGCAGCCGCCTCGCCAACCGGTCCGCGACAGCGCCGAGTTGGCGCTCGGTACGGGCCGACAGCGGCAGGACCAGCGGGTGCGCGGCCGGATCCGGTCGGGTCGGCCGCTCCGGTGCCTCCTGCACCACCACGTGCACATTCGTGCCGCCGATCCCCACCGACGTCACGCCCGCCAGCCGGGGCAGGCCCGCCCTGTCCGGCCACTCCTCCGCCGCCGTCACCAACCGCAGCGGCGAGTCCCGGAGGGCGGTGACCGGGCTGGTGACGTCCACCGTCGGGACCAGCGTGGCGTTCTCCAGCATCAGGATCGTCTTGATCAGCGCCGCCGCCCCGGCCGCCGCGTCCGCATGCCCGATGTTCGACTTCACCGAGCCGATGCCGATGCCGATGCCGTCACCGCCCGCGAAGGCCGCGCTCGCCGCCTCGAGTTCGATCCGGTCCCCCAGCTCCGTCCCGGTCCCGTGCGCCTCCACGTACTGTGCCGCCGACGGCTCCAGCCCCGCCGCCGCCCACGCCTCCGTGATCGCGGCCGTCTGCTGGTCCACCCCCGGAGCGGTGAACCCGACCTTGCCGGAACCGTCGTTGGTGACCGCCGTACCCCGGATCACCGCGCGCACCGGGTCGCCGTCGGCCAGCGCGTCCTCCAGCCGGCGCAGCACCAGCACGCCCACCCCGCTGCCCGGCACCGTGCCGGCCGCCTTCTCGTCGAAGGGGCGGCAGCGGCCGTCGGGGGAGAAGATCCCGCCCTGGTAGTGGACGTAGCCCTGCTTGCGCACACTGCCGACGGCCACGCCGCCCGCGAGCGCGGTGTCGCACTCGCCGAGGAGGAGGGCCTGTACGGCGAGATGGACCGCCGTGAGCGAGGTCGAACAGGCCGTCTGGACCGTCATGCTCGGGCCGTCCAGCCCCAGTCGGTACGAGATCCACGGTGCCAGGAACTCGCGGTCGGTGAGGATACGGACCTGAAGGGCGCCGATCGCCGACGCGAGCGCCGGGTCCGTGCCGGCGGCCAGGGCGTGTTCGGTCGGGCTGCCGCCCACGTACACGCCAGTACGGGACGCGGCGTTCAGCGGGGCGTGGCCCGCGTCCTCCAGGGCGGACCAGGCGGTCTCCAGCAGTACCCGGTGCTGCGGGTCCAGGGCCGCCGCCTCGGTGCGGCTGAAGCCGAAGAGGTCCGCCTCGAAGCGGTCCGCGTCCGCGAGCCGGCCCTGTGCGGCGACGTACGCGGGGTTGCGCAGCTCCGCCGCGTCAGCGCCGTCGGCGAGCAACTCCTTCTCGGTGAAGGTGGACAGGGAGCGGACGCCGTCGCGCAGGTTGGCCCAGTAGGCCTCCAGGTCCGGCGCACCGGGGAAGCGGCCGCTCATGCCGACGACGGCCACCGCGGATTCGAGATCCTGCATCGGGACTTCCTCGGTCGTCATCGCGTCGTGCCTTTCCTGGAACGGATCTTCTGCAGGGCCGCCCGGCGGTCGCTGCCGCGCCGGGCCGCCTCCTCGCGGGGTGCGGTGTTCTCGGCCGTACTGTCGAGGTGGGCCGCCACGGCAGCCACCGTCGGATACCGGAAGAGGTCGACCAGGGTGAGGCCCCGGTGGTCCGGGTGCTCCTGGAGCGCCGCGAGCACCGCCAGCAGCCGTACCGAATTCCCGCCGAGGTCGAAGAAGTTGTCGTGCACGCCGACCCGGTCCAGGGTCAGCACCCGCTGCCAGACCTCGGCCACGCGCTGCTCGGTCGCGCTGCCCGGAGCGGCGTACGACTCGCTCAACGCCGGCCGTGACGAGGGCGGCTCGGGAAGCCGGGACCGGTCGATCTTGCCGGAGCGGTTCAGGGGCAGCTCCGGCAGGCGTACGAAGACATCCGGGACCATGTAGCCGGGGAGCCGCTGCGCCAAGTGGGCACGCAGCACCGCGTCCGGCATCTGCGCGGTGGTGACCAGGTACGCCACCAACCGCTGCTCGGCACCGTCCCCGCGCACCGCGGCAGCGGCCACCGTGACATCGGCATGTCCTGCCAGCAGGGCCTCGATCTCGCCCAGTTCGATCCGGTAGCCGCGCAGCTTCACCTGGGAGTCCCCGCGGCCGAGGTAGTGCAGCACGTCGTGCGCGTCGACACGGCACAGGTCCCCGGTGCGGTACATCCGGCTGCCGGGCGGGCCGTACGGGTCGGCGACGAAGCGTTCGGCCGTCATCCCGGGCTGGCCGATGTAGCCGCGGGCCAGCGTGGCCCCGGCGACGTACAGCTCGCCGGTCACGCCGACCGGGACCGGGCGCAGCCGGCGGTCCAGTACGTAGGCGCGGGAGCCGGGGACGGTGTGACCGATCACCACCGGCTCGCCCGGACGCAGATCGGCCGTGGTGGAGTACACCGTGGCCTCGCTGGGGCCGTACGCGTTGACGATCCGGCGGCCCTCCTCGCCGAGCCGCTCCACCAGCTCGGCCGGGCACGCCTCGCCGCCGACCGCGAGCGTGCGCAGCTCGGGCAGGGCGCCCGGGGCGCGGGGCAGGGTCATCGCGGCGGACGGCGGCAGGAAGACGTACGTGATGCGGGAGTCCCTGAGCCGTGCCTGGAGCGTCTCGCCGAGTCGCTCGTCGTCCTGCGCGATGTGCAGTTCCGCGCCCGCGACCCAGGGGAAGAACAGGTCGGACACGGCCACGTCGAAGCCGAACGACACGAACTGGAGGACGCGGTCCTCGGCGGTCACCGGGAACACGGGGCGCACGTTCGTCGCGAGGTTCAGCAGCGAGCGGTGCTCGACGGCGACACCCTTCGGGACGCCGGTGGAGCCGGAGGTGTAGAGGACGTAGGCGAGGTCGCCGGGGGCGCACGACACCGGGGTCCGCGCGGGTGCCGTGTGCGTGTCCTCGTCGACCCGCAGTTCCGGTACGTCCGTCCCGGCCAGGCCTGTCGTCTCCGCCGCCGTCAGCAGCAGGGACGTGCCCGAGTCGGCGATCATGTAGGCGAGGCGGGCCGCCGGATGGGCCGGGTCCAGGGGTACGTATGCGGCGCCGGCGCGGAGCACCGCGAGGGCGGCGATGCCCATGTCGGTACCCCTCGGCAGCAGCAGGCCGACTCGGTCGCCGCGGCGTACGCCGTGCTCGCGCAGGCGGGCCGCGAGGGTGTCGGCGCGGGTCAGCAGTTCGCGGTACGTGAGCCGTTGCCGGCCGCAGACCAGGGCGGTGGCCTCCGGCTGTTTGGCCGCGCGGTCCGCTATGAGTTCGGGTACCAGGTGCGCCTTGGGGGGTGCCGCGTTGTGTCGTATGGCGGCTGCGGGTTCGTTGTGGCTGGTCGCGCAGTTCCCCGCGCCCCTTCTCGGCGCTGCCCTCCCCGGTGTCTGGTTGTGCAGGGCGAGTAGCCGGGCGCGTTCGTGCGGCGGGAGCATGTCGACTGTCGACAAGGGCGCGTCCGGTTGAGCCAGCAACCCCTCCACCAGCGTCTCGAAGCACCGCACCCACCGGCGTACCGTCTCCGCCTCGAACAGGGCGCTGCGGTGGATGAGATACGCGGCGAGGTCCTCGCCCCAGCGCTCCACCTGGAGGTGGAAGTCGAACTTCGCGGTGTCCAGGCCGACATGGACGCGCTCGGTCTCGGCGCCGGCCAGGCGCAGCGTCAGTTCGGTGTCGTCGTCGTAGCCGAAGACCACCTGGACGACCGGGTCGTGGCTGATCTCGCGGGCGGGGGCGACAGCGTTCACGACGGCCTCGAAGGGGGCGTCCTGGTACGGCTGGGAGTCCAGCAGGGCGGTGCGCAGGCGGTCGATCAGGTCGTGGTACGACGGGTCGCCGGACAGGTCGATCCGCAGGGCCAGGGTGTTGGTCAGCATGCCGACCAGGTCCTGGAGTTCCGGACGGTCCCGGCCGGAGACGGGAAAGCCGATCACCAGGTCCTCGGCGCCCGAGAGCCGGCTCACGAACGCGGCGTACGCGGCGAAGACGGCCATGAACGGCGTTCCGCCGCGCGCCCGTGCCGTCTCGGCGATCCGCTCGCGGACCCCGGCCGGCAGCGTGAACCGTTCGGTGCCGCCCGCCGCCGAACGGACCGCACCGCGCGGCCGGTCCAAGGGCAGCGGGACCGTCCCGGCGGCGCCCCGCAGCCGCTCGGCCCAGTACGCGACGGAGCCGGCGTACTCGCCGCTCGCCTGCCGTTCGCGCTGCCAGGACGCGAAGTCCGGGAACTGAAGGGCGAGTTCGGGCAGCGTATGGGCCAGCCCCTTGGTCTCGTTCTCGTAGCCGGCCGACAGTTCCCGCAGCAGCACGCCCAGCGACCAGCCGTCGCAGACCAGGTGGTGGGCGACGAGCAGGATGCGGTGGCTGCCGTCGGCGATGGCGTACAGCGTGCAGCGCAGCAGCGGGCCGGTCGTCACGTCGAAGGGTCGGGCGGCCTCCGCGCGCATCCGGGTGTCCACCTCGGCCACGGGGACATCGCGCTCCACGCGCGGCTCGGCCCGCCCGGCCGCCGACACGATCTGCAGCGGCACTCCGTCGGTGCCGGTGCGGAACACCGTGCGCAGCGACTCGTGCCGGACGACGAGCGCGTCGAGGGCACGGCCGAAGGCGGCCATGTCGAAGGGCCCGTGCACGGTGAAGGCGGCGGGCACGTGGTAGGTCGCGCTGCCCGGGTCCATGTGGTCCAGGACGAGCAGCCGGGCCTGCGCGTCCGAGGTCGGGAACTCGTACTCCTCAGTGGTCCCGGTACCGATGTCGTCAGCGTCCATCTGCCTGTGCTCCGTCCCCCGTGCGGTCCCTTGCCAGTACGTTCTCCACGGCCGTGGCGATCTCGCCGACCGGCCCCGCCGTGAGCACATCGCTGTGCTCGCAGTCCAGTTCGTGCACGTCCACTCCGGCCGAGCAGTTCTGCCACGCCGCGTGCTTCTCCTCCGTCGTGGCCTCCGCCGTGCGGGTGGCCGAGAAGAGGGTCACGCGGCCGTCGTACGGCGACGGCCGCCAGGCGCGGGCCAGCTCGATGTACCGCTCCATGGCGGCGACCAGGGTGTCGAGGCGCCGTTCGTCCAGGTCGGCCAGCAGGGCGCTGTGCGCGTGGACGCGGGCGACGACCTCGGCCCGCTCCAGTGGTCCCGGCCCGGCCGGACCCCCGGGCAGCGCGTTGCGCAGCAGGTTGTCCAGCGCTGACTGCTCCACGACCGCCGGGTCCAGCGGTACGCGTGCCACCTCGGGCGGCTTCGGCATCGCGTCCAGCACGGCGACGAGCCCGACCTTCTCGCCGGCCGCGCGCAGCCGCACCGCCACCTCATGGGCGATCGGCCCGCCGAAGGACCGGCCGAGCAGCAGATACGGCCCGTGCGGCCGCACCGCCCGGATGCGCGACACGTAGCTCTCCGCCAACTCCGCCATCGTCCGCGGCAGTTGCTCGCCCTGCAGCACCGGCGTCTGCAACGCGTACACCGGCCGCCCGGGCGCGAGGTGCGGCAGCAGCGCCGCATACGCCCAGCCGAGCCCCAGCCCCGGGTGCAGACAGAACAGCGGGGGCAGGTCGCCCTCGCGGCGCAGGGTGAGCAGCGGGGCGTAGGCGTCGTCGTCCCGGTCCTCCGCCTGCCCTGTCGCCAGGCGCGCGGCGAGCGCGGCGGGTGTGGGCGCCTCGAACAGCACGGCCGGGGGCACCCGGATACCCAGCTCCGCCTGGATCCGCGCGGTCAGACGCAGGGCGAGCAGCGAGTGGCCGCCGTGCGCGAAGAAGTCGGCGTCGGGGCCGAGCCCGTCCACGCCCAGCACCTGCGCGAACAGCGCGCACAACCGTTGCTCGCGCCCCGGCCGGGCGATCCGCCTCCCACTGTCCCGACGGCCGCCCTCCGGCTCGGGCTCGGGCAGCACGGCCCGGTCGACCTTGCCGTGCACGGTCAGGGGGACGGCGTCCAGGCGGGCCCACGCCGACGGCAGCAGATGCGCGGGCAGCGTGCGCGCCGCGTGCTCCCGTACGAGGTCCAGGTCGCCGCCCACGACATACGCGACCAGCCTCTTGCCGCCGTCCGGCCCGGGGCGCGCGGCGACCACGGCCCGCTCCACGCCCGGGCAGCCGGCCAGGGCGGCCTCCACCTCGCCGGGCTCGATCCGGAAGCCGCGCACCTTGACCTGGTCGTCACCGCGGCCCATGAACTCCAGGTCACCGCCCGCGAGCCGGCGCACCAGATCGCCCGTGCGGTACATCCGGGCGCCGGGCGGGCCGTACGGATCGGCGACGAAACGCTCGGCGGTCCGGCCGGGGCGGTTCAGGTATCCGTGGGCGAGCCCGGCACCGGCGACGTACAGCTCGCCGACCGTTCCCACCGGTACCGGGCGCAGGAGGTGGTCGAGGACGTGGGCGCGGGTGTTGTCGAGGGGCCGGCCGATCGGCACGGACGCGCCGACGTCACCGGTCACACCGTGGGCCGTGGCGAACACCGTGGTCTCGGTGGGGCCGTAGCCGTTGACGACCCGGGTGCCGGGGCACAGTTCACGCACCCGGCGCACCGCCTCGGGCGCGAGGACGTCCCCGCCCGCCCACACCTCACGCACACTGCCGAGCACCTCGGGTGCGATCTCCGCGACGGTGCGCAGGAGTTCGGCGGTGAGCCACACGGCCGTGACGCGCGCTTCGGGCAGCAGCCTCTTGAGCAGGTCAGGGGTGACCGGGCCGGGCGGGGCGACCACCACGGTGCCGCCGTTCAGCAGGGGCACCCACGTCTCGTAGGTCGCGGCGTCGAAGGTGTGCGGGCTGTGCAGGAGGACGCGCTCGTGCGCGCCGCCCGTGAAGCGGGAGTCGGCGGCGAGTTCGACGACGGCCAGGTGCGGGGTGACGATGCCCTTCGGTTCGCCCGTCGAGCCGGAGGTGTACATCACGCAGGCCGGAGACTCGGGCTGTACGGGGGGCGTCGGCGGGTGGGCGGTGGTGTCGGGTTCGCGAAGGTCCAACGTCCGTACGCCATCCGGGAGGTTCACCGCCGTGCCCACCATCGCCACCCGAGCGTCCGCCGCCTTCACCAGCGCCGCCAACCGTCCCGCCGGAGCCTCCGGATCCAGCGGCAGACAGCACGCGCCCGCCTTCAGCACGGCCAGCTGCGCGACGACCATGGACACGGACCGTGCCAGCGGCAGGGCCACGGTGTCGCCGGGACGTACCCCCGCCGCCCGGAGCCGACCCGCCAGCGCGTGGGACGCCGCGTCGAGACCGCCGTACGTCAGCACCTCGTCGTCGGACTCGACGGCGGGTGCGTCGGGCGTACGGGCCACCTGCTCGGCGAAGCGCCCGGGGATGCTCAACGTCTCGGGCGCCGGACGTACCGGCCCGTCGGAGAGGGCGAGCAGCTGCCGCCGCTCCTGTGGCGGGAGGACGTCGAGCCGGTCGGCCGGTGTCCCGTGCGCGCAGGTCAGCGCCTCCAGGGCGTGCGCCAGGCGGGCGCCGATCGTGGGCGCAGAGATGCCCCGGCGGCAGCTGACCCGCAGCAGCATCCGTTCGCCGGCGACGACGGCGACGGTCACCGGGTAGTGCGTCGCGTCCCGTGTCTCGACCAGCTCGACAGCTGGGGCGTGCCCTTCGGTACGCGGGAAGTTCTCGAACGCCAGGACCGTGTCGAAGAGTTCGCCCGCGCCGGCCGCCCGCTGCACCTGCGAGAGCCGCACGTGGTGGTACGGCGCCAGCCGCAGCTGCTCGTCCTGGACGCGGGCCAGCAGTCCGTCGACGTCTTCGCCGGTGCGCAGCCCGATCCGTACGGGCAGCGTGTTGATGAACAGCCCCACCATCCGCTCGACACCGGGCAGATCGTGCGGCCGCCCGGAGACGACCGCGCCGAACACCAGGTCCTCGGCGCCGGTCATCCGGGCCAGCACCAGGGCCCAGGCGGTCTGCGCGACGGTGTTGACGGTGACACCGGCGTCCGCGGCACGTCGGGTGACGGCCGCCGTCAGCTCGGGTGTCAGCTCGATGTCGACCGTGTCCTCGCGGCCGTCGGGCCCCTGCGGCGACAGCAACGCGGGCCGCGTCGGGCCGCCCAGTGCCTCGCGCCAGGCAGCCTCCGCGCGGACCTGGTCCTGACCGTTCAGCCAGACCAGGTACTGCTTGAAGGGAGCGACGGGCGAGAGCTCCCCGGTACCCGCCACCAGTGCCTCCAGATCCTGCGCGAGCAACGGCAACGACCAGCCGTCCAGCAGGATGTGGTGGAAGGTCAGCAGCAGATCCGCACCCTCGTCGTGCCGCACCAGGGTGGCCCGCACCAAGGGCGGCCGGGCCGGATCGAAGCGCCGGTGCCGGTCCTCGGCCATGAGGCGGGCAAGCTCCGCCTCCGTCTCCTCCGGTGTGCGCCCGGTGTGGTCGGTCTGCGTCCAGGGCAGCTTCACCGCACGCGGGATCACCTGCACCGGCCGGTCGACGTGCTCGTGCCTGAAGCACGCCCGCAGATTCGGATACCGCTCCAGCAGCCCGGCCACCCCGGCCCGCACCGCCTCGGCCGTGACACCGGGGGCGATCCGGAACCGCGCCTGCACCAGATACGGGTCGGGGCCCTCCGGATCACGCAGGGCGTGGAAGAGCAGCCCCTCCTGCGCGGGGGACAGCGGCAGCACGTCCGCGATACGGCCGCCCATCAGTCGTCCCCCTCGCTGTCCTCGTCGGCCGGCTCGAACTCCAAGTCGTCCTCCAGCAGGGCGAGTTGATCGGGGGACAGGTCGACGAGCGGGAAGTCGGAGCTGGTGTGGCCGCCCGTGCCGTCCCGGCGCGTGTGCTCGACCAGCACCTCGATCGCCTCGCACCACAGCCGGGCCAGCTCCAGGACCTCGTCCTCGCCGAGCTCGCCACGCGCGTACGAGAACCCGGCGCTGAGACACAGCCGCCCGGAATCCCGTTCCGTGACCAGCGCGTCGACTTCCACCGCGTGCCCGAGCGGCAGCGCCTCCGTGGCCATGCCGAGCAGCTCGCCGTCGGCCGTGTCGTCGCCGGAGAACCGGCCCAGGTAGTTGAAGCGCAGGTCGGGGACGGGCAGTGCGGCCAGCTTCGGGGCCGTGTCCGGGTTGAGGTGGCGCAGCAGACCCCAGCCGAGGCCGCCCGAGGGGACCGCCCGCAACTGCTCCTTGATCTGCTTGAGCGCCTCGCCGGCCGCGTCCCGCACGGGCTGCCAGAAGTCCGGGCCGAGCGCGCTGCCCGCGTCCACCCGGATCGGGTACTGGGTGGTGAACCAGCCGACCGTACGAGAGATGTCGGCCTGCGTGGAGAGTGGCTCACGGCCGTGGCCCTCCAGGTGGACCAGCAGACCGGAGCCCGCGCCCCGTCGCCGTACCGCGGCCGCGGCCAGCGCCGTCAGCAGCACGGCGTCCGGGCCGCAGTGGAAGGCCGCGGTCACCTCGGCCAGGACAGCCTCGGTGACCTCGGGGGTCAGCTCGACGGTGAGCACGGCACGGCTTGCCCCGACACCGCGCCCGCCGGCGATCCGTGCATCCGGGCCGGTCAGCATCCGCTCCCACCAGGCGGACTCCACATCGGCAAGCTCGGGCCGCACCGCCTCCTGCGCCAGCAGGCGGGCCCAGCGCGCGAAGGAGGTGCCCGTGCTCTCCGGCAGCCGCTCCCCGGCCAGCCCGGCGGCCAGTTCGGGACCCAGCAGCCGCCAGGACACCCCGTCCACCGCCAGATGGTGCACCGTCAGCAGGAGCAACCCCGACTGCCCGGCGGGAGCGGCCAGCCAGGTCGCCCGCAGCATCTCGCCCCGCTCCGGGTCGAGCCGCACCGACGCCGCCAACTCCTCGGCCGTTTCCCGCAGATCGGCACCGGCCGGCACTCCGACACGGTCGACGGCCGGCCCGGGAATGTCCTCGGGAACCTCCAACTCCCCGTCCACGAGCCGCATCCGCAGCACACCGTGCCGCTCGACCAGCCCGCGCACCGCCGCCTCGACACGCTCCGGGGTCACGTCCCGCGGCACCGGGAACACCATCGACTGCGTGAACGCCGCCGCGTCCCCGCCGCCCTGCTCGCGCCACCAGCGCATGACCGGCGTGAGCGGGAAACGCCCGGTGCCGGAGTCCGGGCCCGCATCGGTGCCGAGGCCCGTCACCTCCCGCGCCGTCACCGCCAGCGCGGCCGGCGTACGGGCCGTGAAGACGTCACGCGGCGTGATGCCGAGTCCCGCCCCCGAAGCCCGTCCGGCCAGCTGGATCGCCATGATGCTGTCGCCGCCGAGCCGGAAGAAGTCGTCATCCGCACCGACCCGTTCGACACCGAGCACGTCCTCGAACAGGGCGCACAGGGTGACTTCGCGAACGCCTTCCGGCGCCCGCCCGGCACCGTCGGGCCGGGTTCCCGGCGCGGGCAGCGCCCCCCGGTCCAGCTTGCCGTTGGGCGCCAGCGGCAGCGACTGAAGCACCACCACGTCGGCCGGCACCATGGCGGCGGGCAACCGCCCGGCGGCGTACGCCAGCAGGGCGTCCGGCGCCGGTTCCGTGCCGGCTGCGCCGACGACGTACGCGACGAGCCGCGGCCTGCCCGGCCGGTCCTCCCGTACGACGGCCACGGCCTGCTCCACCGACGGGTGCCCGGCGAGGACGGCCGCGATCTCGCCCGGCTCGATGCGCTGACCCCGGATCTTCACCTGGTCGTCGGACCGGCCCAGGTACTCCAGCTGCCCGTCGTCGCGCCGTCGGGCCAGGTCCCCGGTGCGGTACATGCGCGCGCCGGGCCCCCCGTACGGGTCGGCGACGAACCGCTCGGCGGTCGCCCCCGGCCGGCCCAGATAGCCGTACGCCACCCCCGGGCCCGCCAGATACAGCTCGCCGCTCACCCCGGGCGGCACCGGCCGCAGCCGCCCGTCGAGCACGTACGCCCGCGTGCCCGGCAGCGGGGCGCCGATGGGCGGGGGCGTGCCGTCGCCGGTCAGCGGGCCCGAGACGGTGGCCGCGACGGTGAACTCGGTGGGCCCGTAGGCGTTGTGGAACCGGCGTCCGCCGACCGCCCAGCGGGCCACCAGCTCCGGCGGGCACGCCTCCGCGCCCACGGCCAGCGACCGCAGCTGCGGGTACTTCCCGGTGGGCAGGGTCGCCAGCACCGACGGCGGCAGCATCGCGGCGCTGATCCGCAGCCCGGTCAGCACATCGGCCAGTCCTTGCCCGGCGAGCGGCCCCTCGGGCGGCACGACCAGCGTCCCGCCCGAGCCGAATGCCATGCACATCTCGGCCACGGAGATGTCGAACGCGGGCGACCCGAGCTGCAGGACCCGGCTCCCCAGGGGCAGCGCCAGCGAGTCCACGAGTCCTTGAGCGAGGGCGGCTAGACCGGTGTGGGGGACGACGACGCCCTTGGGACGCCCAGTGGACCCGGAGGTGTGTATGACATACGCCGGCGTCAGCGCCCCATGGGGGCGCGGGGAACTGCGCGACCAGCCACAATGGCGCGGCAGACGATTCACGACATGCCGCGGCACTTCCAGCAAATCGCTCAACACCAACGTCGGCACACCCGTGTCGACTGCGACCCCCCGCTCACCCACCACGACCAGCATCGGCTTCGCGTCCTCCAGCGCCCCCCGGATCCGCTCGCTCGGATAGTCCGGATCCACCGGCAGATAGGCGGCGCCGACCCGCTGCACGGCCAACAACGCAGGGACCATCGCCGCGGTGCGCCCCAGCGCAAGGGCCACGACCGCACCGGCCCCCACCCCGTGCTCGGCGAACACCGCGGCCAACCTGTCAACCCGGTCCATGAGTTCGGCGTAGGTCAGCGCCAGCGCCCCGTCCTCCAGCGCAGGCGCGTCCGGCGTACGGACCGCCTGCCGTGCCACCAGGTCGGGTAGCGACACCGGCTCGGGTGCGTCAGGGCCGACGCCGAGCCCCAGCAGCCGCGTCCGGTCGGCCTCCGGCACCAGGCCGACCTCGGCGAGCGGCACCTCGGGGTCGGCGGTGAAGCGGCGCAGCAGCTCCAGGTAGGCGTCCGTCCAGTGCCGTACGGTGTCGGCGCCGAAGAGGGCCGTACGGATCTCGAAGCTGCCGTCCATCGCGCCGTCGTCGGCGTCGCGGACGATGCCCACGAGGTCGTGCTCGCCGCCGGTGTGGATCCGCTCCGGCTCGCTGAACTCCCGCAGCGCGGCCACACTGCGCTGCTGGGTGAGGTGCATGAACACCCACTGGAACAGCGGGGAGCGCCCGGCGCTGCGGTCGGGGGCGACCGTCGAGACGATCCGGCCCACGGGCACGTCGGCGTTGGCCATCAGCTCGGGGAAGTCCGTGGCGAACCGGGACAGCACGTCGGCGAAGGAGTCCCCGGGCCGGATCCGCCAGCGGGTCGGGATGGCGTTCATGACATACCCGATGACCCGCTCCAGGCCCTTGGCGGCCCGGTTGGCGGTCGGGGTGCCGAGCACCATGTCATCGGCGCCGGTCAGGCGGTGCGCGAGGACCGCGAAGGCCGCCATCAGGACGACGTAGACGGAGGCGCCGCGCTCCCGGGCCAGGGCCCGAATCGCCCGGGCGGTCGGGGCGTCGACGCGGAAGGGGATCTGCGCGATGTCGTCGCCGGTGTCGTTGCGGCTGCCCGGCACGGTGAGCGGGCCCGGCGGCTCCGCCAGGTAGCGGCGCCAGAAGTCCAGCCGTGCCGCGAAGACGCCGGCCTCCTCCAACTCGCCCTGCCAGGACGCGAAGTCGGCGTACTGGATGAGGGGACGGGACGTGGTCGTACCGTCGCCGCTGCCGGTGGCGTGGTGGGCCTCGGCGAACTCGGCCTGGAGCACGTCGAAGGACCACCAGTCGGCGATGACGTGGTGCAGGCCCAGCATCAGCGTGGTGCGCCGCTCGTCGACGGTGACGAGGCGGGCCCGCATCAGCGGTCCGCCGGCCAGGTCGAAGGAGCGGCGCCGGAAGGTCTCGAAGGCCTCCGCGATGCTGGTGCCGGTGCCGCGTAGGTCCTCCCGCTCCAGGACGAAACGGTCCTCGGGCGGGAAGGTGACGTACAGGGCGCCAGGCTCGCCGCCGAGGCGCGCCCGCAGGATGTCGTGCTGGGACCGGACCAGGGTGAGCGCGGTCTCCAGCCGGTCCGGGTCGACCGGCTCGACCGTCTCGTCGAAGTGGTAGGCGCTGCACAGGTTGAGCGCGGGAGTGCCGGGATACAGCGACTCGTACACCCACAGGTCCTCCTGCGCGGGGCTGAGCCGCACCGGACCGTCCCCGTCCCGGCGCGGCACGACCGCCGGGATCAGACCCAGCTGCCCGGACTCCACGAGCCGGCGCATCAGCCGGACGCGCTGCTCACCGCTGAGCGCGCCGAACCGCTCGGCCATCGAGGCACCGGTCGCCCTGGCCGCCCCCGTTGTCCCCGTCACGCCACGTCCTCCCGGAGTCTCGCGAAATCCCCTGTCACGCCACGTCCTCCCGGAGTTCGGCCAGCCGGTGCAGCCCGGCCAGCACTTCGTCGCGGCCGAGGCCGAAGTCCACGAAGCAGGCGACCTCGTCGCAGCCCAGCTCGCGCAGATCGGCGAGCATCTTCCGGCAGGTCCCGGCGGAGCCGAGCAGGCTGCCCCAGGTCAGATAGCGGTGGAAGGCGAACTCGGCGAGCAGCGCGGTCTGCTCCTCGGTGAGCTCCGCCGTCGCCTTGTCCGCCGTGCGGTTGGCGGTCGTCTGGCGGACGTACGACTGCAGATACCGCTGCAGCGGTACGCCGGCCAGCCGCCGCGCCTCCTCGTCGTCCGCGCCGACGAACGTGTGCGCCATCAGCGTCACCCGGCCGTGCGCGTCGGTGCCGCCCTGGTCGGGGGCGGCGGCGCAGGCCGCGCGATAGCGGGCGATCTTCTCGGCCAGCTCGTCCCGGCTCTGCCCGACGGTCGCCCCGAGCACGCCGGTTCGCAGGCTTCCGGCGGCCTCCCAGGTCGCGGGGTTGCCGGAGCTGGTCAGCCACAGGGGCAGGGTCTCCTGGACGGGGCGGGGCTGCGGCAGGACGGCGACCGAGGTGCCGGTGCCGTCGGTGAACTCGGCGGCCTCGCCGGCCCACAGCCGCCGCAGCAGCGGGATGTCCCGGAGCGTCTGCTCGCGCCGGCCCTCGTAGTTGTCCGGGGCCAGCACGAAGTCGGTCGAGTGCCAGCCCGTGGCCGCCGACAGCCCGATCCGGCCGTGCGAGAGGTTGTCGACGACGGCCCAGTCCTCCGCGATCTGCAGCGGATGGTGCAGCGGCAGGATCACGCTGCCCGCCCGGATGTTGATCCGCTCGGTGGCCACCGCGAGCGCCGCGCTGAGCACCGGCGGGCTCGGGAACACCTGGCCCACCTGCTGGAAGTGCCGCTCGGGCGTCCAGATCGCGTGGAAGCCGAGCCGGTCCGCGGTGCGGGCGACCGTGAGGATGTCGTCGTAGGCCTCGCTGTGCCGCGGCACGCCGCCGGTCGGGCTGTCGGCGGGTGTGTCGGCGCCGAAGAACATCACACTCAGGTCCATGGCACCTCCTTCTGACTCGGGTCGTCGGTACGGCCTGTACCGGGGACGTCGGTACGGCTGCCGCGGCCCGGCTGCCGGGGGATGCGCGGTCGGCGCGGGATGGGCGCCGGGGCGGCGGGTGCCTCGGCCGGTGCCCGCTCCAGCTCGGCGGCGAGGGCGGCGACCGTGGGTGCGGTGAACAGCTGGCCGGCCGTCACCGGGCGCCCGGCGCTGGTGAGGCGGGCCGCGACCCGCACCGCACGCAGGGAGTTGCCGCCGAGCCGGAAGAAGTCGTCATCCGGACCGATGTGCTCGACTCCGAGCACGTCGGACCAGACGGCGGCGATCTCCCGGTGCAGCGCGGAGTCCGTCGGGACGCCTGCCGGGGGTGCGGGGGCGACGACAGCGTCCCGCGCCGCGTCCGCCCGCCGGAGCGGCTCCGGCAGCTCCAGCCGGGACAGCGGTACGTCCGGCTCGGCGGCCCCCGCCCGCAGCACCTCGACGAACGCGTCCGCCAGCCACTCGACGAACTCCGGCTCCAGACACGAGGTCCGGTACTCGAAGACCAGCGTCATGCCGTCCGGCCCGCCCGACGCCCCGTGGTCGTCGGTGACGTCGACCAGCAGCTCGAAGCGCGCGGTGCCGGTGCGCAGCGGCTCCACGCCGGACTCGGCGCCGGGCAGGTCCACCTCGGCCCGGGCGTTGTTCTGCAACGCCAGCACGACCTCGGTGAACGGCTGCCGCCCCGGGGGCCGTACGGGGTTGAGCGCTCCCACGACCTCCTCGAACGGCACGTCCTGGTGGGCGAAGGCGTCCAGCGCCGTCTCCCGGGTACGCGCGAGCAGCTGCCGGGCCGTGGGGTCGCCGGAGGCGTCGTTGCGCAGCACCAGCATGTTGACGAAGAACCCGACGACGTCGTCGACCGTGCCGTCGTGCCCCCGCCCGGCGATCGGCGAGCCGACCGCCAGATCCTCGCCGGCCCCCGCACGCACCAGCACGGCGGCGAGGGCGGCGTGCAACGCCATGAAGAGAGTGGCGCCCTCCGCCCGGGCCCCGTCGACGATCAGCGCATGCGCTCGGGCGTCCAGCCGCCGTACGACCGTGGCGGCTTCCCGGCCCGGCACGGCGGGCCTTCCTGGGCGCCGCGGGAGCAGGGGGCCACCGGTCGGAAGACCGGCCAAGGCCTTGCGCCAGAAGGTGAGGTGGGCCGCGGCGAGCGATCCCGGATCGTCCGCCGAGCCCAGCCGCCCCTGCTGCCGGCGGGCGAAATCGGCGTACGGCACCGGCAGCGGGGCGAGCTCCGCCGCGGAGCCGGAGACCCGGGCGGCGTAGGCGCGCGACAGGTCCCGGAAGAGCGGGGGCAGCGACCAGCCGTCACCCGCGACGTGGTGCAGCACAAGCAGCAGCGCGTGCTCGCCCGGCCGGTCCTGGATGCCGAACAGCACGGCATGCAGGGGAAGTTCGGCGGTGAGGTCGAAACGGTGCCGGGTGGCCTCCGTGACGGCCTTGTCCAACTCACCGGATGTCACGTCGACTTGCCGAAGCCGAGGCAGGGCATCGGCGCCGACCCGTACCCGCTGCCACGGCTCACCGTCGCGCTCCTCGAAGACCGTACGCAGCGCCGTCTGCCGGGCGGCCACGTCCCCGAGAGCGGCCCGAAGAGCCTCCGGATCGACCGTGCCGCGCAGCCGCACCAGCACCGGAAGCGTGTAGGCGTTACCCGCGTCGACCTGGTCGAGGAACCACAGGCGGCGCTGGGCGTACGACAGGGGCAGCGCATCCCCTTCCGCGACTGCGGGCTCCTCGACCCTCCCTGCCTCCGCCTTGCCGGCCTGCTCCACACACGGCACCAGCGCCGCCGGCGTCCGGCACTCGAACAGCGTCCGTACGCCGATCTGGGCGCCCAGCGTCGACTGGATCCGCCCCAGCAGCCGCGCCACCGTCAGCGAGTTGCCGCCGAGCGCGAAGAAGTCGTCCTCGGGGCCGATCGACGCCACCCCCAGCACCTCGGAGAACAGCCCGCACAGCGCCCCCTCGACCGGGCCGGACGGCTGTCGTGCCGACGCCGACGCGAGGGAGCCGGTGATGGGGCCGGGCTCCGGCAGGGCGGCGCGGTCCAGCTTGCCGTTGGGGGTGAGGGGCAGGGCGTCGAGGACCACGAAGGCGGCCGGGACGAGATAGTCGGCCAGTACACGCGTCGCGTGGTCCCGCAGTTCCGCTGCCGGCAACTGTTGCCGATGCCCTTCCCGAGGGACGACGTACGCGATCAGCCGCTTGTCACCCGTGGCGTCGGGACGGGCGACCACGGCGGCCCGGACCACGCCCGGATGGCCGGTCAGCACCGTCTCCACCTCGCCGGGCTCCACCCGGAACCCGCGGATCTTCACCTGCGCGTCGGCCCGCCCCAGATACTCCAGCACTCCGTCGGCCCGGCGCCGCACCAGGTCACCGGTGCGGTACATCCGGCCACCGGCGGGCCCGTACGGGTCGGCCACGAACCGCTCGGCGGTCAGCTCGGAACGACCGCGGTAGCCGAGGGCCACGCCCGCCCCGGCGGCGTACAGCTCACCCGTCTCACCGTCCGCGACCGGCCGCAGCCGCTCGTCGAGCACCCGGAGCCGCTTGCTGGCCAGCGGGCGGCCGATCGGCACCGGGCTGCCGTCCCGTACCTCCTCGGCGGTGACCGGATGGACGGTCAGGAAGACCATGCCCTCGACCGGGCCGTAGCCGTTGCTCAGCCGCAGCGCGGGGTGGCGCTCCAGGGCGCGGGCCGCGTGCGCGGGCGACAACGGTTCGCCTCCGACGATCAGTTCGCGTACACCGGCGAGGGCCCGCGGGTACTCGTCGACGATCACGTGGAAGAGGGAGGCGGAGAGGTACAGGGAGGTGACGGCGTGCCGCTCGACCAGACCGGCCATCACCACCGGGTCGGGGCGCCGGCCCGGGTGCAGTACGCACAGGCCGCCGTTCAGCAGCGGACCCCACAGCTCCATCGCGAACGCGTCCCAGGACACGGGGGAGCACTGCAGCCACACCGCGCCGGGCCCGAACGACGCGAAGTCCTGCCCGGTCAGCGTCCCGGTGATCGCGGCGTGGGAGGCGACGATGCCCTTCGGGCGGCCGGTGGAGCCGGAGGTGAACATCACGCAGGCCGGGTCCTGCGGCCGTACCTCCACGGTGCCGCGCCGAAGCGGCTCGGCCTGTTCGGCGTCCTCCACGGTCACCGACCCGACTGCGGATAAGGGCTGTTGGGAGCCACGCCGGGACACGACCAGCGCGACGCCCGCGTCGGCCGCCATGCCGCGCAGCCGTTCCGCCGGTAAGCCCGGGTCGAGCATCGCGTAGCCGGCGCCGGCCTTGAGCGTGCCGAGCAGTGCCACCACCATCTCGGCGGACCGCTCCAGATAGACGCCCACCAGGGCCCCCGGCCGTACACCGTGGCCCCGCAGCAGCCCGGCCAACCGGTCGGCCCGCGCGTCGAGTTCGCCGTAGCTCAGCCGCTCGTCGCCCGACACCAGCGCGGTCGCCGCCGGTGTCCGCCGGGCCTGTTCCTCGAAGAGTTCATGCACGCCGTGCAACGCCCCCGTTGCGTCCGTATCAGGCATCGGAGGCCGTGCGGGTGGGACATATGTCCGTCCAGCGGTCCTCGACGTAGGCGAGGCAGTCCGCGCGGCTGCTCGCGGTCAGGGCCACGTCCCACCCGTCCGGCACGGTGATCCCGTCGGGCCACAGCGAGAACTGACCCTCGGCGTTGGTGAGTACGAGATAGGTGCCGCTCTCGTCCTCGAACGGATTGGTGGTCATGGTCAGCCCTCCACGAGTTCTTTGTTCCCGGGGTTGTCGGGGTGGTCGGGGTTCTCCGGGTCCTCGGGATCGCCGGGGCGTCCGGAGCTGCCGGTGGCATCGATGTCGGTGGTGTCGATGTCGGCCGTGTCGGGGGAGTCGTCGGTGACATCGGGCAGCAGCGTGTCGATCTCCCGCACCGTGCGCCGCGTCATGCTCAGCACCCCGACGGCGATGCCGCACAGGCCGGCGATGAGCAGCATCGCGGCCATGCCGCTGCCCGGCCCGTCGCCCACGAGCGGCCCCAGCACCACGAAGATCCCGGTGCCCTCCGCGGCCTGCGGTTCGAAGACCTCGTCGGCGAGCGGCCCGGAGACGGCGGTCGCCAGCGGGACGGAGATCTGCGACAGGAACATCACGGCGCCGAAGACCCGGCCGTGCCACTCCTGAGGCACCTTGGTCTGCACGATCGCCTGCATCACGCCGTTGATCATCGGCATCAGCGCCGCGCCCACCAGAATGGCCGCGCACCAGCCGACCACGCCCCCCACGAGTGCCATCGCCACCTGGGCGGACAGACACATGCCGATGATCCCGAGCAGCATGCCCCGGGCCCGGTTCTTCGGCCCGCTCCACGCCGCCATCAGCAGCCCGCCCGCGACCCCGCCGACGCCGATCGCGGTGTTGACGCTCGCCAGCGCCGCGGTCTCACCGCCGGACCGGGCCAGAACCATGGGCTGTACGGCGGCGAAGCCGAAGACCATGACCAGGTTGACCACGCAGAAGGCCAGCATCAGATCGCGCAGGCTCGGATACCGGAAGAGGAATCGCATCCCCTCCATGGCCTCCGCGGTGAGCTTCTTGCGCGGCCCGCCCGCCGGTTTGCTCGCGGGACCGGTGTCCCCCCGCATCCGCACGACCCGGATGGCGACCAGCGCGAGAGCGAAGCTCACCAGGTCGGCGACGAGGATGAAACCGAGCCCGGAGAACGCCACCAGGAGCCCGCCCAGAGCGGGACCGCCGACGTCCGCCGTGCTCTTGGCGCTGGCCAGCAGACTGTTGGCCCGCTGCAGTTGGGCCTTGTCCACGAGCAGCGGCACCGAGGCGCCCAGCGCCGGGAACTGGAAGGCGGCGGCCGAGCCGAGCAGCATGACCGCCGCGTAGACCTCCCAGGTGTGCAGCCCGCCGGTGAAGTGCAGGACGCCGAGCAGCGCCACGATCAACAGCCCGCCGCCGTCCGCGACCTGCAGCGCAGTACGTCGCCTGACCCGGTCGACGAAGGCCCCGGCGAGCGGGCTCAGCAGTACCTGGGGGAGGAGGGCACACAGCGACAGCGTGGTCAGCGCCGTCGCGCGGCCGGTGGCCGACCAGGTCTCGAAGACGAAGGCGAAACGAAGGACGGAATTACCGACCAGCGATATCGCCTGCCCGCTCCAGACGAGCATGAAGGGGCCCATGCCGGTGAACCGGCCCGGCTTTCCCCCGTCCTGCGCGGTGTCGTCGAGCGAGCGCGCCGAATCGGCCACGTGCGTACCCCCGTCGAATGTGGCTTCCGACCGAGAACCCTAGTTCGAAGTGGCGCGCCGCACAGCCCCGATCTTGAAAGGCGTCCGAGAAGCCCTCACGGATGCGGCTCCATGACGGTGAGGGCGCGCTCTGACTGGCATCGAACTGGAGTGCCTCGTATACATCTACGAACCTTTGACGACACAACGACATCCGGGACGAGAGATGCTCTCTCCGGACAATTCCGTTGCCTCGCAGCCGGGTTGAGTCGCCCTCCGTCCGCCGCTTCCGCCGGCGGCCACTCGCCCGCCGCTCGCCGAGGGGGTCATTTCTCCGGCCATTGACCGATGGACTGGCCCCACCAACTGCCGCCTCCCTAGGATGTGTTGTCGGCGAGGTGATCTCCTCGGCCGGCCCTGTGACTGGGGGAAACGATGGAGCCTGGAAAGCAGCTGTCCACGTCGATCGATGCCGCGATCCCGACAGCCGCGCGCATGTACGACTACTACCTCGGCGGCAAGGACAACTACGCCTCCGACCGAGCCGCCTGCGAGGAGCTGGACAAGGTCGTCCCCAGCACCCGCGCCCTCGCCCTGAACAACCGCCGCTTCCTGCAGCGCGTGGTCAGGACGCTGGCCGAGGACCACGGCATCCGGCAGTTCCTCGACCACGGCTCAGGTCTGCCCACCCAGAACAACGTCCACCAGGTAGCGCAGTCCATCGACCCGTCCTCGCGTGTGGTCTACGTCGACAACGACCCGATGGTCCTGGTCCACGGCCGCGCCCTGCTGGAGCAGAACGAGAACACGGCCGTCATCCACGCCGACATGCGTGAGACCGACGCGATCTTCTCCCACACCGACACCGAGCGCCTGATCGACTTCTCGCAGCCGGTGGCGGTGCTGTTCAACTCCGTCTTCCACTGCATCCCCGACAGCGACACCGACGGGCCCCTCGCCGTGGCCCGCCGGGTGCGCGAGCACCTCGCGCCCGGCAGCTTCATGCTGATGTGCCAGCTGGTCAGCGAGGACCCCAAGGTCCGTGATTTCGTCACCGACTTCATGGACCAGGCGACCCAGGGGCACTGGGGCCGGGTGCGCCAGGAGAAGGACGTCGCGGAGTACTTCGAGGGTCTGGAGATTCTCGACCCCGGCCTGGTGGAGGTCTCCACCTGGCGCCCCGACACCGAGGTGGCGCCGCGTCAACTCACTCAGGAGTGGATCGAGTTCGGCGGCGTGGGCCGCCTGCCGTAACGAGGCCTCGCCGACGGGGCAGCAGTGCCCTACGGGGGTGCAGTGCCCTACGGGGCAGGGGAGTAGCGGGCCATCGTCTCGCGCAGCCGCTCCAGCGACTCGCGCGGGTTGAGGGCCTCGTCGCCGAGACGGTCCAGGGCGATCCGGTACTCCTCCGTCTCGTCCTGGTCCTCCAGGAACGCGGCGCTCTTGATGTGCTCCAGATAGACGATGTCGGCCAGATCGACGCCGCCGAAGCGCAGATAGGTGACGGGAATGGCCGGCGCGGACGCGTTGGTCACGTCCAGGGGCACGATCTGCAGGGTCACATGGGGGAGCTGCGCCATCTCCTCCAGGTACTCGAGCTGCTCGCGCATCACCTCGCGGCTGCCCAGCATCCGCAGCAGCACCGACTCGTCGACGATCGCCCACAGCTGAGGCGGGTCCGCGCGGTGCAGAAGCTGGCGCCGCCGCATCCGCAGCTCCACACGCCGCTCCACCTCACGGCCGGGCGCCGACGGCAGCCCGCGCTCCACCACGGCCCGTGCGTACGCCTCGGTCTGCAACAGGCCGGGCACGTACTGGATCTCGAAGGTACGGATGGCCGTCGCGGCCTCCTGCAGCCCGACCAGCCGGTCGAACCACTCGGGCATCAGCCGCTTGTCATAGCGCTGCCACCACCCCGGCTCACCGGCACGCTTCAGCAACTGCAGCAGCACCGAGGCCTCGTACTCCTCGGTCCGGTACTCGTTCAGCAGCAGGCGGACGTCGGCCTCCGTCGGCGGTCGACGCCCCTTGCCCGCCTCGATGCGCGACAGCTTCGCCGGACTGAAACCCACGGCACGCGCCGCCTGGTCCTGGGAGAGGCCCGCGTCGTCGCGGATACCCGCCAACTGGACGCCGACCAGCATTTTCAGCAGGGTCGGCGCGGGTTCGGTCCGGCTCAGGTACGGCTCGAGGCGGGAGATGCGAGGTGACTCGGCGGACATCCTGACTCCCCGTAGGCCGGCATACGACAGACCGCATTATCGCATCCCGCCGCCTCCTGCCGCCGGAACCGCAGCAATTAGAAGGCTCAACTTCCGCTTCCCGGCGGTGTTTCGCCTCCCGCCCGGTCCTCCGTCCAGGTCACACGAGGTGGTCGAACTCTCCCTCCTTGGCGCCCGCCAGGAACGCGGTGATCTCGGCCGGGGTGTACACCAGCGCCGGCCCCTCGGGGTCGCGGGAGTTGCGCATCGCGATGCTGCCGTCGCCCAGGCTCGCCACCTCGACGCAGTTGCCCTCGGCATTGCTGTGCCGGCTCTTGATCCAGCGGACGCCCAACGAGCTTGCCCGTACGCCGTTCTGTGCTGTTGGCACTGCACTCTCCTTGCTCACGTTCGGCCACGCGCGCACCCCGACGCCCCGCCGGACACCGGCCGCACCACGTGCTCTGCGTCGACACCTTCGCGCAATTTCCCGTGAAATTGCACGGAGGAGCCGTCGGCGTGGATAATAGTCCGTGGCGTCAACGGCAGTGCGGACGCCCCGTCCTGACCGTGTATCAGGGAGACGTTGTGTCCTTACCTGCGTACGAAGGGCTCCAACTGCCCGGCAGCGCTGCGCCACATGCGGGGCTGACGGTGACGCCGGAAGCACAGCGCGGCACCTCGGGCCTCCGTCGGCTCAGCAGCCCCGAGCCCCCGCGCACCTCGCCTCGTTCCGCCGCCCTGCGCCTGGTCGGTGCCGAACAGGGCTGCGGCCGAGCCCGCGACTTCGTCCGTCGCACGCTCGACGACTGGGCACTGGACCACTGCAGCGCCGACGCCCTCACGGTGGTCACCGAACTGCTCGCCAACGCCGTGCTGCACGCCGTAGCGCCGCCCTCGCCCTCCTCGGCCGACGCAGCCCCGTCGCGCCCCGAGACCGAGATCTGGCTGAGGCTCAGCCTCCGGCGCCCGGCCCACCTCGTCTGCGCCGTCGTCGACCCGAGCGACAACCTCCCTGTTTACCCGCACACCAGCGACCCCTTCGACGAGCACGGCCGGGGGCTGCGCATCATCGACGCCCTGTCCGAACACTGGGGCTGGACAAGACGCCAGCCGGCGGGCAAAACGGTCTGGGCGATGCTCCCGACGGCCAGGCAGGCCTGACCCGCCCTCCGGGATCCGGCGGTTCCGGTGCATGCGCAAATGTGCAGTAAATGTACGGCCGCACGCGCCTATTGAGGCAAGTACCCGAATAGGCCGCCATATTGCCGCTGTTTGGGGACGATCAGGGCAGCGGTGTAACACGGTCGCGTCCGCATGACGCAGAACCAGGCAGAAGCAGGTCATCCTCGACGTCCGATTCCGGTTTCGCGGGATGGCTTACACCTCTCCGCCCGGCAACGCGTCAGAACGGATTTCCTCGTGAACACCGACCCGATTCCCGGCTACCAGCCCTACGACCAGCCCCCACCCCCCGACCGCCCCCGGCGCAACCCGGACACCGCACGCAGAGCGGCCCTGACAATCTGCACGATCGCCGACGTCTCGGCAGGTCTGCTCGGTCTGTGGATAGTGCTGTACCTGCTCGACGCGAACCAAGGGAACGCGTTCGTGGAATTCGTGCACGGATCGGCGGACTGGCTGTCCGGATGGGCACAGGACATTTTCACGATGGACACAGAGGGCCTCCGAGTCCTCCTCAATTACGGCCTCCCGGCCGTCCTCTATCTGCTCCTCGGGCACGGAATTGCCGCCCGACTCAACAGGGCCTGACGGCATTACCCAGCGAAGGACCAGCTTTATGGCACCCACTCCCCGCACTCCCACCGGAAGCGATCACCTGCCGATCTATGAAGACCTGGTGCGCGAACGCGGAGACGCCGTGACGGAAGCGCAAATAGCAGCCGCACACACCCAGCACCAAGCGGCCGAACTACTGACCCCCGCGGAGCCTCCCCACCGGGACCACCACCACTTCGGCTGAACGATGACGGCGGGCCGGCCGGACCGAGGCTCGAACGGGTGGCAGCCACGCAGGAACACAAGCAGCGCACTGGCACCCCATTCGGAGACGCCGACGCCCGAGCAGGCACACCACGCGGCTCGCCACGGCCAGCCCCGGGCCGAGCCTCGGCGAGGTGCCGGCCACCCTCGGCGGGAGCTGCGGGTGGCCGGCACCGCGCGACGATCGTCCCGGTGGCCGCCTGGCGCCGGTGCGGGCCCTTGTCCCCGACATCGGGCCGCTCCGGGTGGCAAAACGCCTGCAGATACGCGAAGACCCCGTCCTCAGCGAACACGCTGATGGCGGGGTCTTTGGGCACCTCATGCAGGGTGCCCCCGGCAGGATTCGAACCTGCGCACACGGCTCCGGAGGCCGTTGCTCTATCCCCTGAGCTACGGGGGCGTGTCGGGCGCCTTGCTTGGCGGCGACGGGTAGAACCCTACCAGCTTCGGTGGGGTGTTCATGAACGGGTTTATGGGGTCGCGGCACGGGGTGTGACCTGGGGGTGGCTCGCTCGCAGGGGGCGGAAGTGGGGAAAACCCGGACGCGGTGGCCGGTCCGGACCTACTCTCGAGTTGTGCCAGGCGCGTCGGGCCGGGTGCTTGTTGTGGACGACAACAAGGTCATCCGGCAGCTGATCAGGGTCAATCTCGAGCTGGAGGGGCTTGAGGTGGTGACCGCGGCCGATGGTGCCGAGTGTCTGGAAGTCGTTCATCAGGTGCGGCCCGATGTGGTCACCCTGGACGTCGTCATGCCGCGCCTCGACGGGTTGCGCACCGCCGCTCGGCTGCGCGCCGATCCCCGTACCCGTGATCTTCCCGTCGCCATCATCAGCGCCTGTACGCAGTACGAGGTCGACACCGGCCTCGACGTCGGCGTCGACGCCTTCCTCGCCAAGCCCTTCGAGCCCGCCGAACTCGTCAGCCTCGTAGGGAGGTTGATCGAGGTGAGGAGGAACGCGGAACGGGCTCTGGAAAGGGGCGCGGAACGCGACGGCGGGAGCGAGGACACGGCCGTGTTCGGGGGCGTCCTGGGGGCAGCCGGCGAGGCCGCGGCCGGGCGCACCGGAAGCTGACGCCGAGGGGCGTTCCGGACCGGCATCCCGGTCGGGCAGACGCATCCCCGGGTGTACCCGACCCATGTCGGCAGCCCACCGGCACCCGCACCCACCCGTCGCCCCACCCCCCACCCGTCCACATCCCGGACCCTCCCCAAACCCATTCGCATACCCACCCCCCTCCTCCCATACGCTTGTCCCGTGACCCCCGTCGAGCTCTCCCGTACCGTGCTGCGCGCGGTGCGTCGTGCTGTCGATGACGGGGAGCTGCGGGTCGCCGTGCCGGAGCGCGTCGTGGTCACAGCCCCGGGGCCCGGGGGCTGTGGGGACTACGCCACCAACATCGCGCTTCAGCTCGCGCGCCCGGCCGGGCGGCCGCCGAGGGAGGTTGCCGAGATCCTGCAGGCCCTCCTGCTCAGCTGTGACGGCGTCAGCAGCGGCATCACCGGTGGCGCAACCGGCGGCATCACCGGCGGCATCATCGACGTCGTCATCACCGGCCCCGGTTTCCTGAACATCAGCCTCGGCGCCACCGCCTCCGCCGCCGTCGTCGAGGAGATCTTGCGGCGCGGCACGCGGTACGGGCACGTCAACGGCCCCTCGGCGGACTTCATCCCGCTGTACTGCCCCCACGAGGTACGGGCCGTCGTGGTGATGGACGCCCTCGCTCGGATTCTGCAGTCCCAGGGGGCCGCCGTCCGCACCGGATGCGAGGCGCCCCTCGATCCGCGCTGGGTCGACATCCTCGGCGTACGGGTCGACGGGCGTCGTATGCAGGACTCGCCCGCGCTGCCCTACTACGCCGTGCGTCCGGTGCCCGCCCCCGTCGACCCCCTCCCGCTCGGCCGTGACGCCGCACGCTGGGCCCTGCTTCACCCCGCCGGTCACGACCGGCCCCGTATGACGGACGAGCACCTCGTCCAGCGTGAGAGCAACCCTCTCTTCCGCGTCCGGTACGCCCACGCCCGCACCCGGGCTCTCAGCCGTAACGCCGCCGACCTGGGGTTCGACGCCGAACCCGGGGACGTACGGCACGACGTCGCCGTCCTGCTCGCGGATCACCCCCGCGTTCTGGCCCAGGCGGCAGCACACCGTGCCCCCGACCGTGTCGCCCGGCACCTCGTCACCGTCGCCGATGCCGTCCTGCCCCTGCTGCCCGCCGTCCTTCCCCGCGGTGCGGAGAAACCCTCGGCCACCCACCGCGCCCGGCTCGCGCTCGCCGAAGCCGCCGGGACGGTGCTGGCCGGTGGCCTGTCCCTGCTCGGCATCGACGCACCCGACCATCTCTGAGAGAGCCCACGAAAGTCATGAGCCGTTCCGCACACCCCGCCGGGCCCCGCCACGCCGACGTTTTTCCCGAGGGCCACTACTCCGCCCCGCCCGCCGACCTCAACACCCTCGACCCGAAGGTGTGGGCCGAGACCGTCGGCCGCAACGCCGACGGCGTCGTCACCGTCGGCGGTATCGACGTGAAGACCCTCGCCGAACAGCACGGCACCCCGGCCTACTTCATGGACGAGGCCGACTTCCGGTCCCGGGCCCGCGCCTGGCGCAGCGCCTTCGGGACCGACGCCGACGTCTTCTACGCCGGCAAGGCGTTCCTGTCCCGTGCCGTCGTGCGGTGGCTGCACGAGGAAGGGCTCAACCTGGATGTGTGCTCCGGGGGTGAGCTCGCCACCGCCCTCTCCGCCGGCATGCCCGCCGACCGCATCGCCTTCCACGGCAACAACAAGTCCGTCGAGGAGATCCGCCGCGCGATCACCGCAGGCGTCGGGCGTATCGTCCTCGACTCCTTCCAGGAGATCGTCCGCGTCGCGCATATCGCGCAGGAGCTCGGCAAGCGGCAGCGCGTCCAGATCCGTATCACCGTGGGCGTGGAAGCACACACCCACGAGTTCATCGCGACCGCCCACGAGGACCAGAAGTTCGGGATTCCGCTGGCCGGTGGGCAGGCCGCCGAGGCCGTGCGGCGGGCGCTCCAGCTCGAGGGGCTGGACGTCATCGGGATCCACTCGCACATCGGGTCGCAGATCTTCGACATGTCGGGCTTCGAAGTCGCCGCCCACCGGGTGGTCTCGCTTCTCAAGGACATCCGTGACGAGCACGGCGTGGAGCTGCCCGAGATCGACCTCGGCGGCGGGCTCGGGATCGCCTACACAAGTGACGACGACCCCCGTGAGCCGCACGAGATCGCCAAGGCGCTGACCGAGATCGTCACCCGTGAGTGCGAGGCCGCCCGCCTGCGGACCCCCCGTATCTCCGTCGAGCCGGGGCGCGCCATCGTCGGGCCGACCGCCTTCACGCTCTACGAGGTCGGCACCATCAAGCCGCTCGACGGGCTGCGGACGTACGTCTCCGTCGACGGCGGCATGTCGGACAACATCCGTACGGCGCTGTACGACGCCGAGTACAGCGTCGCCCTCGTGTCCCGGACGAGCGACGCCGAGCCGATGCTCGCCCGTGTCGTCGGCAAGCACTGCGAGAGCGGGGACATCGTGGTCAAGGACGCGTTCCTGCCGGCCGACCTGGCACCGGGTGACCTCATCGCCGTACCGGCGACGGGTGCGTACTGCCGGTCCATGGCCAGCAACTACAACCATGTCCTGCGGCCGCCCGTCGTCGCCGTGAACGACGGCGAGTCCCGGGTGATCGTCCGCCGGGAGACGGAGGAGGACCTCCTTCGTCTCGACGTCGGGTAACCCCGCAAAGACACCGGGGTGGAAGATCTCCTGTCTTCCGCCCCGGTAGAAATGAAATAGATATCTCACGATCCGGACGAAGGGCAGAAAGTCCCGTCCGGTGAGTGAGACTGGTGCAACCGTAGACGGTAAGAGGAAACGAGGTCGGATGATGCGTACGCGTCCGCTGAAGGTGGCGCTGCTGGGCTGTGGAGTGGTCGGCTCAGAGGTGGCGCGCATCATGACGACGCACGCCGACGACCTCGCCGCCCGGATCGGGGCGCCCGTGGAGCTCGCGGGCGTGGCCGTACGGCGGCCCTCCAAGGTCCGTGAGGGCATCGACCCGTCGCTGATCACCACCGATGCCACCGCCCTCGTCAAGCGCGGCGACATCGACGTCGTGGTCGAGGTCATCGGCGGCATCGAGCCCGCCCGTACCCTCATCACCACCGCCTTCGAGCACGGCGCGTCCGTCGTCTCCGCCAACAAGGCGCTCCTCGCCCAGGACGGGGCCACCCTGCACGCGGCGGCGGAAGCGAAGAGCAAGGACCTCTACTACGAGGCCGCCGTCGCCGGCGCCATCCCGCTGATCCGCCCGCTGCGCGAGTCCCTCGCCGGCGACAAGGTCAACCGGGTCCTCGGCATCGTCAACGGCACCACTAACTTCATCCTCGACAAGATGGACTCGACCGGCGCCGGGTATCAGGAGGCCCTCGACGAGGCCACCGCCCTGGGGTACGCGGAGGCCGACCCCACCGCCGACGTCGAAGGATTCGACGCCGCCGCCAAGGCCGCGATCCTCGCCGGTATCGCCTTCCACACGCGCGTGCGCCTCGACGACGTCTACCGCGAGGGCATGAACGAGGTGACCGCGGCCGACTTCGCCTCCGCCAAGGAGATGGGCTGCACCATCAAGCTGCTCGCGATCTGCGAGCGGGCCGAGGACGGCGCGTCCGTCACCGCGCGCGTGCACCCCGCGATGATCCCGCTGAGCCACCCGCTGGCCTCCGTGCGCGGCGCGTACAACGCCGTGTTCGTCGAGTCCGACGCCTCCGGCCAGCTCATGTTCTACGGCCCCGGCGCGGGCGGTTCTCCGACCGCCTCGGCCGTGCTCGGCGACCTCGTCGCCGTCTGCCGCAACCGGCTCAGCGGGGCAACGGGGCCCGGCGAGTCGGCGTACGCCGCCCTGCCCGTGTCGGGGATGGGTGAGGTTGTCACCCGCTACCACATCAGCCTCGACGTGGCGGACAAACCGGGTGTTCTCGCTCAGGTGGCGACCGTGTTCGCAGAGCACGGTGTCTCGATCGATACGGTTCGCCAGCAGGGCAAGGACGGCGAGGCCTCTCTCGTCGTCGTCACCCACCGTGCGTCCGACGCGGCCCTGGTCGGGACCGTCGAGGCGCTGCGCAAGCTCGACACCGTGCGGGGTGTCGCCAGCATCATGCGGGTTGAAGGAGAGTAACCAGCAATGACCCACCAGTGGCGCGGAATCATCGAGGAGTACCGGGACCGGCTGCCCGTCTCCGACACCACGCCGGTCGTGACGCTCCGCGAGGGCGGCACGCCCCTCGTGCCCGCGCAGGTGCTCTCCGAGCGCACGGGCTGCGAGGTCCACCTCAAGGTGGAGGGTGCGAACCCGACCGGCTCCTTCAAGGACCGCGGCATGACCATGGCCATCACGCGGGCCAAGGAGGAGGGCGCGAAGGCCGTCATCTGCGCCTCCACCGGCAACACGTCGGCCTCGGCCGCCGCCTACGCCGTCCGCGCGGGCATGGTTTCGGCCGTTCTCGTCCCGCAGGGCAAGATCGCGCTCGGCAAGATGGGCCAGGCCCTCGTGCACGGCGCGAAGATCCTCCAGGTGGACGGCAACTTCGACGACTGCCTCACGCTCGCCCGAGCCCTGAGCGACAACTACCCCGTGGCGCTGGTCAATTCGGTCAACCCGGTGCGTATCGAAGGGCAGAAGACGGCCGCCTTCGAGATCGTGGACATGCTGGGCGACGCCCCCGACATCCACGTCCTGCCGGTCGGCAACGCGGGCAACATCACCGCGTACTGGAAGGGCTACAAGGAGTACGCCGCCGACGGTGTCTCGAAGCGGACCCCCCGCATGTGGGGTTTCCAGGCCTCCGGCTCCGCGCCCATCGTGCGCGGCGAGATCGTCAAGGACCCGTCGACCATCGCCACCGCCATCCGCATCGGCAACCCGGCGTCCTGGCAGTACGCGCTCGCCGCGCGGGACGAGTCCGGCGGGTCCATCGACGAGGTGACGGACCGTGAAATCCTGCGCGCCTACCGGCTGTTGGCCGCGCAGGAGGGCGTCTTCGTCGAGCCCGCGTCCGCCGCGTCCGTCGCCGGTCTGCTGAAGGCCGCCGAGCAGGGCAAGGTCGACCCGGGCCAGCGCATCGTCTGCACCGTCACCGGCAACGGCCTCAAGGACCCCGACTGGGCCGTCGCCGGCGCCCCGCAGCCCGTCACCGTCCCGGTCGACGCGGCCACGGCGGCCGAGCGGCTCGGGCTGGCGTAAGCGCAGGCGTAAGCGGGCCACACCCCGTCGTACGGGGCTCGCGTCCGCGAGTACGAGGGCGCTTACCTGGGGAACTTCCCTACAGGGGGTGCACAGGGGGCATACGACACGCATCGTGCGCCTCCTGTGCGCCCTATGTCGCCACAGAACCTACCTTCGATAGGCTGTACCGAACCCGCCCGCCGCATATGCCTCCGCATGGGGTGCGGTGCCGCGCCGTCTCCGCGGCCCGGAAGCGGCCCCAGGGGTGTTCGTACGTCATCGAATGTCTTCGACAATCACGCAGTTCAAGGAGAGTCATCAAGCGATGGCCGGTCCAGCGTTCCGCGCCGCCGCCGTCCGGGTGCGCGTCCCCGCCACCAGCGCCAATCTCGGCCCGGGCTTCGATGCCCTGGGCCTGTCGCTGGGGCTCTACGACGACGTTGTCGTCCGGGTGGCCGACGCCGGGCTGCACATCGACATCGCGGGTGAGGGCAGCGAGACGCTGCCGCGTGACGAAAGCCACCTTCTCGTACGTTCCCTGCGTACCGCCTTCGATCTGCTCGGCGGCCAGCCGCGCGGCCTCGAGATCGTCTGCGCCAACCGCATCCCGCACGGCAGGGGCCTCGGTTCCTCTTCGGCCGCCATCTGCGCCGGCATCGTCGCCGCGCGCGCCGTGACCATAGGCGGCGAGGCCAAGCTCGACGACACGGCCCTGCTGGAGCTCGCCACCGAGATCGAGGGCCACCCCGACAACGTGGCGGCGTGTCTGCTCGGCGGGTTCACCCTCTCCTGGATGGAGGCGGGTGCCGCGCGAGCGATCAGGATGGAGCCGGCCGATTCCATCGTTCCGGTGGTTTTCGTGCCCGGGAAGCCGGTGCTCACCGAGACCGCGCGCGGCCTGCTCCCGCGCACCGTGCCGCATGTCGACGCCGCCACCAACGCCGGCCGTGCCGCCCTGCTCGTAGAGGCCCTGACCAGGCGCCCCGAGCTGCTGCTGCCGGCCACCGAGGACCGTCTCCACCAGGAGTACCGCGCGCCCGCCATGCCGGAGAGTGCGGCGCTGGTGGAGCGGCTGCGGGCCGACGGAGTGCCGGCGGTCATCTCCGGCGCGGGTCCCACCGTTCTGGCGCTGGCGGATCACGACAGCGCCGACAAGGTGGCTCATCTGGCAGGCGACGGCTGGGCCGCGAACCGGCTCGAGCTGGATGCCCAGGGAGCGAGCGTGCTGCCGCTTGCGACCTGACACTCGGTTGCCGGATTTCGAGAGGGGGAATGTTTGTTGGATCCGGTAGTGTTAACCTCAAGTCTGCACCCGACCCCACCATGGCGAGGTGCTTGTTGTCCCCGTCAGGGACAGACATTCTTCCGGGAGCCTCCCAAGCCGCACTGTGTTCCGTACGACGTACGCGGGCAGTACCTCGTACGCGGGCGCTGAGCGACTTGCCGGGCACGCTCCGGAACCGGCGATACCGAGCCGAGTGACACAGACACTCCGTGCCACGGCTCTGGGAACCGCCATCACCAGATATTTCTTCCGCCGCTTTGGCGGACCACCGCCCCGGCACGGTCCACACACCAGGGACCGAAGCCGGACAGCACAACCGGTCGCCGAGCCAGACAGGCCGACGTCCGCTCCAGGGAAGGACCCTTCGTGAGCGACACCACCGATCTGATGGGCGCACGTGTCGAGGAGACCGCTGCCGCGCCCGCCACGGACGCCTCCGCGCCTGCCAGCGGTGCCGGCTCCCGGCGGCGCCGCGGTACCGGCCTCGAGGGCATGGTGCTGGCCGAGCTTCAGCAGGTCGCATCCGGCCTCGGCATCAGGGGCACGGCGCGCATGCGCAAGAGCCAGCTGATCGAGGTCATCAAGGAGGCGCAGGCCGGGGGAGGTGCCGCGGCTCCGAAGGCGGAGGCCGCCACCGAGACCAAGCCCAAGCGCCGCGCCACCTCCAAGGCCCGTACCGGCGACGACGCCGAGAAGAAGGCGGAGAAGGCGGCTGAGGCCCCCGCCGAGAAGGCCGTGGCCCAGCAGCAGATCGAGATTCCCGGCCAGCCGGCCAGCGACGACGCCCCGGCCGAGCGCCGCCGTCGCCGTGCCACCGCCGATGCCGGTGCCCCCGCGGCCGCCCCCGAGACGGTCGCCTCCGAGGCGAAGAGCGAGCCGAAGGCCGAGACGCCCGCGCAGTCGCAGGGCGACGCCAAGGGCGACGCCGGTGAGGGCGGCGAGGGCCGTCGTCGTGACCGCCGTGAGCGCGGCCGCGACCGTGACCGTGGCGACCGCGGTGACCGCGGTGACCGCCGCAAGGGCGACGACCAGCAGGGCGGTGGCCGTCAGGACCGTGGCCAGCAGCAGAACCAGCAGCAGGGCGGCGGTCGTCAGGACCGTGGCCAGCAGCAGCAGGACGACGACGACTTCGAGGGTGGCCGCCGTGGCCGTCGCGGGCGCTACCGCGACCGTCGTGGCCGTCGCGGCCGTGACGAGATGGCCTCGGAGCCGCAGATCAACGAGGACGACGTCCTGATCCCGGTCGCGGGCATCCTGGACATCCTCGACAACTACGCCTTCATCCGTACGTCGGGCTACCTGCCGGGCCCCAACGACGTGTACGTCTCCCTCGCCCAGGTCCGCAAGAACGGCCTGCGCAAGGGCGACCACATCACCGGTGCGGTCCGTCAGCCCAAGGAAGGCGAGCGGCGCGAGAAGTTCAACGCGCTGGTCCGCCTCGACTCCGTCAACGGCATGGCGCCCGAACACGGCCGCGGCCGCCCGGAGTTCAACAAGCTCACCCCGCTGTACCCGCAGGACCGGCTCCGTCTGGAGACCGACCCGGGCGTGCTGACCACCCGCATCATCGACCTCGTGTCGCCGATCGGTAAGGGCCAGCGCGGTCTGATCGTGGCCCCGCCGAAGACCGGTAAGACCATGATCATGCAGGCGATCGCCAACGCGATCACGCACAACAACCCCGAGTGCCACCTGATGGTCGTCCTCGTCGACGAGCGTCCGGAAGAGGTCACCGACATGCAGCGGTCGGTGAAGGGCGAGGTCATCTCCTCGACCTTCGACCGTCCGGCCGAGGACCACACCACGGTCGCCGAGCTCGCCATCGAGCGGGCGAAGCGCCTGGTGGAGCTGGGTCACGACGTCGTCGTGCTGCTCGACTCCATCACGCGTCTGGGCCGTGCGTACAACCTCGCCGCCCCGGCCTCCGGCCGCATCCTGTCCGGTGGTGTCGACTCGACCGCGCTGTACCCGCCGAAGCGCTTCTTCGGTGCCGCGCGCAACATCGAGGACGGCGGCTCGCTGACCATCCTCGCCACCGCGCTGGTGGACACCGGGTCCCGCATGGACGAGGTGATCTTCGAGGAGTTCAAGGGCACCGGCAACGCCGAGCTCAAGCTCGACCGGAAGCTCGCCGACAAGCGCATCTTCCCGGCGGTGGACGTCGACGCGTCCGGTACCCGTAAGGAAGAGATCCTGCTGGCTCCCGACGAGCTTGCCATCGTCTGGAAGCTGCGCCGGGTGCTGCACGCCCTCGACCAGCAGCAGGCGGTCGAGCTGCTCCTCGACAAGATGAAGCAGACGAAGTCGAACGCCGAGTTCCTGATGCAGATTCAGAAGACGACGCCGACCCCCGGCAACGGAGACTGAGCACAGCGATCCCACAAGGCCGCTTCCCGTCAATCAGTGACGGGAAGCGGCCTTTTGGCGCTGATAGGGACGGGCGTATCAGTACGCCCCTTCCTACTCTTGTGTCTCTGGGGGGACCTACTTGAGCACCACCATGTCCGGCAGTGGTCGTCACAGACGCCGGATACGTTTCGGGCTGCCCGTCGCCGCCGCCGGTGTCGCCGCTGCCGTTGCCGCCGCGCTGCTGACCTCGTCCGCCGGGGCCGCGACCGCGCTGCCCAAGCCCACCGTGAAGCCCGCCACCAGCTCCGCCTCGCTCGCCGAGCTGGAGCGGCGGGTCGCGGGTGCCGTGGTCGGTGACGACACCGCGGGGGAGACGACAGGGAAGTCGTCGTTCGGCGCGAGCAGCAGCTCTTCCGATGACTCCACCGTGAGTCCCATGGTCATCGGCGGCACCACGACCGGCATCACCTCGGCGCCCTGGATGGCGCAGCTCTGGTACTACGACGACCAGGGCACCGCCGACGAGGCCGACGACCTCGGGTTCTTCTGCGGCGGCGCCGTCGTCGCGCCGACGAAGATCCTCACCGCCGCGCACTGCGTCAAGGGCTACGACTGGCACAACTTCGGCGCCGTCATCACCGGCACCGCCCAGCTGCCGACCACCGACGATGCCGGCAACAGCGACCTGCACGGCGGCACCGTCACACTGCCGCACCGGCAGTGGTACCACCCGTCGTACAACTCGACGACGATCGACAACGACATGGCCGTCATCACGCTGGCGAACGCGGTCAAGGCGACGCCGATCCGCATGACGACCGCCGGTGACACCGCCTCGTACGCCGCCGGGACCAGCGCCAAGGTCTACGGCTGGGGCCGTACCAGCTCCACCAGCTCGGACATCTCCCAGACGCTGAAGACGGCCACGCTGCCCATCCAGTCCGACACCACCTGCGCCGGCTATTACGGCGGCGGGTTCGTCAAGGGCCACATGGTCTGCGCGGGCAAGCCGGCGAGCGGCGCCGACAGCGGCACCACCTCCGCCTGCAACGGGGACTCCGGCGGGCCGCTCGTCGTGAACGGGCGGATCGTCGGCGTCGTCTCCTGGGGCGTGCGGGACTGCGTCGCCCAGGGCGCGTACAGCGTGTTCGCCAAGGTGACGAGCTATGTCGGTGCCGCCTACCCGCGCGTCGACGACACCAACCTCAGCGGGGACCACCGGGCCGACCTGTGGCTGCGCAACGCCTCCACCAGGACGGGCTACTCGAAGGACTCGACCGGCACCTCGTTCGGGGCGCGCGAGTCCTGGGGCAACTGGGACGGCGTCAACGTCGTCCTGCAGACCGACCTCGACCGGGACGGCTACGAAGACCTGGTCTACCGGCGCAGCTCCGACGGCGACCTGTTCTGGTCGCACTTCGTGCCCTCCAGCGGCAGTTGGGCCACCAAGCAGCTCGCCGACAACTGGAAGACCCGCACCCGCATCGTCACCCCGGGCGACGTCACCGGCGACTACCTGCCCGACCTGCTGTCGGTCGACTCCGGCGGCTATCTGTGGATCTACCCGGGCAAGGGCAACGGCACCTTCGGCTCCCGAGTGAAGGTCGGCTCCGGCTGGAACCAGTACAACTCCCTGCGCGGCCACGGCGACTTCACCGGCGACGGCAGAACCGACCTGATCGCGCGCAGCAAGACCGGCGGCCACGTCTACCTGTTCAAGGGCACCGGCAAGGCCGGCACCGGCGCCTTCGCGGGCCGCGTCAAGGTGCGCACCTGGGAGAGCTACACGGCCTTCGACGCCGTCGGTGACGTGACCGGCGACGGCAAGGCGGACTTCCTGGCCCGCAACTCCTCCGGAACGCTCTATCTGTACCCGGGTTCCGGCAAGGCCACGAGCGAGATCTTTACCACAGCAAGATCCGTAGGAACCGATTTCAAGCAGTACGACATCTTCGGCTGAAATCGCAGGTGAGGCCGGTTTGCCCGGTCTCTCCGACTACGGACCGTGCCCATCGCCTGTGAGCGGTGGGCACGGTCCGTTGTGCAACCCTTCTCCGAGTTTCCCCGTCTGACCGGACGGGGTGACGATGGTGTGGTACGGGCCAAATGGCCACGCCTGACCCTGAAAGCAGGGGGTAAGCGACCGGACGAGAACCGAGGAGCACAGTGTCTGCCGAGAGCACGCCGGAGCCTGCCATACCAGGCGAAACCGGCACCAAGGGTCCGAGTGGCCGCGCCAAGGGCCGCCGACGCAAGCCGCGCGACAAGCGCAAGGGCCTGCTGATCATGGCCTGGACGGCCGCCGGGATCGTGGTCCTGGGCGGCACCGGCGCGGGGTACCTGTACTTCAAGCTCAACGGCAACATCAAGAGCGTCGACATCGACCAGGCTCTCGGCACCGACCGGCCGGAGAAGGCCGACAACGGCTCGGAGAACATCCTCGTCCTCGGCTCGGACACCCGCTCCGGCAACAACAAGAAGCTCGGCGGCGGCGCCGACGACGGCAGCGCGCGCTCGGACACGGCGATGATCCTGCACGTCTACGAGGGCCACAAGAAGGCGAGCGTCGTCTCCATCCCGCGCGACACGCTCATCGACCGGCCCGACTGCACCGACACCGACGGCAAGACGTACCCGGCCGACTCCGACGTGATGTTCAACTCGGCGTACACGACGGGCGGTGCGGCCTGTGCGGTGAAGACGGTGGAGTCCATCTCCGGTATCCGCATGGACCACTACCTGGAGGTCGACTTCTCCGGCTTCCAGAAGCTGGTCGACAAGCTCGGCGGCGTCGAGGTCACCACCACCAAGGCCATCAACGACCCCGACAGCCACCTCAACCTCGAGGCCGGCACCCACCAGCTCACCGGCAAGCAGGCCCTCGGCCTGGTCCGCACCCGGCACGGCGTCGGCGACGGCTCCGACCTCGGCCGCATCCAGCTCCAGCAGGCCTTCATCAAGGCACTGATCAACCAGGTCAAGGACATCAACCTCTTCGGCAACCCGAAGAAGCTCTACGACCTGGCCAACACCGCCACCAAGACAGTGACCACCGACTCCGACCTGGGCTCGGTCAATTCCCTGATGTCGTTCGCAGGCGGCCTCAAGAGCATCGACTCCAAGAACATGACCATGGTCACGATGCCGGTCCAGTACGACCCGGCGGACCCGAACCGCGTGATCGTGGCCGAGTCGCAGGCCCAGCAGGTGTGGACGGCCCTGAAGAACGACAAGCCGATCCCGAAGTCCGCCACGAAGGGCACGGCGAAGGGCGACGCCAACAGTGTGGTGACGCCCTGAGGGGCGCGGGTTCGCGGCGGGGTCAGCCCACCCAGCGGGCGCTGTGACGATGTCGGCCCAGCCCCACGGCCGAGAACTCGTCGCCGCCGGCCCGTGCCACCGCACCCAGCCGGCGAAGAGCCTGGGAGATCGGGCTGCCGGCCACCGGGAAGCCCTGGTCCTCCCCGATGCCCAGCGGCCCCAGCACCAGGGCACCGTCGTCCCACACGGCCGCGCGCTGCTCGCCCACGCCACCGAAGTACTCGGCCTCCACGAAGGCGACCGGCCCCTCGGCCGACCAAGCGGCGAGGCGGCCCTCGAACCCCCCGGGCAGCCCCCGGAACCCCAGGGCCCGGGTGGTGTCGCCGTTCGTGGCGGAGTCGAAGAGGTCGCCCGTTATCGGCATCAGCGCCAGGCCCTGCTCAAGAGACGCCCGGGCGGCGGGCACATCCCTCGTCACCGTGCACAGCAGCTCCTCGCCGGCGATCACCGCCCGCAACTCGTAACTCATCCCCGCACCCCTCGCTCCCGGCCCCCGGGAATAGATCGCACCGCCCCCCGGTTTTGGGGGATGGCCCCAGTCCTGGCAGACTGGTACGTCGGCTCCGGTTCACGCTCTCGTATCCCGCGGCAGCGACCCGGCGCCCTCCCGAAACTAGGAGACACCCTTGAAGCGCGACATCCACCCCGAGTACGTCGAGACGCAGGTCAGCTGCACCTGTGGCGCGTCGTTCACCACCCGCAGCACGATCTCCAGCGGCACCATCCGTGCCGAGGTCTGCTCCGAGTGCCACCCGTTCTACACGGGTAAGCAGAAGATCCTCGACACCGGTGGCCGTGTGGCCCGCTTCGAGGCCCGCTTCGGCAAGGCTTCTGCCGGCTCCAAGAAGTAGCGAGCTCCCATTCGCCGGTCCACGGTCGCGCCCTACTCAGGCGCGCCGGGACCGGCGTTTTTGGTCGCCCGCCCTTCACAGACGTACCTACACAGGAGCCAAAGATGTTCGAGGCCGTCGAGGAGCTCGTCGCAGAGCACGCCGACCTGGAGACGAAGCTCGCCGATCCGTCGGTCCACGCGGACCAGGCGAACGCGCGCAAGCTGAACAAGCGCTACGCCGAGCTCACCCCGATCGTCGCCACGTACCGCTCCTGGAAGCAGACCGGCGACGACATCGAGACGGCGAAGGAATTCGCCGCCGACGACCCGGACTTCGCGGCCGAGGTCAAGGAGCTCGACAAGCAGCGCGAGGGGCTGACCGAGAAGCTGCGCCTGCTGCTCGTCCCGCGTGACCCGAGTGACGACAAGGACGTCATTCTGGAGATCAAGGCCGGGGCCGGCGGGGACGAGTCCGCGCTGTTCGCGGGCGACCTGCTGCGCATGTACCTCCGGTACGCCGAGCGCGTCGGCTGGAAGACCGAGATCATCGACTCGACCGAGTCCGAGCTCGGCGGCTACAAGGACGTCCAGGTCGCCGTGAAGACCAAGGGCGGCAACGGCGCCACCGAGCCCGGGCAGGGCGTCTGGGCCCGGATGAAGTACGAGGGCGGCGTGCACCGCGTGCAGCGTGTGCCGGCGACCGAGTCGCAGGGCCGTATCCACACGTCGGCGGCCGGTGTGCTCGTGACGCCCGAGGCCGAGGAAGTCGACGTCGAGATCAACCCCAACGACCTCCGCATCGACGTCTACCGGTCCTCCGGACCCGGTGGTCAGTCCGTCAACACCACCGACTCCGCCGTGCGCATCACGCACATTCCCACCGGAGTCGTCGCCTCCTGCCAGAACGAGAAGAGCCAGCTGCAGAACAAGGAGCAGGCACTGCGTATCCTGCGCTCCAGGCTGCTCGCAGCGGCGCAGGAGGAAGCGGAGAAGGAAGCAGCCGACGCCCGCCGCAGCCAGGTCCGCACCGTCGACCGCTCCGAGAAGATCCGCACCTACAACTTCCCGGAGAATCGCATCTCGGACCACCGCGTCGGCTTCAAGGCGTACAACCTGGACCAGGTCCTGGACGGCGAACTCGACGCGGTGATCCAGGCCTGCGTCGACGCGGACTCGGCAGCGAAGCTGGCGGCTGCGTAACGACGTACGTACGCACGTACGAGTACGACACGGAGGACTTGCGTGCAGCAATTCATTGGGGGGCGACCCTCAAGCCCCCGCAGCGTGCTGCTCGCGGAGGTGGCACAGGCCACCCAGCGGCTGGCCGACGCCGGCGTGCCCTCGCCGCGCACCGACGCGGAGGAGCTCGCCGCGTTCGTGCACGGCGTGAAGCGGGGCGAGCTGCACTCCGTGAAGGACTCGGACTTCGACGCCCGCTACTGGGAGGTCATCGCCCGCCGTGAGCAGCGCGAGCCGCTGCAGCACATCACCGGGCGGGCCTACTTCCGCTACCTCGAACTCCAAGTCGGGCCCGGGGTGTTCGTGCCCCGCCCCGAGACCGAGTCGGTGGTCGGGTGGGCCATAGACGCAGTGCGCGCGATGGACGTCGTCGAACCCTGCATCGTCGACCTGTGCACCGGCTCCGGCGCCATCGCGCTCGCCCTCGCCCAGGAGGTCCCGCGCTCGCGCGTGCACGCCGTGGAGCTGTCTGAGGACGCCCTGCACTGGACGCGCAAGAACGTCGAGGGGTCCAGGGTCGACCTGCGCCAGGGCAATGCCCTGGACGCCTTCCCCGACCTCGACGGCCAGGTCGACCTGGTCATCTCCAACCCGCCCTACATCCCGCTCACCGAATGGGAGTACGTCGCTCCCGAGGCGCGGGACTACGATCCCGAACTCGCCCTGTTCTCGGGCGAGGACGGCCTGGAGCTGATCCGCGGCCTGGAACGCACCGCACACCGTCTCCTGCGTCCCGGCGGCGTCGTCGTCATCGAGCACGCCGACACCCAGGGCGGCCAGGTGCCGTGGATCTTCACCGAGGAGCGGGGCTGGGCCGACGCGGCCGACCACCCCGACCTCAACAACCGCCCGAGGTTCGCGACCGCCCGCAAGGCACTGCCGTGACCGCCCCCGAGACTCTTTCCCCGCGTTACGTGTACTTCGTGTACGAGGAGGCCCGCTAGATATGGCACGGCGATACGACACCAACGACGCGACCGACCGCACGACCGGTCTGCGTGAAGCCGCGTCCGCCGTCCGCCGTGGCGAGCTCGTGGTCCTCCCGACCGACACGGTGTACGGCATCGGCGCGGACGCGTTCGCCAAGGAGGCCGTCGGCGATCTGCTGGAGGCCAAGGGCCGGGGCCGCAACATGCCCACCCCTGTCCTGATCGGCTCCCCGAACACGCTCCATGGTCTCGTCACGGACTTCTCCGAGCTGGCGTGGGAGCTGGTCGACGCCTTCTGGCCGGGCGCGCTGACGCTCGTCGCCAAGCACCAGCCGTCGCTGCAGTGGGACCTGGGTGACACCCGGGGCACGGTTGCCGTGCGCATGCCACTGCACCCGATCGCCATCGAACTGCTGACAGAGGTCGGCCCGATGGCGGTGTCCTCGGCGAACCTGACGGGCCACCCCGCCCCCGAGGACTGCGACGCGGCACAGGAGATGCTCGGCGACTCGGTGTCCGTGTACCTGGACGGTGGCCCGACCCCCGGCAACGTCCCGTCGTCGATCGTCGACGTGACGCGTGAAGTGCCCCTCCTCCTGCGTGCGGGCGCGATCTCCGCGGACGAGCTGCGGAAGGTCGTACCCGACCTCGAGGTGGCCAATTGACAGCCCCTGAAGCGGGGCGTGGCATAGGCAACGGGGAAAGCGCGGCGGAGATCACGACGACGTTCGTCGGCCTCCCGCGTGACAGCTTCCGCATCCTCCACGTCAGCACCGGAAATGTGTGCCGCTCGCCGATCACCGAGCGGCTGACCCGTCATTTCGTGGCGCAGCGACTCGGTGTGCTCGGCGGCGGGCTGATCGTGGAGAGCGCGGGCACCTGGGGCCACGAGGGCGCGCCCATGGAATCCAACGCGGAGACCGTCCTCGCCGACTTCGGCGCGGACGCCTCCGGCTTCGTCGGCCGTGAGCTCCTCGACGAGCACGTCATCCGGGCCGACCTGGTCCTGACGGCCACCCGTGACCACCGCGCCCAGGTCATCTCCATGGGCCATTCGGCGGGCCTGCGCACCTTCACCCTCAAGGAGTTCACCCGCCTGGTGAAGGCCATAGACCCGGCCACACTCCCTCCGCTGGAGGAAGGCGTGGTCCTCCGCGCCCGTGCCCTGGTCCGTGCGGCGGCCGCTCTACGCGGGTGGCTGCTCGCGCCGACGGCGGAGGCGGACGAGGTGTACGACCCGTACGGGGCACCGCTGACGTTCTTCCGGTCGGTGGGGGACGAGATACACGAGGCACTGGATCCGGTGGTGACGGCGTTGACGGGGGTTCGTGCGCGCGCGTGACAACACCGGGCGCGGCTGACGTCCCCGGCCTACATTGGACGTACGTCACCGTCGACGCACGCCCGGAGCCCACCATGTCGGTCACCCATACCCTCGAGGCCGATGTCCTGCGCCGACAGGACCCGCAGCTCGCCGACATCCTGCTCGGGGAGCTCGAGCGGCAGTCGACGACGCTTCAGCTCATCGCCGCCGAGAACTACACCTCGCCGGCCGTGCTGGCGGCGCTCGGGTCGCCGCTCGCCAACAAGTACGCGGAGGGGTACCCGGGCGCCCGCTACCACGGCGGGTGCGAGATGGTCGATGTCGCCGAGCGCCTCGCCGTCGAGCGGGCCAAGGCGCTGTTCGGCGCCGAGCACGCCAACGTCCAGTCGCACTCGGGGTCTTCGGCCGTCCTCGCCGCGTACGCCGCCCTGCTGCGCCCCGGCGACACCGTCCTCGCCCTCGGGCTGCCGTACGGCGGACACCTCACGCACGGTTCGCCCGCCAACTTCTCCGGCCGCTGGTTCGACTTCGTCGGCTACGGGGTGGACGCCGAGACCGGACTCATCGACTACGACCAGGTGCGCACGCTGGCCCGCAACCACCGGCCCAAGGCCGTCGTGTGCGGGTCCATCGCCTATCCGCGCCACATCGACTACGCCCTCTTCCGTGACATCGCGGACGAGGTGGGTGCGTATCTCATCGCCGACGCCGCCCACCCGATGGGGCTCGTCGCCGGGGGAGCGGCGCCGAACCCGGTGCCGTACGCCGATGTGGTGTGCGCCACCACCCACAAGGTGCTGCGCGGTCCGCGCGGCGGCATGATCCTGTGCGGCTCGGACCTGGCCGAGCGGATCGACCGCGCTGTGTTTCCCTTCACACAGGGCGGCGCCCAGATGCACACCATCGCCGCCAAGGCCGTCGCGTTCGGCGAGGCGGCAACCCCGGCGTTCGCGGTGTACACCCATCAGGTGGTCGCCAATGCCAGGACGCTGGCCGCCGGGCTGGCCGCGGAGGGGCTGGTCGTCACCACGGGCGGCACCGACACGCACCTCATCACCGCCGACCCGGCGCCCCTCGGCGGCGACGGCCGGGACGCGCGCGGACGGCTCGCGGCGGCCGGGATGGTGCTGGACTGCTGCGCCCTGCCGCACGGCGACGCCCGCGGCCTGCGCCTGGGCACGGCGGCCGTGACCACGCAGGGCATGGGGGAGGCGGACATGGTGTGGCTCTCCGCACTGCTGGCCAGTGTGCTGCGGGGGGAGACCGAAAGTCACAAGGCACGTGAAGAAGTGCGGGAGCTGGCCGCTAGATTTCTGCCGTATCCCGGCTGAGACAGGGTAGACGCACCTGCGCACACAGCCACACGTGCAACCATCGTCGCTACCCGGAAGTCCCCACACATATGCGTCGCGTATCTGTACGTCGCTAGGGTGTGGGGCTGAGATGGCCAGCGAGACTTGTGGGGAAGCCCGTGCGTGAATACCTGCTGACGCTCTGCATCACGGCCGCGGTGACGTATCTGCTGACAGGGCCGGTGCGTAAGTTCGCGATCGTGGCCGGAGCGATGCCGGAGATCCGGGCACGTGACGTGCACCGGGAACCCACTCCGCGGCTCGGCGGTATCGCGATGTTCTTCGGCCTGTGCGCGGGCCTGCTGGTCGCGGACCACCTGACCAACCTCAGTACGGTCTTCGAGAAGTCCAACGAACCGCGGGCGCTGCTCTCCGGAGCGGCGCTCATCTGGCTGATCGGCGTCCTGGACGACAAGTTCGAGATCGACGCCCTGATCAAGCTGGGCGGCCAGATGATCGCCGCCGGCGTCATGGTCATGCAGGGTCTGACGATCCTGTGGCTGCCGATCCCGACCGTCGGCAATGTCGCGCTGACCCAGTGGCAGGGCACCCTGCTCACCGTCGCCCTGGTCGTGATCACCATCAACGCGGTCAACTTCGTCGACGGCCTCGACGGTCTCGCAGCAGGCATGGTCTGCATCGCGTCGGCCGCGTTCTTCCTCTACGCCTACCGCGTCTGGGTGTCGTACGGCATCGAGGCCGCCGCCCCCGCCACGCTGTTCTCGGCGATCCTGATGGGCATGTGCCTGGGCTTCCTGCCGCACAACATGCACCCGGCGCGGATCTTCATGGGTGACTCCGGCTCGATGCTGATCGGGCTCGTCCTCGCCGCGGGCGCGATCTCCATCACCGGCCAGGTCGACCCGGATGCGCTGAAGCTGTTCGCCGGCTCCGAGAAGGCGGCGGTGCACCAGACGGTGCCGGTCTACATCCCTCTCCTGCTGCCTCTGACGATCATCGCGATCCCGGCCGCCGACCTGGTGCTGGCGATCGTCCGCCGCACCTGGAAGGGCCAGTCGCCGTTCGCCGCCGACCGCGGGCACCTCCATCACCGCCTGCTGGAGATCGGCCACTCGCACAGCCGCGCGGTGATGATCATGTACTTCTGGTCCGCCCTGATCGGCTTCGGAGCGCTCGCCTACTCGGTGAACTCGGCGTCCATGTGGATCGTGCTGAGCGTGGTCTTCCTGAGCGCCATCGGCCTGGCCCTGCTGCTGCTTCCCCGCTTCACACCGCGCGCCCCGCGTTGGGCCGAGGCCTTCGTGCCGCCGCGCTACCGCCGGGGCGGCACCATCGCGGAGCCGGCGGCCACCACACCGCAGTCCGGCGGCGCGGGAGAGGCCGGGTCCGAGCAGGAGCCGCGCACTCCGGTCGCCGCCGGCGCCTCGCGCGTCAACGGGGCGACCGCGATCGGCGCCCGTTCGCGGCTCCTGGACCGGCGGAAGGCCGGAACGTCGCGCTGACGGTCCGACCGTCAAGGCAAGGGCTGCTGGGCAAGGTAAGAATCTGACTAGAGCATTGCCAAGTCATGGGGGAGCGAAGCGCCCCAATACCAGACAAGTCGACCGAGGTCCCGCACAGACGCGCACCATCACTCTCATGTGTGACTCTGAGCACGCCCCCAGGTAAAGACCTCATCAAATAGTTTGTGATACGGTTCACGAGAACCCCCCGGACAGAGCCGAAGGGCCGTAGTGCGACGGTCCATTGGTGTGAGGTTCTCTCTCAGCCCGGGACTACGCTCGTCCATGACGACACCCTGCCCCCACCGTGAAAGCGGAGTTGCCGCCATGCCGTCCAATGACGCCCGGATCCTGCTCCAGGCTGCTGTGCCCACAGCCGCCGCCGGAGCTGTCGCAGCCGTGGTCAGTGGGGTGGTCGCCGGTGGCGATGGGGCTGTCGGGGCGGTTGTCGCGACACTGGTCGTGATCCTGTTCATGGGAATCGGTCTCTACGTTCTGCAGCGCACTGCCAAATCGCTTCCGCACCTGTTTCAGGCGATGGGCCTGATGCTCTACGCGGCCCAGATCCTGCTGCTGTTCGTCTTCCTCTCCATTTTCAAGAACACGACGCTGTTCAACCCCCGGGCCTTCGCGATCACGCTCGTGGTCGGCACTCTCGTGTGGATCGCCGCGCAGACGCGCGCCCACATGAAGGCCAAGATCCTCTATGTCGAACCCGATTCGGGCACCTCCTCGAAGGGTGATAAGCCCGAAAAGACGGGGCCCTCGTCGTGAGGGGTAGGGCCGGGATAAAGCCGCTTGAGAAGTCCTGCTATCGTCCGGTGCCAACTGCGGCATCGCGGGCGCGGGCATCTGAGCTGACGCCTGCTCAATCGCGAGGCGAGATGCCCCACAGCCGCCCCCCAATCCGTAACACCAGTCCCGTGCCGAACTGCGGCTGCACGCCGCGCCGACACAACGAGGTTGCCGTACCTATGCGCCACGATGAAGGAGCCCGCGGTGAGTGCTGACCCGACGCAGGTGCTCGCCTTCGACACGAACTGCCACCTCTTCGACGGATGTGGCTTCGACTCTGTCGCCCCGGGCCTGCACTCGTTCATGTTCGAGCCGCTCATGGGCGACGCGGACGGCAACGCCTTCTACTTCAACAAGCCGATGCTGCTCGCGCTGCTCGGTTCGATCATCGTGGTGGGCGTCTTCTGGGCCGCGTTCCGTAAGCCGACCGTCGTCCCGGGCAAGCTCCAGATGGTCGTCGAGGCCGGCTACGACTTCGTCCGCCGCGGCATCGTCTACGAGACGATCGGCAAGAAGGAGGGCGAGAAGTACGTCCCGCTCGCCGTCTCGCTGTTCTTCTTCATCTGGATGATGAACGTCTGGTCGATCGTCCCTGTCGCCGCCTTCCCGGTGACGTCGATCATCGCCTACCCGCTGGTCCTGGCCCTCATCGTCTACGTCCTGTGGGTCTCGCTGACCTTCAAGCGGCACGGATTCGTCGGCGCCTTCAAGAACTTCAGCGGCTACGACAAGTCGCTGGGCGCGGTGCTCCCGCTGTCCATGACGATCGAGCTCGCCTCGAACCTGCTGGTCCGTCCGTTCACGCACGCGGTGCGACTCTTCGCGAACATGTTCGCCGGTCACACCCTGCTGCTGCTGTTCACGATCGCCAGCTGGTACATGCTCAACGGCATCGGCATCGCGTACTCCGCCGTCTCGTTCGTGATGGTCATCGTGATGACGGCCTTTGAGCTCTTCATCCAGGCTGTTCAGGCGTACGTCTTCGTCCTCCTGACCTGCACCTTCATCCAGGGCGCGCTCGCCGAGCACCACTGAGCACCCCGATTTTCGAATCCCAGAGTCGTCCGGTGGCCAACCCCCGCCGGTCCGTTAAGAGAAGGAAGAACTGGCATGTCCAACCTCGCTGCTGTCACCGGTGACCTCGGCTCCGTCGGCTACGGTCTCGCCGCTATCGGCCCGGGCGTCGGCGTCGGCATCATCTTCGGTAACGGCACCCAGGCGCTGGCCCGTCAGCCCGAGGCTGCCGGTCTGATCCGTGCCAACCAGATCCTCGGCTTCGCCTTCTGTGAGGCGCTCGCCCTCATCGGTCTGGTCATGCCGTTCGTCTACTAAGACGAGCCTGACGACCGACTTTTTCGACGAAAGGCACTGACGTGAACGTCGCCATGATCCTGGCGCAGGAGGGGCACAAGGAGAACCCCCTCATTCCGCCGTGGCCGGAAGTTGTCATCGGCCTGATCGCCTTCGTCATCGTCTTCGGCTTCCTCGCCAAGAAGCTCCTCCCGAACATCAACAAGGTTCTGGAAGAGCGTCGCGAGGCCATCGAGGGCGGTATCGAGAAGGCGGAAGCCGCCCAGACCGAGGCCCAGAGCGTGCTGGAGCAGTACAAGGCCCAGCTCGCCGAGGCCCGGCACGAGGCCGCGCGTCTGCGCCAGGAGGCGCAGGAGCAGGGCGCCACGCTCATCGCCGAGATGCGCGCGGAAGGCCAGCGGCAGCGTGAGGAGATCGTCGCCGCCGGTCACGCCCAGATCGAGGCCGACCGCAAGGCTGCGTCCTCCGCGCTGCGCCAGGACGTCGGCAAGCTCGCCACCGAACTGGCAGGCAAGCTCGTCGGCGAGTCCCTCGAGGACCACGCCCGGCAGAGCCGTGTCATCGACCGCTTCCTCGAGGACCTCGAGGAGAAGGCCGAGGCCGCGCGATGAACGGAGCGAGCCGCGAGGCCCTGGCAGCCGCACGTGAGCGTCTCGACGCGCTGACGGACAACACGTCCGTCGACGCGGCCAAGCTCGCCGACGAGCTGGCCGCCGTCACCGCGCTGCTCGACCGCGAGGTGTCGCTGCGTCGGGTCCTCACCGACCCGGCGCAGGCCGGCGAGGCCAAGGCCGAGCTGGCTCAGCGCCTGCTCGGCGGCCAGGTCGGCGGCGAGGCCACCGACCTGCTGGCCGGCATGGTGCGTTCCCGCTGGTCGCAGTCCCGCGACCTGGTGGACGCGCTGGAGGAGCTGGCGAACACCGCCGACCTCACCGCCGCGCAGCGCACGGGCAAGCTCGACGATGTCGAGGACGAACTGTTCCGGTTCGGCCGGATCGTCGCCTCGAGCACCGAGCTGCGTGCCGCGCTGACCAACCGCGCCGCCACGGTGTCGGCCAAGAGCGAGCTGCTGCGCAGCCTGCTCGGCGGCCGGGCCAAGGCGACCACCGAGCGTCTGGTGACGCGTCTTGTGACCGCGCCGCGTGGACGTAGCCTGGAGTCGGGACTGGAGTCCCTGTCCAAGCTCGCCGCTGAGCGCCGGGACCGCATGGTGGCCATCGTCACCTCGGCGGTGCCGCTGAGCGACCCGCAGAAGCAGCGCCTGGGTGCCGCCCTCGCGAAGCTCTACGGCCGCCAGATGCACCTCAACCTCGACGTGGACCCCGAGGTCGTCGGCGGAATCCGGGTGCAGGTCGGTGACGAGGTCATCAACGGCTCCCTCGCGGATCGCATCGAGGACGCCGGCCGCCGACTGGCGAGCTAGCAGCAACTTCATAGCAAGAGCAGTACGTACTTACGACGGCCCATGTTGGGCCGTGCAGAGGATTCACCTCTTTTACGGGGGGAGTCCCCATCCCCCCAAAGTGAAACTTCGGGCCCAACAAGGAGAGCAGGGAACCCAGATGGCGGAGCTCACGATCCGGCCGGAGGAGATCCGGGACGCGCTGGAGAACTTCGTCCAGTCGTACAAGCCGGACGCGGCCTCGCGCGAGGAGGTCGGTACGGTCACCCTTGCCGGCGACGGCATCGCGAAGGTCGAGGGCCTGCCCTCGGCCATGGCCAACGAACTGCTGAAGTTCGAGGACGGCACCCTCGGACTCGCGCTCAACCTGGAAGAGCGCGAGATCGGCGCCGTCATCCTCGGTGAGTTCAGCGGCATCGAGGAGGGTCAGCCGGTCTCCCGTACCGGTGAGGTCCTCTCCGTGGCTGTCGGCGAGGGTTACCTCGGCCGCGTCGTCGACCCGCTCGGCAACCCGATCGACGGCCTCGGCGAGATCGAGACGTCCGGCCGCCGCGCCCTCGAGCTGCAGGCTCCGGGCGTCATGGCCCGTAAGTCGGTGCACGAGCCGATGGAGACCGGCTACAAGGCCGTCGACGCGATGACCCCGATCGGCCGTGGTCAGCGTCAGCTGGTCATCGGTGACCGCCAGACCGGCAAGACCGCCCTGGCCGTCGACACGATCATCAACCAGCGCGACAACTGGCGCTCGGGCGACGTGAACAAGCAGGTCCGCTGCATCTACGTCGCCATCGGCCAGAAGGGCTCGACCATCGCGTCGGTCCGCCGCGCGCTGGAGGAGAACGGCGCGCTGGAGTACACGACCATCGTCGCCGCCCCGGCGTCCGACCCGGCCGGCTTCAAGTACCTGGCGCCGTACACCGGTTCGGCCATCGGCCAGCAGTGGATGTACGAGGGCAAGCACGTCCTCATCATCTTCGACGACCTCTCGAAGCAGGCCGACGCCTACCGCGCCGTGTCCCTGCTGCTGCGCCGCCCGCCGGGCCGTGAGGCCTACCCGGGTGACGTCTTCTACCTGCACTCCCGTCTGCTGGAGCGCTGCGCGAAGCTCTCCGACGACATGGGCGCCGGTTCGATGACGGGTCTGCCGATCGTCGAGACCAAGGCCAACGACGTCTCGGCGTTCATCCCGACCAACGTCATCTCCATCACCGACGGCCAGTGCTTCCTGGAGTCGGACCTGTTCAACGCCGGTCAGCGCCCCGCGCTGAACGTCGGTATCTCCGTCTCCCGAGTCGGTGGTTCCGCGCAGCACAAGGCGATGAAGCAGGTCTCCGGCCGTCTCCGTCTGGACCTGGCCCAGTACCGCGAGCTGGAGGCGTTCGCCGCCTTCGGTTCCGACCTGGACGCTGCGTCGAAGGCGCAGCTGGAGCGTGGTTCGCGTCTGGTCGAGCTGCTCAAGCAGGCTCAGTACCAGCCGATGGCCACCGAGGACCAGGTCGTCTCGGTCTGGGGTGCCACCACCGGCAAGATGGACGACGTTCCGGTCAACGACATCCGCCGCTTCGAGAAGGAGCTCCTCGAGTACCTGCACCGCAAGGAGCAGGGCCTCATGACCTCCATCAAGGAGGGCGGCAAGATGTCGGACGACACCCTCACCGCTGTTGCCGACGCGATCGCCGACTTCAAGAAGCAGTTCGAGACCTCGGACGGCAAGCTTCTCGGCGAGGACGCCTCGGCCTCCGGCAAGTGACGTAAGGAAGGGACCTGACTCATGGGAGCCCAGCTCCGGGTCTACAAGCGTCGCATCCGATCCGTCACCGCGACCAAGAAGATCACCAAGGCGATGGAGATGATCGCCGCCTCGCGCGTCGTCAAGGCGCAGCGCAAGGTGGCGGCCTCCACGCCGTACGCGACCGAGCTCACCCGCGCGGTCACGGCGGTCGGTACCGGCTCGAACACCAAGCACCCGCTGACCACGCAGGCCGAGACGGTCACGCGGTCCGCGGTGCTGCTCCTGACGAGCGACCGCGGTCTCGCCGGCGCCTTCAACGCGAACGCCATCAAGATCGCGGAGCAGCTGACCGCGCGTCTTGAGCACGAGGGCCAGGAGGTCGAGATCTACATCGTCGGCCGCCGTGGTGTCGCCCACTACAACTTCCGTGAGCGCAAGATCGCGGAGTCGTGGAGCGGCTTCACCGACGAGCCGTCGTACGCGGACGCCAAGAAGGTCGCGGCGCCGCTGATCGAGGCGATCGAGAAGGACACGGCCGAGGGCGGCGTGGACGAACTCCACATCGTCTTCACCGAGTTCGTCTCGATGATGACGCAGACGGCCCTCGACGACCGTCTGTTGCCGCTCAGCCTCGAAGAGGTGGCCAAGGAGTCCGCGCCCTCGGGCGAGATCCGCCCGCTGTACGACTTCGAGCCCTCGGCGGAGGACGTCCTCGACGCCCTGCTGCCGCGCTACGTGGAGAGCCGTATCTACAACGCGCTGCTCCAGTCGGCCGCCTCCAAGCACGCCGCCACGCGGCGCGCGATGAAGTCGGCCACCGACAACGCGGGAGAGCTCATCGAGACGCTCTCGCGGCTTGCCAACGCGGCCCGCCAGGCCGAAATCACCCAGGAAATCAGCGAGATCGTCGGTGGCTCCGCAGCCCTGGCCGACGCGACCGCGGGGAGTGACAGGTAATGACGACGACAGTTGAGACGGCCGTTGCCACGGGCCGCGTCGCCCGGGTCATCGGCCCGGTCGTCGACGTGGAATTCCCCGTCGACGCCATGCCGGAGATCTACAACGCCCTTCACGTCGAGGTGGCCGACCCGGCCAAGGACGGCGAGAAGAAGACGCTGACCCTGGAGGTCGCCCAGCACCTGGGTGACGGCCTGGTCCGCACGATCTCGATGCAGCCCACCGACGGTCTGGTCCGCCAGGCCCCGGTCACCGACACCGGTGCCTCCATCACGGTGCCCGTCGGTGACTTCACCAAGGGCAAGGTGTTCAACACCCTCGGTGAGGTGCTGAACGTCGACGAGAGCTACGACGGCGAGCGCTGGGGCATCCACCGCAAGGCGCCGAACTTCGACGAGCTCGAGTCGAAGACCGAGATGTTCGAGACCGGCGTCAAGGTCATCGACCTTCTCACCCCGTATGTCAAGGGTGGAAAGATCGGTCTGTTCGGTGGTGCCGGTGTCGGCAAGACGGTGCTCATCCAGGAGATGATCTACCGCGTCGCCAACAACCACGACGGTGTCTCCGTGTTCGCCGGTGTCGGTGAGCGCACCCGTGAGGGCAACGACCTCATCGAGGAGATGGCCGAGTCGGGCGTCATCGACAAGACCGCCCTGGTCTTCGGTCAGATGGACGAGCCCCCGGGCACCCGTCTGCGCGTCGCGCTGGCCGGCCTCACCATGGCCGAGTACTTCCGTGACGTCCAGAAGCAGGACGTGCTGTTCTTCATCGACAACATCTTCCGCTTCACGCAGGCCGGTTCCGAGGTCTCGACCCTGCTCGGCCGGATGCCCTCCGCGGTGGGTTACCAGCCGAACCTGGCCGACGAGATGGGTCTCCTCCAGGAGCGCATCACCTCGACCCGTGGTCACTCGATCACCTCGATGCAGGCGATCTACGTCCCCGCGGACGACCTGACCGACCCGGCCCCGGCCACCACGTTCGCCCACCTCGACGCGACGACGGTGCTGTCCCGTCCGATCTCCGAGAAGGGCATCTACCCGGCCGTGGACCCGCTGGACTCCACGTCCCGGATCCTGGACCCGCGCTACATCGCGGCGGACCACTACAACACCGCCATGCGCGTCAAGGGGATCCTGCAGAAGTACAAGGACCTCCAGGACATCATCGCGATCCTCGGCATCGACGAGCTCGGCGAGGAGGACAAGCTGGTCGTCCAGCGTGCCCGCCGTGTCGAGCGCTTCCTGTCCCAGAACACCCACGTCGCCAAGCAGTTCACCGGCGTGGACGGCTCGGACGTGCCGCTGGACGAGTCGATCACCGCGTTCAACGCGATCATCGACGGTGACTTCGACCACTTCCCGGAGCAGGCATTCTTCCTCTGCGGTGGTATCGAGGACCTGAAGAAGAACGCGAAGGAGCTGGGCGTCTCCTGACGCACCGGTGCTTGTGAGCCTTGTGCTCTTGGTGAGGGGGCGGGGCACGTCCCGCCCCCTCTTCCATGCCTATTAGACTTGTAACCAACACCCGGCAGAACCCGCCGGGTGGTGACCCGAGGAGCCACCTTGGCTGCTGAGCTGCACGTCGCGCTGGTCGCCGCCGACCGTGAGGTCTGGTCGGGCCAGGCCACCCTGGTCGTCGCGCGTACCACGTCCGGCGACATCGGCGTCATGCCCGGTCACCAGCCGCTGCTCGGTGTGCTGGAGTCGGGCCCGGTGACCATCCGTACGAGTGAAGGTGGAACCGTCATCGCCGCGGTGCACGGCGGTTTCGTCTCCTTCGCTGACGACAAGCTGTCGCTGCTGGCCGAGATCGCCGAGCTGTCGGACGAGATCGATGTCCAGCGCGCGGAGCGGGCGCTGGAGCGCGCGCAGTCCGACGACGATGCCTCCGCCGAGCGCCGCGCGGAGGTCCGTCTGCGGGCGGCGACGGCGCGCTGACCCCTGGAGGTACCTCCCGGGCCCTTTAGGCTCTGGAGGGAGCGCACGCGAAGACGTCACTCAGCCGCGGCTGGGACCGGAGCAATCCGGTGCCGGTCGCGGCTGAGGCAGATATGGAAGTTTTTTCCGTTCCGTTACCTAGGAGACGAGGAGGTCGGTGTCGATGGTCCTCGCTCTGACTGTGTGCGGAATCGTCGTCGCCCTCGTGGTGCTGGGGTTGTTCGTCTTCGGCCTGCGCCGAAGGCTCATCCAGCGCTCGGGCGGCACTTTCGACTGTTCCCTGCGCTGGGACGTGCCGGAGAAACCCGATACCAGCGGCAAGGGCTGGAGCTACGGCGTCGCCCGCTACAACGGCGACCGTATCGAGTGGTACCGCGTCTTCTCCTACGCCTATCGCCCGCGCCGCATCCTGGAGCGTTCCGCCATCGAGGTGGCCGGCCGCCGGGTGCCCGACGGCGAGGAGGAACTGGCGCTGCTCTCCGATGCGGTGATCCTCACCTGTCTCCATCGGGGCACCCGCCTCGAACTCGCCATGAGCGAAGACGCGCTGACCGGATTTCTCGCGTGGCTGGAAGCAGCCCCGCCCGGTCAGCGCGTCAATGTTGCTTAAGGGCCTACTTCAGCCCGCTGTTGATGGCGGTCACCAGCTCACCGTTGCTGGTGTCGCCGCTGAACTCCCAGAAGAACGCGCCGCCGAGGCCCTGGTTCTTGGCCCAGGTCATCTTTCCGGCGATGGTCGACGGGGTGTCGTAGGACCACCAGTTGTTGCCGCAGTGCGCGTAGGCCGTGCCTGCGATGGTGCCGGTCGACGGGCACGAGTTCTTGAGGACCTTGTAGTCCTCGATGCCCGCCTCGTAGGTGCCGGGGGCCGCGCCGGTCGCCGAGCCGCCGGGGGCGGACTGGGTGACGCCGGTCCAGCCGCGGCCGTAGAAGCCGATGCCGAGGAGCAGCTTGGCGGACGGGACGCCCTTCGACTTCAGCTTGGCGATCGCGTCGGCGGAGTTGAAGCCCGCCTGCGGGATGCCGGCGTACGAGGTCAGCGGCGAGTGCGGGGCGGTCGGACCGTCCGCGTCGAAGGCGCCGAAGTAGTCGTACGTCATCACGTTGTACCAGTCGAGGTACTGGGCGGCGCCGCCGTAGTCGGCCGCGTCGATCTTGCCGCCGTTGGAGCCGTCGGCGGTGATGGCAGCGGTGACCAGGTAGTTGGAGCCGAACTCGGTGCGCAGGGCGGACATCAGGTTCTTGAACGCGGCAGGTCCTGAGGTGTCGCAGGTCAGGCCGCAGGCGTTCGGGTACTCCCAGTCGATGTCGATGCCGTCGAAGACGTCGGCCCAGCGCGGGTCCTCCACGACGGCCTTGCAGGACTTGGCGAACGCCGCCGCGTTGGCCGCCGCCTGGCCGAAGCCGCCGGAGTAGGTCCAGCCGCCGAACGAGTACAGCACCTTGATGTGCGGGTACTTGGCCTTCAGCTGGCGCAGCTGGTTGAAGTTGCCGCGCAGCGGCTGGTCCCAGGTGTCCGCGGCGCCGCTGACGGACTGGTCGGCGGTGTAGGCCTTGTCGTAGGCGGCGTAGGTGTCGTCGACGGTGCACTGACCGTTCTTGACGTTGCCGAAGGCGTAGTTGATGTGGGTGATCTTCGAGGCGGAGCCCGAGGTCACCAGGTTCTTGACGTGGTAGTTGCGGCCGTAGACGCCCCATTCGGTGAAGTACCCGAGGTTGATCTTCGCGCCGGGGTTCGGGTCGGTGCCGCCGCCGGTGGTGCGCACCGCGCGGGCGCCACTGGCCGGACCGGTCTGGTCGGCGGTGTCGCGGGCCTGGACGGTGTAGGAGTAGTCGGTGCCGGCGGTCAGACCGCTGTCGGTGTACGACGTGGCCGTCACCGTCGCGACCTTGGTGCCGTCGCGCAGGACGTCGTAGTTCTTGATGCCCTTGTCGTCGGTGGCGGCCGACCAGCTCAGCTTCACCGAGGTGTTGGTGATGTCGGAGGCGCTGGGCGTGCCGGGAGCGGACGGCGGGTTGTCGCCGGGGACGCTGCCGCCGTCACAACTGCCGCCGTTGAGCTTGCAGTTGGCGGGGGAGCCGGTGCCGGTGCCGTTGAAGCCGAAGGTGACGGAGGCGCCGGGGGCGAGGGAGCCGTTCCAGGACTTGTTCTTGGCGGTCCAGTGGGTGCCGGAGGAGGTGACGTCGGCGTCCCAGGCGGAGGTGACGGACGTGCCGGAGGGGAAGTCCCATTCGACGGTCCAGGAGCTGAGGGCGGTCGTGCCGGTGTTCTTCACCGTCCACTTGCCCTCGAATCCGGAGCCCCAGTCCTGGGTCTTGGCGTAGGTGGCGGTGGCGGACGTGGCGGCTTCGGCCGGGCTCGCGAGGCCGACCAGACCGGCCAGCGGGAGCAGCAGGGTCGCGAACCCTGCCACAGCTCTGTGTCTGAAGCGCATGCTGCGCCTCCTTGATGGGGAGTCACGGGGCGCGACTGAGCCTCACGCCCACTCATGGTGCGGTGAGAATAGAAAGGTCTGGACCACCGGTCAATAGGTCTGGACCAGTTCCGAGGCGTAAACCTCAGATCCCCAACTCCTGCGCCAATACGGCCGCTTGGACCCGGCTGCGCAGCTCCAGTTTCCCCAGCAATCGGCTGACATGTGTCTTTACGGTCGCCTCTGCCATGTCGAGCCGGGACGCGATGCCGGCGTTCGACAGGCCCTCGCCCAGGCAGGACAGCACCTCGCGTTCGCGCCGGGTGAGGCTGTCCAGGACGGACAGGTCGGCCTTCGGCTCCCGCACGGGCTTCGCGGCGAACTCCGAGATCAGGCGCCGGGTGACGGCCGGGGCGATGAGGCCCTCGCCGCGCGCCACCGTGCGTACCGCCTCCAGCAGGTCCTTGGCGTCGGTGTTCTTGAGCAGGAACCCGGACGCGCCCGCCCGCAGCGCCCCGAACACGTACTCGTCGAGGTCGAAGGTGGTCAGCACGAGCACGTCGGCCAGCCCCTCGGCGACGACCTGCCGGGTGGCCGACACCCCGTCCAGGCGCGGCATCTGTACGTCCATCAGCACCAGGTCGGGCCGCAGTTCACGGGCCCGGGCCACCGCCTGCTCACCGTCCGCCGCCTCGCCGACCACCTCGATGTCGGGCGCGCTGCGCAGGATGAGGACCAGGCCGGCGCGGACGGCGGACTGGTCCTCGGCGACGAGCACGCGGATCATGCGGGGTCTCCTTCGACCGTGTCGGTGACGGGGAGGGCGGCGCGTACGGCCCATACCTTGCCGTCCGGCGAGTCCTCGGGGCCGGCCTCGAAGGTGCCGTCCAGCAGCGCGACGCGTTCGCGCATGCCGACCAGACCGGCACCGGAGCCGGGGGCGCGCGGGCCGTCACGGTCGCCGTACGGGCTGGTCACCGTCACGGTGAGTGAGCCGTCCCGCCGGGCGAGGGACACGGTGACCCGGCCCGGGCCGGCGTGCTTGAGGGCGTTGGTCAGCGATTCCTGCACGATGCGGTATGCGGCGAGTTCGACGGGCGTGGGGACGGTGCCGGGGTCCGCGTCGAGGTGGACGTCGAGGCCGTTGGTGCGGGCGCCCTCGACCAGTGCGTCCAGGCCGTCGAGCGTGGGGGCGGCGACCGGCTCGGTGTCGCCACTGGAGTCGCGCAGGATGCCGATGAGCCGGCGCATCTCGGCGAGGCCCTCGACGCTGTTCTCGCGGATGACCGTCAGGGCGTCCCGGGAGGTCTTCGGATCGTCGAGGGAGAGCGCGGCGGTGGAGTGGATGGCGATGGCGGAGAGGTGGTTGGCGACCATGTCGTGCAACTCGCGTGCCATGCGCGAGCGTTCCGACGTCACGGCCTGCGTGCGGTCCATCTCGGCGAGCAGCGCGGTCTGTTCGGCGCGCAGCCGGGCGGCCTCGGCGGCGTCACGGTGGTTGCGCACGATCCAGCCCGTGGCGGCGGGCCCGTACGCCACGACTCCCACGACCACGCCGATCAGCAGCGCCTCCGGTTCGCGCCACACCGCGAACGGCACCAGTGTCGCGGCCACCGTGAGCAGGCCGGTGATCCACTGGATGCGGCGGGCCGAGGCGAGCGGGCCGTACAGCACGGCCGCGTAGACGATGTCGGTGAACATCAGGACCGTGGCCAGATTGCCCTGCGTCACGACGTCCGCGCAGATCGCGACCGAGCCGATCAGCAGGGCTGTGCGCGGGGCCGCCCGGCGCAGCAGCTCGCAGCAGGCCATGACAGCGAGCGGCACCATGATGGGCCAGGGGCCGTCGAAGAGCGTGATCGGGTCGTCGGAGGGCCGGGTGCCCAGGCCGATGCCCACCAGCAGCAGGCCGCCGAGCAGCCCGCCGACAGCGATGTACACGTCGAAGCGGCGGGGGCGGGGGAGGAGCATGGCTCCATCCAACACGGTGTGTGCGGTCCGCGCCTGATTCCCGGGAAGGGTCCTGGACTGCATCCTTCGATGTACCGCGAGTTCGTCAGTGGCGACGACGAAAGCCGCCGGTCCCGACGGGAGCCTGGAAGGGTGACCGAAGGGAGCAAGTTGTGATCGTCGCCCTCATCATCGCCTGCGAGGTCGGCTTCTGGGTGCTGCTGGCCCTGGGCCTCGCCGTCCGCTACCTGCTGAAGTGGCGCCGTACGAGCGTGGTGCTGCTGCTGTGCGAGCCGGTGCTGGAGCTGGTCCTGTTCGTCGCGGCCGCCATCGATCTGAAGAACGGCTCCGACCCGAGCTGGAAGCATGGCCTCGCGGCGCTGTACATCGGCTACACCGTGGCCTTCGGCCACTACACGATCCGCTGGCTGGACGGCCACGCGGCCCACCGCCTGGGCGGCGCCCCGCCTCCGCGCAAGCCTCCGCGTTACGGCAGCGCCCGCGCCCGCCACGAAGCCAAGCTGTGGATGCGGGCCGTGTACGGCGGCGCGGTGGCACTGGGCCTGCTCCAGCTCGCCGTCTGGTACGTCGGCGACGACGGCGACGTCAGCTCCCTGCGCAGCTTCCAGTGGGTGGCGATCCGTACGGTCGGCATCTACGGCCTGATCGCCCTGTCGTACACGATCTGGCCGCGTAAGGCGCCGGCCGGCGAGGAGGCGCGGGATCAGCTCACGACGGAGACGGAGAAGGAGCGGGTGGAGTCGTGAGCCAGGCGTCGAGGAACCTGCTGGAGGGCGCCGCCACCTTCTTGGTCGGCCTGCCGCTGTGGCTGTTCACCGAGGACGTGGAGGTTCCGGTGATCACCTTGACGAAGGTCGGCCTGGTGATGATGTGCGTCGGCGGCGCCCTGGTCGCACTGGGCCTGTTCCAACGGGCGCGAGCGAGCGCCTAGCGCTCCCCGCCCGGCACCCACAGCACGTCCCCGACCTCCTTGTTCGCCGTCCTCGCGAGGATGAACAGGAGGTCGGACAGGCGGTTCAGATAGGTCGCCGTCAGCGGGTTCATCACCTCACCGTGGACCTCCAGCGCCGCCCACGTCGAGCGCTCGGCCCGGCGTACGACCGTGCAGGCCTGGTGCAGCAGAGCGGCGCCCGGCGTGCCGCCCGGCAGGATGAAGGACCGCAGCTTCTCCAGCTGTTCGTTGAAGTGGTCGCAGTCGGCTTCCAGCTTGTCGATGTAGAACTGCTCGACCCGCAGGGGCGGGAACTCGGGGTTCTCGACCACCGGCGTCGACAGGTCCGCGCCCACGTCGAACAGGTCGTTCTGCACGCGGGTGAGGACCTTGACGACCTCCTCGTCGAGCCCGCCCAGCGCGATGGCGGTGCCGAGCACCGCATTGGCCTCGTTGGCGTCGGCGTACGCCGAGATCCGCAGATCGGTCTTGGCGACCCGGCTCATGTCGCCGAGGGCGGTGGTGCCCTGGTCGCCGGTCCTGGTGTAGATGCGCGTCAGATTGACCATGTGGCCAGCGTAGTTACGCTCCGGCGGTTCGGAACACGCGTGTGCCGACCGTCACGGCCAGTCCGGCGAAGGCGACGGCGACCAGGACGCCGTACAGCATGGGCGTCGTCGCGTACGAGCCGATGTACGCGTCGCGCACGGCGTCCACCAGATAGCGGAACGGCACGAAGTGCGACAACACGTCCAGCCACGTCGGTCCCAGTGTCATCGGCAGCATCAGGCCCGACAGCAGCATCATCGGCATCGTCATGGCGTTGATCGCCGGGCCGAACTCCTGCGGGGTGCGGACCTTCATGGCGAGCGCGTACGACAGCGAGGCGAGCGACACCGTCAGCAGCCCGACGAACGCGAAGCCGATCAGCACGCCGGGCAGGGGAGCCCTCAGGCCCATCACCAGCGCCGCGAGCACCAGCAGCACCGCCTGGAAGACGAACACCGTGGCATCGCGCAGCACCCGGCCCAGCAGCAGCGCGAGTCGGCTGACGGGCGTCACCCGCATCCGCTCCACCACCCCCTGGCCCTTCTCGATGATGATCGAGAACCCGGCGAACGACGCCCCGAACAGGCCGAGTTGAAGCAGCAGCCCCGGGACGAGGACCTGCCACGAACTGCCCTCCCCGCCCAGCGGCAGATCCGTCAGCAGCGGGCCGAAGAACAGCAGGTACAGCAGCGGCATCAGCACGCCGAAGAGCAGGGCGAAGCGGGAGCGCAGGGACTGACGGAGATAGCGGCCGTAGATCAGGGCCGTGTCGTGCAGCAGCATCAGAGGGGGTCCTAAACGGCTACGGGGGCGGCGTCGGCCGGGGCGGGACCGCGGCCGGTGATGGCGAGGAACGTGTCCTGGAGGCTTGCGTCGATCGAGCCGCCGTACTCCAGCTTCAGCGCGGTCGGCGTGCCCTCGGCCACGACCACGCCCCGGTCGACGACGACCAGGCGGTCGGCGAGGGCGTCGGCCTCGTCGAGGTAGTGGGTCGTCAGGAACACCGTGGTGCCCTGCTCGTCGCGCAGGCGCCGGATCAGGTCCCACAGGTCGGCGCGGCTGCCGGGGTCGAGCCCGGTCGTCGGCTCGTCGAGGAACAGGACCTTCGGGCGGTGCGTGAGTGCCATCGCGATGTCGAGGCGTCGGCGCTGGCCGCCGGAGAGGGCGCCGGCCTTGCGGTCGAGCAGGTCGGCCAGGCCCAGGTCGCGGGTCAACTCCTCGGCGCGCCCGGCCGCCTGCGCCTTCGTCAGGCGGTACAGCCGGCCCTGGGTGACCAGCTCCTCCCGCACGCTGATCTGCGGGTCGACCCCGCCCGACTGGGCCACGTAACCGCTCGCCCGCCGTACCCCGGCGGGGTCGGTCGCGAGATCGCAGCCCGCCACGGTGGCCGCGCCCCCGGTGGGCGCCAGCAGGGTCGTCAGCATCCGCAGGGTCGTCGTCTTGCCGGCCCCGTTCGGTCCCAGGAAGCCGAGGATCTCGCCCTCGCGCACGGTCAGGTCGATGCCGCGCACGGCCTCCACCGGGCCGAGCTTGGTCTGGAAGGTACGGGCCAGTCCGGCCGTACTGATGATTGGCATGGCCCCAGAAAAACAGACTCTCTTAAAGTTTGCAATGACCCCAAAGTTTTAGTGACCCCATCGAAGTTAGGATGGGGTCATGGCTGAAGGGCTCAGGGAGCGGAAGAAGCGCGAGACGAGGCAGCGGATCTCGGACATCGCCACCGGGCTGTTCCTGGAGCACGGCTTTGTGACCGTGACCATCGCGGAGGTGGCGGAGGCCGCCGACGTCTCCGTGAACACCGTCTACAACTACTTCCCGGCGAAGGAGGACCTCTTCTTCGACCGCTCCGCCGGTGTCGTCGATCAGCTCTCGCGCTGGGTGCGCGGCCGGGAGGACGGGGAGCCGGCCGTCCGGGCCGTACTGCGCGAACTGCGCGCCGAGGTCGAGGCGGTCTCGCCCCGGATCGGCCTCCTCGAGGGCTACGACCGCTTCATGCGCTGCATCCAGGAGGCGCCGCCGCTGCGCTCCCGGCTGTGGAGCATGCAGCAGGAGATCCACGACCACCTGGCGTCGACCCTGCGCGAGGAGACCGGCGCGGACGCCGCCGACCCGTTGCCGGGGCTGATCGCCGGTCAGATCGCCTGGATCCACCAGACGGTGTTCGTCCGCATCGGGCAGGAGATGGCCGCCGGGCGCAATCCGGGCAAAGTGTCACGAGAGATGCTGGTCCTTCTCGACGGCATCGAGGAGCTGTTGGGCGAGAAGGTGCTCAACTACGCCGTCCGTGGCGCGTAATGGCCCGTGCCGGTGTGATGTCCGTCAAGTGAGACGTGACTCGCGTTACTAACCGGTCACACAGTCCCTCACGAGCGCTAAGGTCCGCCGAAGAGCAACCTAAACAGGGTGTAAGGCGTTTCAAAGGGGAGTCGCAACAGTGGCACGGAAGCTTGCCGTCATCGGCGCCGGCTTGATGGGTTCCGGGATCGCTCAGGTCTCCGCTCAGGCGGGCTGGGACGTGGTCCTGCGTGACGTCACCGACGAGGCGTTGAAGCGCGGCACCGACGGCATCAAGGCGTCGTACGACAAGTTCGTCAGCAAGGGCAAGCTGGAGGCGCACGACGCCGACGCCGCCCTGGCCCGTATCACCGCGACCACCGACCTGGACGCCGCCGCCGACGCGGACATCGTCGTCGAGGCCGTCTTCGAGAAGCTCGAAGTCAAGCACGAGATCTTCCGCGCCCTCGACAAGGTCGTACGCGAGGACACCGTGCTCGCCTCCAACACGTCCGCCATCCCGATCACCAAGATCGCGGCCGCCACCGAGCGCCCCGAGCGGGTCGTGGGTGTGCACTTCTTCTCGCCGGTCCCGATGATGCAGCTGTGCGAGCTGGTCCGCGGTTACAAGACGAGCGACGAAACCCTCGCCACCGCACGTGAGTTCGCCGAGTCCGTCGGCAAGACCTGCATCGTCGTCAACCGGGATGTCGCCGGGTTCGTGACGACCCGCCTCATCTCCGCGCTCGTCGTCGAGGCCGCCAAGCTCTACGAGTCGGGTGTCGCCACCGCCGAGGACATCGACCTCGCCTGCAAGCTGGGCTTCGGTCACGCCATGGGGCCCCTCGCCACGGCCGACCTCACCGGCGTCGACATCCTGCTGCACGCCACCAGCAACATCTACACCGAGTCCCAGGACGAGAAGTTCGCCCCGCCGGAGCTGATGCGCCGGATGGTGGACGCGGGTGACATCGGACGCAAGAGCGGGCAAGGCTTTTACAGCTACTGAGGTTTCGTAGACCACCGCACAGCCCCCCGGCGCGTCACGCGATGGGGTGAATTCGGTATCGGTTCGCTTACAGACGGCAACCTCTGACCGCTCAACGCAGTCAGAGGTTGCATCACCGGCCACAACGAAGACTCATAGCCAACACAGACACAGGCACATACGCAGACAACACATCGCGGAGCACGAACGCACGCTTGGGGAGCGCATATGCACATCAGGGGCGACCACGCCGAACTGGTCGTCGGGGGCGTCCTCGACGTCCGCAGCGCGGCGGACGCCCGTACGGTCCTGCACTCGGCCGTCGATGACGGAGTCGGCGATCTGGTGCTCGACCTGTCCGAGCTGGTCTCCTGGGACGCCACCGGACTCGGGGTGATCATGGGGGCCCACCGGCGGGCCGGCCGCTGCGGCCGGCGCCTGGTGCTGCGCGGCGTACCGCCGCAGATGCAGCGCCTGCTGGTGGCCACCCGGCTGCACCGGATCCTGGCGATCGAGGGCGGCATCGGGGTGGAGTCCCTGCCCCGGGTGTGACACCCGGCACGGGTGGGGCGGGACAGGCGGACGTTCCGGTTGCGAATCGTACGTCGCGAACAATTCTCACGAGACTGTGATGTCTCGGGCGGCGCGGTACCCCGAGCTGTCGTAGATACTGTGCGAAGGTTTAGGGTTCGGCTGCCCGCTGCCTAGACAAACCCCTTCGAGCGGGCCCGGACCAGAAGCGACAGCGTGGTGTGCAAAGGCCGGGAGGGGCCGCAAACGCACACGAGACGCTTTTGGGGGGCTTGAACCGATGGACCCGAACACCCGGGGACCCGAGGAGCACGGCCATGACGGCGACGGCCAGTCGTCCCGCCAGCGCCCGCCCAGGGATCCCCTCACACCCGACTTCGGACAGCACTCGCCCGCACTGGCCCGCACGGTGCAGTTGGTCTCGGGCGACTTCCTGCTCACCGTCAACCCCGTCGACGGCAGCGAGATCGAGGCCTGCCCGCCGGCGGAGCGGCCCTCGCGGCCCGAGAAGCTGACCCCGGCCGAACGCGCCGAGGTCGACCGCGCCGCCAGACCACCCGTGCCGCCCGGCCCGACCCGTCCCGCCCAGCCGCTCCTGGCCCGCCAGGACGAGCGCGAACAGCTGGTACGGATGCTGGCCCGCGGCCGCTCCGTACGTCTGGTCGGCTCGCCGGGCGCCGGCCGCACCAGCCTCCTCGACCTCGTCGCCGAGGACTGCGAGGACCTCGCCCCCGACGGCGTGGTCCGCCTCACCGGCTACCGCCGCACGCCCGCCGATCTGCTGTACGAGCTCTTCTACTCCGTCTACGGCGCGCCCCTGCACCGTCCGGATCAGGACGAACTGCTCGGCTTCGTGCGTGAGATCGGCGCGGTCGTCGTCCTGGACGACATCGAGTTCGGCGGCGCCGCGTTCGACGAGCTGCTGGACGCGACCCCCGAGTGCGCGTTCCTGATCGGCGCAACGCCCGACATCCCCGCGCCCTCCACCGAGTCCGGCATCGAGGAGGTCGTCCTCGGCGGCCTCGAGCGTGCCGACAGCGTGGAGCTGCTGGAGCGCCAGGTCGGCCGGGTCCTCACCGAGGACGAGGCGAACTGGGCGGGCGACCTGTGGTTCGAGTCGGAGGGCCTGCCGCTGCGGTTCGTCCAGGCCGGAGCCCTGCTGCGGCAGCGGGACCGGCTGCGGGCCGGCGCGGACGCCGTCGACGAGTACGGCGTCTTCGAGGACGCGCGGCCGGTCGACGCCCCCTTCGACACGCCTGTCGACGGGCCGTTCGGCACCGAGAGCGGCGGCGTGGAGACACCTTTGCCGTCGCTCGGCGAGGCGGCAGGGCCCGCTCCGCTGCTCGCCTCACGGCTCAGCGCCTCGGCCCGCGCCACCCTGAAGTTCGCCGTCGCGCTCGGCGGTGAAGTGCCGCACCAGGCGCATCTGCCGGCCCTGGTCGGCGACACCCACGCGGACGCCGCCCTCGGCGAGCTGGCCGACTGCGGGCTGGTCACGCCGGTCGGTTCCCGCTACCGCCTCGCCGCCGGCGTACAGGCCCAGCTGGAGGCCGCCGGATACACCGAGGACGTCCGGGAAGGCGCCCTCGCCGCCGCGCGGCACTACGCCTGGTGGGCCGGGCACCCCTCGGTCACACCGGAGCGGGTCGCCGCAGAGGCGGACGCGGTGCTCGCCGCCCTCGCAGTCCTCGTACCGGGCACCACACCGCCCGCCGAGGGCGAGGAGAGCCCGACCGTGCAGCTGGCCCGCACGGCGGCGCCCGCGTTCGCGGCGGGGCTGTACTGGAGTGCCTGGGAGCGGGCCCTGCGGGCCGGCGCCGAGGCCGCGCGCCTGGCCGGTGACGTGACCGAACAGGCCTATTTCCACCACGAGCTGGGCATCCTCGCGCTCTGCGGCGGCCAGCTGGACCGGGCCCGCGCCGAGCTGGAGACCTCCATCGGCCTGCGCGGCGCCCTCGCCGACAAGCGCGGCACGGTCGCGGGCCGTCGCGCCCTCGCCCTGGTCTCGGACCGCTCCGGTACGACGCCGGGAGTGGCCGCGTTCGGCGCGACGGCGGGGGAGGAGGTGCCGGACGCGCGGTACGAGGAGTCGCAGTCGCCGCCCGGCGGCGTACCGGCCGCTTTCCTGCCCGCCGGTGACGCCACGACGCTGGTCACGCACCGGGCCTCGGCGGTGTCCCCGTCGTCCCCGGCCTCGCACAAGGGCCGCGGCGGTGTCCGGGGGTTCGCGCGTCGCAACCTCGTCGCGGCCGGCGCGGGCGCACTGCTCGTGGCCGTGCTCGGCACGGTGGTGACGCTCGGCGCCACGTCCGACAACGACCCCGACGGCCCGGCCACCCAGGTCGGCCCCAACCCGTCCGCCAGCCAGGGCGTCGGCGACGACAGCCTCGGCGCCGACAAGGCGGAGGGCGACGACGGGGAGGGCTCCGGCGACACGGGCACCCCCACCAGCCGCCCGACCGACCCGGGCCCCGACGGGACGTACGGCACCTCGGACGACCCGACACCGACCGACGGTGAGACGGATCCGTCGGACGACCCGAGCGGGACGCAGGGGCCGGGCGGCGGTCCGTCGAACTCGCCGAAGCCGCCGTCGTCGACGTCGAAGCCGCCGACCTCGCCCAAGCCGCCCACCGAGACGGAGACCGAGGACCCGACGGACCCGCCGACCGAGGAGCCGACCGACCCGCCGACCGAGACGCCGACGGACCCGCCGACCTCGCCGACGGACACCCCGACCAGCTCGACGTCGGCCAGCGGCCCGGCCTCCTCCAGCCCGGCGGAGACCACCAGTTCGGCATCTGCTCCGCAGAGCACGGACGAGGGCTCGCCCAGCAGCGGCTCCGACTCCCTGATCTGACGCCCGCTTCCGGACAAGAGGGCCGGGTCCATCCTCAGGACCCGGCCCTCTTCGTCGTACAACTGCCGAGAACGGCGCGTCAGAACAACCGCAGCTTGTCGTCCTCGATGCCCCGCATCGCGTCGTAGTCCAGCACCTGGCAGCCGATGCCGCGGTCCGTCGCCAGGACCCGGGCCTGCGGCTTGATCTCCTGGGCCGCGAAGATGCCGCGGACCGGCGCGAGATGGGGATCGCGGTTCAACAGCTCCAGATAGCGCGTGAGTTGCTCCACGCCGTCGATCTCGCCGCGCCGCTTGATCTCCACCGCGACCGTCCGGCCCTCGGCGTCCCGGCACAGGATGTCGACCGGGCCGATCGCGGTCATGTACTCGCGGCGGATGAGCGTGTAGCCCTCGCCGAGGGTCTCGATGCGGTCGGCGAGGAGCTCCTGGAGGTGCGCTTCCACGCCGTCCTTGATCAGGCCGGGGTCCACGCCGAGTTCGTGCGAGGAGTCGTGGAGGACTTCCTCCATCGTGATGATCAGCTTCTCGCCCGCTTTGTTGATGACCGTCCAGACGTCCTTCTGCTCGCCGTCACCCTCCTTCAGGGTGCAGGGCGGCGACATCCAGTTCAGGGGCTTGTAGGCCCGGTCGTCCGCGTGGATCGAGACGCTGCCGTCCGCCTTGACCAGGATCAGACGGGGCGCCGAGGGCAGGTGGGCGGTGAGCCGGCCCGCGTAGTCGACGGAGCATCGGGCAATGACGAGACGCATGGTCCGCAACGCTACTCGACGGGCCGGTGTCGACGCGATTCGCCCTGGGAGAGTCCGTAAGACCCCGGACTGCCCCTGTTCATTTCTGGCCGATTGTGCGCCTAACGAGGACCGCCCATGTACGCAATCTCCTGGTGCCGTCACCGTCTGTTGCCTACCGTATTAAACGGGAGGTCGCGAGGCGTGTACGCAGAGTGTTCGGTATCGCGAACTTCCCCTATCTGTCCGGCAACCCCCGCTGCTGCGGGGGTGCGAGAGGAGAACCCATGTCGCTCGACGTCTCACCGGCCCTACTCGAACAGGCCGAGCGAGGCGAGGTCGACGAAGCCGCCTTCGTCGACTGCGTCCGGACCTCCCTGCCCTATGCGTGGGAGATGATCAGCTCCCTGGTGGCCCAGCTGAAGGTCGACGGCGGCTCGTTCGCCGACAACCAGACGCCCCCGCCGGACGAGCAGGCACGTGGCCAGCTGCTGCGTGCGCTTGCGAGTGACGCGATACGCGGCGCGCTGCAGCGGCACTTCGGGGTGCGACTGGCCTTCCAGAACTGCCACCGGGTGGCGGTGTTCCCGCTTGACGCCTCGGTCGACGAGACGCTGACCCGCTTCACCTCGGTCCGCAGTCAGGTGATGAACCAGTCGCCGGAATTCAGGGACTGCTGACGCAGTAGCCGTTTGCTTGCCGCTCCGTACGCGGGAGGTGCGATCAGTACTGGGGCGGCAAGCCCTCTGACGGACCGGGACGTTGACTCGCGACCGGGCGATTCAGCCGAGGTGGGGGAGGACTTCGGCGCCCAGTCGCCGTACGTTCTCCTCGGTCGCCGCCAGATCGCCCGAGCCCTCGACCAGCAGGGCGAAGCGGGAGATCCCGGTCCGCTCGCTGGTCGCCGCCAGGCGGTCGGCGCACAGACGCGGGGTGCCCACCGGGTGCAGTCCGCAGAGCAGTTCGGTGTACGCCAGCGGGTCGCGCATCGCGCGATGACGGCCGTCCACCGTCACATGGGCCTCCAGGCCCTGCCGCAGCCACCCCGGCATCGCCTTCGTCAGCGCCTCGACCGCGTCCGTGCGCCGGTCCGCGATCTGGCAGACGCCGGCCGACACATGGGCCGCGCCCCGGATCTCGTCGGCGGGCCGCCCGGCCGCGCGGGCACACTCCCGCCACAGGGCGACCATCTCGGCCTTCTCCTCGTCGCCCACATGCATCCCGAGCAGCATCGGCAGCCCGCGCTCGGCCGCGAGACGCACACTGTGCGGTGACGTACACGCGACGACGACCTCGGGCCCCGTGGCATCCGTGAGGCACTCCGACGGCCTGGGTACGACGGGGACCTCGCGGAAGCTGAACTGCTCGCCGGCGGCCGCGACCGACGGTTCGCGCAGCCAGCGCAGCAGCAGGTCGAGTGATTCGGGGAACCCCTCCTCGTACGCCTGCAGACCCGAGCCGAACACTTCCAGGTCGACCCAGGGGCCGCCGCGCCCCACGCCCAGCGAGAACCGCCCGCCGGAGGCGATGTGCAGCAGCGCGGCCTGTTCGCCGAGGGTCACCGGGTGCGCGGTGGGCAGTACGCTGACCGCCGTGCCGACCCGCAACCGCCGGGTGCGGCCGAGCAGCAAAGCGGCCAGCGTGATCGCGGACGGACAGGTGCCGTACGGCACGAAGTGGTGCTCGGCCAGCCAGACCGTGTCGAGCCCCGCTTCCTCGGCGACCTCGGCGGAGCGGACCGCGCGGTGCAGCGCCTCCCCGTCGCCCTGTCCCGGGAACCGGGCCGCCAACACGAAACTACCTACGTGCATTGCCTTTTCCTGCTTCCTTGGCTCCGACGCGGAGCTCCCCCACCCGGCATAACCGTCTGACACGTGCCGAGGACACGGCTTGACGAAGAGATTTGCGGATTGTCTGCAGAATGCTTCGTCGGAGCGAGGGACTTGTGGGGGTTGGTGCCGTACGACTAGCCCTGACCGCGCCGCGTAGGCTGGACGCGGTTCCCGCATCCTGTATAGCCCCGTGAGGTGTTCCGTGTCCCCGCGTCGCAATCGACCCAAGGGAGTCGGCTCGTCCGGAAGCAGCGCCGAGGACGACCGTTCCGGCCGGTACGGCGGCTGGCAGTCCACGGAGAACTGGCAGGGCGAGGAGTGGAACGTGCGGCACGTGGCGGGCGCCAGCGCGCAGGGCAAGGCGTACCGCTGCCCGGGCTGCGACCAGCTGATCCCGGACGGCGTCCCGCATGTCGTCGCCTGGCCGGACCACGTCGGCGTCGACGACCGCCGGCACTGGCACAAGGCGTGCTGGAACGCGAAGGACCGCCGCACCACGCGGGTGCAGCGGTCCCGGAACTCGCCGAAATTCTGAGCCGGACCTACACGTCCCGCTTCTCCAGCAGCGCGTAGGCGCCGGCGAAAGCGACCGCCGTCACGGCGAGCATGATCCACAGCGGGTCCCAGCCGGACGGGCCGGTGTCGGTGAGGGACTGGGCGTAGAAGACGCTGAGCTGGTTCGGGATGGAGTACTCGAAGAGGGCCTGCTGAAGGTCCTGCAGGGACTCCGAGAACATGAACAGCGCGAGCACCAGCGGCGCCAGCACGACACCGATCATGATCGTGATCGCGCCCGCGGAGTGGCGGATGATCGAGCCGACGACCAGGGAGAGCAGGCCGAGCAGCGCGATGTAGAGCGAGATGCCGACCGTGCCCTTCAGCCACTCCTGGGTGCTGGGCTCACGCGCGTCCAGCATGGCCACGTCGGCGAGGGCGACGAGCACGGCCGACGCCAGCGTCACCACGAAAGCGACCGCGAAGAACACGATCGACTTCGCCAGCAGCACCCGGCCGCGGGTCGGGCAGGCGGTCATCGTGGTCCGGATCATGCCGGTGCCGTACTCCGAGGCGGTGGTCAGCACGCCGAGCGTGATGATGCAGATACTGCCGAGCAGCAGCCCGAAGAAGCCGAAGGCCAGCGGGTTCTCGCCGCTCACGCTGCCGTCGGAGGAGTTCGCGGCGACCAGAGCGGCGGCGGCCAGGCCGATGCCGATGACGAGCACCACGAAAACGCCGAGCGTCCACATCGTGGAGCGCACCGACCGGATCTTCGTCCACTCGGAGGCGAGCGCGTGCCCGAGGTGCGTGCGCACGACGGGGATCGGCGAGGTGTAGGTGGGGTACGACGAGCCGGGCGCCGCCTGCCAGTTCGGTGCGGCGGTCTGCGGCATCGGGGGCTGGGGCGTGCTCATCGGGCGTCCTCGGGCGTGGTCGGGGCGGAGGGGGCGACAGGCGGCTGAGCGGGCGCCTGCTGGGGCGCGGGCGCGGCGAAGGCCTGCGGGGCGGCGGGCTGGGCCGGAGGCGGCCCCTGGAGCGCCTGGGGCGCCTGCTGGGCGTACGGGTTGGCCGTACCGGCGCCCGGGGCGGTGCCGGGCGCCGCGGGAGCGCCGTAGGGACCGGCGGGCGCATGGCCCGGCGCGCCCGGCATCGGCTGACCCTGCGGCGCGGCGAACGGCTGCCCGCCCTGCTCGGGCGGCGGCGGGGCGTACCAGCCGGGCTGGCCCTGGCCCGGAACCGGCATCGGCGGCTGCGCGCCGGGCGCCAGCGGCTGCTGGAGCCCGGTCTTCTGGTCGACGGTCGAGCGGTAGTCGACGGCGCCCTGCGTCATCCGCATGTACGCCTCCTCCAGCGAGGCCTGGTGCGGCGACAGCTCCCACAGCCGTACGTCGGTGTCGTGCGCGATGTCGCTGATGCGGGGGAGCGCCAGCCCGGTCACCCGGAGCGCGCCGTCCTGCTCGGGCAGCACGTGCCCGCCCGCCTCGGCGAGCGCGCCGGCCAGCTTCTCGCGCAGCTGCGGCTCGGTGTCGGGCGTACGGACCCGGGCGAAGCCGGCGGAGTTCGCCGCGATGAAGTCCTTGACGCCCATGTCGGCCAGCAGCTGTCCGCGCCCGATGACGATCAGGTGGTCGGCGGTCAGCGCCATCTCACTCATCAGGTGCGAGGAGACGAAGACGGTGCGGCCCTCGGCGGCCAGCGACTTCATCAGGTTCCGCACCCAGAGGATGCCCTCGGGGTCGAGGCCGTTGACCGGCTCGTCGAACAGCAGCACCTGGGGGTCGCCGAGCAGCGCGGCGGCGATGCCGAGGCGCTGGCCCATACCGAGCGAGAAGCCGTTGGAGCGACGCTTGGCCACGTCCTGGAGGCCGACCACGCCGAGTACCTCGTCCACGCGCCGGGGCGGGATGCCGGACAGCTGGGCGAGCGACAGCAGATGGTTGCGGGCCGCCCGGCCGCCGTGCACCGCCTTGGCGTCCAGCAGCGCGCCGACCTGGCGGGGGGCGTTGGGCAGCCTGCGGTACGGGTAGCCGCCGATCGTGACGTGCCCCGCCGTCGGATTGTCCAGGCCGAGGATCATTCGCATCGTCGTCGACTTGCCCGAGCCGTTGGGGCCCAGGAAGCCGGTGACGGCTCCGGGCCGCACTTGGAAGGACAGGTTGTACACAGCGGTCTTGTCGCCGTAGCGCTTGGTCAGGCCGACTGCCTCGATCATGCTCCGCACCCATCGAAAGGTTCAGGACAGCGGGGCACACGCCCCCCGTAAGGGTTAGGAGGATACCGAGGCGCTGACGGTTCCACTCAAGAGCAAGTAAAACCTCGTGCCAACCGTGACCCTACGCGTCCCGTTTCTTCAGCGTGATGTAACCGCCCGCGAGCGATGCGATCACCCACAGCAACATGATCGCGAGCCCGCCCCAGGGGCCGTACGGCTTGTCGTCGTCGATCGGGGTGACCACCTGCATGATCCTGCTTCCGGCCTGGTCCGGCAGGTACTGGCCGATCTTCTCGGTGGCCGAGACGTTGCCGAGGATGTTGGAGACCAGGAAGAAGAACGGCATCAGGATGCCCAGCGACAGCATCGGCGAGCGCAGCATCGCGGCGACGCCCATCGAGAACATCGCGATCAGCGTCATGTAGAGCCCGCCGCCGATCACCGCGCGCAGCACGCCCGGGTCGCCGATCTCCGCCCGGTGGTCGCCGAGCATCGCCTGCCCCAGGAAGAAGGTGACGAAGCTGGTGGCCAGGCCGACGATCAGCGCGAGGCCGGTCGCCACCGCGATCTTGCTGGCCAGAAAGGTCCCACGCCGGGGCACCGCGGCCAGCGAGGTGCGGATCATGCCGGTGCTGTACTCGTTCGAGACGACGAGCACGCCGAACACGATCAGTGCGAGCTGACCGAGCGTCATCCCCGCGAAGCTGATGAAGGTCGGATCGAAGGAGAGCCTGTCCCGCTCGCTCATGTTGTCGAACTCGCTGTTCGACAGGCCCGAGATCAGCATCCCGAGGGCGATGGTGACGACCACCGCGAGGGACAGCGTCCACACGGTGGAGGCGACGGACCGGATCTTGGTCCATTCGGAGCGGACGACCTGCGTGGCTGCCATGCCTAGCTCCTCCTCCAGTCGTCGCCCCACTGCGGCCCCGGCTCGGGCAGCAGCGGCGCGCCGGTGTGCGCGTGGTACTCCACCGACTCAGCGGTGAGCTGCATGAACGCCTCTTCCAGGGAGGCCTGCTGCGGGCTCAGCTCGTGCAGCACGATCCCGTGCCGCGCCGCCAGCTCGCCGATCTGCTCGGCCTTGCTGCCATCCACTTCGAGGGTGCCGTCACCCGTCTGCACGGCAGTGATCCCGGCCGTGGGCAGGACGTCGAGCAGCCGCTCCCGCTGCGGGGTGCGGATCCGGACGTACGACCGCGAGTTGCGCTCGATGAAGTCGGCCATGGACGTGTCGGCCAGCAGCCGCCCCTGACCGATGACGACGAGGTGGTCCGCGGTCAGGGCCATCTCGCTCATCAGGTGACTGGAGACGAACACCGTCCGCCCCTGGGCGGCCAGGGACTTCATCAGGTTCCGGATCCAGTGGATGCCCTCGGGATCGAGCCCGTTGACCGGCTCGTCGAACATCAGGATCCGCGGATCGCCGAGCAGCGCGCCCGCGATACCGAGCCGCTGCCCCATGCCCATGGAGAAGCCCTTGGTCTTCTTGCGCGCGACCGCCGTCAGCCCGACCGTGTCCAGCACCTCGCGCACCCGGCTCCTCGGGATGCCGTTGCTCTGGGCGAGGCACAGCAGGTGGTTGTAGGCGCTGCGCCCGCCGTGCCAGGCCTTGGCCTCGAGCAGCGCGCCGATGTACGTCAGCGGGTCCTTGAGCTGGTCGTAGCGCTTGCTGTCGATACGGACGCCGCCGGCGGTGGGGTGATCGAGGCCCAGGATCATCCGCATGGTCGTGGACTTCCCGGCGCCGTTGGGGCCGAGGAACCCGGTGACGATGCCGGGTCTGACGGTGAAGGTGAGGTTGTTGACCGCCACCTTGTCGCCGTACCGCTTTGTCAGCCCCTCGAGCTCGATCATGCCGACCACGCTAAAACGCCGCAAAGCCCCCTGCCACCGGAGTGGCAAGGGGCTTCACAGATGTTCAGACGACGTACGCCGAACGGTTACCGGGTCTGCTGCGCCGGAACACCGCGGGAGATCGGCTCGTCCTCGGCCGGGGTGCCGGCGGCGGCCACCGCGGCGCCCGTGAGGGTCGCCAGCATCTCGCGGACGTTCGTCAGCTGAGCGTTGATGCTGTCGCGGCGGTTGGTGAGAGCCGCGAGCTCGCGCTCGGATTCCGAACGGATCCGGTCGGCCTTGGCGTTCGCGTCGGCCACGATGTCCTCGGCCTGGCGCTGAGCCGTCTCCACCGTCTGGCGGGCCCGGCGCTCGGCGTCCGTGCGCAGCTTCTCGGCCTCCAGACGCAGCTGCTCCGCGCGGTGCTCGATCTCCGCGAGGCGCTTCTCCGCCTTCTGCTGACGGGACGCCAGGTCGCGCTCGGACTGCTCGCGGCGCTTGGCGAGGTTCGTCTCGAAGTCGGCGGCGGCCTGCGCGGCCTTGGCGCGGGTCTCCTCGAAGAGGGCGTCGGCCTCCTCGCGCTTGGACTGCGCGTCCTTCTGGGCCTCGGCACGCAGCTGCGAGGCGTCACTCTTGGCCTTCTCGACGATGCGGACGCCCTCGTCCTCCGCCTTGGACTTGCGCTCAGCAGCGAACGATTCTGCGTCGTTGCGGACCTGCTGGGCCGCCGACTCGGCGAGCTCGCGGTGCTGCTCGGCGGCGCGGCGTGCCTCCTCGCGCAGATCCTTGGCCTCTTCCTCGGCGAGGCGGAGGATCTTCTCGACACGCGCGCCGAGACCGGCGTACGACGGCTCGGCGTCGGTTACCTGGGCCTGGGCGTTCTGCGTCTCGAGGTGGAGCTCCTCGATGCGCTTTTCCAGAGCGGTGATGCGGGCCAGAGCGCTGTCGCGGTCGGAGACGAGCTTCGAGATGCGTTCGTCCACCTGCGCGCGGTCGTACCCACGCCGCACAAGCTCGAAGCCGTAGGGGGAAGTGTCGCTCATGGGGTTCCTGTCGAATGAGACCGGTGAGGTGATAAGTGGAATCCTAGGGGCCGAAGCGGTGTGTCATCGAGCGGATACGTGTTTGATCTGGAGAATGAGACCCCTTTTGAGTGGCTAACCGTCGGACGGCTTGCCAAAAACTTGGTCAAAGGCCCCAGGAGACACCGGAACCCGCTCGGCCCGCTAGCTGTCTGACGACTTGCCACCCGATCGAGGGGCGCCCACTGTCGCACCTGCCTTGACCCCGTTGTCCTTGGCGCCGCCCGGTGTCTCGAAGGACTCCAACGCCTCCAGGACGTCCTGGACACGGGAGATTTCGGCGTTGATGTCCTCCCGGCGCCGGACGAGGACCTCCAGCTCGCGCTTGCCCTCCTCGACCGTGCGCTTGGCCTCGCGGATCGCCTCGGCCCTGAGCTCCTCGGCCTCCTTGATCAGCGAGGAGCGCTTCTGCTCGGCCTCCTTCAGCAGGCCCTCGGCCTTCTTCACGGCGGCGATGCGGACCTTGCCCGCCTCGGAGTTGGCCTCCGAGACCAGTTCCTTGGCCTTCGCCTGCGCCTTGGACAGCTGCTCCTCGGCGGCCTTGATGAGCGCGTCGCACCGGTCGCCGGTCGACTTCATCGTCTCGGAGGCCTCGCGGCGGGCCCGCTCGTGCAGCTCCTCGATCTCGTTCGTGATGCGGTCGCGCAGCTCCTCGGCGCGCTCCCTTATCGAGGTGGCGTCCCGGCGCGCGCCGACGAGCAGCTCGTCCGCGTCCGTACGGGACTTCTCCACCCGCGAGTTGCCCTCCACCGTCGCCTCGGAGACCAGCCGGTCGGCCTCCTTGCGGGCGGCGCCCACCATGGTGTCGGCCTGCGCCTCGGCGTCCGCGGTCGTCTTGTGCGCCTGCTGCTGCGCCTCGGTGAGCAGCTTGTCCGCCTCGGCGGTGGTCTCCGTGATGAGCTTGTCGACCTGCTCGGCCACGTCCTGGCGCCGCTTGCCCGCGTCCTTGCGGGCCTCGTCGAGGGTGCGCTCGGCCTCCTCACGGGCGGCGGACACGAGCCGCTCGGCCTCCGCGGCCGCCTCGGCCTTGACGCGCTCGGACTCGCTGCGGGTGCGCTCCGCGTGCTGCTGGGCGGACCCCACCGTCTCGGCGGCCTCGGCGCGCAGCCGCTCCGCGTCCGACGTGGCGTCCCCGACCAGCCTCTCGGCCTTGGCGAGCGCCTCGGTGCGCACCCGGTCGGCCTCCGTGACCGTCTCCGACTGCAGCCGCTCGGCCTCGGAACGTGCCTCGGTGATGAGGGTGTCGGCCTGCGTCGCCGCGTCCGAACGGATCCGGTTGGCGTCGTCGCGGGCGTCCGCGCGGGTGCGGGACGCGGCCTGCTCGGCCTCGGCGATCTTGTCGGAGGCCTCGGTACGGATCCGCTGCGCGTGCTCGGTGGCGTCCGACCGCAGCCGGTCCGCCTCGGCGATGGCCTCCCCGACGGTTCGCTCGGCGAGGGACTTGGCGGCGGCCGACTCCTCGTTCGCCTCGCGCCGGATGCGGCCCGCGTCCTCGCTGGCCCGCTCCCGCTCGGCGTAGGCGTCGGAGCGGACCCGGTCCGACTCCTCCTCGGCCTCCCGGCGGGTACGGTCCGCCGCGTGCTCGGCCGCGCTGCGCAGGCCGGTGATCTCCTCCTGGGCCTGCTCGTGCAGCCCGGACACGGCGTCGCGGACCTGCTGGGCGTGCTGCTCGGCCGCGGAGACCATCTCGGTGGCGCGCCGGTCGGCCTCCTCGACCAGCCGCACCGCCTCGGTCTGCGCCTCCTCCACCCGGCCCCGGGCGACAGCCAGCAGCTCCTCGCTCTGCTCGCGGGCCCGCTCGCGCTCCTGGTCGGCCTCGTGGCGGGCGGAACCGAGGAGGTCCTCCGCCTCGCGGCGGCGCCGGGTCGCCTCCTCCTGGGCGGCGGCCAGCGTCTCGGACGCCTCGGTGCCGAGCCGCTCGGCGGCGGCCTGCGCCTCCGCACGGACCCGGTCGGCGGTGTCCTGTGCCTCCGACTTCAGCCGCTCGGCCTCGGCCGCGGCCTCCGACCTGAGGCGTACGGCGACGGCCTCGCCCTCGGCCCGGGACGCGGACGCGTCCGACGCGGCCTCGTTGCGCAGCCGGTCGGCCTCCTCCTCGGCCTGCTGCTGGAGGGTGCGGATCCGCTCGGCCGCCTCGGCGCGCAGCCGGTCGGTCTCCTCGCCGGCCTCGCGCCGGATGCGCGCGGCCTCCTCGCGGGCGTCGGTGAGCGCCTCCTCGGCCGTCGCGAGCCGCTGCTCGGCGTCGGTGTGAAGGCGCGTCAGCTCCTCGGCGGCCTCGGCCCGGCGGGCGTCGACGCCGCGCTCGGTCTCCTCGCGCAGCTCACGGGCGGCCTGCTCGGCGTCGGCCTTGATGCCCTCGGCCTGCTCGACGACCTCGTCACGGTGCCGTTCGGCCTCCTGACGGGTGCGCTGGAGGGTCTCCTCGGCCTGCCGGCGCAGCGTCGTCGCCCGCTCGATGGCCTCGGTGCGGACCTTCTCGCTGTCCGTGGTGGCCTTCTGGCGTAGCTCGTCCGCGTCCTGCCTGGCCTTGGACAGCAGCTCCTCGGCGGTCTTGGCCGCCTCCTCGATCTGCTGGACGGCCTCCTTGCGGGCCTCCGCGCGGATCTTCTCGCCCTCGGCGACCGCCTCGGAGCGCAGCTGCTCGGCATCGCCGCGCAGCCGTCGGGCCTCCTCCTGGAGCTCGACGGTCTTGGCGCGGTACTCCTTGGTGTCGTCCTTCGCCGAGCCCTTGAGCTGCTCGGCGATGTCGTGCGCCTCGGCCCGCAGCCGGTCCGCCTCGGTTTCGGCCTCCGTGCGGATCCGCTCGGCCTCCTCGGCCGCGGCCTTGGTGGTGTTCTGAGCGTCTTCCTGCGCCTTGTTGAGGACGTCCTCGGCGGTCTTGGCCGCCTTCGACAGCTGGGTCGCGCTTTCCTCGGCGGTGAGCGTGCGGGCCTTCTCGGCGGCCTCGGCGACGATCTTCTCGGCCTCCGCGCGGGCGTCGGCGACGACCTGCTCGGCGTCCGACTTGGTGCTCTCGGCCTCCTTGGTGGCCTCGCTGACCAGCCGGGCGACCTGCTCCTTGGCCGTACGCATGCGCTGTTCGTTGGCCGATTCGGCGCTCGACAGGGCCTTCTCGGCGGCCGTCGTGGCCTCGGCGACCAGCTTCTCGGCCTCGGACTGCGCCTTGCGAAGCGCCTCCTCGGCCTCCGTCATGCGCTGCTCGGCGGCCCTGCTGAGCTCGGTGGCCTGGCGGCGGGCGCTGTCCGACTCGGTCGCCGTGGAGCTGCGCAGCTGCTCGGCGTGGTCGGTGGCCTCCAGGGCCTGCGTGGACGCAGCGTTCAGCAGCCGCTCGGCGTCCGTGCGGGCCCGGAGCAGGATCTGCTCGGCCTCGGCGCGGGCCTCCTCGGCCGCGCCCGTGAGGCGCTGCCGGGCCTCGCCGGTGAGCCGCTCGGCCTCGGTACGCGCGGCCGACATGGCCTGCTCGGCCTCGGCACGCGACTCGTCGAGGAGCCGGCGGGCCTGCGACTCGCTGCGGGCGCGCAGCTGCTCGGCCCACGCCACGTTCTCGTTGACGTGCGACTCGACGGTCTGGCGGCGCTCGGCCAGCTCCTGGTCGAGCTGCTGGCGGCGGGTCACCGCCTCCTGGTGCAGCTCGGCCTGAAGACGGGCCGCGTTCTCCGCGTGCTCCTGAAGGATCCGCTGGGTCTGCGCCCGGACCTGGCTGAGCTCGCGCTCGGCGTCCTGGCGGAGCTGGTCCGCCTGGACCTGGGCATTGCGCAGCAGCTGCTCGGCCTGATAGCCGATGTCCCCGCCGTCGAAGGCGGGCCGGGACATGATGGTCCGCCGCGCCTCGTGCAGCTTGGCGCGCAGCACCTCGACCTGGTAGCCGAGGTCCTCGGCGTGCTGGATCGCCTTTTCCCGCTCGGTCTTCAGCCGATCCATCTCGGCCTCGAACCGAGAGAGGTGGTCGACGTCAGCCGCCGGCTCTCGCTCCTGGCGTTCGTAGCCCCGCACTGCGCGGTCCCATCCGTCCCCTGGTCGCAAGTCTGTCCGTACGAGCACCGTCCATCCGCCGAACGGGGCCCCCGGGGAATGGTGTCAGATCAACGGCGGAGCACGGGCTGTTGCCCCACCCTCGCCCCCCGAAACCCGGACCCCGGCTCGGTCCCGCCGTCAAAAGGCAGGACCGGGTCGCCCTGGACTGAGCGGCGACCGCCCCCAACCCTACCGGCCCATATGTACGAGGGTCAGTGCTCAGGTGACTCAACGGGCGCCGAAGTGACCAGTTCTGTCAGTACGCCGTGGCAATCCTTCGGGTGCAGGAAGGTGATTCGTGACCCCATGGAGCCGCGCCGGGGCTCTTCGTACAGAACGCGTACGCCCTTGCCCTTGATGTCGGCGGCGTCGCCGTCCACATCCGCCGTACCGAAAGCGATGTGGTGGACACCCTCGCCGTTCTTGTCGAGCCACTTGGCGACGGTGGAGTCCGGGCGGGTGGGTTCGAGAAGCTGCAGGTAGGAGGCACCGCCGTCGGAGGTGCCGTTGATCTTGAGCATGGCCTCGCGGACGCCCTGCTCCTCGTTGACCTCGGAGTGGAACACCTCGAAGCCGTAGGTGGCCCGGTAGAACTCCACGGTCTTGTCCAGGTCGAAACAGGCGATCCCGATGTGGTCGATTCGCGTCAGCATGGAATTCAGTGCAGCGCGACGGCGATGGTTACGCAACGTGCCAGCGATCACACCGACGGCCCGGTGACGGCACGGAGTGCCATCAGTACATTCGAAGTAAACCCTCGTTCACTCCTCGGCAGTGCAGCCGGAAGGGGATCGCACCTCATGTCTGGAACGAACAGCAGTACCTCGGTGATCGTCGCGGGGGCCCGTACGCCCATGGGACGGTTGCTGGGCTCGCTGAAGTCCTTCTCCGGAGCCGACCTCGGCGGCTTCGCGATCAAGGCCGCCCTCGACCGTGCGGGGATCGGCGGCGACCAGGTGCAGTACGTGATCATGGGCCAGGTGCTGCAGGCCGGGGCGGGGCAGATCCCGGCGCGCCAGGCCGCGGTCAAGGCCGGCATCCCGATGAACGTCCCGGCGCTCACCATCAACAAGGTGTGCCTGTCGGGCCTCGACGCGATCGCGCTCGCGGACCAGCTGATCCGCGCCGGCGAGTTCGACGTGATCGTCGCGGGCGGTCAGGAGTCCATGACCAACGCCCCCCACCTGCTGCCGAAGTCCCGTGAGGGCTTCAAGTACGGCGCGATCGAGATGCTCGACTCGATGGCGTACGACGGTCTGACCGACTCCTTCGAGGGCATCGCCATGGGCGAGTCCACGGAGAAGCACAACACCCGCCTCGGCATCCAGCGCCCCGCGCAGGACGAGATCGCCGCCCAGTCCCACCAGCGCGCCGCCGCCGCGCAGAAGAACGGCCTGTTCGAGGCCGAGATCACCCCGGTCGAGATCCCGCAGCGCAAGGGCGACCCGGTGCTCTTCAGCAAGGACGAGGGCATCCGCGGCGACACCACGGCGGAGTCCCTGGGCAAGCTGCGCCCCGCCTTCTCCAAGGACGGCACGATCACGGCGGGCTCGGCCTCGCAGATCTCCGACGGCGCCGCCGCGGTCGTCGTCATGAGCAAGGCCAAGGCGCAGGAGCTCGGCCTGGACTGGATCGCCGAGATCGGCGCCCACGGCAATGTGGCGGGTCCGGACAACTCGCTCCAGTCCCAGCCCTCGAACGCCATCGAGCACGCCCTGAAGAAGGAGGGCCTGGAGGTCGCCGACCTCGACCTGATCGAGATCAACGAGGCCTTCGCCGCCGTCGCGGTGCAGTCAATGAAGGACCTCGGGGTGTCATCGGAAAGGGTGAACGTCAACGGCGGAGCCATCGCCCTGGGTCACCCGATCGGCATGTCCGGTGCGCGGCTCGTCCTGCACCTGGCCCTCGAGCTGAAGCGGCGCGGCGGCGGCGTCGGCGCGGCCGCCCTGTGCGGCGGTGGCGGCCAGGGTGACGCGCTGATCGTGCGGGTACCAAAGGCCTGAGAACTCGTACGTTTCCTTTCTGAACGGAGCAGTGATGCAGGACGTCTCCACACTCGTCGCCCAGGCGAGGGAGGGCCGGCCGCGGGCCGTGGCCCGGCTGATCTCCTTGGTGGAGGGGGCGTCCCCGCAACTCAGGGAGGTCATGGAGGCACTGGCGCCGCTCACGGGCAACGCGTATGTCGTCGGGCTCACGGGTTCGCCCGGAGTCGGCAAGTCGACATCCACGTCGGCGCTCGTGACGGCGTACCGCAAGCAGGGCAAGCGGGTCGGCGTCCTGGCCGTCGACCCGTCCTCGCCCTTCTCGGGCGGCGCGCTGCTCGGCGACCGGGTCCGGATGTCGGACCACGCCTCCGACCCCGGCGTCTACATCCGCTCGATGGCGACGCGCGGCCACCTGGGGGGCCTTGCGTGGGCCGCCCCGCAGGCGATCCGCGTCCTGGACGCCGCGGGCTGCGACGTGGTGCTCGTCGAGACGGTCGGGGTGGGCCAGTCGGAGGTGGAGATCGCGTCCCAGGCGGACACGAGCGTCGTCCTGCTGGCCCCGGGCATGGGTGACGGCATCCAGGCGGCCAAGGCGGGCATCCTGGAGATCGGCGACGTGTACGTCGTCAACAAGGCCGACCGTGACGGCGCCGACGCCACCGCCCGCGAGCTCAACCACATGCTCGGCCTCGGCGAGTCCCGCGGACCCGGCGACTGGCGCCCGCCGATCGTCAAGACGGTCGCCGCCCGCGCCGAGGGCATCGACGAGGTCGTGGAGGCCTTGGAGAAGCACCGCGCCTGGATGGAGGAGCGCGGGGTCCTCACCGAACGCCGCCGTGCTCGTGCCGCCCGCGAGGTCGAGACCATCGCCGTCACCGCCCTGCGCGAACGCATCGCGGACCTGCACGGCGACCGCAGGCTCGGGGCACTGGCGGAGAAGATCGTCGCCGGCGAGCTGGACCCGTACCGGGCGGCGGACGAACTGGTGGAAGGGCTTACGGGGGCCTGACCTCCGAAGCGCCCCGGGAGTTTCCCCATGGTCAACTGCCGCCCTCCGCTGCTAGGTTGACCCGCATGTACCTCCTCATGGCATAGGGCACGCCTGCCCGCGCACGGTGAACGACCGCTCGGTCGTGACCGGCGCGGCGATACGGCGTCCCCTTTTCCGCCTCGAGTCGAGGAACTCCCGTGTCTTCCACGCATGTCGTGCGGCCTTCGTATGCCGCCGTTCTCCGGATCCCCCATGCCCGCCGTACCTTCGTCGCAGCCCTGATCGGCCGGCTGTCGTACGGCATCGCCCCGCTGTCCGTGATGCTCGCCGTGACCCGGGCCTCCGGGTCGTACGCGGTGGCGGGCGTGGTGATGGCGCTGTTCTCCGCGACCAGCGTCTTCCTGTCGCCCGCGAGGGCGGCCCTCATCGACCGGTACGGGCCGCGCAGGGCGCTCGTGCCGATGGTCGCGGCCCACACCGGGCTGCTCGGTCTGCTGGCGGTGCTCCTCTGGCGTCCCGGCGCCGCCTCGCCCCTCGCCGTCGCTGCCGTCAGCGGCCTCGCCGGTGCCTGCACTCCGCCGCTCGGGCCCACCATGCGGGCCGTGTGGGGGCGGCTGGCGCCGGACCGGGCGATGATGCAGCGGGCATACAGTCTCGACGCCGTCGCGGAGGAACTGCTCTTCGTCTCGGGGCCGTTGCTGGTGGGCCTGCTCGTCGGGTTCGCTCCGCCGGCGGCCGGCATCGTCGTGGGCGCGGCGCTGATGGTGGTGGGAACCGCCGGGTTCGTGTCGTCGCCCGCGGTGAGTGCCGTGCCGGCCGGCGGGCGCGAGCCGGGGTCGGACGCGGCCGGGCGGCGGGTGCTGCGCGGACTGGGCCGGCCGGTGATCGCCGCGGCGGCGGTCGGCCTGGCACTGGGCGTGGCCGATCTGCTGGTCGTGGCCTTCGCGGAGGGGCACGGTCACGGCGCCGGCGGCGCGGCCTGGGTGCTCGCCGCCCTGTCCGCCGGAAGCGCCGTCGGCGGGCTGCTCAACGGGGCCGTCGAGTGGCGGGCCTCAGCCGGGACCAGGCTGTCCGTGCAGGCGGCCGGACTGGGGCTGGCGCTGTGCGGTGCCGGGCTGGCGCAGGGGCTCGGCACCCTGGCCGTGGCGGTCGCGGTCGCCGGTGTCTTCGTGTCCCCGCTGATCACCACCGCGTACCTCATCGCCGACGAGACCGCCGCGCCCGAGGCCCGGGTCCAGGCCGGGGCCTGGGTCAACACGGCTGTCAACGCGGGCATCACGGGCGGTGCCGCGGCGGCCGGCGTGCTCGTCGGGTGGCTGCCGGCGGGGGTGTGCTTCGCGGTCACCGGTGCGCTGATGCTGGTGACGGCGGTGGCCGTGGCCCGCGGCGCGGCACGCGAAAAGGGGTACGGGACATCCCGTACCCCTGGTATGACGCGCCGACGTCAGTCGTCGTCGCCGTCGCGGTCGTCCTGACCGTTGTCCTGGGCGGTGTCGTCGTCGTGGTCCTGGGTGACCTTGCCGGTCTTGAGGTCGACCTTCCACTCGCCCTTCGTGGTCTCCACGCTCCACGCCGCGGGCCCGTCGTCGTCCAGGTCGACGTCGGTCACGGTGCCCTTCGCCGCGCCGGCCTCGGCGGCCTCGCGGGCGTCCACGCTCGCGCCCTTCAGCGCGGCGAGGTCCTCGCGGCCGTCGTTGTCATCGTCGTCGTCGCGATGGGCGCCGACGACCTTGGCGGTGTCGGGGGAGACCAGGACGCTGTACTCGGTGCCGTCGCCCTTGACGACGTTCACGTCCCAGGCGCCGGCGCCGGCGCCGTCGTCGTCCCGGTCGGCGGAGACGGCGGTGCCTGGCGTGTTCTTCAGCGCGGCGGCGATCGCGTCGGCGGCCGTGATCTTGGAGCCGCGGGCCTCGGTGGCGTCGTCGTTCCGGTCGTCCGCGGTGTCGTTGCGGTCGTCGGTCGCGTCGTCCCGGTCGTCGGCCGCTTCATTGCGGTCATCGGCGTCGTCGTTACGGTCGTCGGCGATCCGGACGCTCGTCTGACGCTGGGTGGGCGCGTCGCCGTCGTCGGCCGACGCGTAGGCCGCGACGGTGCCGCCGCCGATCAGAGCCGCGGCGGTGACGGTGGCGATGACGATGTTGCGCTTCATGGGGTTCCCTCCCGGGCGTTGCGTTTCGCGTCGTTTCGTGTGACTTCATGTCGCTTCGTTTCGACGAGAACCAATCTGCCGAACCGACGCTGAGAGGAACCTGAAACCCCCTGAAGAGATCTTCAGCTTCGCTTTGCCAGGCTGTACGCATGCGCCTGTTGATCGTGGAGGACGAGAAGCGGCTGGCCCTGTCGCTCGCCAAGGGCCTGACCGCCGAGGGATACGCCGTGGACGTCGTCCACGACGGCCGGGAAGGGCTGTACCGGGCCTCGGAGGGGGCGTACGACCTCGTGATCCTCGACATCATGCTGCCCGGCATGAACGGCTACCGCGTCTGCGCCGCCCTGCGCGCCGCCGGCCACGACGTGCCGATCCTGATGCTCACCGCCAAGGACGGCGAGTACGACGAGGCCGAGGGGCTGGACACCGGCGCCGACGACTACCTGACCAAGCCGTTCTCGTACGTCGTCCTCGTCGCCCGCGTCAAGGCGCTGCTGCGGCGCGGGGGCCAGGGTGCCGGGGCCTCGCCCGTGCACGTCCACGGCGACCTCAAGGTCGACACCGCCGCCCGCCGGGTCTTCCTCGGCGACGACGAAGTGTCCCTCACCACCAAGGAGTTCTCGGTCCTGGAGCAGCTCGTGCTGCGGGCCGGGCAGGTGGTGTCCAAGGCCGAGATCCTGGAGCACGTCTGGGACTTCGCCTACGAGGGCGATCCGAACATCGTCGAGGTGTACGTCAGCACCCTGCGGCGCAAGCTGCGCGCGGGGCTCATCAAGACGGTCCGCGGCGCCGGGTATCGGCTGGAGGCGCAACGATGAGACGGCTCTTCGGCTCGGTCCGGTCACGGGCCACGCTCGCCGCCACCCTCGTGGTGGCCGTGGCGCTCGTCGCGGCCGGCGCGGCGGTGCTGCTGTCGCTGCGGTCCAACCTGATCGACCAGGCGGGCAACGACGCGGAGCGCACGGCGCAGAACGTCGTCGCCCAGCTCACCGCAGGGAAGCCGTACGACCAGCTGGACATCGACGACGACAGCCCGGTCCAGGTCGTCGACGCGAACGGCACGCTGCTCGCGGCCACCGAGGACCTGGAGCGGGTCAGCGGCACGGGCACCGACGCCGTGAAGCCGCAGCCGCGCAAGGGTGACACGGGGGGCACGGGCACCACCGCCGGTTCGGGTGGCGAGGACGCCGACGACGACGCGGACGACGACAAGGGTGACGCCTCGGGCGACGACACCGCCCAGGACGCCGGCGAGATCGGCGAGGTGAGCGAGCTCACCGACGGCTCCGCGACGATCGACGGCGACACCGCCGACTACCGCTTCGCCGCCGTCCCGGTGGACACCGACGACCGGGGCAAGCTCACCGTCTACGCCGGCGGCTCGCTGGAGGCCGAGCAGAGCGCCGTGAACACCGCGCTCACCGTCATGCTCATCGGCTTCCCACTGCTGCTCGGCGTCGTCGCGGCCGTGACCTGGCTGGTCACCCGGCGCGCACTGCGCCCGGTCGAGGGCATCCGGCGCGAGATGGCCGCGATCACCGCGTCCGAGGACCTCGCCCGGCGCGTGCCGGAGCCGGACACGCACGACGAGGTCGCCAGGCTCGCCCGCACCACCAACGAGACGCTGGCCGCGCTGGAGACATCTGTGGAGCGCCAGCGCCGGTTCGTCGCCGACGCCTCGCACGAGCTGCGCAGCCCGATCGCGTCCCTGCGCACCCAGCTCGAAGTGGGCGTCGCCCACCCGGAGTTGCTGGACGTGCCGGGCGCGGTGGAGGACACCGTACGACTGCAGCGCCTGGCCGCCGACCTGTTGCTGCTCGCCCGCCTGGACGCGGGGGAGGGGCCCGGCGACAAGCGGGTCGACCTGGGTGAGGTGGCGCGGCGGGAGGCGCGGGGACGGGAGAACGTGACCGTCGAGGCGGAGGTCGTCGAAGTGGCCGGGTCACGGGGACAGCTGGAGCGGGTCCTGGGGAACCTGCTCGACAACGCTCAGCGGCATGCCCGAGAGGCGGTCACCGTGTCCGTCGGGCGGGACGGGAACTGGGCGGTGGCGGCTGTGGCGGACGACGGGGACGGGGTGGCCGAGGCCGACCGGGAGCGGATCTTCGAGCGGTTCGTACGGCTGGACGAGGCCCGCACCCGCGACGACGGCGGCGCCGGGCTCGGACTCGCCATCGCCCGGGACGTGGCCGCACGCCACGGCGGCACACTCACGGTCCGCGACGCCCCGGCAGGCGGCGCCCTGTTCGAACTCCGCCTGCCGCTCGCCCAGATCCGTCAGTGAGGACTTACCCGGGTGTCACGGACGTCCGCGCTGCCCGCGCAGGTGCTCCGCGATCGGCTTCAGGCCCTTGTCGAGCTCCCCCAGGGCGTCGGTGGACAGCAGGTCGATGAAGTGCCTCCGCACGGACGCCACATGGTGCGGCGCGACCTTCTTCATCGTCTCCATGCCGTGCTCGGTGAGCACTGCGTAGAGCCCGCGGCGGTCGGACTCGCAGTTCTCACGTCGAACCAGGTTCGCGTTCTCCATGCGGGTGATCTGGTGGGAGAGGCGGCTCTTGGACTGGAGGGTGGCCGACGCGAGGTCGCTCATCCGCATCCGTACGTCCTCCGACTCGGACAGGTTCACCAGGATCTCGTAGTCGTTCATTGTCAGGCCGAACGGCTGCAGGTCTTTTTCGAGCTGGTACGTCAACAGCCTGTTGACCTCCAGGTGGGTGCGCCAGGCGCACTGCTCCGCATCGGTCAGCCAGCGGGTGGCCGTCTCGGTCTCCATGAATGAAGTCTACCTAAAAAGTTGAAAGGCGAACTAGTGAGGGTTTTCTGTGACACGACTGTGTGCGCACACGTTCGATGTCACACTCCGCAGACTACCGCTCACAGCCCGAAGCGACGCTGGAGGTCTCCCAGCTGTCCGGGAAGGCGCGGTGCCCCGGCCTGATGTGAAGGGCCTGTGTGCGTCCCTCCGGAACCAGGCACTCCGGGCTCCGGTGGAACCGCCCCCGTGGCCTGCTCGGCCATGAGGGTCTCGCTCGACTGGAGCAGGACCGTACCGGCTCCGACGAACTCGAACTGATGCTCCTCTCCGGAGGCCCCGCCGAGGCCTGTCAGTGCACGTAGACCGCCCATCACGCCGGTCATGTAGCCATGGTCGTAGTGATGGCACGGGGAGGGGCAGTCGGCCCAGCCGACGAGTGCCTGTGGGTCCACCCGGATCGGGGGTTCCATGAACACCACCGGACCGTTAGATGCGGCCACGAACTTTCCGGTTCCGATGAGTGTCAGAAAACCCGGCACGATCGATTGCTTGAGAGCAAGAGTTGGCTGAAAAGCGAGCAGGTTGCCGGAGCGAATGGTCAGGTTGCCGTCTTCGAGGTCGTACGAATTGACGTCGAAGGCCCGGTCGGCCAGCAGCATCTTCCCGCTGCCCTCCGCCACGACCCAGTCGCTCGCGTGCAGTGGCGAATGGAAGGACGTACGGACAAGTCGGTCGAGTCGGCCGTGTCCGACGCCGTTGAAGTCCATCGAGCCGTAGTAGGCGATCATCTTCCCCTTCTGCAGGAACCACTGGCTCCCCTTGAGCTCCACGCAGAAGGTGTAGGCGTTGACGTTGTCGTCGGACGGCAGCGTCATCGGGTCGAGGACCGCGGGGCCGCCGGGGGTTCCGTAGGGGGCGCTCACAGTTTCTCCTCAGACGCCTGGACATACACCGCACCGTTGCCGCTGAGCTCCAGCTGGAAGGCCTCGCCGGAGCCGCGGCCCACCATGTCGCGCCAGCCCAGGGCCGTGGACAGCTTGTTGCGTACGTCGCCGTGGTGGGCGACGTAGGCCTGGGGGTCGACGTGCACGGGGCGCTGCGGGGTGATCGGGATCTCGAAGACGCCCCCGTGCGCCATGACAGCCACGGCCCCGTGCCCCTTGAGGGTGGTCGTGAACAGCCCCTGCCCGCTGATCTGCCCGCGGACCATGCCCATCACCCCGCCCTGCGAGCCGAGGAACATCGTGCCCTGCTGAAGGGTGCCCTCGAAGGCGAGGAGGCGGTCCGCCTCGACGCACAGGGTGTCGCCGGCGAGGTTGATCACCTGGACATGGTGGCCGCCGTGCCCGAAGAGCACCGTGCCGTTGCCCTCGACGGTCATCAGCGGGGTGTCCTCGTTCGCCACCCGGCGCCCGATCATCGACATGATCCCGCCCTGGCCACCGGCCGTGTTCGGGGTGAAGGACACCTCGCCCTTGTAGGCGAGCATCGCACCGCGCTGACTGAACAGCCGCTGCCCCGACATGACGGTCGCCTCGACCATCTTGGAGTTGATCTCACGGAAGGTCATCTCAGACATCCCCCGCGATCGTATTCCGCTCACTCGGCTGTACGTACACCAGCCCGTCTCCCTCGAACCGGATCTGGAATGCCTCGCCACCGCCCTCGCCCAGGAGGGTGCGGAAGGTCACACCGGACTGGAAGGACTGCCGCAGATTCCCCTGGTGGGCCACGTAGGCTCCCGGATCGACGGTCAGCGGATACTGCGAGCTGACCCGCAGCACGACGGCCGGCCCGTCCGACATGATCGCCGCCTGGCCGTGCCCCTCGACGGTGGTCGTGAACAGCCCGTTGCCCTGCGAGGCGCCGCGCATCCCCGTGAAGGACGTGCCGGTCCGCAGCCCCCCGTCGGTCGCGAGCAGATTGCTCGACTCCACGTAGAGCTTGTCTCCCTGGAGGTTCACGAGATTGATCTCGGAGGCACGGTCCGCGAACCAGCACGTCCCATGCCCCTTCACCTCCATCAGCGTCATCTGCTCACCGGTGAGCCGCCGGGTCACCATGCCCCGGATGCCCTCACCGCCGCCGCTCATCTTCTTGAAGGCCATCTGCCCGTCGTACGCGACCATCGAGCCGTTCTTCGCCTTCACGGCATCGCCTGTCATGTCGACGGCGAGCACCTTGCTGCCTTGCAGTCGGAACATCGCCACGCAGCGAAGGTAGCCGCCGGGGCCTGCCGCCAACAGATCCCGGAGACGGACTTCACCCCTGACGGCTCCCTGAGAGGTCAGCGGTCCCGTCGCAGCCGTATGACCGCCGTGCCCCTCCCCAGATCGACGGTCGACCGCGGTGGCGCCCCGTCCTCATCCTCGTCCCGCATCACCAGGGCGCTGCGCCGCTCCTCCAACTCGCTCTGCTTCCCCGGCGAGAAGGACGCGTGCAACTGCTCGAAGCCGGTCGCGGAGATCTGCCCCTGCCGCGCGACGTTCCGCCAGGGCAGCCACCCGGCCCGCCCCGCCCGCAGCGCCAGCTGATCCAGGAAGGCGAGCACGGTGAGCAGCAGAACAAGACCCGGCAGAGTCATGAAGAAGAGAAACTGCACGCGAACCCCCTCGCCCGTCGTCAGGGACCAGCCTCCCCGGCCGCGCGGACGTTGTCACCCACCCGATGCGGACCCGGTGGCCGACGTTTGCTTCAATGGGTGAAGTTTGTGCTTGTGTTCACAAGCTGATCCGAGCCGACCGACGTCACTCCCACCGAACCCACCGAAGGTGACCCGTGGACATCAAGACCGCCACCGCCCTCCGCCGCCTCCGCCTCGTCTCGGCCCCCGAGGCGGTGTCGTTCCTGCTCCTGCTCGTCTGCTCGGTGCTGAAGCGGACCACGGACTTCAACGCGGTGCCTGCAATGGGCATGATCCACGGCGTTCTCTTCATCCTGTACGTGATCTTCTGGGCGGACGCCTGGAACCGCACCAAGTGGTCCCTGAAGACCGCCGCGCTCTACTTCGTCCTCTCCGTCCTGCCGACCGGCGGCTTCTTCGCCGACCGCAAGCTCAAGCGCGAGGCCGAGAACGCGGTGATCGCCACCCGCGCCCGCAAGGAAGGAATCGTCGGCGCATGATCGTCGCGTTTTCCGTGACGCCGCTCGGCGTCGGCGAGGACGTGGGGGAGTACGTCGCCGACGCCGTCCGCGTGGTCCGCGAGTCGGGCCTGCCCAACCGCACCGACGCGATGTTCACCTCGATCGAGGGCGACTGGGACGAAGTCATGGACGTGGTCAAGCGCGCCGTGGCAGCCGTGGAGGAACGGGCCCCGCGCGTATCACTGGTCCTCAAGGCAGACATCAGGCCCACCGTGACGGACGGCCTCACCTCCAAGGTGGAAACGGTGGAACGCCACCTGGCCGGGTAGCCGCCGGGGCAGCCCCCGCGGCGCGGCCCCGCGTACGGCGCGAAGGGGACGTGCCGGGGGTGTCCGCCCGCAGTGGCCGGCGTCAAGAAACGGCACTTCTCTGCCCGCCCCCAGCCGCCGGTCCGAGGACGGACACCCCCCGGCGCGGCCCCGACCCCCAACGCACCGTCAGGCGCCACGCGAACCCCCACTCAGCGCCACGGGCCGCCGCAGGCATCCCGGCGCAACCGCCCCGGGCATCCCGGCGCAACCGCCCCGGGCCGCCGCAGGCACCCCGGCCAACCGCCGGAGGCGACCCGCGCCTCCCCACGAACTACGCCCCGACACCCCCTTCTTGGCCCCCACCCCCGCCCCCGCCTGACGCAGCGTCGGCGGCCGGCGGACGCACGCACGCGGCCAGTTCCCCCCTTTGGCCCGCGTGGCTCGCGGACCCCAGAGCCCTGACCCACGATGAAGGCTCAGGGCCGAAACCCGCGTTCGCGCTGGTGGACACGGACGGCCGCCGCTTGCTCCCGCGAAGGAAGGGTCTGCCGGATGACCACTTCGCCCTTTACATCCCAGTCGGCGTTCGACGGCTCCAGGATGCGAGTCCTCCTTCTCGTCGACCTCCACGAAGGTGCCGAGCAACAGTTCCTGGACGCCTACGAGCACATGCGCGACCGAGTCGCGTCGGTCCCCGGTCACCTCGGTGACCAGCTGTGCCAGTCCCTGGAGAACCCGTCCCAGTGGGTCATCACGAGCGAATGGGCCACCGCCCCGCCGTACCTCGCCTGGGTGAACAGTGATGAGCATCTCGAGACGGTCCGGCCCCTGCAGAGCTGCGTCCGTGAGCTCCGCTCGATGCGGTACGGAATCGTCTGCGAGACCGGCGGCGCCCGCCCGGAAAAGGCCGGCGGACTCCAGACGGCCGTAAGGGTGGGCGACGGTGTGATCCGCCACGCCCTGACCTTCACCGTCAAGCCCGGCTCCGAGTCCAAGGTCGCGGAGATCCTCGCCGGATACGCACCGCCCGAGGCCCGCGTCGACGACACCACGCGGCTGCGCCGCACCACCCTCTTCATGCACGGCAACCGGGTCGTCCGCACAGTCGAGGTGGAGGGCGACCTGATGGCGGCCCTGCGCCACGTCTCGCGCCAGCCCGAGGTGCGGGCCGTCGAGGAGGCCCTCAACCCGCATCTGGAGCAGCACCGGGACTTGTCCGACCCCGAGTCGGCCCGGACGTTCTTCATCCGCGCCGCCATGCCGCCCGTCCACCACGTGGCCCGCGGCGGCCCGGAGCCGGACGACATCAAGCGGCACGCCCTGTACTACCCGGCCCGCAAGGGCTGCGGAATGGCGCTGGCCCGGTTGCTCTCGCAACAGGACGAGACCGCGGCGGCCGACCCGGCCGGCCCCGTGCACCGCAGCACCGTCTTCCAGCGCGAGGACATCGTCGTCCGTCTCATCGACGTACGGGGTGATCCCGAGACCGACCCGGTCATGGCGCTCGGCATCCATGGCCCGAGGAAGGCCGCCGTGCTGGCCCGGCTGCTCGACACCGACGCGCTCGGCGTGGCCGGTCCGTTCACCGGCCAACGCGAGGCGACCCGCCTCCTGACGCACGCCGACATGGCGCTGATCACCGACCGCAGGGCTGCGCAGTCCTGACCGCGCAGGGACCACCACCCCACCGAACGACCTGGAGACAGACCATGGACAAGATGCGCCCGCGCGTCGTGGACCTGAAAGAGATCGAGCCCAACCGCAAGCGCGGCGGCGACCTGCGCACCCTGCTCACCCCGGTCACGGTGGGTGCCACGAGCGGCTTCATGGGCCTGGCCATCATGCGGCCCGGCGAACGCATCAGCGAGCACTACCACCCGTACTCCGAGGAGTTCATCTACGTCGTCGAGGGGAGGCTGGAGGTCGACCTCGATGGAGAAACGTTTTCCCTGCGCTCCGACCAGGGCCTGATGATCCCCATCGACATGCGGCACCGCTTCCGCAACGTCGGTGACGAGGAGGCCCGCATGGTCTTCCACCTGGGCCCGCTCGCGCCGAACCCCAAGCTCGGCCACGTCGACACCGAGGCGCCGGAGCTCAGCGACGACATCAAGGCGTACCCGCTCGTCCAGGAGGAGGGCGGGCAGCCCGAGCGACCCGGAGTGCTCTCGTGACCCGGCGCGTGGCGGTCACCGGTATAGGTGTGGTCGCCCCCGGCGGGATCGGAGTTCCGGCGTTCTGGGACCTCCTCTCCCACGGCCGTACGGCGACCCGCGGCATCACCCTGTTCGACCCCGAGGGCCTGCGGTCCCGGATAGCCGCCGAGTGCGACTTCGAGCCCCTCGCGCACGGCCTCGAACCCGGCATCGCCGAACGCGCCGACCGGTACATACAGTTCGCCCTGGTCGCCGCACAGGAGGCCGTCACCGACAGCGGTGTCGACTTCGCCGCCGAGAACCCCTGGCGCGTGGCCGTGTCCCTGGGCAGCGCGGTGGGCGGCACGACCCGGCTGGAGCACGACTACGTCCTGGTCAGCGAGCGCGGGCAGCGCTGGGACGTCGATCACCGCAACGCCGAGCCGCAGCTGCACCGGGCGTTCTCGCCCAGCACGCTCGCGGCCGACGTCGCCGAACGGTTCGGAGCCCAGGGCCCGGTGCAGACCGTGTCCACCGGCTGCACCTCCGGACTCGACGCGGTGGGCTACGCCTTCCACACCGTCGAGGAGGGCCGCGCCGACATCTGCATAGCCGGTGCGTCGGACTCGCCGATCTCCCCGATCACCATGGCCTGCTTCGACGCCATCAAGGCCACGTCGCCCAACAACGACGACCCCGAGCACGCCTCCCGCCCCTTCGACGCCCACCGCGACGGATTCGTCATGGGCGAGGGCGCCGCCGTACTCGTCCTGGAGGAGCTGGAGCACGCCCGGGCGCGCGGCGCGCACATCTACTGCGAGATCGGCGGCTACGCCACCTTCGGCAACGCGTACCACATGACCGGACTCACCAGTGAGGGCCTGGAGATGGCCCGCGCCATCGACGACACGCTCGACCACGCGCGCGTGGACCCCACCGAGATCGACTACGTCAACGCGCACGGCTCGGGCACCCGCCAGAACGACCGGCACGAGACCGCCGCGGTGAAGAAGTCGCTGGGCTCCCACGCCTACGACACCCCGATGAGCTCGATCAAGTCCATGGTGGGCCACTCGCTCGGCGCGATCGGCGCGATCGAGGTCGTCGCCTGTGTGCTCGCGCTGGCCCGGCAGGTGGTACCGCCGACGGCGAACTACGAGACCCCGGACCCCGAGTGCGACCTGGACTACGTCCCGCGCACCGCTCGCCCCCGCAGGCTCGACAACGTGCTCTCCGTGGGCAGCGGCTTCGGCGGGTTCCAGTCCGCGGTGCTCCTGACGGGGCCGACTGGGAGGAGACGACGATGAGTGGTCAACGCACCCGGCGCACAGCGGTCACCGGAATCGGTGTGATCGCGCCCAACGGCCTGAACGCGGACACCTACTGGAAGTCCGTCAAGGAGGGCGCGAGCGTACTGGACCGGGTCACCCGGGAGGGCTGCGAGCACCTTCCGCTCCGCGTCGCCGGAGAGGTCCGCGGATTCGACCCGGCGGCGCTGATCGAGGAGACCTTCCTCGTCCAGACCGACAAGTTCACCCACTTCGCACTGGCCGCCGCCGACGCCGCCCTGCAGGACGCGGGACTCAGCAGCAGCGCCGCCGACTCGCCGTACTCGGTCGGTGTGGTCACCGCGGCCGGGTCCGGCGGCGGCGAGTTCGGCCAGCGGGAACTGCAGAAGCTGTGGGGCAAGGGATCCCGGTTCGTCGGGCCCTACCAGTCCATCGCCTGGTTCTACGCCGCCAGCACGGGCCAGATCTCCATCCGCAAGGGCTTCAAGGGCCCCTGCGGGGTGGTGGCCAGCGACGAGGCGGGCGGCCTGGACGCCGTCGCGCACGCCGCGCGGGCGGTGCACCGGGGCACGGACGTGGTAGTGGTCGGCGCCGCCGAGGCGCCGCTCGCCCCGTACTCGGGGGTCTGCCAGCTCGGCTACCCCGAGCTCAGCACCGTCGAGGACCCGGCCCGCGCCTACCGTCCCTTCACCACGGCGGCCTGCGGTTTCGTGCCCGCCGAAGGCGGTGCCGTGCTGGTCGTGGAGGACCTGGACCGGGCACAGCACCGGGAGGCGGCCGTCCGGGCCACCGTGGCGGGACACGCGGCCACATTCACGGGTGCCTCGCGCTGGGACCTGTCGCGGGAGGGCCTCGCGCAGGCCATTCGCGTCGCCCTCGACGAGGCCGGCTGCGCGCCGGAGGAGATCGACGTGGTCTTCGCCGACGCGATGGGCGTGCCCGCCGCGGACCGTGCGGAGGCGCTCGCCCTCGCCGACGCCCTCGGCCGGCACGGCACCCAAGTGCCGGTCACCGCCCCCAAGACCGGCATCGGGCGGTCGTACTGCGGGGCGCCCCTGCTGGACATCGTGGCCGCGGTGCAGGCCATGGAGCACGGGCAGATACCGCCGACGCCGGGCGTCTTCGACATCTGCCACGACATCGACCTGGTGACCGGCACGGCACGCCCGGCAGAGCTCCGCACGGCCCTGGTCCTCAGCCGGGGACTGATGGGCTCCAACGCGGCGCTGGTCCTTCGCCGGGGCCCCGAATCCTCCGCATAGAACGACAAGGAGAACCCTCATGACCACCGGAGTCACCCAAGTGACCGTCGCCGAGCTGGCCGCGCTGATGAAGCAGGCCGCCGGCGTGTCCGTCGACCCGCAGGAGCTCGAAGCGCGGGCGGAGACGCCCTTCTCCGAGTTCGGGCTCGACTCGCTCGGCCTCCTCGGCATCGTGGGCGAGCTGGAGAACCGGCACGGCCAGGCGCTGCCCACCGACGCGGAGCGCTGCAAGAGCCCCCGCGCCTTCCTCGCCCTCGTCAACGGCAGCCTCACGACAGGAGCCTGAAGTGGCCGGACACACCGAGAACGAAATCACCATCGCCGCTCCCGTCGACCTCGTCTGGGACATGACGAACGACCTGGCGAGATGGCCCCAGCTGTTCAGCGAGTACGCGTCCTGCGACGTGCTGTCCCGCGAGGGCGACACGGTGACCTTCCGCCTGACCATGCACCCCGACGAGAACGGCAAGGTGTGGAGCTGGGTCTCGGAACGGGTGGCCGACCGCGAGAAGCTCGTCGTGCGCGCCCGCAGGGTCGAGACCGGCCCCTTCGAGTACATGAACATCGTGTGGGAGTACGAGGAGACCCCGGCCGGCACCCGGATGCACTGGACGCAGGACTTCGCCATGAAGCCCGACGCGCCGGTGGACGACGCCGGGATGACGGACATCATCAACCGCAACTCACCCATCCAGATGGCGCTCATCCGCGACCGTGTGGAGGCCGCATGCACCACGCACTGATCGTCGCCAGGATGGCCCCGCAGTCCGCCTCGGACATCGCGGGCGTCTTCGCGGCCTCGGACCGCGGCGAACTCCCGCACCTCGTCGGGGTGACCCAGCGTTCGCTGTTCCAGTTCGGCGATGTGTACATGCACTACATCGAGGCCGAGCAGGACCCGGGCCCCGCCATCGCGAAGGTGGCCGGGCACCCCGAGTTCGTCGACATCAGCAGGAAGCTCGAGGCGTTCGTCAGCCCGTACGACCCGCAGACCTGGCGGAGTCCGAAGGACGCGATGGCGCAGCGTTTCTACCACTGGTCGAGGGACTGAACGTCGAGGGACCGCACCTCGCGGACCTGAACGGGGAAAGCCGCCGCCCGCGCCGAACAGGCGCGGGCGGCGGCTTTGTCGTGCGGCCGGTCACCGACGGGCGAGCCCCGGCATCAGCCGCAGCGCGTTCTCCCGGTTGATGCCCTGGAGCTGCTGCTCCGTGAGGAAGGGGTCGGCGTCCAGCGCGGGTGTCACGCTGTCGGTGATGACGTGAGCGGGCGTGGGCGGCCAGTCCGTGCCGAAGAGGATGCGGTCGGGGTCCACCGTCGCCAGCAGGGTGGGCGTGGCGGACGGTGACATGGGGCCGGCCGTGTCGAAGTAGAACCGGTGCAGGTAGTCACGGACCCGGCCGGGCTCGATCGGGGGGTTGATGCGGGCACCGAACAGGTCGAGACGGGTGGCCATGTAGGGGAGGAAGCCCCCTCCGTGCGGCAGGACGAAGCTGAGGTTCGGGTAGCGGTCCAGGGTGCCGTTGCGGATGAGGTTGATCGCCGCGCGGGTGGTGTCCAGCAGGAAGTCGCACACGAAGGGCGGCATCCCCGGCAGCCCCGCCTCGCCGTCCTTGCCGGCCTGCACCTCCATGGGGTGCGTGCTGATGACCGCCGAGCGCTCGTTCAGCTCCTGCAGGAGCCGGTCGTGCGACTCGTCGCCCAGGAAGACGCCGTTCACGCTCGTGCGTGTGCTCACCCCGATGGCACCGAGCTCGTCGAGGCCGTGGCGCACGCTCCACGAGGAGAGTTCCAGGTCGTCGAGGAAGACGGGCGTGAAGAAGGCGAAGCGGGCGGGGTGGGACTCGACGACGTCGGCCGCCGCCCGCAGGGCGACGCGTGCGCTCTCCTGGCGCTCGGCCCGCTCACGGAGCCGGCCCAGCATCGCGACGGTCATCACGGACGTGCCGATGCCGTTCTTGTCCATGACCTCCAGCGCCGTGTTCAGGTCCCAGCGGGTCCACCAGGGCAGCTTCTCGCGGCTGACGACACCCCGTTCCTCGGCCCAGTCCAGCCAGGCCGGGGCGGTGAAGTGGTGGTGGACGTCGATGCGTCCGGCAAGGGTCATAACAACGTCCTCGGTGTGGGTTGTTCAGGGGTGACGGGGGTTCAGTCGCGGCAGAGCAGGGTCTGCAGCACGTTCGTCAGGACGCGGTCGGCGTCCGGCATCGCGGCGTCCGCCCGCCAGGCGACGAAGCCGTCCGGGCGTACGAGAACGGCGCCGTCCTCGGCCGTGCCGTGCAGCTCCGCCCAGTCGGCGTCCGTGTCGGGGACGAGGTCGTGGTCGGGTCCCGTACCCACGAGGTACGCCTCGACCGGGACGCCCAGGTTCAGGGAGGCCTTCTCCACCGCGGTCCGCCACTTCTGTCCGCCGGAGCCGGCGAGGAGCACGAAGGAGCGCTCGTACAGATCGAGCGTGGAGATCCGGCCGCCCCCTCGCATGACCCACATGTGCGGCGCACGGCTGCCCGGTTCGCCGCCCAGCTGGAAGGTGTCGGGCACGATCGGCTGCTCCGGGTGGGCACCCACCACGGCGTTCGACGCGTACCGGTAGCACAGGGCGACGGTCATCAGGTCCGCCGGGTCGTTGTTGCGGCCCGCGGCGGGGCTGAATCCCGGGTGCTGTTCGTCGGCCGCCTGGACGCATGCGCGGGTGCCGGTCGCGAGGGCGACGGGCCGCCGTTCCTGCTCGTAGGAGTCGAGCAACGGCCGGCCGGCCCAGCCGCGCAGCACCGAGGCCAGCTTCCAGGCGAGGTTGTGGGCGTCCTGGATTCCGGTGTTGGAGCCGAACGCCCCGGTGGGCGGCATCTCGTGGGCCGAGTCGCCGGCCAGGAAGACCCGGCCCTCGCCGTAGCTGTCCGCGACCCGCTTCGACGCGTGCCACGGCGCCTTGCCGGTGATCTCGACGTCGATGTCCGATGCGCCGACGGCGGCGCGGATGTGGGCCGCGAGCCTCTCGTCGGTGAAGTCCTCCAGCTCCTCACCCCGGTCGGGATACCAGGGAACGTGGATCACCCAGCGCTCCTTGTTGTCCACCGGCAGCAGGGCGCCCTCCCCGTCGGGGTCGGTGACGTAGCAGACAACGAATCGTTTCTCTCCGACGTACTCCTTCAGTGCCCTGCTGCGGAACGTGACGCTGACGTTGTGGAACAGCTCGCCCGGCCCCGACTGGCCGATCCCCAGGTGCGTGCGGATGGGGCTTCTGGGGCCGTCGGCGGCCACCAGGAAGTCGGCGTTCACGGTGTAGGTCTCACCGGTCTCGCGGCGCCTGACCCGGGCCTGCACTCCGTCCGCGTTCTCCGTGAAGGAGAGCAGCTCCGAGTTGAAGCGGATGTCGGAGCCCTGCTCGCGGGCGTAGCTCAACAGCACCGGCTCGAGGTCGTTCTGACTGCACAGGCACCAGTCCGCGGAACTGACCCGGGAGATGTCCATGCCGCCGGAGATGTCCCCGATGATCCAGCGGCGCTCCTGCCCGGTGAGCTTGTCCACCTGGAGGATGCCGTCGTTCCCGGAGAGAACGCGGGCCGCCTCCCGGATGCCCGACTCCAGGCCGGCGGTCCGGTAGATCTCCATGGTGCGCACGTTGTTGCCACGGCCACGCGGGTGCGTCGATGTCCCGGCATGCCGCTCCACGAGCATGTGCTCAATTCCGAGGCGTCCCAGGAAAACCGAAGTGGAAAGACCCACCAGGGAGCCGCCGACGATAAGAACTGGTACCGATTCCGCTTCGTGTCCGCTCACGTCGTCGATATTTACCAGTTCGGACTCCGGTCCACACGTCCTCAGACGACCCGACCCATTTGGCGCAGTGCCGTTTGCGGCGTGGTGCCGCCCGGGAAACGGTGGCACTGACCGACGGAATCCGACCGCCGGAATCCACGCCTACCCGGGGACAGTCATGACGCAAGCGTTCGCATCCGAGGAATCCGGGGCACTGTCGCCCGAAGAGGCCGCGGCCGCGGCCTCGGCGTGCAGCCGGGAGTTCCGCGCCAATCCGCATCCCGTGTACGCCACGCTGCGGGAAACGGCACCCGTCTGCCCGATGAAGCCGCCGCACGGCGTCGAGACGTACCTCATCACGCGGTACGACGACGGCCGCGCCGCGCTGGCCGACCCCCGGCTGAGCAAGGACATGTACGGCGCCATCGACGCCTACCACCGCATCTTCGGTGACTCGTCGATCGCGCTGGACGACAACATGCTGTTCTCGGACCCGCCGAAGCACACGAGGCTGCGCAGGATCGTCGGCAGTACGTTCACTCCGAAAAGAGTGGAATCGCTGCGCACCCGGATCCAGGAGATCACCGACGGGCTGCTGGACCAATGCCCGACGTCGGGTCCGTTCAATCTGCTCCCGGAGTTCTGCTTCCCGCTGCCGCTGCAGGTGATCTGTGAACTCCTGGGCGTCCCGGAAAACGAGCGCAAACAGGCGCAGGAATGGTCGGCGACCGTCGCGCAGACCGGTTTCGGACCGGAGGCGAGAAAGGCGCTGGAAATCGCCGAGGGAAATCTCCGCGAGTATCTGGTGGAGCTGTGCGCACGAAAGCGGAAGCAGCCGGACTCGGGCCTGCTCAGCGCGCTCGTGACGGCCAAGGACCAGGAAGGCGCGCTCACCGACAGCGAACTCGTGTCGACGGCGTGGGTGCTCCTCTTCGCGGGCCACAAGACGACGGCGTACCAGATCGGCAACACCGTCTACCACCTGCTCAGCCGCCCGGAGCAGAAGCGGCTGGCACTGCGGGACGACGCCTCCCTGGCCGCGGCGATCGAGGAGATCTTCCGCTTCGAGAGTTCCGTGGAGAACTCCACCTTCCGCTGGGCGAAGGAGGACATCGTCATCCGCGACCAGCTCATCCCCAAGGGTGCGCTCGTCCAGATCTCGATCACCGGCGCCAACCGTGACCCTGAGGTGTTCGCCGACCCGAACGAGCTGGACGTCCAGCGTCCGAACGCCCAGGCCGCGCATCTCGCCTTCGGCTACGGCCCGCACTACTGCGCCGGCGCACCGCTGGCCCGGCTGGAGATCCAGCTCGCCCTCGGCACCCTGTTCCGGCGGCACCCGCAGATGGCCCTGGCCGTGGCACCGGAGGAAGCGCGCTGGATGACCGTACCGTTCCCCGCTTTCCGCGGACTTGCGGAACTGCCGGTCGTCCTCGACCCGTCCTGACGGGAGCACCTCGGATGGAACGAGTGCGGGTCATTCGGCTGCTCCATGTGCGCGAGGGCCGGGAAGCGGACTTCGTGGACTCCTACCAGGGCGTGCTCGAACGTGCCGTGCGTGCGCCCGGGCACCTCGGCGAACAGTTGTGCCGCTCCCTCGACGATCCCGCTCGATGGCTGCTGACCAGCGAGTGGGAGAGCATGGACTCCGTCAAGCGGTGGCGGACCGACCCCGACCACCAGACGCTGGTCGAGCCGATGAACGCCTGTCTGCACGACGACCGGTGGACGGGGGTCTTCCAGGTCCGGGACCTGGTGGCCGAGTAGAGCGGCGGCAGGGCAGGGGACCGAAGGGCGAGACGGGGCTGACCAGCATGTGACCGGCCGGTAAGGTCGGTCCCGTGCCGAAGCCGCTCAGTCTTCCCTTCGACCCCATCGCCCGCGCCGACGAACTCTGGAAGCAGCGCTGGGGAAGCGTGCCCTCCATGGCCGCCATCACCTCGATCATGCGTGCACAGCAGATCCTGCTCGCCGAGGTGGACGCGGTGGTCAAGCCGTACGGGCTGACGTTCGCGCGGTACGAGGCGCTGGTGCTGCTCAACTTCTCCAAGGCCGGGGAACTGCCGATGTCCAAGATCGGCGAGCGGCTCATGGTGCATCCCACGTCCGTGACGAACACGGTCGACCGGCTGGTCAAGTCGGGTCTGGTCGACAAGCGGCCCAACCCCAACGACGGGCGCGGCACACTCGCCTCCATCACCGACAAGGGCCGGGAGGTCGTCGAGGCGGCCACCCGCGACCTGATGGCCATGGACTTCGGCCTCGGGGCGTACGACGCCGAGGAGTGCGCGGAGATCTTCGCGATGCTGCGCCCGCTGCGGGTGGCGGCCCACGACTTCGACGAGAGCTGACCCCCGGCAAGATCTCCCGGAACGCCTCGTTACGCTCTTACGCATGAAGAAGAGCGTCCTGACCCGCTACCGGGTGATGGCCTACGTCACCGCCGTGATGCTGCTCGTGCTGTGCACCTGCATGGTGTTCAAGTACGGCTTCGACATGGGCGAGGACGTCACCTTCGCCGTCTCCCAGGTCCACGGCTTCCTCTACATCATCTACCTGGTCTTCGCCTTCGACCTCGGCTCCAAGGCCAAGTGGTCGTTCGGCAAGCTGCTGTGGGTGCTGCTCTCCGGGACGATTCCCCTCGCCGCCTTCTTCGTCGAGCGCAAGGTCACCCAGGAGGTCGAACCCCTGGTCAGCGACCCGGCTCCGGCTGTCGCCAAGGCCTGACGCCACCGCCGTACGTGCGCGTACGGCGGTCTGCCATCGACATTTACTTGGACGTCCTAGTAAATTTGAAGCATGGACGCTGACGCCATCGATGAGGGCCGCCGTCGCTGGCAGGCCCGGTACGACTCCGCGCGCAAGCGCGACGGTGATTTCACCACGCTCTCCGGGGACCCCGTGGAGCCGGTGTACGGGCCCAGGCCCGGGGACAGGTACGAGGGCTTCGAGCGGATCGGGTGGCCCGGGGAGTACCCCTTCACGCGCGGGCTGTATCCGACCGGCTACCGAGGGCGGACGTGGACCATCCGGCAGTTCGCCGGGTTCGGGAACGCCGAGCAGACCAACGAGCGGTACAAGATGATCCTCGGCAACGGCGGAGGCGGTCTCTCGGTCGCCTTCGACATGCCGACGCTCATGGGCCGCGACTCCGACGACCCGCGTTCGCTGGGCGAGGTCGGGCACTGCGGTGTCGCCATCGACTCGGCCGCCGACATGGAGGTCCTGTTCAAGGACATCCCGCTCGGCGACGTGACGACCTCCATGACCATCAGCGGTCCGGCCGTTCCCGTCTTCTGCATGTACCTGGTGGCGGCCGAGCGCCAGGGTGTCGACCCGGCCGTGCTCAACGGCACGCTGCAGACCGACATCTTCAAGGAGTACATCGCCCAGAAGGAGTGGCTCTTCCAGCCCGAGCCGCACCTGCGCCTCATCGGCGACCTCATGGAGCACTGCGCGGCCGGCATCCCCGCCTACAAGCCGCTGTCCGTCTCCGGCTACCACATCCGCGAGGCCGGAGCGACGGCCGCGCAGGAGCTGGCGTACACACTGGCGGACGGCTTCGGGTACGTCGAGCTGGGGCTCTCGCGCGGGCTGGACGTCGACGTGTTCGCGCCCGGACTGTCCTTCTTCTTCGACGCGCACCTCGACTTCTTCGAGGAGATCGCCAAGTTCCGCGCCGCCCGCCGCATCTGGGCGCGCTGGATGCGGGACGTGTACGGGGCGAAGAGCGACAAGGCGCAGTGGCTGCGCTTCCACACGCAGACCGCCGGTGTCTCGCTGACCGCCCAGCAGCCGTACAACAACGTCGTACGTACGGCCGTGGAGGCGCTCGCCGCCGTCCTCGGCGGGACGAACTCGCTGCACACCAACGCCCTCGACGAGACCCTCGCCCTGCCGTCCGAGCAGGCCGCCGAGATCGCCCTGCGCACCCAGCAGGTGCTCATGGAGGAGACCGGGGTCGCCAATGTGGCCGACCCGCTGGGCGGTGCGTGGTTCGTCGAGCAGCTGACCGACCGGATCGAGGCCGATGCCGAGAAGATCTTCGAGCAGATAAGGGAGCGCGGGCTGCGGGCGCACCCCGACGGCCGGCACCCGATCGGGCCGATCACGTCCGGGATCCTGCGGGGCATCGAGGACGGCTGGTTCACCGGCGAGATCGCCGAGTCGGCGTTCCGGTATCAGCAGTCGCTGGAGAAGGGTGACAAGAGGGTCGTCGGGGTCAACGCGCACACCGGCTCCGTCACCGGCGACCTGGAGATCCTGCGGGTCAGCCACGAGGTGGAGCGGGAGCAGGTACGGGTGCTGGGCGCCCGCCGGGACGCCCGGGACGACGCGGCCGTACGCACGGCGCTCGACGCGATGATCGCCGCCGCCCGCGACGGGTCCAACATGATCGAGCCGATGCTGGACGCGGTACGGGCCGAGGCGACGCTGGGCGAGATCTGCGGCGTGCTGCGGGACGAGTGGGGGGTGTACACGGAGCCGCCGGGGTTCTGACCCCGCACAGCTCTACGCGGCGCCGGTGAGGCCGAGGAGCAGCACGCGCGTGAAGCCGTGCACCCACTCCTCGTCGGCGGGCTCCGCGCTGACCAGGGTGCGGTGCACCACCGCACCCGCCACCACGTCGAAGATCAGGTCCGCGGTGCGCGCGGCTTCCTCCGGGTCCGTCTCCGGGGGAAGCTCGCCGCGTTCCTGGGCCCGGGAGCGGCCCTGCATGACCAGGCCCTTCTGACGCTCGACGATGGAGTGGCGGATGCGCTCGCGCAGAGCGTCGTCGCGCGTCGATTCGGCGACCACCGCCATCAGCCCGCTCTTCGCCTCGGGGCGCGCCAGAATCGCCGCGAACTGCAGGACCACGCCCTCGATGTCGGCGGCCAGGGAACCTCGGTCGGGGAGCTCCAGCTCGTCGAAGAGCTCGGCCACCGCGTCGACCACCAGCTCGTTCTTGCCGGACCAGCGGCGATAAAGAGTCGTCTTTGCAACCCCCGCGCGTGTTGCCACGTCTCCCAAGGTGAGCTTGGACCAGCCCAGTTCGACCAGAGCCTCACGCGTCGCGGCCAGGATCGCGGTGTCCGCGGCGGCGCTGCGCGGGCGGCCGGGACGGGGGGCGGCGGTGCGGCTCTGCATCCCATGACCATATCCGGGCAGTTCCTGTGTGGTCGTGAGGGAGATCACGGGATGGTGGTGTTCCGGAACCCCGCACTGCCATTACGCTACGAGTCGTAGCGAAAGCGATGACCACTGACGCCGGGTGGGGACCCGGCGTCGAACAGCAGCGGGCCGGACCGGCTTTCGGGCCGTTTTCACATGCGCGGGCGGAACGGGGGAGGATAGACGCATGCAGCCACGGAACATGTCCATGAGCGGAGTCGTCGACCTCGCCGCGGTGAAGGCGGCCCAGGAGGCCAAGGCGAAGGCGGAGCAGGCACGTGCCGAGTCCGCCCGGCAGGGCGGGGGAGGGGCCGTGTCGCCCGCGGACCTCGTCATCGATGTGGATGAGGCGGGGTTCGAGCGGGACGTCCTGCAGCGGTCCGCCGAGGTGCCCGTCGTCATCGACTTCTGGGCCGAGTGGTGCGAGCCCTGCAAGCAGCTCAGCCCACTGCTGGAGCGCCTCGCCGCCGAGTACGCCGGGCGGTTCATGCTCGCCAAGATCGACGTCGACGCCAACCAGATGCTGATGCAGCAGTTCGGTGTGCAGGGCATTCCGGCCGTGTTCGCCGTCGTCGCCGGACAGGCGCTGCCCCTCTTCCAGGGCGCGGCCGGTGAGGCGCAGATCCGCGAGACGCTGGACCAGCTCGTCGCCGTCGCCGAGCAGCGCTTCGGCCTGACCGGCCTCACAGTCGACCCGGACGCCGAGCACGGGAGCGCCCAGTCCGCTCCCGCCGTGCCGGCCGGTCCGTACGACGCGTTGCTGGAGGCCGCCGTACAGGCCCTGGACGCGGGCGACTTCGGCGGCGCCGTGCAGGCGTACAAGAACGTGCTGAGCGAGGACCCGGCCAACATGGAGGCCAAACTGGGTCTGGCGCAGGCCGAGTTGCTGCAGCGCGTGCAGGGTGTCGACCCGCAGCAGGTGCGCAAGGACGCCGCCGAGAAGCCGGCCGACGCGCAGGCGCAGATCGCCGCCGCCGACCTGGACCTCGTGGGCGGCCATGTCGAGGACGCTTTCGGACGGCTCATCGAGACCGTGCAGCGCACGGTGGGTGACGACCGGGACACCGTACGGATCCGGCTGCTGGAGCTCTTCGAGGTCGTGGGCGGCGAGGACCCGCGCGTGGCGGCGGCCCGCAGGGCGCTGGCGCGCGCCCTGTTCTGACCGGGGCTTCGAGCGGGGCGGTGGCCCCGTTCTGACCAGTAACTAAACGCGAGGGCGCGTGTTGCCCGAGTGAAGGATTTTGCCGACAGGGCATCAGAGCGGCCGCGCTTTACCAAATCTTGGTAATCGCGGCCGCAGTTACTGCGGGTAAGTCAAAGCCGTCGTTCTGTCGGATTCTGTCCGGTGATTAATGGACTTGTCCGGCCACCTGGAACCACCCTGAGTCGCTGTCCGAGACCGGCAGGTCGTTGTTCGGTTATCCGCCCGTTACTACCGAGTAACGAAGCCCCTTGTGCGGGCGGCGAGAATGCACCACGATCGGCCACGCTCGGTCCATTCCCGCACCCCGACAGCCGGTTGGGTCACGGGAGTTCCTGGGTCCCCACCGAGCAGAGTCGGCGGCAGTGGCGCCGGCTCTTGGACAGGGGGGTCTTCGCCCACCCGGCGAAGCCTGTCCAGCAAGGTTGTGCGTGATGCGTGTCAGGCGCGACCAGTGGTTGTCGCTCGGGGGTGATCGCCGGTGATTCGGGCGCGGTTCGCGCCACCGAGTGCAGGCGCTCTCCTTCCCGAGGACGTAGCACTTCTCCCATCCCTGCCCGGCTGAGCCGTCGAGCCGACAGCGGCAGTCAGGGCCAGGAGATGTACGTCCGAGAAGGAGGAAATATGGAGTCCCAGGTGCGTGGCGGGACCAGATGGAAGCGGTTCGCTGTGGTCATGGTGCCCAGCGTCGCCGCCACGGCTGCGATAGGTGTCGCCCTCGCGCAGGGCGCTCTCGCCGCGTCGTTCAGTGTCTCCGGCCAGTCGTTCAAGGTCACTACCGACAAGCTCGTCGGTAACGGTTTCTCGCAGTACGGCGCTCTTGACGAGGGTTACACGCTCTCCGGCAAGAAGACGGTTCACCCCGTCGCCGTCTCGGGATTCAAGACCGCGACGATCAACAGCCTGTGCCAGTCCGTGGTCACCCCCGACGTCCCGATCCTCGGGAGCGTCAGCCTGATCCTGCGGGCCGGCCAGGACCCGAACAAGCCGGTCGAGGCCAAGAACCTCTACATCGACGTCGCTGATCTCGAGGCTGATGCCACGTTCGAGAACATCGACATCGGTGTGGCCGCCAAGGACGCCAGCAAGGGTCCGGGCATGAAGGGCGGCGGCGAGCAGGCCAACCCCTTCGGCTTCGCCCAGCAGGCCGACAAGGCCACGCTGGTCGGCGTGAAGCAGACGGCGTGGGCGACCACGGCCGGAACCTTCAAGCTCAGCGGTCTGAAGATGTCGCTGTCGACGGGTGTCAAGGAGTGCTACTAAGCACTCTCTGACGGGCGGGGGAGCCGATGGCGCCCCCGCCCGTCCACTCTCCGCCCGCTTTCTTCACAAGCGGTCACATGCACCACAACTCACCACCACCGCACCACCATCACAGCAAGCCGTAGCAGGGAGCTGTTTTCCATGAGCGCCGAGACTCCTGCCGTATCCGGCCAGTTCACCCTCCGCAGGACGCAGTTCCGTGCCTGGCGGGGCGCGCGGCCGTTCTGGGCCGGTCTGTTCGTCATGCTCGGCGGACTCCCCATCGCCTACTTCCCATACGCGAACCTCCAGATCGGCCACCTGACGCTGGCGATGCAGACCGCGGGGGGCTCCAGCTCCCTGATCATCGGTGTGCTGCTCGTCGTCCTGGGCTTCACTCTCTGGTTCCAGAAGCACGTCCGCACCTTCGCGGGCGTCGCGGCGATCCTGCTGGCGCTGGTGTCCATCCCGCTGTCCAACCTTGGCGGCTTCCTGATCGGCTTCCTCTTCGCCCTCATCGGCGGGGCAATGGCCGTGTCGTGGGTGCCGGGTCAGCCGGCCGAATCGGAGCCGGCGGAGCTGCAGATGACGGGAGCGGGGGACGCGCCCGAAGCTGCGGACCCCGACACCACGATCCTCAAGCCCGTGGTGGGCGAGCCGAACGATCTGTCAGGAACGAGCCCGGCGAACGGGGCGAACGGGAGGCACAGTGCCGGCTGACGAGGTGACCCACGGGACTGAGGTGGACAAGTCCCGTGTGAGAACCGGGCCGCGTCACGCGGCGCCCAAGAAGCCGCTGTTCACCAGGTTTCAGATGCCGGCCGGCAAGGCGATAGCCCTGGCGGCGATGCCGACGGCGGTCCTCATGGGCATGGGCTTCACGCCCACGCTCGCGCAGGCCGACAGCGACAACGCCACGAAGCCGACGTCCAACAGCCTTACCGCGGACGAGTACAAGGAGTGTGTGGCGGCCCTGGAGGACGACGCCTCGGCGTCCCCGTCCCCCAGCGCCAGTGAGTCCACGGAGAAGGACGAGACGGCCGAGCCGACGCCGTCGGCCTCCTCCGGCCAGGACTCCTCGGACTCCTCCGGCTCCTCGGACACGTCGGGTTCCTCGGACTCCGCGGGCGACTCCTCCTCGTCGGATTCAGGTTCCGACGACGCGGCCGAGCCCACGCCGACCCCGTCGCCGAGCAAGGCGGGCGAGGCCCAGTCCGGCGACTCGGCCACGGCGTCCCCCTCGCCGTCCGAGAGCGGCGGCAACGTGCTGGAGGAGATCGGCGACGCCATCGAGGGCATCTTCACGGGCGGCTCGAAGGACGAGGAGTCCGCGAGCCCGACGCCGGCGCCCTCCGCGAGCGCGAGCGAGGAGACGTCCTCCGGATCCGCCGATTCCGGCACGTCCGGCAAGGAGACCTCCGAGGCGTCCGACCCCGTCGAGGAGACCGCCGACAAGGCCACCGACGCGGTGAAGGACACCGTCGAGGGCGCCACCGACAAGGCGTCCGAGGCGGCCGAGGACACCACCGAGGCGGTCCAGGAGGCGGCCGACGAGGCCACCGCCACGCCGAGCCCGTCCGCGAGCTCCACCACGGACCCGGAGAACTGCCCGGCCGCCACGGACGAGGAGGGCGGCGTCGACAACCCCGTGCCGCTGCCCGACGAGCCGTGGTTCCTGAACGCCAGCTCGCTGCTGCTGAAGGGCGCCGACTACCAGGGCATCGTCAAGGTGAAGACGGCCGACGGCAAAATCAAGAAGGTGCTGAAGTACGTCATCTCCGACGGCACCGACATCGGCGACCTGCACCAGACGGTCCAGGACAAGCAGTCCGGCAAGACCTACCACGTGCAGGCGGCCGAGGGCTCGACGTCCACGATCCGCAACGGCAAGACGGTGATGTACACCGAGAGCATCTCCGGCAACCTGCTGGGTCTGATCCCGGTCACGTTCGACCCGGAGCACCCGCCGCCGCTGAACATCCCGCTGATCTACTTCACGAAGGTGAAGGTCACCCAGGCCGGCCAGTTCGGCGGCACCCTGCACGTACCCGGACTGCACAACTTCGTGACCGACTGAGCCGGGCGCCTCGATCAGACGCCCCCACAGACCCGTTCGGGAGCCGCACAACCGGCCGTGGCCGGGTCCTCCATGCGAGGGCCGGGCCACGGCTGTGCACGGCTCACGCCAAGACCACCGGGGGAAGCAGAGCGGTTTGAGAACCCAGTTGAAAGTGACCCGCGACGGCGACGCGTTCGTCGCCCGGCTCACGCCCCGTCAGGTGGCGGCGATGTACGAGGCGCTGAGCCATCTGCGCGATCGGGACCGCGGCGACACGGAGCTGACCCTGTTGGTCGGCGCGGGCCGGGAGGCGGTCGACGCCCTCGTGGGGCGCCTGGCCGGACGGCACACGGAGTCACGCGACGTCCGCCTCACCATGGCGGAACTCCACATGGTGCACAGCGCGCTGACCGCGGCGCCCATCATGTTCGTCGAACGCGGTGGCGTCTTCCCGCAGGAGCCCTTCCACATCCGGCTGGGCTTCTACCGGGAGAACTTCGACGCCCTCGCGCATGCCGTCGTCCGGGCGGTGGCCGAGGCATGACTCCCGGTGCGGGCCACTGAGCACACATGGACGAGGGCGCCCCCTGCGAGCAGGGGGCGCCCTCGGTGCCGTACCAGGGCCTCACAGCGGCCGGTGCGGTCAGTCCCGCGGGCGGCCGCCGAGGTGGTGGACGCGGACCATGTTGGTGGTGCCGGGGATGCCGGGCGGGGAGCCGGCGGTGATGACCACGATGTCGCCCTCGTTGAACAGGCCGAGCTTGACGATCTCCTGGTCCACCAGGTCGACCATCTCGTCGGTGCTGTTGACGAACGGGACGACGTGCGGCTCGACGCCCCAGCTGAGGGTCATCTGGTTGCGGGTGGACTCGTCCGTGGTGAACGCGATGATCTGCTGGGCCGCGCGGTAGCGGCACAGGCGGCGGGCGGTGTCGCCGGACTGGGTGAAGGCGACCAGGCCCTTGCCGCCGAGGAAGTCGGCGATCTCGCAGGCGGCACGGGCCACCGAACCACCCTGCGTACGGGGCTTCTTGCCCGGCACCAGCGGCTGCAGGCCCTTGGACAGCAGCTCCTGCTCGGCCGCGGTGACGATCTTCGACATCGTCTTGACGGTCTCGATCGGGTACGCGCCCACGCTCGACTCCGCGGACAGCATGACCGCGTCGGCGCCGTCCAGGATCGCGTTGGCCACGTCGGAGGCCTCGGCGCGGGTCGGACGGGAGTTGGTGATCATCGACTCCATCATCTGGGTCGCCACGATCACCGGCTTGGCGTTGCGGCGGCACAGCTCGATGAGTCGCTTCTGCACCATCGGGACCTTCTCGAGCGGGTACTCGACGGCCAGGTCGCCACGCGCGACCATTACGGCGTCGAACGCCAGCACGACGTCCTCCATGTTCGCCACCGCCTGCGGCTTCTCCACCTTGGCGATGACCGGGACGCGGCGGCCGACCTCGTCCATGACCTTGTGCACGTCCTGCACGTCGTTGGCGTCCCGGACGAAGGACAGCGCGACCATGTCGCAGCCCATGCGCAGCGCGAACCGCAGGTCCTCGACGTCCTTCTCGGACAGCGCAGGCACGTTCACGGCCGCGCCGGGCAGGTTGATGCCCTTGTGGTCGGAGACGACGCCGCCCTCGATGACGATCGTCCGCACCTGCGGGCCTTCGACGTCCAGGACCTTCAGCTCGACGTTGCCGTCGTTGATGAGGATCTGGTCGCCGCGCGAGACATCGCCCGGCAGGCCCTTGTAGGTGGTCCCGCAGATGGCCTTGTCACCAGGGACGTCCTCGGTCGTGATGACGAACTCGTCACCGCGCTCCAGCTCGACCGGGCCCTCGGCGAAGGTCTCCAGGCGGATCTTGGGGCCCTGCAGGTCGGCGAGCACACCGATGGCACGCCCGGTCTCCTGGGCGGCGGCCCGGAGGCGCTCGTACCGCCCCTGGTGGTCTTCGTGCGTGCCGTGGCTGAAGTTGAAGCGGGCCACATTCATGCCCGCCTCGATCAGCGCGACGAGCTGGTCATGGGAGTCGACCGCGGGGCCGAGAGTACAGACGATTTTCGAACGGCGCATGGGGCGATCCTATCGGTTTGTTTCGCTACGGAATATTCCGTCTGGCGGAAGATACAAATGAGCTGCGCATTGCTCAGCCGTGTTACTCGGCGGTGTTACGCGGCGGAGCCGCATAATCGATGCGGCCGACCAGTGCGTAGGTCTGCGTCGCGATCTCCAGTTCTTCATCCGTCGGCACCACCGCGACCGCCACCCGCGCGCCCGTGGGCGAGATCAGCCGCGGCTCGTCACCGCGTACGGCGTTCAGCTCGGCGTCCACCGTGAGGCCCAGTTGTTCCATGCCCGCCACGGCGGCTTCCCGCACCGGTGCCGCGTTCTCGCCGACGCCGGCCGTGAACGCGATCGCGTCCACCCGGCCGAGCACCGCGTAATAGGCGCCGATGTACTTCTTCAGTCGGTGAATGTAGATGTCGAAGGCCAATTGGGCCCGCTCGTCACCCTCGTCGATCCGCCGGCGGATCTCCCGCATGTCGTTGTCGCCGCACAAGCCGATCAATCCGCTCTTCTTGTTGAGGAGAGTGTCGATTTCCGCAATGGACATTTCGCCAACACGCGCCAAATGGAAGATGACGGCGGGATCGGTGTCACCGGATCGCGTACCCATCACGAGTCCCTCCAAAGGCGTCAGCCCCATGGAGGTGTCCACGCACTTGCCGCCCCGTACTGCGGACGCGGACGCGCCGTTGCCGAGGTGCAGCACGATGACGTTCACGTCCTCGGGCGCCCTGCCCAGCAGCTTCGCCGTGGCCCGGGAGACATACGCGTGCGAGGTGCCGTGGAAGCCGTACCGGCGTATCCGGTGCCGGTCCGCGGTCTCCACGTCGATCGCGTAGCGGGCGGCCGACTCCGGCATCGTGGTGTGGAACGCGGTGTCGAAGACGGCGACCTGGGGCAGGTCGGGGCGCAGACCCATGGCCGTACGGATGCCGGTGAGGTTGGCCGGGTTGTGCAGCGGGGCCACCGGGATGAGCCGCTCGATCTCGGCGAGTACGGCGTCGTCGATGACGGTCGGCTCGGTGAACCGCTTGCCGCCGTGCACCACCCGGTGGCCGATCGCGGCCAGCTCGGGCGAGTCGAGCCCGAGGCCGTCCTTGGCGAGCTCCGCCGCGACGGCCTTCAGGGCGGCGTCGTGGTCGGCGATGGGCGCGGTCCACTCGCGGGTCCCGCCGCCGCTCGCCAGCGGCGTGTGCTTGAGCCGGGACGTCTCCTCGCCGATGCGTTCGACGAGGCCCACGGCCAGCCGGCTGCTGTCGCGCATGTCGAGCAGCTGGTACTTCACCGACGAGGAGCCGGAGTTGAGGACGAGGACGCGGGTCGCGGTCACTGGGCGGTGGCCTTCTCGTTGGGGGACAGGGCGGGGGTCTGGGCCTGGATGGCGGTGATCGCCACGGTGTTCACGATGTCCTGGACCAAGGCGCCCCGGGACAGGTCGTTGACCGGCTTGCGCAGACCCTGCAGCACCGGGCCCACCGCGATCGCGCCGGCCGAGCGCTGCACGGCCTTGTAGGTGTTGTTGCCGGTGTTGAGGTCCGGGAAGATCAACACGCTTGCCTGGCCGGCGACTTCGGACTCCGGCAGCTTGGTGGCCGCGACCGACGGCTCGACGGCGGCGTCGTACTGGATGGGTCCCTCGATCTTCAGGTCGGGACGCCGCTCGCGCACCAGCTCCGTCGCCTCGCGCACCTTGTCGACGTCGGCGCCCGAGCCGGATGTACCCGTCGAGTACGACAGCATCGCGATCCGCGGCTCCACGCCGAACCGCTGGGCGGTGGCCGCCGACTGGATGGCGATGTCGGCCAGCTGCTCGGCGTTCGGGTCGGGGTTCACGGCGCAGTCGCCGTAGACGAGGACCCGGTCGGCGAGGCACATGAAGAAGACGGACGAGACGATGTCGGCGTCGGGATTGGTCTTGATGATCTCGAAGCCGGGCCGGATCGTCGCGGCAGTCGAGTGCACGGACCCCGACACCATGCCGTCCGCGAGGCCCTCCTGCACCATCAGCGTGCCGAAGTAGTTCACATCGGAGACGACGTCGTACGCCAGCTCCACCGTGACGCCCTTGTGGGCGCGGAGCTGGGCGTACTGCTCGGCGAAGGTGTCGCGCAGCTCGCTGGTCGCCGGGTCGATCAGCTGGGTGTCGCCCAGGTCGATGCCGAGGTCGGCGGCCTGCTTGCGGATCCGGTCGACCGGACCCAGGAGCGTGAGGTCGCAGACGTTGCGGCGCAGCAGCACCTCGGCGGCGTGCAGGACACGCGGCTCGGTGCCCTCGGGCAGCACGATGCGGCGCATGTCCGAGCGGGCCTGCTCCAGCAGCTTGTGCTCGAACATCATCGGCGTGAGCCGGTCGCTGCTCGGCGCCGAGACCCGCTTCAGCAGGTCGCCGGTGTCGACGTACCGCTCGAAGAGGCCGAGGGCGGTCTCCGCCTTGCGCGGGGTCGCCGCGTTCAACTTCCCCTCCAGGGCGAAGAGCTGCTCGGCGGTGGGGAAGCTGTAACCGGGCACCGAGAGCACCGGGGTGCCCGGGGCGAGGCGGGCGGCGAGGGTGAGGATCTCGTCGCCGGGGCGTTCGTTCAGCGTGAGCAGGAGGCCGGCGATCGGCGGGGTGCCGGCGCTGTGCGCGGCCAGCGAGCCGACGACCAGGTCGGCGCGGTCGCCCGAGGTGACGACCAGGCAGCCCGGGGTCAGGGCCTTGAGGAAGTTCGGCAGCATCGCGCCGCCGAACACGAAGTCCAGGGCGTCGCGTGCGAGCCCCGAGTCGTCGCCGAGCAGGACCTTCGCGTCCAGGGTCTGGGCGATCTGCCAGACCGTCGGCGCGGCGAGGGCGGGCTCGTCCGGGACGACGTAACAGGGCACCGGCAGCCGCGACCGCAGCGACCGGGCGATCTCGTCCCGGTCGTCCCGGGCGACCCGGTTGGCGACCATGGCGAGCACATCACAGCCCAGGCCCTCGTATGCCCGGAAGGCGTTGCGGGTCTCGGCGAGCACCGACTCGGCGGCCTGCTTGCGCCCGCCGACGACGGGGATCACGGACGCGCCGAACTCGTTGGCGAGCCGGGCGTTGAGGGAGAGCTCGTCCGGGAGCTGGGTGTCGGCGTAGTCGGTGCCGAGGACGAGGACCACGTCGTAGTCGCGGGCGACGGCGTGGAAGCGGTCGACGAGCGTGGAGACCAGCTCGTCCGTGCCGCGCTCGGCCTGCAGGGCGGACGCCTCGTGGTAGTCCATGCCGTAGACCGTCGCCGGGTCCTGGGTGAGGCGGTAGCGGGCGCGCAACAACTCGAACAGGCGGTCGGGGACGTGGTGGACCAGCGGCCGGAACACCCCCACCCGGTCGACCTGCCGGGTCAGGAGCTCCATCACTCCCAGTTCGACGATCTGGCGGCCGTCGCCGCGGTCGATGCCGGTCACGTACACGCTGCGCGTCACGCGTGCTCTCCGTTTCGTCTTCTTCGTCGTCGTCTTCGTGCTTGTCTGCGTCTGTCGAGCGTCCGTCGGCGGCCTGGCGGAGCCTGCACAAAATCGCCCACCAGGGTGAGCGAAACCCTCTTGACAATACCCTTGCCGATAGATAAGGCGCCCGTCAGGTTCGTGGGCCCGACATCCCCCTCGGGACATGAAACAATCGGACTGGCTCACCGGTATCAACAGCGAGCAGGAGACACAGCACGATGCGTATCGGAGTTCTCACCGCAGGCGGCGACTGCCCCGGCCTGAACGCCGTGATCCGGTCGGTCGTGCACCGTGCCGTCGCACAGTACGGCGACGAGGTGATCGGCTTCGAGGACGGGTACGCGGGCCTGCTGGACGGCCACTACCGCAGCCTCGACCTGGAGGCGGTCAGCGGCATCCTGGCCCGCGGCGGCACCATCCTGGGCTCGTCCCGGCTGGAGCGCGACCGGCTGCGCGAGGCCTGCGAGAGCGCCCCCGACATCGCCCGCGACTTCGGCATCGACGCGCTGATCCCGATCGGCGGCGAGGGCACGCTGACTGCGGCCCGCATGCTGTCGGACGCGGGCCTGCCCGTGGTCGGCGTACCGAAGACCATCGACAACGACATCTCGTCCACGGACCGGACGTTCGGCTTCGACACGGCGGTCGGCGTCGCCACGGAGGCCATGGACCGCCTGAAGACCACCGCGGAGTCCCACCAGCGCGTGATGGTCGTCGAGGTCATGGGCCGCCACGCGGGCTGGATCGCGCTGGAGTCCGGCATGGCCGCCGGCGCCCACGGCATCTGCCTCCCCGAGCGGCCCTTCGACCCCGCCCTCCTCGTCAAGATGGTCGAGGAGCGCTTCGCGCGCGGCAAGAAGTTCGCGGTGATCTGCGTCGCCGAGGGCGCCCACCCGGCCGACGGCAGCATGGATTACGGCAAGGGCGAGATCGACCAGTTCGGCCACGAGCGCTTCCAGGGCATCGGCACGGCACTGGCCTTCGAACTGGAGCGTCGCCTCGGCAAGGAGGCCAAGCCGGTCATCCTCGGCCACGTCCAGCGTGGCGGTGTGCCGACGGCGTACGACCGTGTCCTCGCCACCCGCTTCGGCTGGCACGCGGTGGAGGCCGCCCACCAGGGGCATTTCGGCAGGATGACCGCGCTGCGCGGGACCGACATCGTGATGGTGCCGCTGGCGGAGGCGGTGACCGAGTTGAAGACGGTGCCGAAGGACCGCATGGACGAGGCCGAGTCCGTCTTCTGAGGGGTTGCACCGACCCCAGGACTGATGGCCCGCTCACAGACTGTCCATCGGGGCGCTTCAGGTGCGTGGCCGAGGTTGGGGTCCATGCACGGACACCGACAACGCACCCCTGAGGCCGAACACGGCCGCCGCTGGTTCATGAACAAGGCGCTGCTGGCCGGCGGCGTCGCCGCGATGGCCACCATGACCGGCTGCTCCAGCGGCTCGTCCGACTCGACGGGCACCGCGTCCGCCGCCCCGAGCGCCATACCCTCGGGCGGGCCAGGTGGAGGCGGAGGCCTGGGCCCCGGAGCCACCCAGGTCAAGTACGCCGACGTCAAGGGCGTCACCACCGACGGCACCGTCGTCGAGGACCTGTTCTCGGTCCACTCCACCGGTGTTTCCACGGACGCGCTGGTCAAGGCGGCGCAGGCCTTCCTCGACGGGCTGTCCACCAAGGAGCGCCGGTCCTGCACGTTCGACGTCGACGCCGACGAATGGACGGCCTGGAGCAACGTCGACGGCTACGAACGCAAGGGCGTACGGGTGGGCGACCTGACCACCGAGCAGCGTGACCTCGGCTACGCCCTGCTCGGCGCGGCCCTGTCCGCCGAAGGCCTCAAGCAGGCCCGCGGCATCATGAAGCTCAACGGACTTCTCGGCGAATCCCGGGGCGGGGGCCAGGAGACCCTCACCGAGGGCCACTACTTCTTCACCTTCATGAGCACCCCGTCGACGACGAAGCCCTGGGGCTTCCAGTTCGAGGGCCACCATGTCGCCATCAACTACTTCGTCCTGGGCGACCAGGTCGTCATGACGCCGACCTTCATGGGGTCGGAGCCGACCTCGGCCACCTACCAGGGCGAGAAGATCACCCTGTTCCGTCCGGAGACGAAGGCCGGCCTGGCCATGGTGCGCTCCCTGAACACGACCCAGCGGACCAAGGCGGTCTCCTCACAGGCCAACGGCAACGACGACATGAAGTCCGGCTCAGGCCAGGACAACCTGACGCTCGCCTACGAGGGTCTGCCCGGGGCCGACCTCACCTCCCCGCAGCGGCAGAAACTCCTGGACCTCGTCGGTGTGTACGTCGGTTACGTCAACGAGGGGCACGCCGAGGTCAAGATGACCGAGGTCGCGGAGCATCTGGACGACACGTACTTCTCCTGGATGGGTGAGACGAAGGACGACTCCGCCTTCTACTACCGGGTGCACAGCCCGGTCGTCCTGATCGAGTACGACGCGCAGGCCCCGCTCTTCTGGAACGAGAACTCCTCGGCCGGCGCCACTGCGGGCTCCGGCTCGGGCGGCGGCATGGGCATGGGCGGCGGGGAGCCTTCCCAGCAGCACATCCACACCATGATCCGCACGCCCAACGGCGGCGACTATGGCGTGGACCTGCTGAAGCTGCACCTGGAGAACGACCACTGAAACCACCACTGAAACGACCACTGGGACGTCAGGGCGCATCCCCCTGGATGGTCCTCCAGAAGTGCTCCACGATCCGGTCCAGGAACTCACGGCCGGCCGCGCTGGAGTCGCCCCCGCCCCCGCCCCAGCTGAGCGTGGCGGTCATCTGCCCCTGGTAGTTCTGGTGCAGCTCCTGAAGGGCGTCCTCCAGGAGCCGCCGGTCCAGGGGCACCATCTTCCCGACGGGGCGCACGTACGCCTGCCAGCGCGTCGTCACGGCACTGCGCAGCAGGTCGGCGAGGTTCGCGTCACGGCCGGTGACGGTGATGAAGTCCGGGACCGTCAGGCCGAGGACGTCGGCGAGGGCGGCGGACTGACGGTCGGTGCCCTGCCAGTCGTCACTCTCCTCCATGCGGAGGTACGTGCCGAGGTCGTGCCCGACGGTGCGGGCCACGTCCTCGGGGGCGAGGCCACGGGCGATGCGGTGTTCGCGCAACGTCCGGGGCTTGCCGAGCAGTTCACTGGGCGAGCACCACAGCACGCCCGCCAGAGCGGTCAGCTCGCTGCTGTCCGGGGCCGCGATCTCGCGCTCCCAGGCGAGGACGAGGTCCTCGGTGACGTAGGGGAGTCCGTACGAGGTTCGCATGCCGTAGGCGACGTGCTCGGGCCGCATGTTGAGGGCGGCGCGCAGTCTGCGGGCGGCGGGGGCGTTGAAGGGGGGAGTGGGCGGGGTACGGCGGCTGGAGCGGTTGTGGGGCTGGTTCGGTTGGGCTTGGGGTCGGCGCACGGGGCACAACGTAGGGCGGCCGGAGTGGGGTGACTACGGTCTGTTCGGCCAGGATCACGGATTGTAGGAAGCTACGGCTACTGGCGGGTTCGAGGCCGAGCGGGCTCCCGCCGGAGGTGGACGGGTGATGGGCGGGTGATGGCTCCGGCGGGTGGTGGCATTCCACGAATGGCAACCTCGGTGGGCATATTCGCAGGCGCCGTGCGGTGTCGACCCCGGGACGCCCGGCGGTGGTGCGGCGGGAGGGCGTGGCGTGGGGGTCGGTCGTGCGGGCGGGCGTCGAAGATGCGTACGCCCGCCGGTGCGGGGATCGGCCGCGTGGCGATGGGCGCCAGGCGGCTCAATCCCGACGCTCGCCGCGCGGGACGCTCGCCTACCCCTTGACGGCCCCGCTCAGGGCGAACCCTCCGCCCAGCCGCCTCGCCACCAGGACATAGAGCAGAATCACCGGCGTCGAGTAGATGATCGAGAACGCCGCCAGCTGCCCGTACACCACCGTCCCCCGGTTCCCGAAGAACTCATTGATGCTCACCGCGGCCGGCATCTGGTCCGGCGTGAGCAGCAGCATGAACGGGACGAAGAAGTTCCCCCACATCATCACGAACGAGAACACCGTCACCACCGCCACCCCGGGCCCCATCAGCGGCAGCACAACCCGCAGCAACGACTGGAGCGACGACGCCCCGTCCGTCCAGGCCGCCTCCTCCAGCTCCTTCGGCACCCCGTCCATGAAGTTCTTCATCAGCCAGATGGCGAACGGCAGTTGAGAGGCGGCGAAGAAGAAGATCGTCCCTTCCATGGTGTCGATGAGGTTCACCTGCACGAACAGGGCATACACCGGCACCATGATCGCCGTGATCGGCAGGCTCGTCGCGAACAGGATCGTGAGCAGGAACGGGCGGTTGAAGCGGGACCGGAACCGCGACAGCGGGTAGGCGGCGAGCGCCGCGCACGCGACCGTCAGTGCCGTGCCCCCGCCGCACAGCAGCAGGCTGTTGAGCAGCGGTGTGAAGGTGATGTCCGGGGTGAGGACCGCGTCGAAGTTGTCCAGCGTGACGCCGTCCGGGACCTTCACCTGGAGGTCGGCGTTCGTGTCCAGCGAGGACAGGAGCACCCACGCCAGCGGGAGCACGAAGGCCGCGGCCACCATCAGGAGCCCGGCGTCGGCGGCCAGACGGTGAGAGGCGCGTCGGGACGAGAGAGTGCGAGGCATACGGCGTCACACCTCCGTTCGCAGCAGACGCAGGTAGACCACGGAGAACAACGAGCCCACCACCAGCAGCAGGAGGGCGACCGCCGTGCCGTAACCGATCATGCTCTTCTGGAACGCCTCCTCGTACATGAACAGCGGCAGCGTCTGGCTCTTGCCGCCCGGGCCGCCCCTGGTCATCACCCAGATCAGGCCGAAGACGGACAGGGTCTGGAGGGTGATCAGCATCAGGTTGGTGCCGATGGAGCGGCGGATCATCGGGAGGGTGATGTGCCACATACGGCGCCAGCCGCCGGCGCCGTCCACCTCCGCCGCCTCGGTGATCTCCTTGGGGATCTCGTTCAGCGCCGCCGAGTAGACCAGCATCGAGAACGCGGTGCCGCGCCAGACGTTCGCGAACGACACCGCCAGGATCGGGAGTGTGAACAGCCAGTTCTGGGTGGGGAGATGGAGCCAGTCCAGGACGGCGTTCAGGGTGCCCTCGCGGCGGAAGAAGGCGTAGAGCAGGAAGCCCGCGACGACCTCCGGCAGGACCCACGCCGTGATGACGATCGCGCCCACCAGGGTGCGTACGGGCTTCGACGCGCGCTGCATCAGCGCGGCCAGGGCCAGGCCCAGCGTGTTCTGGCCGAGCAGGGCGGAGATGACGGTGAAGACGAGGGTCAGCCAGACCGCGTTGCGGAACGCCTCGTCGTCGAACGCCGTACGGAAGTTGTCGAAACCGACGAACGAGTCCTCGGCCTGGCCGGTGAGCTGGAGGTCGGTGAAGGCGATGTAGGCGCAGTAGGCGATGGGGCCGGCGAGGAAGAGGACCAGGAGGACGACGGCGGGCGTGACGGGCAGGGCCCGTAGGAACGGGATGTGACGAGGGCGGGCGCCCGGTGCGGCCGGTGCGGGGGCCCGGCCCGGCCTCTTCGCGAGGCCGGGGCCGGTGGCGGTCTTCATGAGCGATGACTCACTTCTCGATCACCTGGTCGTCCGTCGCGGATTTCAGCTCCTCGTCGTACGACTTGGCCGCGTCCTCGACCGAGGCGTCACCCGTCGTCACGCCCTCCATCGCCTCCTGGATCGCGGTGGAGACCTTCGGGTACGCCGGGTAGGCGGGCCGGTAGTGCGTCGACGCGACCAGGTCGGTGAAGAACTTGATGCCGGGCTGGGCGTCGACGTACGCGGGATCGGCCGCGACGTCCTTGCGCACCGCGATGCCCGAGTTGGCGATGTACCACTTCTGGGCGTTCGCCTTGGTCTGCATCGTCTTGACGAACTCGAAGGCCAGGTCGGGGTTGCCCGCCTTGGCCGGGATGGACCAGGTCCAGCCGCCGGACATGCTCACCTTGCCGGGGGCCTGGCCGTTCTGGGTGGGCATGTGGGCGAGGCCCAGCTTCTGCGACCACTCGGGCCATTCGTGGCCGCTGCCCTCCAGCCAGTCCTGCGGGAGCCAGGAGCCGTCCAGGTCGATGCCGAGCTTGCCCTCGGGGAGCAGTTCACCGCGCACGCGGGTACCGAAGTTGGGGTCGAGGGCGTCCGAGACGTCCGGGCCCAGCTTCTCCTTGTACACCGTCTCCACGAACGTGAGCGCGTCCTTGAACCCCTGGCTGCCGGCGATCCACTTCTTGGACGCCTTGTCATAGAGCGGGTCCGTGGTGCCGTCGTTCGTGCCGTAGAGCAGCATCTCGAAGCCCTGCATGGTCGCCGCCTCGCCGGCGGGCTTCCCGGTGTAGACGTTGAGGGGGGTGACACCCGGGACCTTCTTCTTGATCGCTCGGGCGGCCTCGAGGACGTCGTCCCAGGTCTTCGGCTGCCAGTCGGCGGGCAGACCGGCCTTCTTGAAGATGTCCTTGCTGAACCACAGGCCCCGGGTGTCCGTCCCGTCCGGGATGCCGTACGTCTTCCCGTCCTCCCCCTTGGCCGCCGCCTTCGCCGTGTCGATGAACTGGCCCCAGTCCTTCCACTTGGCGAGGTAGGGGTCGAGCGGCTTCAAGTACCCGCTGGTGATGTCCGAGTTGATGAGGAACGTGTCCTCGTAGACCAGGTCCGGGGCGGTCTTGGGGGACCGGAGCATCTGCTGCAGCTTGGTGTAGTACTCCGAGTCCGGGGCCTTGATCGGCACGAACTCGACCTTCTTGCCCGGGTTCGCCTTCTCGAACTGCTTCTTGATGTCCGCGAGGTAGGTGTCCATCACCTTGATGGAGTTGTCCGTGGACTGCTTGAAGGAGACCTTGAGGGTGTCGGGGTCGCTGCCGGAACCCCCGCCACAGGCGGTGAGCGTGCCTGCGCCGGCGAGGGTGAGGGCGAGGAGTGCGGGGAGGGCGGGGCGAGTTCGGCGGGTGGTTCGAGCGGCTCGGACGGGGCGGGCGGTGGGGCGCACGGGCATGACCTCCTGGGGCCTACGTCGTTGTGGCCTGGGGTTGTCTGCCCGGTGAACCTAAGAGGAGTGGTCTAGTCAGGTCAATGAGTGTGCGTGGGATTGGACGGTGGTTCGGGAAGCTGCTTGCGCCGCGGTCACGCCGCTACCGGCCGGACCCCGCCCCCGGAACCCACCGATACACCAACTCCGGCCTACCCACCTGCCCATAGACCGGCGCCCGCTCGGCCCGCCCCGCCTCCACCAGATGCTCCAGATACCGCCGAGCCGTGATCCGGGAAATCCCCACGGCCTCGGCCACGCCCGCCGCGGTGAGCCCCTCCTCGGCCTCCCGCACGGCCCCGGTGACACGCTCCAACGTCGGCCCGCTCAACCCCTTCGGCAACGCCGCCGGCCCCGGCGCCCGCAGTGACGCCAGGGCCCGGTCCACCTCGTCCTGTCCGCTCGCTTCGCCGACCGCCGCATGGAACTCGGCGTAGCGCACGAGGCGGTCCCGGAGCGTGGCGAACGTGAAGGGCTTCAGTACGTACTGCACGACCCCCAGCGACACCCCCTCCCGCACCACGGCGAGGTCCCGAGCCGACGTCACCGCGATCACGTCCGCGTGGTGCCCGGCCGCTCGCAGGGACCGCGCCAGCTGCAGCCCGTGCACGTCCGGCAGGTGCAGGTCCAGCAGCAGCAGATCCACCGGCGTACGCTCCAGCGCGCGCCGCGCCTCCGCACCGGTGTGCGCCTTGCCGACCGCGACGAAGCCCGGCACCCGGCCGACGTACATCATGTGCGCGTCCGCCGCGACCGGATCGTCCTCCACGACCAGGACACGAATCGCCTGCTCGGCCGCCGCAGTCATACGTCACCTCTCGAAACCACCGCACCACCGGAACCCGCCCGGGGCTCGGACTGCCGGGACGGCTGAGATCGCCGGGATTGCTGCGCAGGCCCGGCGTCCGGCAGGGCCTCGCCGCCTGGCCGACGCTCCCCGTCCGGTTGGGGCTCCGCGCCCGGCAAGGGCTCGGCGTCCCCGGGGGGCACTGTGCGCGGCTGGGGCCTGCGGTCCGGTTGGGGCTCGGTGTCCAGTTGTGGCTCCGCGCCCGGCGAGGTCTCGCCGTCCGGCAGCGGCTCGGCGCCCGGGTGCGGCTTCGTGTTCGGTTGGGGCTCGGTGTCCAGTTGTGGCTCCGCGCCCGGCAAGGTCTCGCCGTCCGGCGGAGCCTCGGCGCCCCCGAGTGGCTCATGTCGTCCGCCGAGGCCTGCGGGTAGGTGTGGGCGGCGGCCTGCGGCAGATCCCGGCTGTGGCCCGCCACGCGGCAGCGGCTCGCCGTTCGGTTGGGGCTCCGTGCTCGGTTGGGGCTTGCCGCTCGGTTGGGGCTCGGGGGCGAGCAGCGGCTCCGCTCCCGGCAAGGTCTCGCCGTCAGGCGGGGGCTCGGCGCCCGACAGGAGCTCAGTGCTCGACAAGGGCTCGGCACCCGACAGGGCCTCCGCGCCCGGCACCGGCTCAGCCCCCGGCACGGGCTCCGCCCCGTCTCCCGGCGCCCCCTCCCGCAGGCGTCCCTCGCTCAGCGGCAACCGTGCCTCGAACTGCGCCCCGCCCCCGGCAGCCTCCGCCACCGACAGGGCCCCGTCGTGCCGGTGTACCGCCTGCCGTACCAGGGCCAGTCCCAGGCCGCGGCCGCCCGGTCCCGCCGGCTTCGTCGAGAAGCCGCGTTCGAACACCGCCTCCGCGTGGGCGGGGTCCACCCCGGCCCCCGTGTCGGACACGCGCAGGACCAGCTCTCCGCCCTGCGTGTACGCCGTCACCGTCACTCGCGCCCCCACACTGCCCTGCGCGGCGTCCACCGCGTTGTCGATCAGGTTGCCGAGGATCGTCACCAGATCCCGGGCCGGCAGGGACGGCGGCAGCAGGCGGTCGTCCAGTCGGCTGTCCTGCGAGACGACGAGTTCGACGCCCCGTTCGTTGGCCTGTGCCGTCTTGCCCAGCAGAAGAGCCGCCAGCACCGGTTCGCTGACCGCCGCGACGACCTGGTCCGTGAGTGCCTGTGCCAGCTCCAGCTCGGCCGTCGCGAACTCCACCGCCTCCTCGGCGCGTCCGAGTTCGATCAGCGAGACCACCGTGTGCAGGCGGTTCGCCGCCTCGTGCGCCTGTGACCGCAACGCCTGCGTGAATCCCCGCTCGGAGTCCAACTCGCCCATCAGGGACTGGAGTTCGGTGACATCGCGCAGGGTCACCATCGTGCCGCGGCGCTCCCCGCCCGACACCGGTGACGTGTTCACCACCAGCACTCGTTCCGCCGCGAGGTGCACCTCGTCCACCCGCGGCTCGGACGCCAGCAGCGCCCCGGTCAGCGGGGCCGGCAGGCCGAGCTCGGCGACCGACTGCCCCACCACATCGCCGGCCACGCCGAGCAGCTCGCGCCCGCCGTCGTTGATCAAAGCCACCCGGTACTGCCCGTCCAGCATCAGCAGCCCCTCACGCACCGCGTGCAGGGCGGCCTGGTGGTAGTCGTGCATATGGCTCAGCTCGGACGCGTTCATGCCGTGGGTGTGGCGGCGCAGCCGGGCATTGATCACGTATGTGCCGATCGCGCCCAGCGCCAGCGCGCCCCCCGCCACCCCGAGCAGGGCCGTCAGCTGGTCCGACACCCGCTTGCTGATCTCCTCGACCCGGATGCCCGCGCTCACCAGCCCGACGATCTGCGCGGGCCGGTTCCCCCCGTCGTAGATCGGTACGACCGCCCGGACGGACGGGCCGAGCGTGCCGGTGTACGTCTCCTTGAAGGGCTCCCCGCGCAGGGCGCGCTCCGTGTGGCCGCGGAAGTGCTGCCCGATCTGCTTCTCGTCGGGGTGCGTCCAGCGGATGCCCTCGGGGTTCATGATCGTGACGAAGTCGACCTCGGCATCGCGCTGGACACGGAGCGCGTAAGGCTGGAGCTCGGCCGTCGGATCGGCCGTACGAATCGCCTCCGCAACGGACGGGGCGTCGGCTATCGACTGGGCCACCGCCATGGCCTGCCGCCCCGCCGCGTCCTCGGCCTGCCCGCGGTCACTGACGTACGTGAACACCGCGTACCCGGCGACGAGCACCGCTATCAGCACGGCCTGCATGGCGAACAGCTGGCCGGCCAGGCTGCGGGGTCGGGGGACGGGGAAGCGCATGCCGTCAGTCTGCCCCATGGCCGATTTTGGCCGACCTGCCTGTGGACAAGTGGTTCCCGCGGCCCGAATGCCGTGACTCAATGTGAGCCACGTCACTCCGCGGCGCCGTCTCTGCGGGTCAGGGCGGCTCCCGTCGGCGTCCGCCCTTGCCGCCGCCTGTACCGGCGAGCGCGGCCACCCCGACCGCGATCTCGCGCAGGCCTCGGGTCGGGGCGGCGTCCGGTGCCGGCGCGTGCAGCCCACCGTCGAGCCCCAGCTTCTTGCCGACCCCCACCGTCCCCACCCGCCAGCCCCGACCGTCCTCCACGTCATCCCCGTCGGCGTACTGGAGGAGCGCAGCTCGTAGGTCGGAGACCGCTTCCATCGGCCCGTCGTGTTGACCGGGCGGCCGGCAGCCGACGTGATGCAGCGACGAATTGGTCGGCTCGCCGTCGGCGTACACGGCGAGCGCGGGCCGCCGCCACCGCGCTGCGCGGAACCCGGCCGCGCGTCACCGGGACCGGTCCCGGTGAACTAAATGAACGGAAGGGTGACCGCCCTCACACAACGGGAGATAGTCACCGCATCGCTGAGTACGACCCCGTCCCCTTGGGGCTCGCCAGCCGATCAGCGAACCCCCCACCCCGGACGTGAGCCGCACGCCGGTGATACCGACGAAGACGTCAAGGAGGGCAGCCGTGGCCGCCGCCAGTTCCCCCGACAAGGCACCTGCCGCACCCGTCGCCAAAACCAAACGGGACCGCACGCACTACCTCTACATCGCGGTGATCATCGCGGTTGCCCTCGGTATCACCGTGGGTCTGGCCGCGCCCGACTTCGCGGTCGAGCTGAAGCCCATCGGTACGGGCTTCGTGAACCTGATCAAGATGATGATCTCGCCGATCATCTTCTGCACGATCGTCCTGGGCATCGGCTCGGTACGGAAGGCGGCCAAGGTCGGCGCCGTCGGCGGTATCGCGCTCGTCTACTTCCTGGCGATGTCGCTGGTCGCCCTCGGCATCGGTCTCGTCGTCGGCAACATCCTGGAGCCCGGCACCGGACTCGCGGTCACCGACGCCATCAAGGACGCCGGTCACGCGCAGGTCGACGCCGAGGCCAAGGACACCACCGAGTTCCTGCTCGGCATCATCCCGACCACGATGATCTCCGCGTTCACCTCGGAGTCGGTGCTCCAGACCCTGCTCATCGCGCTGCTCGCCGGTTTCGCGCTCCAGGCCATGGGTTCGGCCGGGGAGCCGATCCTGCGCGGCGTGCAGCACATCCAGCGGCTCGTCTTCCGCATCCTCGCCATGGTGATGTGGGCCGCGCCGATCGGTGCCTTCGGCGCCATCGCCGCCGTCACCGGTTCCGCCGGTGTGGACGCCCTGAAGAGCCTCGCCGTGCTGATGCTCGGCTTCTACGTCACCTGCTTCCTGTTCGTCTTCATCGTGCTCGGCACCCTGCTGCGGGTCGTCGCCGGCCTCAACATCTTCACGCTCTTCAAGTACCTGGGCCGTGAGTTCCTGCTGATCCTGTCGACCTCCTCCTCCGAGTCGGCGCTGCCGCGCCTCATCGCGAAGATGGAGCACCTCGGCGTCAGCAAGCCGGTGGTCGGCATCACCGTCCCGACCGGCTACTCCTTCAACCTCGACGGCACCATGATCTACATGACCATGGCGTCCCTGTTCATCGCCGACGCCATGGGTACGCCGATGTCGATCGGCGAGCAGATCCCGCTGCTGCTCTTCCTGCTGGTCGCCTCCAAGGGCGCCGCGGGTGTCACCGGAGCCGGCCTCGCGACCCTGGCCGGTGGCCTCCAGTCGCACAAGCCCGCCCTGGTGGACGGCATCGGTCTCATCGTCGGCATCGACCGCTTCATGAGCGAGGCCCGCGCCCTGACGAACTTCGCGGGCAACGCGGTGGCGACGGTGCTGATCGGGACGTGGACGAAGGAGATCGACCGCGGGCGGGTCGACGAGGTGCTCGCCGGTCACATTCCGTTCGACGAGGAGACGCTCCTGGACGACGGGCACGGGGGTCCGGCGGATGCCGACGCCGATGCCGCGGCTGTGCCGGGGCAGGGCGGGGAGAAGGAGCTCGCCAAGGCGTAGCGAATCGCTCCGCCGGGAGAGCCGATGTGAGCTCGGGGGGGTGCTGTTGTCGGTGGGCCGCAGGTCGTCTGTGGCTGGTCGCGCAGTTCCCCGCGCCCCTAGGGGCCTTCGGCCCCCTCCCCTCTCCGGACGTCCGGCCCCGCCTGAACCGGGGCCGGGCGTCCGGCAATTGCGCCGGGCGGCTGAGATGATCCCCCGTCTCTCAGCCGCCCGGTCTCGCTGTTACGCCGGTCTCGCTGTCACGGACGTGCCGTTCAGCCGGGTCAGGTCCTGCGTGCTCAGGGCGAGGTCCGCTGCTGCCGCCGAGTCCCGGATCGTTTCCGGGCGGCTCGCGCCCGGGATCGGGATCACGGCCGGGGACCGTGCCAGCAGCCAGGCCAGGGCCACCTGCTGCGGGCTGACCCCGCGTTCGGCGGCGATGGCGTGAAAGGCACCCGGGCGTGCCTCGCCCCCGACCCGTGACGGACCGTCGAGCGAGCTGCGGGAGATGCCGCCCAGCGGGCTCCACGGCAGAAACGCCAGCCCCAGTTCCGCGCACAGACGAAGTTCGGCCTCGCTGTCCCGGACGGCGGGCGAATACCGGTTCTGCACCGAGACCAGACGGTCACCGAGGATCCGGTGGGCCGCGCGGATCTGGTCGACGTCCGTGTTGGAGATGCCGGCCAGACGGATCGTGCCCTCGTCGAGAAGGTCGCGCAGCGCGCCGACCGACTCCTCGAACGGCACCGCCGGATCGGGCTTGTGCAGCTGGTAGAGCCCGATCGCCTCGACGCCGAGCCGCCGCAGCGAGGCCTCGGCGGCCGCCTTGAGGTGGCGGGGGTCGCCGTTCACCGTCCAGCTGCCGTCGGCCGGTCTGCCGCGGCCGCCCTTGGTGGCCACCAGCACGGCGTCCGTGTCACCGCCGTACGCGGCCAGCGCGCGGGCCGCGAGGAGTTCGTTGTGACCGGGCCCGTCGCCCGGCAGATGGTACGAGTCGGCCGTGTCCAGCAGCGTCACCCCCGAGTCCAGGGCGGCGTGCACGGTCGCCACGGCGCGCTTCTCGTCGGGGCGGCCCTCGATGGACTGTGGCATCAGGCCGAGGCCGATCGCGCTCACGCGGTGGGAGCCGAGCGTGCGGTGGAGCATCTCAGTCGACGTCCTTTCCGAGAGTCTCGGCGACGGCCTCGGGAAGCCACTGCCGGGCGTGTGTGAAGCGGAAACCGAGCCGGGTGGCACGGGAGTTGTCCATGCCGTAGGCGCGGGTGAAGGAGAAGGGGGAGACCTCGCCGACCTCGACCCGCCGGAAGACGGCCTCGCCGTTCGGGAGGTGCGCGGCGATGGCGGCGCACACCTCCTCGGTGGTCAGCAGGCCGTGGGAGGCGGCGTTGACCGGGCCGGTGAAGTCCTGGCCCACCGCCCAGAACAGGAAGTCGGCGATCTCCTCGACATGGATGTACGTCGCCGGGTGATTCACCACCGGCACGGCGATCGGTGTGCCGCTGCGGATGCGGCTCGCGTAGTGGGTCATACGGCCCGTGAAGTCGTCGTCCCCGCCCAGCACATGGGCGACCCGCACCGCCGCGCAGGGGAAGGCCGGGTCGGCGGCGAACACCGCTTCCGCCTGCCGCTTGCCCTCGCCGTAATGGGCATCGAGGAACTCCGGGTCGTCCCAGGGAAGTTCGAGGTCCACGGCCACATGCAGCGCGTCCACATCCGGCTCGCGCACGGGAGCGATCGAGTCCTCGTACTCGTACACCTCGACCGTCGACGTCAGTACGTAGCGACGCGTGCGGCCGGTGAGGACCCGGCGGGCGATCCCGGCCTGGCGCGGCGTGTAGCAGACCTGGTCGACCACGGCGTCGAACGTCCGCGAACCCAGGGCCGCCGTCAGGGACTTCTCGTCGTTCCGGTCGGCGACGAGGTGGACCGCGCCCGGGGGCGGCGCCGACGAGCCGCGATTGAGAACCGTCACCCGGTCCCCGGCGGCCAGCAGCCGCGCGATCAGCCGCTTGCCGAAATAGCGGTTGCCGCCGATGACCAGTACCTCTCGTGCCTGTCGCATGACCATAATTCTCCTGGCCCTGCACCGCGTCCTGAAGGGGAAGACATGGGAGATCAGGCCGCCGCGCCGAAAGAACCACGGCATCTGCGCCCAGCCGCCAACGAAACATCGGTGGCCTTCGACGCCCTGGACCGGCAGATCCTCGAACTGCTCCAGACCGACGGCCGGATCAAGCTGAGCGAGCTGGGCCGCCGGGTGCGCCTCAGCCCGGCAGCCGTCACCGAGCGGGTACGGCGGCTGGAGGCGGCGGGCGCGATCACCGGGTACGGCGCCCATGTCGCCGCCGCCCGGCTCGGCTACGGCATCCAGGCCTTCATCCGGGTCAACCCGCACGGCGGCTACACCCTGAGACACCCCCGCACCCTGGAACTGCTGGACCGCCCGGAGATCACCGAGGTCCACCACGTCGTCGGCGAGGACTGCTGGATCCTCAAGGTCGCCGTCGAGGACACCGCCCACCTGGAGGAGATCCTCGAACAGACCTCGGCGCTGGGCCGTACGACGACGTCGATCGTGCTGTCCTCCCCGGTGCGCAGAAAGCCTCTCCTGCCACGGTTGCCCTGACGTCGGCGTCAAGGATTACGTTCGTACGCATGCGAATCGGCGAGCTGGCCGCGCGGGCCGGGACCACGACGCGCACGTTGCGCTACTACGAGTCGCGGGGGCTGCTGCCCGCGCGACGGGGCGGCAACGGGTATCGGACGTACGACGAGAACGACCTGAAGCTGCTGCGGCAGATCAGGACGTTGCAGGACTTCGGGTTCGACCTGGAGGAGACCCGGCCCTTCGTGGAGTGTCTGCGGGCCGGGCACCCGGAGGGCGACTCGTGTCCCGCCTCGCTCGCGGTCTACCGGCGCAAGCTGGACGACCTCGACGCGCTGATCGGCGAGTTGCAGGCCGTGCGGGCCAAGATCGGGCTGCGGCTGGCGATGGCCGAGGGGGAACCACCGTTGTGCGAACTGGGAGGGCAGGAGCTGTGATCAAGGCGGCGGGCGTGGCCGAGGTGACGGACGCGGACTTCGAGGCGGAGGTGATCGGGGCGGAGCTGCCCGTGCTGGTGGAGTTCACCGCGGACTGGTGCCCGCCCTGCCGGCAGATGGGGCCGGTGCTCGCGGCCCTCGCCCGGGAGGAGGGCGACCGGCTGAAGGTGGTCCAGCTGGACGTGGACACCAACCCCGAGACCACCAACGCGTACAAGGTGCTGTCGATGCCGACGTTCATGGTCTTCCGGGGCGGTGAGCCCGTGAAGGCGATGGTGGGCGCCCGGCCCAAGCGGCGGCTGCTGGAGGAGCTGTCCGACGTGTTCGACGCGGACTGACCTCACGGACCGACCGCACTCCATACGAAGAAATCCCCCGAGCAATTGCGCTCGGGGGATTTCTTTCGTATATTCAATGGTTCGCGACTTCAGTGGAATTGAGTCGCGGAGAAGTTCAGTGAGCACAGTATATCCGGGCGGGAGCTGAATTGTCAAACACCGAATTCCAAGACGGTGAAATGCGGCGGGAGCAGGAATTCATCGACGGCCTGTACGCGCGCGTGGACCTGCTGCGCGGCGACACCGAGGACTCCGTCACGGACGCGCTCGGTCAGGGCAACACGCCGATGCAGGCCCGCCTGGAGCGGGACATCCTCGTCGCCGAGCGCTCGGGGCTGCTCGCCGCGCTGAACGCCGTGGACGGTTCGCTCTGCTTCGGCCGGATCGACCTGGCCTCGGGCACCACGCACCACATCGGCCGGATCGGCCTGCGCACCGACGACGCCGAGCGCACGCCGATCCTCATCGACTGGCGGGCGGACGTCGCCCGCCCCTTCTACCTGGCCACCGGCCACACCCCGATGGGGCTCAGGCGCCGGCGGCACATCACCACCAGCGGCCGTACGGTGTCCGCCCTGCACGACGAGATCCTCGACCTGGGGGACCAGGAGCGGACCGGCCACGAGGACCCGACCGGCGACGCCGTCCTGCTCGCCGCGCTCAACACCGCGCGCACCGGCCGTATGAACGACATCGTGCAGACCATCCAGGCCGAACAGGACGAGATCATCCGGGCGCCGCACCGCGGCGTGCTGGTGGTGGAGGGCGGTCCGGGCACCGGCAAGACGGCCGTCGCCCTGCACCGCGCCGCCTACCTCCTCTACGAACACCGGGAACTGCTCGCCAAGCGCGCCGTCCTGATCGTCGGCCCCAACCCCGCGTTCCTCGGCTACATCGGCGAGGTCCTGCCCTCGCTGGGTGAGACGGGTGTCCTGCTGGCCACCGTCGGTGAACTGTTCCCCGGCGTGAAGGCGACGGCTGCCGACACCCGGGAGGCGGCCGCGGTGAAGGGACGCGCCGGTATGGCGGACGTGCTCGCCGAGGTCGTACGGGACTGGCAGGCGCTGCCCGACCCGGTGATCGCGATCGAGCACGACCGCGAGATCCTGATGCTCGACGACGGCCTGGTGAAGGTGGCGCGCGAGAAGGCCCGTGCGGCGGGGCTGCCGCACAACGCGGCGCGGGAGCACTTCGAGGGCCACATCCTCAACACCCTCACCGAGCTGTACGCCGAGCGGGTCGGGACGGACCCCTTCGACGGTACGAATCTGCTGGACCCGAGCGACATCACACAGATCCGTGACGACATCGCCGAGAACCCCGAAGTCTGGGCCGCGATCGACCAGCTGTGGCCGCGGCTGACCCCGCAGCGACTGGTCGCGGACTTCCTCGCCGACCCCGTGGGCTACCTCCCCGACGAGGACGCGGACGCGATCCGCCGGCCCGTGACCCGGGCGTGGACGGTGGCGGACGTGCCGCTGCTGGACGAGGCCGCCGAACTGCTCGGCGAGGACGACCGGGTGAAGCGGGTGCTGGCCGAGCGGGAGCGGGAGACGCAGGTCGCCTACGCCCAGGGCGTGCTGGACGTCTCGTACGCCTCGCGCACCTATGAGTTCGAGGACAAGGACGAGGAGGACTCCGAGGTCCTGTCCGCGCACGACATCATCGACGCCGAGCGGTTCGCCGAACGCCACGAGGAGGACGACCACCGCAGCGCCGCCGAGCGCGCGGCGGCCGACCGGACCTGGGCGTTCGCGCACATCATCGTCGACGAGGCGCAGGAGTTGTCGCCGATGGCCTGGCGGCTGCTGATGCGGCGCAGCCCGACCCGCTCGATGACCCTGGTCGGCGATCCGGCCCAGACGGCCGAGGCGGCGGGCGTCGGCTCGTGGCAGAAGATCCTCCAGCCCTATGTCGAGGACCGCTGGGAGCACACCCGCCTCGGCGTCAACTACCGCACACCCGCCGAGATCATGGACGTCGCGGCGGCCGTGGTCCGTGCCGAGAACCCCGGCTTCGAGCCGCCGAGCTCGGTCCGTTCCACAGGGGTACGGCCCTGGGTGCGCGCGACCGACGACCTGCCGGACGCGGTCGCCAAGGCGATCGGGGAGCTGACCCCCGCCGAGGGCCGGCTCGCGGTCATCGCCCCGCGCCATCTGCACCGCAGGTTGGCGGCCCGCCTGGACGGGGTGACGGCCGGCGCGGAGCCCGACCTCACGCAGACCGTCGTACTCCTCGACCCGCGTCAGTCCAAGGGCCTGGAGTTCGACTCGGTACTGGTGGTGGAGCCGGGGCTGTACGGCACCAGCGACCTGTACGTGGCGCTCACCCGGGCCACCCAGCGGCTGGGAGTGCTGCACACGGGTTCGCTGCCGCCGGGCCTGGCCGAGGGCTTGTCGGCGTCCGGGTGACGGCACCCGCTCGCGCCGTGGCCGCCGGGGCGGACTGCGCGACCAACCGCCGCCTAGGGCTGGTCGCGCAGTTCCCCGCGCCCCTTCGGGGCGCCGCCGTCTAGGCCGGCCGCAGCCACACCGTCGCCAGTGGCGGCAGCGTCAGCCGGATGCTGGCCGACCGCCCGTGCCAACCCTGCGGCTCGGGCTTGACCGGATCAGGGTTGATGACATCGCCACCGCCGTATCGAGCCGCGTCCGTGTTCAGTGCCTCGTGCCACGCAGGCACATCGTCCGGCACCCCCAGCCGGTACTCGTGCCGCACGACGGGCGACAGATTGGACACCGCCAGCAGCGGAGCCCCCTCGGCGTCGTAGCGCAGGAACGCGAGCACGTTGTCGTCGGCGGCGTCCCCCACCACCCACCGGAACCCGGCCGGGTCGGTGTCCCGCTGCCACAGGGCCGGCGTGTGCCGGTAGACCATGTTCAGGTCGCGGACCAGATCCCGCACCCCGCGGTGGTCGGGCTCCGCCCCGTACGCCGGATCCAGCAGCCACCAGTCCGGCCCGTGCGCCTCCGACCACTCCGCCCCCTGCGCGAACTCCTGCCCCATGAAGAGCAGTTGCTTGCCCGGGTGGGCCCACATGAACCCGAGGTAGGCGCGCTGGTTGGCCCGCTGCTGCCACCAGTCGCCCGGCATCTTCGACACCAGCGACCGCTTGCCGTGCACGACCTCGTCATGGGAGATGGGCAGCACGTAGTTCTCGCTGTAGGCGTACACCATCGAGAACGTCATCTCGTTGTGGTGGTACTTGCGGTGGACGGGCTCCTTCGCCATGTACTCCAGCGAGTCGTGCATCCAGCCCATGTTCCACTTCAGCCCGAAGCCGAGACCCCCGAACCCACCCGGGCCCGCCACATGCGTCGGGCGCGTCACGCCGTCCCAGGCCGTGGATTCCTCCGCGATCGTCACGACCCCCGGCACCCGCCGGTACACCGTCGCGTTCATCTCCTGCAGGAACGCCACCGCGTCCAGGTTCTCCCGCCCGCCGTGCTCGTTCGGGACCCACTGCCCCGGCTCACGCGAGTAGTCGAGGTAGAGCATGGAGGCGACGGCGTCCACCCGCAGCCCGTCGATGTGGAACTCCTCGCACCAGTACGTCGCGTTGGCGACCAGGAAGTTGCGCACCTCGCGTCGGCCGAAGTCGAACTCCAGGGTGCCCCAGTCGGGGTGGGCGGACCGCAGCGGATCCTCGTGCTCGTACAGCGCACGCCCGTCGAACTCGGCGAGCGCCCAGTCGTCGCGCGGGAAGTGCGCCGGCACCCAGTCCATCAGGACACCGATGCCGGCCTGGTGCAGGCAGTCCACCAGGTACTTGAAGTCGTCGGGGGTGCCGAGCCGGGCCGTGGGTGCGTAGAAGCCGGTGACCTGGTAGCCCCAGGAGCCGCCGAAGGGATGCTCGGCGACCGGCATCAGCTCGACGTGGGTGAAGCCCAGGTCCTTGACGTACGCCGGCAGCTGCTCGGCGAGTTGCCGGTAGGTCAGCCCCGGACGCCAGGACGCCAGGTGGACCTCGTAGACCGAGAACGGCGCCTCGTGCGTCGGCACCGACCCGCGCCGTGCCAGCCACTGCGCGTCGCCCCACTCGTGCTGCGAGGCGTGCACGATCGACGACGTGTTGGGCGGGGCCTCCGTCCGGCGGGCCATGGGGTCGGCGCGCAGCGTCTTCGAGCCGTCGGGCCGGGTGATCTCGAACTTGTACAGCTCGCCCTCGCCGATGCCGGGCACGAACAGCTCCCAGACCCCGGTGCCGCCGAGCGAGCGCAACGGATGGCCCGTGCCGTCCCAGAAGTTGAAGGTGCCGGCCAGCGACACGCCCAGGGCGTTCGGCGCCCACACCGTGAACCGGGTTCCGGTCACGCCCTGGTGCGTCATCGGCTCGGCGCCGAGCGCCTTCCACAGCTCTTCGTGCCGGCCCTCGCCGATCAGATGCAGGTCGAGCTCGCCCAGTGCGGGCAGGAAACGGTACGCGTCCTCGGTCTCCTGCACCGAGCCCTCGTATCCCACCAGGAACTGGTAGCCCGCCGGCACCTCCAGCAGGGGCAGCAGCCCCGAGAAGAACCCCTCCCCGTCGTCGTGCAGCTCGGCCCGCAGGCTGCCCACGACGACCGTCACCGACAGGGCGAACGGCCTGAAAGCCCGGAAGGCGACACCGCCGGGCACCGGATGCGCGCCGAGGACGGAGTGCGGGGCGTGGTGGGTGCCGTTGAGGAGGCGGTCGCGGTCGGCCGCGTCGAGGGCGGGGGACACGGCCACGTCCGCGGGGGCGGCCGGGAGTTCGACCGGGACCGCTTTTTGGGCCGGGATCTTCTTGGGCGTCGTCTTCTGCGCGGGAATCCTCTTGGCGGAGGCCTTCTTCGCGGCCGTCTTCTTCGGGGTGTCCGTGCTCTTCGCGGCGGTGGTCTTCGCGCCCGCCTTCTTGGCCACGGCCTTCTTGGCGGCGGCCTTCTTTGCGGCCGTCTTCTTCGCCGGGGCTTTCTTCGCGGTCGCCTTCTTCGCCGCGTCCGCCTTCGCCGTGGCGGCCTTCTTCGTCGTCCCCTTCCTCATGGCGTCCGCGGCCTTCTCGGCGGCCTTGGCCGTCTTCGTGGTCGCCTTCTTCGCGACGCTCGTCTTCTCGGCGGCCTGCTCCTGGGCCTTCTCCACGGCCGGCTTCTCAGCCGTCTTGTCTGAATCCGAACCGCTGGAGGGAGTGGTGCGGGGGGTCACGGGCGAGGCCTCCTAGGCGCAGGTGGGGATGAGGGGATGGCGGGGGACGAGGTGTCGGCGCCCGCGGCCAGTCGGCTTATGGCGGACAGCGGTACCGGGAGCCAGTCGGGGCGGTGGCGGGCCTCGTAGACGACCTCGTAGATCGCCTTGTCGGTCTCGTACGCACGCAGCAGCACCGGATCGGTCCGCGGATCGGCGCCGCCGACCTGTGCGTATCCGGAGCAGTAGGCGGCCCGGCAGGTGTCGGCCCAGCCCGGTACTCGCGGGTCGGCCGAGTGGGCCGCGTAGTCGAAGGACCGCAGCATGCCCGCGACGTCCCGCACCGGTGGCTGTGGCATCCGCCGTTCGGCCAGCGGCTTCGACGGCTCGCCCTCGAAGTCGATCAGCCACCACTGCCCGCTGGGTGAGCGCAGGCACTGCCCGAGGTGCAGGTCGCCGTGGATGCGCTGGGCGGTCCAGGTGCAGCCCTCGGCGGCGAGGCCGGCCAGCGCCTCGAAGGCGGAGCGCAGGCCGGGCGCGTACGGCCGCAGCGCCGGCACCGCCTGCACGGCCGCGTCGAGCCGCTCGACCATGCCGTCGACCAGCTGCTGCACCTGCGTGTGCCCGAGGGTGACGGTCGGCAGCGTGCGGGCCAGCGCGGTGTGGACCTCGGCGGTCGCGCGCCCGAGCGCCCGTGCCGCGGACGCGAAGTCCTCGCCCTTGGCCAGCTCGCGCAGCGCCAGCTCCCAGCCGTCCGCGGCGCCCTGCACGAACGGCTGCAGCACGCCCAGCACATACGCCTCGTCCGCCGTTGCCGCCCCGGCGGGTGTCAGCTCCGCCCGGATCCACGCCGTCGGCGCGGGCACCCGGTCGCAGCCCTCGCGGGCCAGCGCCAAGGGAAGCTCCAGGTCGGGGTTGACGCCGGGCACGACTCGGCGCAGCAGCTTCAGGATGAACGTATCGCCGTAGACGACCGACGAGTTCGACTGTTCGGAGGTGACCAGGCGGGGCACCAGACCGGACCGGATCTCCTGGCTGTCGTCCCGCTCGAAGCGCAGGCCGCCGATCCGGGCTCCGGTGCGCAGCGCCTCGAGGAGCAGCTCGGTGGGACGGGTGTCGTACAGGGCGTCGTACACCGTGCGTCCGGCGAGCGGGCCGTCGGCCACGTGTCCGATCAGCGCGGGCGCCAGCCGGGGCGGCAGGGCCTCGCGCTCGCCTATCAACAGCTGGTAGCAGTCGGCGGGCTGCTCGGGTGCACCCGGCACCGGCGCGATGGCCTGATGCGCGCGCACGAGCAGGTGGTACAGGCCCAGCTTGCCGCCGGGCGGGAGCAGTTCGGTGGCCGCCACCAGTGAGAACCCGGTGACCGGACGGCCCTTGCCCGCGAACCAGCGCTGCCGTGGCAGCCACTCCCGCAGCAGGGGATCCAGCGAGGCGAGGAGACCTGGTGAGGTCGTGAGGGTGCGGGTGACGGCTTTCGACATGGCGTCACGTCCTTTCCCCGGGCCGGGCGGGGTGGTTACTGATGCGTGCCCCGGGCGGGGCGGGAGAAACCGCCCCGCCCGGGCTCTCAGGCGGCGTCCTTGCGCAACCGGAACCAGTAGAAGCCGTGGCCTCCGAGGGTCAGCAAGTACGGCAGTTCACCGATGGCCGGGAATCGCACCCCGCCGAACAGCTCGACCGGATGCCGCCCGTTGAACCTGCGCAGATCCAGCTCCGTCGGCTGCGCGAACCGCGAGAAGTTGTTCACACACAGCACGAGATCGTCCTCGTATTCGCGCAGGAAGGCGATCACGGCTGGATTCGACGACTGGAGTTCCGTGTAGGAGCCGAGCCCGAATGCCGGGTTCTGCTTGCGGATCTCGATCATGCGACGGGTCCAGTGCAGGAGAGAGGACGGCGAGGACATGGACGCCTCGACATTCGTCACCTGGTAGCCGTGGACCGGGTCCATGATGGTCGGCAGGTACAGCCGTCCCGGGTCGCACGAGGAGAATCCCGCGTTGCGGTCCGGCGTCCACTGCATCGGAGTCCGTACGGCGTCGCGGTCGCCGAGCCAGATGTTGTCGCCCATCCCGATCTCGTCGCCGTAGTACAGAATCGGCGAGCCGGGGAGCGACAGCAGCAGGGCGGTGAACAGCTCGATCTGGTTGCGGTCGTTGTCCAGCAGGGGCGCCAGTCGACGCCGGATTCCGATGTTGGCGCGCATGCGGGGGTCCTTGGCGTATTCCGCCCACATGTAGTCGCGTTCCTCGTCGGTGACCATTTCCAGGGTCAGCTCGTCGTGGTTGCGCAGGAAGATGCCCCACTGGCAGCCGGACGGGATGGCCGGGGTCTTGGCGAGGATTTCGGAGACCGGATAGCGGGATTCCCGTCGCACCGCCATGAAGATCCGCGGCATCACCGGGAAATGGAACGCCATATGGCACTCGTCGCCGCCGCCGGCGTAGTCGCCGAAGTAGTCGACGACGTCCTCCGGCCACTGGTTCGCCTCCGCGAGCAGCACCGTGTCCGGGTACTGCGCGTCGATCTCCTTCCGTACCCGCTTGAGGAGTTCGTGCGTCGCGGGAAGGTTCTCGCAGTTCGTGCCCTCCTCCGCGTACAGATACGGCACCGCGTCCAGCCGGAACCCGTCGATTCCCAGGTCCAGCCAGAACTTCAGCGCCGAGAGGATCTCCTCCTGCACGGCCGGGTTCTCGTAGTTCAGGTCCGGCTGGTGGGAGAAGAAGCGGTGGAAGAAGTACTGCTTGCGGACCGGGTCGAAGGTCCAGTTGGAGGCCTCGGTGTCGACGAAGATGATGCGGGC